>NZ_MBUA01000032.1:52500-53845 GCF_014332695.1 Flavihumibacter stibioxidans | reverse complement strand
AAGGCTCTTTATAATAAATATGGCACCTACCTACTCTCCCGCCTGGTATAGCAGTACCATCGGCCATGAGGGGCTTAACTTCTCTGTTCGGTATGGGAAGAGGTGAACACCCTCGGCATAAGCACCATAAGACATTGGTGGAATGATCCACTTCAATAAGATAACATATTGGGAAGTTGCAATTTCACGGGTATGTAATATTTCCTAATCCATATAGAATTAAAAAATTAAAGCTTACGGGCAATTAGTACTACTCGGCTTTGATGTTACCACCTTTACACCTGTAGCCTATCAACGTCATAGTCTCTGACGACCCTTAAAAGAAAACTCATCTTAAGGTAGGTTTCACGCTTAGATGCTTTCAGCGTTTATCCTTTCCGTACATAGCTACTCGGCATTGCACCTGGCGGCACAACCGATACACCAGCGGTACGTACGACCCGGTCCTCTCGTACTAAGGTCATGTCCTCTCAATTTTCTAACGCCCATCACAGATAGGGACCGAACTGTCTTGCGACGTTCTGAACCCAGTTCACGTGCCACTTTAATCGGCGAACAGCCGAACCCTTGGGACCTTCTCCAGCCCCAGGATGTGACGAACCGACATCGAGGTGCCAAACCTCACCGTCGATATGAGCTCTTGGGTGAGATCAGCCTGTTATCCCCAGAGTACCTTTTATCCTTTGAGCGATGGCCCTTCCATACAGAACCACCGGATCACTTTAGCCTGCTTTCGCACCTGATCGACTTGTATGTCTCACAGTCAAGCACCCTTATACTAATGCGCTCTGCGTACGATTACCAACCGTACTGAGGGTACCTTTGCGAGCCTCCGTTACTTTTTAGGAGGCGACCACCCCAGTCAAACTACCCACCATGCAATGTCCCCCTTCAGGGGTTAGGTTCTAAGCAACAAGAGGTTGGTATTTCAACGATGACTCCACAATGCCTGGCGACACTGCTTCATAGTCTCCCAACTATCCTACACACTTGGTGCTCAAAATCAATGCAAAGTTGTAGTGAAGGTTCATGGGGTCTTTCCGTCCCGTGACGGGTAACCGGCATCTTCACCGATACTACAATTTCACCGGGCTCGTGGAGGAGACAGTGTTCAACTCATTAGACCATTCGTGCAGGTCGGAACTTACCCGACAAGGAATTTCGCTACCTTAGGACCGTTATAGTTACGGCCGCCGTTTACTGGGGCTTCAGTCAGAAGCTTTGGATTACTCCGAACATCCTTCCTTAACCTTCCAGCACCGGGCAGGTATCAGGCTCTATACGTCATCTTACGATTTTGCAGGGCCCTGTGTTTTTGTTAAACAGTTGGTTGAACCATTTTACT
>NZ_MBUA01000032.1:0-47500 GCF_014332695.1 Flavihumibacter stibioxidans | reverse complement strand
ATGGCAAGAATCTATACTATAAGCAAACTTGCCTAAATAAATAGCAAACTTTCTATTAATAAACCAGCACACAACCCCATTTATTCACACCTTTGCCAATAACTATTGATTTTACTAACCAAGAGTGCTAATTTTGCCCTATACCTATTGCACAAAAGCCCTTATCATGGAGTTTAAAGACCGACTTAAGCAGGCAAGAACCAAAAAAGGCCTCTCACAAAGTGACCTCGCCAAAACCATCTGTGTCCATGTGACCAATATCTCCCGCTATGAGCGTGGGGAAAACAGGCCCGCTTCCGAAGTGTTGACCAAACTGGCCAATGCCCTGGGCACCACTGTAGATTTTCTAATAAGCGGATCCCTTAATGATCTGGCCGAAATACAAATTGCCGATAAAGAATTACTCTCCCAATTCAAACGGGCTGAGCATCTACCACAGGAGAAAAAACGGCTGGTCAAAGAGTTTCTGGAATCTTTTCTGATCACCAATGAACTCCAGCAAAAACTGGCCATTAAATAATATTGATCATTATACCATGGAACAACTGGTCGTACATATCAAAAAGAAAAACAAGCTGGCCTTTATCAAAGAACTGCTCAAAGCCTTTGACTATGTAGAAGTGCTGGAACCTTCCCAGCTTTCTGCAAAAGAAAAAAAATGGCTGGCTGGCCTTGAAGAATCCGTGCAGCAGGTCAACCAGCACAAGCAGGGGAAAATAAAATTGAAGTCCGCCAAAGCGTTGCTGGATGAACTATAAGGTACTGGTCACTGCTTTTTTTGAGCGGGAACTCAAAGCCCTGGCTAAAAAACACCGGTCCCTTAAAAAAGACCTGGCGGTCTTAATTGAACAACTGGAACAGCAGCCCACCACCGGCACCGACCTCGGCAACAACTGTTACAAAATACGCCTGGCCATTTCCTCCAAAGGAAAAGGAAAATCCGGGGGCGCCAGAATTATCACCCACGTCAAAGTCACTAACACCACCGTCTACCTGCTCTCCATTTACGATAAAAGCGAGATGGAGAATATCGCAGATAATACCATCAAAGAAAGGCTGAAGGAGATAGAGTGAGACTTGTTCTTTTAGTTGTCCACCTTATACAGTCTCATTCACAATGTCTCTTATTAGAATATAAATCCAATATTGGAAAATCCGCTCTGACTAATCACTATTTTCCGTCAAAAATTGACCACAGAAACCAATGCAGATAAAACGCTGCCGTAAGAGAATTGATTCGAAATTTGGACCTGACTAATAGTGGTAATATAGACCCGGAATAAAGTGCTCAGCTTCCGTGGAATTTCCAATCATTGCGCGTAATAGATAATATTCTCAAAAACAATTTTTTTCTTAGAAAGCACTTTAATACGTTTCTGTGTCAGATCCACCCACATGGTGTCAATAGGATTCTTGAACGCAGGCTTTAAATCGTTATAAGTGCTTAATAGAATTTCATTTCGATCTCCATCATATTGCCACCGCCCTTTCGACAAAAAAAATGAAGGGCCAGAACCATAATAAGCAAACGAGCTGTCTGGCTGAATACAAAAAACGCTTTGCCCACCATAGACTGGATTCAGCTTACTTTTAAAACACCTCTCACTTTTTAAAGCCATCCGGGGAGAGCAGGAGCATAAAAAAGCAAAAATAGCATACAGCAATATTCTCATTTACATATCTTTTATTTTGAAACAAATCCAGTAAATACTGTTTTCTTAGAATCTCGATACTTAAGTGTAGTTCCAGGATAATAAGAAACTTTAGGATTTATAATGCGGTGGGCCATAAAAATTGAATGCAAATAAGATCCAGTTGTTAACGACGTTGATGGCATAGTTTGATACGTTGGATGCAATCCTCGCACATACGCTACATCGATGTTCAAAACACTCTTTTTGTTTATTGCAAATTGTCGCTTGAACGCAGAAACTTCATCTGTCAAATCATGTAGATACCCCCTACCTGACCCATCGGCTTTTAAATCTGTTTGTCCTCGATCAAATTGAGCACCATGTGTTAATTCGTGTGCCAGACCAGGAATACCATATGATGCAGAAATATTAATATCAACAGCTCTGGTCGCGGGATTATACGCGATTTCGCCATCAATACCGCTGCCAGAAGGCGCTGTCCAATTACTATTTATATGATATTCTTGATCTGAAGCTGGAAATTCCACGGAAGCTGACCACTTTATTCCGGGTCTGAATGATCACTATTATTAAGGTACAAATTACGAATCAATTCTCTTACGGCAGCGATTTGTCTGCATTAGTTTCTGTGGTCAATTATTGACGGAAAATAGTGATTATGAAGAGTGGAATTTCCAGTCGTTTGCGCAAACTTTACCGTTTACAACGCATTGGAAATTTTGATTACCAGCAAGTCCGCTGCTATTTCACCGGGCTTGAACCCCGATAAATCTATCCTCGTATGCGCACCCGACTGCTTTAGTGGTAATGATTTGGACGAACCTAGTACACTGGCAGTGGCACCAGCCGCTAGTTTCAGGTCACGCAGCAAAACTGTGGACCTGTATTGCGGCAGCATGACATATAGATCCTTCCCTTTGGCGGTGAAAAAACATTCAATATGCGCACGGCCCGCAGCCGGTTTTACCAGGTTGGCCACACTATAGCCCGACATATAACTGTCATCTTTTTTATCAGGCCTCTTTCCTTCACTCCACTGGCAGTTGATCCTGAAGGCACTTGTGCCATAAATGGCTTCCCCATTCACTTCCAGCCACTTGCCCATATCTGTCAATCGCTGCTGCATGATCACCGGTATCCGGCCATCCGCAGTGGGACCAATATCCAGCAACAAATTACCACCCCTCGACACGATATCCACCAGCATCAATACCAGGTCATGACTTGATTTATAGTCTTCCAGTTTTTCATTCCGGTTATATCCATAGGAATGCCCTATCCCCTGGCTTTCTTCCCAGACAACACTGGCATCCATACCACTTCCGTATTCTGAAGTCGTGTAGGTCGCTCCGGTGTTTTTCCCGCGGGTATTATTTCCCCAACGGTCATCCACCACCACTTCTTTTGCAACCGGCGATTCATTGAATAACCAGGCCAGCAGTGATTCACTTTTCCAAGCAGTGTCGGATAGATCCCATTCCCCATCAGAGAAAATAACAGATGGTCTATATTTTGTCACCAGATCCCTGAACTGCGGGATCATGTGTTCGTCCACATATCTTTTCCTATCAGTCAGCCACAAGGGATTAAACCATTCATACAGGGAATAATAATAACCCATTCTGAGTCCCTTGTCCCTTACCGCATTGGTAAGATCGCCCAGCAGGTCGCGCCTGGGCGTTCCCGTTACAGCATTCCAAGATCGGCCCCAGGTTTTATCGGCTTCGGCACTGGGCCACAAACAATACCCCTCATGGTGTTTGGAAGTTAGCACCACATATTTTGCGCCGGATTTCTTAAATACCTCAGCCCATTGATTCGGGTCAAATAACTCCGCCCTGAACATAGGCTCAAATTGTTCATAGGTAAAATCCCTGCCATAATTCTTCTGGTGAAAGGTGAGAAAGTCTATCTGCTTTTCATGTAATCGATACCAATACCACTCGGCATAACTGTAACCACTATTCGGAATCACAGGAGCATAAGCAGGTACGGCATAGAGTCCCCAGTGAATGAAAATGCCGAATTTGTCCTGCTGAAACCAGTCCGGCATTTTTCTTTTATTCAACGAATTCCAGTTTGGTTCAAATTGCTGGGCAGGCAGGGTCCATGCCAACAGGACCAGGCACAGTAGTGACACTATTTTTTTCATAATAAGCTCTCCCTAATAATTTTTTTCATCAATACTATCCAGGATGGTACAATAACTGACGTACCTGTCGATATGTATCTTTCCATCGTTAACTGCCTGCTTCACTGCGCAGCCGGGTTCATTCATGTGAAGGCAGTTATTGAACTGGCATTCGTTGATGACGGCTCGCATTTCGGGGAAATAATGTGAGAGTTCCTGTTTGGTGATGTTTACCAGTCCGAGTTCCCGGATGCCCGGTGTATCAATAATCCTGCCACCACCCGGTAGGTCGAACATTTCCGCGAAGGTGGTAGTATGCATTCCCTTTCCGCTCCAGCCACTGACTTCCTGGGTGCGTAAGGCCATGTCCGGAAAAACCGCATTGATAAAAGTTGATTTACCCACCCCGGAATGACCGCTGATCAAAGTGGTCTTATCGTGCAGCATATCCTTAAGCTCCGCTATCCCCCGTCCGTCTTTTACGCTGATCAGCGCAACACGATACCCAATGGAACTATACATATCCTCGTATTCGGCGTACTTCTCCAGTTCTTTTTCGCGATAGAGGTCAGCTTTGTTGAAAACGATGATGGCCGGAATATGATAGGCTTCCGCAGTGATCAGGAAGCGATCGATGAAGCCCTGTGAAGTGCGGGGCTCCCTAAGGGTAGCAAACACCAGGGCCTGGTCGAGATTGGAAGCAATGATATGATGCTGTACTTTCTTATGCGGCGAAGTGCGGGCGATATAGTTCTCACGGTCATGGATACCTGTAATAGTAACGGTTTGCTCCAGTTCATTTTCCGGCTCCGCATCCACCCAGTCGCCCACGGCAATGGGATTGGTGGATGTGATTCCATCGATCTTCAACACACCTTTGATCCTTCCGTTGAACTGTGCTCCCGATTCATTCTTCAGGACATACCAACTTCCGGTAGACTTATACACTCTTGCTTTCATCCATACCAATGATTACTGCGAATGTACTGCAATATGTATTAAGGAAATTTTTTGAACAGGGTCAGGCGAAGCACCCATTCCAGGAAGAGAAAGAATCCGGCAGCCAGGACCAGGGGAAGGAATCTTTCGGTAAACCGGTGAATGGCGGTTACTTCCACAGTTGATTTTTCCAACTGGTCAATTTCTGAGTAAACCCTTGCCAGTCCTTCATTATCGGCCGCCCTGAAATATTTTCCGCCGGTTTCAGTGGCTATTTCCGTCAGCAGCTTTTCATCGATGTTTACCTTCTCGCGCTGCATGGAAACACGGCCATCACTGCCCTGTACCGGTATGGAAGCAAAGCCTTCCGATCCCACCCCGATGGTGTACACCCGGATGCCCAGTTTTTTTGCGATCTCTTTGGCTGTAACCGGTGGTATCTGGCCTCCGTTGTTCTCACCGTCGGTCAGGAGAATCACGACCTTACTTTTCGACTCACTGGTGCGCAATCGATCCGAACTGGTTGCAAGTCCCGATCCGATGGCTGTTCCATCCTCCAGCAGTCCGCTCTGGATACTGTATATCTGGCTTTTGAGTACCGCCTTGTCGGTTGTAAGCGGACAAAGGGTAAAGCTTTCACCTGAAAATATCACCACACCCAGGCGATCGGTTTTACGGCTGTCAACAAAATTGGCGGCCACTTCCTTTGCCGCTTCCAGCCGGTTGGGTGTAAAATCCTGCGCAAGCATACTGCCGCTGACATCAATACAGATGATGATATCAACCCCTTCACCCTTTACCTGCTCTTCATCAAACTTAGTCTGGGGTCTTGCCAGCGCCATAATAATAAACACCAGCGACAACAACCTGAATACAAACGGAAGCCTCGATAAACGGGCCTTCCAGCCCCTGCTGCCCCGCTCAAAAGCCGAATTGGTGGAGATAATTACTGTGGCCCTCTTCCCGGGTGAACGCTTCCAGTACCACCAGGCGAGCATGGGCACTAAAAGCAACAGCCATAATATCCATGGCCAGGCAAAACTGATGTTTTCAAAATACCTGGTTATCACGCGCTGGGGGTTTTACGGATTTTTGTTTCTATGTTTTCTATACTTTCCTTAATGTCGTTGAAAACCTGCTCATGCTCATTGACCCCGGGTTCATACCGGGCAAATTTAACGGCATCGGCTAACCGAAGCGACTGCGCCAGGCGATAGACCGATTCATTATCGAGACGTGACTTAACACCCACCACCAGTTGTTCGTTGGAAGCATCCGGACTGGTTACCAATTGCTGTTCCCTGAAATAGGTGCGAAGGATGTCATTCAACCTGGTATAAAACTGTTTTAACTGACCGGCGGCCGGAAGCCCCGATGCTTTCAAGGAAGCCAGTTCTGCTGTTGCCCGTTCATAAGGTGTTAGTCGCGGACCCGTCTGTACAGGGCTTTCGCCCGCTGTTTTCCTCTTCCTCCTGAGCAGCCAGATCAAGGCAGCGATGGCCAGTAATGTAACCACCGCAATTATGTAATTGATATAAAGCTGCTCCGTTTCCGGCACTTCTACAATATCCCTGATATCATGGTATGGCTGTGAAGGATCGGCAGGCGAATAACCCACATCGATCCTGATGGAATCGGTAAGATATCGGTTATTGTTTATCGTTATAGAATACCTGGGGATTGTCCAACTGCCTGAATCAAAGGAAGTGATGGTGAACAGTTCCTTGAATATGATGGCATTTACATTGATCTGCGTGTCTTTAACGGGTTGCTTCAGGTAGTCAAAATGTTCAATGCTGTCCACCTTAAACCAGCCCGTCTCGCTGCTTTTTGGGATTTCTGCTTCCAACTTCAACACGATCGGTTCGCCAATCAGGATACGGTCTTTACTGACTGAAGCCTTTACCATAATGTCCTGTGCCTGCAATGCAGTAGAGACAAGGAACAGCAAAAGCCCTGAGAATATTTTAATTGTAGTAAACGACATCTTTGGTTCAGGATCTTCCGATAAAAAATTTCTGTAACACTTTTACGTAATCTTCCCTGGTGGCAATATGAAGCAGGTCGCATCCGGCACGCAAAAAAACCTGCTTGCACCATTCTGTATGCTGGAAGAATGCGTCCTCGTGTGTTTTCCTTACAAAATAGTCTGAAGTATCGATCAGCAGTACCTTACCCGTTTCAGCATCTTCCGTTTCCATTATCCCGATATCGGGCAGTTTCATGTCCATGGGATCATACACTTTTATACCGATCACATCATGCTTTTTCCCGGCAACACGCAATGCGTCTGAAAACGCAGGATCCAGGAAATCGCTCAGCACGAAAACAATGCATCTTTGCCTCGTGGTATTATTCAGGTATCGCAGGGCCTGGGTAATATCCGTTCCTTTTCTTTTCCCCTCCAGGGTCAGCAGTTCCCGCACGATAAAAAGGCCATGGTCACGTCCCTTTTTAGGCGGGATATATTTTTCAATGCCGTCACTGAATAGTACGGCGCCCACCTTGTCGTTGTTGCTGATGGCGGAAAAAGAAAGGACCGCCCCTATTTCAGTAACCAGGTCTTTTTTCCTTGCATGAACGGTACCAAAGAGGGAACTGGCACTGATATCCACCAACAGCATCATGGTCAGCTCCCGCTCCTCTTCAAACATTTTACTGAAGGGGGTATTGAACCTGGCGGAAACATTCCAGTCGATGAAGCGGACATCATCACCGGGATGATACTCACGCACTTCCTTAAACGACATTCCCTTGCCCTTGAACGCACTGTGGTACTCACCCGTAAACAGGTGACGTGTGAGCTTTTTGCTTTTAATCTCTAGCTCCTTTACCTTCTTTAATATGTCAGCCGTTGTAAGCATGGTGTTAAGGTACCTGTATGGCTCTTAGAATATCATCCACTACCTGTTCAACATTCACATTCTCCGCTTCTGCTTCATAGGTGAGTCCCACCCGATGACGCAGTACATCTTTTGCAATGGCCTTCACATCATCGGGAATCACGAAGGCGCGTTTCGACAAATAGGCATAGGCTTTTGCGGCGAGTGCCAGGTTGATACTTGCCCTGGGTGAACCTCCATAGGAGATCAGTGGCTGCAATTTTGAAAGCCCGTACTGGTCAGGCTGGCGGGTAGCAAACACGATATCGAGAATATACTGTTCGATCTTTTCATCCATATACACCTGGCGGGTGAGATCCTTTGCTTCAAGGAGTTCCTGCAAGGTCACCACCTGCTGCACTTTGGGAGCTTTCATGCCCTGGACATTCTGACGGATGATCATCTGTTCTTCCTGTTTGGAAGGATAACCAACAATCACTTTCATGATGAAGCGATCTACCTGTGCTTCCGGCAAGGGGTAGGTTCCCTCCTGTTCCAGTGGGTTCTGGGTAGCCAGCACCAGGAAAGGTTCTTCGAGCGGGTAGGTACTATCGCCGATGGTTACCTGCCTTTCCTGCATGGCTTCCAGCAAGGCGCTTTGTACTTTTGCCGGGGCTCGGTTGATTTCATCTGCCAATACAAAATTGGCGAATATGGGTCCCTTTCTTACCACGAATTCGTTTCGCTGCTGCTGGTAGATCATGGTACCGATCACATCTGCGGGCAGAAGATCCGGCGTGAACTGGATCCGGCTGAACTTTGCATGTACAGCCTGTGCCAGGGATTTGATGGTGAGGGTCTTTGCCAATCCGGGTACCCCTTCCAGCAATACGTGACCATTGCTGAGCAGGCCGATCAGCAGGCGGTCAAGCATATAATGCTGTCCGATGATGACGCGACCCACTTCTTCACGAAGCCTGTCGATAAACACTGCCTGGTACTGGATTTTTTCATTTAACTGCCGGATATCATCAGATGTAGGCAACATATCTTAAATTTAATGATGCAAAATACAAACTCTATTCTTGCAATTCCTGCGCCAATATCTGTAAATCAATTGGCTGCACTAATATTTTTTTGCCGGTGCAATAAAACTGAAAAAATAATGTTATTAATACCGAATCCAACCTTATGATAAAACGCATGTACAAATACCTGCTTTTAACCGGATGCTTATTCTCTGTCCTGCTGAGCGCCTGCTCAAAAAACGATGACAGTCCGGCTAAAACAAAAACAGAACTGCTGACCGCAAGTTTGTGGAAGATCGCATCTGTTGGGGTTGACCTGGATAAGAATGGCACGGTTGATTTACCCTACTCACTGGAAACCTGCGAAAAAGACAATACATTTAAGTTTAATACAAATGGTACCGGCATTTCCGATGAAGGCCCGACCAAATGTGATGCATCCGATCCCCAGACCGAAGATTTCACCTGGGCATTTAAATCCGGCGAAACGATCCTGTACATCGCCATTCCCAATTCCCTGATCTCCGGGGATACTGTCATCAAAACACTTGATAACACCAAACTGGAAGTTTACCTCGACTTTACCGATCCGCAATCAGGCGCCAATGTGCGTTTACACTTCACCCTGACACATTAAGAAATACTATATAGAGTAAGTTTTTTTATCTGCTGATTTCATAAACAAAGCCCTGGCATTTTCATGCCGGGGCTATATTTTTGAAATCAACTCAGGTATTTCCCCACGATCGGCATCCTCCGGCCTACACCAAAAGCCTTGGAGCTGACACGGATAATGGGACAAAACTGGTTTCTTTTGTATTCATTGGAATTGACAAGTTTCAGTACCCTGTTCACCAATGCTTCTTCAATTCCCATGGAGATCAGGTCCTGCGGGCCCTGGCGCCTTTCTATATACTGGTAAAGCACTTTGTCGAGCAGTTCATATTCAGGCAGGCTGTCGCTGTCTTTCTGTCCAGGCCTGAGTTCAGCAGAAGGTGGTTTGGTGATGATATTTTCCGGAATGATCTCCTTATCGCGGTTGATAAATCTCGCCAAAGCAAAGACCTGCATTTTGTACACATCCCCCAACACACTGAGCCCGCCTGCCATATCTCCATACAAGGTACCATAACCCGTGGCCAGTTCACTCTTATTGGAAGTATTCAGTAAGATATAGCCGAACTTATTGGCGATGGCCATGACCAGGTTACCGCGGGTGCGGCTCTGGATATTTTCTTCCGCCACACTGAAAGGAAGGTCGCCGAAGACTGGTTTCAACGAATCCATGAAAGCGTCGAAAACAGGTTTAATCGGAATGATATCATAAGGGTTGCCCAGGTTCTTACTCAGTTGCACCGCATCGTCAACTGAATGGGAAGTGGAGAATTGCGAGGGCATCAAAATTGCCCTTACATTTTCAGCACCCAGCGCATCACAGGCAATGGCCAATGTAACGGCGCTGTCTATCCCACCACTGCTTCCAAGGATGGCTTTGGTAAAACCCATCTTGCTGAAATAATCACGGATACCCAATACCAGGGCTGCATATATCTGCCGGATATTGTTTTCGGCAGTGAGGTAAGAAATGATTTTTTCGGGGTCACTGATTTTGGAAACCCGCATATCCTTATCCAGTTGCCTGCGCTCTGTATCGCCGGCACCGGTTACTGTTGCGGATGCATCCAGATCCACCAGCATGAAATCCTCTTCAAAATATTTTGCTTCCCGGATCAGTTCGCCTGTTGCATTGTATATGAGGCTGCCGCCATCAAACACGATTTCCGTCTGCGAGCCCACACAGTTGCAATACACCATGGGGAGATGGTATTTGAGCACATTGGCGCGAACCACTTCCTTGCGATCTTCATCATGATCATAATCAAAAGGGGAAGCGGAAATATTGATCATGATATCGGGGTGCTGGCCGATCAGTTGTTCCATGGGTGATATCCTGTACAGCGGGTTTTCGCTGAGGGCCCAGATATCCTCGCAGATGGTCAGCGCGATCCGCCTGCCTTTAAACTCCAGCACATTCCATTCCCAAGCCGGTTCGAAATAACGGTATTCATCAAACACGTCGTAGGTGGGCAGGCAGGTTTTATGCGCAATGCCTTTTATCTCTCCCTGGTAAAGCAGCCATGCCCCGTTGAAGAGGTCCTTTCCTTCCTTCACGGGGTTGCGTACAGGAGCGCCGATGATCACACCGATATCCCGGGTATGGGCCCGGATGAGGTCAATGGATGCATTGCACTGGTTGATAAAATCATCAAACTCCAGGAAATCACGGGGGGGATAACCGCAGATACTCAGCTCAGAAAACACCACCAGGTCGGCGCCCTGTTTCCTCGCCTCCTCTATTGCCGATATGATCTTATTGGTATTGGCCGTAAAATTGCCGATATGATAATTCTGTTGTGCCAGCGCGATCTTCATCTTGTTAATTTTACTCTTCTTTACTGTACGAATGTACGTTAAACGACAGTATCATTATCTTGCAGCCGGACTGCAACAAATCAGCAAACAGAACGTTTTCGGAACATGAAATTCAGCATTTATCTGACAATAATAGCCCTGGCTTTTTCAGCCTGTACCGGTAACGGGAAAAAAGGACCGGATGTTTCCGGCATCAAAGTAAATACAACCATCGCGCGTTTTGACAAAGACTATTTTGCCATTGATTCCGGCAAGCTGAATGATGGCCTGAAACAATTACGGCAGCAATATCCCTGGTTCATCAATGATTTCACGGCGCATATTTTAGGAGCAGGTGTCATCAGCGATTCCAACCAGGTACTGCCCATCGCCAACCAGCGTTTCTATAGCAGTTATTACAGTGTTTACCAGTCTGTAAAAAAGGATTTTGAAAACCTGGCCGACACGGAGAAAGAACTCAACAAAGGATTCAGCACCCTGAAATATTATTTCCCTGCCTACGAAGTGCCCCGCTTTGTGAGTTATTTCGGTCCATTTGATGCGCCGGGTGCCGCCCTCACGGAGAATGCCATTGCCATCGGCCTGCAATTGTATGCGGGAAAGGATTTCCCCGTTTATACCACCACACAGGGACAGGAAATTTTCCCTGCCTATATCTCCAGAAGATTTGAGAAACCTTATATTGCTTCCAATTGCATCAAGGCGGTGATGGAGGATATGTTTCCCGATAAGAGCCAGGGACTGCCATTGGTAGAACAGATGGTGGAAAAGGGGAAATACTGGTGGCTGCTGGACCAGTTGCTGCCTGAAACTGCCGACAGTATCAAAACAGGATTCACCGGAGAACAGTTGAAATGGTGTGCCGGCAATGAAGGGGTTACCTGGAACCAGATGCTGCAGAACGACCAGTTGTATTCCATGGAGCCCGGCATCATCCAGATGTATATTGGTGATGCCCCGGGTACACAGGGTTTTCCGCCAGCCGCGCCGGGTAATATCGGCCAGTGGATCGGACTTCGCATTGTGCAGAGCTATATCAGCAAAAACCCTGATACCACACCGGAACAACTGATGAAATTAAGCGCCCGCACAATTCTCGACGGCGCCAAATACAAACCCAGGTAATAATTTTCTTAAGGATGCTGTCCCAGCGCTTTCATCATCCTGAAATGTGAGATCATGGAAGCTGTCATGGTCGGATAACAATGGTATGGCAATCCATGCTCCTTGCAGGTTGCCTGTACGATTTTACTGAGCGCGGGATAATGCACATGGCTGATCCGGGGAAACAGGTGATGTTCCACCTGGTAATTCAATCCACCTACATACCAGTTGATAAATATATTATCCGGTGCAAAATTGGCGGTGGTCTTCACCTGGTGTTCGGCCCAGGCATTTTCGATATGGGTAACTTCTCCCGAAGCATGTTCAAATTCAGTATGCTCTACCACATGCGCCAGTTGGAATACCAGTGCAAGTGTAAGACCAAGTACCAGGTGCATTACGGTAAAGCCGATGGCCCAGGGGCCCCATCCCACTATTGCAACCGGAATGGCGATATAAAATACCACATATAAAACCTTGCTCATCCAGAACACAAAATGTTCCTGCCAGCTCATTTTCTGCAGGGGGGTCTGGATGACCCGCTGTTTGAGGTACTTGTTGAAATCCATGATAAATACCCAGGCAAAGGATGAAATAGCATATACAAGCAGCACATAATAATGCTGGAAGCGATGTGCAGGAACCCATTTCTGGGTGCGGCACTGGCGCATGAGCGGACTCTTGGCAATATCATCATCCATGCCATCCACATTCGTATAAGTATGGTGCAGGATATTGTGCTTGAATTTCCAGATGAATGCATTTCCACCCAGGCCATTGAGGGTAAGTCCGAGCAATTCATTCACCCACTTTTTGGAAGAATAACTACCATGGCAGGCATCGTGCATCACGTTAAAACCGATGCTGGCCAGGACAGCTCCAAGCAGGGCGGCAAGTGATACCTGGACAAATACAGGCATTTCAAATGTGAGCAGGGAAACGTAGATCAGCAGGGCCGATGGTAATAAAACCAGGGTTTTAGCGTACAGACCAAGATTTCCGGTCTTCTTCAGGTTATTGTCCCGGAAATAATTATCTACATTGGTTTTCAGGGCATTGGAGAACGAATTCTGTTTGTTGTTGAAACTTACTTTGGGCATAAAGGGCTAAATTCCGCATTTAGGGATTTGGAAAGATAAGTGAATTGCACCAGATAAGTTTGTTAAAGGTTCATTCACTGTTTACTGCAACTGTTTCAGACCGAACCATCAGGATCCTGCAGCCCTGATTTTTTCTTTCATCATATCCCGCGCAGCCTGCTGGTCGGTTATGTTCTCAAAGGCGTCTTTGGGCACCAGGAAAAAGGACCTGTTATCAAAATACAGGTGAAAAAAATAGGGTGTTTCAATGAATTTGCTGAAACGCTGCCAGGGCCATGATTGCCTCCCCCTGTCTGTTGTCAGCGTGATTTCCTGTTCGTCAATGGACATCAGGAATTCGTCCCTGAAGGTTTGCGATTTTTTGTATATGCTGTTGGGCAGAATACGCCAGATCACCAGCATCAGTGCCATCCATAAAGTGGAAAACAGCAGGAAAGAAAACGGCTGTATCCTTTTGAAATATAGCAACACTGCCGCTGCGATGGTGAACACATTGATCAGGATGACCAGCAGCCTGATCTCGGGGCGGGAAAAAAAATGATACCGCAGTGCCTGGATCACCTGCTTGCGGTCATACGAAAAGGAAATATTCATGTCCGTTATTTTGCTTTCAGTTCAGTTTCAGTAACGCTCCAGTTACCCAGGTTTTCACCCTTAACGCCCCTGAAATCGATGGAGAGTTTCCTGCTGCCACGGGCACCTGTAACCGAAATTCTTCCGTAATTCTGTTTCTGGTCAATTCCCAAAACACGGAAGGGATTATCTTTCTCCGCGTTTCCAAAAACATGTGTGCCGGAGGTAAGGGGTGAGATGGTGATATCGTGTAAGGGATAATTACCCGGACGATCCACTTTAATGATCTCTGTATGGTGACGATCTCCCGTCAGGAACAATACCCCACTGATTTTCTGGTCCCTGATGAAGCCGGTCAGCTCATTGTATTCTACCGGGAAATCGAGCAATTTATCAAAGGGGGATGCAGGGTTCAGCACCTGGCTGCCCACGACAATTATCTTAAATGTTGCGGTGCTGTAAAGGAGTGACTGCTTCAGCCAGTCCAGTTGCTCCTTACCCAGCATGCGCTTCTCCGGATTCGGTTGTCCATATATGGTAGCTGGTGTTTTGTCCTCACTTCTCCATGTCCGGTCGTCGGTGAGGAAAAAATCAACATCGCTGTAAGCCAGTTTGGTGTAGATGCCTTTTTCGCCATCGCCATAGCCCGGATTGGCCCAGTAGTTTTTGAAGACCTCCCTGCTGGTGTTTTTGAGGTGGTAGGAACTGCCCATATCGTTGGGACCGAAGTCGTGGTCATCCCAGGTGGCATAATGGGGCATTGCCTTCAGGAAAGGCTGCAAAACAGCCATGCTGCGTTCGCGGCTGGGGCGGTACCAGAGTCCCCACTCGCTGCTGTAGTCCACTTCGCGGGTATACCAGTTATCGCCCAGCCAGAGCATGAAAGCTGCTTTTTCGGTGGCCATGTTGGAAAAGATGGAGGAATCCATTCCATAGGGTTTTCCCGGGCGGTCGAACACCGGTTCGTTGAAATAGGTACAACTACCGGCCAGGAAACTGAAATCCGGTGCGGGTTTCCGCCACTGCCAGAGGTCTTTGGTGGTAAACTCGCCACCGTACGTGGTTTCTTTATTATTGTAGACGATACTGTATTCATAAGTGGTATTAAAATCCAGTCCGCCAATCTCTACCTGTGTGGGGAAAAAATCGGTGGTGGGGGCGGTACCCAGCGGCATGTCCTTCAGGTAGGAAGGGGTTTTCTGTCCTTTAACCCAGTACCTGACTGCAACCGTTCTGGCGTCCTTTCCGACTTCCAGCCAGATTTTGGCGGTGCGAAGTTCTACCTGTCCAAGCATCGGGCCGGAAACGATACCCTTTTTATCCTGGGCATGGGTGCTGGCAACAGTACAAAAGAAGAGAAGGCCGAATACTACTGATCTCATGGATTTAAATTGAAGCTGCAAAGTAGTAAAAGGCTGAAAACAAACCACCCCGGAACTGTAAGTAACCGGGGTGGAGTGTCAATTCATTTACCAATCAGTCTTAGCGGATGGGCCTGCAGCTCTTGTAGTGCTTACCGGCAGCTTCACCGGGTGTAACAGCCCTGCAAGAACCGAATAACATCGCTAAAACCATAAAAGCCAGGAGTTTCTGCATAGATATGGGGTTTAGTGAACAAATGCAGGGTAATAACGCAAAAATCGTGCAAACGGTATGTGACCCGAAAAAAAAGCCCCCGGCTAAAGCCAGGGGCGTAGTTTCAATAAGAAACCGTCCAAGTATTTTTCAGGTGTCTGCCGTTTGGTATTTATGAATTCAATAATCCTAAACGTCAGACACCTATGAATCCCCTATGAACAACCCAAACTGTTACCGCAGTTCAGGCACTTATAGCAGGTACCGCTGCGGATGGTCAGGTGGCCGCAGACATTACAGGCAGGCGCATCACTTTGCATGGACTTGCTGGCCTGGTTCAGGGCATCATATCCGCTTCCGGTGCTGGTGCTCACCCTGGGTGCAGGTTTGGCAGCTTTTGGTGCTTCCGGTGCTTTGGAGGCTGCAGCAACCACCCTTACATCACTCAGCTCAGGTGTTTTTTTTTCGTGTTGCTGCGCAGTGGCGGGTTCATCCCAGTCGTCGTTACCGGTATTCATTACTTCGGGCTTATCCAGCACATGCACCAGATCGGTACGATCCAGGTATTCATATGCCAGGGACCTGAAGATGAAGTCCACGATTGAGGTTGTGCTCTTGATATTCGGATGGTCTACCATTCCTGAAGGCTCAAAGCGGGTGAAGACAAACTTCTCCACAAACTCTTCCAGGGGCACACCATATTGCAGGCCGATGGAAACCGAGATGGCGAAACAGTTCAGCATACTACGCATGGTAGCGCCTTCCTTGGCCATATCGATGAAGATCTCTCCCAGGGTGCCATCACCATATTCGCCGGTGCGGACAAATAGTGCCTGGCCGTTGATCTTGGCTTTCTGGGTGTATCCGCGGCGCTTGGCAGGCAGGGTCCTGCGCTCTACGATGCGGGCCAGTTGGCGCTTCAGTTTGGTATCGGGCGAAGACTGCACACGCTTTTGAACTTCTTCCAGCAATTCATCCACCGTCAGTTTGCCGAGGTCAATGATATTGGATTCGGTCATCGTGGTTTCAGCCTGCTCTGCCTGTGTTTCTTTTCCTTCGTCGGATTTCTTTTTCTTATCGCTTTTGTTGCTCAGCGGCTGGCTCAGCTTGGATCCGTCGCGGTAGAGGGCGTTTGCCTTCAGACCGAGTTTCCAGCTCAGCATGTAGCAGTCTGCAATTTCTTCTACGTTGGCCTCGTTCGGCAGGTTGATGGTCTTGGAAATGGCGCCGCTGATGAAAGGCTGTACGGCAGCCATCATGCGGATATGCCCGTGTGCATGGATATATCGCTCTCCTTTTTTACCACACTTGTTGGCACAGTCAAACACCGGCAGGTGCTCGGTTTTCAGGAAGGGGGCGCCTTCAACGGTCATGGTTCCGCACACATAGTCGTTGGCTGCATCAATCTGCTCTTCGGTGAAGCCCAGGGCTTCCAGCAGGTTGAAGTTCCAGTCGTTGTATTGATCAGCGGAAAAGCCAAGTCTTTCCAGGCAGGCTTCACCCAGTGCAAAGCGATTGAAAACGAAACCGATTTCGAAGGCAGCTTTTACCGCATCATCGAGTTTCTTGATTTCTTCTGCGATGAATCCTTTTTCACTCAGTGTCTGGTGGTTGATGTAAGGAGCGCCGGAGAAGCTTGCAGAACCAACTGCATATTTGATAATCGCGTCCATTTCCTTCTCGCTGTAGCCGAGATTTTTCAGGGCAGAAGGAACAGACTGGTTGATGATCTTGAAATAACCACCACCACTCAGTTTTTTGAATTTCACCAGGGCGAAATCAGGCTCCACGCCGGTAGTATCGCAGTCCATTACCAGGCCAATGGTTCCGGTTGGTGCAATCACAGTGGTCTGGGCGTTGCGGTAACCATTTTTCTCACCCAGTTGAACGGCTTCATCCCAGGCTTTGGTGGCAGCTTTCAGCAGGTAATCCGGACAGTACTTGGCCTGGATACCCTGTGGCTTGATGCTGATTCCTTCATAGGCTTCGGAAGCATCGTATGCGGCTGCACGGTGGTTGCGCATTACCCGCAGCATATGTGTTTTATTCTCTTCGTATTTGGCAAACGGTCCGTGTACACCGGCCAGTTCTGCAGAAGTTTTATAGGCGATACCGGTCATGATGGCGGAGATGGCCCCGGCAATTCCGCGGGCTTCTTCACTGTCATAAGGGATGCCGCTCACCATCAGCATGGTGCCGAGGTTGGCAAAACCGAGTCCCAGGGTGCGGTAGTCGAATGACAACTGTGCCACTTCCTTTGAAGGGAACTGAGCCATCAGTACGGAGATCTCCAGTACTACGGTCCACAGGCGGCAACTGTAAGCATATCCTTCCACATCAAACATATTATTGCTGGTGTCGAAGAATTTCATCAGGTTGGCAGATGCCAGGTTACAGGCCGTGTTGTCCAGGAACATGTACTCAGAACAAGGGTTGGAAGCCCTGATGGGTCCGCCTTCCGGACAGGTATGCCATTCGTTGATGGTAGTATCGTATTGTGTGCCGGGATCAGCGCAACGCCAGGCTGCATAGGAAATCTTGTTCCAGAGTTCGCGTGAAGAAACCTTCTTCATAGTGCGGCCATCACTGCGAGCCTTCAGTTCCCAGTCTTCATTCTTTTCCAGCTTCTCAAAGAAACTGTTGGGGATACGAACAGAGTTGTTGGAGTTCTGACCGCTAACGGTGCGGTAGGCTTCCCCTTCATAATCGCTGGCATAACCGGCTGCGATCAGGGCGCCAACTTTTTTCTCTTCTTCCACTTTCCAGTCGATGAAGTCCACGATTTCGGGGTGGTCGAGATCCAGGCAAACCATTTTGGCAGCGCGACGCGTTGTACCGCCGCTTTTGATGGCGCCGGCAGCGCGGTCGCCGATCTTGAGGAAACTCATCAGGCCAGAGGACGTGCCACCACCGCTCAGCTTCTCTCCTTCGCCGCGGATATTGGAGAAATTGGTTCCCACACCTGAGCCATATTTAAAGATGCGCGCTTCCCGAACCCAGAGGTCCATGATACCGCCTTCGTTCACCAGGTCGTCTTCCACGCTCAGAATGAAACAGGCGTGTGGCTGGGGACGCTCGTAAGCGGAGGTTGATTTTTTCAGCTGGCCGTCGATCTGGTCAACATAATAGTGACCCTGGGGCTTACCCTTGATACCGTACACTTCGTAGAGACCGGTATTGAACCACTGCGGACTATTGGGAACGCAGGCCTGGTCGAGAATGGAATAAACCAGTTCCTCATAGAACACCTGGGCATCCTGTTCGGAAGCGAAATAGCCATAACGCTCGCCCCAAACCCGCCAGCAATGTGCCATACGGTGGGCTACCTGCTTGGAAGATGTTTCACGGCCCAGGCTTCCATCCGCCTGTGGCACACCTGCCTTACGGAAATACTTCTGTGCCAGGATATCCGTAGCGATCTGGCTCCAGCCTTTCGGGACCTCCACATTATTCATCTCAAAAACCACTTCACCGCTGGGGTTGCGGATGACCGAGGTTCTGTAATCGTAGTCGAACAGGTCAAACACAGGAACGCCCTCTTTGGTAAAGCGACGGGGAAACTGCAGCCCTTTGGTGGCGGTTTTTTTATTGGCCATAATAATCTCTTGTTTAAAAAATTGAAAAGTCAGATACTACGGATACGGATGGGAAGGCGAAAATAGGAGGGCACTCCCTAAAATCAGAATCGTAAATATCCACCTATGTGGATAATCAATGGGGAAAATCCGGGGGTTCCCTACGGGGTTGCATTTGGTGCAAAATCCACATCCTGTAAATAACTTATTTGGCCTTACATGCAAAAAATTCAGTAAATAAGAATGAGTGATTTATATGCACAATTTAACCGTAAGAAAGCCGCTAACATACTGCCAGCAAGGATTTTAACAGAAATTAAACCAGTCCGGCGTAGTTTTGCCCCCTAATCGTCATATCCGGATGAAACACACTATTGCTATCGCTTTCGTAATACTGGCATCTGTCAGCACCCTTTCTGCCCAGAAAACGGAAACCACCTGGTTTGCCAGTTTCAATACCATCGGGCTGAACAAACGCTTCAGCATTCATTTTGACGGCCAGTGGCGGTCTGGCGATCATTACAGCAAAATGCTGACCTTGCTGCTGCGTCCCGGACTCAATTACAAAATTTCCGACAAACTCACCGTTACTGCCGGGTATGGACTGATCAGTGGTCGCAGGACCATCAGTGGCATCAGCGGTTACGCGCCGGAACACCGTATCTGGCAGCAGGCGGTTTATACACACCCTTTGCTGAACAGCAGCCTGGCGCACCGGTTCAGGCTGGAGCAGCGTTTCATCAGCAAATCATCTGTCAGTGCCGAACAGTTGGTGAATGATGGAAATATATATGCCAACAGGTTCCGGTATTTTTTCCGCACCGTGCTTCCCTTCAGGTCTGTTAAGGGTTTCAGCAAAGGTACATTCGGGGCCATCCAGAATGAGATCATGTTCAATATCGGCAACAATTCCGGTGTAAACGGCCGCAGTTTTGACCAGAACCGGGCATATGCCGCTTTCGGATACCGGTTCGGTAAAAAATTTGATCTGGAGGCAGGTTATATGAACCAGTATATTCAGGGACGGGGTACTGCCTTTACCAACAACCATGTAATCCAGCTGGCTACCTATACCCGTCTTTAAGGCCAATTGTGCCATACCAGCATTTTTTTGCATTTTTGTGCCCAGCCATTACCTATTGAATGCAGAAAGGCATCTATCAACAGATACAGGAAAAGAAACTTGCGAGGCAGAAATCCTTCGCCGTACTCGTGGACCCCGACAAGGTTCAGCCCGATCAATTGGAAGAATTGACAAAACTGGCTACCGATGCCGGAGTTGATTATTTCCTGGTAGGCGGCAGCCTGGTGATTTCCAACCATCTGGATGAATGTATCCTGGCCATAAAGGAGCAATGCGATATTCCGGTGATCCTTTTCCCCGGAAGCCCGTCACAGGTTTCACGCCATGCCGATGCGCTCCTTTATCTTTCCCTGATCTCGGGCCGTAATCCGGAACTGCTGATCGGACAGCATGTAATTAGTGCCCCATTTATTAAAAAAAGCGGGCTGGAAATCATGAGCACGGGGTATATGGTAATCGATGGCGGTGCGCCCACTACGGTTTCTTATATCAGCAATGCCAGTCCCATTCCTGCCGATAAAAATGAAATTGCCCTCTGTACCGCCATGGCAGGGGAAATGCTGGGCATGAAACTGATCTATATGGATGCCGGCAGCGGCGCACGCAAAGCCATAACCGAAGAGATGATCAGCAATGTGGCGGCCAATATCAGTATTCCGCTGATCGTTGGTGGTGGCATCAAAGACCCTGAAAAAGCCTATCTCAATTGCAAGGCCGGGGCCGATATTATCGTTGTTGGCAATGCCATTGAAAAAGACGCGGGACTGATCAGGGAAATGAGTGCAGCGGTTCATGCTGTGAGCAAGGTTATCCCGGGATGATCATTTCAGGACAATACGACCCGGCGTGTCAGTTCCCTCCACAATGGTTGAAATAGCCACAATAATGGCATTGGTAAGATCTGCCATGTTGCGGATATCAATTCTCTTCAGTTCATCGCAGCCCTGGTGATAACAACGGTCGCGGTCATCGCTGGCCATGATACTGTGCGCGGGTACGCCTTTTGACGCGAAAGGATAATTGTCAGACCTTTCAAACAAATCCCCCTTTTCATTCAGCAAACGGATCCCGGTGCCCTTCAGGTTACTACGCATTATACCAGCCAGGTTTGATTTTTTCATGCCTGTAACCATCAATGATCTTTTCCCGTATTGGGGAACGCCCAGCATTTCAAGATTGATCCCCGCCACAATTTTCCCGGCAGGAAGTTTTTGTGCCAGGTCCTGCGACCCCAGCAAACCGCTCTCTTCGCCATTGAAAGCACAGAAAATAATACTTCGTTTATTGGTCTCTGTTAGTGCATAATGTTTGGCCAGCATCATCATAGCAGTTGTGCCGGAAGCGTTGTCGTTGGCTCCGTTATATATTTTATCCACCTGGTTGTAAAAGCCCGACACTACATGGTCAAAATGCGCTGAAACCAGGATATATTCATCGGGTTTTGAGCTTCCCCTGAGGTAGCCGATTACATTGCTGATGGAATAGCCAGTATCATTGTCATTGGTATAAAAAGTATTGATGAAATGTTCATCCAACAGGGGTTTCAGGCCGATGGATGAAAAATAATCTGCCAGGTACTGCGTAACCTGTCGGTTTTCGATGGTGCCGGCAGATCTCCCGTTGAGGCTGTCGTGAGTCAGATAGGAAAGGATGCTGAGAATTTCCGCTTCGGTTACAAAAGCAGAGCGGACAAGTCCGCTGGCGGAACCGTCACTTTGATTAACAGGCCGGGGAGTACAGGCAGATACCTGAAGAAGCAGGGAACAGAAAAGGATAAACCAAATTCGCATTACCCGAAACTAAGGAATCTGTGCAAAGCGTAAAAGCGCTTTAACGTAAGTCTGAGGTATTCACCCGCGAAGGTGTATCCTGCCCTGCCACAATGGTCCTGGAACTGATGGCAATGGCACGGATGATACGGGTCATGTTCTCCATATCAAGGGTTTCGAATTCGTCATCGGCAGTATGATAATATTTTTCGCTGTCCATCTTGGAAGTGGAGATGGTATGCGCCGGCACGCCAAGTCTTGCCAGCGTTGCATTATCGGAACGGTAGAAAAGCTGCTGGTCGGGATAGGGATCTGGATGAAAAGTGAAACCGGAACCCTGCAGGTTCTTTGCCAGGATTTCGCCCATATTGGTTTTATCGTAACCTGTTATGTAGGCAGAATTAGTGCCCCATTTGCTTTCGGTTCCGATCATCTCAATATTGAACATGGCCATCACCTGTGCCGGATCAAACTGGCGGGAAAAATAGGTAGCTCCGTACCCGCCGGATTCTTCAGCCGTGAAGGCTGCAAAGATGATGGTGCGTTCGTTGTTATTAAGCTGTTTGAAATAGTTGGCCAGCATGATCACTGCAGTTGTTCCGGCCGCATCGTCATTGGCGCCATTGTAAATGGAATCGCCATTCAGTGGTTTTCCGATACCCAGGTGATCGTAGTGACCTGAGAAAATCACATATTCATTTTTACGTGATTTGCCGGGTAAGATACCCACCACATTGCTCAGGGAAGATCGCTCAATGGTATGCGTTGCGTCAACCCGGAAAGCAGATGGCTTGTCCTGCCCCAGGATAAAAATGGTACTGGTAGCGGTTTCCATCATCTGCCTTTTGAAGAAGGCCAGCCGGGGAAAGTTTTTTGAAAAAGATGTATCCACCATCACCAGCCTGTTCTTTCCTGAGCCGATATGTTCATTTGCTTTCTGGAAAATATTTGCACCCTTTTCGATGGACACTATTTCATAACCAGATTCAGGGGTAACAGAAAGAGTTGGCTGCCCTGTTACCACGACAAACTCACCGGCGGGCAGATCACGGCCATCAATAACCGCAGTTGCGCTCACCTGTGTGGGTTTCAGCATGGAAAAAGTTTGCAGGTATCCATTGCCGTTATCCGGTCTCTGCAGCCCAGCTTTTTCAAACTCTGCGGCGATAAAAGCGGCGGCCTTGTCGATTCCGGGCGAAAAGACTTTGCGGCCGGCCATATCATCGGCAGACAGTGTTTTCTCTATCCGGCTGACTTCATGGATATCAATTGTTGGTTCACCGGAAGCGGCACCGGGTTTGGCAGATTTACATGCGGAAAAACCAAGGGCGATCACCAGCGCCCACAAGGCGTTAGAACGTATATTTCTCATACTAAATTTTAAAAAATTCACCATTCACCATTCACCATTCACCATTATCAAAGACTCATCATCTCCTTGAATTTCACCGTCTGCCTGCGGCTGACTTCGATTTTCTCGCCGCCTTTCAGTTCGAGCAGGAGACCGCCATTGAAATACGGTTCAATCTTTTCGATCAGGCGAAGGTTCACGATATGCTTGCGGTTGGCGCGGAAGAATACTTTCTCATCGAGCCGCTCTTCCAGGGCATTAAGCGATTTCAGGATCAGGGGTTTATTATTGCCGAAGAAAACCTTGGCATAGTTGCCCACACTTTCAAACAGCCGGATGTCACTGAGTTTCACGAACCAGCAACGTTCACCGTCTTTTACAAAGACCTGGTCGTTCTCACTGAGCAGGCTGCGGTTGCTGCTGATGGCCGGTGCCATGGCTTCCTTCTCCTCCGCAATATGTAGTTTATTGATCGAATCTGCCAGGCGTTTGGTATCCACGGGCTTCAGGAGGTAATCCAGCGCATTTACTTCAAAAGCCTTCAGCGCATACTCATCATAAGCCGTGGTGAAAATAACATGGGGAGCTTTTTCGAGCTCACTCAGCATATCGAAACCGGTTTTACCCGGCATCTGGATGTCGAGGAAAACCAGGTCGGGTTGCAGGTTCTCGATTACCTCAATGCCTTCTGCGGCATTGGCGGCTTCTCCCACTACTTCGATCTCGGGAAAATCCTGCAGCAGTTTACGCAATTCGGTCCGGGCCAGTCTTTCATCATCTATCAGTACAGCCTTTATCATATGTCGGGGTTTATTAGGGGGTTGTAACCGGGATCTTTACACGTGCTTCCACCATATTGCCGTTGGACTCGCGGATACTGAAATCGGCCTTATTGCCAAAGAGTAACTGCAATCGGTTACGGGTACTGCTGATGCCGAATCCGTCACCGTTGATATGTCCGTTCAGCCGGCCGGTATTTTGTACCAGCAACTCATGGTAATCGTCCCTGAAATCTGAAATAATCCTCACTACCCCGCCCTTCATCTGCTTGCCGATGCCATGCTTGATGGCGTTCTCCACCAGGGTCTGCAGCATCATCGGTGGTATCGGCTGGTCCAGGGTATCTTCATCCACGGCATATTCCACCTGCAGGCGGTCTTCAAACCGGATATGCTCCAGGGCCAGGTAATCGCGCACAATATTCAATTCCTTCTCCAGGGGAACAGTCTCCGATTTCTCCGATTGCATACTGCTCCTGAGGATATTGCTGAGTTCGGTGATGGCATCCCGCGCGCGGCCGGGGTTCTCATCTATCAGTGCCCGGATACTGTTGAGCGCATTGAAAATAAAATGCGGATTGATATGTGCTTTGATAGTCTTCAGCTCAAGTTCCTTTACCAGGGCCTCCAGTTTGAGGGTATCAACTTCCTGCTTCCGGCTCTTGGCCACATAATGGTAAATATAGTAGATCAGGGTCCAGGGAATGATAAACAGGCCGATGTCCAGGGTCGATGCCATTAATTTGGTGGAGAATTCAATTTTCCGCGGAGCATCCGACTGTACATTAAAAGTTGAAATAAGTCCCATGTATAAAAGACTACAGGCCAGACTGGTAACTACGATGGCAATAGCCATCCGGGGAATCAGTTTTTCCACCGGCAGCATCAGCCAGCCGCTCTTGCGGATAAAGGCCCGTAGGATATGGGTGGTAAAAATGCCGGCCGAAAAGATCAGGAACAGCCGCATAAAGAAACGTCCATCGATTCTGGCTGGTGAAAAAGTATAGGCAAAAAAGAGCATGGACAGGACAACAAATGTCCAGCCCATCACCTGGCAAATCCAGTAATATTTTAATCCGCGTGGCAACATAGGTACAAAACTAGCTGTTTGAAACAGCACTAATATACTGAATTGTATTAATGGCCAAATAGAATGGAGCCGGGGCAATGTGTCAGGATGACCGGCAGTCAACCAAAACAGGCATTGTTTGTTAAAATCTTTACGCTGAACTATCCGGCTGACACTGGATCGTTCTGTATCTTTGATTCTTTATATATACTGAATGGAAATTAAACCGGGTCCCCTGCTGCAACACATCAATTCTCCGGCCGATCTCAAAGCCCTGGGCAAGGAACAATTGCACCAGGTTTGTGATGAGTTAAGGCAGTACATCATCGATGTGGTGAGTGTACATGGCGGCCATTTTGCAGCCAGCCTGGGTGTGGTGGAACTCACTACCGCCCTTCATTACGTGTACAATACACCCTATGACCAGTTGGTCTGGGATGTGGGCCACCAGGCTTATGGCCATAAGATCCTGACCGGGCGCCGCGATAATTTTGCCTCCAACCGCAAGTACGGCGGATTGTCGGGCTTTCCCAAACGCACTGAAAGTGAATACGATACCTTCGGTGTGGGGCATTCTTCCACTTCCATTTCAGCCGCCCTGGGCATGGCCATCGCTGCCAGGTATAAGGGAGAAGACCGTAAATCAGTGGCCGTTATAGGGGATGGATCCATGACAGCCGGAATGGCCTTCGAAGCCATGAACCATGCCGGTGTAGCCGACTCTGATATGCTGATTATCCTGAACGACAACTGCATGAGTATCGACCCGAATGTGGGCGCCCTCAGAGAATACCTGACCGATATCACCACTTCCCCCACTTACAACAAGCTGAAAGACGATATCTGGAAGGCTTTGGGAAAACTGCCGGTTGGCAAGAATTTTTCGAGGGAAATTGCCAGCAAGATGGAGCATAGCATCAAGGGTATGGTCACCAAGAGCAGTAACCTGTTCGAAGCATTGAAAATCAGATATTTCGGCCCCATTGATGGTCATAATATCACCAAACTGGTGGATACCCTGCAGGACCTGAAAAACATTCCCGGTCCCAAGATCCTGCATGTAATTACCGTAAAAGGAAAAGGATACGAACTTGCGGAAAAGGACCAGACCAAGTGGCATGCACCCGGACTCTTTGACAAGATCACCGGTGAGATCTACAAGAAGAAATTTGACCTGCCCCAGCCACCCAAATACCAGGATGTTTTCGGCCATACCTTATTGGAAATGGCGGAAACTAACGATCGCATCTTCGGTATCACCCCGGCAATGCCCTCAGGTTCTTCACTCAAGATAATGATGGACAAAATGCCTGACCGCGCCATTGATGTGGGCATCTGTGAACAGCATGCAGTAACTGTAAGTGCTGGTTTGGCAACCCAGGGCATGAAGGTCTTCTGCAATATTTACTCTTCCTTCATGCAGCGCGCCTATGACCAGGTGGTGCACGATGTAGCGATCCAGAAACTTCCGGTGGTATTCTGTCTTGACCGGGCCGGACTGGTAGGCGAAGACGGACCCACGCACCATGGTGCTTATGATATCCCCTATTTCCGCTGCATTCCCAATATGATCGTCAGCGCGCCAATGAATGAATCCGAACTGCGTAACCTGATGTACACGGCCCAACTGGAAAGCACAACCCTTCCCTTTGTGATCCGATATCCCCGTGGGGAAGGTGTTATGCCGGAATGGAAGACCGAACTGAAGGAGCTGGAAATCGGCAGGGGCCGTAAATTGAAAGATGGTGAAGAGATCGCAGTGCTCAGCTTTGGACACCCTGGAAATTTTGCCGCCTCCGCTATCCGCGAGGTAAAGCAATATGGTATCAATGCAGGCCATTACGACATGCGCTTCGTGAAGCCCATCGACGAAGAAATGCTGCACGAGGTGTTCCGCAAATACAACAAGGTCATCACCGTGGAAGATGGAACTGTCGTGGGAGGATTTGGTTCCGCGGTGCTGGAGTTCATGGCCAGACATAACTACCATGCACAGGTTAAAATACTGGGTATACCCGACCGCATCGTGGAACATGGAACACTGAAGGAATTACACCGTGAATGTGGTTATGACCTCAACGCCATTGCCGACACGCTGAAAGATATGATGAAGGAAAAAGTAAAGGTGAGCATCCTGCAATAAATGGATTCAGCGCGGGTTAAGAGAATAATTATCCGGCTGCTGGTTCCTGTGGGAATATGAATTCGAAATTATCCTCTTCCCGCTCATCGTTCCATTCCACGATGAAGTTGTTTCTTCCCTCCCCTGTCATGATCCGCATGTATTTCTGCTGGACCAGTTCGAGCATGCTCAGGAAAGAGAAAATGGCGTGAATGCGGTTTTCACAATGTTCAAAGAGTTTTTCGAAGGAAAGCGTTTTCTGAACCCGGCAGAGTGCCAGCACGTTTTCACGGCTTTGTTCCATGGTGTAATTGTATTGCACCACGGTATGCACCGGTTTGTTATTCCGGTCGTACACTTTTTGCATCACCTTTTCAAAGGCCTTCATTAGTTTGAAAAGGGTAATCTGCTGGATTTCGGTGCCCTCAGAAGCCTCTTCACCGATGGTTCCCAGTTCACGGGTAATATTACCTCTCTTGACCATTAGCATCCGTACGGCTTCCATTTCAGCCAGTTCAGCCGATGCCTGTTTGTATTTCCTGTATTCCAGCAGTTTTTCAATCAGTTCCTGCCGGGGGTCAATTTCATTTCCCTGGGCATCTGTTTCCTTCCTGGGCAGGAGCATTTTTGCTTTGATCCTCATCAGGGTGGAAACAAAGAGGATAAACTCGCTGGACAGCTCAATATTGAGTTTTTCCTGGCTGTGGATATAGGTCAGGAAATCGTTGATGATCCGCGTAATGGGGATGTTATATATATCCAGTTCATCGCGCTCAATAAAGAACAGCAGAAGGTCGAAAGGACCCTCAAACTGGGGCAATTTGATCTGGTAGGATATCTGTTGAGCGGCCATTTTTTTTCAAATAATACCCCCCGAAAACCCGGGGGCCGGGAAAGATACAATTTTTATGCGTCTGACGCGCGTCTGACGTACGTCAGACGCGCGTCAGACGGGTATCAGAATTTGGCAGAAAGGCCTACGCCCAAAAGGGACCTGATCTGGGTACCGGCTGAATTGCCATCCGGGCCGAATTGCCTTACGTCATCATCATATATGAGATCGAGGTTATATGTTACACTCAGGAACTTGTTGATCTTCATGGAAACCGCATTGGTCCAGAATACATCAATATTCTTGGGCTTTGCTTTATTCTTTTCATCCGTTACCGGATCGCGCTTGCCAAGGTAGTTACTGAAAAGATCAAGCCTGGATTTATATGTAACATTTTTAAGTACCTCCTTCATAAAACTGGCAGAGAGATATGCACCCGCTTCCATTGAGACTTTCCGGTTGGGGTTTACACCATACAGTGCAGACAATGGGGTTTCCTTTCCCCCATCAGGCAGGGGGATATCACCATTCTGGTAATAATAACTCAGCGGGTCATTGCTCACGATAACCCACCTGGCTGAAATGGGTGAAAACAACACACTGAAGTAACTGTTGGGTTTCCATTCAATACCGGGAGAAACCAGCAGATAAGCAGGCGCAAATAAGCCAGACACCCGCCTGCGGATGCCTTTATTCAGGTAATCATAATCGTACCCATCAGTCATCTGTGTTCGAAGGTTGAATACCCCGGCCAGCGCCCAATGATCATTCAGCTTTTTGCCTGCCTTGCTGTAAAAATCAAACTTGTCATCGGTTTTACGGGTACCCAGTGAGCTGGTTTTTTGTAATGCATATCCAAGGTCAAGTGTATTATCCCAGAAAAAATCACCCTTTTTCTTATTAGCGAAAAGGGTGGTATATCCGGCCACTGAAAATGATGATTTTTCCGCACCAGCAGCCCAGTTGCTGGAACTTCCCTGTGCAAGATTCAGGGAAAAGAGGCCACCTTTCCTCCAGCCTTTTTCATTGTATTTATAGGTAGTGTCGTCAAATGTATTACGGGAGGATTCCATTTTCATCCTGGAAACGGCTTCATCCTGTGCCCTCAGGCCGGAGCAGAAAAAAATCCCTGCAGCCACCATGGTAATAATCCTTTTGTTGACAGTCATACAATAGTTTTTTGAGTAAAAAAAATGGGCCTTTTGATGCTAATCAAAACGCCCATGCAAATATACAGGATGATTTACTATTTCTTTCTGAGTTCGTCCCTGATTTCGGTCAGCAGAACTTCCTGTGCGCTGGGACCGGCAGCTGCATTCGGGTCCTTACGCAGTACGGCCTTAATGAACAGGTAACACACAAATGCAATAATCATGAAATCCAGCACCGATGTGAGGAATAGTCCATATTGAAAGGCAACGGCTTCCCTCACCACAGCGCCGGAAGCATCCTTCTCAGCCTCTTTAACTACCCATTGCATATGAGAAAAGTCTTTACCGCCGGTGAGTAAGCCCAGAATCGGTGAAACCAGTCCGGTGGTGAAACTTCCGACCAGCTTTGAAAATGCGGTTCCCATTAAAAAACCAATGGCAACATCAACCAGACTGCCTTTGGTGGCAAATGCTTTGAAATCGGAAAGGAATCCCATAAGTAAGTATTTAAGGTTATGATTGGAAAATAAAATCCGTTAACAATATAATCAATTGCATCTGACTCCCCATCGGGGACAGGATCTATTTATTCACAAACCCACTACTTACCACTAACGACGCATTGCCTCACAACACCCCATCACACCACCATAATCTCCTTCTCCTTGGCCGCCAGGTGTTTCTCAACCAGCAGAATGTATTTATCAGTCAGTTCCTGGATATCCTTTTCCGCATCCTTTGCGGCATCTTCGCTCAATCCGTCTTTCTGAAGTTTTTTGATGTGCTCAATTGCATCGCGGCGGATATTGCGGATGGCTACTTTGGAATGTTCGCCCTCCCCGTTACATCTTTTCACCAGTTCCTTGCGGCGTTCTTCGGTCAATGGCGGCAGGAACATGCGGATAATCACCCCATCGTTCTGCGGGTTGATCCCGATATTTGAATTGATGATTGCCCTTTCGATGGGTTGCAGCATGTTCTTTTCCCAGGGCTGCACAGTGAGTGTACGCGCATCCGTTGCCATAATATTGGCCACCTGGGCGATGGGTGTGGGGGAACCATAATAATCTACCACAATTCCATCCAGCATTTGCGGATTGGCTTTACCGGCCCTGATTTTTACCAGTTCGGCTTCCAGGTGGTTGATCGCTTTCTTCATGGAATCGCCCGCATCATCCATGATCATAGATAATTCTTCTGACATTTCTTTTCAATTAATCGAGGCAAAACTAAGGAAATGCAGTTATTTCTGCCGCAATACCGTGTCTTCTGCAAGTGGAACAATACGTGGCGGGGACTTGTCTTCCACTTCGCCACTGGGAGTAACGAATAGTCTGGGCCGTCTTTGCCTGGCGTAGTACATTAAGGCAATCAGTGTAAAGAATATGCCAAACAGGATACCCATAAGGAGGGTAGACCCAAGGTCCCGGAAAATAAATGAAACCGCCACACTGATTGCATTGAGCGCCAGCAGTAGTATTGCTATGGTACGGTGTGAAAAACCATTGTCCAGAAACAGGTGATGAATATGGTTTCTGTCCGGTGAGAATGGCGACCTGCGCTGGAACATCCTGATGGCGAATACCCTTAAAGTGTCCATCAGGGGAACCATCAGGATACCGAAACCCACTGCCGGTGAGGCGCTTATCTGGTAGGCAGAACTTGTGGTTGCGGCGATATTGATGAATTTAATCACCAGCACAGCGTTTACCAGTCCCAGTAAAAGAGATCCGGTATCACCCATGAATATCCGGGCTGGCTGGAAATTAAAAATCAGGAAAGCCAGGATAGCTCCTGCCATGGAAAATGCCAGCACAGCATCAGCCGTATGGCCGATGCCCACGAAATAAATCCCGAATACACTGGTGGATAAAAGGCCCAGGCTACCTGCCAGTCCATCGATCCCATCAATCAGGTTAAAGGAATTAATGATCACGATAACAGTCAGGTAGGTGAAGAGCAGGCTGAAGGAGTCGGGTAAATTATAGATTCCGAGAAAACCATGCATGCTGGATATCTGGAGGTTTCCGTAATAAATGACTATAAATGCGGCCAGGACCTGGCCAATGAATTTTTTAACCGGCGAAATAATGATGATATCGTCTTTCAATCCGAGGTAAAATATCACCACAGTGGCCGCCAGGTAATACTGGATATCCTTTCCTTCCTGGAAATTGGCGATCAGCAATGTTGCAAAAACGAATCCGGCGAAAATTCCCAATCCACCCAGGGCAGGAATTGGGGACTGATGAACTTTTCTTTCATCCGGAATATCGTATAACTTTTTCATGGCCGCCACCCTGATAATAACAGGAATTGCCAGGAAAGTAATTGCAAAGGATAGTGTTAAAGCAAGTATGACATCAAACATGAACCATTGTTTGTTCGTTCGCGAAAATAAGTCCAAAATGTTATCTGTGCCTTAACAAATAACAATATAACCATAATCCACCATAAAAAATCGGGCCATTAGCGGATTACTTTATAAACGCAGGCATCGGAAGTTTAGTCTAAAAATTGCGTAGACAGATCCCGTTAAATGGGTTAGATTTGCCCCACAAAATTTGTATATGGCTAGTTTACAGGAGATTGCCTCACAAATCAGGCGAGATATCGTAAGGATGGTACACGGTGTATCAAGTGGTCACCCCGGTGGATCCCTGGGTTGTACGGATTTTATGACCGCCCTGTTCTTTAAGGTGATGAAACATGATCCGAATTTTAATATGGATGGCACCAATGAGGATCTGTTTTTTGTTTCCAACGGCCATATCTCTCCCCTGTACTACTCTGTACTGGCCCGCTCCGGTTATTTTGACATAAAGGAACTGGCAACTTTCCGTAAACTGAACAGCCGTCTCCAGGGGCATCCGGCCACGCACGAGCACCTGCCGGGCGTCAGGATTGCCAGTGGATCCCTCGGTCAGGGAATGAGTGTGGCCTGCGGCGCTGCGCTTACCAAGAAGCTGAATGGCGAATCTACGGTTGTTTATTCCCTGCACGGTGACGGAGAACTTGATGAAGGCCAGAACTGGGAAGCAGCCATGTTTGCCGCCCATCACAAAATAGACAACCTGATCTCAACAATCGACTGGAACGGGCAGCAAATCGACGGTCCCACTGCCAAAGTGATGAACCTCGGCAGCCTCGATAAAAAATTTGAATCTTTCGGTTGGGAAGTGTTGATTCTTGAAAAAGGGAATGATGTGGACGCCATCGTTGCGATGCTGGAGAAGGCCAAAACCTTCGTCGGCAAGGGTAAGCCCATTGTAATCTTAATGAAAACAGAAATGGGTAAGGGTGTGGATTTCATGGAAGGCAGCCACGAGTGGCATGGTATTGCTCCCAATGATGAACAGCTTGCCAAAGCGCTGGCACAGCTGGAGGAAACGCTGGGGGACTATTGATGGTGAATGGTGAATGGTGGTTAGATAACCAAGATCATTTGCTATATCAAGCGCGGCATCAATTTCGATGACAGAACCACGTGCAATTTGATAAAATCTTTTTCTTTCGGGAATAGTACCCCTGGAAGACCCTTCGGCCATATTGAGTTGAACAGATATTGCAGCCCTTCGGATTTGCGTCTGGAGGCCGAATCTTTCAATCTCTGGTAGTAGTGCTGCAAGACTGTAACATTCTCGTACAAGTTCCCTGATTACGATATAGGTATCCAGCTTTTGGTGATTTAACTGTAAAATCACCCTTCACCATTCACGATTTCAGCTCCACCCTCTCCCCTGCCGCCTTCCGGGCGGGGAACCATGCAGCCAGGAAAGCCACCAGTATAACGGTACCGAGTACCAGCAGGAAGTCGCGGGCAAGAAATTTCACGGGGTAATAATCAATGACAAAACTTCCGCCCTGAAGCATAACCAGTTTGTATTTTACCTGGGCCCAGCAAATCAGCAAAGCCAGCAAGGTTCCGGCAATAGCACCAATTCCTGCCAGCAGGAATCCCTCAGTGATGAAAATAGATTGAATGCGACCATTAGAAGCTCCCATGGCCTTTAATACCTGGATGTCCTTCTGCTTTTCCAGGACAAGCATCGTCAAGGAACCGATCATTGTAAAGGCCGCCACAACCAGAATAAGTGACAGTACTCCATATATGACCCATTTTTCCAATTGCATGATACTGTAAAGCCCCTGGTTCTGTTCATATCGTGTAAGCACCTTATATTCAGCGCCTAACAGCCTGGCAATCTGGTCCTTAACAGCTTCCTCATCAGCGTTTTCCTGCAAGGCGATTTCCAATCCGCCGTATTCGTCCGGGGCAAGGTTTAATATACGTTTCAGGAATGCCAGGTTGGTTAGCACATATTTATTATCGAAGTCCTGCTGAATGGCAAAAGACCCCGAGGTGTAGAGGTTTTCTGCACTCAGTGAGGCCATCGGGTCAGATACATTCAGGCTGGCGCCCCTCCTCGGAAGATACGCGGTAAGCGGAAGCAGTTCGCGGTCGCTCCATAAACCAAGGGCATTTTCAATACCGACTCCCAAAACGGAGGCGGGCTTGTCTTCGGTCCCCAGGTTGAACTCTCCCGCCTTTACCTCATCGGCCACAGTGGTAACATTCGTATATGAACTATCAACCCCTTTCAGGTAAACTATCGTCTGAGCCTCACCGTTTTGCAGCAAGGCCTTCTCTTCCATTACCAGCGACCAGGCACGCACGCCATCCATGCCGCCAATTGTCTTTAATTGTTTCTCATTTAACCGGATCAGCTTGCCATGGGCCGGGGTCACTTTCAGGTCGGTGTAAAATGTGGCGTATAATGATTTTACCAGCCCCTCGAACCCATTGAAAACACTGAGCACCACTATCAGTGATGCTGTGCCTACCACAACTGCCACCACACTGACCCATGCAATGATATTGATGGCATTGGTGGATTTTTTGGACTTGAAATAGCGCCAGGCAAAGAGGAAATTCAAGATATATCGGTTTGTTGCTATATATTAATCGGCGGATTTTTCAGATCCAGTTTCATCCTTATGGATCTGCCTGAACAGCTCTTCCATTTTAAACACATGGTCAAGTGTTTCATCCATATAAAACTGCATCTCCGGTATCCTGCGAACCTGGTGCTTGATGGAGGCTGCCAGCTCGCGCTTTATTTCCCAGGCCCGGTCTTCCAGCTTTTTCATGGCTGCCCTGGGGTCCGGTACCTTGAACAGGCTGATGTAGATCCGGGCCTCCAGCAGGTCCGGGGTCATTTTCACCGAAGAAATGGAGACCATCCCCCCATCCATCATGGTCAGCCCCAGGTGCTGGAACACCCGGTTGAGCACTTCCTGGATTTCTCCCGCCACCTGCTTCTGTCTTTTCGTCTCTTGTTGCATACCTGTTAATATGATGTTTAGGCAAAGATGCGAAGAAATCGGCACCCTTCACACCCCAAATTAATGTAGGTTTGCAGTTTCTATTAGCATTACAGAATGAAAAAATTTGCTCGCATTTTCAAATACCTGGGCGATAAAAAAGGCAACATCCTGCTTTATTTCCTCTTCAACTTACTGTCAATTCTCTTTTCACTGGTTTCACTTGCCATGTTGGCCCCTTTCCTCCAGCTCCTGTTTGGTAAAGAAAAGCTCTTAACCGCAGAGCCGGCATTTGAATGGACGGCTGCCGGTGTTATGCAATACATGAAATTCCAGCTTAGCCACCTGATCAGCGATAACGGTCCGGTTTATGCGCTGGCAGCCATCTGCATAACGATCATCATATCCATCTTTTTCAAGAACCTCTTTCTTTACCTGGGACTGAGGGTCCTGACCCCTATGCGCAACCATGTGATGACAAAACTGCGGGCAGAGTTGTACAGCAGGATCCTGCAGTTGCCAATTGGGTATTTTACAGAACAGCGCAAGGGTGATATCATCAGCCGCATGAGCAATGATATCAACGAAGTGGAATGGAGCATCATCGGCGCTATGGAAGTTTTGATTAAGGAACCACTTACCCTGATCATCGTAGTAGTGTCGCTAATATTCCTGAGCCCGGCACTTTCCATGTTCCTGCTCATTTTGCTGCCGCTGACCGGATTTGTGATCGGCAGGGTCAGCCGCACACTGAAAAAGCAATCCAACACTGCCCAGGAACAACAGGGACTATTATTGTCGGTGCTGGATGAAACCCTTGGCGGCATGCGCGTCATCAAGGCTTTTAATGCGGAGAAGCTGATCTCGGGCAAATTTTCCGGCATCAATAAATACCTCAACCATGTGCGGAATATGATGAACTTCCGTCGCGACCTGGCATCACCCATGTCGGAATTCCTGGGAGTAATGGTATTAACTGCCATTCTCTGGTTTGGCGGAAGGCTGGTGCTGAACAACCAGGCCGGACTGGAAGCAGATGGTTTTATCACTTACATTGTATTTTTCACCCAGATCATCAATCCGGCAAAAGCATTTTCCAATGCCTTTTACAATGTTCAACGCGGAAGTGCAGCCATTGCCAGGATAGAAGAAATCATTACGGCTCCACTGAAAGTGGAAGAGGCCCCGGATGCAAAACCGCTCCATTCCTTTAACAGCAGCATTGAATTCAGGAATGTGTCATTTGCCTACGAGGATGCCATTATCCTCGATGACATCAACCTTGTGATTGAAAAAGGGAAAACCATAGCGCTGGTGGGATCATCCGGCTCCGGCAAATCAACCCTTGCTGATCTGGTACCCAGGTTTCATGACGTAACAAAGGGAGAGATCCTCATCGATGGTGTCAATATCAAGAGCTACACCCTGGAATCGGTACGGGAACAACTCAGCATTGTTACCCAGGAGCCGATCCTGTTCAATGATACTATTGCCGCCAATATTGCGCTGGGTAAACCCGATGCCACGCAGGCGGAAATTGAGCATGCGGCAAGAGTAGCCAACGCGCATGACTTCATTTCGCATAAGGAAGATGGTTACCAGACCAATATCGGCGACAGGGGAAGCAAACTGAGCGGGGGGGAAAGGCAAAGGCTGACTATTGCCCGCGCCCTGCTGAAAAACCCGCCAATCCTTATACTGGATGAAGCCACTTCTTCTCTGGATACAGAAAGTGAAAGGCTGGTGCAGGATGCCATCGATCATATGATGCAAAACCGCACCAGTATTGTGATTGCCCACCGCCTGAGCACCATCCGCCATGCTGATGAAATCATTGTGCTGCAAAAAGGAAAGATTGTGGAGAGAGGTAACCACGACAGCCTGATCACCCAGAACGGATTTTATAAGCGGTTGGTAGATATGCAGGAGGTGAAATAAATTTGATTCCTAACAAAATACACTACATGAGACAAACCATCTTGTTTGCCCTGGCGATTGTTTTTAGCATCAGCTCGCAGGCCCAACAGAAATCCATCACGTACGAACAGGCATTCAAGGGAGCGCCCACCAATCTTATGAAGCCGCTTCCCAACATTACCAAATGGCTTGATGGCAAATATTATTACGAAACGCTTACCGAAAACAAAACTGTCAAAACCTTTAAGGTTGAGGCCAAAACAGGAAAGGCAGTTGAGTTCAGGGATACCGCCGGTGGCGTGAAATCGGCCCCGGTTCCAGCCATCGCCATTGTGGGAGCCCGCAACCAGACAGCTTCACCTGACGGAAAATACTTCGCTTATACCAAAACGGATAACAATCTTTACATCCAGGAAATTGCCACGAAAAAAGAAACCCGCCTTACCAGTGATGGCAATGATTCTGTATTGAACGGTTATGCTTCCTGGATTTATTTTGAGGAGATCCTGGGCCGTGCCAGTCGCTACAAGGCTTTCTGGTGGAGCAATGACGGCAGGCACCTTGCATTTATGCGTTTTGATGAAAGCGGCATGCAGGCCTTCCCGATCTATGTGGCCGATGGCCAGCATGGTTACCTTGAGAATAACCGTTACCCCAAACCGGGTGATAAAAATCCGGATGTCAAAATCGGTATTGTGTCACTTGAAAACGGCAATACAACCTGGGCCGATTTCAATCCAAGGGAAGACCAGTACTTCGGAACACCGGTATGGGCGCCCAATGGCCAGTTATGGGTATCCTGGATGAACCGTGGTCAGGATCAGCTGAAAGTGTATAGTGTGGATGTAAACAACGGCGGCAAGACCCTGGTATACGAAGAACAGCAGAAAACATGGATCGACCTGGATGATAACGACCGTTTTGAATTCCTTGCTTCCGGAAAAGGTTTTATTCTTCGCAGTGATGCCAGTGGCTGGCGTCACCTGTACCTGCATGATATGACAGGTAAAAGATTGGCCACATTAACTTCAGGAGACTACACCGTTGGTGAAATCTTTAAAATAGATGAAAAAGCCAAACGTATTTATTTTGCCGCCCGCAAGGAAAACAGTGCCCGCACAGACCTATACAGTGTTGGGCTGGACGGCCAGAAAATGATCCGGCATTCATTTGGTGATTATTCCTTCAGGGGCATGCAGATCGCGCCGGATAACAAATCATTTATCACCACTTATTCCAACCTTGCCACCCCGCCCAAAATGGCGCTTGTGGATATGAAGGGAAAAGTAATCCGCGAACTGGGTGATGCAACCGGACCAGATGCAGGAACCTACGCATTACCAAAAAAAGAACTGGTACGTGTAAAATCTGCTGACGGCCTGTTTGACCTGCCTGTGCTGATCACTTACCCCATCGGGTTTGATCCAGCCAAAAAATATCCAGTGATCGTAAACATCTATGGTGGTCCCAATGCAGGCACCGTTTATGATACTTACCGCATGATGGGAACTGATATCTGGTGGGCACAGGAAGGCCTGGTGCAGGTGGCCATTGATAACCGCAGCAGTGGCCACTTTGGTAAGAATGGTATGAATTTCATCCATCGGCAGCTTGGCAAATACGAAATTGAAGATTATATGAGTGCGGCCAAATGGCTGGGTTCACAGTCATGGATAGACGCTACACGAATTGGTATTACCGGCGGCAGTTTCGGCGGTTATATGACGGCCATGGCCCTTACCTACGGTTCTGATGTATTTACTCATGGTATTGCCAATGCATCTGTAACAGACTGGAGCCTGTATGATACACATTACACAGAACGTTTTATGGACACCCCGGCGGAGAATCCTGAAGGATATAAGATCACTTCTGTAATGAATTATGCCGATCGTTTGAAAGGCGTGTTGCGTATTGTACATGGAACAACCGATGATAACGTGCATATGCAGAACAGCGTTCAACTCATTAACAAACTCCAGGATCTTGGAAAGCCATTTGAGATGATGATCTATCCGAACGAGCGTCATGGCATTGGTGCGAATGTTCGTGCAAAGCGCGACCACCTTGTATCAGAAAATGCCAGTTTCTTCTATAAGCATTTGTTGAAGAAACCTGTTCCGGAAGTATTCTGGAAGCAGGGTCAGAAGAAAGGATTTTAGTTGATTGCGTTTGGGTTAATTCAGGTAGTAACCAAATCATATAAAAAGTGTGCCGGTGTTCCGGCGCACTTTTTTTCTTGATGACCTGGATTTCATCCACGTTGGTCAATTTCATAACTTCGGTTGATGGCAATTGAACAGGCAACATTAAAAGATTTGAAGGAGCTGACAGCACTTGTCAACAGCGCCTACCGGGGAGAGTCTGCCAGGCAGGGATGGACAAATGAATCTGACCTGCTGAGAGGTGGTGTCAGGGTAACGGAGTCGGATGTGGAGGAGATGATCAGCTCACCGGATTCCATGATACTTAAATACACCGAAGGTGGTCAGATTACAGCCTGTGTTTACCTGAAGGAATATGAATATTATCTGTATCTGGGTTTGCTTACTGTATCCCCGGAACTTCAGGGAAGGGGTACCGGTAAAAAACTTTTACAGGAAGCTGAATCGCAGGCGAAGAGATTGGGCAAGAGTTCGATTCGCATGACTGTGATCAGTATCCGGAAGGAATTGGTGGAATGGTACAAGCGGCACGGTTACCATGACACAGGTGTTCGAGAACAGTTCCCTTATAAGGCCGGTTATGGTGAACCAAGCCAGGACCTGGAATTTTTAGTACTTGAAAAAAGATGCGACTGATTTTTAGCCCAGCTGGTTACTTCCATGGCGGGCAGTAAATGACACCTGTAAGTTCCTTCAGGTCGCGGAAGATAACAGACACTTCCCATGTACTTCTTATGCCAGGAGAATCCTTCAGTTTTGATATGAGCACATCATAACTAAAACCCAGTTGCAGGTTCTTATACGTTGCGCCAACGTAAGGCACTATGGCATTTTTGGACCAGTACCATACACCTGCACTCAGGCTGGTGTTGAACTCTTCATCCAGTATATAACCAAGTCCCCCTCCTACTGAAAAATAGCTGGCAGTAGTCTGGCGCTGGTAAATACCATTTGTGGTCAGCACAACAGACTCGCTCAGGTTTCTTTCATAATTCGCATGTACCACATAACGTGTGGCAAGCCGCTCCTTTTCATCCTTAAGGAAGGTTTGCCGGGGCCTGTTAACATGAAAGGCGGACATACCGAAATCGAAATTGGCGATATCATTCTGGTAGGAATAAGTAAGCCCTACACTACCAGACAAATAAGGTTTCATGTTTGACAAGGCTGATTCACCGGAAGGCATGTTAACGTCAAATCCGCGGCCATTGTATTGTTCGCCAAATGTAGCGCGGGACCAGTCCATCCTTTTGTGCCCATAGATTAGTCCGACTCCGGCACCTACATAATGACGGCCCAATCCTTCTGCTACCAGGATATTATAGGACACATTCGCAGATCCGTAGGTACTCTTCAACACTCCGCTCATGGTCTTATCATACATCAGCATGCCACCAGCGCCAAAACGCTGACCTTCAGACAGCCTGCCCTGCAAAATTTTTGAATCAAAAGAAATGGTTCCCGTCATATAAGGAGCCGTAGGTCCTATCCACTGGTTCCTGAAATTCATGATCGTGCGCCAATCGCCGTTGATATTGGCGGTGAGTGCCGGATTAACATTCAGCGGGGAAGCCCAGAATTGCGAGAAGTTCGGATCCTGGGCCTTAAGCTGACAAGCTGTTGTAATTGAAACAAAAACAAGTACAGATCTGACATGACCCGCATGCAATACAGTATTTCCCGACTGCCTGGCAAACCGCAGGAGGTCCAGAAGTAAAGTAAATAATTGTACAGATGTTTTCATACGCAATATTTTATCGCATCAATGCTACCAGTCCGGTCACTTTAAATATTTCTCCATTAATGCCAACAGCTTCGGCCGTCCAGGTATATGTATCGATTGGTTGAATTGCTCCTTTATAATATCCGTTCCATCCCTGCCCGATGGTTTTTGTTTCGTACACCAGTTCACCCCAGCGGTTGAACACCCTGAAGTGCCTGAGTTCCCTGACATTGATAGTGAATGGGAACAGGAGGTCATTCCTGCCATCACCGTTAGGGGTCCAAACAGTTGGTACATGCAGTGTGGGCCTGGCACCTGGCTCAGTGCTGTTTATAATTTCAACCCGCATGGTATCTACCGTAACACAACCGGCTTCGGAACGCATTTCGATTTTGTATTCAGTTCGTTTGTCGTAGTTGAATACTGGATCGATGATATTGTAGCGGCTGAGGCCTCTTGGCGGGAACCAGTTGAACATGTTATAGTTGTCGCCAATATTCCTTCCCTGCAACTGGGTAGGCGTATTGGAAGTGGTGAATACAGGCGGCAGGTTTTTACCATCTATCGGCAAGGTGATCCAAACTGTGTGGGCAATTCCCTGAACGGTGTTTGTACAGTTCCTGTCTGTCGCAGAGAGCATGGTATAAGTTGTGGTGGCAGTAGGTTTAATATTCAATCTGTACACATCACTGTTGATATTGTTCACACTATGCGTCTGACTGCCATCGGAATAAGTAAACGAGAATGGAGCCTGTCCCTTGAATCGAATGACCAGGTTGGTACTCAAACCAAGACAGAGGGAATCCGGAGCGTCGACACTTATTTCAGGCAGTGCGTTCACAGTAACTGTAACGGGTTTTATCGTAATACAACCATTGCCATTCACAGCCCTGATAAAATAGGTGCCGGACTGGCTGATGGCATTCGGATTATTCAACGGATTGGTAGCATTGGCATTCATCCAGTAACTCAGAGAAAGGCTGGCATCACTGCCAGTCGTGATAGCAGGTGAGGTAATATCAACAGTGGACGGGGTACATACTGCAGGCGGATTGGTCACCTGCAATGCTGGGGTAGCCCATACGGTTATGTTTACAGGTCGAACAATGCTACAGCCGAAGGAATTAATCGCCCTGATATAGTAGGTGCCGGATTGAGTCACGCTGTTTGCGTTGTTCAATGTTTGGGTAGCATTGATATCTCTCCAGTAACTCAAAGTCAGGTTGGCATCACTACCGGAAGTAACTGAAGCGGCGGTCAGGTTTATGTTTCCTGGGGCGCAGACAGGGGCAGGATCATTGATGACCAGGTTCGGCTGCGGATTAACAGTTACTACAACAGACCTGATGATTTCACAACCTGTGGCAGCAATTGCCCTGATATAATAAGTACCGGAACTTACGCTGGAAGGATTATTCAACGGCTGGGTTGCAGACTGATCAGCCCAGTAAGTCAGATTCAGTCCGCTTTCGCTGCCATTGGTAACAGCCGGATTGGTGAGATCCACAGTGGCAGGGGCGCACACAGTCTGGTTATTGGTAACCAGGTCTGGCAATGGTATAACGGTAACGCTCACCTGCCTGATAACGGCACAACCAGTAGAAGCTTCTGCCCTGATATAATAAGTACCAGTATTAACACTTGATGGATTATTCAGGGAACGGGTTGCGTTCTGGTCTGTCCAGTAAGTAAACACCAGGTTGGCATCACTTCCTGCTGTAACTGCCTGGCTGGTTAAATCTACCGTTGCGGGTGCACAAACCGTTTGGTCAATAGTCACCAGGGTTGGCAATGGAAGGATTGTAACATCCACGGATTTGATCACGTAACATCCTGAGGCAGCCGTGGCCTTGATATAATATGTACCGGAGCCTGCCCTGGCCGGGTTATTCATCGGCTGGGTAGCATTGGCATCCATCCAGTAAGTCAGGTTCAGGTTGGCATCGCTTCCTGCGGTCACGGCCTGGCTGGTTAAATCTACTGTTGCAGGTGCACAAACCGACTGATTACTGGTAATAAGTACCGGTAAAGCCATCACGGTAACTGTTACCGGCTTAATGATTTCGCAATCATTTGTATTTACAGCTTTAATATAATAGGTACCGGAGCCTGCCCTGGTCGGATTATTCATCGGCTGGGTAGCATTGGCATCCATCCAGTAAGTCAGGCTCAGGTTGGCATCGCTTCCTGCAGTGACTGCAGGGGTTGTCAGATCCACTGTTCCGGGTGCACAGACACGCTGGTCAACAGTAACCAGAATTGGTAATGTATTTACGGTAACTGTAACAGGAAGAACTACAAAGCAGCCATTGGCAGCGGCGCCACGGATATAATAGGTTCCTCCGGAAACTGCCGATGGATTCAGCAAGGATGATGTAGCAGCTGCATTAGTCCAGTAAGTATAGGACAGGTTAACATCACTTCCGGCAGTAACAGCCGGATTGGTAATATCAACTGTAGCCGGTGCGCAAACTGCTGCAGGATTTGTAACAAGCATTACAGGTGCGATCAGTTGATCTATCGTAACCGAAGTTTGTGCGATACAATCTTTTGCATCTTTCACCTGAACGGTATATGTTCCAGCAGGGAGGTTGGTGAATGTATTTGAGTTCTGGTAAGTTACACCTCCGTCGATACTAAACTGATAAGGAGTGAATCCCAGGGATGCCGTTGCGGTTATGGTTCCGCTGGACTGGTCGCAAGCGATCACCGGTGCATTTGCACTCAGTGTTACCGTACAGCAAAACTCTTTACCAAGTTCAACATCTGCCTGTGCTGTACAATTATTGGCGTCCTTGACGTGGATGGTGTAGTTACCGGCATCCAGGTCATTAAACAGATTGCTGCTTTGATAGGTGACACCACCATCAATGCTGTAGGAATAAGGTGCAGTACCATTCTGTGCAGTGACTGTGATGGTACCAGTTGTTTTATCGCAGGTGATATCAGGAGCGGAAAGATTCAGGTCAATAACAGAGATGTTTTGTCCCACTGTTATATTTAGTTGAGCGGTACAACCATTGGCATCGGTTACAGTTACAGTATAGGTTCCCGTAGCAAGGTTGCTGAGGTCCTTGGTGGTGGCACCGGTGTTCCATTCGTAGGTATATGGTGCAGTACCGCCGGTAACATTGATCTCTACAGCACCGGTTGAGCCCGTACAGGTGGTGTTGGTTACGGTTGGGGTGATGGTCAGGGTTTGGATGTCCTGGGTTACTTCGATTGTCTTCTCTGCCGTACAACCGTTGGCATCAGTGATCGTCACCGTGTAGCTGCCCGGAGCAAGATTGGTCAGATCTTCATCAGTTGAACCGGTGTTCCAGCTGTAGGTGTATGGTGCAGTACCGCCTTCAACGCTCAGGTCAATCGAACCGTTCTCAGCAGTACAGATCGCAGCAGTGATCAGTTCCGTGATCGTCAGGGTAACATCATCTGTGGCTACCGGTACATCCAGGGTAGCGGTACAACCATTGGCATCGGTCACCGTTACGGTGTAAGTTCCGGTAGCAAGGTTGCTGAGGTCTTTAGTGGTGGCGCCGGTATTCCATTCGTAGGTATATGGTGCAGTACCACCGGTAACATTGATCTCTACAGCACCGGTTGAGCCCGTACAGGTGGTGTTGGTTATGGTCGGGGTGATCGTCAGGGTTTGGATGTCCTGGGTTACTGCTATTGTCTTCTCTGCCGTACAACCGTTGGCATCAGTGATCGTCACCGTATAGCTGCCCGGAGCAAGATTGGTCAGGTCTTCATCGGTGGAACCGGTGTTCCAGCTGTAGGTGTATGGTGCAGTGCCACCGGTTACACTTACATCAATCGCACCGTTCTCAGCAGTACAGATCGCAGCAGTGATCAGTTCCGTGATCGTCAGGGTAACATCATCTGTGGCTACCGGTACATCCAGGGTAGCGGTACAACCATTGGCATCAGTCACCGTTACGGTGTAAGTTCCGGTAGCAAGGTTGCTGAGGTCTTTGGTGGTGGCGCCGGTATTCCATTCGTAGGTATATGGTGCAGTACCACCGGTAACATTGATCTCTACAGCGCCGGTTGAGCCCGTACAGGTGGTGTTGGTTATGGTCGGGGTGATCGTCAGGGTTTGGATGTCCTGGGTTACTTCTATTGTCTTCTCTGCCGTACAACCATTGGCATCAGTGATCGTCACCGTGTAGCTGCCCGGAGCAAGATTGGTCAGGTCTTCGTCAGTTGAACCGGTGTTCCAGCTGTAGGTGTATGGTGCAGTGCCACCGGTTACACTCACATCAATCGCACCGTTCTCAGCAGTACAGATCGCAGCAGTGATCAGTTCCGTGATCGTCAGGGTAACATCATCTGTGGCTACCGGTACATCCAGGGTAGCGGTACAACCATTGGCATCAGTCACCGTTACGGTGTAAGTTCCGGTAGCAAGGTTGCTGAGGTCTTTGGTGGTGGCGCCGGTGTTCCATTCGTAGGTATATGGTGCAGTACCACCGGTAACATTGATCTCTACAGCGCCGGTTGAGCCCGTACAGGTGGTGTTGGTTATGGTCGGGGTGATCGTCAGGGTTTGGATGTCCTGGGTTACTTCTATTGTCTTCTCTGCCGTACAACCATTGGCATCAGTGATCGTCACCGTGTAGCTGCCCGGAGCAAGATTGGTCAGGTCTTCGTCAGTTGAACCGGTGTTCCAGCTGTAGGTGTATGGTGCAGTGCCACCGGTTACACTTACATCAATCGCACCGTTCTCGGCAGTACAGATCGCAGCAGTGATCAGTTCCGTGATCGTCAGGGTAACATCATCTGTGGCTACCGGTACATCCAGGGTAGCGGTACAACCATTGGCATCAGTTACCGTTACGGTGTAAGTTCCGGTAGCAAGGTTGCTGAGGTCCTTGGTGGTGGCGCCGGTGTTCCATTCGTAGGTATATGGTGCAGTACCACCGGTAACATTGATCTCTACAGCGCCGGTTGAGCCCGTACAGGTGGTGTTGGTTATGGTCGGGGTGATCGCAATGATTTCGGAAACAAGATTATAGGTATATGTCCATTCATAAGTGTCACCGGAACAGTCGGTATAAATCCAGGTATAAACTTTTGTTCCATTACAAACCGGATCTGCACTGATGGTTGGGCCTGCAATATCCAATGAACGATTACAATTATCCAATACCACAGGAGGAACTGGCAGAACCTGAGCCTCAGACAAACTTGAAATTGTTGTGGAAGCATTTTCCGGCATAACCACTATCGGAGTACTGATGGTATAGGTATATATCCATACTTTACTGCTACCAGAACAATCTGTATACGAATAGGTATAAGTTTTTTCTCCAGAACATACCGGATCAGCACTTATTACAAGAGAAGGTGTAATTATCCGACCACAATTATCTGTAACCACCGGAGGCGTTGGTTCAACAGCAGCTGCAACACAAGGAACAACTAAACCATCATTGGCTGGCAACTCAAACGAAGGCTGATCAATTGTGTAAGTATACACCCAATCCCTGGTTACCCCATTACAATCAGTATAGCTGAATGTGTACACTTTTGTACCAGTACAGGCCGGATTTCCTCCTTCTGTCATGGTCGGCGTTATCGGACGACCGCAGTTATCTGAAACTACAGGAGGTGTAGGCTCAGCAGCATCAGCAATACATGAAACAGTTGAGAAACCATTATCCGGAATGGTAAATGCAGGTATACTGATAAAATAAGTATATATCCAAACATATGTTTGATCAGCACAATCTGTATATGTAAATGTATATATTTTCTCACCGGAACATTCGGGGGCATCACCTACAGAGACAACAGGGATAATATTACGACCACAATTATCAGTAACTGCGGGAGGAATAGGCATTATGGCATCAGTCACGCACGAAACTGTTGAGGATGCATTAGCAGGTAGTACGACAGTTGGTGGATTAATAGAATAAATGAAAGTCCAAATCGCTGGTTGCCCTGCACAATTTGAATAGGTAAACGAGTATATTTTTTCCCCTGCACACACCGGATCCGGACTTTCTGTCATAACAGGGGTAATCGGTTCGCCACAGGCATCGAGAACTAAAGGTGCAACAGGCAGCATAATTTCAGACAGACAATTAATAATCGCCGAACCATTTGCCGGTAAGGTAAATTCTGGTACAGGGAAGGTATAGGTATACACCCAGGTCTGGCTGGCCCCGGAACAATCCGTGTAAGTAAACTCATAGGTCTTCGTTCCTCCACAGGAAGGATCTGTACTTACCACAGGAGCAGATGGGACAAGCGTACGCCCGCAATTATCTGTCACAACAGGGGGAACAGGAACCACCGCATCAGCCACACACGCAACCACTGAAGCACCATCAGCAGGAAGCGTTACCGTCGGAGCACTGATGGTGTAAGTGTAGGTCCAGGTATAATCAACATTGTTACAATCAGTATAAGTGAACGTGTACACTTTAGTACCAGTACAGGCGGGGTCATTGCCAACTGTCATGGTCGGCGTAATCGGACGACCACAGTTGTCAGTAACTGTCGGTGCTGTCGGAGTTACCGCATCAGCCACACAAGCAACCGTAGATCCACCATCAGCAGGAAGCGTTACCGTCGGAGCACTGATCGTGTAAGTGTAGGTCCAGGTATAATCGACATTGTTACAATCGGTGTAAGTGAAGGTGTACACTTTAGTACCGGCGCAGGCAGGATCAGCACCAGCTGTCATGGTCGGTGTAATCGGACGACCACAGTTGTCCGTTACTGTCGGTGCTGTCGGAGTTACCGCATCAGCCACACACGCAACCGTAGATCCACCATCAGCAGGCAGCGTTACCGTCGGAGCACTGATCGTGTAAGTGTAGGTCCAGGTATAATCAACATTGTTACAATCGGTATAAGTGAAGGTGTACACTTTAGTACCGATACAAGCAGGATCAGCACTTACCACGGGAGCAGATGGCACAAGCGTACGTCCGCAATTATCTGTCACAACAGGGGGAACAGGAACCACCGCATCAGCTACACAAGCAACCGTAGATCCACCATCAGCAGGAAGCGTTACCGTCGGAGCACTGATCGTGTAAGTGTAGGTCCAGGTATAATCAACATTGTTACAATCGGTGTAAGTGAACGTGTACACTTTAGTACCAGTACAGACAGGATCAGCGCCAACTGTCATAGTCGGCGTAATCGGACGACCACAGTTGTCAGTAACGATCGGTGCTGTCGGAGTTACCGCATCCACCACACACGCAACCGTAGATCCACCATCAGCAGGAAGCGTTACCGTCGGAGCACTGATCGTGT
>NZ_MBUA01000031.1 GCF_014332695.1 Flavihumibacter stibioxidans | reverse complement strand
AGCTGGTTCAGAGCAGCTGCCTTACAAGCAGCGGGTCCGCGGTTCGAATCCGTGTGCTCCCACCATGAAAGGAATTGCAATTTTATTGTGGTTCCTTTTTTTATTTAAGCTTGTTGCAATTCAGTCAAACGATTGCATAGCTATCCCGCAGGTTTGTATCCTCCGGAAATAATAATCTCCCCCTCCCCGACCTTTAGGCTTTTGGAAATTGTAATGTATATTGTAAGATCGGTCCACCCCTTAGACACCTATTTACTTTGAAGAAGCCAGCTTGCCTTTTATTATTATTTGTTTTTCTGTTGTTCAATCTTGAAAGCCCTGGCCAGAACAGCATTATAAATGATGATACAAGCGTTTGCCGCAATGAAATAATTCAACTGAATGCTGTTGCCGCGCTTGATTATAATTGGTATCCCAATACCGGCCTAAGCAACACAGGCATTCAAAATCCACAGCTTAGAGCTGATACCAGTCGTATCTATTACCTTGAAACAAAGTATTATTCCGATAATCTCGCATATAATGGGGATTTCGCAAAGGGGAATACCGGATTCTCTTCGGGATATATCTTTTGTAACACGCAAAACTGCCTGTCCTCATCCGATGGAATTGGATATTCCATAAGTACAGACGCCGGTTTTGCCCATGAATTCTTCATCGGGAAAGACCATACAACAGGAAGCGCTAATTTTTTGGTCGTAAATGGCGGTAAGCCAGGCCTCTCCGCCTGGAAACAAACTATTACAGTAGAACCCAATACACAATATGCCTTTGGTGCCTGGGTCAGCTCGGTCCTGGCAGATAATCCCGCTAAAATAAGGTTCGTGATTAACGGAATACAGGTTGGGCCTGCCTTTGCTGCGCCCAATTCGGTGAACCAATGGGAAAGGTTCTTTATTCAATGGAATTCCGGTTCCAGCAACCTGGCGGTAATTGAGATCACAGATGTTTCACCCCTGGATAGCGGTAATGATTTCGGATTGGATGATATCTTTTTCGGGAAAATCCTGGCTGGAAAAGACAGTATCCATGTCAGGGTGTATGATAGCCAGCCGCTGTTCATTTCCGATACCATTGGGTATTGCAAGGACAGTTTGGTGCTTGATGCAGGTCCGGGTTTTGACCACTATGAATGGAATACCGGGGAATCATCACAAAAAATTCAGGTTAAGCGTCCGGGAAGGTATCAGGTGATAGCTGGCCGGAATAGCGGTTGTGTGATAACTGATAGTGTGGAGGTGTCATATACTTTAGGGTTGACCACAAAACCATTGCATGCCTGTGGTGATGAACCTGTTGTATTAAATGATGCTGTTCTGGAAGATACCCGTGGAAAAGTCATTGAGTTTTTCACCGACAGTACTAAAACCTACCAGCTGAATTCTTCAGTTAAGATGAGTACCCGCATGGCTCTTCACGACCGTTTCAACACAGCCGAGGAATATAAAAACTATATAGATCAATTGGTACTTGCTCCGCCAACGGCAGGTTACGGGGATGTATATCTACCGGTATATAGCATGGTAAGTAATAGTTTGGTATTCAATGGATCCAAAAGTAATATCGCCTATAAATACACCATCCGTTTTTATGCCAGTAAACCGGGAATATACCAGTTCAGGACTTCTTTCGATTTCGGGTCAGGCGGGGCAATATTCCTGGATGGCAAGGCTGTTGCCTTTAATAATGCTGATATGTGGTGGAGGTTCAGCTGGGATCTGCCCGGACAGTCGTTGCAATGGAGCAGTTCCCTTGCGGTTGGAATGCATGAGATCCTGGTCTATGGAATGGAAGATTGTTGTGATGGCGGCGGAAGCGCAGAATACAGGGTACCCGGCGAATCCGAATTCCAGGCCTTTTCCACCCTGGCACAGGTAAGGGATGCCGGTACATATTATGCATCCCTGCACGATCCGGTAACCGGCTGCAGCAGGGATGCTGCGATCAGGGTCACAAGGTCTCCCAGGCCAACCATTGTGGTTAAAGACCCTGCACCTGTTTGCTATGGTACGACCGTAGACATAAGCAAGTCTTCCGTTTTTGAGGGAAGTGAACCCGGAATGATTTATTCATTTTTTAAGGATAAAGCCTTGAACCAGCCTCTCCCCGAGCCAGCTTTGATCCGGGATAGTGGTACATACTATATTAGCGGCCAGGATACCAGTTTATGCCGGAGTATGGCAATGCCTGTATTGGTGAAAATATATTCATTACCCAAGGCGGGTTTCACGCCCTCCCGCAGAACCGGCTGCACATCAGAATCAGTTTTATTCAGGAATACCTCCTGGGAAAACAGTGCCTATCGATACCATTGGTCATTTGGTACGGGAAACCAGGGTGATACTTCAGACCAGCGGGATGCTTCCTTTACCTATAACCAGCCGGGGAAATATGCCGTTACCCTGCGTATATATGCACCCGGAGATTGTTATACGGATTATACCGATACGGTCAATATTGTGCTTAGACCTGAAATGTCAATATCAGGTCCCTCAGAAGTCTGTACCGGTATCCCCGTTCAATATAATGGGCGTGCAAACGAGGCAGTCAATATCAGTAACAGGTGGATATTTGGCAATGGGAGCAGTGCTGAAACCCTTCAGCCTTCCATGCAGTCTTACGCCAATGCGGGCAATTATACCATACAACTGATTGGCACCACGGAAACCTGCGCAGATACGGCAGTATACCAGTTGAAAGTAAATCCAGCTCCTGTCATTGCACTGCCTGCAAGGGATATCAGGATTTGTCCGGGCAATGCGGCCGGATTATCTGCCAATGGTGGCATGCAGTATGAATGGTCTCCTGCAAACGGTTTAAATAATGCCAATATTGCCAACCCGCTGGCAAGTCCGTCTGTTGATACCCGTTATACTGTAAAAGTCACGACAACTAAAGGTTGCTCAGGTTCTGATTCGGTTCAGGTTACTGTAGTACGGCCATTTAAATTAACTGCTTCTGCTGGTGAAAGGATTTGTGCCGGCGAGCAGGTACGGCTACAGGCAGAAGGTGCCGACAGGTATGAATGGACTCCTGCTGAGGGCCTGAATTCTGTTACAGCATCGGATCCGCTGGCAAATCCGGCCGTAACCACCCAATACCGGGTGGTGGGATCAGACAATGACAATTGCTTTACGGATACAGCGGCCATTACTGTAACGGTTGATCCATTGCCTGTAATAAATGCAGGAAAGGATACCATTCTGATTGCCGGAGAATCGCTGCGGTTGAATACCCTGGCCAGCAGTGATGTAATCCGATATGACTGGACACCCTCAGCCTTCCTTAGTTGTACAGCCTGTCCTGAGCCCGTCACCACACCGGCCACTTCTATTATTTACACAGTTAAAGTATTTAATGCAGCGGGCTGTTTTGCATCGGATGACATAGTGGTAGGACTAAATTGTTCAGTCGACAATGTGTTCATACCCAATGGCTTCACTCCAAATAATGATGGTAAAAATGACATATTCTATCCACTGGGAAAGGGAATCCGGAAGGTCAGCTCCCTGCGGATATTTAACCGCTGGGGAAGTCTTGTGTTCGAACGCAAAGATTTTGGAATTAATGACCGCAGTGCGGGATGGGATGGCAGGGTCAACGGGATATTACAACCTGCACAAACCTTCGTTTATGCCATTCAGTTAGTATGCGATAACGGGCAACTGATTGACCTGAAGGGGAGTCTGAACCTGATACTTTGATCAGGGAAGCGGATTAAATATCTGCTGCTTTGCGTGGTTGGTGTGGCGGCAATAAAAAATCTACCGGATACTTCCTGAAATAGCGCCAGATTGTGCTGAAAAGCTCCGGGTAATCTCGCATCCTGAGGCCCCTTGATTTCATGGCAACAAAAAACGCCAGCGAAAAGCTTACAAAAAAGTTCAGGAAACCTATTCCTAAAACACCCAGGAATACGATTAGCAGGTAGCTCCAGTGAACAGGTTGTTCCAGCCCGAAATACCCGATTGCCGCATTACCCGCCGAAATGGTGATATGGCGGATATCGAAAGGGATCCCAAAAATTTTTCCGACAATGGACGACATGCCGAGAAAAAAACCAAGCGCTATGCTGCCGGTCAGGGGACCGGAATATTTATTGAAAAATTCAACCAGGCGGTTCAATTTTATTGGAGACATGGTATGGCTTAACACCGGATGATTCCTCAGTCTTTCCGTTAGCTGGCCATAAATGATATGATTCTCCACATAGCCTGAAATGATCCCGCTTAGAAACAGGAAAACGCCCGTGAAACAGGCATACAACAGGGCAAAACTGTGGTATGGATGCTGGTCTCCTAATAATTTCAAAGCCTGCTCGCCGTTTACGATCCTGTATCCCAATGAATACTCCATTAACCAGACAAGCAGGTAGGTCAACGGAAACACCACCAGGAGGTTACCCGCAAAGGAAGCGATCTGGCTGCGGGAGATATTGCCAATGGTGATGGCCAGGTTTTTCAGGTCTGGTTGTCCTTTGTGTTTTTTACTGTCGAGCGAATTGGCTACGGCAGATGCTGTAAAAGCTGGCTGTTTGGTGGCCAGGGTCGTATTGGTCCTGTCCATTGCCACAAACCCGGCAGCATAGTTCGTTGAGTACAGAAAACCCATCCAGAATGGCGGCAGAACCAATTTCCCGAGAAGATTCTTTATCACTGCCACAAAACTCACAATAAATCCCCCTCCAACAGCGCTGCGAAACAGTAAGCGAAATTCTTCAGGGTTGGTTGTAATGTATTTTTCCCCTCTCCTGCCCTTGTGTTCGGCAATCTGGTAGGCGAGCAGGCCCAGGTTATCGGAGAGGAATTCCCGAAGGCTGGTTTTTTTATTTTCGTTGGTTACGATGGTAATGAAATAATAGATGAATCTTTCCTCGTCGAACTGGTTATCACGATCAAGTACATCCGAAATGATCAGCATCCTGTCGAGCATCTGCTGGATGCGCACCATAAGAAATGTCTGGGCCAGGCTGGTGCCCTGGTAAACCCTCTGTTCTCTCAGCCAGATGATACTCTGCCTGCAATTATGCAATTGTTCCTGGAAATTATACAGTAACATCTGCATGTCCTGTTCGCTGGTATAAGGCTCATTCAGGTATCGCGAAATGAGCTGGTTCTGCTCCAGGAAAGGCGCGATGGCATCCTTATTCGTTCCAAACCGTTTTGCAACTTCCTTTTCGAGTCCCAGCGTCGCTACCCGATAGGATAATATTCTCAGGGCGTTTCGTAACTGGTCGATCAATTGCTGGTTGTTCAGGTTAACCTGCACCCGAAGCAGCCTGAAGAACCTTTTCCACAACGCGATATCAATACCTTCCACCCAGATATAGTCGGTAGGTTTATAAAACACTCTGCGGATCACATAAAGAAAGTCGGTTTTCTCCTGCAATTCAGGTAATATCTTATGCTTCAGTTTCCTGCCCAGTTCCTGTACAAATCCCCTGGAGCTGATCAATCCGCTTTCCACCAGTGCCGGAAGTACTTCGCTCTGTATGAACTGGGAGCGGATGGCTGACCTGAGTGTGATCAGTGAACTGACGTCCTCTTCCACCTGGTACAGCAGGGCGCGGAACCTGGTTTCTGCGTCATTGATGTTTTTGGGTGAGGATGGTCTGATCTGCTTTACCAGTTCAATGAGGTAGTCGAGTCCCCTGTCGGCCAGTAGTATAGGCAACACAATGGCCTTACCAGTTGGAAGGTTCCGGCCTTCCTTTTTTTCATTATGTTCCTGGTTGTCGGTACTGGTCATTGAATAGATATGCTGGCTTAAAATTACAAAGTAGACAACTCATATGCCATATTTGTTGCCTCTGGTAGTTGCTTTCTAAGGAATTTATAATTTTGTAACAAAGAGTACCAGATGCTGAATTACAAAGATGACCAGGAACACGAGTTTAAGGAAGAGGTAGATGTGCTGACGGAAACAGCGACTCCTTTTCAGCTGGTGGTATGGAATGATGAAGTGAATACATTTGAATGGGTGATTGAAACCCTTATAGCTGTATGCGGGCATTCGCCTGAACAGGCAGAACAATGTGCCATGCTCATTCATACAAAAGGGAAATATGCGGTAAAAAACGGCGAATACGATGAACTCAAGCCAATGTGTGATGCTATAACGGACAGGGGTATCGGCGCAACCATCGAAATTACGGCCTGATCCTATGCCGCTCAGTTTTCTAACTTCAGAACTGTTTTTCCCGCCGGTTTCCCAAGCCGAACCGGATGGCCTTTTGGCTGTTGGCGGTGACCTTTCACCGGAAAGAATTCTTTTGGCCTACCGTTCTGGTATCTTTCCCTGGTATGAGGAGGAACCGATTTTATGGTGGAGCCCCGATCCGAGATTCGTATTGTTCCCTGCCGAACTGAAAATCAGTAAAAGCATGCGCCCATTCCTGAACCGGGAAAAATTCAGGTTTTCGGTGGATGAAGATTTTCAACAGGTGATGAAAAACTGCCAGCAAATACCTCGTTTATTCCAGTCCGGAACCTGGATCAATAAAGACATGATCCAGGCTTATACCAGTCTTCACCGGATGGGCTATGCACACAGTGCTGAAGCCTGGCAGGATGGTAAACTGGTGGGGGGATTATACGGTGTAAAAATCGGCAAGGTATTTTTCGGAGAAAGTATGTTTTCGCATGTAAGCAATGCCAGCAAATTTGCTTTCATCAAACTGGTACAGCTTCTGGCAGAGAAAGGTGTGGTACTGATAGATTGCCAGGTTTATACCGAACACCTGGAAAGCCTTGGTGCAAGGATGATTTCCCGGGAGGAATTCATGGAAATCATCAGCAAGGCTATGCAGGCCGAAGGTTGATCTACCAAAATTAAAATCTCGTGCCCAGATAATGCGGTAACATGGCCAGCCAGGTTGGCCAGTCGTGTTTCATATCTGTTCCCCAGATATCCAGTTCATACCAGATGCCCTTATTGTACAGTATGCCTGCCAGCCGCCTGGCAGCATCCGGGTCTTCATATGCCCCGCTGCCGCTGAGGATATGGAGGTGATGGCTGTTGCGAATCTGCTCCAGTATGCCATGATCGGCCAGGTTGGGCAGGTAATGAGCCGGACTATTATAATAAACGTCTTCGTCAAAATAACCATTGGTGTATTCGGTAAGGTCATAAACTCCGCTCATGGCAATAAATCCATTCAGAAGATCGGGCCTTTTGAAGAAAAGGTTGGCAGCATGAAGGGCTCCGAAAGAAGCTCCGCAAACGATTATGGGCGTTTCCGCACTGGTATGGGTTTTAATGAAAGGGATTACCTCACGGTATATGTAATCGTTCCACTGCTGGTGTCGGATTGACTTGTGCCTCGGATCCATCTGCTTGTTCATCCAGCTTTCATTGTTAATGCTGTCAACAGAAAACACTTTCACCTTTCCAGATTCAATATACGGCGCTATGGCATTAATCAGGTTGAACCGCTCATATTCCAGGTAATCCGCAGAGGCAGTCGGAATCATCAGCAAGGCTAAACCATAATGACCATAAACTGCTATAGGCATCTCTTTCTGCAAAGACGGGCTGAACCAGGAACTGAGCTTTCTTTCCATACGATGGCTTTTAGTCTAAAATACAACGATTTGGGTGAGGGTAACCAGTTCCAACAAAAAATTGGCCGAACAGTTTAAAATAATTATATTACGTATAATTATAAACCTTATCAGTACCGCACCCTTTTGCTCCTGAAATCATCGTTGGAAATAAATCATTCATTCTCTAAAATGGTTTTTTATGAAACGATTGTTCGATCTGTCGCAGGCAACAACGGTTAAAATGGTACTGGTTGTATTGGCATTATACGGCTTTATTGCTGCTGTTACATATCTGGTCTGGTCATAACCTATTCATTTAAACTTAGCCTGGTAAAAGCTTTTTTCTCTGCAAACTGGTATACCAGTCCCCTGATATAATCATTGTCAGGGGATGGTTCAATTTTTTCTTTCCAGGCCCCCAGTAATAATGGCATGTTATATGGATCATGTATATTTCCCATCCCATAAAAACATCCTTTCTCCAGTAAATAAACCGCATAGCGATCTTCCGCGTAGTAATCTTTCTCAACCAACACAAAACTGGGCAGTTCTGCCTGTAAGGTATCAATGGCTTTATTTAATCGCGCATTATAGACTGCAGGCGGTTCCCGCAACTCCTGTCGCTGATAGCCTGCTTCACCAGGCAAATCCGTGCTGCCGGTTAGTTTCCTGATAAATGCGTGCCCCTCCTGCAGTAAATTGAAAGTGTACAGGGCAGGCAAATGGTTTCTTTTCTTTTCAATCACCAGTTGCAGGTATCCTTTACTGTCCTCATAGGAATAGAGCCCATACCGGTGATGGTATTTTTTCTGACTGCGGTTAAACAGGGGCCAGTGCTTGCGGATTTCCTGGCTTTCCAGTATCAAGGCCATCAGTTCGCTGGAGCATTCCCGGAAACGGACATGGTAAACCTGCCGCATCAGTTCCTGCTTTCGTCTGTTGCCATCATTATTGGAAAAATGACTACGGACCCTGTTCCGGAGGTTCAATGCTTTGCCTACGTAAATGATTTCTTTTTTCTGGTTCTCAAAATAATATACACCCGGACCGTATGGTAATGCCTCGAGGTCCTCAGCAGGCAGATTGGGAGGCAGAAACTGTTCGGCATTTTTACCCCGGGTCATCTTCAGGATATGTCCTTCAGCGTCATCCCTGATCATTTTGGAAAACAACCTGGCGGTGGCATCTGCATCTCCTTCTGCCCTGTGACGATTATTGATGCCAATGTCAAGCGTACGACAAAGATTCCCCAGGCTGTAACTGTGGTGCCCCGGGTAAATTTTTCTTGCCAGTCTTACCGTACATAATTTTTTTACCTGCAGGTCATAACCACAGGAATCCAGGTGACTTTTTATAAAGGAGTAATCAAAATTTACATTATGGGCCACGAAGATCCTGCCGGATAACAAATTGAAAAGATGGGGTGCCACTTCGTCGAAACCCGGCTTATCAGCCACCATCTCATTGGTGATGCCTGTTAATGCAGTGATGTGCCGCGGGATAGGCTGGCGTGGGTTGATCAATGTGGAGTAACGGCCTTCCTCCTCACGGCCGTTGTGAAGCACCACCGCCACTTCAGTGATACCGTTACCGGAAGCAAATCCCCCCGTTGTTTCTATGTCTACAATGGCGTACAAAAAATATGATTTACAAGCATGTAAAGCTAAAGAATTTAGCAATTCATTGTAATTATTCCAGATATTTTTTATGTAATAAATTAAACCTAACTATAAATGGTCTCTATTTAGCAGCGGCTGGGCAGGCTGATTTTATTTTCAGGTTATGCATCACGGGCCCGATTGCTTATTTTTGCAACCCCTTAAATCAAGTATCAGCAATATAGTATGGAACTGAGTAAGAATTTTATCCCGGCAGAAGTTGAAGGTAAATGGAACCAGCACTGGAAAGATAAGCGCTATTTTAACAGCCTCCCTGACGATAGGCCGGCTTTTACTGTGGTGATTCCCCCACCCAATGTGACAGGTGTTTTGCATATGGGCCATACCCTTAATGAAACTGTTCAGGACATTCTTGTCCGGAAGGCCAGGATGAGCGGATTCAATGCCTGCTGGGTACCGGGCAGTGACCATGCTTCCATTGCCACGGAAGCCAAAGTGGTACAGATGCTTGAAAAGGAGAAAGGCATTAAGAAGGCAGACCTGAGCAGGTCAGAATTCCTGAAATATGCTTTTGAATGGAAAGAAAAATATGGTGGCATCATTTATAACCAGATCGAACGTCTCGGTTGCAGTGTGGATTGGGACAGGGTAACCTTTACTATGGATGACCATTATTACAAGGCCGTGATAAAGGTTTTTATTGACCTGTATAAAAAGGGCCTGATCTATCGCGGTGCCCGAATGATCAACTGGGACCCTGCCGCAAAAACAGCTTTGAGCGATGAGGAAGTGGAATACAGGGATGTCCAGGGGAAATTATATCATTTGCTGTACCGGCTGGAAACTGCTGATGGTCAGCCACTGGAAACTTTTGCCGGCAAGGGCATTGTTATTGCCACCCAGCGCCCTGAGACCATCATGGGAGATACCGCGATCTGTGTAAATCCTAACGATGAACGCTATGCGCACCTGAAGGGCGCTTTCGCATATGTTCCGCTGATCAACCGTCGCATTCCCATCATCTTTGATGAATATGTGGATCCGGCCTTTGGCACCGGTGCACTGAAAGTAACTCCAGCACATGATATCAATGACTACAACCTGGGGCTCAGACATCAGCTCGATGTAGTGGATACCCTCAATGATGATGGCACCCTCAGCGCGGCTGCACAGATATACGTGGGTGTTGACCGTTTCAAGGCCCGTAAGCAGATCATTGCTGAATTGCAGGAAAAAGGCTTCCTGCTGAAAGAGGAGGAATACCAGACAAGACTTGGCTACAGCCAGCGAACCGGAGTGGTGGTGGAACCGAAAATATCCACCCAATGGTTCCTGAAAATGAAGGAAATGGCCGAACCTGCATTGAAAGCAGTGGTAGAAGGCCATATCAATATCCATCCCGGTGATAAATTCCTGGCTACTTACAAGTACTGGCTGGAGAATGTGAAGGACTGGTGCATCAGCCGCCAGTTGTGGTGGGGACAGCAAATTCCTTCCTGGTATGCGCCGGACGGAAGTTTTGCGGTTGCTGCTACCCGTGAGGAAGCCTTTGCAGAACTTTCCACACCAGGCTCGCCATTCACTATCGACGATTTGAAACAGGATGAGGATGTACTGGATACCTGGTTTTCTTCCTGGCTCTGGCCCATTGAAGTGTTCAATGGAATCACGGAGCCGGGTAATAAAGAACTTCGTTATTATTATCCGACTTCAGTACTGGTAACCGGTCAGGACATTATCTTTTTCTGGGTGGCGCGTATGGTAATGGCGGGAATGGAATATGAAAAAGAGATTCCTTTCCGTGATGTATATTTCACCGGAATGGTGCGCGACAAGCAGGGACGCAAGATGAGCAAAAGCCTTGGGAATTCACCTGATCTGCTTGAATTGATTGACAAATATGGTGCTGATGCCGTTCGTTTTGGCATCATGATCTCCTCTCCTGCCGGAAACGATCTTTTATTTGATGAAGCTGCACTGGAACAGGGTCGCAATTTCAATAACAAAATGTGGAATGCCCTGAAGCTGATCAATATGTGGAAGGAAAGGCCAGCAATTGTGTCGGATCCATCAGGGGAAGGGTATGCCGCACTGAACTGGCCCAATGCCTGGTTCCGCAGCCGGCTGAATGAAGCCCGCCTGGAGGTGGACCAGCTCATGAAACAGTTTCGCCTGAGTGAAGCATTGAAAACCATTTACTCTTTGGTGTGGGATGATTACTGCAGTTGGTACCTTGAATGGATCAAACCCGGATTTGAAGAGCCGGTGAATGCACTGCATTTGTCAAGGGCCGTAGAATTTTTTGAAGAACTGGTGCAGATGCTCCATCCCTTCATGCCATTTATAACGGAAGAAATTTACCACCACCTTGCTGAAAGAACCGCAGGCGATGATTTATGCATAAGGCAATTCAGCAAAGCGGAGGTACTTGCAAGTTCTGTTGACGGTAAGGCGACGGCCAGTTTCCTGGCAGAAGGCAGGCTGCTGAAGGAAGTAATCAGTGGCATCCGCGACCAGCGCAACAGGGCGCAGATAAAGCCAAAAGAACAGGTTACACTTCATATCAATACTGCAGCACAGGAAATGTATGGCACCATCCAGGCCATCCTTGCCAGGCAGATCAATGCTGCAGGAATCCATTTTGTAAAGGAAACGGTTCCCAATACCATTGCTGCGGTAATTGGCAAGGACCAGTTTTATATTGAGTCCGAACAGCCGATCAATACAGGCAATCAGAAAGCGGAACTTCAGAAGGAGTTGGAATACCTTAAGGGCTTCCTGGTTAGTTGCGATAAAAAATTAAGCAACGAGCGCTTTGTTCAGAATGCCAAACCGGAAGTGGTGGATATGGAAAAGAAAAAGCGGGACGATGCTGCCACCAAAATCAGGGTAATTGAGGAAAGCCTGGCTAATCTTTGAGCCGGACGCGTCTGACGTGCGTCTGACGTACGTCAGACTCATAAGTTTAACTTTTGTTATGCAGGATTAGTAATACATTTCAATTTATGATTCGAATTGTATTGTCCGTACTTTTTGTTATAACCGGTTGCCAGTTTTGTATGGCGCAGACTCCGGGTTTTGATTACACCACCCTCATTGAACTGAATGAACACCGTCGCCATGAACCAACTGAGTTTTACCAGGGTATATCAAATTCTGTCGGAAAGATTAGCCTGGCCATCCCGGCTTCCATGATGGTGGCGGGGATGTTCCGATCGGATAAAGAACTCAGGCAAAAAGCATTATACATTGGTGAAAGCCTGGCAGTTTCAGGCATCATCACGTCTGCAATGAAATACAGTTTCAGGCGCGACAGACCTTTTGTTAGTTATAGGGGACAGATTCAACAGGCAAGTTCTGGCGGCAGTCCTTCCTTTCCATCAGGACATACTTCTCAGGCATTTGCCACGGCCACCTCTCTTTATCTGGCATATCCCAGGTGGTATGTTGCATTACCTGCTTTTGGCTGGGCATCAACGGTTGGCTATTCCAGGATGTACCTGGGTGTGCATTATCCATCGGATGTAGCTGTTGGTGCGCTGGTTGGCGCCGGATCGGCCTGGCTTACCTGGAAAGCCAATACCTGGATGCACCACCGAAAAAGCCACAAACATTCCGTTAGGCGTCTGACGTGCGTCTGACGTATGTCAGACGCGCGTCAGACGCCTAACGGTTTTCCATGGCAGCTAAAAGGTAAATCAGGGAGGCAGTTCCATCCATGGTGGGTTCATTGGTGGAATAGTCACCATAGTCGTCGTGATAAACCACCAGCGGACTCTGGAATCGGTCATATTCATCCGGTTCCATCAGTTTGATGCCGATGAGATTTTTATAGATATTTCCGTAAACCGGCCCATCCACCAGCCCACCGTCAATGGGATATTTTTTAATATGTGTAAAAGCTGAATGTGGGTCCGCCGGAGTGTCGCCCCAGGATGGTAATCCGAAAACCATGGATGTACCCCAGGGATTACAGCCAAACAACCAGTCAATATTTGCCTGCTGCAATTCATCAAACTGTTTGTCGCCGGTTAAACGGCCGTACCAGTAACACTGGATGGCAAAGGACGTGGTGAGGTTATTACTGCACCAGATAAAGGGAACACCCCTGTAAAAAGCATTGCTGCCAGCTTTCGCCCAAACTTTCTCTATGCCATCCTTATAATACTGAATGACTTTGTTTTTTTCAGGCCCTTTCAGTCGCCTGGCCAGTTCATAGTGACCCAGATTGATAAAAGGATACCACTGGTAATGTTTGGCGGTATCGGCACCCAGCCATGGGGTAACCGGTTCTTCGGCTGCATAACGCAAGGCTTCTCCCAACTGATTTTGCCAGGTGGCAGCCAGTTCCATATCATCCACCCAATTGTCTTCCGCGTAGATATAGGGAGATTTTACCGATACCGTCTGGGTCACTCCCGGTTTTATTTGTGAATACGCATAGGCGGTAGCTGATTTTTCTGCAAGCAGAGCGCTGTAGACGGGGTCAACTTGCCGGAATATATCCGCTCCCAACCCAAAGGCACTGGTGAACTTACCTGCCGTGGAAGATGTTCCGGTGGTATTGTTCATGAATTTCTGTCGTTGCTGAGGCATTCCGTTAATAAAATAAACCGGTCTTTCATGCCCCCTTCCATACTGTGAATCAAGTGCGGGCATGCGCATGGAAATATGGTCGCGGTCATCGGCAATCTGGTTAAACATCCAGTCCTTTTTCGGGTGCATTTTCAACAACCAGTCGAGACCCCAGCGGGCTTCGTCCAGTACGTCAGCCAGTCCGTTTTTTCCTTCCAGCCCATTGCCCAGTTTGGTATCCTCAAAAATCTTCGGGAAATCCCGGTAAGCCATCAGGAGGTGATAAGTGGCATTGGCAGACGTGGTGGAATATTGCAGGTAATCGCTGGCATCGTGCCAGCCTCCCACCACATCAATATAAGTGCTGTCCGGCATTGGGCCGTACAGCGTATATCCATCCCTGGTATGACAACTGTCCTTCAGGTAGGGATTGAACCCCGTCCTTTGCTGGCGCATGTAGCGAAGACAAAAATCAGCGCTTCCCTTGTAAACGTCATTGCCTATGCGAAACTCCGGCGATCTGGCTCCGCCAGCCTCCAGGTAATATCGACCAGGCTTATTAAACCCGGAAAAATTCAGGCGGTAACTGGAAGCGAAGGGTCCATAGGCGCCATATGGCTTTCCGACCCCGCTTTTAAAAACAGGTTTACCGGTCGATACCTCAACCAATTGAAAGCTTTTGATGGAGCGGGGTTCAGCAGAGCCCCACACGGCTACTTTTATTCCTTCATTGGTGTATCCCAATTGGTTGATCCTTATCCAGGAATCCTCGTTTGTTTCAGTGTAGGAAAAGCAGATGGTAGCCAGTGCAACCATAACCAGGCTGGAAAAAATCAGTTTTTTCATATGGCAATTAAAATGTAAGTACTTTCTTTTCATTCAAGGGCCCTGGCACCAGGTTGAGTGGAAGGATAAACTGCCATCTGTTGACACCTTGCCCACCAAAAATATCATTATCCAGCAACCTGGCATAACGAATGCCAAAACTCACCGGCAACTGGTTCCACCATTTGGTGTCAAAATATAATTCGGTACCGGCAGACCTGAAATCAATCCGCCCCGAAACAGGTAACAATTTCGGATCGCGACCGATGGCATGATCAAAGAACAGGCCTGATCTCAGCCTCAGGAGATAAACAATATTCCAGATTCCCCAATCCGGATAAGCCAGCGGGAAATGATAGGTAGCCCCCCATTTCCAGCCGCGGTAAAGACTTTCCGAACTATAGCCCCTTGCAAATGGAAAATTATTGCTGAACCTTAAACCGGAAAGACTGTCGCGTTGCTGCATTGCTACATGCAGCACCAGGCTATGGTTGCGTGCCAGGCCCGGCGTATAAAAATTTCCCGTGGCCAGCAATTGTTCCGAATCGAAGCGGCTAACTGCATGCCTGTACTGCAGTCGAACCACCTGTGCCCAACGTGGATGAAAATGCTGCCGGGCCTGCTGCACCTGGTGACTGAACCTCAGTTCATGGTTCAGGTAAAAATAAGAGCGATCGCCCAACTGGTTTTTCTCCGGTTGCCGGAAATAGGGTTTGTTATACACCAGCTCAGATCCTGTGGTAAGAAAGCTGATGCTTCTGCCCCTGCTCAGGTTCAATGGGATTTGAAAGCCGGCATTGGCTTCCAGTTCATTCCAGTAAATGATCCTGTTATTGAAAACACCTCTCCGGTCAATAGTCAGATCCATGCCTCCACTCAGCCAGGGAAACCAGCCGCCGAAAATTCCGCTGAAGCCGAACTGTTTGAAACCCTCATTCCTGTTGTATAAGAACCTGAATTGATTCTGGAAAGTATTGAGCAGGTTTTGGGAGTAAACCGTAAAACTAAACTCCGGGTCCTCATAGAAGGGCGTCCAGCTGTGAAAATTGAACAGACCGGATGTTTTCGGGTAGGGAATGGCGTTAGACTTTTCAACAGGCACATTTCCGGGCAAATTGTTATAATCCGAAAGAATGGAACGGCTTTCACGTACTGCCATTTTATGGTTAGCCAGGTTTCCGATCGGGCTCCAGGCACCGGAATCGGTTTTATAGGTTTCCAGTTTATAGCCGTTTGCGGTAAAATGCGAAACAACCAGGCTGCCCGCACTGGTCACCGGCTGATAAAAACCTGTTTGGGATACCGGGCCGGGAGGTAAGAATTGCAGGAGTTTCCCACTGCTCTTTTCCAGTAAAACGGTATTGTCCTTTCCATCAACGGATAAGGTAAACAGGATGCTGTCCCCGGATTTTACGGGGTATCCCAGGAGGTGGTCCGTCCAGCCAATAACCAGCGCCGAATGCCCGCCTGAAGGATCAATTTCCAGGATTGCCATCTCGCCATTTTTATTTCTGGCTGTTGTAATTATATGACCATGGTAGAGTCTTGGGAAAGAATAAACATAGCCTTGTTGGTTAGGTATGACCTTCAGCAATTGCCCGGCAGAATCAAGCAGGTGAATGGCAGTCATGCCATCCGAACCCTGGTGAACGGCTACAACGGTATCTCCCCTTTCCGACAGTGCCGGCGTAAAATATTTCGAATTCCGGGTAATGGTTTTTTGTTTGCCGGAGTGTATATCCAGTAACCTGATTTCCCCATAATCCTTCCATGACCAGCGGGTTGCCGGACGAAAAGCAGCATAAATAATCTGTCCGTTTGCATAGGAAAAATAGTGGTCCAGAGACTGGTCCCTTGTCCTGATCTTCCTGTCTACCCCATCTTTTCGGCTATAGAAAGCCGGTAGTTCGCTATAGGATGTCCTGAGATAGAGCAGTTCGCCGTTTTCCGTAAACACCGGATTTTCTTCGTGAATGACTTTTTCCCGTTGAACCCGTAACTCCCTGCTTTCCGTTCCGAATTGCTGCCGGCTTTCCTTTAATGCATTTTCTGTAAATGCCCTGTAGGAAATTCCGCTGTATTTCCTGACGGCTTTCTGGAAAGGATAAAACAAGCCTTTGAAACCGGCCGCTTCCCCTGACACATTTTTCCAGAATGCAGGTCCGTATTTGTCAGCGCCATTCAGCACCATCAGGTAGCCCAGCTGGTAATGATCAGGGACATAATCTTTCAGTGACCCATTCCTGAGTTTCATCCAGGAGTAATGTTTATTTGTTTCCCAGAGAGATCGGTAACCATTAAAAAATGCGGGCATTCTTCCCCTGCCCTGCTGACTCATGAAGGTTTCCTGTAATACTGCGTCGCCCTCAAAAAACCAGTCGGGTACCGTCAGCGCATTGGCGAGGGCCTGACCCTGTTGTCCTAGAACCACCCTGAAAACTTTTGCAAGCCCCCTGTTAAAATTGCTGTATTGCTGCAAGTGCCTGAATTCATGCAGGGTTAACTGGTCAGTCCAGGCCAGGCTTCCCAAATCAAATGCGTTTACCGGTGGAGTCATATAAAACTCGCTGCGGTAGGGCGCCAGCGCAACATATCCATTGGAAATGGTGGTCTGGTGCTGGAGCAGGATAGAATAGGGCCATAATTTTGAACCTATGGTGGTATCTCCAGATTGGCGGATGGCACTGGCCAGGCCGGCAATCCTTCGCGCGGCACTATCCCACCCGACGGGATAAATAACCCTGCCGGAAACCGTTTTAATTTGCTTCCATTGCTGGGCAGGCGGGTGTCCGCCAAATTCCTGGGCATTCATTGCATAAGCCCCCAGGATCATCAGTAAAAAAATCAGGACTATTCGCATACCATCAATTTCTATGTCAATATTAATTCACTAATTTCAGCGCAACAAACCAGTTGTTATGGAATTGCTGGCATTGGCCCTGGCCCCGGGCATTGCAATCATGTGGTTTATTTACTCAAAAGACCGGTATGACAAGGAACCACTCCGTGCCCTGATAAAATCTTTTTTTCTGGGCATGCTGGGTATTGTTCCTGCGGTGATCATGCAATTGGCCGCAATTGGTTTACTGGACTGGTTAATGCCGGCGAATGGCTGGATCTATTTCATTCTCAAGGCCTTTATTGTGGTGGCACTTACCGAAGAAGCCTGCAAATTCATGATGGTAAAATGGTATGCCTGGCCCAGACCCTTTTTCAATGAACCATTTGACGGAATTGTTTATGGTGTGATGGTGGCCATGGGGTTCGCCACCCTGGAAAATATCGGTTATGTTATGCAGCACGGCTGGCAAACAGCCATTCTTCGTATGTTCCTATCTGTTCCCGCCCATGCTACATTCGGGGTCCTGATGGGGTATTACCTCGGATTGGCAAAATTTACGCATGACAGACATTCGAAACAGCTCATGGTAAGGGGATTATTGCTCTCTGTTCTATTCCACGGCCTGTTTGATCTTTTTCTATTTGTCCAGGCTGATGATGGCATCACACAGAAGTGGTCCTCAGGATTCCTGTTCGGATCGGCCATATTATCCTATCTCGTTGCAGTGCGTCTGTCCTGGCAGGCGATTCGGATGCACCAGGAATTATCCAGGAATAATCTTCAATCAAAGGAAAAAACGGTTTGACAGCTATGAAAGAAACACTGGTAATAAGAAGCGCAGATTTTGATGATATTGCAACCATCGGTTATCTGGCCCACCAGATATGGCCGGTTACCTATAAAGACATCCTTACCAGGGATCAGATGGATTATATGCTGCAACTTAATTACAGTCCCGCAGCATTGGAGAACCAGATAAGAAAGCAACACCACCAGTTCATCATTGCTGAAATTAATCTGGAAGAAGTGGGTTTTGCTTCTTTTGGACCCATTCATAATGGCAACTGGAAACTACACAAACTTTATGTGTTGCCCTCCATGCAGGGAAAAGGAGTTGGGAAAGCCCTGGTGGACATGGTGGAAGAAGAAGTGCGCACCCATAACGGCGCGCACCTGCTTTTGAATGTAAACAAAAATAACAAGGCCATTAAATTCTATGAATCCATCGGTTTCCAGATCGAAAAGGCGGAGGTAAACGATATCGGCCATGGATTCGTGATGGACGACTACGTGATGGGGAAGGATGTTTAATTACCCCTTCTCTCTGGCCTCCTGACCTCGCCCTGTCCGCCACCTGAGGGTGACCTTGACGGCCCCTGCCGCTGCGCCTGTGGCTGTCTGGATGATGGAGAAGGCTGTCTTGATATTGCCGGTCTTTCCCTGTTCTCCATCCGGTTTCTGAGCTGCGGCTGAATATTGGGTTGCCTTGAGGCAGGCCTTTCCTGTTGCTGTCTTTCGTTATTATTGTTCACTGATGGCCTATAGCTGCGAGTGGGCCGATCATTATTCCTTGCTTCATTCTGGTAATTACGTCCAGGCGCATTTGAATTTGGCTGGTTCGGGCGAATACTCCGTTGCCGCTCATTATTAGGGCGACCATTGATTGCCGGCCGGTCATTTACCGATGGCCTTTCATTGGTTGAACCATAGTACCGACGGTCGGGTCTTGCATTAGGGCGGTTGTTTTCATTACGGTTATTGTAAGAAGATCCGTAATAACGCCTGTTGTCGCGTGAGCTGATTGCCTGGCGCTGGCTGTAAACATTACCATAATAGTGTCGTGAGGAACCGTAGTAAGACCGTTCATTCACATAAAAATGATTGTTGCGGTATCCGTAATAACCATAATCCCTGTACGAAGGTCCGCAATATGCAGGGCGGTAAACCGTAGGGCCCCACCATCCGCCATACCAGCGATCCCATGGGCGATAGCGGTAGCCGGTATTGAACCAGCCCGGATAATAATTAAATCCTATTGACCATCCGAACCAGGGGGAATAGTGCATATTGAATCCCCAGGTAAATGGCCTGGGATAATAGTAGCGGCGGTGCCAGGGACGGTAATAATAACCGGTTCCGTAAACCACAGTAGGTCCGTATATGTAAGTATTAAGGTATCCGGGAGTATAGCCCATATAAATATAATCGGGCGTAACATCATAGATATATACATACTTCACATTATAAACCGGGTAGCTGGGCGGGATTAGGTCAACTTCATCGGGCCTTACATCACTAACAGACCAGGGGCCATAGGGAGAACCGGACCTGAACCATACACCGTTATCAACCAGGAAGTACTGCTGCCTGTACCGGATAACAGTTGCAGAAGAGTTCACTGCATAGGACATTTTCGTACCACTTATTCTTTCAAATTCAGGTTCACCATCATACTCAACCGAAGAAGTTGCCCGGCTTCTTTCCACCCTTGCGGTCTGGGGTATTTGGGCATCCATCAAAGCATTGGTCGCTGCAGGGGTCCCTGCTACACTGGCCAGCACATTGTCTTTTGGCGATCCGGCAGGAATCCGGGAAAAATCTTTTGGCAAATCGTCTGCACTGATATATTCCCAGTTACCATTAAGCGAACGGGAACGATACCACCTGCCTGAAAGCAATACAAAATATTGCTGGCTGGCGATATCCATGAAAATATCATTGGGCGAATTTTCCACATACAGGAGCCCGGTATTTGATACGGGGGTAAAGTCGGCCTCACCTCTTGACTGTATCAGCTCTGCCGGTTCAGTGCTTACCAGGATATTTTCAACAGGGGAAAGATTTTCATCACTGAATTCATTCTCAAACTCATTCTTGTTATCGGCCGCCAGGTTCTTTTCTTCAGCCTCCCTGATGGCATTTTCTACTTTTGACAGGCTGGCGGGAGGGTATGCGGTATAGGAGAAAGGGCCGCTGAGTGAACTGGACTGGTACCAGTGTTTGCCCCCGTAGAGATAGAGCCTGCCGTTTGAATGACGCACGATGGTATTCGGTGAATTGATCAGAGCTTCCATTCCCCAGTCATCATTTCGCTGCCAAACTGGATTTCCATCCACCACCACCAGTAAAGTGGGTTTGTTGGTATAGATTACTTTTGGCGCTTTGTTTTGAAAGCTTCCGGTCAGGCTTTCCTTTTGCTGATTGCGCTCCAGGGCAAGGTTCAGATCACTGTCTGCCAGTTTTAACTGCCTTGCGGGAATCGCTGATTCCAACGCTTGTTCCACTTCATCATTTAAGGATTCACCAATTTCCGGAGGGAAACGGAGACCCGTAACCGAAATGGACTGCAAAACCTGGTAGCTTCCCTCCTTCATTGTTTGGGAGTTAGCCCAGATGGTTCCGAAAACAGGCTCGCCGGTTCCTTTTTTCACAAGTGATACTGCAGCCTGGAAAGACAATTGATTGTTCGAAAAAGCTGAAGGCTGGGGCTCATACAGTTTCAGGCGATCGCCATTATTCAGTTGAACCTGTACCGGCCAGGATTGCGAAAAACCGGCTATTGTCAACAGCAGGGCTGTCAACAGCATTCCGGCATTCAGGTAGAGATTACGCATGGTGTATAGGTTTTAAATTAACCAACCATAGTCAAATTAGCACAGTTTGTGAGACCGCCAACCCGACAATATGTTAATGTTGGGACGTTCAAAACAGCGCTTCGTTTAATCCCTGATTCCCTTTTAACTAAGTTTTTGCATTCCCAGCGCAGCCTTCTTCATATTGGCTGCCTGTTCGTGGCCAAGGTATCTTTCAATCATCCCGTGAATCAGGTAGATCAGCGGTGTACAAAGTACAGCAATGGTGAACTTATAGGAATAACCGACCATGGCGATGGCCGTGACCCTGGGAAATGAAAATCCCAGTGAAAAATAGAGATAGATATAGGAAACAACGATGGTATCTATGAATTGGGAAAACAGGGTGGAAACGGTTGCCCTCATCCAGATCCTGTTTTCACCGGTAACCCTTTTAATGGTCCGGAAAACTGTGGCATCCGTCAACTGCCCGATGAGGAAGGCAGTAAGGGAGGCGATGATGATATTCATCCCCTGCCCCAGTATCTGGTGGTAGGCTGCCTGCATATCCGGTACCCCGTTTTTTTCCTGTGATAATTGCCACCAGCCGGCAGGTGCCGTATGAATGGCCAGATAAAATAATACAAAGGCAAAAGCAATGAGTCCGGCGGTGATAATAGACAGGAACCGCACTCCTTTCAATCCGTAATACTCATTGATGATGTCGGTCATGATGAATACTATGGGCCAGGGTAATACACCGACTGAAAGATCAAAGGCAAGCCCGCTTTCTCCCAGCAGGGTAAAATTGGCTTTCTCCATACCCAGCGTACCTTCCAGGGAAAAAATCTTTACCCCGATAACTTCTGCGATGATGGCATTCGCGATGAAAAATCCTCCCAGGATGATGAAGAGCCGGGTTGGTTTGTCTTTTATTATATTATGGATCATGCGTTGGTATTGCCTAAAGATAATGTGCCTGAAAGGAAGAGAAAAACCTGAAGCACCAATAAAACAGTATTCAACAATGCCAGGGGCCGGATGGTTTGGAAACCTGGCCGATTAAAATGCCTGAAATTGAAATATAATACTGTAAGGTTGATAACCGGACTTAAAACCAGTCCGCTTACCAGAATGACCGATTCCAGTGCGGAGCCCTGGAATACCGGATAATAACGCATGGCCATAGCCAGCAGGAATGCCAGGTTACAAATAAAAGCCAGTTTGTTCAGTTGTGAAATTTTCATGGTTCTGCAAAAATCGGGGCCCGGAGGGTAAAATTGCGCTAAATGAAGGTCAAATATGTCTTATTTTGCCGCCTAAACTGAATTCAGGCACATGAAATCCAATTGGTTTAAACAAGCATCGCCACATATTTACGCCATTTTATTTTTCCTGGTCGTATCTGTTGTCTATTGCCAGCCGGCAATAATGGGGAAGGTCCTGGAGCAACACGATATCCAGGGCTGGAAAGGAATGGCCCAGCAATCCTTTGAGTTTAAGGAAAAATACGGACACTTTCCCCTATGGTCCAACAGTATGTTTGGCGGAATGCCGGCTTTCACTTTTACTTCCAACGGTGCGATGGTGGAAACCATTTACCTGCAGGTATTACTCACACTTGGCATGCCCATTCCCGTTAGTTTCTTTTTTCTTGCCTGTATCAGTTTCTATTTTCTCTGCATGGTTCTGGGGATAAGGCCACTGGTGGCGGCCCTTGCAGCCATTGCCTATGCCTGGTCAACCTATGACCCGGTGATCATTGCAGTAGGACACAATACCAAAATGTGGGCCATCGCCTATGCGCCTGCTGTGATAGGATCACTGCTGATGGTTTACCAGAAAAAATACCTGACCGGTGCCGCATTGCTGGCGCTTTTCTTTGGCCTGCAAACCAGCACCCAACACGTTCAGGTAGTTTATTATACTGTCATTGTAATGGCATTGATCAGTATTGCCTACCTGGTTAATAGTATCCGCAACAAAGAAACGGGAGCTTTATTCCCGTCCTTTGGCATTGCATTGGTGGCAGGCCTGGTTGGGCTGGCATCCTATGCCACGAGCTGGTATCCCCTGCAGGAGTATTCAAAAGAGACCATGCGTGGCGGACGCTCAGAAATTACAGAAGGCGTTGATTCCACCAATAAAACAGTTGGTGGTCTTGACAAAGACTATGCTTTTCACTGGAGCTACGGCATCACGGAAACGATGACCTTTTTCGTTCCATCCATATACGGCGGCAGTTCAGGTACAGTTGTCAACGGGGAAATCATTTCCGAATTTGGGGATGACACCAAAACAGCTACGGTACTGATGGAAAAAACCGGCATGCAGGAAGACCAGGCCAATAGTTTTGTGAAACAATTACCAGCATACTGGGGCTCACAGCCCGGCACATCTGGTCCGGTATATTTCGGTGCCATTATTTGCTTCCTGTTTATCCTGGGAATGGTATATGTAAAATCATGGCACAAATGGTGGATCCTGGCAGCAACCATAATAGGTATCCTGCTGGCATGGGGCAAGAATTTTTCTTCCCTCAACTATTTCCTCTTTGATTACCTGCCCTTTTATAATAAGTTCAGGGCACCGACCATCGCATTGATCATACCCCAGCTGACCTTCCCTTTGCTGGCAGCACTGGGATTGGAACAATTCCTGAAAACCGACAGCAAGGATGCCGGTGAACAAAAAAGGCTAAAGCTAACTGCCATCATTTCCGGTGTTGTGATTGCGCTGTATCTGGTGTTTTACCTGATGGCAGACTTTAGCGGCGCTGGGGATGCAGGACTGAAGCAACAACTGGCCGGCAGCATGATGCAGGGCGGTGACCAAAATCCCCAGATGCAGCAGCAGGCGGCGGATTTTGCACAATCCATTGTTTCAGCATTACGGGATGACCGTAAATCTTTATTTGGGGGCGATCTCTTCAGGTCCATCCTGCTGGTACTGCTGGCCGCTACCCTGATGTATTTTTATCGTAAGGGAAAACTCAACCAAGTCATATTACTGGTGGGATTGCTGGTGGCCAGTTCAATTGATATTGTGGGCGTGGGTACCCGCTACCTGGGTCACCGCAACTTTGTGGAAAAGGAAGAATTTGAAGCAAATTTTACACCCAATGCTGCTGATCTCAGTATTAAGAATGATACCCGTCAGCCTTTCAGGGTTTTTGACCAGAGTACCAATGCCAATCCGTTTGAAAGCTCCAGGGCTTCTTATTTCCATAATTCAATAGGCGGTTACAGTCCGGCCAAACTGGGATTGTACCAGGACCTGATCCAGCACCAGTTGTCTAAAGGCAATATGCAGGTATTCAATATGCTCAACACCCGTTACTTCATCATGCAAAACCCGGCCAATGGTCAGGCAGTTGCACAGGTGAACCCGGAAGCATTCGGGCCGGCCTGGTTTGTAAAAGAGGTGAAAATTGTAAAGGATGGCAATGCTGAAATGAAAGCGCTAGACAGCACTTCTTTAAAGGATATAGCTGTGGTGCAGGAAAAATATGTACAAACCCTGGGTGGACAGCCGGTTTATGATTCATCTGCCAGCATACAGTGGGTGGAGAACCTGAATGATAAAGTGGTATATAAAACCAATGCTTCCACAGATCAGTTTGCCGTTTTCAGTGAGATCTTTTATGACAAGGGATGGAATGCCTACCTGGATGGGAAGCCCGTTCCCTATGTAAAAGCAAACTATGTGCTGAGGGGAATGAAGGTGCCTGCAGGAACTCATAACATTGAATTCAGGTTTGAACCCAAAGCAGTTGCAAGCAGCCAGATGGTTTCCACGATCAGTGCGATACTGATCTACCTTGGCCTTGCAGTTATTGCCTTCCTTGCCTGGAAACGTAAAAAGCTTGTATGATCTCGGTAATCATCAGCTCCTATAACCGGGCGGACTATATCATCAATGCCATTGACAGCCTGTACAACCAGTCCATAAGCAGGTCGGAATATGAGGTCATTGTGGTGGACAATAACAGTACGGACAATACAGAATCCTTGTGCCGGGAATACATTGCAACGCATACCGATGCCAATATTGTTTTCCTGAAGGAAACCAGCCAGGGGTCATCGTTTTCAAGAAATGCAGGCGCCAAAGCAGCAAAGGGGGAACTGCTGACCTTTATCGATGATGATGCAGTGGCCTTTCCGGATTTCCTGGAAAAGATCCTGGCTTTTTTCGCAGCTCATCCTGAGGCCGGCGGAATGGGCGGACCTATTATCCCCCAATACATTCCGGCTGAACCGGATTGGATGTCATACTATGTTTCCTCTTTGGTGGCAAATTTCGATTACAGCGACAGGGTAACAGAATTCAGTGCAACGCGCTATCCCTTTGAACCAAATATGACTGTGACCCGCAAGGCATTTTTTGATATCAACGGTTTCGATACCAGTTTGCCGGGTGTGGTAGGTAAACTGCGGATTGGCGGCGAAGGCAAGGATTTCTTTTTCAGGATGAAAGCACTTGGTTACCGTATATTCTATGATCCTGCTGTAAAAGTGCATCATGTGGTGGAGGTCAAAAAGCTCACCCCCGAATACTTATATCGGGTGGCATCCGGCCAGGGACGCGGCGAAAGGGTCAGGGTAAAAAAGCTCGGTGCCATGGCTTATTACAAAAAAGTGGTGGAATTCATTGTCAAACTGGGAGCCGCGGTGGTGCTGGGTATCTGGTATGCGCTGAAGGGAACCCCCAAAAAATCCTGGCCTGTAATTCGATTTCGCCGGGATGCATTAAAGGGATTGGTACAGAAATTTTAACCCATGTCACTGAAGATTTCCGTCATAACCATTTGTTATAACAATCTGCCTGAACTGAAGGCAAGTTGTAATTCTGTGGACAGGCAGGCAAAGGCGCCATTTGAGCATTGGATCATTGACGGTTCTACCAATGGAGAAATCAGGGAGTTCCTGGAAAATCATGCCCAGCCTTCCTACCGGAAATGGATATCCGAAAGAGACAAAGGCATTGCGGATGCATTTAATAAAGGAATTGAAAGATCCCGCGGGGAAATAATCAACCTGCTTAATTCGGGGGATTGTTTTTTTTCAGCTGAGGTACTTGGACTGGTTGAGGATACTTTTCTTGCCAACCCATCGATTACCTGGTTGCACGGTAAATGCCAGACACAACGGGGTGGCAAAGATGTAGTGCTGGGTAAGCCATTTGAAAAAGCGAAGTTGTATCGGGGAATGCGGTCGGTATGGCACCAGACCATTTTCCTGAAAAAAAGCCTGCATGAAACATACGGCCTGTATGATCCGGGACTGAACATCGCGATGGACTATGATTTTCTCTGCCGTATGGCGGATGAACCATTTATTTTCCTGGAGCAACAGTTAGTGATATTTGCGCCACATGGCATCAGCCAGACCAGTTATCTGCAATCGCTGAAACAGATGGAAGAAGTATATACAAAGCATTTTGGCAGGAGCCTGAAACTTAAGATCTGGCACCTGAGATTAAGAATACTTTATTATTTACTCAACGGGCCATTTGGAAAATTCCTGTATGCCGTAAAGACAAGGCTGAAGCTGGAAAACATATAAGTGTCTTAAACACTTATCAGCAGGCTCCTAAGGTAGGTGAGACACATCATTGGTTTTGAAACAAAGCCCGACTTAAGCAGGTTTGCCGGCAGTTTTCCCTGTATTCTCAGCATGCAACGAATTATCGGGTGAACGGGAGCGTTATACAATGCCTCTATTTCCTGCGTACTCCGGATTTCCAGGTTGCGGTACAGGCGCCAGTAATAATCAAAGACCAGGATATTACGCAGGATGCCAGCTCCCATTTTTTCCAGTAGCAGGTGGTTTTCCGGAATTTGCACCTCTTTAACCCGGAAAGTATACTTGGTAACCTGTTCCTTATTGAACCCGATCTGCAGCAAAACTTCATCAATATAGCGCCACTCACCTGTTTTTTGGATACAGCGGATGTAGTATTCAAAATCCACTACATATTTAAACCGGTTGTCGTAAAAAAGGTCAAGGTCGCGCCGAACCAGTGTACAGCTTGGGTTGCCGACATAAACCTTTTTGAAGAGATGAAGCGGACTGGATCTCAGCAGGAAAAGTTCCCAACTGCTGCACCGGACCGTTTCGATTTTTCCGCTGTCTTCATCCACATTCTGAAAAGCTGAGAAAAAGAACCTGCAGTCGGGGTAATTCAGGGTTTGTTCATGAAATCTGGCAAGGGCCATGTCGTTGGTAAACCAGTCATCATCGTGCATGATCTTGATCCATTCACCCCTGGCCTGGCGGATGCCTTCATTCCAGTTTTCCGGCGTGCCGAGAACGGGATCATTTTTGAAATACCGGAGGTTCATCCGGCCTGAGTACTGTTTGCACAGTTCACTCACCGTGATGTCTGGACTATCATCCGTTAGCACTACTTCAAAATCGCGGAATTGCTGGATTACAATAGAATCCAATAGGCGCTTAAGGTAATCCACCCTTTTATAAGCAGGGATACAGATTGAGATGAATGGGCTGACCTGCATCGACATTGTTATTCTCAGATATTTTACGCAATTTACAGTTTGTTAAATAAAACCAGTTTAAATGCAATCCTTGCGCGAAATATATGAGGCACATTCAGGCCGATTGTTGAATAAATGGGAGCACTATATTGATATTTATGATCAGTATTTCAGTAAATACCGTAATACTGATTTTACTTTTCTGGAGATTGGTATAGCCCATGGCGGATCTCTTGAAATGTGGCGTAAATACTTCGGAGAAAACGCAAAAATCATTGGAGTTGATGTAAATCCTGAATGTAAAAAATTCGAAGGGGATAATATTTCAATACACATTGGATCACAGGAAGACGAAGCATTTCTTACTGATTTGAAATCTAAGATTCCAAAAGTTGATGTCCTTCTGGACGATGGCGGGCATACTATGAAGCAACAAATAACTACATTCAACGTGTTGTTTGACCATGTGAAAGAAGATGGTTTATATGTCTGTGAAGATCTGCATACTTCATATTGGGAAAGTTATGGAGGTGGCTATAAAAAAAAGGGGACATTTATTGAATTCAGCAAAAATCTCATTGACTTTATACATGGATGGCACGCAGTGAAAAGTGACAAGGCTAAAATGATGAATAACGTAACGCAAAGTGTAAGAGCGTTACATTATTATGACAGTATGCTGATCATTGAAAAAATGAAAATGACACCACCCAGAAATACCTTTAAAGGTGAAGCACAGCTTACGCATCATTTTGAAGATTTTGGTCAAAAAAAGAAATGGACTAAACAGGTGAAATCATGGCTAAAATAGCCGGAGTTGTAATTCTATTCAATCCGGGTCAGGAGGTTCTTGAAAATATCAAAACTTACTCCCGCCATATCAGTAAGCTTTTTATTGTTGACAATAGCCCAAAACCAGCCACTATATCAAATTCGGAATCCTTGACTGGAGTTAAATTTGAATTTATTCATGACTCCAAAAATCAGGGGATAGCAAGCAGGTTAAATCAGGTTGCAAAAGCAGCTATAGATGATGGTTTCGACTTATTGCTGACAATGGACCAGGATTCTTATTTTGAAGAACCTGATATCGCAGCATATATGGCATGCTCAAAAAATATTAATTGGGAGCGTATTGCCATGGCAGGGATTAATTTTGGAGTTCAAGCCCCAAAAGAAATCAACTGCCACACATCCGTTGTAACTGAACTTATCACCTCAGGGAGCATTTTAAATCTACGTTTATTTAATATAATTGGCGGTTTTGATGAAAATCTTTTTATTGATGAAGTTGACCATGATTATTGCTATACCGCCATTGAAAAGGGATTTGAAATAGTCCTATTTGAAAATATCAGGCTCGTTCATAGTTTGGGGAATAGCTCAGAAAACTTGTCTTTAAAAAGTTTTAAAAAAACTGCAAGGACATTACATTCGCCGATCAGAATTTACTTTATGACCAGAAACTATTTTTATGTAACACAAAAACACAGTGGTCATTTTAAGGTAGAAATGAAAAACAAAAAAAATGCTTTATTAAACCGTATTAAGAACAATCTATTATACGGAAATGAACCTTTCCTTGTATTGAAATATATTATTAAAGGGCTGATAGACTTTAGAAAACAAAAAATGGGACCATTATCGAAGTAATTGCACCAATCCTTTTTTATTCACCTTTCCACAGATTGAAACTCCGCTAACCTGAAATACATATGTTCCTTCATTTTGTCTTACACCTTTTAGAGTGCCATCCCAGCATTCTGCCTGGTTAGTTGTAGAAAAAACAATTTCCCCCCACCTATTCCAAATAGTAAACTTATATTCCTGTAAAGCCAGAAGTTTTGACACGCCAAAGCAATCGTTCTTATTGTCGCCGTTTGGAGTAAAAGCATTTGGCATTTTAAATTCCTCATTTGCCGCACCTGGTGTTACATAAACCTCAATAGAATCAACTGAATTACAACCATTGCCATCAATTCCAGTAAAATAATACGTAGTGTTTTGCATTGGTGCCACCCTTATAGAATTTCCCTGACGTTCAACTATTGACTGATCATCAGCCCATAAAAATGTATCTACTCCTGTAGCCGTCAAAAATGAGGTTGTTTGTTTACAATCAATGTCATTTGATTTTGTAACATTTATCTGAGGCATTTCAAATACTTCAATGGTACTTATCAGGGTATCGCTGATATTGCACAAATCATCTGAAATTATAACTTTTATTACACCTGACTCATTTAAGGATGCCTGGTATGACAGACCTGTATTTACTGGTTGATCATTCATTAACCACTGGTAAGATGTTCCTCCGTATGCATTTAAAGTGAAATCAATTCCTGGACATACAGCAGAATCTGCAGGTGACACACCGAATGAAGGCATGGGGTTAACTTCTACTAAAACAGAGTCAATTGATTCGCATCCTAATGGAGACCTTGCATTAACGAAATATTTGAATGTGTTTGGTGGATTTACATCAGTAATGGATGAATTTATATCACTTATAAATTGATTGGGAAACCAGTTTATAGAATTGAAGGAAGTGGTATTTGCATTCAGCCTAATACTATTCCCTTTACATAATTGTACTGCATCTACCAAATTGATTACAGGGGCTGATTCAACTTTAACGACAGCAGAATCAGCAAATAACATAAATTTTGAAAAGTTGATATTATCTATTGCAAATACCGTTTCGCCCCCTGATTTTGTTCCAGTAATAAACGTTATTTCAGCATTAGCTGAATTCCCTGAATTCCAGAAAATACGATAGTTCTCCCAATCACAAAGATTCTGTTTTCCAAATTTCGCTTCGTCTATTTTATTACCATTTATAAATATGCGGATTACCGGAAATCCATCCTTAAGGTTTTGCAGATTGAATCGGAGTATATATTCACTATTTGCCTGTACAGGTACACTAGTTTTCCAGATTGTTTTTCCCGGAGTAGTCTCCCCATTTACCAGCAACATATTTGAATTAGGAATGGTGGAATTACAGGATATACCTGGATTCCAAACTTGAGGGTTTGATCCTATCCAATATCTACCACTTGAGATACCTGAAGCATTAAAGGAATATTCTGAGGAAAATGAAATATTGCCACCTTCAAAACCTCCATTAGGTACCAAATTAGTACCTGGTAAAAATCTTTTATATGGATATAAAAATCTGGAATTAGCAGTTATTTGATGTTGTTGAATATTTTCAGTAAAAATACCATTACCGGTTTTCCAGCAATATTCTTCGGCTAAAGGCGCTCTGATGATAATATCTGAATTTTCACAAACCGATGTATCCATTCTCCCATTGGGACTCGCTTCAGTATTTGCTTCAATCTTAATTGTTTTTTCGATTTCAGCGATACAGCCATCAAAGAATTCTACACCTAATTTTACGTCAAGAGCCTTATTAAGACCACCCAAATTTACAACTGGGGTCAAAATGGTTGATGTTCCATAATTGCCAAAATCCCAATTAACTCTCTTTACATCGTCCGTATAGGAATTGAGTTCAATTTGTTCAGGGTTGCATAATGAAAACCGATAACCAAAATCCACTTCCTTATTGCATTGAATATTACAGGAGTCGGTCGATGTTACACATTGGGGATTAGTTGTATTTAAAGTTGCTGTACCCTTTAATACGCCATTCCAACTTGGATTACCCTGTGAGTTAACGAGACTTGAAAATTGATAATATGCCAGCAATCCATTCTGAGTGGCAGGTGATGGAAGTGAAATATCCATATTAGCCTTGATCTCATTCGCTGTGCGGGCTGTTTTCCATATTCTCACTTCGTCAATAAATCCGATTAATCCTTCAGCTGGAGAGACCATCATATTGTCGGCGTTCTGGCCAATTGTAGTAGGATAATTATTAAGAACCAGATTTCCACTGCAATTTACCTGGCTCATTAAATAACCATTACGATAAAATTTTAGGGTAGTTCCATCATAAACCAATGCTACATGGTAGGTCTTGTTCAGGTCGAATTCACAAACCTGTGGTGTAATAAAGTAACCATTTGTCGTAGTAACTTCCGCTGAACCGGGGCGCAAAAGATAATTTACATCGTTGGGATCCTTATGTTTTGAAACAATATCTCCGGCATATACGTAAGGGCCAGAATAGGGACTTGTCCGATTAAATTTCGCCTCAATAGTAACTTTGTCTCCGGAGATGTCAAGGTCTCCTATCTGAACTCCTGCCCCGCTTTCCATTATTCTTAACCATGAATTACAACTGGTTGACAAGGGCACTTGATTTATTTGTGCCAATATGGATACAGGGAGAAAAAGTAAAACAGCAAAAAAGAAATTATTGATTTTCATAAAGATCAGGCATAGCACCGCCAAAATAAAAGATTTTCTCCATTTTTCGAAGTAAAGCAATATTATTTAGTTTTGATGGAATGGGGACCATCCAAAAGCAAAGCATACGATCTACAGCAATAATCATACTCGGATTTGCAATTGGTGCTTTCAATTTGTTGGTTTTAAGTCCTAAAATACTTTCTCCGGATGTACTCGGTCTAACCAGAGTAATTACAGATGCGGGACTTACACTAGCGACCCTGGCAACTTTGGGAACACTCCCGGTCATATATAAATTTTTCCCATTTTTTAAATCATATCTAAAGCCGGAAAGAAATGATCTTCCCTTTATTTCTGCGGTAATTTGTTTGGTAGGATTCATTGGTGTGTGTGTCGGTGGATGGCTGGCTGATGATTTTATCGTTCGTAAGTTCAGTGAACGGTCACCACTATTCGTAGAATACAGCCAGTATGTTTATCCCTTTTGCTTCCTAATGCTGATATTCATGTGGTTGGAAAGTTTTGGCTGGTCCTTCCGTAAAAGTATTACAACAAACACCCTGCGTGAACTCATACCAAGGATTTTTTTTACAGTACTCCTGATTTTATTCAGCTATCATTTCCTGGATACAAATTCATTTGTATTCCTGTTTTCCATCTCTTACCTACTCCCGGTCATTATCCTTTTTATTGTTTTAAGAAAAACGGGGGAATTCCAGTTCAATTCACAAATCAGCCCGGTAACCTACAGGCTTAGAGGCAAATTGACCAGTTTTGGAATTTTTGTATTTGGCGCCCAGTTCCTAAATTTATTGTGCCGCACCATTGATACGTTTCTGCTTGCCTCTCTAGGAGATAGAGGATTAACTGATACAGCTGTTTTTACAATCGCCACATATATTGTTACGTTGATGGAAGTTCCACAGCGCAGTATGAATGCTGTTTCAATTCCTGTTTTGGCCGAATCTTGGAAAAATAAGGATCTCGCTGGAATTAAAAGTATTTACAGTAAAAGCGTAGCCAACCTTTTGGTAATAGGCCTGGTAATGTTTTCGCTAATCTTCCTGAATATCCACAATATTGCATTTTACCTTGGTGATAAGTATTCTGGCATAACTGCGGTAGTATTATTTATGGGCTTAGGTAAACTCATAGATCTTGGTACTGGTGCAAATAGCCAGATTATCACAACTTCCAGTTTTTGGAAAATTGATTTTTTCACCAACGTTGTATATTCTTTGGTTGCCCTTCCACTTAATTATTTCCTGATTTCCCACTTCGGTCTAATGGGGGCTGCTTACTCAACGTTGATTTCTCTGACTTTTTATAATCTACTACGATTTGGCTTCCTTTACTTTAAATTTGGAATGCAGCCTTATAACAGAAAAAATCTTATCGCGGTCTTAGTTGGAGTAATTGCCACTTCCCTGGTTTATTTTATCCCCCGGGTGGAAAATTTCTATATTGACACTGCCATGCGTACAGCCCTTTTTATCGGACTTTTTGTACCGGGTATATATTTCCTGAAGGTTTCCAATGAAATCAACCAGGAGATCGATAAATACTTAAGAAAGCTTCGGGTCAAATAACCGCTTAAAAGCCAAATCTTTTCAGGTAATCCAGGTATAATTCAAGGCCTTTCATTTTCTGCTCATCCAGCCTGTAATCTATATTCCGGGTATAATATTCGTAGAGATCATAAACCTCATAGGGATTTTGAGCGATTACTTCCTCCAGCCGCTGCAAACCATACTCATTGACCAGGTTGAATCTATTGATAAACTCCTCCGAAATTGGCTTATTACTGATCCAGCCGGCAAACACAAATGGCAGACCTGTAAAGTCTTTCCAGGTTTCACCCAGATCGTAATTGTAAGTTGATACCAGTCTTTGTTCCAATGCCCGGTCCCCAATGACCACACCCGCAGTTGTTCCCTTTATCCGGTCCCGGAAATCCTCCCTGGTATCGGTAATAACCGGGTTTACCTGCCAGTATTCGCGCATGAGGATTTTTGCCAGGCGGACAGAAGTGCGGCTCTGGTAATCCAGCAATATTTCGCTTACTTCTTCTATTGGCACTTCGCTGAAAATACTTACAGATGAAACCCTGCCATTGCAGGCTATCCCATAATCGGAAACAAAATGATATTCCTTTAATCTCGGAATGGTCGCCACCGGTACCAAACCGATATCTATACTGTCTTCAAGCAACCTGGCGGCTACATTGGAAGGATAGTCCATTTCCAGCAGGATATCATCCTTCATCATTCCCTTTTCCAAACCATAAATCAAGGGCTTTGTATTCAGGTAACTTACTGCGCCTACTCTGATTTTTCTGTCCACTCGCTTTGATTTAATTTTGCAAATGTACAGGACCAGTGAGTTTTGACACGCATATTATAATTCAACATGGAACTTCAATCCCTTACCGCCATCTCGCCTATCGACGGCCGTTATCGCAACCAGTTACAGCAATTAGATGAATATTTTTCTGAATATGCCCTGATGAAATACAGGGTAATCGTGGAAATTGAATACTTTCTCTTCCTGGCCGATAACCGTTTCTTTAAGCTGAACGCCCGGGTGCGCAATTTCCTGAAAGAGGTGGCTGCCAATTTCAGCCCGGATGATGCCGCTACCATAAAGGAAACCGAAAAAATCACCAACCACGACGTAAAAGCGGTTGAATATTTCATCAAATCCAAACTTGACGCCTGTGATGCCGGACAACTTAAAGAATGGGTACATTTCGGACTCACTTCCCAGGATATAAACAATACCTCCATTCCTTTGAGCTGGAAACATGCCATGGAATATGAATACCTGCCTGCCTTGCTGAACCTGAACAACCAGTTCAGGACCCTGGCAGAAGAATGGAGGGATATCCCCATGCTGGCCCGCACCCATGGCCAGCCTGCCAGTCCCACACGCCTTGGAAAGGAAATGATGGTTTTCGTAGAACGCATCAGCAACCAGATAGACCAGCTGATCAACGTACCGTACTTAGCTAAATTCGGCGGCGCCACCGGTAACTTCAACGCCCACCATGTTGCTTATCCCAAGAAGAACTGGGTAGCCCTGGGCAATAGTTTTGTGGAGTCCATCGGTTTGCAAAGACAACAATTCACTACACAAATTGAACATTACGATAACCTGGCGGCACATTTTGACGGACTGAAAAGGATCAACAATATCCTGATCGACCTGTGCAGGGACATCTGGACGTATATTTCAATGGATTATTTTAAGCAGAAGACAAAAAAAGGTGAGATCGGCTCTTCAGCCATGCCCCATAAAGTGAACCCAATTGATTTTGAAAATGCCGAAGGCAACCTGGGGATGGCAAATGCCCTGCTGGAGCATCTTTCAGCCAAACTCCCCATCAGCAGACTGCAGCGCGACCTTACTGACTCTACCGTATTACGCAATATAGGGGTGCCTTTTGCACATATCATTCTGGCCATCCGGTCTATAGAAAAAGGACTGGGCAAACTGGTGCTGAATGAAAAGAAGATCAACGATGACCTGGAAAATAACTGGGCCGTAGTGGCGGAGGCCATACAGACCATCCTTCGCAGGGAGAATTATCCCAATCCATATGAGGCATTGAAAGACCTGACCAGGGGAAAAGCAGCTATTGATAAAAAAGCTATCCACGCTTTTATCAGGACACTGAAGGTAGATGCTGCCGTTAAAAAGGAATTACTGGCCATCAGCCCGTCCAACTATACCGGCGTCAGCCCCGATTTTTAGCCGGGGCTGTCACCGGCCTTATTCTTCCTTGTGAATTTCTGAAGTAAAGTGGAATTCAATATCAGGATTATTGGTTCTTTCCGTATTGAGGAACCATTCACTTTGTGCCAGGTACACTTCGTGGCCATCCTTATCTTCTGCAATATTGGATGATTTGAACCGGGTGAACTCCTGTAATTTTTTCGGATCCTTACTGGTTATCCAGCAGGCTTTGTAAAACGGTTGCGCCCTGAATTCCACTGAAGCCCCATATTCCTGCAGCAGCCTGTATTGTATCACTTCAAACTGAAGTTCACCTACGCAGCCGATAATCTTCTTATTGCCACCAAACTGGGTAAACAACTGCGCCACCCCTTCGTCTGTCAACTGCATCAAACCCTTTTCCAGTTGTTTGGTTTTCATCGGGTCCTTGTTCACCACTTCCTTGAATATTTCCGGTGAAAAGGACGGAATACCGGTAAAATAAAAGTCCTCCCCTTCTGTGAGTGTATCACCGATCTTAAAGTTGCCGGTATCAAATAACCCGACCACATCACCCGGGTAGGCTTCTTCGATCACATCTTTACTCCGGGCGAGAAAGCTATATGGGTTGCTGAATCTCACGTCCTTATCTAACCGAACGTGATGAAAATATTTATTTCTTTCAAATTTTCCGGAACAAACCCTTAAAAACGCGATCCGGTCGCGGTGTTTGGGGTCCAGGTTGGCGTGTATTTTGAAAATAAATCCGCTGAACCTGTCTTCCTCCACATCCACTACCCGCTTGCTCGTTTCGCGGCTCCTGGGTATTGGGGCGATCCGGATGAAAGTATCCAGCATTTCCTTTACTCCAAAATTGTTAACGGCACTGCCGAAAAACACGGGTGCTACCTGACCGGCAAGGTAATCTTCCACATTCAGTTCTCCATGTACGCCATCCACCAGTTCAACGTCTTCGCGCAGGATGGCGGCATCCCTTTCGCCAAGCCGCTGGTCCAGAACAGGGCTGGAAAGGTCCTCCAGATGAAGGGTATCTTCCTCTTCTGCTTTGGTACTGGCGGTAAACAGGCGGAGGTTTTTATCGTGCAGGTTGTACACCCCTTTAAAATCCTTTCCGCTGTTGATGGGCCAGGTCAGGGGATGCAGGTGGATGGACAATTCTTTTTCGATCTCTTCGATCAGGTCGAAACGGTTCTTGCCATCCCTGTCCATTTTATTGATAAATACAATTACCGGGGTGTCGCGCATGCGGCAGACTTCCATCAGGCGTCGGGTCTGGTCCTCTACCCCATTCACACTGTCCACTACCAGTATTACGCTGTCAACGGCGGTCAGGGTCCGGTAGGTGTCTTCGGCGAAATCCTTGTGGCCAGGTGTATCCAACAGGTTGATAAGGATTCCCTGGTATTCGAAAGTCATAACAGAAGTGGCCACTGAGATACCACGCTGCCGCTCGATTTCCATAAAATCCGAAGTGGCATGTTTCTTAATTTTATTACTTTTAACTGCACCAGCGGTTTGAATGGCACCACCAAAAAGTAGCAGTTTCTCGGTTAATGTGGTTTTACCGGCATCGGGGTGGGAGATGATGGCAAAAGTGCGTCGACGTTGTATCTCTGTATGGTATTTCATAACGGCGGCAAAGGTAATACTTGACAGTCATCATGAATCATTTTGTAATTTCCCTTAAATTTATTGTATGAAAACCCTACTGGTCCCGATTGATTTCTCAGAAACATCAAAAAATGCTGCCAATTATGCGGTAGCCCTGGCAAAAGGCATTGATCAGTCTAAGCTGGTATTTTTCCATGTGTTCAACCGGGTATCAGCCGGAGCAGATGGAACCCCGCTCAAAACCAACCTGGAAGCCCGTAAGCAGATAATTGAAATGGCCCTAAACAACCTGGTGCATGAGATCGCGCCAATGATGGATGTTAAAGTGGTGGCGGAGGAAGGCGATTCACTTACTGAAAGCCTGGTCCGGTATGTAAAGCACCATGGTGCTGACCTCGTTGTAATGGGGCTAACAGGTACCAGCAGGATCGAACAACTCCTGATGGGCAGCAATTCCCTGAATATGGCACACGAAGCCATTTGTCCGGTTTTGATTGTACCATCAGAGGCAAAGTATTCCGGCATTAATAATATTCTTTTTGCCACGGATATGAAGAATGTAAAACAAAACACCCCCATTCAACCACTCCGTAACCTGCTGGAATGTTTCAAGGCAGATCTGCACGTGGTAAATGTTAACAGTGAAATACATGTTGAAATAACGGATGAGTACAAGGCAGAGAAGGCAGATCTTGAAGAAATGCTGCAAGGTTTCACCCCCTCTTTTTATTTTATCCGGATTGGTGATTTCGTAGACGCCATCAATACTTTCGCAGCAGATTTTAAAATAGACCTGATCCTTACCATACCCAGGAAACATAGTTTCATGGAATCCCTTTTCAACCCCAGCCAAACCAAGAGATTACTTTATCATACCCATATTCCGCTTGTGGCGATACATGATTAACAGGTTCTTACAAGTTTTTTTTAATGTGAAACGCTCCATATGGGGCGTTTCCTTATTTTTGGCCTTCCTATGTACAGCAATATCTGCATACCATCATTCGCTGCTATCACCCTTCCGGTGAATTTTTACATTCCGGATTAAATTCCGGACTTCCTTTTTTTTGCTGTATTCTAAATAATTCATTTGGTTATTAATTATCCGATTATGCCTAAAGAGATTGCATTTGCCAGCGTTACCAGTGAAATTGGTACCTTAAAACGATTATTGGTTCATAGTCCCGACAGCGGTCTGGGAAAAGTAGTTCCTTCCAAAGCACAGGACTGGTTGTTTGAAGACATTGTACACCTCGATACCATCCGCAGGAAAGAATATGATTATTACACCAAAATCCTGCTATATTTCCTGGATCCGGAAAAGATCAGGGGGAAACTGCAGCAGATAGATGCACCTTCTGCCAACAGAAATTTCTACAAGCCCGGTCACAAGGATTTTTTCCGTTCCGATAAAGTAATCGAACTCCAATGGTTGTTGGAGGAGATACTGGAGGATCACGAGATCCGAATTAAATTACTGGCTTCAGTTTGCGCTATTGAAGGTTGCTCCCATAAAAAGCAGGAAGAATTAAACCAGTATTCGCCTGTTGACCTGGCGAAAATATTTATCAGCGGAACCGCTACTGACAAGAGTTTGCTCTTCCCTCCTATTCCGAATTTTATTTTTACCCGGGATATTGGGATTACCATCAACAGCCACATCCTGCTGAACAAACCGGCAAAAAAAGCAAGAACACGTGAGGCCTTGCTGATGCGGTATATTTTCTTCCATCACCCCCTGTTCGCAGACCTTCGCGAAAATATCATTGAACTGCCCGATACCCATCAACATTTTCTTTTACCCAAAGAAGGCGATGACAAAAAAGTAACCCTTGAAGGCGGAGACGTGATGGTAGTCAGCAAGGATCATGTATTGATTGGCGTGAGTGAAAGAACCAGCCTGGAAGCTGCACACCAGGCCGTTCATGCACTGTTTGAACAGAATGTTGTAAAGAAGGTATCGATTGTAAAAATCCCCAAGAAACGCGACTACATGCATATCGACACAGTTTTCACCCAGGTGAAAAGAAATGTGTGGGTGATGCTGGGGCATTTTTCAAAAAAATCCATCAAAAAGGAAGACGCGGACATTGTACAGCGAATTCTGGAAGGCAAAAAATCCGAAAATAAAATCCAGGTGATCCAGTTTCGGAAAAAGGATCTTGAGAACCCGGTTTATTTCGACAATCTCGAAGACCTGCTTAATGATATCAGCCGCAATGACCTTGGCTGCGATGAAAAAGTCAGGTTTATTTATTCCGGAAACAATGAATTTCCTTTTGATGCCCGGGAACAGTGGACAGACTCCTGTAATGTACTGGCATTGAAAGAAGGTGTGGTACTTGGTTACGACAGAAACGATAAAACCTCTACTGCTTTTGAAAAGGCCGGATTTGCGGTGGTACCTGTAAAGGAATTGCTGGAGAAACTGGAAAATGGCGAAATAACAACCGATGATATTAAAGACACCATGATCCTGATGCCTTCGGCTGAATTGTCGCGTGCCAGGGGTGGTTTTCATTGTATGAGCATGCCACTATTAAGAGAGCCGCTGAGTGAGAAATAACAATTTGCCACTTTTTCAAGCATCACAACCAGTATATATGCAGACAACCTCACATATCATGATGATCAGGCCGGTCAATTTCAGTTTCAATGCTGAAACAGCTGTGAATAATGCCTTCCAGGTAGCAGGACAGGCTGGAAATGCCCAGGAGAAGGCCCGGCAGGAATTCGACAATTTCGTGGAAAAGCTCCAGAGGCATGGTATAAATGTAACAGTGATCAACGATACCCCGGAACCTTATACTCCTGACTCCATTTTCCCGAATAACTGGGTCAGTTTTCATGAAGACGGCACCGTGGTGCTTTACCCCATGTTTGCCGTGAACCGGCGGGCTGAAAGAAAACAGCATGTACTCGACGAAATCTACAGCCGTTTCGGTCACAATAAGGTAATAGACATGAGCCCCGATGAACAGTATAATCATTTTCTGGAGGGAACGGGCAGCATGGTGCTTGACCGGGAGAACAGGATCGCCTATGCCTGCCTTTCTCCCCGGACCGATAAATTACTGGTTGACAGGTTCTGCGCATTCATGGACTATAAACCAGTTACATTTTATGCCAGGGACAAGGAAGGAAAAGAAATCTACCACACCAATGTGATGATGTGTGTGGCTGACAAATATGTTGTCATCTGCCTCGACTCTGTTACGGATAGCCTTGAGCGTGGGTATGTCAGCCAGGAAATTATCAATAGCGGCAAAAAAATCATAGAGATCACCCCTGACCAGATGAATTCATTTGCCGGAAATATGTTGCAGGTAACCAATGACAAGGGAGAACTTTTCCTGGTGATGAGTTCACAGGCTTACCATTCCTTAACAGGTGACCAGCGGGCTGAACTGGAATCATTCAATAGTATCATTCATTCTGAACTGACCACTATTGAAACAAATGGTGGCGGCAGTGCACGTTGTATGATGGCCGAAATTTTCCTGCCCCGGAAATCAACCATTTAACCGGCAGATTATATCATCGAGGGAATGGGGTTCAAAACCAAGTTCCCTCGATGATTTACTGATATCAAATCCTGTTTTCGCCGGCCTTTTCCCCGGCTGGGTAAAAGTATCTGCGGTCACCCGGGTGATGAGACTGGCATCCAATCCGCAACTTTTGGCAATTTTCAACGCCATTGCATATGGTGTAACCTGGTCCTTCCCTGATATATGCCAGATACCGGCAATTTTTTTCCGGATTACTATTTCTATGCCGGCTGCCAGATCTTCCACATAAGTAGGAGTTCTCCATTGATCATCCACCACCTTAATAGGTTTACCCAGTTCAAGGCTTTCCCTGACCCAGCTGTACAGGTTATGGCGGCCCGCTAATTCTTTTTTCCCAAATACCAGGCAGGTCCTGACAATTGCCCAGGGAATCTCCGCGGTTTGAACAATTGCTTCAGCTTCCACCTTGGTTTGTCCATACCAGCTAACCGGGTTAACATCGTCATCCTCACTGTACATTCCTTTGTTCCCATCGAAAACAAAATCGGTGGACAGGAAAATAAAAAAGCTGCTGTATTCTTCTGCATCGAGCAATAACCTGGCAGTAGCTTCGACATTAATGGAATGAGCTTCATTCTGCTTCAGCTCGCAATCATCCACCTGGGTCATAGCAGCACCATGCACCACGATGGCAGGCTTTTCCCCGGCCATTATTTCCCGGAGTTGAAAGGGGTGTGTAATATCGGCTTCAAAATAACGGATATGGCCACCAGGCATGGGTGAACGCCAGGGACCTTTCCCCGTTGCAATGACTTCGTAACCTTTTAAAGAAAGGAGCCTGACCAGTGCCTGTCCAACCATACCGTTGGCACCGGTTATGAGAATTTTTTCCATCCGTTTTTTATCATTTAAAAGATGGTTTGATTCCCATCTGGTAAAAACTGAAAGACATCAGGTCAGCCGACAACTCAATTGATTTGGTGAGGTTACTGGCGCCATGCCCTGATTTCGTGTCGATCCTTATCAGAAGTGGATTTTTCCCTTTGTATTTCTCCTGAATGGTAGCGGCATATTTAAAGGAATGCGCAGGCACGACCCTGTCATCATGATCGGCAGTTGTGATGATGGTAGCTGGATATTTGATTCCCTCCCTGATATTATGGATCGGCGAATATTTGTAAAGAAAACCAAACTGCTCAGGCTTTTCGCTGGAGCCATATTCCGCGATCCAGTTCCAGCCAATGGTGAATTTCTGGTAGCGCAGCATATCCATCACACCAACCTGCGGAATAGCAACCCCGAATAACTCTGGCCGCTGATTGATCACCGCTCCGATCAGGAGGCCACCATTGGAACCTCCCTGGATGGCCAGTTTGGCCGGGCGGGTGTATTTTTCTTTAACCAGGAATTCTGCGGCAGCAATAAAATCATCAAACACATTCTGCTTTTTCTCCAGCATGCCTGCCTCATGCCATTTTTCTCCGAACTCTGACCCTCCTCGAAGGTTGGCCACTACATATATTCCCCCCTGCTCAAGCCAGGTGAGATTTACCGCACTGAAACCTGGTGTCATGCTGATATTAAAACCACCATAGGCGTAAAGCAACAAAGGGTTGTCGCCATTGCGTTGCAGGCCCTTCCTGGCAGTAATGAACATAGGTACCATGGTACCGTCTTTACTGGGATAAAACACCTGGCGGGTTTCGAAAGCTTCCGGCGAATAACCCGGAATCTTGGGTGCCCGAAAAACCTGGCTGTTGCCGGTAACCGGGTCGAACCTGAAAATAGTGGGTGGATAGGTGTAGGAACTGAAGGTAAAAAAGAGCACTTTATCGTCGGGGTTTCCGCCGAATCCGCTGGCATTGCCGATTCCGGGCAGGCGGATCTCTTTCACCAGTTTTCCATCGGGCTGGTACATATATACATGCGAACTCACGTTTTCGAGGTAATTAAGAAAGAGTTTCCCTCCACCGGTAACAGCGTTTTGAATGGGGAATTTCCCTTCCTTAATGAGGGTCTTCCAGCTTTCTTTGGCGGGATCGCTCGCCTCAAGGCTCACCAGTTTATAATTAGGGGCGTCTTCATTGGTGCGCAGGATGATATTGTCGCCAATATTGTCCACCCAGTTGTAGGTAAAATGACCGACATCTTTCACGATGGGCTGCCAGCTCTCTTCCCGGGAGCCGGCATCTTTAAAATAGAGGGCGTTCCCCATCAGGCCTTTGCCCCGGTCGCTGATATTCAGGATCACAAACCGTTCATCCATGCTGGTGGAGGCGATATGAAACCTTTGCGGGTTTGCCGGATCTTCATAAACCAGTTTATCTGCACCCTGGGAAGTGCCGATAGTATGATAAAAAACCTGGTGATTCTCATTTTTGGTGGACAACTCCTTTCCTTTTTCGGGGGCGGGATAGCGACTGTAATAAAATCCATTTCCCTGCCAGGCGATAGTAGATACCTTTACCCATTCAATAGTATCTGCAAGTGTTTGCCCGCTTTCCATGTCGCGGACCAGGTAGGTCTGCCAGTCTGAACCGCCTTTTGACAGCGCATAAACGGCAAATCGCCCGTCCCTGGACAAAACAAAACTCGTAAGCCGGGTAGTACCATCGGGCGAAAGAAGATTAGGATCAATCACCAATTCCTCTTTCCCTGTCAGTCCCTTGGTCCTGAAGAGCGCGGACTGGTTTTGCAGGCCATTATTTTTATAATAATAAAAATACTCGCCTTTCCGGAAAGGCGCTGAAAATTTCTCGTAGTTGCTGACCTGCAGCATCCTATCCTTCCAGGCATTACGGAATGGGATCTGCTCCAGGTAACCAAAGGTCAGTTTATTTTGTTCTGCCACCCATGCCCTGGTTTCTTCACTGTTATCATTTTCCAGCCAGCGATACGGATCGGGTACCGAAATGTTGCCGTACTGGTCGATCGTATCTGTTTTTCGGCTGACAGGGTAATTAAGTTGCGAGAAGGCCTGAAAACTAACAAACGTAAGCAAGGCGGTTTGATAAAATTTATTCACCATAATAATCTGGATTTACCGGAAAGCAAGTATAAGGAAAAATGCACGGATGACTCACAGCTTACATAATCGTTTCAAATCCTTATTTTTGGCGCGCCTATTTGAAATTTCTGATAGGTCCTAACGAAGCTGGCCACCAATGAGCATGTTAAACCAAACTAATTAATTTAATTCGATGAGCGACAGAAAGGTCACAAAAATCGGCGTTTTGACTTCCGGGGGCGATTCTCCGGGGATGAACGCAGCTATCAGGGCAGTTGTAAGAACCAGCTTATACCATGGTCTGGAAGTTTATGGTGTATTAAGAGGTTACAACGGAATGGTAGAGGATGATATTTTCAAGATGGAATCACGGTCTGTGGCCAATATTATTCAGCGGGGCGGCACAATCCTTAAAACTGCGAGAAGCAAGGATTTCTATGAATATGATGGCCGCAAGAGAGCATATGATAACCTGAAAAAAAGAGGCATTAATGGTCTGGTGGTAATTGGTGGTGACGGAAGTTTTAATGGTGCCCTCCGCTTCAGCAAGGAGTTTGACATCCCCTGTATCGGATTACCCGGTACTATTGATAAGGATATTGCGGGAACGGATTTTACCATTGGTTTCGACACTGCGGTAAATACTGCTGTTGAGGCCATCGATAAAATTCGTGATACTGCTGATGCACACGATCGTCTTTTTATCATTGAAGTGATGGGCCGCGATGCCGGTTACATTGCACTTCATAGTGGTATAGCCACCGGCGCGGAGCATATCCTGATCCCTGAGAGGAAAACAGATATTGAAAGTGTTATTGCCAGCTTACAGGAAAAAGAAAAGCGAAAGAAACTGGTGAACCTTATTGTTGTGGCCGAAGGGGATGAATTTGGCGGTGCCGAACAGGTTGCCAGGGTTGTAAAGGAAAAAATGCCTAACGTAGATGCAAGGGTTTGTATCCTGGGGCATATACAGCGGGGCGGCTCTCCTTCCTGCATTGACCGTCTGATCGCAAGCCGGATGGGATACCATGCAGTAGAATGCCTTCTCACAGGTAAACATAATGTGATGGTTGGCATCCAGAACAATAAAATGCATTATACCCCCCTGGAGAATGCAGTTAAAGCCAAACAGAAGATCAATGAAGAATGGATGAGGATTGTAAAAATCCTTGCATCCTGATCAGATTAAATCAGCAAGCAAAGAAATTCCAACATATGTCAAAAAACGCCTCCAAGTACCTGCACCAGCAAATGGATAAAGAAGCAGGCAGGCAGCATGCTTTCAAAAGAACCAAAATTGTAGCAACCGTAGGACCAGCCTGCGATACATACGAAAAACTCCTGGACCTTGTGAAGGCGGGTGTGAATGTATTCAGGTTGAACTTTTCGCATGGCTCCCACGAAGACAAGGCCCAGATCATTGGGCATATCCGTAATATAAACTCCACCGAACCATACAATATCGCCATCCTGGGTGACCTGCAAGGCCCAAAACTCAGGGTTGGTGAAATTGAGAACAATGGCATTATGGTAAATGAAGGTGACATTCTCACCTTTACCAATACAAAATGCGTAGGCACCCTTGAAAAGATCTACGTAAGTTACCCGAACCTGTACGCAGATGTGGTGGTCGGAAACCGCATTTTTATTGATGATGGTAAAATTGAAGTCGAAGTGGTGGAGATCACCGCACAAAATGATGTAAAGGTGAGGGTTACCCTGGGCGGCAAACTTTCCTCTAAAAAAGGGATCAACCTGCCGGACACAAAGATATCACTACCAGCATTAACCGAAAAAGACCTGATCGACCTTGATTTCATCATTGAACAGAAACTCGACTGGGTTGCACTGTCATTTGTGAAGCGGGTGGAAGACCTCCTGGAACTTCGTGCTATCCTGAATAAACATGACAGCAAGACAAAGGTTATTTCCAAAATTGAAATGCCGGAGGCCATCACGAACCTGCGAGACCTTATCCTGGAAAGTGATGGGGTGATGATCGCCCGCGGCGATCTGGGTATTGAAATCCCCATGGAGCAGGTTCCGCTGATCCAGAAAGACATTATCCGGAAATGTATGCACCGCGCCAAGCCGGTCATTGTAGCTACCCAGATGATGGAGAGCATGATTGACCGCGTTAAGCCCAACCGCAGTGAGGTAACGGATGTAGCCAATGCAGTGATGGAAGGTGCCGATGCTGTAATGCTGAGTGGCGAAACCGCTACAGGTCAGCATCCCGTTCTGGTAATTGAAACCATGAGCAAGATCATCGGTGAAATCGAAAGGAAAGCATATTACTATAACCGTGAAGAGGATCTCACTCCCCAGCCTCACTCCCCCTCTTTTCTGAGCGATGCAGTTTGTTACAATGCCTGCAAGATTGCGAAGGATGTTAATGCCGATGCATTGATTGGTATGACGCAGAGCGGTTATACCGGTTTTATGTTATCCAGTTACCGCCCCCGCTCTCCGCTGTATATTTTCACAAAGGAAAAAACTTTGGTGAACCAGTTGAGCCTTAGCTGGGGTGTTCGCGCATTCTTTTATGAGGAGGAAGACAGCCTGGATGATATCGTTTCAGACCAGATTGAAATACTTAAGGAAAGAGGCTTCCTTAATGCAGGAGATGTTGTTGTAAATACGGGAAGCACACCGGTAAAGGAGCATTTACCAACGAATGTACTGAAGATCACAAAAGTTCTGTAGGACGAATAGATCAAGGGATTCAACAGTGAACAGGTTTATGAAGCAATTCATTTACCTGTTCATTGCTTTTATGCAGGCCCTTACTTCCTCCGGGTCAACCGTATAAGTCTCCAACCTTTCCGTCATATTTCCGTTGACATAAGCCATTCCGCTTTTCAGTATGGTTCTGGCTGAACTATGAAATTCCTGCAGCCCCGTTGCTTCAGCCAGTTGCCTGATATTGCCGGAACGAATACCGGAACCTGGCAAAATGATGATCCGGTCGTCGGCGGAACCTACCAATTGCTGAAGGGATGGAAGTCCCTGCAAGGCAGTATCTGCACCACCAGAAGTAAGGATGCGCACACAACCACACTGTATAACATCTTCCAGTGCTGCCAGGGGTTCACTGACATGGTCAAACGCCCGGTGAAAGGTAACTTCCATCGGATAAGCCAGTTCCACCAACCTGGCAGTGCGGGCCTTATCAACCTTGCCGAACCTGTCCAGCAAACCGATCACCACGCCATCCATACCGATCTCCCTGCACAGTCGGACATCCTGCTGCATTATCGTGTACTCTTCACTGTTATAAAGAAAATCACCGCCCCTTGGCCGGATGATCGGAAATACCGGAATGTTCACCGCTTCCCTCGCCGCTTTAAGCATTCCATACGAAACGGTTGTGCCCCCTTCAACCGGGTTGGCACAGAGTTCAATCCGCCCACCCCCGGCCTGTTCTATTAGCCGGCAGCTTTCGATGTTGAATGCTATAAGCTCCAGTACCATCAGAGTAAATGTTTTGCTTCCCTGGTATAGGCGCCATCGGGAGTATGGACCGCGTAAGTGAATCCGGCAATAAGGGAATAAGCGCCCACTTCCCCCTGCTTGTTAATGGCAACGAAGGCAGCCTGTAATTCTTTCGCCTTTTCAATACCATTCCTTTTTACAATTCTTTCAATGGCTTTTTTACAGGCTTCTTCGGGGGAATGACCGTTGCGCATCATCTCTACCACCACATGTGAGCCACAAACCCGAACGATCTCTTCTCCAACGCCAGTTGCAGTGGCTGCGCCCACTTCATTGTCTACATACAGGCCGGCACCAATAATAGGGGAATCACCCACCCTTCCATTCATTTTAAATGCCATGCCGCTGGTGGAACAGGCACCGCTGAGGTTACCGCTCATATCAATAGCAAGCATTCCGATCGTATCGTGATTGTTCTGCTGGCCGGGTTTCACCTTGTTTTTCCGGTTCCTTTCCTCCAGGTGTTCCACCGTAATCATCGGATCATATTTTGAAGCCTTCAGCCAGTTACGCCAGGCTTTTTCGGCTTCCGGGGTAAGAAGGTTTACTTTTTCAAAACCTTCCGATACTGCAAATTTCAAAGCGCCTTCCCCAACCAGTTGCACATGTGGTGTTTTTTCCATTACCAGGCGGGCAACTGAAACCGGGTGCAGGATATGTTCCAGGCACATCACCGCTCCACAATTGCCTTTTTCATCCATCACACAACTGTCAACAGTCACTTTCCCATCGCGGTCTGGCAAACCGCCATATCCCACACTTTGATCCGTAGGATCAGCCTCAGTAACATGGATACCTTTCTCAATGGCATCCAGTGCCCTGCCATTTGCTGAAAGAATTTTCCATGCAGCCAGGTTGGCTTTCGAATTAGGCGCCCAGGTGGAAATGACCACAGGTTTCACCATTGAAGCGGGACTCAGGCCGGTAGCCGCCTGGATTTTATTTTTTCCAACAAGAACAGCGAGTGAGCCCAGCAGTGAGTGCTGCAAAAATTTTCTCCTTTCTAACATGCTAATCGATTTGAAAGTCAAAGTAAAACATTTCAGGAATCATTTCTGTACATTTATTATCTCGGAATATGCCTACAGTTTCACCAATATAATTGACATGAGAAAATTAGTGATTTTATTAACTGCCGTATTCGGTACATTGATAACAACAGCCCAGACAATCAATACACAGGATTCGGCCTGGATCCGGGACAATTATGTAAAAATGGAAAGGTATATCCCCATGCGCGACGGGGTTAAACTTTTTACTTCTATTTATATGCCCAAAGATGCCTCTGAAAAGCATCCCATCCTGATGAGCCGAACGCCCTATTCCTGTGCACCTTACGGCGAGCAGAACTGGCGTGCTTTCTGGGAAACGCATTGGAAATATTATATGCGGGAAGGATATATCATCGTGCTGCAGGATGTAAGGGGACGCTGGATGAGTGAGGGTGTATTTGAAGACGTTCGTCCATTCAACCACAATAAAAAAAGCAATACCGATATCGACGAATCAAGCGATACCTATGATGCCATTGAATGGCTCACCAAAAACCTGCCTAACAACAATAACAATGTGGGCGTTTTTGGCATTTCCTACCCGGGATTTTATTCGACCATGGCTGCTGCCAGCGGCCACCCCGCGCTCAAGGCTGTCAGCCCGCAGGCGCCTGTCACCGATTGGTTCATCGGCGACGATTTCCACCACAACGGGGCATTGGCTATTATGGATGGATTTGATTTTTATGCCGGTGGTTTCGGCTACCCAAGGCCAGCACCTACCACGCGTGGCCCTGTCAACAAGCTGAATCTACCCAGGAATGACAACTACAAAACCATGCTGGATATCGGTGCCCTGCCCAATTTCATGAAACTGACAGGCGACACCATCAAGTTCTGGAAAGACCTGTATGCCCATCCCAATTATGACGATTTCTGGAAGGCACGCGATGCAAGGAGGGCCATGTATAATATCAAGCCGGTTATGCTTACTGTTGGCGGACTGTTCGATGCAGAAGATACATACGGTGCCTGGAACCTATACAAAGCCATTGAAAAGCAGAGCAAGTCCACCAATAACAGGATCGTTATGGGGCCCTGGTTCCATGGTCAATGGAGCCGCGGAGATGGCAGCTACCTGGGCAATGTACGTTTCGGCAGCAGGACATCCGAGTGGTACCAGAATAATATTGAAATACCATTTTTCAATTATTTCCTGAAGGGTAAAGGCGAAGAACCTAAACTGGCTGAGGCAACTGTATTCTTTTCCGGAGAAAATGCCTGGAAGGAATTCAGTGCCTGGCCCCCGGAAGCAATGAAACTCCAACCTATTTACCTGTCGGAGAATGGAGGTCTTTCATGGAACAGGCCAGCCACTAAAAGCCAGCCTTCCGAATATATCAGTGATCCTGCCAAACCCGTTCCCTATACGGAAGATGTGCACTATTCACGTACCCGCGAGTACATGACTGATGACCAGCGTTTCGCCAGTCGCCGTCCTGATGTACTCACCTTCGAAACAGCCCCGCTGCAGGAGGATCTGACCCTTGCCGGACCGGTAATAGCCGACCTGATGGTGAGTATCAGCAGTACCGATGCCGATTTTGTGGTTAAGGTAATCGATGTCTTCCCGGATGATTTTGCATATAGTGATGCCATCCCCCAACCCGCAAGAACTGCCGGCGGCTCCTATCCCATGGGTAGTTACCAGATGCTGGTAAGGGGTGAAATCATGCGGGGAAAATTCAGGAAAAGCTTTGAGCAGCCCGTTCCGTTTAAACCCAACCTGCCTGAGAATGTAAAGTTCGAGCTGCCCGATATTGCCCATACTTTTAAAAAAGGGCATCGCCTGATGATCCAGATCCAGAGCAGCTGGTTTCCACTGATGGACCGCAATCCGCAAAAGTTTATGAACATTTACGAAGCAAAGGACAGTGATTTCCAGAAAGCCACCATCAGGATCCTTCACGATAATAAGTTTGCGTCATCCATCCTGCTGCCGGTCCTGAAATAGGACTTACTAATCAGAAGCATTGATCGAATAATTTACAGACCGGACCGGAAAGGTTCCGGTCTTTTTTTTTCGTTCACCATTGCAATTGCCGTCTGAAACCGGGACCGGCGTTACAAAATTTAATCAACATGCTGGTTGCTGGAAACTCCAGTAAAATATGAAAGGGGGTTCATGAAGTCGGAATAGGACATGACTGATAACTGATGGAATAAATTGAAATGATATCATACCAGAATTTCAATCGTTTGCATTGGTTTGGTACAGTATAAAGTGAAATGAAATCAGTTACATAGCACATATTTTTTTACATTCGTTCACTAATTAAAGCACAAGACCAATATGAGCATGGTAGATTCATTTGAGAAAATCCCAGTCAGGATTTTCAACAACCTCAAAGAAGGTTCCGTTTTTATCGCCCATGAAATTGCCGGAATCATTCGGCAAAAACAGGCAGAAGGCAAAAATTGCGTACTGGGACTGGCCACAGGTTCTTCACCCAAAACCGTATACGCCGAACTGGTTCGGCTGCATCGCGAAGAAGGCCTGAGTTTTAAAAATGTGATCACCTTCAACCTTGATGAATATTATCCGATTACAAACGATGCATTGCAGAGTTATAACCGGTACATGAAGGAGCAATTATTCAACCATGTGGATATTAATCCTGCCAATTGTCATATCCCTAATGGGGAATGGCCTAAAGAGAATATAAAAAAACACTGTGCCGAATATGATGCCATGATCGAAGCTGCCGGAGGCATTGACGCACAGATTCTGGGAATTGGTAACAACGGGCACATCGGTTTTAACGAACCTGGTTCCAGTCGTTTTTCCCGTACCCGCCTGATCACCCTTGAAAACTCCACTAGAATTGCGAATTCATTTGAATTTGCCAATATTTCCCAGGTACCTCGTCTGGCAGTGACCATGGGCATTGATACCATTATGAAGGCCAAAAAGATTTACCTGATGGCCTGGGGCCCAATGAAAGCCCCGGTGATTCAGAAAGCTGTGGAAGATGAAGTTACCGAACAAATTCCTGCATCTCTGCTGCAACAACACAATGATGCCGTATTTGTGGTAGATGAAATGGCGGCGGCAGACCTCACCCGTTTCCGTTCCCCATGGCTCACCGGCGATATAGAATGGACTCCCCAAATGGTTAAAAAAGCTGTGGTGAATATGGCGCTGAAAAGCGGCAAACCGGTACTGGGACTTACCAACAGCGATTACAACGACAATGGTTTGGGTGATCTGCTGGTGGAAAAGGGAGATGCTTACGAAATCAACCTCCAGGTTTTTTATATGCTTCGCGACAGCATTACAGGATGGCCTGGTGGAAAACCAAATGCAGTAATCCCGGCACATCCGGAACGTTCCACTCCCTATCCGAAAACCTGCATCATCTTCTCTCCCCACCCCGATGACGATATCATAAGTATGGGCGGCACTTTTATGCGCCTTCACGACCAGGGGCATGATGTACATGTGGCTTACCAGACCAGCGGCAACATCGCCGTAACTGATGAGTTTGTTACACGCTTCATTGATTTCGCTGTTGGCTTTGAAGAAATTTCGGGAATTGATTCCAGCAAATCGCGCGATATCCTCGCCAAAGCCCAGCAATTTCTGGCTACCAAGAAACCCAGTGAAAGTGATACTCCCGAAATCAGGTCAATCAAAGGATTGATCCGCCGGGGAGAAGCCAAGGCAACCTGTCGTTATGTGGGCATCAAGGATGAGAACATCCATTTTCAGAACCTGCCATTTTATGAAACGGGCAAGATTGAGAAAAATCCGATGGGAGAAGAAGATGTGGTGATCACCATGGAATTGTTGCGGAAGGTGAAACCCCAGCAGATATTCTGTGCCGGTGACCTGGCAGACCCGCATGGTACCCATAAGGTTTGTCTCGACGTTGTTTTTGAGTCCATGCGGCGCCTGAAAGCTGCAGGGGACGAATGGGTGAAGGATTGCTGGGTTTGGCTGTATAAAGGAGCATGGCAGGAATGGAATATTGAAGAAATTGAAATGGCCATACCGATGAGTCCGGACCAGGTAATGAAAAAGCGTTTCGGCATATTCATCCATCAGTCTCAAAAAGACATGGTTCCTTTCCAGGGCTCGGATTCACGCGAATTCTGGCAGCGTGCGGAAGACCGTAACGCCAATACAGCCAGGCTGTATGCCCAGCTCGGATTAACACAATATGCTGCTATGGAAGCGTTTGTACGCTGGCACTATTAAAATTTTCAGGGAAAATGGCTTTGAAATTTTGGAATTTAAAAGCCGTTTCCCTTATCTTTGCACTCCCTTAACGGGAATGGCTCCGTAGCTCAACTGAATAGAGCATCTGACTACGGATCAGAAGGTTTCAGGTTTGAATCCTGACGGAGTCACAAAAGCCCTGCGTTTGCAGGGCATTTTTTTTGGATATAATCATGAAAATCCAGCTGCTCACCATTGGCAAACAACAGGACCCGACAACACGTCTGGCTGTGGAAGATTTCACCCAAAGGATCAACCGATATTTTCCCTGCGAATGGAAATTACTTCCGCCATCCAAGTTAACTGAACCGGCCGCCATTAAAAAGGCCGAAGCACAGCAGGTTCTTCAGTATCTGCAAAAAGATGATTACCTGGTACTTCTTGATGAGCGGGGTAAGAATATCAGTTCCCCTGAACTTTCCAGCCTGTTACAGCAGCGTGCCAATGAAAGCCGCAAGCAATTGATTTTCCTGATCGGTGGCGCCTATGGCGTTGATTCTTCGGTACAACAAAGGGCCGATTTCACCTGGAGCCTGTCCAAACTGGTATTCCCCCACCAGATCGCAAGGCTGGTGCTGGCTGAACAGGTATACCGGGCCTGTACCATTCTCAGGAATGAAAAATATCACCATGACTGAGGCGTTTAATGCCTGATTGAAATTGTTTATCTTTCGCACATGATTAGTATTACCCTATCCATTGTATTACTGACTGTTGTGATCTCATTTACAGCATTCAATAAGGAAAAAGTAAAAGAAGATCTGCTGTTCTGGCCCGCAGTAATCGACAGCCGCAAGCAGTATTACCGGTTTTTAACCTGTGGGTTTGTGCACGGCGACCTGATGCACCTTGCCTTCAACATGATTTCACTTTTTTCCTTTGGTGAATTCCTGGAGGTTTATCTTTTCGCTCATCCGGGATTATTTGGCAGTAAGGGTAAACTGGTTTACCTGATGTTGTACCTGCTGGCCCTTATTTTCTCCGTGCTGCCAGATTATTTTCAGTATAGAAAAAACTATTCATACCGGGCACTGGGTGCATCCGGGGCTGTTTCAGCCGTCATCTTTTCAGCCATCCTGCTGAACCCCGCCACTCCTATCCGCCTGATGTTTATTCCGATCGATATTCCGGGTTATATTTTCGGGTTTATATTTCTGGCATTATCAGCCTACCTGGCCAAAAGAGGCGGCGATAATATCGGCCACCGGGCTCACTTTTCAGGTGCAATTTTCGGGGTGTTATACACTATAATCGCAGCTAAATTGCTGGCCAATTTTGATGTTATCAAATCATTCATTGAAGCAATTAAGGAACGGTATTAATTCAGGTGTTTAGGTTCCGGGAAAGCTGTCTGACGTTTTCCCCGAAAGCCGTCTGACGTTTTCCCCGAAAGCCGTCTGACGTTAGTATCCACCGTATTCAATAATGCTAAACGTCAGACGGCTCAAATCCTAAACGTCAGACGGCTCAAATCCGACATGTCAGACACCAGTTTCGTGGAAGCGCATAACCAGCACCGTTTTTGTACCGGGGGTAATTTTAAACCGGTCGTCTATTCTCTGTCCCACTAACCAGATAATTTTCCGGGCGCTTTCCAGTATTCTTATTCTTTCTTTTTCTACCCGGCTGATCCTGGCATCAATAAAAAAACGTGCGAGTTTCTTTTTCTTTCTCATGCCCATGGGGTAAAAATAATCTCCCTGCTTCCACTTCCGCAACAGTAAGGGGTAAACGATATCAGCAGCATCCAGGAAGGCTGTGTTTTTATCTGCCGGAATGGACTGCCCGGTATAGGGTATGGTTTCCCACTCAAGCCTGCCACCTGCAAGACTTAACTGTCCCTGGTCTTTTTCAAGAAGCATGATCCCGTTATCCTGTGATTCAAGCGGAGACAGTACCAGCCAGTTCCTGTCCTTCAACAGGCGGAATGAAATTGATTCCAAATTTGTACCACTGCCATCAATATAGTGACCAGTCTGGCTATCCAGCAATGCCAGGCAAGCCCTGGTCTGTTCCGAACTAAATCCAAAAGGATTGAGCCAGGAAAACAACACTGCTTCAGTACCTGGCAACTGGCGTAACCTTCCGATGGGCACCATCTGTTCATTCCCTTTCCGGACGATTAATTTCCTTAGGACTGTAGCCATGGAATGATCGTAAAAGGACTGTACCTGCCTGAAATGATACGCCGTGTCATTCAGGGTACCAACAAGTGAAGGATACTGTTGCTGTACAAGTGGAATTACAGACAACCTTATAAAGTTCCGGGCGTATTTCTCCGAAATATTGGAACTGTCTTCCACCCAAATGATCTTTTCCTTAACGGCAAAATCAAGCAAATCCTCCCTTGCCGCAAACAGCAGCGGGCGCCTGATTTTATCCCGTACCGGTAAAATTCCCCGCATACCCTGCAGGCCGGTTCCCCTGAACAGATTCAATAAAACTGTTTCCGCATTATCATTCGCATGGTGTGCCGTGAGCAGGCATTCCAGAGGTTTGGCCGTATCACCTGAGGACCGGATCAGTTCCTCAAACCATTGATACCGTAACTGCCGGGCTGCTACCTGAACCGAACATTTATTGCTGGCGGCATAGGCCATTGTATCCTGACGGGTAATATGAAATGGCACCCCCATCTGATTCGCCAATTCAATCACAAAAGCTGCATCCCGCTCACTTTCATCCCCCCTCAATTGAAAATTCACATGCGCAATTTCAAAATCAAAACCACCCATTTTCAATAAATGACAAAGCACAACAGAGTCAAGCCCGCCACTCACAGCAACCAATAATCGCTGTGACCTGGTGAAGAGTTTTTCCTGTTTTACAAAATGAGCAAAGGCCCGGTTTAATGGGTGCATAAAAAAAGAGTATTTGTACTCGTATAATTACGATAGAAATTAATAATTCAACAGCTACTTTAGTGTTGTTATATTAAACCTATTCTTAAGTTATTTTAGAAAATGCCAGACAAAGGTTATTTAATTTCCCTTATTGATAATCTGACCCTCCTTTCACTGATTTGCATCACTGCAATTTTACTGATAAAAAAGGGCTGGAATAATAAATTGTTCCTTTTCATCGGAATCAATGCCCTTTACAGCATCAGTTTATTCATCCTGGGGTATTTTTATCAAATGCAATCAAGGGAATACGAACTGGTCAGCAATCTTACCATGCATGCAGATACACTGAGTGGTTTGGGATTCTTTTACTTCCTGTGGAATGATGACCGTTTCCGCAAATTCCTGTTAATATCCATTCTTCCGGTACTGGGTACCTGGATCCTGACCTTGTTTTTTCAGGGTGTATTCAAAACACATTACTGGAACCTGATGCTGCCATCCTTATGGTACCTGGTTGTTTCGGTTTATGCCATGATGATGTTATACAGGAAATCCCATTTCATCGAAAGTGCCGGATATGTCAGTAAATTTTTATTAATTGCCGGATTCCTGTTCTATAATTTCATATATCTGGTTATCGAAACATGCTACCTCTTTGTAACAAGTATGCACAGCATCAGTGATGCCTGGAATATCAACTACTGGGGGTATTTCATTTTTCGGTTACTGATGCTTGCCGGTGTCATGAGCTGGTTTTATACCAGGAATAATTTACCGGCCACACTCGCTGCCGTTAGAAAGTAAGTTCCTCCAGAGCTGACCGGAGTTCCCCGAAAGCATGCTGATCACCAGCCCTGCCCGCTGCATCCATTCCCTTTTGATAACAGGTGATGGCAGCCTGGATATCCCCTGCCCTTTCCAGCAGTCTGGCAAGATGGTAGTAAGTGCCGATATACTCCGGATCCTTTTCCAGGATTTGTTCAAACAATTCCCTGGCCTGCATTTCGTCGCCCAGTTTTATTAATTCCAATGCCAAAGCATGCTTCAAAAAACTATCGGACGGAGCCTCGGCTAAAAACGCCTTTAATTTCTGTATTCGATCCATATTCGCTTTGCAAAAAATAATTTATACATCCGCTGATTTATCTTTACTCCTGATTATATTTGTATGCCATTTAGTTGCATAAACAACTTTTAAATACGAAAAAGCAGCTGTATGAAAATTCTAGTTTGTATTAGTAAAACACCGGACACTACTGCAAAAATAGCTTTCGTGGACAACAACACGAAATTCGCGGCAGATGGTGTGCAGTGGATCATCAACCCCTATGATGAATGGTATGCACTTGTTCGTGCCATTGAATTAAAGGAAAAGGATCCTGCCACAGTAATTCACCTGGTAAATGTTGGCGGAGCCGATACCGAACCCATCATCCGTAAAGCGCTGGCATTGGGTGGCGACGAAGCCATCAGGGTAAACTTTGACAGCCAGGACAGTTTTTCCATCGCTTCACAAATCGCAGCTATTGCAAAAGACGGAGCATATGACCTTATATTAACGGGAAAAGAAACCCTGGATTTTAATGGTGCATCCATTGGCGGAATGCTGGCTGAACTGCTTGACATTCCCTTCATTTCTCTGGCCACAAAGTTAGACCTGAACGGAACCATAGCTACGGTATCGCGTGAAATTGAAGGTGGAGAAGAAGTTGCCGAAGCCGCATTGCCACTGGTGGTGAGCTGTCAGAAAGGAATGGCAGAACAACGTATACCTAATATGAAAGGGATTATGGGTGCCCGAACCAAACCATTAAAAGTGGTGGAACCTGTTGCGGCAGACCCACTGACAGCCATTGTTGGTTTTGAATTACCACCAGCCAAAGCAGGCGTAAAACTGGTTTCGGCTGACCAACCGGAAGAACTGGTTCGCCTCTTACATGAAGAGGCAAAACTGTTTTGATTACCTGTTTAAAACCTGATTCCCCCACATTTATCAACCAATTATCATGTCTGTATTAATATATATCGACCAGGCTGAGGGCCAGATCAAAAAATCATCATTTGAAGCCGCCAGCTATGGCGCACGGCTGGCTGAACAAACCAGCACCCAGGCAGAAGCCGTTGTGGTTGGCAACAGCAGCGCCGATCTTTCCATGCTGGGAAAATATGGCATAAAAAAAGTACACCATGTGAACAATGAAATGCTGAACCATTTCGATGCCCAAACCTATACCAGGGTTATCGGCCAGGTTACAGAAGCATGCCAGGCAACAGTGGTGGTGTTATCCAATAATGTAAATGGGAAAGCAATCGCTCCCGGATTGTCGGCAAGGCTTAAAGCCGGTCTGGTAGCAGGAGCGGTTTCCCTTCCTGATACTTCCAACGGGTTCGTAGTTAAAAAAGGAGTTTTCAGCGGAAAAGCATTTGCCAACGTCAATGTTCTGTCTCCCATCAAAATCATCGGCCTTACCCCGAATGCTTTTTCACCAGTAGCCGGTGAGGGAACTGCAGAGGTGGTTGCCTTCAATGCTTCCATCGATGCGCCCAGGGTAAAACACCTGGCTACCAACAAGGTGCAGGGACAGATTCCATTAAGTGAGGCGGAACTGGTGATCAGTGGTGGCAGGGGCCTGAAGGGATCTGAAAACTGGGGTATGATCGAGGAGCTGGCCGGACTGATTGGTGCAGCCACTGCCTGCAGCCGTGCCGTTGCTGATGCCCACTGGAGGCCACACCATGAACATGTTGGCCAGACTGGTGGATCCATTGCCCCCAACCTTTATTTTGCTGTCGGCATTTCAGGTGCCATCCAGCACCTGGCCGGTGTAAACCGTAGTAAAGTCATTGTAGTGATAAATAAGGATCCCGAAGCACCATTCTTTAAAGCTGCCGATTATGGCATTGTGGGCGACGCGTTTGAAGTAATGCCCAAAGTAATTGATGCAGTGAAGAAATTGAAGGGCGCCTGATCCGGATGGAAACTAAGAGGTGAGAAGCGAGAGGTGAGATGGAATTTCTGTTCCGGACGATCACTTCTCTCCTTTCACCTCTCAATTTTTTCATAAAATGCCTTAGTTTCGTGACTTCATTATGAGGAAGATAGAACTGGAAATAGTTGCCTTGTCGCACAGTATCACCCAAACGCATTCATATGCCGTTGTTTTGGGGGAAGTAAACGGCTTGCGTCGCCTGCCAATTGTTATCGGTGGTTTTGAAGCGCAGGCAATTGCGGTGGCTTTGGAAAAAATGCAACCCAGCAGACCCCTCACCCATGATCTCATGAAGAATTTTATGAGTGCCTTTAATGTGGACCTTACTGAAATCATCATCAGTGACCTTCAGGAAGGTATTTTCTATTCCAAACTGGTATGCGTAGGCGAAAATGATACAGTGGAAATAGACTCCCGTACTTCAGACGCCCTGGCACTGGCTGTCCGTTTTGGTTGCCCGATTTATACCTACGAGAATATCCTCGACAGTGCAGGCATCCTGATGGAAGATACTTCCACCAAAAAGAAAAAGCAGGTTACATCATCCTCCGAGAAAGAACCAACCGGAAATGAAGACCTGCATGCACTCAGCCTGGATGAACTGAATGTGCTGCTCAATGAAGTGCTGGAACAGGAAGATTATATCAGGGCCATCGCAATCCGCGACGAAATAAACAGTCGTAAAAACCAATAAAGGTTAAACCCTCCGGGCTGTGATAGTATTTCCCAATGCCAAGATAAACCTGGGCCTCCAGGTTACTGCCAGAAGGCCGGATGGCTATCATGATATCGCCACCGTTTTTTATCCTGTCAGTTGTACTGATGTGCTCGAGGCAGTACGGGCAGAGAAATTCTCCTTTACTTCCAGCGGGCTGGTGATCGATGCTTCTGCAGATAATAACCTTTGCGTAAAAGCCTGGAAATTGCTGCAACAAGATTACCAGTTAGCGCCGGTTGCCATGCACCTGCATAAAAATATTCCCATGGGAGCCGGACTGGGCGGAGGTTCTGCCGATGGTGCATTTACGCTCCTGCTCCTGAATGACCTGTTCCGGCTTGATATACCTGAAGAAAAATTACTGACCTATGCCCTTAGGCTGGGAAGCGATTGTCCATTTTTTATATTAAACAAGCCGGTTTATGCCACAGGCCGAGGTGAATTGATGGCCCCGGTAAACGTACCCGACCTTACCGGAAAAAAGATCCTGCTGGTTAATCCTGGTCTGCACATCAGTACGCCATGGGCCTTTAACCAGTTAACGCTCAAACAGCACCAGACCTACCTTCCAGATTTGGTGCAACAACCCATATCCAACTGGAAAAACAACCTTGAAAATGATTTTGAAAAAATAGTATTCCAGGAATATCCACAGCTTGAAACCATTCAACTTAAACTATATGAACAGGGCGCAATTTTTGCCGGGATGACCGGCACCGGTTCAACTATGTTCGGCATATTCAATACTCTTCCCGATCATTCGTTGGCGGACTTCCCGGATAACTGTAAACTAATTCCCCTCGACCTGCGGTAAGCATACTTGCCATTTTTTATTTATCTTGCCCCTAAATTACAGGCAATCATCTCCCTGAATACCATACACGATTTCCTTTCCGGAAACCTGGATTTTCTCGATCATCGAGGATAAAGTCATACTGTCTGCGGCAGACCCTGCCCTTTTTTACTCATTACTATTTTATTTAATACTTGTCTGGTATGACTTCAACTACTTTATTATCTGAAAAGACCCAATATTATCTCGATTTAGAAGACCAATACGGCGCCCATAATTATCATCCGCTTCCCGTTGTATTGAACAAGGGCGAAGGTGTGTTTCTCTGGGATGTGGATGGAAAACGGTATTACGATTTCCTGAGCGGCTACAGTGCTGTGAACCAGGGACATTGCCATCCGCGGATCATCCAGTCTCTGGTAGAGCAGGCGGGCAAACTCACCCTTACATCCCGTGCTTTCCACAACAACCTGCTGGGACAGTACGAAAAATACATTACCGATTATTTCGGATACGACAAGGTACTGCCCATGAATACCGGTGTGGAAGGTGGCGAAACGGCCATCAAACTCGCCAGGCGCTGGGCTTATGTAAAAAAAGGCGTTCCGGAAAATAAGGCCAAAGTGATTTTTGCTGAAAACAATTTCTGGGGCCGTACGCTGGCTGCCATCTCCTCATCAACAGACCCCAGCAGTTACAGGCAGTTTGGCCCCTATATGCCGGGATTTGAACTTGTCCCTTATAACGACCTCCCCTCCCTGGAAAAAGCCCTGCAGGATCCCCATGTGGCGGCGTTTATGGTTGAACCGATCCAGGGAGAAGCAGGCGTGGTGGTTCCGCATGATGGATACCTGAGCGGTGTGCGCGAACTCTGTTCAAGATACAATGTGCTGTTTATTGCAGATGAGATCCAGACCGGACTGGCAAGAACCGGTAAGATGCTGGCTTGTGATCATGAAAATGTTCGCCCGGATATCTTAATTCTGGGGAAAGCATTAAGCGGTGGTGTTTTGCCGGTGAGCGCAGTTTTGGCGGATGATTTTATCATGATGAATATCAAGCCGGGAGAGCATGGTTCCACTTATGGAGGCAATCCCCTTGCCTGCGCGGTGGCGATGACAGCCTTACAGGTACTGAAAGACGAAAAGATGGCAGAACATGCGGAAGAAATGGGCCAACTGCTTCGCCAGGAACTGGCTGGTCTTCAATCACCATATATTAAAACCATCAGGGGAAAAGGCTTATTGAATGCCATAGTCATTGAACATTCCAACCCTGAAGCTGCCTGGGAACTTTGTCTTTTCCTGAAAGATGCCGGCCTCCTGGCAAAACCCACCCATGGTGATAAGATTCGTTTTGCACCGCCGCTCACCATCACAAGGGAACAAATCATGGATTGTACAGGCATTATTGGCAGCTGCCTGCAAATGCTATAAGCTAATAGAAGTTAAAAAAGCCCCGCGGGGCTTTTTTTTTATGATTTATTTCCTTCCAGTTTTACCTGGGGAAAAACTGCCATGATCATCTGAATGGCTGATCCTGCCATCAACAGGTACAAGCCGGCCTGCTTTACAGGGCAATCTCCGCCATGACAGGTAGATACTAGGATCATATTCCGGAATGCCCAGGCAAGGTTGAAACCTGTGAAGAATAAATTACTCCTCTTGGCCCATACTTTTGGCAGCAGGAATAAAACAAATGAAATACTGCTCATGAAAGTATTGATTAGTCCCGGCATGCCAAACCCGGTTTTCTCGGTCCTGAACCCGGTTACCACAATCCCGAGGTCAGGAATACTGATCCATGACATAAAACAGGAAATGATAACTGCAGCAGCTGCTACCGCGCCAATCTGATTGGAATATTTCATGCTTGAAATTTAATCATAAAAAAAGATCACAGTATCATTATAATAACTGTGATCTTTTTGGAGGTCCCGAGCAGATTCGAACTGCTGTAGAAGCTTTTGCAGAGCTCTGCCTAGCCACTCGGCCACAGGACCATTTTTGAATCGGGCACGAATTTAGGGATTTTTATACATTCGTTGCAAATTCATTCCGAAAATCTTCTCTTAAACGCCTTAAGTATGAAATCTATTGCACCATCAGAATTAATTATTAATAACCGCGGAGCCATATATCATCTTGATCTGCGTCCGGAAGAATTGGCCAACACCATCATTACCGTTGGAGATCCCGACAGGGTTAAAGCCATCAGCAGGCATTTTGACAGGATCGACTACCAGCGCCAGCATCGCGAATTCATTACACATACCGGATGGATTGGTAAAAAACAAATTTCAGTGGTATCAACCGGCATCGGCCCCGACAATATTGATATTGTTATGAATGAGCTGGACGCTCTCGCCAATATAAATTTTGACACCAGGACAATCAGGCCGGAACTGACCAGCCTTTCAATATTTCGAATTGGCACTTCCGGTTCACTACAGGCCGATATACCGGTTGATGGTTTTGTAGCGGGCACCCACGGTCTCGGAATCGATAACCTTCTGAACTTTTACAGACTGGAACAGAATGAAGAAGAACAACAGCTTTTACAAGCCTTCCTGACACAAACCCAGGTTCATAATCAGTTTACACAACCCTATATCAGTAGTGCCGCAGGCTCACTGCTAAAACATTTTGTAGATGGCTATCACTCGGGCATAACCGTAACCTGTCCGGGTTTCTATGGTCCCCAGGGCAGGGTCCTTCGGTTGGGACTGAGCAATCCGGACCTGGTAGACAGATTGACAGATTTTCGTTTTGGTCAGTACAGGATCACTAACTTTGAAATGGAAACTTCGGCTATTTATGGATTGGGACGATTACTCGGCCACCAGTGCCTGAGCCTGAATGCCATCGTGGCCAACAGGGTGGTAAAAGAATTCTCAAAAGACGGCCAGGCCGCAGTAGAAAAACTGATTGAAAAAACGCTTGGCATCATTGCCGGGATCTGATTTAACATCAAAACCCAAACAGGTTTAACGTTATGGAACTTTCATTCTACAAATACCAGGGTACGGGAAATGATTTTGTCATTCTCGACAACCGGGATCAGCGTTACAATTCATTAACCAATGAGGAGATTCATTTTTTATGTAACCGCAGGTTTGGGATCGGTGCAGACGGGTTGATGCTACTGAATGCCAGGGAAGGGTATGATTTTGAAATGAAGTATTTCAATTCAGACGGCAATGAGAGTTCGATGTGCGGCAACGGCGGCCGATGCCTGGTCAAGTTTGCATTTCACATGGGTATAGTCCGTACCAGCTACAGCTTTATTGCAACGGACGGGCCGCATGAAGCAGAGATTGATGAACGGGGGGATGTCAGGCTGAAAATGCAGGACGTAACAGAAGTAAAAGAACACCATGGCGATGAAGTAATGAACACAGGATCGCCCCATTATGTAAAAACCGTGCAGAACCTGGATACCTTTGACGTTTTTAACAAAGGAAGGGAAATCCGCTACAGTCATGCCTTTCAGCCCGGCGGCTTAAATGTTAATTTCGTGGAACCAAGATCTGAGGACGAAATCATGGTGCGTACCTATGAAAGGGGAGTCGAAGATGAGACCCTGAGTTGTGGTACGGGGGTTACCGCCAGCGCTATTGCCAACTTCCACAATGAACAGGGCTTTAATGAAGTCAGCGTAATCACCCGCGGGGGAAGGCTATCGGTAGAGTTTGAACGCAACAGGGATGGCAGTTTTACCAATGTTTGGCTGTGTGGCCCCGCTGAAAAAGTTTTTGAAGGAACTATCCTTTTACCACAATAAACCTATTTTGCAGGCGTGATCCAGTACTTCAAAAATATAGACCACCAGACCGTTGCTATCAATAAGCCTGAAAATGGTGTATGGGTAAATGTATTGCCCCCCCTTAAACAGGAGGAGTTTACCGAATTATCCTCCGAATTGGATATACCCCTTGATTTTTTGACTGATTCACTTGATATTGATGAACGCACCCGCTTTGAAGAAGAAGACAATGTCAAACTGATCGTAATTAAAACCCCCACGGAGAATAATTCTTTCAACGACAGCGATGCATACTATATCACCATTCCGATTTGTATCATCCTTACCCACAACCAGATCGTTACGGTCAACTCTTTCGAAAACGATGCGATCAAAAAATTCCTGAATACTTTTCAGAACCGGCATCCGGACAACCGTAAGCTGATGGTCCTGAAAATCATTGAGAAAGTAGTTCAGAATTATATGGAATTCCTGAAGGAAATCAACCACAAGAGGAACCTTCTTGAACAAAAACTATATGACGCCAACAGGAACGAGGAATTGTTGCAACTGATGAGGATACAGAAAAGCCTTGTGTATTTTGTTACAGCACTCCGAAGCAATGAACTGTTGCTGATTAAACTGGAACGTACCAATTTCATGGGGCTGAATGAAGAGGAGAAAGAAATCCTGAACGACCTTATTGTTGATAATTCCCAGGCCCTCGAAATGGCCAATATTTATACCAATATCCTTTCGAGTACCCTGGATGCCTTTGCCAGCATCATTGCAAACAACCAGAACGAAGTCCTGAAAAGGCTCTCCGTAATTACCATAACCCTTAGTTTTCCCGTATTGGTAGCGAGTATTTATGGCATGAATGTACCCATCCCCTATGCAGATTCCCCATTTGCGTTTTATATTCCGGTCTTTCTGTCCATGGCCATCTCGCTGGTCATCGGATGGTTTTTCCTGAAAAAGAAATTATTCTGAATACAATGTTTAACGTTCGTGTGTACGGTATCCTCATCAATGAGCAGCAACAGGTACTTGTAAGTGATGAAAAAATCCGTGGTGGATTTTATACCAAGTTTCCGGGAGGTGGCCTCGAATTCGGGGAAGGAACCCGCGACTGCCTCAAAAGAGAATTCATGGAAGAGATGAACCTGGATGTGACCATCGGTTCACATATCTATACCACGGATTTTTTCCAGATGAGCGCATTCAATCCGGAGCACCAGATCATATCTATCTATTATTTTGCCCATGCCCGGGAACAGATTAAAGTGCCTTTACGTTCCGAACCGTTTGATTTTGATGAAGACCAACTTCGGATATATGAACAGAAAAAAGAGATAGAAACCTTCCGGTTTATTAACTGGGAGTCATTCGATGAAAAAGCAGTGACACTGCCAATTGACAAGGTTGTTGCAAACCTGGTCAAAAATAACTTCGATAAATTTTGATTAATTGATTACTGGCAGTACTTTATAGGGAAATTTTTACCCTTGGATAATTTCAATAATAATTCAGATAGTTCTGTTTATGAGACCAATTCACAAACAGAAAAGGCAAGCGCGCAAGCCCACACGGAATCTTCAACCGGAACACCAGCTCCTTTCAATACTTTTGGGATAACCACCCTGATCATAACCATTAATGTTTTGATCTATGCAGCAATGGTGGTTTCCGGTGTAAACTGGCTGTCGCCGGACGTAGAAGATATGGTGAAATGGGGTGGCAATTTCAGGCCTGAAACCCTTGATGGAGGGTGGTTCCGGCTTTTAACCGCTTGTTTCCTGCACTACGGCATCCTTCACCTGCTGATGAATATGTATGCGCTGTATTATATCGGCAGAATCCTGGAGCCAACAATTGGAAAACTTCGATTTACAACCGCTTATATCCTATCCGGTGTCGGCGGCAGCGTCGTCAGTTTATATTTTAATAGTTATGTGGTAAGCGCAGGCGCCTCAGGTGCTATCTTCGGAATGTATGGACTCTACCTGGCATTACTAACGGTAAAATACATTCCCATGGTCAGGAGAAAAGATGAGCTGACCAGCATGATTGTGTTTATTGTTTACAACCTTGCTGCCGGACAGGCATTTAAATTTGACAATGCCGCTCATATTGGTGGACTGGTTTCAGGGTTTCTGATCGGCCGCATTTATGCCCACTCCATTTCCGAACCATTTAACAGGAGCCTTCTGAGGAATACGACCATCGGCCTGACCGTGGGTTTCCTGTTGATCATAACAATGGTATTTCAGACAGTAACCGATCACATTGGTATTTATGAGGAAAAAATGAAACGGTTTGCCATGCTCGAAAAATCTGCATTGGAAGTGTATGGTGTCAATACGGAGAACAGGGAAAACCTGTTGTATGAGCTGACTGAAAGAGGGGTATATTATTGGAATGAAGCAAAACAGGTATTGACAGAGATTGAAAGACTGGATATACCGGATGAGCTTAAACAAAAAAACATGAGCCTGCAACGTTACTGTGACCTGCGAATTAAGGTGTATGAATTAACCCATCGGGCAATTTCAAATGACACAGATGAGTTCAACAGCCAGATTGAAAAATACAACCTGGAAATTGAAGAATTGGTCAAAAAACTTACCGGTGCCTGATATCCCTTAGTGATGTATCGAAAGCTTTTTGATCATTTCGTCACTAATGGGGTCCGAATAGATGCCATAGGCATTTACCAGAACCCCCTTATGCCCGTGTTTTGACTCAATTGCAAAAAGAATGGATGAATCTGAAGGGTTAGTCATTCCTTCGAAGCGGTGAACCTCCACAATTTCAAACTCGGAAGGCATCAGGTTGATAGGCGTTTCATGACAAACGATGCAATCGAAAGACAGATTGAAATCGATATTATAACCCCGCTCCTTCAGCCCGTTCACAGCTTGCGATAAAGTATCATATGCGATCATGGCCTTGAATTGTTTACACAATCTAAGAAATCCTGATATGAATTTTCAACCCTTTTTGGTAAAGGCCTTCAAATTTGTACCTTTGCGGCGAAATTAAATATCAAAAACATGTCTACTGTTGTTAAATCAAATATTGACTTTTCACTACCTTATAAAGTGAAGGATATGAGTCTGGCAGAATGGGGCCGCAAGGAAATCCGCCTGGCAGAAGCAGAAATGCCCGGTCTGATGGCCCTTCGTGCAGAATATGGTGCCAGCCAGCCACTTAAAGGTGCCCGTATTGCCGGATGCCTTCATATGACCATCCAGACTGCCGTCCTGATCGAAACACTTGTAGCCCTTGGTGCCGAAGTAAAATGGAGCTCCTGTAATATTTTCTCTACCCAGGACCAGGCTGCAGCAGCCATTGCAGCCGCAGGTATTGGTGTATTCGCCTGGAAAGGGCAAACCGTAGAGGAGGCCGACTGGTGCATCGAACAAACCCTGTTTTTTGGTGCTGCCGACCGTCCGCTGAATATGATTCTTGACGATGGTGGTGATCTCACCAATATGGTTTTTGACAAATATCCGGAACTGATTCAGCATATTAAAGGCCTGAGTGAAGAAACTACCACCGGTGTACACCGCCTTTATGAGCGCATGGCAAAAGGCACTTTGCCGATTCCTGCCATCAATGTGAACGACTCTGTAACCAAGAGCAAATTCGATAACAAGTATGGTTGCAAGGAATCCCTGGTGGACGCAATCCGCCGCGCCACTGATGTAATGCTGGCCGGAAAAGTTGCTGTTGTGGGTGGATATGGTGATGTTGGAAAAGGTTCCGCAGCTTCCCTGGCCGGTGCAGGCTGCAGGGTGATCGTTACTGAAATCGATCCCATTTGTGCCCTCCAGGCGGCCATGGACGGTTTTGAAGTGAAGAAAATGATCGATGCCGTGAAGGAGGCAGATATTATTGTAACTGCATCCGGTTGCCGCGATCTTATCACCGGCGAGCATTTCAAGGTAATGAAGGACAAGGCGATTGTATGTAATATCGGCCACTTCGATATTGAGATTGATGTTGCCTGGCTGAATACCAACTATGGTCATACCAAGGATACTGTTAAGCCACAGGTGGATATTTACAATGTGGATGGAAAGGACATCATCCTGCTTGCAGAAGGCCGCCTGGTGAACCTGGGTTGTGCCACCGGTCACCCCAGTTTTGTGATGAGTAACTCCTTCACCAACCAGACCCTGGCACAGATCGAACTCTGGACCAATAACAGTAATTACGAGAACAAAGTATATGTACTTCCCAAGCACCTCGATGAAAAAGTTGCCCGTTTACACCTTGCCAAAATCGGTGTAGTGCTGGACGAACTGACAACTGAGCAGGCAGAATACCTGGGTATCGCCCAAAATGGCCCTTTCAAGCCCGAACATTACAGGTACTAATCCCCTACGCGTCTGACGCGCGTCTGACGTACGTCAGACGCGCGTCAGACGCGTTTATAAAATTTTGGCCTCCTTTGCCATACAATCCGACATTTTCATGAGCAGTTCCTGCTGCTGCGGGTTCAGGCTTACAATTGTTTTTTTATCGTTCCTGTCAGAAAAAGTTATGGAAACCACCTTTTTGGTGGCCAGTTTCTGCATCGCAGAAGGGGTAAATTGCCCTCCCCTCATCAGAATGTGAAAAAAACCGTTACAGTTATCTCCCCCCGTATTTTTCAGTTCCAGCTTCTGTTTTCCGCCCTCAAACAAAAACAAAGCCTCCGACTGCTCCCCAATGCAATTTGCCGCAGGATTACTGATCACAAAAAAATAATCAATTTCCTTCCCGGTAGCATCGATCGTTAACTGTACATCCTGCAATTGGAAAAAACCAGTAGAGATTTTTGGTTTTCCGCTGAAATCATCCGTGCCTCTCTGCAGTTTGCATTCCGGAGCCTGCGCAAAAACAGCTCCTGATCCCATTACAATAAATAATATTAGTAGCGTGGATAGTCTATTCATACCTCAAAATAATAAAATCAAGTATTTTCAGGAATAATAATACGCTTCAATTATGTTAAGATATTGCTTGTCTTTCGTGATGACCCTTGCGATCTGCAACGGGTATTCCCAGGCACAGGGCTCTAGCCCGGCTTTAATTCCGATACCGGTAAAAATGCAAACTGGAACAGGAATCTATCATCTGAAACAACAGGTCAGCTTCAGCACCAATGCCAGCTCCCCTGAAATTGATTTCATCTATCAGCAATTATCTGGAAAACTAAGGACGGCCGCAGGTATCAGTTGCACCCGGACCAACCAGCAGGTGGCAGATATCCGGTTTGAACTGGTCAAACCCGCCGACAAAACGATCGGCAGGGAAGGCTACCGGTTACAGGTAAACGAAAAAGGCATTCAGGTTGCTGCCAATGAAGCTGCGGGTTTCTTCTATGCCCTGCAGACTTTATGGCAGTTGATGCCGGCAGAAATCGACAGCAAAACGCCTGTCCAGTCAGTTAACTGGACGGTTCCCCACACCACGATCACTGACCATCCCCGATTTGGGTGGCGGGGATTGATGCTGGATGTAGCCCGGCATTTCTTCACCAAACAGCAGGTGATGGATTTTATCGATAATATGGTAAAGTATAAATACAATATGCTTCACCTGCACCTTACCGATGACCAGGGCTGGAGGATTGAAATCAAGAGCATGCCCAAACTTACTGAAGTTGGTGCCTGGAGAGCGGAAAGAACCGGCAGATGGGGTGAATTTAAAAAACAGTCCCCCGAAGAACCCCGAACCTACGGAGGCTTTTATACGCATGAGGATATACGTGAGTTGATACATTACGCAAAGCAGCGTTTTGTTACCATTTTACCTGAAATCGATATTCCGGGACATAGTATGGCCATGCTGGCTGCCTACCCCGACCTGAGCTGTACGCCCACCCCATACCAGGTAAATGTTGGCGACCGTTTCATGATCTGGCCCGGAAACGGAACATTTTACGGAACGATTGACAATAATCTTTGTCCGGCCAACGAAAAAGTATATGAAGCACTTGACAGGATATTTACCGAGGCAGCGCAGCTATTCCCATACGAGTATATACATATGGGTGGAGATGAAACCTACAAGGGTTTCTGGGAAAAAAGTGAAGCCATCACTGCGTTGATGAAAAGGGAAAAGCTGAAAGACCAGCATGAGGTTCAAAGCTATTTTGTAAAACGCGTTGGCAGGATCATTGCTTCAAAGGGAAAAAAAATGATGGGATGGGATGAGATTATGGAAGGCGGACTGGCACCTGGCGCGGGGGTCATGAGCTGGCAGGGTGAAAAAGGCGGAATTGAAGCAGCACAACTGAAACACCCGGTTGTAATGTCACCCAATACGTATACTTATGTAGATCTGTACCAGGGCGACCCGCTCGCCGAACCACCTACCTATGGCATGCTGCGCTTAAAGAAAACATACGAATTCAACCCGGTGCCCAAAGGAGTTGATTCGAGCTATATCCTTGGTGGACAGGCAAATCTCTGGAGTGAACGGCTTCATACCGTCAGGCATGCGGAGTATATGCTTTGGCCCCGCGGCTGGGCAGTGGCCGAATCGGTCTGGAGTCCTGTAACTGCCAAAAACTGGAATGACTTTGTGAAAAGAACCGAAATCCACTTTAAACGTGCCGATATGGCGGAAACCAATTACTCCCGCAGTATGTATGACCCGATAGTGGCAGTCCAAAAAGTGCAGGACAGCCTGGTTCAGGTTTCCCTGTCCACTGAGGTGGATGGACTCAGCATTCATTACAGTTTTGATGAATTTTATCCCGACCGTTTTTACCCGGTTTACAAGCAGCCGCTGGTGTTTCCTGCAGGTGCCAGCAGCCTTAAAATAGTGAGCTATCGCGACGGAAAACAGGTTGGCAGGCAGATCAACCTTCCGCTGGAGGAGCTTAAAAAGAGGATCAGGAAATAATTCAGACAGCCTCAAACTGGTCCCTTGCCATGCTCCAGAAGGCATCCAGGGCTACCAGCCGTGGCTTGAGGAAACTTATAATGGCAGGCCAGTCCTGCTGATTCAATACAGAAACCTGGTTGAGCCGCACAAAAATGCGGCTCAACTTTTTTCCGTATTCGTCTGTGGCATTGGGTTCCCAGGTCCAATCGTCCCCCGCTTCCGCTTCAAAAAAGGTCCTTAATTCCAACAACTTACCAAAGCAGTTCCTGCGATCTGTTTCATCGGGATGACTCATGACAATGCCCACCTCACATCCCCTGTTGGGCGCTTCTATCCGGAAGTACAGATGTTTTAGGCCTGTCTTGTAATTCAGCCAGTTTACTTTCCCGCCACTTGCCGAAAGAACGGGAAGCATGTATTGCCCAAATGCTGTAAAAAACTGCTTTCGCAGCAGGGAAGCCTGTTCCTTTGTATACATACAGGCAAAAATAACCGGACTGCCCTGAATAAGTTTATGTGATTTAGCAGGTATTTGTCAATATGTAGCACGCAAATTGCTGTGTTAAATTGTTTATGTTACTGTTAACTGTTTACTGAAATCATATGCAGATACAATTTGTGAGGAATATACAGTTCACCCGCCTGATAAAAGCAGATGGCCGTTTGCGCGAGTTCAACTTCCGGAAAATGATGTTATTACAGGACACCCTCTTCTCCATTGACGTAGTGGATGACCGGGGCAACAGGATCATGTTCCGGATGGGGAAAACCGACGGCGGCTGGCAGATCCTACCACAACAACCGCTTCCCACCTGGGTAACAGAACAGGAAAAGGTCCTGAGCGATATGATTCAGGAAGAGCTTAACAATTAAAGGCTTCCTTTTTTAGCGGAACTGTAATAACTTTCCGGCAGCAGACTAAACTGCAAATTATCATATGGCCGGAATACTTGATCTGGTAGGAAACACTCCGCTTGTTGAGTTAAAGCATGTAATCGTCAATCCGAATGTGACCATCTATGCCAAACTGGAAGGAAACAATCCTGGCGGCAGTGTGAAGGACCGCGCCGCCTATGGCATGATCAGGGGCGCAATGGACCGGGGTGAACTAAAACCTGGTATCAGACTGATTGAAGCAACCAGTGGAAACACAGGAATTGCCCTGGCCATGATAGCCAGTTTGTTTGGGGTTGAAATTGAACTGGTAATGCCTGAAGATGCTACCCGCGAGAGGGTCCTGGGCATGGAGGCTTTCGGTGCAAAAGTGATCCTCACCCCTAAAGAGAAATCAATGGAAGGGGCCATTGATTATGCGAACGAGCAAGTTGCAAAAGGCGGGTACCTGATGCTGAACCAATTCGCCAACCCTGATAACTACCAAATGCATTACCGCACTACTGGTCCGGAAATATGGCGCGACACCAATGGCCAGGTAACCCATTTTGTTTCCGCTATGGGAACAACAGGCACCATAATGGGCGTATCCAGGTTTTTAAAAGAGCAGAACAGCAACATCCAGATTGTAGGCTGTCAGCCTACTGACGGTTCGAAAATTCCGGGGATCCGCAAATGGCCGGAGGCCTATCTTCCCAAAATATTTGAAAGGCAAAGAGTTGATCGCATCATGGATGTTGCAGAAAAAGACGCCCGGATAATGGCCAACCGGCTGGCAAGGGAAGAAGCCATTTTTAGTGGGATGAGCAGTGGAGGTGCCGTACATGCAGCGGTGGAATTGTCCCGCGAACTAAACAGCGGTATTATTGTTTGTATTATCTGTGATCGTGGGGACAGGTACCTGTCTTCAGACTTATTTGATAAACAATTAACTGTTTAAGGTCCCTCTTTTCATCCCTATGGTGCAAGCATATAACTTCCTCGCTTCCTGGCAGCTTTTTCCGGAGAAATGTAACTATGAAAAAGGGATGCCGCCCAGGTCGGGCAATTACCGGATCGAAAGCATCAAACAGCAGCAGGAACTGTCTGTCCAGATCAACTGGGTTACGCTCGACAATGAAGCATTCTTTTCGCAATATGAAATCAGGCCGGACGGGCAACTACATCCATTTGCAGACAAAATATTTGCCGACAGCATAAAGGGTGAAATCATCAATGCCTCAACTATGGAAATAAGTTTCCTGAAGGAGGACGATGTTATCCTTAAGGTGAAGAAGGAGATACTCGGAAATGGTTACCTGAAAATCAGCCAGGAAGGAATTGATGCAGAAGGCATTCCCTTCCGCAATATTGATATTTATCACAAACAACTCAGCGTATTACCCTATGCATCTTCTGTGGGCAGTGTAGCGGTTAAACCAACGGAAGAAGGTGTGATCAAACACAAGGCATTGCAGGCGATGGAGGAACAAACCAATATGCACCTTGACCAGATCAGGCAGCAGATTGAATTGCTGGCAAGGCAGGCGCAGGAGATCAGAAAACGAAAGGAACTATCCATGATCATCTACAATGCAAAACTCAATTTCCAACCTGTTATTGGTCACCGGTACTATCTCTACGAGAAGCAGGATGATTCACATATTTTATCAATGGTAAGTCCGAAAGAATGGGGCGGCAACGGACCCTTTAAACAACTAATTGCCGCTGTACAGTTGTTGGCCGACCATACCTGGGTCGAAATCCAATAAGTTCATATCACCACCCATTACCCCTTACTCCGGCATGAATTACAAACTCTCAGTTAAACGCAGCCAGATCGATGGCAAGGGATGCTTCACGCATGAATTCATCGGAGCCCGTAAAAAGATTGGAAACCTGGGTGGTGAAATCATCAGTGTACGGGAAGCACGCAGAAGGGTTAAACAGCAAAAACGGGTGGCAATGGTTGAGTTCGGAGATGGCCGCGCACTGGATGCAGGCATCCGTTCCAATGAATTACGTTTTGTAAACCATTCCTGCCAACCGAATACTTTTATGCGGTGCTGTTATGGAAAAGTGGAATTTTATTCTCTTAGAAATATCAGCAAGGGCGAAGAACTCACCTGTGATTATGGAGAAACACACCATGACGGAAAGCTTGCCTGCAGGTGTGGCGCACCCAATTGCAAAGGCAAATTGTAGGCGGGAAACATTAACAATATCCACAACTTGTGCATAAGTAACTTTGCAACGTATATAGGTGCAGGATTATATTTGATAAGAGCCTATAAGAAGCCGGCGATGCGATGATCGCCTGTCCAGTTGATATTATTGTGAACATTAAATTGCAGCGCATTGACAGAAAAAATCATCAACCTTGAAACCGTTAATCCCATTGAATTTTTTGGTGTAAACAACGGAAAATTAGATATCCTAAAGAAAAAATTCCCCCTCCTGAAAATTCTTTCCAGAGGAACCCAGATCAAATTAAGCGGCGCTCCTGAACAGGTCGATACGGCCAAAGAGAAAATAGACCTGATTGTTCAATACCTGGAGCGGAATGGCCATATGAGTGAAAATTATTTTGAACAGATACTGGGTGGCGATGATGCAGAAACAGTAGATAATTTTGTGGAGCGTAACCCGAACGACATCCTGGTTTTCGGTCCGAATGGAAAAACAGTAAGAGCGAGGACTGCCAATCAAAAAAGAATGGTGGTGGGCGCCGACAAAAATGATATCCTTTTCGCCATTGGACCCGCAGGTACCGGAAAAACCTATACCGCAGTGGCGCTGGCAGTGCGGGCTTTAAAAAACAAGATCGTTAAAAAGATCATCCTTACCCGGCCGGCTGTTGAAGCAGGCGAAAGCCTTGGTTTCCTGCCTGGTGATCTCAAGGAAAAAATCGACCCTTACTTACGCCCATTATATGACGCACTGGATGACATGATCCCGGCCGACAAACTCGGGTATTACATGAGCAACAGGACCATTGAAATTGCCCCCCTCGCCTACATGCGCGGACGCACACTGGACAATGCCTTTATCATTCTTGATGAAGCCCAGAATGCCACTGACCTGCAGCTCAAAATGTTCCTCACGCGGATTGGCGCCAACGCCAAAGCCATCATTACGGGTGACCTGACCCAGGTTGACCTCCCAAAAAATCAAAAGAGCGGGCTGGAAAAAGCCGTCAGGATCCTGAAGAATGTGGATGGCATTTCCCATATCGCCCTCGATGAGGAGGATGTGGTAAGGCACCGCCTGGTAAAAGCCATTATCCGGGCTTATGACCGCGAAAAGGAAAGGGAACAGCAGATACCCTGAGAATTTATTGACCAGAAAGGTACAGGCGCCGGGTATTCCCTGACGCCTTTTTGTTTAAGTTTGCATCCATGAAACTAAACCTGCCTGTCCTTACCAGCCTGAGTGCCATCTTTACCCTCCTTGCCTGCAGCAATGAGAGCGGGTTCAAGCCCGCAGAAGATGCACAGGATGCCGGAAGGGAATTCATCCGGGCATCCCTGGATGGAAATATGAAAAAAGCTGAATTCTATATGCTCCGGGACTCTGTGAACCAGATGATCTTTGACAAATGGAAAACAGATTTCTACAACAAACTTTCTGCTGAAGAAAGGAACAAATATCAGAACGCCAATATTCTTCCACTTAATATTGAAAACCTGAATGACTCAACGGTTAATTACACATACTCCAACACTTATAAAAACAGGGATACCACTACGGTCAGGATCGTTCGACGTAATGGCAGCTGGCTGGTTGACCTGACAGACATTCACTAAACTACAATCCTTATATATGTTAACTGTATCACACCCATGGCATGGCGTTCCAACCGGCGAACATGCTCCACGCATCGTAACTGCCGTTATTGAAATCCCCCAGGGTTCCCGGGCAAAATATGAGATCGATAAGGAAAGCGGATTGCTGAAGCTTGACCGGATCATTTATTCTTCTTTCTATTATCCCTGCAACTATGGCTTTATTCCGAAAACTTATGGTGATGACAAGGATCCGCTTGACATCCTGGTAATCACTTCCCAGCCGGTGCAGGCAATGTGCCTCATGGAAGCGAAAGTGATCGGTGTAATGCGCATGATCGACAGCGGTGACGCAGACGATAAGATCATAGCAGTTGCAGCCAATGACCCAAGCGTTAATTACTATAACAATATTGAAGAGCTGCCCAAGCATTTCTTTGACGAGCTCAGGCACTTCTTTGAAGAATACAAAAAACTGGAGAACAAAACTGTTGTGGTGGAAGAATTCCAGGATAAGGCTACTGCACTGAAGATCATCCAGAACGGAGTTGATTTTTACAAGGAAACATTCCAGAAATAAATGGCGGCCACAGAAATCATCACCATTGTTATCCTGGGAGTTGCGGCAGGTATCCTGAGTGGCCTTGTAGGCATCGGCGGAGGAATCATCCTGGTGCCGGCACTGATCTACTTCCTGCACTATTCCCAGCACCAGGCACAGGGAACATCACTGGGAGTACTCACCCTGCCGGTAGTGGTTCTGGGCTTTTATCAGTATTACAGGTATTGCCAGACAGCCGGCACGCCGATCGACATCAAAGTCATCGGCCTGCTGGCTGCCGGCTTTATACTGGGCGGATTCTTCGGTGGTAAAATAGCGGTCAGGATTGATACGGATACAATGAAAAAGATCTTCGCAGTGATCCTGTTTTACACTGCGTTTAAACTGTTACACTGGGACACCCAGATCATTCGCTGGGCAAAACAGCTCTTCAGTTAAAAATAACGCCTGATCACCCGAAGGTGATGGGTTCTTTTCTTCTGGTCGCGGCTGATAATCCCCTGGTGATCGATATCGTCAATGCGGACTTTCCCGGAAGAGTGAATGATCTCCTGATCGTTCAGCAGGATCCCAACATGGGTGATCCTTCCATCGGGTTCATCAAAAAATGCCAGGTCGCCGCAGCGGGCTTCCTGCAAAAATCCAACAGAATGCCCTTCACCTGCCTGCAGGTAAGCATCCCTTAACAGGTGAATGCCCAACTGGCGGTAAACCATCTGGGCAAACCCGCTGCAATCAATCCCGGCAACTGTTCTGCCTCCCCACAAATAGGAAGTGTTCAGGTATTGCATGGCAACCGGAATAATCAATTCCGCCGGATTTGCCACCGGCCGCACCTGGTGCGTTAATCCATCAAAACACAAACTGAAAGCCCCGGCATGAATCTCTCCATCATACACCGGGGTGCCCATGAAAATATTCATCGGCTGTCCGTTTACGTTAGAAATGCCAAAACTTCCGTTGAAATATCCTTTAATTTCGGGAACAGGTGACGCCAGCGGAGCCAGTTGTATCTTCTGGCACCAGCCCTCATATCCATCATGCAATGACCTTATCTGCAGCCATTCGCCCCTGACTTCATCCAATACCTGTACCTGTTCGCCCAACAGCAACTGGCTCGTCATTTCACTCCGGTGATCAGCGGCTTCCCTTACCGCGCATACTGCCACAATTGGTATATAAATGTTTTCTGTTTCCATTTCAATTACAAATTATGGAAATAAGCTTGATCGGCATCTTACAAAAAAATGATAAATTGACATGGTGAATCCCGACAGGCACAACCATATCAGCGAACAGGAATTACTCAACAGGTTTTACCTCGACAGGAATAAAGAATGGCTTGGCATTCTTCTTCAACGATATACATTACTCTTACTGGGTGTTTGCATGAAATACCTGAAGAATGAAGAAGCTGCGCGGGATGCCGTTCAGCAGATATTCCTGAAAGCCATAACCGAACTGGAAAAATACCCGGTTGAGTATTTTAAGTCCTGGCTATACATGATTGCAAAAAACCATTGCCTCATGCAGTTCCGCGACCGGAACCGGCAACCAATGGAACTAACGGAAAGGCTTATCCTGCGGGAAGATTCCGACCGCCTGCAGGATATCCGGGAAAAGGACCGGCTGCTTGACTGGATGCACGAAGGACTGCAAAGCCTGAATAAGGAGCAGCAGCAATGTGTAACTTTATTCTACCTGGAAAAGAAAAGCTACCACCAGGTTGCTGAATTGACCGGCTTTAACCTGCAACAGGTGAAAAGCTTTATCCAGAATGGAAAACGCAACCTGAAACTGATCATTCAACGAAGGTTGCAACAAAATGAAATTGACAAATGAATAAGGACCTGTTACATATACTGGCCCATAGCAACAAGGATATAGACAACCAGCTGCTAATGGATTATATCAGCGGCAGGTTATCAGATGCCGACCAGCATGCTGTGGAAGAATGGCTGCAGGAAAACGAATTCGCATCTGATGCCCTGGAAGGTTTACAGGAATTTGGCAACAAGGAACAACTAAAAGAATTTGTAGCCCAGCTGAATAAGGATCTGAAATCATTCCTGCAGCAAAAAAGACAGCGCAGGGAGAAAAGACGTTTAAAGGACAGTCCACTCCCCTATATCACCATCATGATCATACTGGCTTTTATGGTTCTTGCCTATATTGTTATTAAACTTCTTGCGAAGAACTGATCAGTACCTAGTCTTATCCTCCTTCATTTTCCATTCCTGGAAAACTTCACCGGCTGCTGGTGTAAGGCAATGTACAAACGGGATTTTCCGGTCGGGGTATTCAAGTTCAAGCTCCTCATAAATAAAGGAATCATCGAAACCGGCATCCGCAGCATCGGAACGATTGGCAGCAAAAAACACGCGGTCAGGCCGCGCCCAGTAAATGGCTCCCATACACATTGGACAGGGTTCACAGGAGGCATAGATTTCACAGCCGGTTAATTGGAAATCATCCAGAATCTGGCAGGCTTCGCGGATGGCTACGATTTCTGCATGCGCGGTCGGATCGTTTTTGGAGAGCACCTTATTGTGGGTGGCCACCAAAACCTCCCCGTCTTTCACAATCACACAACCAAAAGGTCCGCCATGGCCCTGCTCCATGCCAATTCTCGATTGCTCAATGGCAAGTCTCATAAAGCCCGACTGTTTCTCTGTCAACATGCTGCTTACTGGTATTGAATGTAAACGGGCATGGGTTTCACTTTAACCAGTTCCTCTGGTGTCAGCAACCGCGATGGAGTTTCCTTCAGATCGTTTTTATAGAATATTTTAAATCCGGTAAATTCAATGGGTTCCTTGTAAATGAATTGTCTATACGTATTCATTTTTCTTGCAGGAGCACCCCAACCGTCCATATGCATTACAATCTGGACTTCCGGGCGGGTTTTGATTTGCTTATAATTGGTTACCATTGGACGGGTAAAACGATGCACCACCAAAACCTTGGCTGGCAGGTTGTTCTTCTTTACAAGGTCCGCCAGGTATTCAGAAGCATAGTTGATATCAGCGGCATCAAAAGTACCAATCACTTTGCCGGGAGCCTGCCCGCCTTTCATGGAAAACTCGGGGTCAATTCCCAAATGAACATTCGGCATGGCCAGGTATTTTTCCAGCTGGGGTATTTCTTCCTGGAGGGTACTGAGTCCTACCTGTATATCAAGAAACACAATAGCATCAACCTGCTTAGCCATATTCAGCACGGAATCAATCTGGTGGAAAGGCATGCGAAGACGGTATTTCCCTCCCTTACCCGGACTCCCCTGTGCGGTCACAGCAATATAATGGAGGGCCGGCTGAACGGGCAGGTTCGGATCAGCAGCTTCCCAACGTTTAACCTCCTCTTTCAGTTTATCCAGCATTTGGGTTGGAGGCAGTTCCCCGAGGATTCCCATCCGGGTACTATAGAGATTACCATAATAGGCAATGATTCTTTTAAACGGCAGGATGGCACCGGCAACCGGGTAATCCGTTTTTACAGGCCACAAACCGGTTGTATCGCCATTGGTGATATGACTTAATTTCTCATCAAAACCAACGGAATCTGCAAGTGGTGCAGCAGCAGGCGCTGCCGGCCGGGCATTTACCTCACCTGTCTTTCCCGAACTATCGGCCAGTGCCAATTTGCTTTCGGAGGCATTTGCCTTGGAATAAACAGTATCACAGGCAATGGCTGAGAATACCAGCGGAAATGCCAGAAGGCTTGTCAATAGACTATTAGATTTCATAAATTTCATTTAATCACAGGATTGGAACAGAATCCAAATCAACGCAACTATCACTCCAAAAAACGAACTTATTTAAAAAAAGTTGTAAAGGGTGGCTGACATCAAAAAAATAATGTCGGCCACCCTTTAAATTATTTGTGTCATTATGCCTGTGCAGGCGGGTTATCGTCCCCGTCAAATTTATCTTTAATTTTCGCCCACCAGCCACTGGCCTTGCCCTTCAGTTCCTCCCATTTTTCCCTGGCCTCATCGTCCCAGGTATCGATTTCGGCCTTAAGTTCTTCAATCTTTCCGCCGGCCTTGATCTTCAGGTCATGGATCTTTTCATCGCTGAAACCTGTTTTAGCCTGGAATTGTTTCCACAGTTCCTCTGCCTTGTCCTCCACTTTATCCCAGGTTTCCTCAATCTTTTCACCCGCATTTTCCGCAGCCCTGGAAGCAGCATCCTTCAAATCCGCAATCTTATCCCCGGATGGATTCTTCAGGTTTTCTCCATTTGTACTCATAGCATAAATTTTAATGATTAGGTTAATTCTTAGTCATGAAAATTACGCAATTTCTGAGTAGAACCGGTGGTTAAGTTTCTATTAATCCCCGCTGTAAATTACCCCCGAACTGGGTGTTTCATGCAGTTCTACTTTTACCAGAAGTGGCAGGAAGGGCTTGATATTATCCCAGATATACACTGCGATCCTCTCGCAGGTTGGATTGGTAAGTCCTTCAATATTATTCAGGCATTTATGGTCGAGCCTTTCCACCACAGGTTTAACAACCTGCTTGAGTTCGGCAAAATCCATCACCCAACCCAATACCGGATCCAGCGGACCCTCCAGCCAAACTTTGAGTCGATAAGTATGCCCATGCATTTCCTTGCATTTATGTCCCACCGGAACATTTGGCAGAAAATGGGCGGAATCAAACGTAAATTCCTTGAATAACAGCATATTCGGTAAAATAAGAGCGCAAAGTTACTGAATTGCACTGTTTTTTTACCGCGGATTATTTATTCAGCTGATTGGCCATTTCAACCAGGTCTCCTTCCTTCCTGGGATTGAATCCCTTATTGGCACCCATATAGGCAGAGAGTTTATCTGAAAAAACCGGAGCCTGCTCCTGGAGTTCTTTTTTGTTTTTCGGCAACTTAATGATCTTGTTATTGAGTGGATTAAAGAGGTATATCCCCTCCTGGCTTTTGAAAGATTTTTTCACCGTGCCGATGCTGACCATTTCCTCTCCCACTACTTTTTCGAGGTATTTCAATACCTGTATGGACGGACCATCCGCCACCACCTGGTAATAAAACTTTTCGGAAAGATTATCCACTTCGGGGTAACCATTGCGGAATTGAAAGCGTTTCTGCTGACCAGTCACCTGACCAGTAAAAACGACCTCCTTTACCGGATCGCCGAAGTCCAGTACCTGGTTGTCCTGTTTAAACTGCGGTTTGTTGCCATATAAGTCAAAATTCAGGACAACCCCTTCAGCTTTCCCACCGTTTTTAAATATAACGGTACCTAATACCCAGGTTTCACTCAGGTATTGAGACCCTTCGACATCTTCATTTTTACCGATGATTCCGACACCATCACGATTGGTGGCCCTTAAAACAGGGGTGCCGGAAACTCTGACCTGGCTGAATGCGGCGCCGGCAGTACTTAAAAGAATAGTTGATAGGATGAGTGTTTTTTTCATCTGACCAAGATAACAGATTATTCTATTCCCCAAAAACCACTCTTACATCAGGCACGTTTCTTCTTTAACGGCACCAATTCCTGGAGAGCTTTAGACAATGATGGCACTGTGATCCGGCCATTGTATAACTGGCTGTTGATGAAAACCGCCGGCACATCACGCACCCCTTTTTCAACCCCTTCCAGCAGGTCAGCCCTTACAGTCCAGCCATATACTGAATCCACCAGTTTGGGAATAAAATTTTTATCCTTCAAACCTGCCTCCCTGGCATATTCCTTCAGGCTGATGGATCCGAGGCGCTTGCGGTGGGCAAAGAGCAACCGATGCATTTCCCAGAAACAGCCTTCCTGCACGGCAGCCACCGCAGCTTCTGCCGCCTTGTGGGCATTCTGGTGAATTTTGGTAAGCGGGAAATGGCGGAACTGGAAGCGGATGCTTCCATCAAATTGTTTCAACAGATGGTCAATTACTTCCTGCGCTTTGGCACAGGCTTCACTTTCATAATCCCCATACATTACCATGCTGATTTCAGCATGGGCATCCCCCATCCATACGGTACGTGGTTCAATGATTTCGATCTTGTTCGGATTCGACATAATGGCTCCTTTAATTTATTGCAGCAGGTTTGGCCATTTGGTTGTATAACAAAGATTGTCAGGGTCTGGCGGAGGTTGCACCAGCCCGGATCATTTCACTGTAGCTCCATTTTTTTACCATGGCATTAACAGTCCGGGCAATCCTTATGTCCCGGGTAGATTCTGTTTTAGCCACTTCGATCCATTTACTAAAATAACGCTGGTGGGATGGCTGCAGGCTGTTGAAGAACTCCAGTGCAGCCGGATCATCCTGCAGGCACTCCAGCAGGGCGGGATAAAATCACCACCACCAATAGGTATCAATGCAATGGAGTTAATTTCAATTTCATCAAGCCTGCCCTTTACCCGGAAGGACTTTTTATTGCCCGGTTTAATTTTTGCTGCCAGTTCGGGCGAAACATATATATATAGGTCCACCCGGTTTTGTCCCCCTGCTGCCATAGCGCTGAATAATAGCTTCGAATCTAACCATCGGAAACCAGCTTTAATTCCGGGAGACCCTCATAGCGAAAGGGCTCAACAGGGTCAGGTGCCGTCCGGAAGTCCTTTTTTATGGTGATAGCCGTCATTGCTGCCGGATCATATTGGTAGTGAACCAGTTCGGTCAGCCTTTCCTTTGAAAGGCCAGGCTGGATCCATTCCATTGCCAGTTTGTCGGGCAGCACCAGGGGCATTCTTTTCTTTTTGTTATGAACCTGTGCCATCAGGGCGTTGGCGGCAGTGGTAACCAGGGCAAAGCCGGTCAGGTATTCACCGGTTTCCTGGTCGGTCCAGTTTTGCCAGATACCCGCCATATAAAACACCGGTCTTCCGGGGAGATATACCAGGTAAGGAATGGCGAGTTCTTTTTTGGCACCGGCCGGCTTCCAATGCCTCCATTCATAAAAACCACTGGATGGTACCAGGCACCTGCGATGCAGGGCTGCATCCTTGTATAATCGCGAATCCAACAGGTTCTCTCCAATGGCATTCAGGGTAGTATATTTCTGTCGGCCGGCCTCTACTTCTTTCATCGTCCTGCTCCAGGGCGCAATGAACTCCCAGTGGGCCATCAGGGGTTCCGGACGGGAGTGGCGATCTGACCAGATGATAATCGGCCAGTCGCCATATTCGAATCCGCTTTGCATGGGATGTGCACTGGTCATACCATCGGGTAAAACGATCTGCCAATCACCCAGTTCGAAAGCATGACTGACCGGCACGATTAGCCTGTTGTAGTAACACATACCCGAATTTACTTATTCATTCCTGAATACAACCACTCCATCAAACACATCCACCAGCACCGGCCTGTTTTTATCGATATCACCCATGAGCAGCCGCTTACTGAGTTGGTTAACAATTTCCTTCTGGATCAGTCGCTTCAATGGCCTTGCTCCAAATACGGGGTCAAATCCATGTTCTGCGAGGAAGTCAACAGCATAATCACTGAATTCCAGCACGATCCCGTTCTTACCAACCAGTTGTTTCAACTGGCTCAGTTGGATCTTTATAATATTGCGGATATCATTGCGCATCAGGGGCTGGAACATGATGATCTCATCCACCCGGTTTAAAAACTCAGGACGGATAGTCTGCCTGAGCAAATCCATCACTTCCCTTTTTGTTTTATCCACGATTTCATCCTTATTCGCTTCGGTAACGTCCTCAAAATTGCCCTGGATGATATGACTGCCGATATTGCTGGTCATGATGATGATGGTGTTTTTAAAGTCAACCACCCGGCCCTTGTTATCTGTAAGCCGGCCATCGTCCAGCACCTGCAGCATCACATTCCATACATCGGGGTGGGCTTTTTCAATTTCATCCAGCAGCACCACACTATAAGGTTTACGCCTGACAGACTCGGTCAGTTGGCCGCCTTCATCATAACCGACATAACCCGGAGGTGCTCCCACCAGTCTTGAAACCGTATGCTTCTCCTGGTATTCACTCATGTCGATACGGGTCATGAGGTGTTCGTCATCGAAGAGGTATCCGGCCAATGCCTTGGCAAGTTCTGTTTTACCGACCCCGGTGGTACCCAGGAAAATAAATGACCCGATGGGCTTGCGGGGATCGCTCAATCCAGCCCTGCTCCTGCGAATGGCATCGGCTACCGCCGTGATGGCTTCTTCCTGTCCGACCACTCTTTCATGCAGATGATCCTCCAGGTGGAGGAGTTTTTCTTTTTCGCTCTGCAGCATTTTAGCCACCGGAATACCGGTTGCCTTGGCCACAGATTCCGCAATATCCTCGGCATCCACTTCCTCTTTCATGAGACGGCTGCTCTGGGCGCCGTAGGCTTCCAGTTCGGCGGTCATGTCTGCAATGATCTTTTCCTGCTCCTGTACCTTTCCATACCGGATTTCAGCTACCCTGCCATATTCGCCATTGCGTTCGGCCCTTTCAGCTTCCAGCTTCAGTTCTTCTATGGTTGCTTTGGCTGTCTGCACTTTTTCCACCAGGTCTTTCTCCTGCTGCCACCTGGCTTTCAGGGTATCGCGTTCCACACTCAGGTTACTGATCTCAATATTCAGCGCCCTCAGTTTATCTTCATCATTCTCGCGTTTGATGGCTTCCCTTTCGATTTCAAGCTGCCTGATCTGGCGTTCCAGTTTATCCAGTTCTTCCGGCATGGAATTCATTTCCAGGCGCAGCTTGGCGGCACTTTCATCTATCAGGTCAATGGCTTTGTCGGGAAGGAAACGATCGGTGATATAGCGGTGTGACAATTCCACGGCAGCGATAATGGCTTCATCCTTGATTCTTACATGGTGGTGGGTTTCATAGCGGTCTTTGATGCCACGCAGGATTGAGATCGCATCTTCCACGGAAGGTTCATCGATCATCACTTTCTGGAAGCGGCGTTCCAGTGCCTTGTCTTTTTCGAAATATTTCTGGTATTCATTCAGGGTGGTGGCGCCAATGGCACGCAGTTCGCCCCTTGCCAGGGCCGGTTTCAGGATATTGGCGGCATCCATGGCTCCTTCACCGCCACCGGCACCGATCAGGGTATGGATCTCATCGATGAAGAGAATAATCTCCCCTTCGCTTTTGGCCACTTCGTTTACCACTCCTTTCAACCTTTCTTCGAACTCACCTTTGTATTTGGCACCTGCAATCAACTGGCCCATGTCCAGCGCAAAAATGATTTTGCTTTTCAGGTTTTCAGGCACATCACCATTTACGATTCGCATGGCAAGTCCCTCTGCAATGGCTGTTTTACCAACCCCTGGTTCACCTACCAGGATGGGGTTGTTCTTACTCCTGCGTGACAGGATATGCAGCGTCCGGCGAATCTCCTCATCACGACCGATCACCGGATCGAGTTTACCATTACGTGCCAGTTCGTTCAGGTTCTTGGCGTACTTGTTCAGTGTATTGAACTGGGTTTCCTGGGTTTGGGAGGTGATGGTTTCTCCTTTCCGAAGTTCCTTGATGGCCGCAATCAGTCCTTTTTCTGTGAGACCGGCGTCTTTCAGTAATTTTGCTGCAGCATCATTACCCTGCTGGATAGCCAGTAAAAGATGTTCCGGGGTTACGAATTCATCCCCGAATGATTTCAGCACAGCGCCGGCGCGCAGAACAACATTATTGGCATCGCGGCTGATAGACTGGGCTGGCTCTCCTCCCTGCACCTGTGGCAGCTTACTTAAGAGTTGTTCCAACTGGGTGTCAAGTTGCTGCAGGTTTACTGAATTTTTTTTCAATAAAAATTTTACGGGTGATTCCTGCTGGTCGAGCAATGCTTTTAATATGTGTTCCGTTTCAATATTGGCATTCTGGCCATTGAAAGCAATCTGCTGGGACTGCTGTATGATTTCGGCAGCCTTTACGGTAAAATTGTTCAGGTTCATATTTTGTTCATTTCTAAGGTTCCATTACAATCCGCAAACCCCAATCCAAGCTTGTTTTTCGGCAACTATGTCAGTAGAAATTAAAAAAAACTGACTCATCTGCAGTTCCAGACCCTTATTTCGGAAAAAATTACAGGCTGCAACATTTCGGGTGCTTTTTAACGTTATCGGAACAGTTCCATGATTTAATTTTATTTAAACATCTCCCATGCGAAATCTGTTGCAAACAGCCTTTCTGGCTGCCGGTCTGTCTTTTATTGTTCCGTTGAGCGCACAGGTAAAACCTGGCAAGGGTCCAGATATTCCAGCACTTACGGAAGGACTACAGAAATATGCCAAAGACCTGGGGAATGATTTTGTGGTAATTGTACAAAAAGACGGCAAGGATGTTTACAGGAAGGAGTTCGGCGAATTGAAAGCCACCATGCAGGAGCCTATTGGTGCGGCCAGTCAATGGTTAACGGCAGCGCTGGTGATGACTTTCGTGGAGGAGGGAAAGCTTTCTTTGGATGATAAACTGGGCGATTACCTCCCGATTTACCAAAGTTACAGCAAGGGATATATCACCTTACGTCAATGCTTATCCCACACTACCACCATAGAAACTGACCCTCCGGTTTTTCGTACTGCCCTCAAGAAGAAGAAATTTGACACACTGGAAGATGAAGTGAACAGTTTTGCGAAGGACCGCAATATGAAGGGCAAACAGGGCACCCAGTTCTATTATGGCAATATCGGACCAAATATAGCAGGCAGGGTGCTTGAAGTGATTGCTAAAAAGCCTTTTGACCGGCTGATGCGCGATCGCCTGGGAAAAGCACTTGGCTTGAGGCGGACAAATTTCATGAGTGACGGCATCTATTCAGAGAGCCCATCTGCCGGCGGCAAGTCTTCTGCAGACGACTACATAAAATTTCTCTCGATGCTGCTTAATAAGGGAATGTACAATGGCAAACAGGTATTGAGTGAAAATTCTGTCAATGAGATATTGAAAATGCAAACCGCGAATGCTCAAATCGTATATGCTTCTCCGTTATCACAGGGAAATGCATACGGACTTGGCTGCTGGCTGCAGGAAAAAGATGAACAGGGAAATGGGATACTTGTGAATTGTCCGGGTATTAGTGGTACCTGGCCCTGGATCCATAAGGGAAAGGGATATGCTGCCATCGTTTTCACAAAGGGGGAATCACCCGACCAGAAACGGATGATTTTTGAAGAGATCCGGGAATTGATTGAACAGCATATCCCACAATAACATTATTCAGATTTTACCAATACCAACCTGGCCCTGTCTGCCTTGTACATCTGGTCATAGAAACGCACCAGGTCATTAAATGATTTTGCCGGAAACCTTCCCTGGTTTAGTTTAAGTCGCCTTGTATAGCGTATAATGTTACCATTTAATTCGGCTGCCGACTGGTACCTTCCAAAATCTGTCTGAAGATCAAGTGGTTTGGGAAAGGATTCAGCCCGGTACCCCGCCGGCACTTCAATTGTCACCGTATCAGATTCTATTCTGGTTTCCTGCAGGTCAATGTCATAGAACCTGGCTGTATCAATAGCAAGTTTACTATTCCATTTATTGAGCAGGTTGGGAATAATAAATAATCTTTTACCGGAGATCTGGGCATAGTTAGCTGCGGTTAGGCTAATCCTTTCTTCGATAACCGGAAGCTTATTTTGCAACTCTTTATAACTAAAATCCTTGATTTCATAATGTGGCAGGTCAAGGTTTTTATCCAGGTATTTTTGTTGTTCCTCCCTGGATTGTGCATGAATCCTTCCATGAAGATCATCGCTGCATTCTGCCTGGTAATTATTCATCACATCCATTTCGAGATTTCCGGATGCATCCAATCGTGCCATTATATTTGAATGGAAGAGATTATCGGATTGTCTGTAACGGGGTGTTCTCACCAACTTCCCCCCATCTTCAGTAATCAGTAACGCGTTTCTGTTCCCGGTAAACTTTCCCATATAACCGGATGGAACTGTCTGGCTGGTACATTCCAGCCAGATGGTATCATTCTTCAGGGGAACGGCACAAACAACATGATTAAAAACCTGTGCGGGAAAATCGGCTGGAATATCCCTTTCATATTCACCACCCCTGATCAATGTATAATAGGCTTTGATTCCGGCCTCCTTCAGCAGCGCAACCATATAATTGGATAGCGCCTTACAATCTCCATAGCCTTTGGACGAGACCATTTCTGCCGGAAATGGACGCCATCCACCAATGCCAAGCTGAATGCCGACATAATGTGTTTTTTCCTGCATATACCTATAGATGGCAGTCACCTTCTCTTCATCAAAATTCAGTCCACGGACTATCTCTGCAACTTTTTGTTTATCTGATTCGGGAAGAACATCCATTCCTTTATTCAAATGGTACTGAAATTTCCCCAGCTCTTTCCAACTGCTCATATCGCCCCTGAAATCGTCGATCCTGAAACTTGTAGGGGCGAAACTTACATAAGGTGCAATTTCATGGATAGGTGGTGATGCATATTCTGCAGGTGCGGCAGGCACCTGCATCACTTCCCATTTTTCTAACCTCTTATTCCTTAGTGTTGACTGAATTGATTTAGAAGGATAGTTGTATGTTTTAACCCTGTACTGATAATCTATATCTGAAATCAGGGTAAAACTGCTTTTTTCAACGGATACTCCCCGTGAAGGCACTGGTGACCAGTTGGGAAGAAACATGGTCTGTGATTCAGTCCTGGTGGATTGGTATTCGACCGTATACGGATATTCCCGATGAAAGAAATTATGGTATTTAACACGGTTATCATCCACCATGGTCATTTGTGAACTGACTGGTTCATCCTTGATTTCGGACTTTTTCAGTGTCCTTATTTTATTCCCCGCTGCATCATACAAAGTGCCTTCGATTCTATCCACACTGTTCAATTTGGAATAATGCTCAGTCCAGTAGGCGTGATTGTCTCCTGCCTCATTCAGAATGGTTATCACATAATGCTCCCTGATGGTAACCTTATTAATGGAATGTATTTCAACTTCATGTTCCCTCAGCCTGATAACTGCATTGGCATATTTCACCAAGGGTTTGGGAATGGAAGAAACCGGGTAATCTGCGGCATAACTCCGCAGTGCCATCATAAGTAATAAGGCAGAAAAAATATAATTCCGGCTAATCATGGGTTGGCTATTTTCTTGAGTACGATCTGTTCTGCCTGTTTTTTTATTACAAATCCAAAAAATTCCCTGAGTGAATCATAATCTTCCGGATTAAAACTGGCTTTTGCCAAAGACACTCTTGTACGCAGTTTAATTCGGCTTGCATCAGCATTTATGATATACTCAAAACTGCCATCACTTTCATTCAACGACACTTTTACTGATTTTGGAAGTTCATCTACTTTATATCCTTCGGGGATTTCAAAATTGAGCAGGTAGGTTTCATCAATACGGTATGGCATTTCCACCGGGTACATCCGGCTGGTTGATTTGAACGGGTTTTCCCGGGAGAATGGCACGAGTACAGGATCGAGGTATATGATATCTTCACCCTCCCGACCAATTGCCAGATCATAATATACCTTAATAGGTAGGTCCAGTTTTTTTAAGGAGTCAATATGGGTACGGGTTATGCTGTAATCGGTTCCATAACTTGTTTTGATTTGTTCGAAATAAGCATTTTCACTCTTTTCCCGGATATATTCACGCCGGCTTTGGGATTCATAATAACCAAAATTGGTCTGGATGCCGCCCTTTAAGCTATCCTTATCAACAATCACAGTAGCCATTGTCACTTTCCTTTCCAATAAAGAATCTGCTAACAGGTATATAGGAACGGGATCTTTCATCAGCACCCGCGCATGACCGTTATAGCAACGAATATCTAGTTTGTCAAAACCAAGATCTGGAGAACTGGCATCCAGCAAAAATTCAGATTCAGCTATTAATGCAGCACAAATAACATAGTTGAAACGGTCCATTAACGGGTATATCTGGTGGGTCTGACCCTGTGACCTGGTACTCAGGATTACAGGATAAGCTTCAATATTCTGGCTTTTTAACATTGCTATCAGCAGCAGGTTAAGGTCGGCAACATTACCACTCTTCGTTTTAATAAGGTTTTTCAAACCGGTGGAGGTATACATGCTTCCCCTGCTGGTGCAGGTATAATTGTCCCTTACGTAGGCATAGATACGCCTGGCTTTTTCAACAGGGTCTGTTATTCCTGCCAGTACCGGCACCAGCAATTCCTCTACATATCCTTCTGCTTTTTTCAACTGATCCCCAAAGTTTTGGTGGCTCATCAGATTTTCTGTCACTTTTGGCCAGTCCTCCAGGATGGGTATTGGATTAGAATTAGGATACCGGATCGAAGACAGTTGGAATTCAATTTTGCTGCGGTAATTTTCGAGACTTGTGGTGAAGCTCTCTTCCTTTAGGGATGGTATGTTTTTTATGACCCACCGCTTTTGCATGGCACTGCCGTTGAGGGTAAAGTCATTTTGTTTTAGCCCCATGGTTCCGGCGTCCCCACCCCTGATTTTGTAGGCACGTGGCACTTCTTTCTTGGTTGAGATATGATAGGGAAGAAATCCCTGGCTCAGGTAAACATAATCATAGTATTCCGGCACTTCAATCTCATACTCACTCCAAAGGCAGGGATAATCACCCTGGAACACCCAGGGGCGGAATTCGAACAGGAAATCTGATTCAATTCTATAGCTGAGTTCAAATATGGAGCCCTCTTTGAGCGCGGGCATGGAAAATTTCTTTATATGATAGTTACGCGACTGCTTTTCAGTAAAAACCTGGTTGTTTTCGAGTTTTGTCTCGGTTATCTTACCTGCATCAAGGTTGTAGGTGGTGCCCTTTATGCTCTTCACTTCCTCCTTGGAATCATTGGTTTTTGAAAAATAAACCGGTATCAAAAATTTTCCCGCATCCACACCGTTTTTATCAAGAATCTTAACACGAATCCTGCGCTCGAATTCATACCCAAAGCCACCATTGAAATTGGGAACAATGCGTGAAACACCCACATCCCCGAGAACAAGTGCATGAGCCCCGGTATCAAAAGCAGGCACACCCTGGGTAAAATCGGCGGGACTTAATTTTCCGAATTTAAAAGGCAGCTTATCTTGTGCTATGGAAGCAAGGGAAAAAAACAGAAAAGTACACAGGAAAAGGCGGTTAATTTTCATGGAATGTGTGTTTAAAATTTCGAAAAATATAAATTTTGACTGAGATTCAAAACTTATCCGAAAGAATAAAAAGTCTGGCTGCAGAATTGGGATTTTTTCACTGTGGCATTGCAAAAGCAAAAAGGCTGGATGAAGATGCTGTGCGTCTTGAAAACTGGTTGAATAAAAACTACCATGGCAGCATGTCTTATATGGCCAACCATTTTGACCTTCGTGTGGATCCGATGAAACTGGTGCCCGGCGCAAAATCTGTAATTACATTGCTGATGAATTATTATCCGGATACGCGTCAGCAAAATGATGTACCACAGATCTCGAAATATGCCTATGGAAGTGACTACCATGAGGTAATCAGAACGAAATTGAATGAATTGTTATTCCGGGTTCGCGAAATTGCAGGAAATGTAAACGGACGGGGTTTTGTGGATTCTGCACCCGTACTCGAACGGGCCTGGGCAAGGGAAAGCGGCCTGGGCTGGATAGGCAAGAACGGAAACCTGATCCATAAAGGAGCCGGATCCTTTTTTTTCATTGCAACCCTGATTACTGACCTTGACCTGCAACATGACACAGCTTTTGCAGGCGATTATTGCGGAACCTGCCGGAAATGCATAGACGCTTGTCCGACCGATGCCATTCTTGAAAATAAAACGATTAACGGAAGCCAGTGTATTTCCTACTTCACCATTGAATTGAAGGAAATGCTGATACCAGGAAATATGCAGGGAAAGTTTGGCGACTGGCTGTTTGGTTGTGATGTATGCCAGGACGTATGCCCCTGGAACCGCTTCTCCAAACCGCATAGTGAAGCAGCATTTAAACCCATACCGGGCCTGCTCAATATGAGTTCAGGTGACTGGGAAGCGCTGGGCGAGGAACAATTCAGAAAACTTTTCCGCTATTCGCCCCTGAAACGTTCCAAATACCAGGGCATTTTGAGGAACCTGCGGTTCATTCAGACCACTGGTCCGTCATCACCTTAAAACATCCATCCCATCCGGAATGACAGACTGGTAAACTGGTAATTATAGCGTTCCCCGGCTTCCATGCAGGGAGGAACAAGACAAGGCATTGTTACCCATCTTTTTTCAATTAGCTGCTTATAACTGTAACCCACATCCATCAGAAAAGCGGACCTTAATTTTTGCAGCTTCACCTTCCAGCCTATACCGGTGCGACCATAGACCCCGGGCCTGAATGCACTAAAATTGCCGCCGCCGTCGATCCCCGCCATAAAAGCATGCCTTCGGCCACCCCATTCCCTTTTGAGTGAAAGGTACAATGGGAAGGATTCTATCCTGTACCGGTCCCAGCCCAATCCTACACCGGCAGTCCATTGCTTAAATGCAATGCCGTTTACCGTGTGAAATTCAAACGCAGGTGAAGACTCCCCGGCAACGATTCCGGCATAATTACAGGACCTGAAAACAGCATTTTTCTGCGAAAAAGCACTGAAACCCACCAGGAGCAGCCCGATAATAAAACTGATCATTTTCATCATACTCAGTTTGTTTTAATTGTACTGAGCTGACTGAGTTTCCCATCTGCGGCTATGCGGAACTGGTAGAGTCCATCCCCGGCAACCAGTAACAGCAGGTCCTGGTTAACAATTACATCAAATGCGTCCGGAACGTTGATCTTCTGATTTAATGTGATGTCCAGTTTATTGGCTGCATTCAGCACTTTTAATCCGTCACGCCCGTCGCACAGGTAAATATAGTCTCCTTTAATGCCGAGTCCGTGCGGATTTGTCATCGGATAGGTTTTCACCAGGCTGGGTGCTGTCAGGCTGGTTACATCTACGATGTCAAGCTGGTTTTGATTACCAGTGCAGGCATTACCTGTCCGAAGGGTTACATAGGCGTATTTGTCATCAGCCACCACAGGATCACAGGCACGTGCATGCGAAAATCCACCAATGAATACAGGGTCTGCCTGGTTGCTGATATCAGTTATAAACATACCGGTTGAGGACCCGATGAATAATTTATCGCGGAAGGGATAAATGGTTTCAATACCCCATCCCATTTGTTTGGAGTTGATGATTACGGGATCATATTCGGTTGATATAGAGATCGTTGAAAGTTCCCACTCGCTTACAGTATAGAGATATTCATTTACGATAGCAAACCTGGCCATTGATCCGCCCTGTCCGGTGCTTGATTTTGAACCGCCGCTTTCCGCATTTGCAGTGAAACAGTTTATGCATCCGAAGCCCGGCATGCCCCAGATATCAGTACTGGCATCCACAATCGTATCCCGGGAAATCCAGTCAACAATTACCATGGAAGTATCTACATAGTATCCTGCAACGTACTGTCGGTCAGGGAAAACATTGACCAATCTCTTCTTTAGCTGGGGTTGCATCGGGTTACTGATGTCAATGGCCAGCATATCATTGAACAGATCGGCATACAAGGTATTACCCTTCACTGCTAAATCCTGTGAACCGGGCAGTTCAATAAATGCTTTCAGGTTTGGAGAAGCCGGATTGGTATTATCAATGATATGAATACCCCTGCCCGGTTCATTTAAAAATATCCATTTACCATACCAGTAAATTTTCCCGGTTTCTGATATCGTTCTTGGTGTCGAAGCTTTGATATTGGCCAGTACTGATGCTTTGGATGCATAAACCGGTGACTGAATCGTATACTGACGTGTTACTTTATCCCGAATGCAACCCGTCAGCCACACTAAAAAAAACAAGGCATATAAAGCCTTCCGATGGTTAAGATGCAGCTTCATAATACAGTAGTTTGAACATTTGACCCGAAACAGCAAACCACCGTTGCATGTCAATATCTATTAATTATTCAGGTGCAGCCTGGCTCCAAGCCCTGTATAAAGCAGGTGTTTTCCATTCGCAGATTTATCGGGCGTATTTAAGTGGTATTGAACAAAAGGCCCTGCTGAAATCTGCCATTTACCAGGGGCCTGAAACCGGTAATAAACGCCCGTCTGAACGGCGGCCATCCATTTATTAACCATGGATTTATCTTTATAATAAACCCCAACCGTTTCATTATACTGCAGCGCATCAGTTCCCAGGAGATAACCGACAGTCATACCGGAGTTCCAATAGAGCTTTTTCTTGCCGCCGGGATTCCAGGAAAACTCCAGCGGGATTTGCAGGTAATGGTAAGCGTTATGATACACAGATCCCTGGTTACCTGATCCTGCGTAGGCGTTTCGCGCCGTAAATGACTGAAGTCTCTCGTTCAGCAGCGCGGCCGCAGAATCAATCGGCTGGCCAATCCTGATCCTGTTAGACTGATAGGCATATTGTATACCGAAACCCAGACTGGTTTTCTTACCCATCTCGCGGTGTAAGCCAAAACCAACATGAAACGCAGGACCCGCTTGAACATCAGAAGGAGATCGTTGCATGCCGGCAGCTGTACTCATGGGAGGAAGTGCTATCGTTGACTGAAATGCATTTGCTGCCCCCGTCCTGCTACTCTCGAACACACCTTCCCGCAGTGAACTGATACCACCACCAGCCATAATACTGGTTTGCCAATCTTTATGTGGAGTTGGTGTAGGCCGGGCAACCAGCAGGCTGTCTGCCAGTTTCCTGTTCCCTTCTTTTGAAGCAGAACCATTTATAACAATATCCGGTTCAGAAACATTAAGGGGAGCAATAATAGCGGGCAAGATTTCCCTTGATGCGGGATCAGACATTTCAGATCCGGTTTCATTCCCTGCAATTAATTCCTGTTTATAGCCAGTTGTTTTGGGGTGATAGTCACCAGGTGTTTTTACTCCGGCAGTAAGTTTATCAGCAGCGTGAGGTCCTTTGGGCAATTGCGTGATGTCGTTTCCGGACTTGCTTTTTGCAGTTATCTGAGGTATAAACTGTGGAGATGATTGTCTTTTTTTAGTTTTACCGGATGTTGCTTCTGATGCAGTAGGAACGGCGGCAGATTCAGGATTTCCCACCAGCCCCGATTCACCTGCCTGAATACCCGATTTCAACATAGCATCTGGTGCATTTTTCTCTCCGGCAGGGATTTCAGGTTTTGTATTACCTGCCGGTTTATCAGCATAGGATACATAACCTTTTCTGTTTTCCTGACCAGGGCCAGGTGGCGAAAACAACCAGAATGAAAGCGCTCCGGCAACAATTGCTGCAGACAGGAAAAACCAGGCCAGTCCCCGCTTCCGGCGACGTTCCCGGATTTGAATCGCTACCTTTTCCCAGACTTCCGGGGAAGGTTGCAGGCGTAACTGATTAGCCTTTTCCTGGATGGATTTTTCAAAATCACGACCGGACATATTGCGAAATTTTTATTGATTCGGATTCTTTTTGCAACCAGGTCATCAGCAGGCTGCGGGCACGTGCATACTGGGATCGGGAAGTTCCTTCATGTATTCCAAGCATGGCACTGATCTCAACATGGGTGTATCCTTCAATGGCATGAAGGTTGAAAATTGCCTGGTAACCCGGTGGCAACTGCCTTACCAGGTCTGCCAATTGTTTGGCATTCAGGGTCACTTCAGGATTATCGGGCGAAACAGGATGCATAAAACCCTGCTGTTCCGGGCTGAAGGAAAGATCATACTGATACCGGCTGTTTTTCTTAAGGAAATTGATTGCTGTAGTAACCATGATCCTCCTGATCCAGGCCCCCAGGTCGCCATCTCCCCGAAATTGGCCCAGGTAGTTGAATACCTTTATGAATCCTTCCTGTAATACATCCTCTGCATCGGCCATGGATTTGGTGTAACGGTAACATACGCCCAACATCTGCGCAGCAAAATGCTCATACAACGCTTTTTGCGCCGATGCTCTCCCTTTCAGGCAGTCTTTCACCAGTTGGTGTTCATTGGTCATACCTTCTTAATAAGCTGACAAAATTAGAAGGGCAACCGTTGCACGGAAGTTAAAAGAAGCCACTGCGGGTATTCCAGTGGTCTGACGGTTATAAGGGCGGATGGCTGGTTTACGCGACCATACACAACAATCCAAAGAATTGGTTATCAAAGCAAAAATTAAATATCCGGCGCCTTTTGCAGAAAAAAAGGCCGCCTTCTGGGGCGACCTTTCCTAAAAAAAATCATTCCGATCAGGATGCCGGCACAGCTACCTGTGTCTTATCCCACTCCATGATCATTTGTCCGCCTGAAAAACGGATGGTAAACATTTCAACCACGGCATCCAGATTTTTTACAGGAACTTTTACCTGTAACACATCTTTTGATTTGTGCTTTTCATATTCATAAGCCCCCCATTGCTTTAACTGGCTGTTCAGGATGATGGTCCATTCAGTTTGAGTTGGGATTACAAACAGGGTGTAAGTGCCGGCTTTTACAGGCTGACCACCAAAACTTCCATCAGCCTTAAAAGTAATTTCGGTTGCTTCATCCGCACCTGCACGCCAAACTTTTCCATAAGGTTCCAGTCCGCCAAAAATATCCCGTCCTTTCTTGGAGGGGCGGCCATAGGTGACACTGATATTACCCTCTGAAACTGTTTCATGCGGGCTTTTTCTCTGTTGCTGGGCACAAGCCGGCAGCACAAAACTGATGGCAATCAAGGCCATTAAAAATGATTTCATATAGCTGGTTTTATATTTAAAGTTAAGGATTCGCCTCTACAACCCGTTTTAATGTAGCCAGACTTTCCTCCATAACCGGTCCCGTTTGTTTGTCGTAGGTGATGCCGGCAATTTTCTCCCATGGATACCAGCCAAGATCAAAATCGAAATACCACTGAACGGTCAGTGTTCCGGTCCTGGTTTCATAGATGGCCAGTGCGCTGGTGAATTTCCTGTCGCCGGAAAGCCAGAGGCTGGTGACCAGGCTGTCCGAAACTTTCAATTCTTCTATGCGGAAGCGGCGGGACGTATCCATCAGGTATTTGTTCCATTGCGACCATTTGGAGGTATCCTGTATATATGGCAACAAAGCTGGTTTTTCAGCCTTTATATCGATGGCTCTGGAAATCCTGATATCAGAAGGTATAAACAGTGTGAAGGCCATTAACAAAAGAAAGAAAAACACCCCGCTGATGATGGCTAATTTGATGATGCGCATGATAACTGATAATTACTCCCAACGAAAAATTTTGATGGCTGCAAGATACACGATGATTCCCCAAATAATCAGCACACCTATTTGCGGCCAGCAGTCCAGCAGGCCGGCCCCTTCAAATGAAATCTTTCGCATGGCATCATTGAAATAGGTAAGTGGCAGTATCCTGCAAAGGGGCTGCAGCCAGGATGGGAATGCTTCTATGGAGAAGAATGTACCGGCAAGTAAAAACTGCGGCAGGGTAACAATATTTGCCAGTGGCGGAATACTGCTTTCATTTTTTGCAAGCCCGCTGACGATAAATCCGAAACCCATAAATACCAGCAGAGCAATAAAGCTCAACACCATTATTTCCGCAAAGGTCTGCCAGCCATTCACCAGGGTAAAATCAAATGCAAAATAACCCATGCCAATTATGACGACAGCGGTAATTAACTGGAATATCACCCGGCTGAGTCCTTCTCCCAGTATTATTGCCGCTTTGCTTACCGGTGTTGCGAAAAATCTTTTTATAACGAGTTGCTGCCGCAGGTTGAAGAAGAGAAATGCCACCCCAAAAACCCCGGCACTTAACATGGAAAACCCAAGCTGCCCGGGTAAAATAAAATCAATGGTCCTGTATTTTCTCACCTGCCTTATAACCGGTTCTACCGTACCAGTGGTTTTGATCCCTTGAAACCTGTTGCGGTCAATGCGTGTAAGGGTATTTTCCAGCAAGGGCAGGAAAGTTGCGAACTTATCAGCACTGGCGGTGGTGGCATGAAAATAAACCTGGTAATCGCTTTTTGAGGCAGCATCCCCAACTTTCCTGATATCAATTACCCCGGTAATCCTTCCCTTCACCAGGTCGGATTCAAGGCTGGCGCTGTCCTGATATTTTACAATACGTATATTATTAAGCTGCTTAAGACTGTCCAGAACGGGATTGGCGGTATCACAGCCTTTTGTCAGTGCAATCCTGTACACAGGGCCGCTGCTGTTGCCGATAAACCCGAATACCAGGATGAATACCAGTGGAAAAAAAATACTGAATATAACTGCCGAGGGACTGCGTAAAATTGCCTTCAGGCTGGCCCTGGCAATGGCCCATATTGCAGTCATCTGGCTATAGGGTTCAGGCATAAATTAATCCGTAAAAAATTATCAATGAAAGATTAACCGGAAGGGCAATTTAGTTTGTGCTTCACCGATAGATGATTTTACCTGTTGCCATTCCTGGTATAAACGGAAGATGTCTTCGCCCATTTCTTTCCTGGCAGCCTCCACTCCTACAGTGTGTTTATAAGCACCTGTAAGTCTTTCCAGCAGGTTTAGTTTTTCGGGATATTCACGAACCCGGTATTCCTTTATTCGTGCAAGTTTTGCTGCAGCTTCCAGGGCATCTGCCATTCCGCCTATACGATCCACCAATCCGAGCCCGATAGCCCTTTGGCCGGCCCAAATTCTTCCCTGACCCACACTATCAACGGCTGTCACAGCCATCTTGCGGCCCTCAGCCACCCTAGTAAGAAAGGTCAGGTATATACTGTCTACCCCTGCCTGGAAAAACCTTCGTTCAGTTTCGGTAAGAGGTTCGGTAATGGAAGGGGAATTGGAATAGGGACCGGTTCCCACACCGTCAAAAGTTATCCCGAGTTTGTTTCCGAGAAAACCTTTCATATTGGGTATGATGGAAAACACCCCAATGGAACCGGTAATGGTATTGGGAAGGGCAAAGATGCTGTCGGCATTGCAGGCCATATAATACCCTCCGGACGCAGCCACATCACCAAAACTTACCACAACGGGTTTGTCTTTTTTGGCCAGTTCAATTTCACGCCACATATTTTCACTGGCCATTGCACTACCCCCGCCTGAGTTGATCCGGATTACAATGGCTTTGGTTTTATCATCCAGCCTGGCTTTGCGGATATACCGGCGGAACCTGTCGCCGCCAATATTATTTTCATCTCCATCCCCATCAACGATATTACCTTCCGCATATAGCAACGCAATCCTGTCTGTTCCTGTGCCGGATTGGTAATTAACTGCCTGGGAATAGGTGGCCATGGAAACAAATGAAATCCTGTCGATGGTTTTGGCACCGGATTTCCTGCGTATTTCCTCTTTTACTTCATCCTCGTATTTAACTCCGTCCAGCAAACCCGCCTTTACCCCGTCCATGGCCATGCGAAGGGAATTGCTGTCTGCCATCTGCCTCAGCCTGGCTGAATCGAGTTTCCTTGCGGCGGCAGTTTCACCTAAAAAATGACGATAGAGGTCTTCCAATATTTCGCGGCTCTGGATTTTATTGGGTTCTGTCATCTGCTCTTCCCGGAAGGGTTCTGTTGCGCTTTTGAATTTTCCCGCATAGAAAATCTGTGGTTCTATTTCAAGTCTGTCTAGCGCTTTTTTGAAAAAAACATATTGCAGTCCAAACCCACGCCAGTCAAGCCCACCTTTCGGATGAACATATATTTTATCCGCCAAACTCGCTACATGATAAGCCTGTTGCGGAATCACTTCTCCATAGGCGATGATGAATTTTCCTGCCTGTTTGAATTTTTTCAGCGCATTACGTAATTCTTCATTGGTGGCAAATCCGTTGGCATTGGAACCCACTTTCAGGTAAAGGCCATCCACCTGGTCATCTCCGCCTGCGTGGGTAATCAATCTCACCATATCAAAAACTCCCGGGTATGCATAGGGCTCATCGCCGGAAAGCGGTCCCAATGGATTTTCCCTGGCATTTTCGCCAATCTGTTTACCAAGATCAAGGTATAAAACCGAGTGGGATTCAAGGGTAACTTCTTCCTTTGACGCCAGTGCACCGGCAATGCCAAACAGGAGGAATATTGCCAGCAAACTGAAAACAAACAAAGCCAGCAGCGCTGCAAAAAAGTATTTGAAGAATTGTGCCATATTATCGTCAGGTTAATAAACTGATTAGGATATTTGAGCCCGTAAAGTACAGAATCTATGCAAACTGCCTACCTGCTGATTGGGGGTAATCTTGGAAACCGGTTGAAAAATCTTAAACAGGCTGTTGAGCTTATTGAAGCCGGCGCGGGAAAAATAAAGGAGCTTTCTTCGGTGTACGAAACCGCCGCCTGGGGTAAAACCGACCAACCCTCCTTTCTTAACCAGGTGGTGGTTTTGCAGACCAGCATGCCTGCTCCTGACCTCATGACAGCTTTATTGGCCATTGAAGAAAAAATGGGAAGAAAAAGACTTGACCGCTATGGTCCGAGAATAATAGATATTGATATATTATTATATGGCAGGGAAGTCCACCAGTCAGGCCACCTGAAAGTACCGCATCCCGAACTTCAGAACAGACGTTTCGCTTTAGTGCCCTTGGCAGAACTGGCGGGGGATCTGGTACATCCGGTTTTGCATAAATCCATTTCAAACCTGCTGGAAGATTGTAAAGACGAACTGGCTGTTAAAAAAGTTTCGCTATGAATTACCATTTTATCACCATTGAAGGCAATATCGGGGCAGGCAAAACAACCCTGGCACATCTATTATCCAAACATTATAATGCCCGCCTGGTGCTGGAGGCATTTGCAGACAACCCTTTCCTGCAGAAGTTTTATGAAAACCCCAACCAGTTTGCCTTTCCGCTGGAACTTTTTTTCATGGCAGAGCGGTACAAACAGCTGAAGGAACTGATCCATACCAAGGATCTTTTCCACAACGTAACCATTTCAGATTACCTTTTTACCAAATGCCTGCTTTTTGCAAAGGTAAACCTGCCGGAAGAAGAATTCAGGCTATACCAACGACTCTTTGACATCATACATCAGCAATTGATACAACCGGATATCCTGATCTACCTGCATGCCCCAGTCCAGAAACTGCAGGTCAATATCCGGAAACGGAACAGGCCATATGAACAGGCTATACCGGATGATTATCTCTTTAATATCCAGGAGACCTACACGCATTATATCAGGCAGCATAATATTAAAACATTGTTTGTCGATGCAGGCAATGCAGATTTCCTGGGTAATGAAAAACATGTTCAGGTGATCCTCGATGCACTGGAAAAAGATTATGAAAATGGCCAGCATTATATTGCACTACCCTAACCTATACCCATGACCGAAGTCCATTCTGCCCGACAATTTCAAAACGATCCGCTGGCCAGTATGAGACTGCCTGAATTCAGGTTCCTGATGGGCGGGCGTTTTTTGTTCATCATGGCATTGAGAATGATGGCCACACTGGTGGGCTGGTGGTTGTATGAACTAACCAATGATCCGCTGGCAATGGGTTTGGTGGGATTGGCGGAAGCGGTTCCGGCAATTTCCCTGGCACTGTATTCGGGCCATGTCATTGACCTGTCAGACAAAAGAAAACTGCTGCTGCGCGGGGTTTTCCTGTACCTGAGCTGTGCAAGTATTTTATTGTTGCTGTCTTATTCTTACCAGCACGGATCCACGAAGGTCATGGTGGTTTCGGGCATTTATTCGGTCATATTTTTCACAGGCATCATCAGGTCGTTTACCGGACCATCCTTTTCAGCAATTCTTGCGCAGGTCGTACCACGTCCTTTGCTGGCCAACGCCACTACCTGGAGCCAGGGAACCTGGCTAACCGCTTCGGTAACCGGCCATGCAATGGCAGGATTCCTGATCGCGGCATTTTATACAACAGGAACACTGGTGGTAATTTGCAGCCTGATAGTCCTGGGATGGTTGATGCTCCTTAAATTACTACCCAAACCGCCTGCAGCCCAGGCCGGGCAGCAAAAGACATGGGAAAGTGTTCAGGAAGGTCTGCGTTTTGTTATCCGGACAAAAGAAGTACTGGGCGCTCTGACCCTTGACCTTTTTGCCGTTCTTTTCGGCGGTGCGGTGGCAATGGTACCGGTATTTGCAAAAGACATCCTGAAAGTGGGGCCAATCGGTTTCGGCTGGCTTAATGCTGCAGCAGATATCGGGGCTATCTGTGTGGTATTGCTGCTCACTTTGTTCCCAATGAAAAAAGCCCAGGGTAAAAAACTCTTTTTCGCTGTTGGCGGATTCGGATTATGCATCATCGTATTTGCCATTTCCGAAACCTTCTGGATTTCTTTTGTGGCACTGTTGCTGAGTGGTATCCTTGACGGGGTAAGTGTGGTGGTGCGCGGAACCATCCTGCAATTAAAGACGCCGGATGAAATGAGGGGCCGGGTGATGAGTGTGAACAGCATGTTCATCAACAGCAGCAATGAAATCGGTCAATTTGAAAGTGGCGTGGCAGCCAAACTGATGGGGCTTGTACCATCAGTGGTCTTTGGCGGTTGTATGACCATACTGATCGTAACCACTACCTGGTTCAAAGCACCGTCCCTCCGGAAAATGGAATATTAAGCCTTGGCTGTCAATTCCAGTATCTTGTTCCGTTCACCCACGATCCACACAATATCATCCCATTCAAAAACCATGGTTGAATCGGGATTCAGAATTCTTTCTCCATTTCTTTCAATACCAACGACCAGCCCGTTGGTCATTTCCCTGACGCCCGAGTGGCGGATGGTTTTCCCTTTCAGCAGGTTGTGTTCATCCACCTTTATTTTCATCAGCCTGATATCTTCTTCGGCCTCTTCCAGTTTGATGGGAACAGCAGGTTCCACTATCTGGCGAAACTGCTGCAGTTGCTGGTCGGTTCCGATCACTGCCAATTTATCAAAGGGGAAAACGAGTTCATCGCGATTGGGAGTTGTAATCATTTTAGCCCCTCTTTCAATGGAAGCCACATTGATACCGAACCTTTCGCGCCAGGCGAGGGTTTGGAGACTTTTTCCCACACAGGCGGCTTCGGGGCGGATGACAAAATGCGCCAGGTGGGCATCCCAGGGAGTCAGCGTACTTTTCGCACCGGTATTTTGCATCAGTTCGCGATGATGCAGGTTCGTCATAAACCTCTTTTCAATACGGGCATAAAATGCCTGCAACTTGCGGGAAAAAATCACCAGCACAACAGCCAGGGTGATGACCGAACCGAAAAAGGCTACATTAACCGGAAACAACTGGTTCAGCAGGAGGAACAGGTAAAGTACTGCAAGCAGGTTCCGGATGACCTCCACCAACACCAGCGGACCATGGTTCAGCTGGCTGTTCAGCCAAAGGCTGGTGTAGCTCCCCCGATGCAATTTTTTGATGGTCAGTGCCCATATAAAAGGAGCCGAAATTATCAGGGTAACTATCACCGTAAGTATGTGTGAAAACAATTCGTTTCCAAGGTGTTTTACCAGCCACGGGTCAAGGAAACGAACTGCCAGGAACATTACCGCCAATATCACCACCGAGTTAAGGGCGATGGCAATAAAATAGCCCCTGAATACAACTTTCCAATCGGCCTCAGCCGGTAACTGCTGTGCACTGCTGCTGTAACGATTCAGGCGGTTCCTCCACTTCTGTGGAAGTTTTTCATCAATCAGGAGGTAGATTGGTTGGGAAGCCCTGATCATAAATGGTGTGGTAAAGGTGGTGATGACCGACACTCCAACGGCAATAGGGTAAAGAAAATCTTCTGTAACACCCAGGGATACCCCCAGTGTGGCAATGATGAATGAAAATTCCCCTATCTGTGACATACTCATGCCTGCCTGGAGACTCTGTTTCAGGGGTTGTCCTGATATGAATGAACCGATGGTAACGAAGATGGTTTTCCCCAGCATAACTGCGATGGTTATCAGCAATACCGGCCATTTATATTTCCACAGCAGTACCGGGTCAATCAACATACCGACCGATACAAAGAAGATGGCGCCAAAAAGATTCTTAACAGGCTGCATCTGGTGTTCGATTGTTTCCGCCTGTGAGGTTTCAGCCAATACCGAGCCCATGATAAAAGCACCCAGTGCAGCAGAAAATCCCATTTGAGTTGCCAGCAAAACCATGGCAAGGCAAAGTCCAAGTGCAATGATCAGTAATGTTTCCTCATTCAGCCATTTCCCCACCCAACGGAAAAAACTTGGCAGGATCAGAATGCCACTCAGGAACCAAAGACTCAGGAAAAAGAGCAGCTTTACCACTTCGATCAGCAGGGCAACACCGGAAAACTGCTGACTTACAGCCACGGTGGACAGCAAAACCATCAGCAATACCGCCACGATATCTTCTATTACCAGCATGCCCATAACCAGGCCAGCGAAACTGGTGGCTTTCATGCCCTGCTCATCAAAGGCCCTGATGATAATGGTGGTGGAGGAGATGGCAATAATTCCGCCGAGAAATATGCTGTTCATTTGTGACCAGCCCAGCATGGTACCGGTTATATAACCCAGCAACAACATACTGCTGATTTCAAATATTCCTGCGATGGATGCTGATCCGCCAACACGCATCAGTTTTTTAAAACTGAATTCGAGCCCCAGGCTGAAAAGAAGAATGACAACACCAATATCCGCCCAGATCTTGATGTTTTCAGGGTCGCCAACTGTGGGAAAGAAACTGAAATGGGGGCCTACCAGTAATCCGGCTATCACATAACCAAGTACAAGGGGTTGCTTTAACCGCCGGAAGATTAGCGTGGTGATCGCAGCAGCCCCCAGGATCAGGGCAAGGTCCTTCATCAATAACGGTAGGTGCGCCATATGCGCAAATATCGGGTTTGACTTTGATTTTAATCTTCCTACCTGATGGTGGTAATCAGTTTTTCCAGCACATAATAAACTGCCGGACAGAAACTGCTGTTTTTTAGTGTAAGCGGAATTCGCTTAAGGATCACATCCTCATCGGTATAGGGAAACCTTTCGCAGTCAGATGGCCTGTCCTCGTAGATGGAACAATAATTATCAGCCCCCAGAAAAGGACAGGGCGTGGTCCGCACAACATAATCACCTTCTTCATCCAGCCGCAGATAGGTCTCAATAAAAACGCTTTCCTTCATCCGAAGAGCTTTGCTGATCCGTTTGATATCGGTGGTTTTGAACCTGGGGGAATAATTTTTGCAGCAGGCAGCACAGTCAAGGCAATTGATCTTTTCAAAAGCCTCTTCATGGAGGTGCGGAAGCGCTTTCAGCACTTTGTTTTTATTGGCCGATTGCAGAAAATTCCTGTATTGTTTCTGCCTTTCAGCTGATTTCTTTTGCCAATTTTGCATCAAATCCGACATGCCGCAAAGAAACGACAAAATTCCACCCGACGGGTATTTACCGATCCGGACAGCCGGCCAGGAAACCAGTTACGGGCAGACAGAAAACCTGGCAGCCGGACAAACGATTGCCTGAACGATTCAACAAACAGCTGTTAGTCTGCCGGCCAATTTGTACCTTTGCGCATCCGTAAACAGGTCAATCACACATTTTATGAATTTATTCCAGTCGCAGTCGAATGAATTTTTAGCCCGTCACATCGGCACCCTGTCAACCACCAATGAATTATTAGCTGCCACAGGGTCTTCTACCCTGGAGGAACTGATCGGCAAAACCGTTCCGGCCAATATTCGCAAGTCAGGCGCCCTTTCCGTTCCGGATGCTGTCAGCGAGGCACAATTACTGAAGGAACTGAAAGAAATTTCTTTACAAAACAAAGTATTCCGCAGTTTTATCGGCCAGGGGTATTATGATACCCTCACACCCAGTGTCATCCTGCGGAACATTTTTGAAAACCCGGGATGGTATACACAATATACTCCCTACCAGGCTGAAATCTCGCAAGGCCGCCTGGAAAGCCTGCTGAATTATCAGACAATGGTGAGTGACCTTACCGGATTACCCCTTGCCAATGCCTCCCTGCTGGATGAAGCCACTGCTGCAGCAGAAGCCATGAACATGTTCTTCCACCAGGTGAATAAAACTGACCTGATCAGCCAGCCCAGGTTTTTTGTCGACAACGATGTGTTCACCCAAACAAAAGACCTGTTGATCACCCGTGCCACCCCAATCGGAATTGAGGTTGTTTTCGGTGATTACAGAACTGCCGTTATAGATAACACCTATTTCGGGGCATTGGTACAATATCCAAATGACAAGGGAAGCATTGAAGATTACCGAACCTTTATTAACAGCATTCATGCTGTTGGTGGTTATATCGCCATGGCTACAGACCTGCTGGCCCTTACACTGCTCACTTCTCCCGGCGAACTGGGAGCAGATGTAGCATTGGGTTCGGCCCAGCGATTTGGGGTGCCTCTCGGATATGGTGGCCCGCATGCCGCATTCTTCAGTGCCAAAGACGAATTCAAAAGGGCTTTACCCGGCCGGATCATCGGGGTGAGTGTAGACGCATCCAACAACCGTGCCCTTCGCATGGCCCTTCAAACCCGCGAACAACATATCAAGCGCGAAAAAGCCACTTCCAATATCTGCACCGCACAGGCCCTGCTGGCCAATATGGCCGCCATGTATGCTGTTTACCATGGACCGGACGGGTTGAAGGCAATTGCCAAAAGGGTTACCTTACTAACCAGGTCACTCGCTGCAGAATTATCATCTCTCGGATTTACCATCCTTAATAACAGCTATTTTGATACCTTAACCATTGAGGTAAAAGATGCGGAAGAACTCCGTACACATGCCCTGGCCAACCAGATGAACTTCCATTACAAGGGCGGGAATATCGTAGGGATATCCCTTGATGAAACAACTACCCAGTCAGATATCCTGGATATTATCGGGGTGTTTGCAGCCAGCATCGGACAATTCACCGCTGTGGTGAACATTAACCATGAAGCATCACTGGAAAACATACCAACCGCTCTTACCCGCACTTCTGAATTCATGACACATCCTGTTTTCAATAGTCACAGGAGTGAAAGCCAGATGATGCGTTATATCAAATCCCTGGAAAACAAGGATCTCTCCCTGAACACTTCCATGATTTCCCTGGGAAGCTGTACCATGAAACTTAACGCAGCAACAGAAATGATGCCGCTTAGCTGGAGCCATTTCAGCAGGATACATCCCTTTGTTCCGGTTGACCAGGCCGCAGGTTACCAAAAAATCATAAAGGACCTGTCTGACTTCCTCTGTAATATTACCGGTTTCGATGCCTGCAGCATGCAGCCGAACAGCGGTGCACAGGGCGAGTACGCCGGATTACTGACCATCCGTAACTTCCACCTTGCTAACGGTGATGCCCACAGGAATGTGATACTCATTCCAATTTCCGCTCATGGCACCAATCCGGCCTCTGCTGTTATGGCCGGCATGAAAGTGGTTGTGGTGAAAGCTTTGGAAAACGGTTATATCGATGTGGCCGACTTCAGGGCAAAAGCTGAACAATACAGTGCCAACCTTGCAGGCACCATGATCACCTACCCCAGTACCTACGGTATTTTTGAGGAAAGTGTAAAAGAAATCTGTGAGATCGTTCACCAGCATGGCGGCCAGGTCTATATGGATGGTGCGAATATGAATGCCCAGGTGGGACTTACATCGCCCGGTCTGATCGGTGCCGATGTTTGTCACCTCAACCTGCATAAAACATTTGCTATTCCGCATGGTGGTGGTGGTCCCGGAATGGGGCCCATCTGTGTAAAGTCGCATCTTGCCCCCCACCTCCCCGGGCATTGGATTACAAGGGGCGACAAAGTTTCCAACGGAGCTGTTTCTGCTGCCCCTTACGGATCCGCTTCCATCCTCCTGATCAGTTATGCCTATTGCAGGATGCTGGGTGCTGAGGGTTTAAAGAAAGCCACCGAATATGCCATCCTGAATGCCAATTACATGAAGGCAAGACTTGAACAGTCTTTCCCGATCCTGTACACCGGCCATAACGGGACATGCGCCCACGAATTCATCGTTGATCTTCGCCCCTTCAAAACCTCTGCAGGTGTTGAAGCGGAAGATGTGGCCAAGCGTTTGATGGATTACGGATTCCATGCACCCACCCTCAGTTTCCCTGTTCCGGGAACCATCATGATCGAACCAACAGAAAGTGAGGACAAGGCCGAACTGGACAGGTTCTGTGATGCATTGCTGTCCATCCGCAAGGAGATTGCAGCAATCGAAAACGGCCAGGCCGATAAATCAAATAATATCCTGAAACATGCACCCCATACACAGTTTGTTGTGACCGCCGATGAGTGGACAAGACCTTACAGCAGGCAGCAGGCTGCTTATCCCCTCGAGTATGTAAAAGCAAACAAATTCTGGCCGAGTATCAGCAGGGTGAATAATACCGTGGGAGACCGTAACCTGATCTGCACCTGTGAGCCGGTAAGTTCTTACGCGGAAGAGTGATGAGCTTATTTTCCGCCATCAAAAGAAGATGACATCCTTTTTATCAGCTGCGGACCACTCCAGTCGCCGGTTACAATAATCCGACGGATGGTATGCAGGGGGGATGACTGATCCCTGGGGGTTGATAGCTGGAAAGCAGCAATCATCCCCCGGGATTTAAGTTCCGGAACGGCGGCTTCATTCCATAACCCGAATGGATATGCGAAGAATTGTATGGGTCTGCCGGTGATTTTTTCTAGTTGTAATTTGGGTTTCTCCACCTGGGTTACCCAGTCATCGCCTGCATATTTCTTTACATTATGATGGTCCCAGGTATGCAAACCAATGGAATGTCCTTTTTCGGCCAATTCCCTGATTTGCCCGCCGGTCATAAAATTGGGCCGGTTCACAGATACCGTCATGATAAAAAATGCGGCCTTGAAATTCAGTGGATCCAGTATTTCTGCAGTTATAGGGAACTGTTCATCACAGCCATCATCAAAACTGATGATCACAGGTTTTTGCGGCAAAGGCTCACCAGCAACCAGGTAACGGTACAACTGTTCCGGCAGAATAGTTGTATAACCACTGTCGGAGAGCGCTTTCATCTGTTCCCTGAAAGCTGCAACCGGAACGATGTAATCGCGGGCGGATTTGGAGTCAGCAGGCCGGTAATCTCTCACCTGGTGATAACAAAGTATGGGAACCTGTGGCCGGGACATTATAATTTCCGCTTCCGGAACTGCCAGTTTTTCGAGTGGAACAGGGAAGGAACCTGCTTCTTTTTTTTCCTCTTTCCCAGCCTTTGCAGCCATCACGATATTGGCTGTTGCCTGAGGCTGTCCTGAATCACATGAAACCAGGAAACCTGCCATCAAGGTGGAACACAAAGCCACCACACACTGTTTAAACATTCTGTAGTTTTAAATGGATATCAGATCAATGCTCATTACTAAAAACGGACCAATTTCATATTTCTTATTCAAAGTGACAAAATACCACCCACAGATTATCTTCGTAATTCAGCTATGCCCGTAAAGGATTATTATGAAATATTGGAAATCTCGCCGGATTCTACGGATGCAGCCATAAAAAAGGCATTCCGGAAACTGGCAATGCGGTACCACCCCGACAAAAATATCGGCAATCCTTTTGCCACCCAGCATTTCCGCGAAATCCAGGAAGCATACGAAGTCCTGTCCAACCCCATCAAACGCAGCGAATACCACCAGAAAAGAAGGCAGGTCGCCGGAAATACCAACCGGTTCTCCACCCCCATCACTGTAACCCCTGAGTTACTACTGCAGGAAACCTTGAAAATCCGGCGGGAAGTAGCCAAAATGGATATGTTCCGGATGGACCACCAGGCATTGAACCGAACCCTGGAACAATTGCTGAATGACAAACACCTGGAAGTTTTGGCAAAAGCCGGCCAGCCGGTTATTAATACAAAACTGGTGATGGCAGTATTATCCTGCCTGCAGCCAATGCCCTTTAGTTATATCCCTCCTTTCGCTCAAAAGCTGGTCCGCATTGCCGGTGCAGACAATGAACTAATACTTCGTATTCATGAAACAGTAAAAGATAAAAGAAACCAATATCTCTGGGATAAGTACAAGGGATTCGTGATGATTTTAATAGCTTTAGCCTTAAGTTACATCATTTATAAAATTGCATAACCCCCAGGCATGATTAAGAAACTGCTACTATCCTTTATTATCATTGCAGGTACACAGGCGTTAAAGGCACAACAATATTTCCTGTTTACGGGAACCTATACCACAGGCACCAGTGAAGGAATTTATGTGTATAAATTTGATGCGGCCACCGGAAAAATAAGCCCCGCAGATACAGCAAAGGGAGTTCAGCAACCCTCCTATCTCAGTTTGTCGGCAGACGGCAATTTTCTGTATGCTGTAAATGAAAGCGGAGGGAAAGAACCCGGACAAATCAGCGCATTCTCATTCGACAAGGCCAGCGGGCGGCTGACCTTCCTCAATAAGCGCCCGTCTTTTGGCGACTATCCATGCTATATAACAGTATCCAATAACCGAAAATGGGTAATTGCAGCCAATTATGGCGGAGGCAATTTTGTAGCCTATGCAGTCAATGCGGATGGTAGCCTGTCGGATAATTACCAGGTAATACAACACGAGGGTAATGGTCCCAACAAGGCCCGCCAGGATGCCCCTCATGTACACTCAACCATCTTGAGTCCGGACCAGCGTCATTTGCTGGTTTCAGACCTTGGCACCGATAAAGTGATTGCCTACCGCTTTAATGAGAACGCTGTAACAAACCCGCTTAATCCTGTTCCTGCTCATATTGCCATGGTGCCGGGAGGAAGCGGCCCCAGGCACCTCGAATTTCATCCCAATGGGAAATGGGTTTACCTGATGGAGGAACTATCCGGCCAGGTCAGCGCCTGGAAATACCATAAAGGGAAAATGAGGCCTATCCAACGCGCGGAAGCACATCCGGAAGGATATACAGGTGACCGTGGCAGTGCTGACATACACCTCAGTCCCGACGGGAAACACCTGTATGCGTCAAACCGATACCAGGCCAACAACCTGGCAATTTTCCGGGTCAATAAAAAAACAGGCATGCTCACACCGGCGGGATTTCAGGATGTAATCGGCAACAAGCCCAGGAACTTTGTTATTGAACCAACCGGCAGGTATATACTGGTTGCCAATCAGGAAAGCAATGATTTCAGGGTTTTCCGGCGAAATGAAACAACCGGATTACTTACACCCACAGAAACCGTGGTTACAGTCGGTAACCCGGTTTGCCTGAAACTGTTAAGGATACAGGACTAAGAGGTTGTCTTTGCTCAGGGGAATGCCGCCAGCACCCGGGTCATAAAACCTTCCGTATCGAACCAATTGCTCCCCGCAGTCTGCCCCAACCTTACCACTACAAGTTTCCTGGAAGGAAAGATCATTACCATCTGGCTTTCATGTCCGCTCAGATAGATCATATCGGCAGGCAAAGCCGGGAAGGTACGGTTGCCGGATCCTGCGGGTTTACCTGCGTTTAACCAGAACTGGTAGCCATATTCCCCTTTGGGTGCCACCGAAACTGGTGTGGAACTTTGTTGTACCCAGCCTTCCGGCAGTATCCTTTCATTGTCCCAGTAGCCATCCCGGGCATATAGCAGACCAAACCTTGCCCAGTCGCGGGCAGTGGCAAACATATAGGAGGAGCCGACAAAATTCCCCGCAGCATCGGGTTCCATCACGGCGCTGTACATACCGGTTTTATGAAACAGGGCTTCAGCAGGAAATGCCTGGTAGGCATCCTCCCCAACTGTTCGCCTGATAATACCGGAAATAATATTGGTATTCCCGCTGCTGTAATAAAATACGGAACCCGGTTTGTCTTTAAGAGCATGTTCAGCAGTATATCCACCCATATCGGCTTTCCTGAACAGCATATTGGTAGCATCGGTAGCTTTGGAATAGTTTTCCTCAAACGCAAGGCCTGAAGTCTGTTGAAGCAGGTTTTCTAGTGTAATTTGTTCACGGCCATCCTTAACTGATCTCCATGCTGGAACCGGCGCCGGAGCTTTCACATCCAGTTTTCCCTGTTTTACAAGAATCCCAACGAGGGCACCGGTTACGCTTTTGGCCATGGACCAGCTTAAGAGCCGGGTATGACGGTCAAAGCCGGGTGCATACTTTTCCTCCACCAGTTGTCCATCATAAAGAACCACTACCGCCCTTGTCCGCCATTTTTTTTCCTGGTCCTGTTCCGTAAAGGCATATTGCACGGCATCGCGCAAACGCTGCCGGTCAATACCAGCCGGAAAACTGTCTGGCAACAGATCACCCATCGGCCAGGCAACAGTATCCGGATTAATGGCCGGAACCCTTGCCAGTTTAACAGGCTGTTTCCGCACTTCCTCTTCACTCAGTTCGTTGAGCAGCGTACACCCCAATCCGGTCCTGAAAATCGCTTTTTGTTTTGCCATTCCAAAAACGGTAGCGGTTACTGAACTGTCTTCTCTGTTTAAGCTAACACCAGCCAGACTTAAAGGGTAATTCCCCAGTTCTTCCCCTTCAACGGAAGCAACTGTCCGGCCACTCAGGTAAACACAGGAACAAACCATTTTGGCACTGTATCCACTAATGATCGGGAAGGCCTGCCAGGCGTATCGCACACCATAGGCAAGAACGGCAACCAGGATAAATAACAGGGAATATTTAAAAATGGAACCGGTGCTTTTTTTCATACAATCTTTATTTAGGATCCAGCCATTTAATTTTTCGTTTCAGTTTGGGACCGGGCAAAAACCTTTTTACCAGGGTAAGCCGATAGTTCCCCGTATTGAACTGGTAATCCTGCCTGGAACTGGCACCTCTCACGGAAATACTGTTGCCCACTACGGAAATATTCATATTCCAAACCCTGCTGTTATATCCCATTACACCCCGGTAAATAAAATTGGGACTGATACTGATCTTGTCACTGGTTCCTTTTTCAGAGAATTCACGCGACAGGCCAATATTGGCATTAAAAGTTGCTGCGCCCGTCAGGAAAAAGTGCCTGGCTGCCACTAACGTATATGCGTAACCGGCACCCGGGCCCAGCTCAACGAACCTGATCCTGCGAATATCCCGCTGGCTGTAGGAAACACTTAGCAGTGAAGGTACGATGGCGCTGTCGGCGGAAATCGAGCCGGCATAAATTTCACCTCCAACCAGCCAGGTGCCTGCAGATTTTTTCTGCCATTCACTTTGCAGCATGGCTGCCCTGTATGAAAACCGGTCTCCATTCCTCAGGTTATAAACAGCCAGGCCAAACAGTGAAATCCCCAGGTCGGGACGAACATAGAAGCTACGGGTATCATTATTACCCAGCCCCTTGGGAAAAAGAAAATAGCCTTTGTAAAACTGTCCGAATACATCTATCGACCAGTTTCGTGTATACACATGACTTTGCAGATCAAGCCATTTGGTAGTCCCTTTATCTTTATCCCGGTTCAAAAAGGGAAATCCATAAGCCAGGTTGATGGTTAATGACCGGTAGGTTGCTCCCACCCCCATATTAAGCGTGGTATTGGGCCGGTAACGCAGGTCAGCAATTTTCCTGTTGCCTTCCAGTATGATGGATGTGTATTTCTGGGAGAAATAATATCGTCCAGTCAGGTAGGGATCAAAGGTTTCGATGTAGTTGCTGTCGGCTTTTTCAGCCCTTGCCACCCATTTTCTTTCCTGTACGTAGCCGGTCAATGGCATCAGGGCCATCAGGCACAACAAGCATTTAGAAAGCATCATATGACGAATTAAGGCCATGCACGAAAGAGCAAATTTGCAGGAATTATATGTAAAACCCCGACTTATCTTTGCAGTATGCATTATGTTTCTGTAGAAAGTTTAGGTAAGAGTTATGGTATCAAGCCGTTGTTTTCAAATATTTCCTTTCACATTGAAGAAGGCGATAAAATCGCCCTGGTTGCCAGGAATGGTTCAGGCAAGTCAACCCTGCTGAAAATCCTTGCTGGTAAGGAAGTGCCGGATTCCGGAAAAGTATGGATTAATAAAGATGTAACAGTGGCCCTTTTTGACCAGGAGCCTGAATTCATAGATTACTGGTCGGTGCTGAATAATATCTTTCACCACGATCACCCCATACTGAATGCCATCAAGGCATTTGAAGCTGCCAACGAATCAGAGGACCCGGTGGCGCTGAATGCGGCCATCGTCAGGATGGACGAAACGGGAGGCTGGGATTTTGACTCGAAAGTAAAACAGATTCTGGGCAAGCTGGATATCCACAACCTGTCACAGGCTGCGGGAACATTATCGGGCGGGCAAAGAAAACGGGTTGCATTGGCAAGGACCCTTATTGATATAGGGTTTGAACATAAGCACACCTTATTGATCATGGATGAACCCACCAACCACCTCGATGTACAGACCGTAGAGTGGCTGGAACATTATCTCAACCAGGAAAAAGTTACCCTGCTGCTGGTAACCCATGATCGTTATTTCCTGGATGCCGTTTGTGAGGAAGTATGGGAACTGGATGGTGATGACCTCTACATTTATAAGGGGAATTACGAACAGTTCATGGAAAGAAAAGCCGCCAGGATTGAACAACAGGCTTCCAGCATAGACAAAGCCAGGAACCTGTACCGGAAGGAACTGGAATGGATGCGCAAGCAACCCAAGGCCCGCACCACCAAATCAAAAAGCCGGATCGATAGTTTTTACGAGGTGGAAGCAAAGGCCAAACAAAGGCTGGAGGATCAGCAACTGCAACTCCAGATGAAGATGAACAGGCTGGGTGGCAAGGTGATCGAACTAAAAAAACTACACAAACAGTATGGAGAAAAGACCATCCTGAAAGGGTTTGATTATACCTTTAAAAAAGGTGACAGGATCGGTATCGTGGGAAAGAATGGCGCTGGAAAATCTACATTCCTCAATATTCTGCAGGGAATCGACCAGCCGGATAGCGGCAAGGTTAATATTGGCGATACAATTGTATTTGGTTATTATTCCCAGCAGGGATTGCAATGGAAGGAAGACATGCGGGTGATTGAATATGTCAAAACTTTTGCAGAAAGTTTTCCCCTGGCTGATGGTGGAAGCCTGAGTGCCGCACAATTCCTGCAATTATTTCTGTTCAACCCCGATCAGCAATACAGTTATATCAGCAAACTTAGTGGTGGTGAAAAGAAGCGGCTTTTATTGCTGACCATCTTATTCAGGAATCCCAATTTCCTGATCCTGGATGAACCTACCAATGACCTTGACCTCCCGACACTTGCCGTCCTGGAAAACTTCCTGTCAGAATTTCAGGGTTGCCTGCTGATTGTTTCGCACGACCGTTATTTCATGGATCGGCTGGTAGATCACCTATTTGTATTTGAAGGGGAAGGGAATATCCGTGATTTCCCCGGAAACTACAGCCAGTTCAGGATCTGGCAAAAAGAACAGGAGGAACTGGAAGAACTGAAATCACAGGCGCCCCCGATTATCCAGGCCGAAAAAGAAACTGCAACCACAGCATCCCCGGCCGGCAAAAAGAAACTCTCCTTTAAAGAGAAGAGGGAGTTTGAACTGCTGGAAGAAGCAATAGCAGCCCTGGAAAGGGAAAAAACCGTATTGGGTGAAAAACTTGCAGCGGGGCAATTGGAGTACAGTGAACTGCAACAGATTTCTGAACGGATCGGAAAAGTATCCCAGGAACTGGAAGAAAAGGAAATGCGATGGCTGGAACTAAGTGAATTGGCGGGCTGATCAGCTGCGATGAAAGCCCACCCTGTTTTTTAGTTGCCAGAAAATGATGGCAACCAGAAAACACAGCCCCCCGATCACGAACCAGGTAAAGCGGAAACCGGAATGTTCCGCGAGTTGCGCAGACAGCATCGGGCCAAGGGTCTGCGCTGCTGACCATGCCATGGTATACAGTGCCGCATATTGTCCACGATTGTGGTCACTGCTTCTGGCAATCCAGAAACTATTCATAAACGGCATGGAGAGGATTTCCCCGAAAGTAATCAGGGTAATCAGCAAAATTGCCACAGCGGGTCCAATCGGCCCCAATCCCAGTAACAGGTAAAACAAAGCAACCATCGCCACGCCGCCCGCAATATAGGCCACCTGGCTTCTTCTGCCCTCCAGCCGGTGGATGATTACCATTTCTACCAATACAATGATCAAACCATTTATTGCCATCAGCATCCCGATAAACGGTTCTGAAAAATGAAGTACCTGCTTAAAATAAACGGACACATTGGTAAAGAGCTGGAAAAAACAGGCAGCAAACAATGTAACCAGCACTACAAACAACAGGTAGGTTCTGTCCTTGTAGGCAGAATCTTTTCCCCCCTCATGTGCCACTTTTTTCCGGCTTACGGTAGCACCTGCTGCCGCCAAACCCAGGAATTTCCACATCAGGATGGCTGCAAAAAAATTGGTAAACCCATCCAGCCAGAACAACCACTGGTAGCTGAATTTTGCAATTATGCCCCCGAAGGCACTGCCTACGGCCCATCCCAGGTTTACTGCAAGCCGGTTGAGCGAATAAGAACGGGTCCTGTTTTCAGGTGTGCTGTAGTAAGCAATGGCTGTTGAGTTGGCAGGACGGAAGGCTTCATTGACGAAACTTAACAGGAAAGTAAAAATACATATGGATGGAAGGCTCTTCATTTGTCCAAGGATCCAGAAGAGCACTGCCCCGCCCAGTAAGGCCATCATCTGGACCTTGTAAAAACCAATTCTGTCGGTAAGCCTTCCACCGAAATATGCGCCGGCAAAGGCCCCGGCACCAAAACACCCAAACACAAATCCGGCTTCGCCTATGGAATACCCCATTTCCGGACTGGTCATGTACAGCGTCAGAAACGGCACCACCATAGTTCCGCTCCGGTTGATCAGCATGATCAGTGATAGCAGCCAGGTTTCGCGGGATAACCCGGAGTAGGCATTTCGATATGCGGAGATGGTTTTGGCGATCATTACGGGCCGCAAATTAACCCCTAAAGCCTATTGATTCAAACCGTTCAACAAAACGGGCTTCCTATGATCCGCCAAAAACCTTTTTCAGGATATCATTAACCCTGGCAGCGGGATTGGTACGGATCTTTTTTTCTTCATCTGCCACATAATAGAAAATGCCATCGATCGCCTTGCCGGTAACAAAGGAAGAAAGGTCGGGATTCACCGGCCGCAGGGTGAATTTGTTATAAGCATCGAAAACATCTTTCCAGTATTTGGTGGCGCCGGTCTTTTGCAGGGATGACTCAATAACGGGTTTGAAAGCAGCGATCAATTGGGGAGAAGTTGATGACCGGAGATATCCGGTGGCTGCGGTATCAGCCCCCTTTAAAATTCCCATTGCATCCTGCACGGTCATCTTTTTAACCGCATCAACAAAAATGGGGGCAGCTGACTTGGAGGCATCTTCTGCAGCCCTGTTGATGCTTAAGATGGCATCATCCACCAGTTTGCCCATACCAAGCTGCCTTAGCTTCTGTTCCACTTTAACGGCTTCCGGAGGCAACAGTACTTTAACTGCAGCATCCCTGAAAAATCCATCAGCGGCAGACAGTTTACCGGTACTGTTATTGGTACCTACCACAAGAGCCTCCTTAAGTCCGGAGATGATCTCATCCGTACTCAGGGAACTTCCGCCGGTTTTGTCTTTGACTTTACCGAGCAGTCCGCCGGCTTTTTTGAGTAGTCCATCGCCACTGCTGTCTTTTGATTGGGCAAAACCAACAGTAATGATAAATAATGCAGCCGCAGAAAGGAAAAGTTTTCGCATAGGGAGTATTTAGATGTAAACGATAAGGGCAAATTAATAGTATCCCTGAAAAGCAGGGAACTTATTCTGTTAAAAAATAAACAACCCTCTTAAATTGTATTAATTTCGATCCCACAAAAATAATCTATGCGAAAAACCCTTTTCACATCCGGCCTGGTTTTAGCCGCTGTCATTTCAATGGCACAGGCAAAAAAAACCACCGCCAAACCTGTTGCAAAACCAATATCCAAACCGACACCACCCGCACCTCTTATGAAAAATGCAACTGACTCTGTCAGTTATGCCATTGGTATGAGCCTGGCTTCTTTTTATAAAGAACAGGGAATTACGAATGTTAATCCAAGCCTGGTTACCAGGGCGTTGAACGATGCCATGAAAGGTCAAAAAACATTGCTCACCGAAGAACAAATGAATATGAGTATTTCAAATTATCTCCAGCAACTTAAAAAAGAAAAAGCTGCTGCTGCAAAAAAGGCCGGCGAAGAATTCCTGGCTGCAAACAAGACCAAACCTGGTGTGGTAACACTTCCGAGCGGTTTACAATACCTCGTGGTAACTGAAGGAACAGGCCCCAAGCCTGCGCTTACCGATAAGGTTAAGTGCCATTACCATGGAACACTGATAGACGGAACCGTATTTGACAGTTCGGTTGACCGGGGACAGCCGATTGATTTTCCTGTTAATGGTGTGATCCGTGGATGGGTTGAAGCATTGCAATTGATGCCTGCAGGAAGCAAGTGGAAATTGTTCATCCCTTCAGACCTGGCATATGGTGACAACCAGGCGGGTGCTAAAATCGCCCCGGGATCTACCCTGATATTTGATGTAGAGCTGATTGAAATAGTTAAGTAAGTCAAAAATGAGTAGTGAGTATAATCTATAAACTCACTACTCATTTTTTTGCTAATCTTTTATGGTCATCTTGATTTCGTCAGTAGCCATACTACCCTTGTCATCTGTTACACTCAGGCGGAAAACATATTCTCCCTTTGTAACTCCATTGATGGCAGTAATGGCGGCCTGGGGATTCACTATGGTTACAGCGGGTCCGCTAACCTGATTCCACTGGTACCTGGAAATGATTCCATCCAGTTCACGGGAAGAAGTTCCATCCAGTTGAACGAATTCCTTCGCCGAATATTTAAGGTCTTCACCGGCATTCGCCTGGGGTGGAAGATTATTTACAGTATTGGCTGATTTTTCCTGTTTTACGCCCTTTACCGGGTCATTTAACTGGAAAGCGAGCGTGGAAAGAACCGAAGCGATCAGAATAATTGATTTCATAGCACGGATTTTTTATATTTCCTTAACGCAGGAAAATATCCATTATTATGCCAGAAATCGATTTTAACCGGTGATATTTCCCTTCATCTGTTCAATCTGCTGCCTTGTGCCCAGTACAAATACTTTTGCGCCGATAGTAATCAGGGTGTCTGCGGGTGGATTTATCATAAATTTACCATCTGCTTTTTTTATACCAATACAGGTGACGCCGGTTTTATTCCAATGCATCACTTCTCTCAGGCTTTTATCGCGAATGATCTCCGGCAGTTGCAAATAATCTACCGACTCAATATGAATGGCTTCCCCTTCTTCCCCGCTGATATAGTCAATAAATTCTATCACATCAGGTTTGGAGACCAGGGTTGCCATATGGGTACCACCAATTTTGTCCGGCATAATGACATGGTTGGCACCGGCTTTTTTAAGTTTGGGGGCAGCGGTGCTATCTGAAGCCCTGCTGATGATCCTGATATGGCTGTTCAGTGACCTTGCGGACAAGACGATGTACACATTATCAGCATCTGCGGGAAGGCTTGATATAAGCGCATGTGCCCTTTCTATTCCGGCTTGTTTCAAAAGGTCGTCGTTGGTGGCATCGCCGGCCAGGTATAACAGGTTGGGGTGCTCCCTGATGAATTGCTCAATCAGTTCCTCTTTTTTTTCTATCACCACAAACTGCTTGTTATGGAACCCCAGGGTCTGGGCAGCCTGTTGCCCGTTCCTGCCGAACCCGCAGATGATTACATGATCCTTCAGTTTTTCAATGGCCTTCATGGTTTTACGATTTTTGAAATACTTATTGATTTCTCCATTGATGATATACTGAATGATCCGTGTAATGGCCCATGCCAGGGAAACCCAGCTCAGGATCAGCATGCTGATGGTGAAAAGTCTGCCTTGATCTGTCAGGGGCCTTACTTCGGTAAAACCAGCCGTTGTAATGGTAATTACCGTCATGTACAATGCCTCCACAAACCTGAAATCCTCCACCAGCATATATCCGATGACCCCGATTGAGGCCACCAGAAACAGCAGGACGAAAGGCTGCAGCAATTCCCAGGCTTTGCTTTGCATCTGTCAAAAGCTATTCTGCATTATACAGCAGGTCATAATATTCATGTGCCATCCGGTTACTTTCAAACTGGTAACGAACATCGCGCATACCATTTTTCACCACCTGGCGCCAGGTATCACGATTGCTGTAATACAATGGCAAAATCTGGTCTTCCAGGATCCTGTAAAGCATTTTCAGGTCATACTCATCCTGCTCCTGTGTGTTCATATTGGCATAATCACCTTTAGCAATCACAAAGCCATTATTACCATGGTTTACAAACTCAGGTATCCATCCGTCATCAGTACTGAAATTAGCTGCACCATTCATTGCGGCAGTCATGCCACTTGTTCCGGATGCTTCACGGGGTACCCTCGGATTGTTCAGCCAGAGGTCGCCTGCCTGTTTCATTCTCTTGGAAAGGGCCAACTCATAACCTACCAGCACGGCCATGTTCCGGTAATTCCGGCTCAGGTGTACCAGGTGGTTGAAATCGTTGATGGCAGGATAGTCCATCGGGTATGGCTTCCCAGCCCAGATGATCTGTACCGGAAAATTTTTACTTTCCATCAGTGCCGTGAACCTTGCGATATCACGGGTAATCAGGTCTGCTCTTTTATAGCCGGCAAAACGACGGGCCCAGACGATGGTAAAAACATTCGGGTCAAATACCTTTCCTGTCTGGTCGGCCACAATTTCAAAAGCTCTTTTCTTGAGATAACGTTTACGGTCATCCCACAAATAATCATTGCCTTCTTCCATAAACCGGTACAATTGCTTATCGGCCCAATAATGCCAGTTCTGGGCGTTGGTAATGGAAAGAATTGGACATATTCCACTGTATTTCTCCCACATGGCGCGTGAAACATGGCCATGCAACTGGGAAACACCATTGGCTATCCTGGCGAAACGCAGGGCCACCAGCGAATGGTTAAACTGGTCATCGTGAATGCCGGTCAATGTCCTGACCTCATCCACGCTAAGTCCGCAGAAATAACTCATCTTATGGCAGAGATAGATATCATGTTTTTCATTACCTGCTTCCTCCGGTGTGTGGGTGGTGAAAACAAGCCTTTTTTTCACTTCATTGAGGTTATTACCAAACTTGCGGTAGAGGTAAAAACTTGCACTGATTCCATGTGCTTCATTGAGATGGTATACATCGGGCATAAAACCGATTTCATCCATCAATTTTGCACCACCTACACCCAGCAGAATGAACTGTGCTACTTTGGTAGCCACATTCGCATCATATAAGCGATGCGTGATGGTCTGGGAAACATAATCGTTCTCCGGCAGGTCGGTGCTCAGCAGAAATAATGGTGCGGACTTGAATGTTTCCGGGTTCAGGTACAATACTTTCACCCAAACCGGGTGATCGTGTATGGAAATCTGGAACTTGATACCCGTATCCTCCAGGAAACTGTATTGCTTTTCCATCCAGGTCACCTGCAGGGTCTGGTCCTGGTTGCGCGCCTGGTCATAATAACCATATTTCCACAAGATGCCGATGCCTACAAGATTCTGACGAAGTTCATATGCACTCCGCAGGTGTGAACCGGATAAAAAACCCAGGCCACCGCTATATATTTTTAACGGCTGATGAACCGCAAATTCCATTGAGAAATATGCTACCTTTTTAGAATAACTGTCTTCACCCTGGTACGGAACTTTATAATTTCTAAAACTCATATGGAACGATTTCTATTTCTAATGTGTAGATTTTACGCAATTTAGAATATTATTTAACAACACGCCTCATCACTTCTTTTTCCTTCCGGAGGATGTCGTCTTTTTCTTCCGGGTATAGGATCCTTCGAAAAAACATTTAATGTCGCGGTAAGAGCCGCAACCTTCCACCTCCTTCATTCGGACAGTATTTCCGGAAAAAGTGAAGTCTATCACACAGGGTCCATTCCCCTCGGTAAACCTGGCCGAATTGGCACCGGTTAACCTGGCCTCTCCTTTCAGTTCACCCCTGCAATCTCCGCCATCCTTTTCAAAATGTATGAAGAAATACAGGGAGCCGCTGCTTTTGCCGTTTCTGAAAGAAACGATATTTCTGGCACCCTGAAGGTAATCTCCTGCAAGTTTATGTGTGGAGGAAAGGGTATCGATCGGGTTGATAATCTTTTTCGTTGCCGTTTCCTGGTCGTTGGACTCCGTCAGTATCAACGTAAATACACCTGCGGTATTATACACATAAACTTTTTTACTGTAGGTAACCTGTCCATCTCCGGCAGTTTTTTGCCTCAGGGTGGTGATGGTATATTTACTGTCAAAATTGGCCACTGAATGATCATTCGGTTTCGGGGTGCCGTTTACCTGTACAGCAGGCATGGAGGTTACAAATTTCTCTTCATTAAACACCAATATATACCCGGCCCTTCGCGCGCCCTGTTCCGCTTTTATAAACAAATAGGTCTCCCCGTCTTTTACAACCGATTTACCAAGGGGAAACAGCCTGGGTTTTCCAGTTTTTCCAAAAACAGGCCTCAATACACTATCAGGTACAAACTGGGAAAATATTCTGTTGCCGATACGCAATGAATCCGGCGATTTACGCAACAGACCGGTATCGGCCAGTTGGTAGGGCAGTTTCAGATCAGGAAAGAACTCAATAAAATCAGACACTTCCACCTTTTCGGTATCGAGCATCTGCTTCTTTTTTTCTTTGCAGCCAAACAATGAAAACAACAATAAAACCAGAATGGCCCGATAGTTCAGGTACATAGGAGATCATTTCCGTGAGGAGCTAAAATAATCCTTTTCAAATTCCGGACATTTTTTGTTTGTTCAATTTTTTTTAGATTTGTCTAAACTAATATTTAGTCGAATTGAAATATTCAAGCAGTAAGGAAAATTATATCAAGGCAATTTTCCACCTCCAGCAGGAAGAAGAAGTGGTGAGTACAAATTCCCTGGCCAGGGCGCTTTCCACCAAACCGGCATCTGTGACCGACATGCTGAAAAAGCTAAAGACGCAGAAATTGCTTCAATACCAGCCATACAAGGGGGTTAAACTGACGGGGGAGGGTAAAAAGCTGGCCCTGCTGATTATCCGCAAACACCGTCTCTGGGAACTTTTCCTGGTAGAGAAGCTTGGTTTCGGATGGGAGGAGGTACATGAAATAGCCGAAGAACTGGAACATATCAGCAGTAAGAAACTGATTGACCGCCTTGATCAGTTCCTGGGGAACCCAAAAACCGACCCACACGGCGACCCGATTCCCGATAGTCTGGGCAGGATGCCGGAAATACAGCAGACCTGCCTGCTGGACCTGCCGCTGAATATACCGGCAGATATTATCAGCGTCAGCAATCAGTCCACCAGCATGCTTGATTTGTTGAAGCACAACAAAATCGGGATTGGCACCAGGCTGGAAGTGATCAAACGTTTTGATTTTGACCGGTCGTTGGAAATCAGGATCCCGATGATGCCGGATTTGACCATCAGTGAACAATTAGCAGCCAATTTATTTGTAGCCTATGTTGCAGCAGCAAAAAGATGACCTCTCCCTCAGCGAAGTCCATGGCACGGTAGACACTACCGGTCAGAAAGGCTTCTGGAAAAAGGTTTTGTCATTCCTGGGGCCGGCATACCTGGTAAGTGTGGGATATATGGACCCCGGAAACTGGGCCACTGACCTGCAGGGTGGCAGCCAGTTCGGTTATTCATTGCTGTGGGTACTGCTGATGAGCAACCTGATGGCCCTCCTGCTTCAAAGCCTTTCGGCAAGGCTTGGAATTGTTAGGGGGCGCGATCTTGCGCAGGCTAACAGGGAAGCCTACCCGCCTGTAATTAATTTTTTGCTGTATATACTGGCTGAAATTGCCATTGCCGCTACAGACCTTGCCGAGGTACTGGGAATGGCCATCGGTCTGCACCTCCTTACTGGTATACCAATTGCCGGAGGGGTTGCCATTACGGTACTTGATACCTTCCTGCTGCTGTATCTCCAGAAACTCGGCATACGGAAAATGGAGCTATTCATCATCGGGCTCATTTCCATCATCAGCATCTCCTTCCTGGTGGAAATACTGATGGTAAAACCCTACCTGCCTGAAGTGGCAACCGGACTCATACCATCCCTCCCTAATGATACCGCATTATATATAGCCATCGGGATCATCGGTGCCACAGTAATGCCACATAACCTTTACCTCCATTCTGCGCTTGTACAAACCCGTAAGATCAGGGATGATGATGACGCCAAAAGAAAGGCAATCAGAATGAATATATTCGATAGTGCAATTGCCCTGAACCTTGCATTTTTTGTCAATGCTGCTATCCTGGTTCTGGCTGCCACAGCCTTCTATAAGACCGGGATGACAGGTGTGGCAAAAATTGAAGACGCCCATCACCTGCTGGAAAACCTGCTGGGAAGTAAACTGGCCCCTGCCCTGTTTGCGATTGCCCTGATTGCAGCCGGACAAAGCTCCACCATTACCGGAACCCTGGCCGGACAGATTGTGATGGAAGGCTATCTCAGGCTGAGAATCAACCCATGGTTGCGAAGAATCCTGACCCGCCTGCTTGCCATCGTTCCCGCCTTGTTTGTCATCTATTATTTTGGGGAGGATGAAGTAGACGCCATGCTGGTACTAAGCCAGGTGGTACTAAGCCTGCAACTGGGATTTGCCATCATTCCGCTGATACATTTTGTAAGCGACCGGGAAAAGATGGGCAATTTCACCATTGGTCCGGTTACAAAAGTCCTGGCCAGCCTGATAGCCGCCATCCTCGTTTATCTCAACCTCCGGATGGTGATCGGGGAAGCCGCCAGGTATATTGGTCAAAGCGGCAGTTATGTGATAGATGGTCTCATCATAGCAGGTTTATTGATCCTTGTCCTCCTGCTTGGAATTGTCACTTTTTTCCCATTCTGGGGAAAGAAAAAACAGTCTGTACCGGTAGCCATCCATGAAAATATGCGTTCACTTGACCTTGAAAAGATCAACCCCTGCCAACGAGTGGCAGTTTCCCTTGAATTCAGCCAGCACGACAGCAAACTAATCACCTATGCGCTTTCACAAATTCAAAAAGGCTGCACCATCATACTGATCCATGTGGTGGAAAGTGTTACCGCCCGCCTTTACGGAAGTGCGAGTGAAGACATGGAAACCAGGCAGGACGAAATGCAGCTGCAGGCCTATGTACAGCAGCTTGAAGCGCTTGGGTATAAGGCTGTAGCCAGACTTGGTCACCAGGAAAGAAGTGCTGAAATAGTCAGGTTAACAAAAGAAGAAAACGCTGAACTCCTGGTTATGGGGGCCCATGGCCATAGCGGAATGGAAGACATACTCTATGGCGACACCATCAACAAGGTTCGCCATGAACTTCGCATACCTGTTCTGGTGGTTAATGTGTAAAGCCGGCAAAAGGGTATTTCATTTCCGTGTACGTAACAAATGTTTCAGCCTGCTGAAAGTTTCCGGCTTGATGTTCAGGAAGGAAGCGATGTATTTCTGGGGAACCCGTTGCAACATGTCGGGATTGCTGTGCATGTATTGCAAAAACCTCTCCCTTGCATTAAGCCGCACGTGCGAAAGATCGCGCAATTCCTTACGGATGTACATTTCTCCGATTATTATCCTGGCGAGTTTATTCAGCTCAGGCATTTCAACATACAGTTTTTCCAGATCGTCTTTGTGAAGGGAAAGAAATACGCAGGGCTCAATGGCTTCAACGATACATTCGGATGGCTTGCCTGTATGAAAGGAAAGTTCGGAATGTATAAAATGATTTTCGGTTGACAACTGCAGGGTTATTTCCTTCTTTCCTGCCAGAATGTATTTACGGGCCACTCCTTTTATAATATAGTTAAAGAAGTGATCCACCTCCCCGGATTTCACCACTGCGGTCCTCCTGTCAAAATGCCGGACAGTAAAATACCCCGACAGTTTTAGAAACTGCTCAGGACTCATACCTGTATATCCGTTTATATACAGGTATAATGCCTGAAGGGATGATTCATATTTTTTAAACTCCTGGGGCATCTTTATCAGGTATTTTCGGAAGCCTCTGCCATCAGTTTTTTATAACGGCTTAATGTTTCTGGTTTTATGTTCAGCATTGAGGCGATGTATTTTTGCGGCACCCGGTGCAGGAGGCCTGGCTTTTCAGCCAGCAGTTGAATAAACCTTTCCTTGGGACTTCTCACCATCCTTATAATATCCCAGCGTTCCTTATACAGCATCCATTCCAGTGATATCAGCCTTCCCATTTTTTCGAAATTGGCACTGAAATCATACATGGTTTCAAGTGATGATTTGGTAAAAAAGGCCAGTGTGCAGGGCTCCAGGGTTTCAATCACAAATTCCGAAGGAACCCCCGACAGAAAGGACACGCTGGAAGAAACCAGGTCTCCCTCCATGCTGATTTGTACGGTCACCTCCTCCTGGTCACGGTAGAAAAACTTCCTCACCAATCCCTTTTGAATAAAATAGACATGTTGTTCCATATCTCCAACCTTTGTCAATACCTGCTTTGGGGAACATGTCATTACCTGTAAATGTTGCATGAACAACTTTTCCTCCTCCCTGGTAAGTGAGACAAACCTTGAAACATATGAATAGAGATTTGGTGTCATCGTTGACATAATTAATGCAAATCTACTACAAAGCTGTATTTGACATTTTTATCATTTGTTATTTTACTCATTTACCTTAGGTTTGCAGACTTGCATCAATAAATCAGGCAACTATGAGTACAAAAATCAAAGTAGCCAATCCGGTGGTAGAACTGGATGGCGATGAGATGACACGAATCATCTGGCAATTCATTAAGGACAAACTTATCCTTCCCTACCTGGAACTGGACATCAAATATTATGACCTTGGCATAGAACACCGCGATGCCACCAATGACCAGGTAACCATCGACGCAGCCAATGCTATCAAACAATACGGCGTTGGCATCAAGTGTGCTACCATCACTCCCGATGAAGCCCGCGTAAAGGAATTCAACCTGAAGCAAATGTGGAAAAGTCCGAATGGTACTATCCGCAATATTCTTGATGGAACCGTTTTCCGCGAGCCAATTGTTATCAATAATATCCCCCGCCTGGTAACAAACTGGACGGCCCCGATCATAGTTGGCCGTCATGCATTTGGCGATCAGTATCGTGCAACCGACACCGTTATTAAAGGCAAAGGAAAACTCACTATGACCTTCACCCCGGAAGATGGTGGTGAACCCCAGACTTTTGAGGTGTACAATTTCAAGGGCGATGGTGTGGCCATGAGCATGTACAATACCGACGAAAGCATCATGGGTTTTGCCCGCAGTTGCTTTAATATGGCGCTCAGTAAAAAATGGCCCCTTTACCTGTCCACAAAGAATACCATTCTTAAGAAATACGATGGCCGGTTCAAGGATATATTCCAGGACATCTATGAAAACGAGTTCAAGGCAGCATTTGAAGCGGCAGGTATTGTGTACGAGCACCGCCTGATCGATGACATGGTTGCCAGTGCGTTGAAATGGAATGGCAATTTTGTTTGGGCCTGCAAGAATTATGATGGTGACGTGCAGAGTGATACCGTGGCACAGGGATTTGGTTCCCTTGGTTTAATGACCTCTGTACTGATCACACCCGATGGTAAAACCATGGAATCAGAAGCAGCACACGGAACTGTTACCCGCCACTACCGTGACCACCAGGCTGGCAAGCCTACCTCAACCAACCCGATCGCATCCATCTTTGCGTGGACCAGGGGTCTTGCTTTCCGCGGAAAGCTGGATGGCAACCAGGCATTGATCGATTTCTCCAATGCACTGGAAGCTGTATGTATAGAAACTGTGGAGAGTGGAAAAATGACCAAAGACCTCGCAGTATGTGTGCATGGAAACAAAGTGAAACTAGGCGAACATTACCTCAATACCCAGGAATTCCTTGACGCCATCGATGAAAACCTGAAAAAGAAAATGGGCCTCTAAAGAAAAAAGGTGTCTGAAAATTTCAGACACCTTTTTTTATTATTGTTTGGGACCGCTGGCCGGTTGGGCATTGGGTGTTTGGGCCCTCTGTCGCTCTGCCTGCTGCATCCGTTCTTCGTTTTGCCTGGCCTGAGCCCTCAGTTGCTGAATCTTCTGATCCATAATAAACTTATCCTGTTTTGGATTGCGGTTACTGGGCAGGTTTGATTTCGCGACCGGCCTGCCGGATTGGGCCTGCATTTGCTGCGAAGCTGCCAGCACCAGCATTATAACCATCAGTGATTTTCCAATATTTTTCATGATATCAAATTTTACAGGTTGATTATTTTACGCTAACAAGTACATTGATTTTACCTACACCATTTCCATTGAAATCCTGCAGGGCTTTTCCAAGCACCTGGCCAACCTTCACCTTATCAGGATCCGCTTTCATGGCCACGCCGGAAATGGATGAAGTTACCAGCATGTCTCCTCTTTTAATAGCACCGCCTTCCAGGCATACTTTTGTGGGAATCACACCAATCACACCCATGGGAACACCATAATCAAGTGTATTATTAACAGCTTCCTCCTCGGTTAACAACACTCCAGGCCTGGTTGCGTAAACGCCTGCCACAAGTGTTGAATAAGGCCCTGAAGACTTTACCACTTTACGATCCGAGTCTGTTGAAATCTCCAGGACGTCGCCCGCTTCATACGTATTTACTGAACCCTCCACATTAAAAAACTCTGCCACATCGGCTCCGTTAATCTGGGTTCCGCCATTAAAATAGCCACGTCCGGCTTTATCGATTCTCGCCACATTGGTATTGCCGATCTGGAATTTTGCCAGGTCACCGTTTCCGGCCACACCCAGGCGGGCAATCAGGGCCGTACCGTTCTGTCCAACATAGCCGAAACCGTCATCTGTATTGGCTTCTGCCAATACTCCTATACCATCCTGTGACATACCTCTGACACCTGCATATGTACCCCAGTTCGTACCGTTCACGGCAGCGGCTGAAGATCCGAAACCGACACCGGTAATTGCTTCACCAATACCCCAGTTAACACCGTACACACCGGTTTTATCATCCGCAGCGGTAGCACCATATACGCCATGACCTTTCACCGATGATGCAACCAATCCGTTGTATTGTTCATTGGACACATAAACGGCATCATTTGTATTGGTACCATTTGTTATATCAAAGAAAGCTGCCATACCATTGGTGCTGGTTCCATATATACCCGCACCATCGGTGCTCGTACCCGAAACCCCATAAAAGGTACCTGACCTGCCTGCCACACCTGTACCATCGGGTGCGGTACCCAGAATTGCTGTACCATAGTTTCCTGCATGGGAACCAAAAACAGCATAAGCGTTTCCGGAAGTTGAATTTACCGTGCCGTGTAATGCCGCCGCATTTAAACCTGGCGTAACTGCAGTCAGACGACCTGCAATACCAATAGCATTTACCCCGGCAGAGCTGTTCACCCCAGCAATGGCAGATCCGAAATCCGTGTTGGTCAGACCAAACATATCAGATGAGCTGGCAGCACTCGCAGTGAATGGGAAAGTCAAGCCGCCACCTCCTGCATTATCTGCAGCGGGCGCCCAGTTGGTTCCATTATATTTCAATACCTGTCCGCTTGTTGGTGCGGTAACAGCTAAGGAAACGCCGTTTATTTTGCTGACAACCGGGTTCGGATAAGTTCCGGACAGGTCTCCGCCGGCAGCACCGCCCGGAGGCAGGGACGCAGGGATCACACCCGGTGCCAGTTTTGCTGCAGTAATAGATGCATCCGCCACTTTGGAAGTGGTGATGGCGGCATCAGCAACCTTAGCGGTTGTTATTGCATTCGCAGCAATTTTATTAGCAAGGATTGCATTGTCAGCCACTTTGGTGGAACCAACAGAAGCATCTGCCAGTTTGGTTGATGTAATAGCTGCATCCGCCACTTTAGCTGTGGTTACCGCATTGGCGGCAACAGTCGGATTGGGATAAGTACCGGTGAGGTCGCCACCCGCTGTTCCGCTCACAGGCAAAGATGTGGGAATCACACCAGGAGCCAGTTTCGCGGCGGTGATGGAACCGTCTGCAACTTTAGGTGTTGTGATGGCCGCATCAGCAACTTTAGCAGTAGTTACCGCATTGGCGGCAACAGTCGGATTGGGATAAGTACCAGTGAGGTCGCCACCCGCTGTTCCGCTCACAGGCAAAGAGGTGGGAATCACACCAGGAGCCAGTTTCGCGGCGGTGATGGAACCGTCTGCAACTTTAGGTGTT
>NZ_MBUA01000030.1 GCF_014332695.1 Flavihumibacter stibioxidans | reverse complement strand
CGCTTCGATGTCTTCAAGTCGTTTAACGGTGTCTTTATCCTAGGTGGCGCGGTTTCCTTCTCCGAGTAAATAATCGACGGGCACATCAAAGACCTGGGCAATTTTAAAGGTCATCTCAACTGACCTCCTCCCATATTTAGGACGGATATAAACTTGTGTTTTTAGGAGACAATTCCTTTTCTATGTTCCAAACAAAGCAATACTCTCTACTTCTGCAAAATGCTTGTCCGTTGTAAAAAGCTGAAGATTGTATTGCTGTGCAATGGCTGCTATCCAGATATCATTTTCAGGTATGGGTTTCCCCTTTTTCATCAACGCCGCTTTTATACTACCATAAATATCCGCTGTCTTTGAGTCCGGCTGCAAAACAATACAGTTATTTATAAAAAGCTGCATCCGGTTGATATGCTTCACAGGTTCAGCAGACCTATACGCACCATAAAATAATTCCCCGATTACAGTCAATGGTACATACACTTCTGAGACAGCATCCAATTGTGCCGATACAACATTGTTTTCTCTAAACGTATGGATAATTACGCTGGTATCCGGCAGGCATTTACTTCCAGTCATCAGGATGAATTTGTTCGCAGCCTTCTTCTATTGTTTTTCCAATTCATCTGCTTCTTCCTTAGTCCACATGCCGGCAAATGAAGTGAAGCTCTTACGGCCAATAACATGCAATTTGCTTTTGGCTATCACCGTTTCCACCGCTGCCAGTACAGCATCATTTTCGATCTTTAATATCTCCTCTATGAGATGTAGTTTTTTCGCTTCACCAAACATAGCCAATTGTTTAATACTCAAATTTACTCGATTTTACCATTCTTCCGCCCCTTTCTGTAATACCCATCCCATGATCTCTCAATTCCCGCTGTAACTGTTCCCCACTTCTGCGCAAATTTACCCCTGCTAATGGCCATTTAAATATTGGGCGGTAACCGAAACATTTACCGACTCCAGCGCCGTAAAAGAATATCATTTCACCTTGTACTACTATGACCAGGCGGGCAACCTGGTGAAGACCGTATCTCCGGCTGGGGTTCAGCCCATTTATCGAAACTCCTGGCTTGATAGCACCCGGAATTTCAGGAAGCTCGGCAACCCCCTGCCAATGGTTCATAAGCTGGTAACTAGGTACAGCTATAACAGCCTCAACCAGGTGGTGCTTCAAAAAACACCCGATGCCGGCATGAGTAAATTCTGGTATGATCGCCTGGGCAGGCTGGCCATCAGCCAAAATGCCCGGCAGCTTACCCAGGGAAATGTCTATAGTTATACCCTGTATGATTCCCTCGGAAGGATTACGCAGGTAGGCCAGCTCATCGGCGGCTCGGCCATGACGGACCCTACCGCCAAAAGCACGACATCTCTCCAGAACTGGCTTAATGCCGCCGCCAACAGCAGGAACCAGATTGGAAATTCCACTGAAGCTGACCACTTTATTCCGGGTCTGAATGACCACTATTAGTCAGGTACAAATTTCGAATCAATTCTCTTATGGCAGCGATTTTGTCTGCATTGATTTCTGTGATTAATTATTGACGGAAATTAGTGATTATGCAGGGCGGAATTTCCAGGATATGCTCCGAAATCTCATTCGTTGCCTGTAATTTTTACCCCTAAAAACTCATTTTACCCTTCTTTTTTGGGTGCATATCTGCCGGATTGTCCGGATTCTTCCCCGTTTTTTAGCATCTGGATTTAACCGTAATGTGGGTGGGTATGGACCGGATTATACGTGCCGCGGCAGTCAATAAATTCCACTCGTTTGGATAGACATTTTTAAACCAGTAAATTTAAATCAAAAGCAGGTAGCTATGAGTACCACCACCATCCGACAAAAATTATACGATTATATCCGGGGCGCAGAGGACCGGAAAGTAAAGGCGATTTATACGATGCTGGAAGAAGAAATAGAAGAGTCGTATGATTACTGGAACGACAAGGCCTTTATGGCGGCCTTAGCGAAACGCTCAGCAGATCGGTTGAGTGGCACTTCCAAGACCGTGCCCTGGAAAGAGGCGAAAGCACAAATATTGGCTTCCAAAACCAGTAAAAAGAAATGAGCTATGCAGTCGAGCTTCATATAGAAGCGGTGCAGGAGTTGCAGGAGGCGTATGTATGGTATGAACAGCGATCAGAAGGATTGGGAGATCGGTTTATAACGTTGATCAATAAACGCCTTGGTCAAATAGCGGAAAATCCGGAACGCTATCCGCGCAAAAAAGGCAGGTATCGCGAAACCTTATTGGATGTTTTTCCTACGCAATCCTCTGTTAAAGTATAAAAGATAGGGTGCGGCTACCGCCGCGATGTTGTTGCTTGTTACCTCCGCTGGCGCTCTGGTAACAAGTTGGTGTGCTGGGTAAAAAGGTGTGCCGGAAGGCTTTTTCGGCAAGGGCGTGCGCCAAACCAAAGCAGTACCTGCAGGCGTGTTTAGTGGAATCGGTAGTGGCGCCTGCAGCAACTGCTTTGCCCTAAAGGGTGCTTACGGTGGAAATTCCTCTGATGCTGGCCACCTTATTCCGGGTCTGAACGACCACTATTAGTCAGGTAAAAATTTCGAATAAAATCTTTTATGGCAGCGATTTTGTCTGCATTGATTTCTGTGATCAATTATTGACGGAAAATAGTTATTAAGCAGTGCGGATTTTCCAAGTACGCCTTCAACGACAAGGTGATCCAGGGAGTCCTCCAGGGCATCGGTGATTTTTTTGGCGGCATCGATGGATGGTACCGCTTCGTCGCGCTCGTATTTGCCGATCATGACCCGGGAGACCTGGCTTTTAGCGGCGAGATCTGTTTGTGACCAACCCTTTTTATCCCCGAGTGCTGCGAAGATTTTACCAGTTTCCGTATCTGAAAGGTGGTTTTTGTCAGCTATTGTTAGCTGATTTGAAGAAATTTAGGCAACTATTGGGGATATTCCACTATAGCTGGCCACCTTATTCCGGAGCAAGCTGACCACTAATTGTTACTATCCCTCACCCACCCTTAATTCCTTGAACTGCGATACTCCCCCGGAGTAACTCCCACCCGCTGCTTGAACACCCGCGTAAAGTGTTGCGGATACTTGAATCCAAGCTCGTAGGCTATCTCACTTACCGACTTTTTAGAGTCGAATATCTTTTCCTTGGCGGCTTCAATTAATTTCAACTGAATGTATTCATGTGCCGACTTACCCGTTTCCTTTTTTATTAAGTCGCCAAAATAATTGGCTGATAGATTGAGCTCACCCGCACAATACGCAACCGACGGCAGCCCTACTGTCTGCGGCTTGTCCGAAGCGAAGAAATGGTTGAGCAGGGTTTCAAATCTTTCCACTATGCCTTTAACTGAATTCTCCCTTGTTATAAACTGGCGATCATAAAACCGTATGCAATAGTTGAGAAACAATTCGATGTTCGTCACGATCAGCTTCTTGCTGTGCTTGTCCACACCATGTTCCAGCTCATAGCTGATTTTAGAAAAGCAATCGAGAATAATCTGGCGCTCCCGTTCTGACAGGTGAAGGGCTTCATTGATGGCATAAGAGAAGAAGGTATAATCATTGATGTGCCGTCCCAGGGACGTGCCATGTATGAAGTCGGGGTGGAATACCAGCGCCAGGCCTTGCGGCTGGTAGTATTCATCCCCCGCCGAACCTATTACCTGCCCCGGTGCCAGGAAAATAAGCGTTCCCTGGTCATAATCGTACTTACTGCAGCCGTATCTCAGATCACCGCATTTGATCTCTTTCAAAAAGACAGTATAAAAACCATAACTCATTCGGCTCATCTTTCTTGGAGAAGCTTTAGACAAATCAACTACCCCAACCAGCGGATGCAGGGTTTCATTGTTATTGAATACATTGTACTGGCCAACGGTATCAAATTTTATTATGTCTTCCATGATCGCCTCGATTTTCAACTAAAATTAAGCCCTTCTGCCCTTTTTTACCTGTACCCAGCCTGGAATCAGTGAAATTGGTAAGTAAACCAGTAATCTGTATAAACTCCCCTAATGGATTTGGGAGCACCTTTGCCTTGTTAATAGATCGAATCTCATCTGAAGAGGATCGAATAACCTAAACAAAGAGGTACACATGAGGGTTTTCACAATTGTAATAGTCGCCTTGGTTATGACAGTATCAAACAACCATACCACACTTGCCCAGATCGAAACGATCTCTCCCCGGCCGCTCCTGTTTATTGTCGGCGAAAAAGCAGTGTCCGCCTATTTTAGTGAAGACGCCTATAAAAGAGCATCAGAGCCTAAGGAATTATTTGTTGTGCCGGGCGCTGCACATGTTGACCTGTACGACCAGCCTGAGTACCTAAAACATTCACTCAGAAAACTGAATGAGTTTTTTAATCAGTATCTTAATGAAACACCGGCTAGGAATAATTGACAATTTGCTTATTATGAAAAACATTGTACTACTTATTGTTGCCTTTTTTGTAACGGGCTTGTCCGGCAGCTTTGCACAGGTAAAACAGACCTCCAGCCGATCCGGCACAACCAGCGCCTTCCCCAGAGGAGAAAAAATCACGAATGATAACTTCACCGGTACGGCCTACCTGAAAATGCTGGTGGAGGCGGATAGTCTTAATCCGACATCGGTGGGAAATGTGACTTTTGAACCGGGCGCCAGAACGAAGTGGCACCTGCATCCCGGAGGACAAATTCTTTTGGTGATGGAGGGTGTCGGTTATTACCAGGAAAAGGGACAGGCGAAAAAAATACTGCGAAAGGGTGATGTCATTAAATGTCCACCCAACCTGCCTCACTGGCATGGCGCCAGTGCTGACACAGCCTTTGTGCAGGTAGCATTAACCAATCGTCATTTAGGTAACCCTGTTTGGTTACAGGCTGTTACCGAAGAAGAATACAACAAATGAAAGATATCAGCTTTCTCACTGCCATCCTGATACTGGCCTTTTCGCATAGCCATGCCCAGAAAAAGCCAATTGTAATTGAAGAACAGGGTAGTTTTGCCGTGGGTGGATCTGTAAAGACAAACCCCGGTACATTTGATCCTGTCAGGCGCACACCGGAAGGCCAGACATTTCATGGTGATCACGCTTACGTGTTTTACCAGATTCCTGTGAAGGCGAAGAAGCTTCCCCTCGTATTCTGGCATGGCATTGGCCAGTTTTCCAAAACATGGGAAACTACCCCGGACGGACGGGAGGGGTACCAGAATATCTTTCTCCGACGGGGGTTTGGTGTGTACCTGATTGACCAGCCCAGGAGGGGCAGGGCCAGCCGCAGCACAGATTCAGTTACCATTGTTCCCACACCTGATGAGCAGATGTGGTTCGGAACTTTTCGCGTCGGAATCTGGCCCGACTACTTTCCCGGTGTTCAGTTTGCGAAGGATCCTGAAACACTTAATCAATACTTCCGGCAAATGGCACCTAATATGGGTGGTTTTGATCCAGCCATAATCTCCGATGCCACTTCCAAATTATTTGATAAAATCGGACAGGGTATTCTTGTTACACATTCGCATTCGGGCGGTTTCGGATGGCTTACAGCGATTAAGAACCGCAATGTGAAAGCTATTATTTCTTATGAGCCGGGTAGTGGTTTTATTTTTCCTGAAGGAGAAGTGCCTCCACCTGTTGAAAGTTCATCTGGTCCGGTGGCAGCTATTGGCAGTCCGATGGACGAGTTTATGAAACTCACAAAAATTCCGATCATCATTTATTATGGCGACAATATTCCTGCAAAGCCAGACCCCAATCCGGGCGCTGATGGCTGGCGTGCACGCCTTGAAATGGCAAGACGCTGGCGTGATGTGGTTAATGGCCATGGTGGCGACGTACAGGTGGTACACTTGCCGGAAGTTGGTGTAAAGGGAAATACCCATTTCCCATTTTCTGACCTCAACAATATAGAAGTGGCAGACCTTATGTCGAAGTGGTTAAAGGAAAAGAAATTAGATAAATAAGCAGGCAAAAATTATTTCAATGAAAAAGCTTTTCTGTTTTTTGCTCGTGGCTGCTATGTTCGGGCTTGTCAGTTGCAAGTCAGACAAGGATTCCGCCGGGAATTCCATGGCGAACTTAGACCGTACCTGGTCTGTGTATAAAGCTGATGAGGCTAGTTCAAGTTACTCTCCCCTTCATCAGATCGACACTGCCAATGTAGGTGATTTGCAGCCTGCATGGACGTTCACCATGAATGACCTTCCCCCATCGGCCCAGCCCGCTAACAGCCAGTCGAATCCAATCATAGTTGACGGTGTGCTGTATTCCCTTTCCGCCAAACGAAATGCATATGCCATCAATGCTGAAACGGGTGAACAAATCTGGTCCTACGATCCTTTTGAAGGTGGCGGCGGCGGTGGGGTGGAACGCGGCGTAACTTACTGGGAGAACGGCGACGATAAACGTATATTCTTTGCAGCCGATAATTTCCTGGTTGCTCTGGATGCCAAAACAGGCAAACCCATTTCTGAATTTGGAACGAATGGCAAGGTGAATTTAAATGTGGGCGTCCGCGACAACCCGGATGACATTGCCATAACCATGACTTCTCCCGGCATTATTTACAAAGACCTCATTATTTGCGGTTCCAGGCTTCCCGACTTATATGGTACGCCACCGGGATATATTCGCGCTTACCATTGTAAAACCGGCGAGTTGGTCTGGACTTTTCATACCGTTCCCCTCCCCGGGGAACCAGGCTATGAAACCTGGCCTAAGGACGCGTACAAATATGCCGGTGGTATCAATAGCTGGGCGGGCATGTCCATAGACACCAAACGCGGCATCGTCTTCATGTCATTGGGGTCACCTACCTACGACTTTTATGGGGCTGACCGGATCGGGGAAAATTTATATGGCAATTGTGTGCTGGCACTGGATGCTGCCACCGGAAAACATGTGTGGCATTACCAGACGGTTCATCATGATATCTGGGATTATGATCTCCCCGCTCCCCCAAACCTGGTAACCTTGAATAAGGATGGGAAACAGGTAGATGCAGTGGCCCAGTTGAGCAAGCAGGGATTTGTTTATATCCTGGATCGCGAAACAGGCAAACCCATTTATCCCATTGAGGAACGTCCTGTTCCCGCATCCAATCTGCCCGGCGAAAAAGCATGGCCTACCCAGCCATTCCCAACCAAACCAAAGCCTTATGCGAAGCAATTGATTACTGAAACAGACCTTACCAATTATTCACCTGCTGACCATGATGCCCTTGTAAAAAGATTCAGGTCATTGCGCTACGAAGGACTCTATACTCCCCCTGACCTGAAAGGAACCCTGATGTTCCCGGGAACGCGCGGTGGCACAAACTGGGGCGGTGGTGCATTTGATCCGGTAACCAATATGTTATACATCCGTTCCAGCAATGCCCCTGAAATACAAACCATCATCCGGCAGGATCCAGAAGTGGTTGTCGGGATGCCGGTGGTTGACCAGGGAAGAAGACAGTACAATATCTACTGCGCTGCCTGTCATGGTGGAAACAGGGCCGGCATTGGAAACAATCCAACACTGCTTGGTCTTGATAAAAGAATGACGCGGGAAATTGCGCTGGATAAAATCAGGAAGGGTGGTGGTTTCATGCCTCCCTACGCCGGAGTGCTTACGGATGACCAACTGGATGCTATATTGTCTTATGTTCATTCTGTTGGATCAGGTTCAAAAGGATTGGCAAAAGTAGAGGGCGAAGGCGCGCAGCCCGTGAAGGACATGTATATGAATACCACTGGTTATGTTACCTGGAAGGATCCCAGTGGAAACCCTGCGGTTACGCCACCCTGGGGAACGCTGCATGCATTAAATCTTTCAACCGGTGAATACGAGTGGGAGATTCCTTTGGGCAACGATGAAAAAAGAAAAGGAGACGGCGCCGCTGATACTGGACTGGAAGGAAAATCCGGGCCCGTGGTAACTGCCGGGGGATTGATCTTCATTGCAGGTGCGGAAGACAGGAAGTTGCGCGCATTCGCAAAATCAACCGGTAAAATACTCTGGGAAACCACCTTGCCAGCCATCGCCAATGCCACTGCCTGCACCTATATGGTAAACGGAAAACAGTATGTGGCATTGTCGGTAGGTGGTACCACCGAAAATCCGTCCGGTTCAATTATGGCATTCAAACTTCCCTAGACAATTATGCGCATCTTAAAGGATGAACGAAAACATGCAATCATGATTAAAATAATGACGTATTTCCTGGCTGCCTTTTCATCGTTGTTTTTCCTGGCACAAGTTGCAGTTGCACAGCATACATCAGACCCCCAACAAATGCTTACAGAAAAACAGCGGGCGATAATATTAATCTCTTCTTTCACTGCGAAGGGTGATTTGCCAAAACTAAAGCAGGCACTGAATACCGGACTCGATGCCGGACTTACTGTCAACGAAAGCAAAGAAGTGTTGGTTCATTTATATGCTTACTGCGGCTTCCCCAGAAGTATACAGGGGCTCAATACGTTGATGGCTTTGCTCAACGAAAGAAAGGCAAAGGGTATCAATGACAATATGGGAAGGGAAGCTACTCCCATCCCCGACAACACCAGCAAGTATGAGTTGGGGTGGAAGAACCTGGCAAAGCTGGGTGGCCGTCCGACAGATGGACCAATTGAAAAACCAACCAGCGGATATGGCGCGTTTAGTCCGGAGATGGATACATTCCTGAAAGAACATTTGTTCGCCGACATTTTTTCGAGGGATGTCCTGAGTTTTTCGGATCGTGAACTTACTACTGTGTCGGCCCTTATTTCTCTTGGAGGCGTGGAGCCAATGCTTTCTTCCCACCTGTCACTGGCAATGATACAAGGTATATCCAAAGTCCAGTTGGAAGAAGTATTGGCATTGGTTGAAAAATTGGTGAGTAAAACAGATGCTGATGCCGCCCGGAAAGTTTTGTTGGCAGTAACGTCGCGAAAATAATATCTCGTAAGCAGACATATAAATCAACCAGGAAAACGCAGATCCATACTATCCGGTATCTTCTGAAAAAATCGGGGTGAATTTCGCAAAGCGATATAATATTGAAGGAACTGATGCCGCTGCTTTAACAAAACTTCGCGCCCTTAGTGCTACGGACATCGTAGATGAGGTGTTCGAGTTCAAACAGGATGGATCCGCTGCCGCCATTCCCGATTATAGAAAAGCGAGGCTGGATGTGATGGAAAGGGCAGACGAAAAAAAATGATTTTATATTATTGGTTTTGTCTGGGAGTTGGCTCAATTGATTGTCTGGTAACGCGGGCAGACCTGGCTTTCCCCCTGATCCAGTTACCCAGGCAATCTATATTGGAAGACATTTTTCCGGTGGAAGTTCCCCGCAGGTTTGTTTCTGAGAAGAGTTCGATCTGGTAACCTGGCGGTACGCGGAAAGATGAAGGAGAGATATAGCCCGAAGTAGTTATATTATTGTAGTTGCCGGGTCCCAATATTCGTTTGTTGCCCGCGAAATTGCAGCCAGTGTAAACAATTACTCCCGCATTGGCCGATCCTCCTGTATTTCCTCCCGATGCATACACCCTCATGGAGGCAGCCCTGTATTGAATATTACTTTGGATACAAGGTTTGTTGGCCGTGTATTTTCCCATCAGGTACCCACCATAATTGGGCTGGCTGTAAAATTCTACTGTAAGTCCCGCCGGTATCATGATAGAACCTGCCGGTTGGTTATTAAGGGATGCTCTCAGATTCGCAAAATTACCCTGCTCAAAATTGTTGGCTTTGCCAATATAGTTGCATCCTGTATAAATGGTGATGGAACCATTGTTGGCAATGTGCGGTGGCGCCGTTGGCGGTATCCAGCCTCCGGTATTATAATAAATGCGGGCGGAGGAGGCGGTATTATTCCAATAGTCGCCCAAACATCTGTTGTCAGTAGTTATCCTGCCTGTGGAAGTTCCCCTGAAATTGATTTCCTGGAACAGTTCAATGACCATGCCTTCCGGAATATGCAGCGAGGAAATGGCGTTATTGCCAATAACAGACCTGAGTGTAGGATAATCACCAGGCGGTAAATAGGCATTTCTTCCACCAAAATTACATTCCGTAAATACCATTACCCCGCCATATGGATTGAAGGTTTCTTCAGGGGTATTGTCAGCATAGGTGATTCTGATGGATCGCACAGCGTCCCCAATTCCACCGGGTAGGCAAGATCTGCTGGCAGTCAACACTACCGGCACACCGGCCATATTAATGGAAGTATATAATTCAACCCTGTACCCAAGGGGCACTTTTACGGCACTGATGCTGCGATCGGGGAGGGAAAACTGGGCTGAATTATAATAGTTACCCGCACCAAGATTGGCAGTATAACCGCGATAATTACAACTGGTATAGAATTGGACCTGCGCTATGGCTGAAATGGAAAGGGCTGTCGTTAACAGGCAGCAAAGCATGAATTGCTTCATAAAAAATCGGTTTAGTTTTTTTCTATGAACTGGTATCTATCGTTCATCATCCTGTATGTACGATCATCATACACATGTCAAAAACTAATATAAATAAAAACAATCAATTGATGATTGTTTTGTACGATTTTGCTTTTTCTGCGTTAACGACAGCCCCGAATGGTGGAATGGGCGGCAGCTTATGGTTTCATACTGCCCGGTATTCCTGCATTCTGGTATAAATATTACTCATGGTTCTCCATCTGCAATCCGCAAGCCACCAGGATATTGGTGAACGGCGCTGCATTGTTGATCAGCTCCACATTTTTATCGGTCAGCTTTCCCGCGAGGATTACCCGCAACGAAAAGGCTTCCAATGCATCGTTGAGCGATACGGTTCCCTGCGCCGAATCCTTCCTGCCGGTAAAAGGCAGGTAATCCGGACCACGCTGGCACTGGCTGTTGATATTGATCCTTCCCACCAGGTTGTTGATGTGATTGATCAGCTCACCAATCTGCTCCGGATCATTTCCGAATATACTTGCCTGTTGGCCATAGTGCGAATGGATTAAAAAATCCACCACTTCCGAACTGTCTTCGTATTCCACTACGGGTACAACCGGACCGAATTGTTCTTCATGGTAAATGCGCATGTTGCTGTTCACCGGGAATAATACAGTGGGAAAGTAGTACCTGCCTTCACTGCGGCCACCAACGCGGTTCACCACCTGAGCGCCTTTCTCCACGGCATCATCTACCAGCGATTGCAGATAGTCTGTTTTGCCGTCTTCCGGCAGGGCCGTGATCTGCACTTTGTCTTCCCATGGCAAACCGATCTTCAGCGTATCCGCTTTTTCAGACAAGCGCTGCAGGAACTGTTTTGAAATGGATTTATGTACCAGGAAGATCTTCAGTGCAGTGCAACGCTGACCATTAAACGAAAAGGCGCCGCTGATTACCTCGGGCATGATCTCATCCAGGTCTGCATCCGGCATAACAATGGCCGGGTTCTTCGCTTCCAGTCCCAGCAGGGTATTGAACTGGTGCGGCTTGGGATGGTATTTCTTCAGTTCGGCAGCCGCCTTGCTCTGCCCGATAAATGCCAGTCCCTTTACCTTTCCCGAAGCCAGGATAGGAGTGGAAGTGGTACGGCCACTGCCGAAAATAATATTCACCACACCCGGTGGGAAATGTTTTTTAAACAGTTCCACCAGCGGCGTATGCAGCAGCACCCCGTATTTCGGTGGCTTGAAGATGATGGTATTTCCCATCAGCAGCGCAGGCAACAACGTGGTGAAGGTTTCATTAAGCGGATAGTTGTATGGCCCCATGCACAATACCACACCGATGGGCGACCACTTTACATAGGCCAGGACACCGCCGGCAGTATGCGCTTTACAACTCTGGTTTTCCATCGTGCGCAGGCTGCGGATGGTGTCGCGCATGTATTCGATGGTGCGGTCAAATTCTTTCTCGGCATCCGGCTTTGGCTTGGCAATTTCCCACATCAGCAGTTCAACTACTTCTTCCCTTTTGGTCTGCATGTCCTCCAGGAATTCCAGCATTACTTCTATCCTGCGATGTGCAGGCAATGACGGCCATTCCCCGATTCCATTGTTGTAGGCGGTTTCGGCGGCATGTAATGCCTCCATGGCCAGGTCAGCTGATACCATGGGAATGGATCCCAGCCGGATGACCTCATCCCCGGCGGAGATGGGTGAATTAACGGTTTGCATGTCGCCCTCCCATTCTACCAGCTCGCCACCAATCAGGCAGTAGGGAAAGTGAACACCCGGTACTTTTTTTACAGGCATGTGCGTTTGGTTTTTTGTGGCGTTCAAATTACTCGAATGTGCCTATGCCCCGTATGTACTATTTACCGCGATTATGGTGTTTTTTACTGATAAGATGGTGTTTTACTGGTTTCCACCTCCCGACAGCAACTGGTAAAATGACTTTCTGTAAGTGTCTGAAATGGGAATCAGGGTATTGCCCATCCGAATGCCTTCCCGGTCTATCGAATCTATCCTGCTGATGTTTACCATATAGGATTTGTGGACCCTGCAAATAACGGTAGCCGGGATGTCCTGCTCCAGTTCCTTAAAGGTTTGCAGCGTCAGCAGCCGCCTGTCGCTAAGGTGAATCTTCCTGTAATCACGCATGCCTTCGATGTAAAGAATATCTTCCAGCATCAGCTTTTCCAACCGGTATTCCGTTTTGATAAAGATGAATTTTTTCTCCGCAGCGGGCTCAGGTTTCTGCAGGTTGTGCCGCACTTTTTCCACCGCCTGGAGGAAGCGTTCCAGGCTGTATGGTTTGAGCAGGTAATCGGTTACGTTGAGGTCAAATCCCTTAATGGCATATTCGTCATAAGCGGTGATGATGATGACTTCCGGTTTGCTGCTCGTAGTTTCCAGCAGGCGGATGCCCGAGATTTCGCCGATATTGATGTCGAGAAAGACCAGGTCCACTTTGTTGGTCTGCAAATAAACCAGCGCATCGAGGCCGTTGTCAAAACTGGCCACCAGGCGAAGCCAGGGCAGTTTGCCCACATATTGCTGCATCCTTTCCATGGCCAGCGGCTCGTCTTCCACTATGATGCAATCAATGCTCATCATTGTCAATTCTTAGTTCCACAATATAGGTTTCGTCTTTATCGGTAATGTCTAACCGATATCGCCCGGGATATAGCAGGTCCATTCTTTTTCGCAACAATTCGTGGCCCAGTCCGCTGTGATCCTTTTGCCCGGAACTGTTTTTCCTGTATTTGTTCTCGCAATAAAAATACAATTGCCCCGGCTGTATGTTTACTTTGATGATGATGGCGTTACCCGATTTGAAAGGCTCCGCATGTTTGAAAGCATTTTCGATGTAGGAGATCAGGAGCATGGGACTGATCAGCTGGCTGCCCGGATCGCCTTCCACGGTATAACGGATATAATCAGGGTTGGCGCTACGGATCTTCTGCAGGTCGAGGTACTTGCTGATATATTCCAGTTCCCTTTGCAGGGGTATCTCTTCGCTTTTGGTTTCATACAGCATGAACCGGAGGATATCGGAGAGTTTGTTCAGGTATAATGATGCGCGGCCAGCATCCGTTTCAATCAGTATGTCGATATTGTTGATGGTGTTGAAGAGAAAATGCGGATTCAGCTTGGATTTCAGCAGGGCCAGTTCAGTCTCCAGGTTTTTCTTTTTCAGGTCTTCCTTCAGTTTGATTTCCTGGTACCAGGTGATGAATCCCCGCATGACCAGTCCGATCACCCCATGTATGGTGGCCAGTATGGTCAGGAAAACCCAGAGCGATAAAAAAGCTTTCCATTGTTGGGTGACCTGCCATTGTACACCGGGGATGACCAGCACCAGGATGGGGACCAGCCCGCACAACATTACCGTTACCAGTGCCGCAGCAAAAAATCCCCCCAGTTGTTGCCGGGTCAGCCAGCGCTGGAACAGGTAGGTATAAAAACTATAGAAGCCCAGTATGCCCGGAAGATAGAATACGATCGGAACCGGTGGCTTTGAAAATGTCTGTCGCAGGATGATGGCGGGATCGTTCTTTGAATTCGCTGCCAGGGCCACCAGCAGGCTGCTGATCAGTAATGTGTACATGATCCAGTAGCCTGCATGTAATAATATGATGACCGATTTTTTCATATTTCCCTGTCCTCAGGCTTTATCCTTTTTTTGGATATACAGCAGGTATCCCAAAATGATCGTTCCGGTGAAATATGCTGAAGCCAGCACCAGCGGGTCGGTATTACTATTCCCTATTGTATTCCTGCCTGCGGATGTATAGGCAGAATAAATATAGGGCATAATATAACCATGTTTCCAGTTCAGTGCGATCATGGAGGCAATATAGAGTCCGAAGCCAGCACCAATGGGGATGAGAAAGTTGCGGTATTGCAGGCTGAGCAGGAATTGCAGTGCTACAATGGGCAGGCAGCCAATAATATACCTGCCCGTTACCTGCATGGATTTTTGCAAAGGAAATTCGGCAGCAGGGTAGGGTACACCGCTGAACAGCGCCGGAGCCGCACCGATGAGGTAGATGCCGATATTGAACAAAACGAACCCTTGCAGCAGCAGCACCATGATGACGGCTAACTTGGCGGTAAAGATGGTGGTCAGCGATTGCGGCAGGGTATGGACCTGTTTCCAGGTATTGTTGCGGAATTCTGTCTGCGTGACAAGGCTGGTGATCAGGATGACTCCCATGGGCAGCAACAACATGCTCATATATTGCCAGGCCCGCTGTGAAATGTTCAGCCACAATTGCGGGTGAATATTTTCCGTTGGCAGCTTTTCAAACTGGTAGAGCCGGGCTCCCAGCAGGATAAGGGGAATCAGGAAGCCGCCGGCGATCACCAGCCAGGATGCAGCGCTGCGGCGGGTTTTCAGCCATTCGCTGCGAAAGCTCGAAAGGAATAAGGTCTTCATCAGTTCTCGTTGATAAGGTTCATGAAAATGGTTTCCAGGTTGTTTTGTATGGGCTGGATGGCATATACACTGATGCCTTCACTCACCAGCCGGTGGTTGATGCCCGCGATGCATTCCTTCGGTTGTGCCGGTATCAGCAGTTTGCCCGATTCTTCCTGCACGGGGATTTTGTATTTCTGCAGTAAAGACCTGGTTGCTTCCATATTGCCTGTATCGAGCAATATGTGGGAGGACTGGTTCCTTTTGATAAGCAGTTCCTCCAGCGGTCCCTGGAACAACAGTTCACCTTTGTGGATGATGCCGGTATGTGTGGCCAGTTTTTCAATTTCGGGCAGCAGGTGGCTGGAGATCAGGATGGTGGTTCCTTTCTCGCGGTTGATGCGCTTCAGCAGTTCTCTTATTTCGATGATGCCATTGGGATCGAGCCCGTTGGTGGGCTCGTCGAGCACCAGTAGTTTGGGCTGGTTGAGCAGTGCAACGGCAATACCTACACGTTGTTTCATGCCGAGGGAAAATTGTCCCGCGGTTTTCTTCCCTGTATCCGCCAGTCCGGTTAGGTTGAGTACTTCTTGCATGTAGGAAGTCGGACATTGATAAATGGCCTGGAATACTTTCAGGTTTTCCAAAGCGGTGAGCTGGCTGTAAAGGGATGGCGATTCGATGAGGGAACCTGTCTGTTGCAGGATGGCGATCCGGTCGCGGTCAAAACTTTTACCGAAAACAGTCACGGTGCCCGCCTGTTTTTTCAGTAGTCCCAGTATGAGTTTCAATGTGGTGGTCTTGCCGGCGCCGTTGGGTCCCAGGAACCCATAGATAGAATTTTCCGGCACCTGCATATTTATATTTTTCAGCGCAGGTCCCTGGTGGCGGAACCGGTGGCAGAGGTTGGATGTTTCGAGTATGTAGAGCATCGATGGTGAATGGTGAATGGTGAATGGGGCAAAGCTAGTGAGGGTAGCTGAAGGCGGGGGAGATGGATAGACGTATGCGGTGGCTTTGTCTGCAAAACGGGTGGAATGTTCTGCAACTGTTCTTCAACAGCTATGGAGGGGATGACATAAATATGTGGTTGGGATGAACGGCAAATAAACGGACCGCCCCCTTTTTATCTTGCTGCTTCAATTAAACAACATGAAGCCGAATATTTTCCTGCTCTGCCTGGCCCTGATGGCCGGATTCTTCCTTTCCGCCCAGTCTTTCGACAAGGCAAAACTGGATCGGTATTTTGATGCCCTTGAACAAAACAATAAACTCATGGGCTCCGTGGCCGTTTCAAAAAACGGTCACTTGCTCTACACCCGCTCCATCGGTTATGCCGATGTGGAGTCAGGTAAAAAAGCCAATGATGAAACAAAGTACCGCGTTGGTTCCATCTCCAAGACCTTTACGGCTGTGATGGTCTTAAAGGCTGCAGAGAAAAAGAAACTCTCCCTGGACCAGTCCATCCAGGCTTATTTCCCCGGCATTAAACATGCAGATAAAATCACCATCCGGCACCTACTCAGCCACCGGAGCGGTATCCACAATATTACGCGCGACAAATCGTATTACGAATGGAATACGACACCCAGACAAAGGGCTGAACTGGTAAAGGTTATTTCCGACAGCGGCAGTGATTTTGAGCCGGACTTTAAAGCGGAATACAGTAATTCAAATTATATCCTGCTGAGTTTTATCCTGGAAGAGATTTACGGTGAGCCCTATGCGAAACTGCTGGAGCAGCAGATCATCAAGCCCCTCGGATTGAAATACACTGCATTCGGCAGCGTGATCAATTCTGCCAACAATGAAAGCCAGTCGTACAAGTATGTGAAAAACTGGGTAAAGCAACCCGAGACCCATACTTCCGTGCTCCTGGGTGCAGGCGGTGTCATTTCAACACCCGCAGACATTACAAAATTCGCGGAGGCTTTGTTCGGCGGAAAGCTGCTTTCACAAAAAAGCATGGATGAAATGCTGGTCGTTAAAGATGGATTTGGTCTGGGAATTTATCCCGTTCCGGTGAATGATAAAAAAGCCATGGGACATACAGGCGGCATTGAAGGGTTCGCTTCCGTTTTTGTAAACCTGAAGGATATCGGAGTCACTATTGCCCTGAGTGCCAACGGCGATAATTACAATGCCAACAAAGTGTTGAAGGCGCTGGTAAGCAGTGTGTACAACGAACCATACGAAGTGCCTGAATTCAAAGTACTCGTACTGTCAGACGAGGAGTTGAATAAATACATTGGCGTGTATGCTGCCGAAAAAATGCCCATGAAAATTACCATCTCCAAAGATGGGAACTCACTGAAAGGGCAGGCCGGCGGACAGAATTCATTCCCGCTGGAAGCCACTGCCAAAGATGAATTCCGTTTTGATGGTATGGGACTGGTGATCACCTTTGATCTGTCACAGAATACCCTGGTATTGAAACAGGGCGGCAAGGAGATGAGTTTTAAAAGGGAATAGACTATTTTTTAAATCGCAACACAAATCCATTAACCGTGCAGGCCCAGCCATGGTTGGCATCCGTGAAATCGATTTCGACGATCCCATCATTGTTGAGTGAAACAACCTTGGTCCAGGATACGCCTCCATTGGTGGTTTTGAAAATTCGGTTGGAGTAGCAGGCATAGCCATTGTTTGCATCCAGGAAATGAATATCATTAAACCTTTGAGATTCTGGTTCCTGCAGTTGGCTGATTTCTGTAAAATTTATCCCGCCATCTGTTGATTTGAGTATAACGGCATTGGCTAGCCCCGCAAAGATCAGGTTGTTGCCCGGCGAAGAAAAACTGTTGACCGGACCATTGTTGTAGGCGGGCTTGTTAGATGGATTCCAGCTCGAAGTATTTCCCTGGCTTTTAAAGATGCTGCCACCGACACCCAGTAAGCCGTTATTCTCATCCTGGAAGTATAGGGCAAACTCCTGGGAGTCGTAATTTATATTGATGCCGGTTACATTAATTTTTGAATAACTTGTTCCGCTGTCTTTTGTGACATATAAACCCGAGGAGAAAATCGTAAATCCTGTCTGTTCATCAAGGAAATACAGGTCGCCATAACTGCTGGCAAATTGCGATGAATTAAATCGGTAATATTCGCCTGTCTCCCGTCGATACCGGTAGGCCCCGCCGTTGTTAATATTCAGGCCATGCAGTGTGCCATTTGGGGTCAGAAAAAGATTTGAGGAAGAAGATGGATTATTCAGTCGCGTCCAGCTTGCGCCTCCATCCGTTGTTTGATAGAAAAATGTGCCGCCGCAGTACCCGATTTGGGAGTCCTGAAATATAATGTCAAAAAGTGCCGTATCAGAGATCTTTGTTTTGCTCCATCCGGCGGACAGCGTGTCTTGTCCCGGCGTGTTGGGGGCTTGCGGGTTTTCAGGTGTTTCTTCCGGTCTTTCACTTTCGGGACTATCATTGTCTTTTCCGCAGGAGACCAGCAAGGTTAACATGACAATTGCCAGCAAGGGCAGGGATTTTATCATATGGAAGTTTATCTCTTAATACCCTTCCAAAATAATAAAAGATTTACAACTGCACAATCTGAAACATTCGCCGTTCCTCCGCCACATATTCACCTTATCATCGTTTTGTAAAGTTCAGGTTCCATTAACTTTTCCTTATTAGTATATCCGGTCAGTTTTGCCGCAAATTATTCTTAGATGAACACATGTTATTACGCATTAAACCGAATCCTTACTGTTCTTTTTTTATCTGTTCTTTTTCTTTCCTCCTGCAAAAAAGATGATAGTGGTATCCCTTCCGGAAATGAAACGGGAGTGATTACAGCGCCTGGTGTGCCACAGGGCACTGCCACCACAAAATTGATTGATGCAAATGGTGGTGTTATTCAAACTCCGGATGGCAACATCAAAATTGAAATTCCTGCCGGTGCACTGGAGGCAGGTGCCAACATCAGCATCCAGCCGATTAGCAATACCAATACAGCCGGAAGAGGCCAGGCTTACCGCCTGTCCCCACACGATGTGTCATTTAAAAAACCTGTGACGATCAGTTTTGCCTATGGTGATATTGCAATCAACACTGCACCCGAGGCGCTGGGTATTTCCTACCAGCACCAGAATGGTATCTGGATGGCGCTGGGAGGGGTGCAACTGGATAAAACCGCCAAAGCGATCAAGGTGACTACCACGCATTTCAGCGACTGGAGTTTTTTTGAAGTCCTAAGTTTAACACCGCAGGAAAGCAGTATCGCCCCGAATGGGACGGTGGACCTGAAACTGGTGCGTCACCTGCCACTGGCCGATCTGCTTGCTCCGCTTGTTCCCGGAAAAGAATTGGAAATTGTTACAGAGCAGCCAATGGAGAAAGAATACCTGAAAGAATGGCATCTTGAGGGTGATGGCCAGTTGTTGCCGCTCGGGTCTTTTGCCACCTATAAAGCGCCGGCCCAGGCTCCTGCCATAAACCCCGTTACTGTTTGGGTGGAACTGAATCTGCCGCAAAACGGACAGTTCATTTTACTGGCTGCCATCAACATCCAGGAAGAGGGTATTGTTTTCCGGATCAACGGCGGTCCCTGGATCAGGACCGATGGCGGTATGGCACAGTATTTCCCGGGATCAGGATCAACTGATGTGACGGGCAATGTAAGGGAGAATGGTGTGTTTAAAGGCGCGATCGAAATATCCTGGAAAGGATCTAAGGGTGATGCCCCTAAGACTTATGACTGGAGCAGGATGGGTAATGTGAACTTCCTGTACCGGGTGCCGGGTACACCCCTGAATACTTTGTATTATGAACATTATAGCATCGGCAATAGCTGGCAAAACAGTCCGGGCAAATTAACGATTACCGGATACGGTGATGTACAGCAAATTGTTTCAGGCTCCTTCCTGCTGGAAAAGTCCGGGGTCTTTGGCGATGGTTTCCAGACGGTAAAAGTTGAAGGTTCTTTCCGGGTTAAAAGGGTAAGTGATAATTAACGCCTGTACAAGCCCTTTAGTACGAGGATACACACGGCGATCATAGCCAGTGCCAGGGAAACAAGCAGAAAGCTGATGGCGGCCTCCAATTGGAGGCCGCCATCTTTTCCCCCGGCAAGCGGCATCATCTTTCCTGCGCCTGTAATGGCGGCTAGAAAGACGGCAATGAAGTTGGCGAATGTTCCGTATAAAGCCAGGGCGTAAGTGGTTTTCAACGCTTTTTGTGATAAGGACAACCGGTTCCAGATCAGGCCCAGGACGACCAGGAATAAACCGTTCATAACGCCCTCCAGATGGGTGGATAGTCCCATGCGAGGATTTGCCAAAACCGGGATCAAAAAACCAACGATCAATCCGGCAAGAAATAACAGCACGCCAAAGAAAATTAGTTTGTCCGGGGTTTTGTCTGATTGCATGGTATTGTTGGTTGGGTTATTTAGCCTTTAAATATTCAAGGGCTTTATTTAATTCAACATCTTCTCCTTTTACAAAACTGTCAGCGCTTTCCGGAACAAAAATATTGGGTTGTATTCCCACACCTACAAATTCTTTTCCATCAGGGTAAGTGTCTTTCTTAATGCAGACCCTGAAGGTTCCGCCTCCTGGTAGTTTGATAAACAAAGGCTGGCCGGTGCTTCCTCCTGAAGGCTGGCCGATTATTACTCCTCTTTTCATGGCGTCAAACAGTACGGTAAAATCTTCGGCGGCAGAATAGGTTTGTTTACCTATTAAAACCACAACCGGTTTTTCATATATGGTCCGGTCAGTAAATGGCTTGTGTATGTCCGGCCCGAATTGGAGATAAGTAGCATTCTGCACACCCCATGACCTGAAGGATGGATTGTATTGGCGATAGGTGTTATAGGTGCCGGTGAATGCGTTTTTGGTCAGGTGTTTTAAAATATGCAGTCCCTGCGACCCATCGCCACCGCCGTTTTCCCTCAGATCAATTATCAATCCTTTTGTGGTAAGAATGGATGTGTACAGGCTGTCGAAAATTTTATAGAAGTCCTGGTTGTCAAAACTGTTGATGCTTAATATTCCAGTTCCTTCTGCCGTTTGCCGGTATGCTACTGCAGGGTTTTTCTTCCTGGTTAATTTCCTGGAGACAAGATATTCCCCGGTCTTGCCTGACTTGTTCATAATGGTGAGTTTGATGGGCTCATCAACCGGACCGTTCAGCAGGTAGGTGCTGTACACCATCATGTGTTGCCCCTGTGGGGTGGATGTCCCTTCATACGGTGATACATAAGTGTTGGCGTAATCAAACACATCCTTGTCGTTTATCTTAAGGATCTGCATTCCTTTCTCCAGTCCCTGTGTCGCAAGGGTGTCATTTAAGAGTCCGGTGATGAACACTTTGCCATCGATCAGGCTGGTTTTTAAAGGGGCGTATTGTGCCAGGGAATTATAGTAGGACATGGGGTACCATACACCGGTGTGACCATCATGTAATTGGGCGGCAAAATTCCTTAAGACATTATAGTATTCAAGATCTCCTGCAGCACTGATCACTTTTGGAATGGTTGCGCGGTACAGGCTGTCCCAGTCGATGGACAGCTTATCGAAATAAACGAAATTGTATTTCGCCTCCGACCAGATCTGGCTGAGCCCGTAAAGCCGGTCCTGTTGCGACACCTGGTTGGTATTTCCCTTATCCGGAATGGTTTGACCCTGGGATGGCAGGCTGGTACCAACCATAAGCAGGACTGCTAATTGTTTGAGTATTTTCATAAAGATGGTCTTTGAACGATTAGGTGTTTTTTGCAAAACTAAACAGACCGCGTGTCGCATGATTGCCGTTGATACAATATATGGCAAAAATCATTTAATGGAAACCCCTGACGCCGGAACGCAGGGTATGGTTTTAATTGTTTGAAAATCGTAATGATTACTTTGAATAACATAATGAAACCAACGGCCAACAGTTATTTCTTTGCATATTGAAAAAATGTAATAGGAAGAAGGATGAAAAAAATCTGGATTATAGGATTGATGATGGGTTTATCCCGCCTTTCTTTTTCCCAGCAAGCGGACAGCAGCAAGTTGGTGAGTGATTTTTCCGGCTCGGTGGCAGTTACCCATAACGGTATGTCGCTTATCCCCAGTTTCTCGCTCGGCAAACCTGCTGCCCTGGTCAGCCTCTCGGCCGGCAGGGGCCGGTTGAGTTTTGAACCGGAACTGCGTTTTGCCCTGGAAGGAAAACCCTGGAGTTTTGTGTTCTGGTGGCGGTATAAACTGGTGCGGACCAATAAATGGAAGGTAACCCTCGGCGCTCATCCGGCCTTGAATTTCAAGGCAACGCACCTGCCTGTGAACGGAGGAGATACCATCCCGGTGCTGCTTACCCGTCGCTTCCTCGCCGGCGAGTTCGCCCCTTCCTACCGGCTATCGGAAAAAGTGAGCCTGGGTATGTATTATCTCTACGCCCGCGGTTTGGACAAAGATGTTTCCAAAAACAATTATTTCATTACTGTCAACAGCAGTATTTCTCATATCCGCCTGCCTTTTCGGGTATATGCAGGATTTACGCCCCAGGTGTATTATTTAAAACAGGATCGGCATGATGGCATTTTTGCCAGCGCTACCCTGAACCTGGAGCGACCCGGTTTTCCGCTTTCCATTCAGGCCATTGGCAACAAACTAATCAGGGCTGATATTCCCGGAGCCAAAGATTTTATCTGGAATACCAGCCTGGTATATTCCTTTCATAAAAAGTTTCACCGTCTCCAAAAATCCTGATCTAAATGGCTAATTTGTGGAATATGACGAGGGTCGAAACGATTGAAGAATTTTACCAGAGAAAATTCGGTTGGATGCCTGATGCCATTCGAAATGAGATCGGCCATTTCAATGTTTTCAAACTGGATCCTTATGTGGGAACCAATGCCCAGCCGGTGCCTTACAAGCGAAGGGATTTTTATAAAATCATGCTGGTGAAAGGCAATAGCAGGGTGCATTATGCAGACCGGATTATTTCGGTTAAAAAACAGGCGCTGAGTTTTTCCAATCCGCAGATCCCATATAAGTGGGAGTGTACTGAAAATATCACCAGCGGCGTTTTCTGCATCTTCGACCGTCATTTTTTTCATCATTTTGGCAAACTCTCTCAATACGCGGTATTCCAGCCAGGCGGCAGACATATGTTTGAGCTGACTGATGACCAGTTTGACCAGCTTGAACAGGTATATCAGCGAATGTTTACGGAAATAGAATCGGGTTATATTCATAAATACGATGTACTGCGTAATATGGTATTTGAGTTGCTGCATTTTGCCATGAAGCTGGATGCCGGCGCCACGCTGGAAAAGCAGACCATCAACGCGGCCGAGCGGATTGCCACCCTTTTTCTCGAATTGCTGGAACGCCAGTTTCCCATCGATGAGAACCATCGCGAACTGGAATTTCGGACTGCATCCGATTTCGCCGGACAACTGAATATTCATGTGAACCACCTGAACCGGGCAGTAAAAGAGAGCTCCGGTAAAACCACTACCCAGGTGATTGCTGAAAGAGTGGTGCAGGAAGCAAAAATTCTGCTGAAACACAGTTCCTGGAATGTAACAGAAATTTCAGATGCCCTGGGTTTTACGGAAGTAACCCACTTCAATAATTTTTTCAAGAAGCATACCCAGCTAAGTCCGCTGAAATTCAGGAATATTTGAACCGGTGTATCGCCTGCTTTACCCCGGCGGCGCGGGACCGGCGCAGTTCTGTGTATGAACAATGAGCTTATTACATTTACTTCCCCGTGGTAATCAGCCCATTGATGCTGTCCGCTATGCCATTAGCAGCATCCGAACCGGTTACATCAACGCCGGAATTCACGCCTAATTTTCCGTTCACCTTAATGTCACCCCTGTCGGTCAAAGGGCCTTCCAGACTGGCTTCCCCGCGAACGCCGGCATCGGCTATGGTGCCATCCCTGTTGAATTCAATGAAGCCCTGGAATTTTCCCCCAACGCCCGATCCGGTCAGGTCTATGAATTGTGGAATGGCCTCTCCAATAAGATCATCCCTGTCAAAATCAAGGCTGGCACCCACACCAAATGCCAGGGTGGATTTTTTATTGACAAAGTCTTTTTCCATTCCCAGCACTAAACCTGCTGCTTCTATTTCAAACTCGAGTTTGCTGCAGTCGCCGGTCACCTTCACTACTTTAATTTTAAATTTAAAACTGATCGGGCAATAGGGTTGAAAAGCAAGGGTGTCTTTGGTGATGGCTTTATTTCGCGGTCCCTCACCGCAGGGGTAAATGAATTTGGAGGGAAGATATATTGGTTGTACAGCTTTTAAAGCCATCTCATAATATTTCCCTTCGCGCAACGCCACGGGTTCCGGCAGATACTGGCTCCAGAACATCATTTCAATAGCCAGGGAACGCATGGGCTCACTAAATCGGTTATTGAAATCATCGTGAAGGGCCGCCATTTGTTGCAGGTATGTATTGGACGCACTGTTCCACTCCTGGCAACGCGCCTCTGTTTGCAGACCTTTGCCCTCACCCTCCAGTTTGGCATATTTCTCAGTGATGGATTCGTAGGCTTTTTCCAGTTGCTGTTCCAGTGCTTCCTCTTCTTTTTTGTAGCGGGTGGACAAATATTGATTCGCTTCAGCAGAGAGCTCGCTGAACTGCTTCAGGAATTTTGTATATAGTTTGGATGCCTTGCCCGACATAATTCCACGGTAAGGCGTAACAGCACCGGCAATGCCATTCTTCTTTTCCATTTCCTGCGCATACTGCTCAGCGTTCAATGCGGCTTCCTCCATTCCGGCTTCGATGCCTGCCGTCATTTTTTCCGTTGCTGCCTCCCAGGCCTTCCATTGACTTTCCAGTTCACCGGCACTGGCTACGTTGGTACATTGTGCCGGCGGGCGAAGCTGTAGCGGATTGATATAGGCCACCTCCACCGGACGGCGAAGATTCAAATAGTTGCCCCAGTCTATTTTAATCCGTTTTTTTCCGGCCAACTCTTCAGTCTCCTTGTTGTAGGCACCTTTCAGACTCTTGTGGATTAGAGCTACAGCCTCCTGGTTCTTTCCTTCTTTTTCTGCAATGGCAGCCCTGGTATAATTTGCCTGGGGATGATGACCCATATACCGCAAACAGCTATCCAGCGCTGTTTTGCTGCGGGTCAATTCACCCAGTTGAAACCATGCCTGTCCCAGGTTGTTGAGTACGGTGGTGTTTTTAGGGTGCTTCATTTGCAGGTATCGCAGGATAGGCAGGGCCCTCGGTGCTGCGCCGCTGGTGGTTAGTACTCCCGCCAGGTTGTTCAGGATATAATCACTCTGAGGATCAAATGCTGCGGCCTGGGCCAGGCACCAGAGTCCCTCCGTTGTATTGCCCTTATAGAACAGCATCACGCCCAGATCTGCCAGGTCGATGGGTTTGCTGTTGACGCCGGATAGGATTTTTTCGGTTGCGGATAACTGTTCTGCTTTCAACTGCTGCCGGATGTCGAACAATAATTTCTTCAGGATCTCCTGGCGATTGTTATTGGTCATGGTTATCTGCATAGCTGCAGCCCTGATGGCGGGGGGAATCGTTGGCAGCCTGACTACATTGGTGATTTGCGCCAGTGGGGTTGGCATAAATTTCTTATCCGGAACATTTTTGTAGATATCATAAGGTGTGACTTGACGCTTTGCGCCGGAAGCGGAGGCGGTGGTGATGATGATATTGCTATTGGTGTTGGGGGGCGTTGGTTTGGTGTTCGCTGGTTTGGACGGATTTCCTTTGGTAAATGCATTGGGATTGCCCAGCAGGGTTTTGAGATTATTTATATCTATTGCTTCCACCAGTTGAAACATGGTGTTCATCTGCTGTTCATTCTTTTCATTGACACTGAAGGTAAGGGTGATCAACTGTGGCGTATGCAGCGGTAAAGAGGCATTGAAATAATTTTCTCTGTTCTTCACCACCCACCTCGCATTTGGGTCGGTTGTTTCCGGGAATCCGGCGATCACATCTCCGTTGGAGGCAAACAGTTGAAGGATCTCAGCGTGGCTGGTGGCCGGTTCGTTCAGTACTCTTTCGGTCGCATTGTGGACAAATTCTTCAATGCGTTCCAGCTTTTCTTTGTGGGATTTTTTTTCGTACTCAAATTTGACATATTTGAGTTTCTTTTGATGGTAGTCTTTCAGTTTTGCGCAGAGTTCTTTTTTAGTAAGATAGGTAAACGGGAGCTCGTCCCGGTAACTGATGATCCATTTGTATTCAGTGAGTCCAACCCCAAATCCACCGGTAAAATTCCTCTTCAGCAGCCAGACGGATCGGTCATTTACAGGTTTACTGTCAATGGCGCCGAGTACATCTGTTTCCGGGTCTTCCTCCTCTTCATTTGTGCGCACAAAGAAGCTGGCGTTAGTGGTAACGGGCATATTGTTAAATCCGATCCTCAACCAGAAGGGTGTTTCATGCGCCTCTTTGAGTACACCATCGCTGCAGTAGATGGGAAGAATAGCCATACCGGCTTCGTAACTATCTGTTTTCCGGCCTTTGACCAGGTCCGGGTTGGGATAACCATGCACTCCTGAATAACTGATATTAAAGCCCCGGAGCTGATGGTTGCTTTGCATTTGCCGGATGATGGCCTGGATGATTTCTCTTTGGCGGCTGAGACTGGCGGGCGATACACCCCTGGAGCTTCCCTGCATACCCTGTTTCCATTTGCCGGGATGGTTGGCGACAATGGCAGGATCGCAGTCCTGTGCCTGGATGGGGGACTGGCAGAGTAGGAATAATATCCAGCTATAGAATATGTTACGGATTGATCTCATGACGCCATTTTGTGTAAAATTGTGATATCCGTTTCTATTTACCTATCCCCTAAAACGGGGATAGGGGCGTTGGATTTTCGCAAAACCTGTTACTGGCTCAATGACTTGAGGGAACACAGTTACAAAAAAGAAAGCTCCGGCGAGTAATTTAAGAGTTGCTGGTAAAGCAACCTTAACACCGGCTAAAGCTTTCAGGTGCAAAATCAGATAGTTTCCGGTTTGTATTGGAATGGTTACTCAACTTTTAAAAATCAATTGGCATGAATAAAGTCACCCTGTTTCACCTGGAGTATGAAGGCATGACCATTGATATGAGTCTGTATTTTATAGAGAATGGAAGCCTGTTCTTTGATGGATATGACAGCGGCAAGCGGGTGGAGGAATTGACAGGAGACAGTATACTGATTTCGGCAGGTTTTTAGAAGACAATCAGATTGATTATGATGGGTTTACTTGGAGTTGATATTTAAGTCCATGGCATTATTATATGGCTGCAAAGAGTGGCACCATCTGGATTTATTTGCCGATTTAAAAAATCTGCAAAGCGGCCATTCGTCGAAAGTTCCGTCTTTTTTATCGAAAGAGTTATGACCGAAAAAGAAATCTTTTAAACTTTGTATCCGCAACAACGAAAAGACCAGATTCTATGAATAAATAAGTGTATGAAATCCATGGAATCCATATCAATGAAAACCGAAGTTTGAAACAGTGTATATCCAAATCCTTTAAATTACCTGTAAACGAAACCCAATCCTTGAGAAGTATAATCAAATCCTATGGAAAGACATTTAAATCCTTTTGCAGCGTTGAGAAACATTAAGTCCGTGCTCCCTAATCTGTAGCCACAGATTAATTGGTTAGGATAAGCCTCAAAATGACAATCTCTATGAAACCGTAAGGTTGATGTTCGTCCGGAAAAAAATTAAGAGGGTGTATCATTTTTTGATACACTTTTTTTTGTGTTTAGTAAGTCCTGTCCGCGATGCGGGAGTGCAAGTTAAAATTCAATTTAATATTTCACATACCCACATTTCGTGCAATCAGCTCTGGCAGGGCAACTGTAAGGCAGTAGTGTCGGTGTTTACCTGTAAAAGTAAAAGTGTTATTTGGGAAAAATAAAGACATGAATTCTATTCGCTGGAATTGGGGGTATCTTGGAAACGCTTCCGCGATTCATAACACCGCACCTGTTGGCGGCGCTCAGGGTTAGTCCGGTGTTTTTTTTAAATGATACCAGGCAACCCGGGGCAGGGGAGATGGGTTAAATAGGTTGCTGAATCTTGAATTTGCCAAATTATCCTGAAATTGATGTTCCTGAATTTTGATGTGGCTCCCTGGTTTCGGAATATCGGTAAGCGGTTGGTCAAATCGCCCAAGGGCTATTTGCTGGATAGTCTTTTATTATGCCATATGCTTGATTTGAATCTGGAAGATTTGCAGGTAAAGCGTCCGGAACTATTCGGTCACTTGCGGGTGAATTTTGTGGCTACGGAATTAATGAAACTGCTCAGTTTTTCTGAAAAAAAAGCCGGCCTCTATCATTTTTGTACCAGTGACGGGAAAGAAGTTGATTTTATGCTGGAAAAACCTGATGGTTCGCTGATTGCGATTGAAGTGAAAAAGCAGAAACGGTATCTTTCAGGGATTTCAAAGGATTTCAGGCCTTTGCCGGACTCAATGAAAAAGACTTTATGGGCGGTTCCCTTTTATGTGTTGTGGCAGTAGTGAAATGGTGCTTTGATTTTTCCTGTTTTAAAAATATATTTGTCTATACTGCCTATTTTTCATTTTTAACCTTTCCATGAATCAGAACCCGGAACAGATAGCCCGCGATGCCATTGATTTAGCCCTTACGCAATGCGGCTGGGTCGTTCAGAATAAAAGCCAGATCAATCTGGGCGCTGCCCCCGGTGTGGCGGTCAGGGAATGGCAAACTGATGTCGGTCCGGCTGATTATGTACTCTTCGTGGATAGGAAACCGGTAGGACTGATCGAAGCGAAAAGGGAAGAAGAGGCAGTTCGGTTGACCATGCACGAGGAACAGTCCAATGAATACAGGGTCAGCAAACTCAAACACCTTCAAAACGATCCCCTTTTATTTGTGTATGAAAGTACCGGATATGTAAGCCGTTTCACCGATTATGGCGATCCGCGCCCCCGATCCCGGCCTGTTTTTTCCTTTCACCGGCCTGAAAACTTTCGAGAAAGGCTCCGGCTGAAACGCTCCCTGCGCGACCGCCTGCAGGATCTTCCCAAACTGGATACTGACGGGCTGCGGGATTGCCAGATTAATGCCATCACCAACCTGGAGGTTTCTTTCAAATCCGCCCGACCCCGTGCCCTGGTACAGATGGCTACGGGATCCGGCAAGACTTTCACCGCCATCACCTGTATCTATCGCCTGCTTAAATTCAGCAAGGCCAAACGCATTCTTTTCCTGGTGGATACCAAAAACCTGGGCGAACAGGCCGAGCAGGAATTTATGAGCTTCATGCCCAATGACGACAACCGGAAATTCACCGAACTCTATAATGTCCAGCGACTCAAAAGCAGCTACGTAGCGCCGGACAGCCAGGTTTGTATCAGCACCATCCAGCGTTTGTATTCCCTGCTGAAGGGTACCGAGTTGCCGGAATCTGCTGAGACGGAAAACCCCAACGAAAGCAGTTTTGTAGCCAGGGAACCGGTGGGGGTAGTGTACAATGAAAGACTACCAATCGACTTTTTTGATTTCATCGTGATTGATGAATGCCACCGCAGTATTTATAATATCTGGAAACAGGTGGTGGAATATTTCGATGCTTTCCAGGTGGGACTGACGGCTACTCCCGACAACCGCACTTTCGGTTATTTCAACCAGAACGTGGTGAGCGAATATGGTTATGAAGAAGCCGTGCTGGATGGGGTACTGGTGCCGTATAACGTGTACCTGATCGAAACGGAGATATCCCGCAGGGGCTCTTCCATCTGGAAAGGCGAGTATGTGGACAAGCGGGAAAAACTTAGCCGGAGAAAACGCTGGGAACAGTTGGATGAAGACATTACCTACAGCGCAAAACAACTGGACGATGACGTAGTGAATCCAAGCCAGATCCGTACCATCATCCGGGCATTCAGGGAGCATTGGAGGGAAATGTTTCCCCAGCGTGATGAATTGCCCAAGACCCTGATTTTTGCGAAAACAGATAGTCACGCCGATGATATCATCAATACCGTGCGCGAAGAGTTTGAAGAGGGCAATGAGTTTTGCAAAAAAATCACCTACGGTGCAGATGATCCCAAGGGAACACTGGCACAGTTCAGAAATAATTTTCATCCGCGTATAGCCGTCACAGTGGACATGATTGCAGTTGGTACAGATGTGAAACCGCTGGAGATCGTCTTCTTCCTGCGTGATGTAAAAAGCCGCAGTTATTTCGAACAGATGAAGGGCAGGGGTACCCGAACGGTTTCCCTGGATGAACTGCGTTCCGTTACCCCGAGTGCCACTTATGCCAAGGACCATTTTGTGATCATTGATGCGGTAGGGGTAAGCAAGAGTGTGAAAACCGACAGCCGTCCCCTGGAACGCAAACCATCCGTTCCCTTAAAAGACCTGCTGCAGGCAGTGGCCGTGGGGGCAAAGGATGAAGATATCTACACTTCGCTGGCAAACCGGTTGCTGCGGTTGAACAAACAGATGACGGAAAAGGAACACCAGCAACTGGAATCCCGTACGGGCGGGTTATCACTCCAGTCCATTGCCCGCAACCTGTTGGATGCCTATGATCCGGATACCTTGCAGGAGATCCGGGAAAAAGTGGAAGAGCGGATGGGGGGCGCCGGGCCGGAACAAATTGAGATTGCATTTCGGGAAGCGCACGACCAGCTATTGGATGCGGCGGGTTCGGTGTTCAATGGCGAGTTGAACCTGTATATCGACAATGTGCGGAAGGTGCATGAGCAGATTATTGATGTGGTGAACATCGACCAGGTAACACATATTGGGTGGGACAAGGATCAGAAGGAAAAAGCGGAAGAGCTGATCCTGGATTTTAAATCCTGGCTGGAAGCGCACAAGGATGAGATCACCGCACTGCAAATCTTCTATAACCAACCCTATCGTCGCCGCGAACTGACCTATGCGCTGATCCGCGACCTGGCGGAGCAGTTGAAATCCGAGAAACCCCTGCTGGCGCCATTACGGGTTTGGGAGGCATTTGAGCAGTTGCATGGTGCACAGGGCAGCGTGAAGAATGATTTGATTGCCCTGGTGTCGCTGGTGCGTCATTTCTCCGGGCTGGATCCGGTGTTGACGATATTTGACAAAACGGTGGACAGCAATTTCAAGACCTGGGTATTTAAGCAGAATGCCGGCCGGCACAATCGATTCACCGAAGAGCAGATGCATTGGCTGCGCATGATCAAGGACCATGTGGCCACCAGTTTCCACATTGAAAGAGACGATTTTGATTACAGTCCCTTTAACGCCCAGGGTGGATTGGGAAAAATGTGGCAGTTGTTCGGGGAGGATACGGACGGGATAATAGGGGAGTTGAATGAAATTCTGGTAGCTTGATATTCTTGTTTTTTTGCAATAAACCTTTTTCTATGCCATATAAAGATTTACATTCTGAACCATTCGATGAAACAACTAAAACAAAATTGGAGATATTCGAAGATTATGCAGAGGCGTGGCTTCCTACATTTATAACTCAGAAAGTAATTCCAAAAATTCAAATATTTGATTTTTTCTCAGGCCCGGGTTATGATCAAATTGAAGTGCCAGGATCTCCAATAAGGTTACTAAATAAAATAAACACCTATCTAGGATTGTTTTTTAAAACCGATACTAAAATTGAATTATACTTTAATGAGTTTGAACCTAATAAGTATAAACAACAGAAATTTGAATTATTAAAACAAAACGTAGAGGAGTATCTCAATTTAAATCCAAAGCTTAGGCATTTTGTTTCAATTCAATATTTTAATGAAGATGCAGATACGTTGTTTTTTAAACTATTGCCAAATATAAAGAGTTCGCCTTCCTTGGTCTATTTAGATCAAAACGGTGTTAAGTTTATATCTCAACAGTTCCTAAATGAACTGGAAAAGTTAAAGGCTGTAGATTTCATTTATTTCGTTTCATCGTCCTATTTTTGGCGATTAGGAAGTGCTGAAGAGTTTAAAAGAGTGCTTAACATAGATATGGATGATTTAAAGCAAAACAAGTATCAGAATGTTCATAGGTTTATACTTAATGAAGTGAAACGAAGATTGCCAGAAAGTACAAACCTGCAATTGTTTCCATTTTCTTTGCGCAAAGGCGCTAATATATACGGTATAATTTTTGGTGCGAAACACTATCGAGCAGTAGATAAATTTTTGGATATTGCATGGAGGAGAAATGCTACCAATGGAGAGGCGAATTTTGATATTGATGAAGATGCAAAAAAGGTGCAGGGAGATTTGTTTGGTGGCAGGCAAATGACTAAGGTCGAAAAGTTTAAAGAGGAATTAGAGGTTTTAATTCTATCAGGTCATTTGATTAACAATATGCAAGTGCTAATTTATACATATGAATCCGGCCATATTCCCGGTCACTCAACCACAGTATTGAAAAAGCTAAAAAAGGAAGAGAAAATTGATTATAGTGGACTAACTCCTGGAATTAGTTATGAAAATGTATTCAAGAAAAAAATTGTTGTTAACTATACAATTAAATAATTATGTCTGCTTCAAGTATTGAATGGACGGAGTTGACCTGGAATCCGGTGACCGGTTGTACCAAGATTTCTGCCGGTTGCAAGCATTGTTATGCCGAAGTGATGGCAAAGCGCCTTCAGGCAATGGGGGTCGAAAAGTATAAAGATGCTTTTAAACTGGCAATACATGAAGATGCATTAATGCTTCCTTACACCTGGAAAAAGCAGAAAGTGGTGTTTGTGAATTCCATGAGTGATTTGTTTCATAAGGATGTACCGCTGGATTTTATAAAGAAGGTCTTCAAGGTAATGAATGAGAACCCGCAACATACGTTCCAGATACTAACCAAGCGGGCGGACAGGCTGTTAAAACTGGACAAGGAACTGACCTGGTCACATAATATCTGGATGGGTGTTTCGGTGGAAAATGATAAGGTAAAAGACCGCATTGAATATCTACGAAAGACGCATGCCAGGACAAAGTTTTTGTCCTGCGAACCCCTGATTGGACCATTGCAGAATATGGATCTTCGGGGCATCGACTGGGTGATTGTAGGAGGAGAAAGTGGCAGGAAAGCCCGACCGATGGATGAAGACTGGGTGCTGGACATTATGGATCAATGTAAAAATGCAAATGTTGCCTTCTTTTTTAAACAATGGGGCGGAACCAATAAAAAGAAAACCGGCAGGATGTTAAATGGCAGGACTTATGACGAAATGCCGGAGTATAATATAGCGGAATTATGATTTCTGATTTGAGCAAAAAATGGAAAACAGTTTTATTAACTGAAGCAGTGGATATTTTAGACAATCTTAGAAAACCCATTAATTCTAGGGAACGTCAGAAAAGAATTAATGGGAAGGCCAAAAGTGATTTATATCCATATTATGGGGCGACAGGGCAAGTTGGCTTGATTGATGGTTATTTAACAGAGGGAGAATATGTTTTAATTGGGGAAGACGGTGCTCCTTTTTTAGATCGTTCAAAACCTAAGGCATATAAAATAGTTGGTAGGACTTGGGTTAATAACCATGCTCATATTCTTAAAGGTAAAATTGGTGTTTCGCTAAATGACTTTATTTTGTATTACTTAAACTCGATTGATTATAAGTTTTATGTAAATGGTACTACAAGATTAAAACTTACAAAGGGAAGTCTTTCAGCAATACCAATACCATTACCTGTCCTTTCGATTCAAAAGGTCATCGTCTCCAAAATCGAAGAACTTTTCAGTGAACTCGACAAATCCATTGAGCAACTGAAAACCGCACAGCAGCAATTAAAAACCTACCGGCAGGCGGTATTGAAATGGGCTTTTGAAGGCCGGTTGACCAATGAGCATGTAAAGGAGGGAGAATTGCCGGAGGGGTGGCGAATTGTCAATTTGAATAAAATTGGACATTGGACTGGTGGTGGCACCCCTTCAAAACGAATGCAAGAATATTGGTTAAATGGCAATATTCTTTGGGTCACTCCGAAGGATATGAAATATAAAAAAATTCTCGATTCAGGAGATAAAATCACTAAAGGATCAATAGGACAATCATCTGCAAAGATGATAAAGGAAGGGTCAATTCTTTTTGTTGTTAGAAGTGGAATCCTAAGACGGGTTTTGCCAATTGCTATAGCTGGTAATGATTTAACCACTAACCAGGATTTACAATCTCTTACATTAAATGAAGGGTTTTCTTCTGAATATGTTTATTGGTATTGTGTTTCTAAGGAATCTGTTATTCGTGATAGTTTTTCGAAAGATGGAACAACTGTTGACAGTATTGATGTTCCGAAATTGAAAAGCTTTGAAATTAAGGTCCCTATGGAGCCTGAGCAACACCAAATCGTCGCCGAAATCGAATCCCGCCTCTCTGTAGCCGATAATCTGGAGGCAACCATCAAAACCAGTCTGCAGCAGGCAGAATCCCTCCGGCAATCCATTCTCAAACAAGCCTTCGAAGGCAAATTAATTTAACCATGATGGATGAAAATTTTGGCAACCTCAACCGATCCGCTATTGTACTGGCATACAAACAGCCATTTGCCGACTGGTTGAATTCCCAAGAAAAAGACTTTACTTTTAACCTGGCCGATCACGAATCCGATATTTACCTGCTGCCTGATTTTGAAACCCCGGAAGAAATGGAAAAGCGGCTGAATAAAAACTTTGACCTACTGTTTACGCCGAAACTCTTCGGATGGTACATGGATGAATCAATGTGGCCGCAAAACAGAACATTCAATATGTTCCAGAACTGGTTCCACTATACCCTCCACACAATGATATTCGATACCCAAAAAGCCCCGATCCAAAAATTCTGACATGAGCAACAACAACTCCGCCATCGTTTCCAAAGTCTGGTCCTTCTGTAATACCCTGCGCGACGATGGGGTTGGCTATGGCGATTACCTGGAACAACTCACCTACCTGCTCTTCCTGAAAATGGTAGACGAGTATAGCAGGCCGCCCCATTCGCGGAAAATGCCCATCCCCGCTAAATACAATTGGGAAAGTCTTACCAGCCTGAAGGGCGCTGAACTGGAATCACATTATACCATCCTGCTGCGTGAACTCGGGCAACAAAAGGGTATCCTGGGACAAATCTTCACCAAGAGCCAGAATAAGATCCAGGACCCGGCCAAGCTGAGTAAGATTATCGCCATGATAGACGCGGAACAATGGCTGATGATGGGGGTTAAAGACAAGGGCGATATTTACGAGGGTCTTCTTGAAAAAAACGCAGAAGATACCAAGAGCGGCGCGGGACAGTATTTCACTCCCCGGCCCCTGATTCATGCCATGGTGAAATGTGTACAGCCCGAACCCATGAAAACCATCGCGGATCCCGCCTGCGGCACTGGTGGATTTTTCTTGGCCGCTTATGATTACCTGGTAGATACTTATAAACTCGATAAGGAGCAAAACAAATTCCTGAAATACCAGACCTTTTTTGGGAATGAAATTGTGGCCAGTACCCGTCGCCTGGCACTGATGAATCTCTTCCTGCATAATATCGGTGATATCGACAGTGATAATTTCATCTCGCCCGCAGATGCCCTCATAGCCCCTGCGCCCGGTCGTTATGACTATGTGCTGGCCAATCCCCCGTTCGGAAAAAAGAGCTCCCAGACTTTCACCAATGAAGAAGGGGAGCAGGAGAAGGAAGAACTCACTTATAACCGCCAGGATTTCTGGGCTACTACCAGTAACAAACAGTTGAATTTTGTACAGCATATTCGCAGCATGCTCAAAATCACCGGAATGGCGGCTGTGGTACTGCCGGATAATGTGTTGTTTGAAGGCGGCGCCGGCGAAACAGTCCGCAAACGTTTAATGGAAACCACCGACCTGCACACCATCCTGCGACTGCCCACCGGTATATTTTATGCCCATGGCGTAAAGGCCAATGTGCTGTTCTTTGATAACAAACCGGCTTCCAGGAATCCCTGGACCAAAGAGGTTTGGTTCTATGATTATCGAACCAATATCCATCATACGCTAAAAAAGAATCCGCTCAAACTGGAGGACCTGCAGGATTTTATCGATTGTTATAAAGCCGGCAAACGAAATAAGCGCAAAGAAACCTGGGCTGAATCCAACCCGGATGGCCGTTGGCGGAAATTCACTTATGAAGAGATTCTTGAAAGAGATAAAACGTCTCTTGACATCACCTGGATAAAGGATAAGTCCCTCGCTGATCTGGACAATCTTCCCGATCCGGATGAATTGGCGGGTGATATTATTGAAAATCTTGAATCAGCCCTTGCCGGTTTCAGGGAAATTATGGTCTCACTCGGAAAAAAATAAGCATGGACAGGTCCTCTTTCCTTAAAAAGCTCATCGGTTCCATGACCATCGGTAAATTACCGGTGTCCATCACCAAAGATTTTCGGAAGATCTATCTGCTTCAATGTTTTGTAGCGGGATTCCGGCATTATGAAGGCATGAAACTCCTGGATGCAATGAAAACCGGTGATTTATTGGAGCTCGTGCGGGAACCGGAAAATGAATATGACCCATGTGCCATCGCCTTGCATTGGCAGGGGAAGAAAATAGGCTTTGTTCCTGCCGATACTAACGAGATGTTGAGTTATTTGCTGGATACAGATGCCCTCAGCCTATTTGCGGTGATCACTCACCTCGAAAAGAAGTCCCAGCCCTGGGAGAATGTGGCCGTGGCCATCTATTTTGTGCAGGAAGTGAATAAAGACCTGCCGGCTCATGCCGGTCATCTCACCAGGATAGAAGCACCGCATTATAGGACCCTTGGCAACAGGAAGAAAGAAAAGCCGGCACAACTGGTTCAGCCTACTTATGATGATTTGTTTGACAATACAAATCGGGTCATCAACCTGGATGCCATTCCGGATCACCTGTCAGAAGCCAAAGCCTACTACGAAGAATACTATTCCGCTTACCCGGTCGCCATCAACAAACCCGGACGTTATGTTCAGGTTAGTAACGATGGCATATATGCGTATATGTATGAGGTTGGCGAGGCCATTGAATGGGTGAAGGGTGAAAAGGGTGAGGAGTATATGGAGTTTTTCCTTGTGTAGAATCTGAAGATTGCCATTACCATAAACATAATCGATTGAAAACATTACAATTGATCATAAAAGAGAAATTTCTTGCTGAGATTGTAAGTGGTACGAAACTGATAGAAACGCGGGATATTCGACCCAAAAATGCTAGTCGCTATATTGTTGATATTGAATTGCCTGATGGGGAGAAGGATATAGCGCCGAAGCAATATGATGCTATACAGTTTTATGCCGGTTATAATGTCAATAGAAAAAAAGCGCTGGTAGAAGTGCTGGGTGCTGAAATTTTGATCGTTGCGGATGAAAATGGTCAGGATATAGAATTAGAAGAAGACGGGGAGATATATCTGGCCGCCATTGTTGAATACCGGCTGGGAAAGGTATTGGAACACAATTATTAAAATGAAAGCTTAGGAGGGTAATTAAGTATTGCGGGCAAGGCAATCTTAACACCTGAAGAAGTATTCAGTGCATAATTATATGGTTTCTGGTTTTTAATGATAAAATACTGGAAATGTAGTTGAATAAATATGCTTCTAAAAAGTGGTAGTTGTCATCAAATCACATAATTGTTTCAGTTTATGAAAAGATTTTCATTTGTAATAATTATTGTTTTCCTGAAAACCGTAACAGGATACGCGCAAGATAACTATTCGATATATACAGACAAGGATCGTGAAACAGTTATTAACGCATTAGTAGTTGAGTTTTTTAAATCCGGAATTGGAATTGATAGGGTTGATAGGGATAATGGTTTGATCATTTCAACCAGTCAAAATTTTTTCAGGTCCTGGAAATATTATGATGATAAGAAAAAACAGGATACTGTTCACGCTATTCTTCTTAAAAGAAAGTTTGGTTTACAACCATTAACAATAACTGGACGCCTTCAAGCTATCGTCATCCGGGAGAATGGAAAGACTTTGGTATCTGTTAAGGTTGTTGATGTAGAGGCGATGTCGGATAAATCAATGGATGCCGATTGGCGTTTTATGGAAGCTGCATCGTCAGGAAATTTAGAGCGATTTCTTCTTTCAAATCTTAGAAATAAATTATAAGTCCTTCAAATCCATTGCGCCACTTTGCGAACAATTTGTTTTAACCCGCGCCGACCTACATTTAATGCAAACATTTACTGATTTGCAATAATTGGACAATGTCCGGATTGTTGGTGTGTGATTAACATCCATTCTTAGATCATAATGGAAATGTTTTAATTAGTGATGCGCCACCGGCGGATTCGCCTGAGCTGAAATCGCTGATTATAGGTGCCATCAAAATATATAGAAGACAAAGGATTTAAAAAAATGTAAATCTGGTTACAGACAGCTTCAGTTTGGCAATATGTTTAGCAGACTTTGTTGTGATTTGCTTTCAGGCATACCTTTTTTTTGTGCTATTGTTCAATCAGCAACGTGCGGTGAATTGCTCTCGCGATATTGGAGGTGATCATGTTCAGAAGTGCAGGTCAATATTCCAAATTCGTGAGAGGAGAAGTTTTATAAAAAAGAAGCCCCGCCATTTCTGGCGGGGGGCACAGTGTCCCCGGAAGGACTCTGTATTGTAAATATACTCATGTTATGGATAATCGCAAAATTGTTTAGCCGATTAATGAAATTGAATGTCGCGTAATGGGCGCAATTGTCCCCCTTCCGGTCCTTGCTGACGATGATGTGATGAATTTAAGCCTGGAAAATTTCCGCAGGCGGGTATGGTAGGAATATACGGTTAAGCCTTGATAGTAACGAAAATATTCCGCCAAATGGGGGTCTAAAAAAGCGGAGGGCCACCCTCATCGACATAGACTGGTTATGGCATTCCATTCGGGTGATTAGATGCAATTAGGCCGCAGTTGTTGTGGGGACAGTTGTGCCTTATGAAAAGGCTCTTAATGATGGGTCCAAGTTGGAGGAAATTTAATATGTCAAGGGACATTCCCGCGTTGTGATTTGCTTTCAAATTATGTGGTAGCTTCGGTTACAGACAACTAGAACGTGCATCAATATTAGGCGGTTAAAGTTGTGATTTGCTTTCAAATTATGTGGTAGCTTCGGTTACAGACAACCAAAGAGCGCAGATGTGGCCACTGGTGTCAGTTGTGATTTGCTTTCAAATTATGTGGTAGCTTCGGTTACAGACAACACTTTACCAGTTGCTCGCTCCACGTCACTGTTGTGATTTGCTTTCAAATTATGTGGTAGCTTCGGTTACAGACAACATATTCTTTGCACCAACGCTCTTCGCAATGGTTGTGATTTGCTTTCAAATTATGTGGTAGCTTCGGTTACAGACAACGAATGGCTGCGTACCATGATCAAGCCAATTGTTGTGATTTGCTTTCAAATTATGTGGTAGCTTCGGTTACAGACAACCAAAGTGTCCCGCAATAAATAGAGTAAGCGGTTGTGATTTGCTTTCAAATTATGTGGTAGCTTCGGTTACAGACAACAGGTTTGCCCTTGGGTCGGCCTGGAGGTCAGTTGTGATTTGCTTTCAAATTATGTGGTAGCTTCGGTTACAGACAACTTTTTCTTCATATTTATGATGTTCATGTTGTTGTGATTTGCTTTCAAATTATGTGGTAGCTTCGGTTACAGACAACGCCGAAGAGTTGAGCAGCCTGAAAGCCACAGTTGTGATTTGCTTTCAAATTATGTGGTAGCTTCGGTTACAGACAACATCATAACGTTGATACGCTGTTTAGCCTGAGTTGTGATTTGCTTTCAAATTATGTGGTAGCTTCGGTTACAGACAACAGTTGGGTATAGGATTCGATGATACAGGTAGTTGTGATTTGCTTTCAAATTATGTGGTAGCTTCGGTTACAGACAACTCTTTGTGCGGTACTCACCTTCATAAACCTGTTGTGATTTGCTTTCAAATTATGTGGTAGCTTCGGTTACAGACAACCTGTCAGGTAATTCCCTTATCTGACTACCCGTTGTGATTTGCTTTCAAATTATGTGGTAGCTTCGGTTACAGACAACATAAGCACCGGCGGGGTAAGGACATACAGCGTTGTGATTTGCTTTCAAATTATGTGGTAGCTTCGGTTACAGACAACGCTGGCATTAAGGAGGGCCAGGGTGATAGCGTTGTGATTTGCTTTCAAATTATGTGGTAGCTTCGGTTACAGACAACCTCAGAGTTGTACTATCAGGATGGCATCTAGTTGTGATTTGCTTTCAAATTATGTGGTAGCTTCGGTTACAGACAACGTTAAGGCGGCGCGCAGATATGCGAGGCATGTTGTGATTTGCTTTCAAATTATGTGGTAGCTTCGGTTACAGACAACAAACCTTGTGGCATGGGATTCAACACAGTTGTTGTGATTTGCTTTCAAATTATGTGGTAGCTTCGGTTACAGACAACCCTGACCCGTTGCTAGCTTAGCACCTGAGGTTGTGATTTGCTTTCAAATTATGTGGTAGCTTCGGTTACAGACAACGCACATCTCCTGTGAGGCTTACTGACCTGAGTTGTGATTTGCTTTCAAATTATGTGGTAGCTTCGGTTACAGACAACATGCGTAATCCTATCCCGTTGCGGCATATCGTTGTGATTTGCTTTCAAATTATGTGGTAGCTTCGGTTACAGACAACCAGAATTCCAGCGTCTGGAGGCGGTGCTTGTTGTGATTTGCTTTCAAATTATGTGGTAGCTTCGGTTACAGACAACCACTCGTATTGGTGGTTTGTGTGAGCGCGTGTTGTGATTTGCTTTCAAATTATGTGGTAGCTTCGGTTACAGACAACTGAGAGGGCATATTTCAATAGACATACCAAGTTGTGATTTGCTTTCAAATTATGTGGTAGCTTCGGTTACAGACAACATGATGATTGGCAGCATTTGCTCTGCCTACGTTGTGATTTGCTTTCAAATTATGTGGTAGCTTCGGTTACAGACAACGCAAGGCAGTATTGATATTGGTACACCGCAGTTGTGATTTGCTTTCAAATTATGTGGTAGCTTCGGTTACAGACAACCGTATGCGGATGATCCAGTAATTAAGCAGAGTTGTGATTTGCTTTCAAATTATGTGGTAGCTTCGGTTACAGACAACAGTGGAAGGACAGCAACGGAAATCAAGTGGTTGTGATTTGCTTTCAAATTATGTGGTAGCTTCGGTTACAGACAACCGTGTTGTGGATAGTTCAGCTACCGGCACGGTTGTGATTTGCTTTCAAATTATGTGGTAGCTTCGGTTACAGACAACGATATGCAGGGGCAGACTATGAGGGGTATAGTTGTGATTTGCTTTCAAATTATGTGGTAGCTTCGGTTACAGACAACTCGTACACAACGATTGCGTAATGGAAAGTAGTTGTGATTTGCTTTCAAATTATGTGGTAGCTTCGGTTACAGACAACTTGATCTTCAGCGACTGGTTGCCGAACCTGGTTGTGATTTGCTTTCAAATTATGTGGTAGCTTCGGTTACAGACAACGTGATCGGAGAAAAGGCCGCTGCCACAGCGGTTGTGATTTGCTTTCAAATTATGTGGTAGCTTCGGTTACAGACAACAAATACCTGCTGGAAGATATAGGCTTGTGCGTTGTGATTTGCTTTCAAATTATGTGGTAGCTTCGGTTACAGACAACCAAGAAGGCGAAGAAGATAGAGAACAATATGTTGTGATTTGCTTTCAAATTATGTGGTAGCTTCGGTTACAGACAACCTATGTAGGCTTATGCCCGTTCCATAATGAGTTGTGATTTGCTTTCAAATTATGTGGTAGCTTCGGTTACAGACAACACGGTATTACGGTGTACAGGAACTTCGATGTTGTGATTTGCTTTCAAATTATGTGGTAGCTTCGGTTACAGACAACCATCCCTGCACCATTGCAGTTGCAGTAGGGGTTGTGATTTGCTTTCAAATTATGTGGTAGCTTCGGTTACAGACAACAATTATATTCGAGTTGGATGGCAGCGACGAGTTGTGATTTGCTTTCAAATTATGTGGTAGCTTCGGTTACAGACAACTACACAATTCAGGCATCAACCTCTCATCCTGTTGTGATTTGCTTTCAAATTATGTGGTAGCTTCGGTTACAGACAACCCTTCAGTTGAGCGTACTCCTGCTCAAATGGTTGTGATTTGCTTTCAAATTATGTGGTAGCTTCGGTTACAGACAACCCATTCCAGTTGTTTTCAAGTATGGAAGACGTTGTGATTTGCTTTCAAATTATGTGGTAGCTTCGGTTACAGACAACTAGCTAAGAATGTTGGAATTGACAGATCCAGTTGTGATTTGCTTTCAAATTATGTGGTAGCTTCGGTTACAGACAACGTTGTCTTTGATGCCTAATTTCCGGGCAAGTTGTGATTTGCTTTCAAATTATGTGGTAGCTTCGGTTACAGACAACTCTGTAATTGCTTTTGCGCCTGCGTTTCAGTTGTGATTTGCTTTCAAATTATGTGGTAGCTTCGGTTACAGACAACTATTGTAGAATTACTCTTTTCGCGCCTGTGGTTGTGATTTGCTTTCAAATTATGTGGTAGCTTCGGTTACAGACAACCAACCCCGCCGAACTACGGGAATGGGCGACCGTTGTGATTTGCTTTCAAATTATGTGGTAGCTTCGGTTACAGACAACTGTGGAGTATAGGTAGAGTTATAATGTGCTGTTGTGATTTGCTTTCAAATTATGTGGTAGCTTCGGTTACAGACAACTCCAGAAGCAGTTAGAAGAGTTGTCCAAGTGTTGTGATTTGCTTTCAAATTATGTGGTAGCTTCGGTTACAGACAACAGAAGGTGCGGGCGTTACTGATCGCAAACAGTTGTGATTTGCTTTCAAATTATGTGGTAGCTTCGGTTACAGACAACACCCGTGCATAAAGTCATGAGTGACGCGTAGTTGTGATTTGCTTTCAAATTATGTGGTAGCTTCGGTTACAGACAACTATACTAAACTCAACACTACCAAGGTTGGCGTTGTGATTTGCTTTCAAATTATGTGGTAGCTTCGGTTACAGACAACCCAGGGGATGCGTGAGAAGATCGAACAAGGGTTGTGATTTGCTTTCAAATTATGTGGTAGCTTCGGTTACAGACAACATGCCGAACGTGAACAGCAGGAGCAGAAGAGTTGTGATTTGCTTTCAAATTATGTGGTAGCTTCGGTTACAGACAACTACAGCTAACCTATTCACATGGCTTGCAGAGTTGTGATTTGCTTTCAAATTATGTGGTAGCTTCGGTTACAGACAACACGAATGCTGCAAGCTGGTGAAAATCAGCGCTTTAATGCCTAAAACAGGATTGAAAAAATGCGAGTAATGACCATTTTTTCAATCCTGTTTTTAAAACATTTCCAGTTGGGTGGCAGCATCAGGTGTTTTAATTGGCTCCACTCCCCGGAATACTTCCATCATCCCAAATTGCTTGTCGGTGATGCTCATTATAACCACATGCCCCTTATTGGGAAGTAGTTTTTTTACCCTGGACACATGCGCATCCGCATTTTCCCGACTCATACAGTGCCGGAAATAGATGCTCCACTGGAAAAGTTCGAATCCATCCTGCATAATATCCTTGCGGAACCGGGTATAGCGCTTTCGGTCCCGCTTGGTTACGGTAGGAAGATCAAAAAATACAATTACCCACATGATCCGATAAGCATTTAAGCGGTCAAACATTTGTTTCCAGTTCTGGATATATGATTTTTTTGGCTTTACCCTCAAAACAGCGCGCCAGGGAGGCTGTTGTTCTCTGGATCGAAGCCATCATGGGACTTTTCCTGCCCTCAACCAAAACATCCATTTGCGGGATTTTCAATAATTCTGCCCGCATTGACGGGGTCATTTCCAGGTATTGGCCATTTTGCCGGATGATCCGGCATACTATCAAATCTACAAAGGGGCGGAAAGGCTCCATGATGTCATCAGCCAGGCAATAGGCATTGTATTGGTTCCGATGGTGTATGCCAAGGGTAGGCAGCAACCCGGATCCTGTCAGGCTCCGGGCAACCATTGCCCTTAAAATCGCATAACCATAGTTGAGTAAATTATTCGGAGGAGGGCCATGCCGCTCCCGGCGAAAGGATAAATATTCCGGAAATACCTGCTTCCAGTAGCTGGCCGCCGCCTGTGCTTCGTGGTTTTCAGCATCTCCGCTCTTTACCTGTTGAACTAAATGACGCAGGGCCTTGCCAGAAATGCGCTGGTTTTCCAGAACGGATGCCTGGTTCTGGATTTTACTCATTACAGTTTGCTGCCAGAGTTGCTTTTTTAAAGGTACGGAAGCATCAATCTGAGCCTGGAATTTCTGGGATTGCAAATTATTGCCATCGAGGTTTAACATCAGGCCCACAGGATGGTGGGTCTGGTCGCAGGTGATTAGTGCTGTATTATTTTCAAGGAGTTTGGCAATGGCAACCTGAGTAATAACAATCTGCTGGTTGTCTAAAATAATATAACCAATGTCTTCTATTGGTATCTGCCTGATTTCCCCGCTTTCGCGTAACTCAATCTTTAACTGTTCATTTTCCACACGCAAATAAGCCGGGTTGCCAAAGTACAATGTGCGTTTGACCATAGTTCCGGGTGTTGGGATTTCAAAATGAATATTGGAGCTATGGTTAAAACGTGTGGATAAATAAAAAATTGCTCTGGCAATTTGTTAGGCCAGAGCAATTTAAACGGGGGTCTATTCAATAGTAATATTCCCTAGCCTGTCGTTGGAAATCTTCCAACAACAGGATTTTATCATGGAGCCATCAATTGCCTTTTCCATTTTATTTAAACTAGAGAACTCTACTTTATCTATAATTGAAGTTGCAACGTCCTGCTTTAAACAAAACATTCTATTTCCAGTACAACTCACCATCTTATACACCCGATCCACATTCAGCTTTTCCCCTTCCGAAACCTTCGGTTTCCCCCCTGCCTGTATTTCATCTTCCGTGGGTACATATATGAGGTCATTCGGCGACAAATCAAACAAAAGACGATCCCCATTTTCATTTATTTCCGGTACAGGGGTGAGTCCTTGGCGCAAGCGTTCGATGACAATGTTTAAGGGAATACTTTCGTAGGTTCTGCCTCCAGTCCCTGTTTGGTACACACCAAAATACAGGTTGGTTCCTTTTGCCGCCTCTACAAATTTGCTTCGTTTGTTTGCCTTTTCACCTACCGGAAATTTGTTGCCCTTAGGTTCGTATACCCTCACCTTTTCAATTGGCTGGTGATCCTTTCCATTGTTAATTGTGCGCATGTTTGCATTCATCTCCTCAATCCCTTCCGGTGAAAATGCAATGGTTTCCGGAGAAATGGGTTTTCCGTTCTCATCCTGCCTGCCTTTGTAATTCTCCAAATGCCTGGTGAGGATTTTCTGAATCCCGGTATCTGTAATTGATTGTATGCCTTCTTCATTGAAACTGGTGTCCAGGGTCTTCCTGCTGGCAACCAGTTCGTTCTCCCAATACCATACTTCCAATCTTGAAATGGATTGTCCCTTCCATTCCATTTGCATGGTTTTTAACTGGGACTGAATTTTTTTCTTGTCGTAGCCCTGTTGCTGCAGGGATTGCAGGTATTTACGGAACTCCGCGTCAACAATAGACCCGATATCGTCCAACGCTGTTGAAATTGAAACCATTTTCTTCTTTCGAAGTCTTACGGCACCAAATACTGTGTCCTTGTGCAGTGGCTTACGAATGGCTTTTGCTTCCCCTTTTGTCTGCTTTTCAATGGCACGGACCAACTCTCCATTTTGTAACTCCCACCTGGTATAGCGATTACTGGTATTGTTGAGGACCCTCAGGTTTTTCTTATAACTGATTACTATTCCCTGCAAAGTCAAGGCTGCATCAGCAGTGAAACTTTCCCATGGTTTCTTGAATATCCATTCGTAACCATCTTTGTTGTCTGAGTTTTTGCGCTTATAACACAAAGTCGATCTTAAATCATATCGGGTGCCATTTTGAGTCTCTCCATTTTTTTGTCCACGCCTGGCATTTGTATTGTTCAGGTAGTTGACATGGCTCCGGGTGGCGCATGCAATTACCAGTGCATCCAGCGCATGATGCCGGTGATCAATTCTTTTTTTATTAAATCCTGCTGCGAATTCCAGGGGTACGGTCGGCAGCCATTTCTGGTGCTGCTGATTCCAGGCAAGGAACTGGTCAGTTTTCAACAATACATTCAATCGTTCAAATCTAGGCACCAGCATCTCATTCCAGATATCGTTTAATCCCCAATCCTGTCTGAGCGCGGAAGTTACTTTTCCGCTTACCTGGATTATGTTTTTGGAGTTGACGCCTTCATCATTTTCATCGGCCCTCACAATGTTGGACAAAACCTGGGAAATAAGTTTACTGATATATCTGGTGTCATTTAACTGCCGCTCAGTCATCTCCTCTGGAATGTCTTCCATCAGCAGCTTTCTTTTTTTCACAGGATTAGAGGCGTAATGTTGTTGTACAAACTCCTTGTACTCCTCAGGGGTGAAGATTTTAACTTTTTTGTTGAATCCTAATTCAACAATTTGCCCCTGTTTTTCCTGAATAAATGCATAGCCGGTAAGATTGTCCTTAAGCTTGTTTACCGCAGCTTCGCAAATAACCTTATTACTCAAACTGTCATCAAAGTAGCTGGCTTTTGGGATTATATGCTCTATTTGATATTCTGGCGTGAATAGTTTACTTAGGGGGATTACCTGTCCTGTATAGGGTGATCTGTATTTCTGTTCCAGCCAGAGCCGGTACCGTCTTAGATCGGCTGCACCAGGTTGCGCCGTTTTGGAAATCTTCAAAATTTCCGGATCCACTTCAATTCCCGAGCGCAATACACCTTCCTCATATATCTTAAGTATTTCTTGTTGCATAGGGGAGTAAGGGCGGACATTTTCTACCTGCCCCGATTGCTGCATTTCAACCAGCAAATGTTTGATTCGGTAATTGGTGGCTTCGTTTTCCGAAATCTGGTCCGTCATGCGTTTTCTCTCGTCATTGGTTTGTTTCAGGTCCCGCCCTAACTCAATGTGAATCTCATCAAAAAATCCGGCTGCACCTTTTCCATAATGCATCCAGATATCCCTCACTACACGCATACTTTCCAAAACAATCTGCTCCACTATCATGTTTCGGAGGCTGTATTGTTTAAATTCCTTCAACCACTGATCTATATCAGCAATGCTGTTCCATTTTCCGGCAGAGTCTGCCTCAGAGTGCCTGTCGTATATTACATACTTTGCCAGCCATTCAGGTAATCCCTGGAAATCAGCATCTGCTTGCAGGTGAATTGATTTTTTGCGTACTTCCTCACGGATGTTTTCATCGTATTCTCCGGTTTGAATTTTTTCAATGCGATTTCTGGTTGCTGCATCAATTCTGTCAAAACTCCAATATTTTCCAAGCCTTAGCAGGGGTAAAAATTTCTTGATCGCCTTTTCAGAATAGGATCCATATGAACTTTCGAACGGAGGGGTTTTTTTAAATGCCTCATAAAAGTTGTCAGGATTCAGGTCATAACGGTTGGCGAAGCTGCGGAGTGCTTTTCCAAATGCCTCTTTGTCATTTATTGAGTAAATAATATGCCACAGGTGATATAACTTTTCATCGTCAAGAAATGCCTCCGGTTGATCTAGGCATTTGTTGAGCCTGCCAAGGATCATGGCTCTTGTTTCATTGCCTGGATAAATTTTACCTTCTACATAGTTCCACCGAATTGCTGCTATTTCAAGATTTAATTGCTTCCCTTTTAACCCTTGTTGACTTAATAGAAATTTTAGCAACTTCTCCTGGGTGATTTCTTTCTGGTTGTTGAGGTATTCAAATAATTTTTCCTTTTGTTCAATACTCCCCAGAAATTCTGAAGTTCGGTCTGTTTCATCTTCTTTTTTATAGATTCTCAGATCGTGCATCCATTTCCATAGCCTGAACTCCTGGTAGTATGGGTTAGATCTTGGTCCAGCTTTCAGGGGATATAACGCTGGTTTGCCATCAATATATACCAGTTGCCCTTTTTCATCCCGGGAGGGTCTGAATTCAAGCGAACAGTTACCAACTGTTGATTTTTTGCTTCGCAGCGGGCGTTGGTAAAAGATGATATCCTCCGCCAATAAGTATGCAAAATTCTTATTCGATAATAATTCCTGATGGGGTTGATTCTGCTTGTACAATTCATTGATACATTGCTGTAGCAGTTCAGTATCTTTTAATTCTTTGTGAAACCTGGATTGTGTTTCCAAAATACGGTGCAGTTCATCACGGTAGTATTTCCGTTCAATTGTCCTCACCAGTTTCCCCTTGATTTTTACCCGGGGTTGTGCCAGTAGGGTGTCGAATATGTATGCGCCAACTGTTTTTCCTGAGATTTCGATATCATGCTCTGTTTTCTTTTTCAAAAGCGTCCAATCCTCCGGACCAGGTGCCCTGAAGCTTCTTTTTACCTGCCCATCGCGATCAAGTTTGGGAGAGCCATCTGCTTCCAGGTCAGTAGTTACAATAAAATCCCTTGTTTTGCCCTTCCAGTCGAATAATGGTGTTTTGCTGGAGCGTCGGTATATCCATCCGTTGCTTAACGTCAGGGCATACCAGGTTTCCCCTTTTCGACCTGGTTCCGGATCTGCCTGTACATCGGTTATGAGCAGGCTATGAAACTGCACATCTTTATTAGGCTGCTCTTCTTCCTCTTCTCCGCGCGCCTGATAGTATCCTCTCTTTTGATTAAAATGCAATAGGAGCCAGGCTAGTTCTTCTTTTTCAATTTTTTCAGTTAGTGCTTTTTTTCTCAGGTAATAAATTGTCCAGTCGTAGGGTATATTTCGTTGAGATCCATCTTCTTTTAGTAACAATTCTGGATTTTGTACTCCAAATTGTTCCAGCATCTCCTGGTATGCTGTCTTGAAGATAAAATGGTGCTGAAATTTCTGCAATGCTTCATTCCATTCTTTGCGGTAGGCTATTTTGGGTTCTGTATCATTCAGGAACTGTCCTGGCCGTTGGTTGAAATCCAAACCTTCCTTAAAGTGGGAAGGGAGAAAACCCATGAGATTTAAAACACGATGTAAACGTTCCCTGCGTAGGATATGCCGTTGGCGGAGGCGGCGCATCATTCTCAACCTGGTTCTTTCTGCTGTCTGGGAAACAGTATTACCTTTGCCAAAATCGCCCAGGAGATCCTGGCTCATGGGGATGATCCGGGACCCCATACCTGTTATGTTTCCCTTATCTTCCGATTTGCTGTAATTAATTAGCGCCCACCCAATACTGTTAGTTCCAAGGTCAAGACCCAGAATGTTTTTCATTAGTTTAAGGTTTAGGTACTAAATATATAAAATTGTCTATTTAAAAAAATGTTTTGACCGGTACTTGCTTTTTTGAAATGTAAGTTTTACTTTAGTTCCTGAAAGCAAATCACAATAAGGATTATTCCGTTGTGAAAACATTCAAGGTGGCGAGAGTCGCCTTTTTTTGTGCCCGTAGGTTTGGACAAAAAAATCACCTCCTGCTGGAGATAATAACGGTGATGCCAAACCGATGAATGATGGGAAACTCATCGGTTTGGTGGTAGAAAATTATAAAATTAGTGGTATTATTATCAGCTATCTGGCACTGGCCAGTAAAGCAATCCCACCTTATTCCGCTGTTGTCGGATCAATCATATATTTCACCTCGCTCACAGAATTGGCGGGAAATCCACCCTGCTTCGCATGCTCCCGTACCATCTCTTCATTGGGGGCTATATACACACAATAAATTTTATCTCCCGTTACATAACTGTGGACCCATTGGATCTGCGGACCGAGTTTGCTTAACACCCCACAGGAGGTCTGGGAAATGGCTTTTAACTGCTCCGGACTCAGATTGCCGGCACCCGGAATTTCCCTTTCAATTACATACTTAGGCATGGTATAGGTTTTGATGTTTCAAATGACCAGGAGCAGGGCCGGATTGGTTCCATAAGTTACCAATTATTACAGGATACACGAATTATTTTTATAATATCCTGATACACGAAGGCCGGTTTCCGATAGATATTATCTATGAGTTAATCAAGTAAATAGATAAACCTTTTGTTGATTTCATCGATACATTTGCCTTAGCTTCCTGAAACAATCACGATTGCAAACAGATAATTCTAATAACATGAGCACACCCACAGATCCCAAATCTCACGATGTCAACAGCGCAGGTGATATCAGTAAATGCCCCTTCCACAATGGCTCCATGAAGCCCGTGGCAGGCAGCGGCACAGGCAACCGCGACTGGTGGCCCAACCAGCTGAAACTGAACATCCTTCGCCAGCACTCCCCCCTGTCTAACCCCATGGGTGAGGACTTCAACTACGCAGAAGCTTTCAAGTCCCTCGACCTCGACGCCGTTAAAAAGGACATTGTCGAACTGATGACCACTTCACAGGACTGGTGGCCCGCCGACTGGGGTCACTACGGCCCCATGTTCATCCGCATGGCCTGGCACAGTGCGGGTACTTACCGCATTCACGACGGTCGCGGTGGCGCCGGCACCGGCAACCAGCGTTTCGCACCCCTGAACAGCTGGCCCGATAACGTAAACCTCGACAAAGCACGCCTCCTGCTCTGGCCCATCAAGCAGAAATACGGCAATAAGATTTCGTGGGCCGACCTGATGATCCTCACCGGCAACTGCGCCCTCGAATCCATGGGCTTCAAGACCTTCGGATTCGGTGGTGGCCGCGAAGACATCTGGCAGCCGGAGGAAGATATTTACTGGGGTTCCGAAAAGGAATGGCTGGGCGATGAACGCTATTCAGGCGAGCGCGACCTGGAGAACCCCCTGGCGGCTGTCCAGATGGGTTTGATCTATGTAAACCCTGAAGGTCCCAATGGCAATCCCGACCCGATCGCCGCAGCCCGCGATATCCGCGAAACCTTCGGCCGCATGGCTATGAACGATTATGAAACCGTGGCCCTGATCGCAGGCGGACATACGTTTGGTAAGGCCCACGGCGCAGCAGACCCGTCCAAATATGTGGGTAAGGAACCGGCTGCAGCAGGATTAGAAGAAATGAACCTGGGCTGGAAAAACAGCTACGGTACCGGTAATGCCGGATATACCATAACCAGCGGCCTGGAAGGCGCCTGGACTTCCACTCCCACCAAGTGGAGCAACAACTATTTCTGGAATCTCTTCGGATACGAATGGGAACTCACCAAAAGCCCTGCCGGCGCACACCAGTGGAGGCCCAAACATGGTATGGGCGCAGATTCTGTTCCCGATGCGCACGACCCGAACAAGCGCCATGCTCCCATGATGTTCACTACCGACATCGCCCTGAGAATGGATCCCGCTTACGAAAAGATCTCCCGCCATTTTTACGAGAACCCCGATGAGTTCGCCGATGCTTTCGCCCGCGCCTGGTTCAAACTGACCCACCGCGACATGGGCCCGCGTGCCCGCTATCTCGGAAAGGAAGTGCCTGCAGAAGAACTGATCTGGCAGGATCCGATTCCGGCAGTTACCCACGATCTGATTAACGAACAGGATATCGAAGCCCTGAAAGGAAAGATCCTGGCTTCCGGCCACTCTGTATCCGAGCTGGTATCTACTGCCTGGGCATCCGCTTCCACCTTCCGTGGTTCCGATAAGCGCGGCGGTGCCAATGGCGCCCGCATCCGCCTGGCTCCCCAGAAGTTCTGGGCGGTGAACAATCCGTCGCAGTTGGGTAAAGTGCTGGATACCCTGGAAGCCATCCAGAATGAATTCAACGGTGCGCAGTCCGGCAATAAGCGTGTGTCCATCGCCGATCTGATTGTGCTGGCTGGTTCCGCTGCCATTGAACAGGCTGCCCGCAATGCCGGACAGGAGGTGAAGGTTCCCTTTACACCTGGTCGTGCAGATGCTTCGCAGGAGCAGACCGATGTGGATTCCTTCGCAGTGCTGGAGCCACTGGCCGATGCTTTCCGCAATTATATCAAGCCCCGCGTTCCGGTGATGTCTGAGGAATTACTGGTGGACAAAGCGCAGTTGCTGACCCTCTCTGCCCCCGAAATGACTGTCCTGCTGGGTGGTATGCGGGTGCTGAACACCAACTTCGACGGGTCACAGCACGGTGTATTCACCAAAACGCCTGAATCACTCACCAATGACTTCTTTGTTAACCTGCTGGACCTGGGCACCACCTGGAAAGCTACTTCAGAATCGCAGCAGGTATTTGAAGGCCGTTGCCGCAAGACGGGTGAGCTGAAATGGACCGGTACACGTGCCGACCTGATCTTCGGTTCCAACAGCGAACTGAGGGCCATTGCGGAAGTGTATGGTTCTTCAGACTCTAAGGAGAAATTCCTCCGTGACTTTGTTGCAGCCTGGACCAAAGTGATGAACCTAGATCGTTTCGACATGGCTTAAGATCAAAAGCTGTCAATAGAAAAGTGGCCCGGATCCGGGCCACTTTAATTTATATATATATCGCCTTTTAAATACAGTTTGCCTTTGCCGCATATTTCAACCCTGTCATCTTTCAAGCTACACTTCAGATAACCCTTGCGGGAAGAAAGCTGAATGGCGCTTAGCTCTTTCTTACCAAGTTGATTTGCCCAGTATGGGGTTAAGGTTGTGTGGGCTGAACCAGTTACCGGATCTTCGTTTACCCCAACCTGCGGTCCAAAAAATCTTGACACAAAATCCACCTCCTTTCCTTTTGCGGTAATGATTACTCCGCGTGCATTTAATTTTTCTATTTTGTCCAGTCTCGGATGTATTGTTGCAATGTCAGTTTCGTTTTCAAATACCAATAAATAATCGGTTTTGCCTTTAAAGGCGGAAATCGGTTGCAGGTCAAAACAATCCCTGATGGCGTCAGAGATTTCCACTTCATCATACATATCTACGGGAAAGTCGAGTGTCAGGAAATCGCTGTCTTTGGTCACCGTTAATTTTCCGCTTCTGGGCGAATAAAAGTGAATAATATTTCCAGGGTGATTTTCCTGATGGAAAAGTACATAAGCGGCGGCCAGGGTGGCATGTCCGCAAAGATCAACTTCCGTGGTTGGCGTAAACCACCGGATTTGGATCTGCCGGTCTTCTTTTACATAAAAAGCGGTTTCTGCCAGGTTGTTCTCCATGGCGATGTTCTGCAGTATTTCATCCGGCAGCCATTCAGTGAGGGGACAAACTGCGGCCGGGTTGCCGGAAAAAACCTTATCTGAAAACGCGTCTACCTGATATATTTTGATTGACATGAATGGGGTGTTTTGCATTAAAGGATAACATCATTTTCCTCCCTTCTCAAACTCAATAATATAGGTTGAAAAATATTTCCCGAGATCGGAATACTTAAAGAACAGCCTGGCTTTTTTGCCGACCCGCAGGCTGGTGCGTTTGCTGCGGATGTCCTCCTCCGTATTCATGGGCTGAAGGGATGGATACCAGAGTACATGTCCGGGTTTCTCCAGCAGCTTCTGCGGCTTCGACCATGCCTGGGAGTTAGTGCCCGTGCCGAGGTCCTTATGTTCGTTGAATGAGATGTACAATTCATCGCCCACCCAGGATTGTCCTTCCACTCTTCCCATCATCATGACCCAACATTCGAGGTATTCATTCCAACTGACGGATGGACCCCAGTGAAATCCGCCGCCTGGGGAGGATGCGGGTCCGCCGCCTTCAGAAACCGGTATCTGCAGGGAAGCTACTGGCTTGCCAATGCCATCCCAGTCAGCAGTAAATCCGGAGCCGTCCCAGCGCTTCGCTTTTCCCTGCGGATCGTCCAGGTCCGATATGGCAATCCTGGCCACACTGATGCACTGTCCGCCCCGTTCCAGTTGCGGATCATAAGTGGATGAATCATAAACACCCGGATAACCATATTCGCCATAGAACAGGTAGAGATAATCTCCCACGGCCACCGCAGAGGGATCACCCACACCACCACCGAAGGTTTTGGAAGTGTTGTGCGGTTTCAGGATCATGCGCGGCTGTTTGTCTTCCAGGAAAAGCCCGCGGTTATCCCAGCTCCAGCCGCCATCAATGGATTTCATGATGCCGATGCGGCACACTGCCGCCGGGGTGATCCTCTCCGTTAGTCCCAGAGGCCAGTGCCGGTCGATATAACCTTCACCTGTAACCGAATCGTATGGAAGTGTTTCAGGATAGTTTTCGTTGTGATAAATGGCATAAAGGGTTTTGCCACTGGCATCTTTGCTGTCCTGGTGCACGGTTTCAAACCATACCGCGCCATGCAGGCCCGCCTGCCCAACGGCCGCGTTCTGTGGCAGTAACGGTGCCGTATAAGCGGCGGCAGGTTGTGAAAATGTTTCATCGGCATGACGACCGCTTGCAAATTTCAGGTCATGTGCGGCGCCCCAGACAGGGTCTTCGCCGTATTTGCCGGGAAAGATGCGGAAGGTGTCGCCGATCCAGGCTTCCGCCATATTGCAGTCCACGAAATTGTTGAAATGAAAGGTGTCGGTGTCAATGAGCCGGAAGGATATTCCCTTTTCGTTTTGGCATGCTGAGAAAGCGATGAACAGCGTCAGGACAGCGACAAGTTTAAATCCAGGCATGGGTAAAATGTTTATACAACTAAATTAAATTGTATATTTATTACCAGCCTTCTTTTCCCTGCCATAGATATTACCCTTTGGATCTGTACATCTTTTAACCTTCAACTATTAAGTTATGCCGGAAACAACTTCTCTTCAGGGTGGTGCTGCATCCCCTTCTGCCAGCAATCCCAATAAAGTATTATGGGAAAAAGGTGACTTCACCCGTATCGCAGAAACCATGCGTGAAAGTGGAGCCCAACTGGTTTCAGATATTGGAATTGTCCCGGGTATTAAAGTGCTTGACCTTGGTTGCGGCGATGGAACCACCGCCATACCGGCTGCCCGGCTGGGTGCCCGGGTATTAGGGATTGATATTGCCCGGAACCTGGTGGCGGCAGGAAACGCCCGCATCCAGGAGGAGAGATTAAACGATATCAGCATCAGGGAGGGCGACTGTACGGATCTGCAAGGATTGCCGGATAATGAATTTGATGTGGTGATGAGCATCTTTGGCGCCATGTTCGCTCCCCGGCCTTTTGACGTGGCCAGGGAAATGGTACGGGTTACCCGTCCGGGCGGACGCATCATCATGGGTAACTGGATACCGGGCGATCCAACAATGGTGGCGCAACTGTTAAAGATCAGTTCTTCCTATGCACCACCACCTCCGGAAGGCTTTATTAGTCCCATGACCTGGGGGGTGGAGACGAATGTAAGGGAGCGTTTCACTGCAGCGGGTATTCCGGAAGAAAATATTTCTTTTCAAAAAGACAGCTTCAGATTTCAGGCTCCTATTTCGGCTTCCGAATTTTTAAACAGGTTCAGGCATTATTATGGTCCAACCATGAACGCATTTGAAGCGGCCGAAAAAAATGGCAAAGCCGAAGCACTGCAACAGGAACTGGAGGTTTTATTCAACCAGCACAACAGGAGCAAGGATGAAAATACACTGGATGTTCCGGCAACCTTTCTGCGTGTTACAGTAAAAAAGTGATGGGGCTGAACAGTTTAATTACCTGTTTAAGTTTGGTCACATACCTCAGGGCATTGTGCAAAGGAATAATGTAATCGTTGTGCCCATTGATAACCTTGATTGAAATCCGGCTTCTGTATCCAGCGGGCCTGTAGAAATCTACAGCTGCGGGCAATTTAAATGTTTGGGTTTTATCTTTAAGGATCTGTACTTTTTACCGTTGACAAGATAAGTTCATATAATCCCCGGATTCATGAAACTGTCAAGGATTATTTCTTAATTTTTCAAAAGTCCGGCCGGTCTGACAGATGTTCCGGTTGCTTTCGTTAATCCATCACCCAATTCTTTTCTGTATTGATCCGCTTTGCTGTTCAACTCTTCAGCCACCTTCGGATACAGCGCCAGCACATTTCGGTCCTCACCCGGATCTGTCCACAAATCAAATAATGCCAATTTCACCGAATCGGTTCCATATTTTCCGGGATAGCCATCTTTCCCTATAACTGCCGGCGGTCCATATGTTTGTGACAGGGCCGGGAACACCAATTTGTAACGATGGTTGCGAATGGCTTTGAGATTGTTTTTATCATAATAATATACAAACTCATTTCGCCCGATGGTAGTGGTTCTGCCCAATAGAACATTCGCCATATCAATGCCATCAATTTTTTGCTGAGGTGACGGCGCTCCGCATAAACTGGCGAGTGTGGGCAGGATTTCCATGGTGGTGGCTAATTGATTATTTACTACTCCGGCGGGTAATTTTCCTTTCCAGCTCATAATGCAGGGAACTTTTACTCCGCCTTCCCAGGCTGTTCCTTTTCCTTCGCGCAATCCGCCGGTGTTACCCGCATGGTTTCCGAATGTTAACCAGGGGCCATTGTCACTGGTGAAAATCACCAGGGTGTTTTCCAGTAATTTATTCTCCTCCAGCGTTTTCAATATAATGCCTACCGACCAGTCAACTTCTTCCATTACATCACCAAATAATCCGCCTTTGCTTTTGCCTTTGAATCTTTCGCTTGCGGCAAGTGGCACATGCACCATTGGATGGGCCAGGTAAAAAAAGAACGGATTGTTTTTGTTGGTCTGAATGAATTGAACCGCCCGCTCTGTAAACATTCTGGTCAGCTTAGACTGATCCTCCAGTGTTCGGATATATCCAACGGCTTTGTTTCCTTCTATCAGTGGCAATACAGGATAGGTTGATCGGTAGCTGGTGCTGTCTGTCCAGGGTGTTCCGTCATAATACACCGGCCACATATCATTGGAGTAGGGGATTCCCAAAAATTCATCAAACCCGTGCTGCAGGGGGAGGTATGGTTCTACATGACCCAGGTGCCACTTCCCTGCCATACCGGTTTTATAGCCGTTTTTTTTCAGTAGTTCAGGGATGGTTTCCTCCGATTGATTCAGCCCGAAACCTGCATTATGATCGATGGCTCCGGATATTCCGATGCGTGTTGGATAACAACCGGTAAGCAGGGCGCTTCTCGATGCACTGCAAACTGCCTGCGCGGCATAAAAATTGGAAAATCGTATTCCTGTATTGGCAAGCCTGTCAATGTTTGGTGTCTGATAAGGTCCGCCTCCGTAACAAACGGGATCACCATATCCCATATCATCCATAAAGATTAAAATGACATTGGGTTTGTCAGGAACAGGTTGAATGTTTTTATGGAGTTTGGAAGGGTTAAACGATACCAGTATAGTACAAACGAAAAACAGTGGAAGGTTGATCGGTCGCATTTGGTCACTATTTTTATGAAGGTAAGTATTAACCTTGCGTGATATCGCGGCTATTTTAGCGACCTGCATTATATTTGTCAGGCACTTGATGCACATGATGCACATGATGTCAGACACCTGAATTTATGACCTTACCTCCCTACCTCTCCAAAGGCGATACGATCGGACTGGTTTGCCCGGCCGGGTTCATGGCGCCGGAAAAATGGCAGACCTGTGTGGGACAATTGCTGGAATGGGGTTTCCAGGTGAAACTGGGCAGCACGATGACCAGCGAATCCGCCAACTATTTCTCCGGAACAGACCAGGAAAGACTGGACGATCTCCAGACTATGCTCGATGATCCCAACATTAAAGCCATCCTCTGTGGAAGGGGAGGATACGGTGTTGGCCGTATCATCGATCAAATTAACTTTAAGGCCTTCCGGAAACATCCCAAATGGATCATAGGATTCAGCGACATCACGGTGCTGCACGCCCATATCAACCGCAACCTCAAAATTGCAACTCTGCACGCACCCATGGCCGCTGCGTTTAATGATGGTGGTTATGAGAACGAATTTGTGCAATCACTCAGGAAGGTATTGACCGGTGAAAAGTGCCGCTATACTGCCGCGGCCCATCACCTGAACAATCCGGGTGTGGCAAAAGGCCGGCTGATCGGTGGTAATCTCACCCTGATCGCCCACCTGGTAGGAACGCCATCCGCCTACAAGACAAAGGATAGGATCCTCTTCCTGGAAGATGTGGGAGAACAACTTTACAACATCGATCGCATGATGTTTCAACTGAAAAGGGCAGGGGTGCTGGATCAACTGGCCGGACTGATATTCGGTGGCTTCACGGATAACAAGGATACGGATCGTCCATTCGGACAGTCCGTTGAAGAGATCCTACATCATGCCGTCAGCGGCTATCGGTTTCCGGTATGCTTTAACTTCCCGGTGAGTCACGAAAAAGAAAACTATGCGCTTAAAGTGGGAGCGGAGTATCGGCTCGAAGTCAAAAATCATGAAGTAATCTTACAAGAATCATAACGCGATTAGTAGCAGGTCAGAAATTTTTGGTTAACAGGCTGTGATATTTGTTACGTAGTATCAAAACCAACACACCATTACTATGGCACTCAAAAGCAACTTTTCGCAGTTCAAGTCATCTGCGATCCTAAGTGAGATCGAGAACTGGGCCAAACAGATTGCGGCCCAGTGTGAAGCCGATCACATCCATCTCTGTGATGGTTCCCAGAAAGAATATGACGACCTCTGTAATCTCCTGGTGAAAAAGGGAACATTCATTCGGCTCAACCAGGAAAAGCGTCCTAACAGTTTTGCCTGTTTCAGCGATCCCAGTGATGTGGCCCGCGTGGAAGACAAGACCTTTATCTGCAGCCGCCTGCAGGAAAATGCCGGTCCCACCAACAACTGGATGGCGCCCGCCCAGATGAAGAAAATCCTCAACAACCTGCTCGATGGCTCCATGAAGGGCCGCACACTTTACGTGATTCCCTTCTGCATGGGTCCCCTGGGCTCTCCCTTATCCCGGTATGGGGTACAGATCACCGATTCCGAATACGTAGTGGTCAACATGCGCATCATGACCCGTATGGGGGAACAGGTGCTGCCACATATCAGCAAACATTATGTGAAATGCCTGCATTCCGTGGGCGCACCGCTGGAACCCGGACAAAAAGACGTGTCCTGGCCCTGTAATCCGGATGTAAAATACATCTCCCATTTCCCTGAAGACCGGCTGATCATTTCCTATGGCTCCGGTTACGGCGGCAATGCCCTGATGGGTAAGAAATGTTTCGCCCTGCGCATCGCCTCCGTGATGGGTAAGGAAGAAGGCTGGCTGGCCGAACACATGCTGATCCTGGGTGTGAAAGCTCCCGATGGGCAGAAGACCTACGTGGCATCGGCCTTTCCCAGCGCCTGCGGCAAGACCAACTTCGCCATGATGATCCCACCGAAAGAATTTGAGGGCTGGAAAGTAACCACAGTGGGTGACGACATCGCCTGGATTCATAAGGGTAAGGACGGCAGGCTTTATGCCATCAACCCCGAAGCCGGCTATTTCGGTGTGGCTCCCGGCACTAACTTCAAGACCAACCCCAACGCGATGGAATCCATCCGCGCCAATACCATCTTCACCAACGTGGCTCTTACACCCGATGGCGATGTATGGTGGGAAGGAATGACCAAGGAAATTCCAGCCGGACTCACCGACTGGCACGGCAAACCCTGGGATCCATCCAGCGGTAAACCGGCCGCTCACCCGAACTCGCGTTTCACTGCGCCGGCCCACCAGAACCCCGCCATTGACGATGCCTGGGAAACACCGGAAGGCGTGCCCATCGCCGGATTTATTTTCGGGGGCAGACGCAGTACCACCGTTCCGCTGGTGTACCAATCCTTCAACTGGAACTTCGGCGTGTACATGGCCACTACCATGGGCAGTGAAATGACCGCCGCCGCTTTCGGGGACATCGGCAAAGTACGCCAGGACCCCTTTGCCATGCTGCCCTTCATCGGCTACCATATCGGCGATTATGTGAACCACTGGTTGCAGTTCGGCCGCAACCTGCCCAATGCCCCGAGGATATTCGGTGTGAACTGGTTCCGTAAGGATGAGAACGGTCAGTTCCTCTGGCCCGGTTTCGGCCAGAATATCCGCGTGTTGCAGTGGATCGTGAACCGCATCAATGGCAGGGCCAGCGCAGTGGAAAGTCCCATCGGCTGGATGCCCCGCTTCGAAGACCTCGACTGGACCGGTATGGAAGATTTCTCCGTGGCCGATTTCGATAAAATCATGTCAGTGGACCGTGAACCCTGGAAAAAAGAGCTGCTCTCCCATGAAGAACTCTTCTCCAGGATGTACGACAAACTGCCGAAAGAATTCTTCTTCATGCGCGAACTCATGCTCTCCTCACTGTGGCGCTCACCCGAACATTGGGGACAACAGCCGGAGAGGGCGGAACATCATTAAACAATGGACTGGATAATCAGGCTGTTTACAGAAGTATCGGTGGCCCAGACAGTAGTGATTTACGGAGTCGTGATCGCCTTCGGAATCTGGCTGGGCCGCCTTAAAATATTCGGCATCTCCCTGGGGGTTACCTGGGTGCTATTCATCGGGCTCCTGCTCTCCTACGCAGGCATCCGCGTGAACAACGAAGTGGAACATTTCCTGAAGGAATTCGGACTCATCCTCTTCGTGTTCTCGATCGGGTTGCAAGTGGGTCCGGGCTTTTTCGCTTCCCTGAAAAAGAATGCCCTGGCCAATAACCTGCTGGCTGCCGGCGTGGTGTTACTTGGGGTGATCATTACCGTTATATGGTATCTTGCTTCCGGTTATGATATTGGTGTGATGACGGGAGTGATGAGCGGCGCCGTTACGAACACACCCGGACTGGGTGCAGCACAGGCTGCTGTGAAGGATCTGCAGGTGCAGGGCACAGACAATGCGCGTATCACCCTTGCCTATGCGCTGACCTATCCATTTGGTGTCTTCGGCATCATCCTGGCACTGGTGCTGCTGAAAAAGATATTCCGCGTCAACATCGAAAATGAAAATGAACTGCACCGCAAACTCAGTGTGATCCGCTCGGGTCGCCCGGTTTCCCTGCACTTTCATCTCGATAACCCTCAACTGGTGGGCAAGCCGCTTCGCAGGATCTTCGAACTGATGAAACAGCCCATCGTGGTGTCACGCATGTTCCATAAGGGCGAAGTCATCACACCCACTCCAGACCAGTTGCTGGCGGAGGGTGATGTGTTGCTGATCGTGGCGCCCAAACAGGAGATCGAGCAATTGAAAATACTGGTAGGCGCACCCAGCAATATGAACCTGAAAAACGAACCCGGCAGCGACCTGATCTCCCGCCACATTGTGGTGACCCGAAAGGAAATGACCCACAGGCGGCTGGGCGATATTACGGAGATCCACCAGCACGAGTTCACCCTTACCCGCCTCAGCAGGGCGGGCGTGGAACTTGTTCCGCACGGCAACCTCTTTCTGCAACTGGGCGACACCGTTAAAGTGGTGGGCACCGAAGAAGGCGTTAACCAGGTGGCCAATGCGCTGGGCAATTCATTAAAGAGACTGGAAGTGCCCGACCTGGCGCCGATCTTCATCGGCATCGTACTGGGGGTGATCGTGGGCAGCATCCCTTTTTATTTACCGAATATTCCGGTGCCGGTGAAAATTGGAATGGCGGGCGGTCCGCTGATTGTGGCGCTCCTGCTGAGCCGTTTCGGCGGACTGGTGTATCTCAATGCCTATACAACCAACAGCGCCAACCTGATGATCAGGGAACTGGGCATCACTCTCTTCCTTGCGAGTGTAGGACTGGGAAGCGGTTCGAACCTGGCATCCGCCTTCACCGGTGGGGATGGCTGGTACTGGATCGGGATGGGTATCAGCATTACCCTGATCCCCTTGCTGGTAATGGGCTGGGTGGCGCACCGCTTTTTCAGGAAGACCTATTTTGAGGTCTGTGGCTTTCTGTCCGGCGCCTCTACCGATCCTCCCGCGCTTGCCTTCGCGCTAAAGATGGCCGGCAATGATGTGCCATCCGCTACTTACGCTACCGTATACCCGCTGACAATGATCCTGCGCATTGTTGCCGCGGAATTGCTGATCCTGATGCTTGCCTGATATCTGGTCCGGCTCAGGAACTTATTCTGTTTCGATCATTTATGAAATTGATTAAATTTATGCTGGCATAGAAAATATCTATCTGATGACCCTGGTACAACTGGAATATATTCTGGCGGTGGATGAACACCGGCACTTCGCCACGGCGGCCTCGCATTGTTTTGTGACACAACCCACCCTCAGCATGCAGATCCAGAAACTGGAGGAGGAATTGGGGATCAAACTCTTCGACCGCAGCCGCCAGCCTGTGGTGCCTACTCCCATCGGGGAAGAGGTGCTGGCACATGCCCGCCGGGTAATGCTGGAGGTGAAACTGCTGGAAGATGTGATCAAGGAAAAACAGGGACTGATTCATGGTGAGCTGCGGCTGGGTATCATTCCAACCCTGGCACCCTACCTGCTGCCGCTATTCCTGCAGTCGTTCATTGATAAATATTCCGACGTGCAATTGAAGGTAAAGGAGATGACGACCCAGCCGGTACTGGAGGCAGTGCTGAAAGGGCACCTCGACATGGCCCTGGTGGTTACGCCCCTGCATGAAACGGGATTGAAGGAGTACCCGCTCTTTTATGAAGAGATGGTGGCCTATGTGTCGAAGAAAAATGCTGCGTACAAAAAGACTTATGTGTTGCCCGGCGATATTGATGTGCACGATCTCTGGTTGCTGGAAGAGGGGCATTGTTTCCGTTCCCAGATGCTGAACCTCTGCGAGTTGCAGAAGGCCCACAAGGACCTGCTTCGATTTGAGTATGAAGCGGGCAGCCTTGAGACCCTGAAGAAAATGGTGGAGACGCACCGTGGGATCACCATCCTGCCGGAACTGGCTACCCAGGATATGTCGGCCTCGCAACGGAAACTGATCAGGCATTTCCGCAGTCCGGCACCTGTGCGCGAGGTCAGCCTGGTTACTTCGAAGACCTTTGTCAAGGAAAAACTTTTTCTTGCGTTGAAAGAGGAGTTGCTGAATTGCATTCCGGAAAAACTCCGCAAGAATAAACCCCGGCATGTGGTGCCGGTGTAAGGGGGGAGGCGTCTGACGTTTGGATTCACGGTATTCAGTAATGCTAAACGTCAGACGCCTTTCCGTGACCCCAAACGTCAGACGCCTTTCCGTGAATCCAAACGTCAGACGCCTTTCCGTGACCCCAAACGTCAGACGCCTAAAACCCCAACACCGAATCCAGTCCCTTCTTATACCCTTCGTATTCTGGAAGGTCATTGTGACTGCCATCTGCTATGGTGATGAACTTGTCGGCGGGCTTCAGCAATGGCTGCAGCCTGGCGGCATTGGAATAGGGGATGACCCCGTCTTCGGTGCCATGGAAGATCACCACGGGCGCCACTACTTTGGGCAGGAATTCCCAGGTAGGGAAATTGTATCGGATCATACGGCTCACAGGATAAACAGGCAGGTAACGCTGCACCAGTGATCTCAGGCTGTAATAGGGCGTTTCGAGGATCAGTTGTTTGCAGCTGCTTCGTGATGCCAGCCAGGCGGCAATGCCGGTTCCCATACTCTTGCCATAGATCGTAATACTGTCAGCTGAATATTTCGCGCGGGCCAGCCGGTACAACTGTTCCGCATATGCATACATTCTTTCTTCCGTGAGCGGGCCGGTACTCTTGCCGAAGCCCGGATAGTCGATCATCCAGAGCTCGTAGCCGCGACCAGTAAAAGCCGGCACCTGCCGCGCATACCAGTTGATATTCTTTTTATTGCCGTGGAGATACAACACAACACCCTTCACCGGCGCGGCTGCCCGGCTGCTGTCGGGCATAAACTGCACAATGTTCAGGTTGGAACCGGCATCAAAGGGGATATTGACCTCCCTGTGGGGATAGTCGAAATCAAATTTTGCCGACTTGGTCAGCGGTTCGGGGTGAAACAGGAAATAATCCTGCAGGTAATAAGCAGCAATACCAATCAGCGCATATGCCAGCAGCAGGATCTTAAGCCATCGAAAGAATTTCATGGCGCAAAACTACAGCATATTACAGGATACCATGCAGCTTTACATATTGCAGCAGCAGGATGGTCTTGGCATCCCTGATCTCACCGGTCCGGATCATCTCCATAGCCTGGTCTATACCGGTCTCCAGCACTTCAATGTCTTCCTGTTCGTGCTCCGCGCCGCCACCCTCGGTCACTTTCATCACCGAACTGTATTCTGCAATAAAGAAATGCAGGATCTCTGTCACGGATCCGGGCGACATATAGGCTTCGAAAATCTTCTCCACATTGCGGATGCGATATCCTGTTTCCTCCTCCGTCTCACGGCGGATACAGTCCTCGGGATTGTCCTGGTCCAACAGTCCCGCACAGGCTTCGATCAGCATTCCACTTTCATTGCCGTTCAGGAAGGTGGGCATCCTGAATTGCCGGGTGAGGATCACAGTTCGCAGTTCCCGGTTGTATAACAATATGGTGGCCCCATTGCCCCGGTCATAGGCTTCCCTGCTCTGGGTGCGCCATTGGCCGTCGGTTCCGCGTACATCGAAGGTTATCTTCCGGAGTACATACCAGTTGTCGGAGAGGATTTCAGATTTGCTTATCCTGATCCGCGAGTCATTATTCATGTATCAAAAATAATTGTGTATCACAGACCGCAACCATATCGTATAAAATAAATTTTACATGAAAACTTCATCTCATTTTTTTCGGGTATAGCGGAAATCACAGGCCCGGGCACCCCTTGCAATGGTACTCTTGCGTACAAGGTTCAGTCCGGCCAGACTGGTAGTGATATTGTCCACCTCACATAGTATCGGCGTGTATTGGTTACTGTTATGTTTGCTGAACAGTTTGCAGATGCCGCATTCTGTTATATCTACTCCGTAACCGAGTCCGTATGTTTCCGCAGGATCAGTGATGAGGTTGGCAGCAAACCCGTCGGGGTGGGACGGGTTTTTGGTCCTTGCGGCCATCAGCCGGATGAGCATCCGCCCCGGTGCTGTGAACAGCAACCCGGTCATCCATTTCCTGGCTGCTGCGGCCAGTTTGTTTTTCGGTTGAACATAATCGTTGGCAATAGTAAGCAGGATCTCCCGGATCCGCTCATATCCGGCCTGCTCCCCGTCCAGCACTTTCACCGTCGCCAGGAAATAAGCGCTTATTTCCATTCTTTTATCAATAGGGTTGGTGGATGTTTTGGCAAATGCAATATCTCCGGCCATGGCCACAAATTGCCGCTCTATCTCCTCCACCAGTAAGGAGGTCGTTGCAGGGTAATATCGGTTGATTACTGTTCTGAAATATGGCCTGTAGTTTTTCATGCTGTTTCAGGTTGAATCAGATCCCAAAGATTTCCATACAGGTCTTCAAAAACCGCCACCGTTCCATAGGGTTCTATTGATGGTGGTCGTACGATCCTGATTCCGTTGTCCAGCAGGTGCTGGTAATCGCGGTAGAAGTCATCTGTATGCAGAAATAGAAAAACCCTGCCGCCTGTCTGGTTGCCCACGCGGCTTTTTTGTTCTTCATTCGTGGCTTTTGCCAGCAACAGGCAGGTTCCTGTTGAACCGGGTGGCGCAATACGAATCCATCGTTTGGTTTCACTCAGCACAGTATCCTCCAGTAAGGTAAAATGAAGTTTCCCGGTATAGAACGCTATGGCATCATCATAATTTGCCACCACCAGCGCGATCAATGCCAAATTCTGTTTCATACAGACCAATATACCAAGATTGCCGCTTGCATCTACCAGTTCAGGATAAGTTCGGCCATTTTTGGATGTACATTTTTTCCAAGATAGGCTGCCAGCGACTTATCATCCGGGAAGCCAGACTTTACCAGCAGCGATTTCCATAATTTATCCAGTACTCCCGCTCCGGCGGCATCGTAAATCGTTTTGGCGCCGGCATGCAACCGGCTCTGGTACCAGCCATAATTGTTCGGGTGATTCATTCCGATCTCATCATAATAAGCTTCAAGATCCAGCAGGCTGGTGTACCGGTAGCCATCGGTTCCACCGCCGATAACCATTTCCGGGAATACGGTAAGCGCGGGTAAATAAGCAGGATCTTTCTCTGCGATATAGGTATGCAGCAACACATTACAGAATAATTCGCCCATCCATTTACGGGGCATATTCAGACCGCCCTGGAAATGAAAGGCATGTCCCAATTCATGCAAAACCAGCAGGTCAAAGAAGGGAGCCATACTGATTTCCCCGCCAGCGCTGCTGTACGCCTGCCTGATTTTTTGCCTCATGGTTTCAGGCAGCTGATCCATTTTGGGAATGAAACTTTTCCAGAATGCATTGTCCTCCGCAGCCACTACCAGGGTGCTGTCATCGTTGTAATGTGGCATGCCATAAACCGGGAATTTGGTGAAATGCGGCCAGTCTTCCTGCGTTAGTACGAGCAGGGTGAAGCGGGGTTTTGTTTTCAGCGAACGGCTGATATAAGCCATGGCATCTGCACAGCGCCCGGAGATATTTACGGCCCTGTTCGTTTGTCCGTTACTGTGGTATACGGGGAATGGATGTCCCTTGATTTGCTGCAGCCTGCTGTAATCCTGGGCTTTGGATGGCAATAGCTGAAAGAGGAAGGCCATCGCGAATAGGAGCTGTTTGTACATGTGAATCGTTTTCCCAAAACTACCCAGGTGCCCTTTCCCCAAATAGTATGAAAACGACAAGTTTCAGATATGGATACTCGACTGAAGCGGAACAGGTGTGCTGGAAATGGTGCCGGCAATGATGCCCGGCGATACACCCGCGAATTGTTTAAAATCGCGGATCAGGTGCATCTGGTCAAAATATCCGCACTCATAGGTGATATGTGTCCAGGATAAATCGGGCCTGCTTTCACGAAGGCGGTAGGCTTTGGAAAAACGCGCCAGGCGTGCATATACTTTGGGGGGAAGTCCGATCCGCTCCCGGCACTTTCTTTCGAATTGCCGAAGGCTCAGGCAGGAGAGGGAGGCGATGTTTTCAATGGGAATATTTCCATTGTGCCGCAACAGTTCTTTCATGGCTTCATCAAATGGCAGTGCCAGTTTCAGTTTTGCCAGTTTTTGCAGCAGGAAATTTTCCACCACCTGGTTAATGGCATCAAAGTCCTTCGCTTCTTTCAATTGGTCGTTTACTGTCCTGGTCTCTGCTCCGATGAGTTCGCGTGCATCAAATCCTTCATCATAGATCTCGGTCATTGGAATGCCCAGCAGCCGGTACAATCCACCCGGATGGAATCCGACAGCCACTGCCTTATGACTTTTTCCAACGATCAGGTTCACCCGGGTTACCTGCGGGCCAACAATCACTGCATCTGGTTGGAGGGCAAACCCATGCTCACCCTCTTTCTGTACCTGCACAAGATCATCGATATAAAAGAAGAGACAATGTTGCGGAGTTGGCGGATAGGGGCATGCTATGTCCAGGTCCGCGTCATCCACGATGGCATGAACGATGCGGATGCCGCTGACAAATTCCTGCAGGGCGGGATGGGGCTGGTATGTCCGGGTGCTGAACATTCCTTTAAAAATACTCTTTTCCGGTAATGTTCCTGCATCGGCCGGCTTCAGAATTCAACCTCGTAAAGCATTTTCAACTGCCTTTCATTTACGGCCGCCGGCATAAGCCGGAATAGGGTATTGCGGATGCCCGCCAGCATTGGGTTTTCTGTCTGGGCAATTTTCCCCATCTGCCATGATAATTCAACGATCCGACGGGTTCTTTTCATTCTTTTTTGTTCAAAGGAACGGAAGGCGTCAGCCACCATGGAATGGCTCTTCAGGTCAGCCGCCAGCATTACGGCATCTTCAATGGCCTGGCAGGCGCCCTGACCGAGGTTTGGCGTGGTGGCATGGGCTGCATCACCGATCAGTACCAGGTTGCCAAACGCGAACTGCCCGATGGGTTCCAGGTCGCAGATATCATCCCATATCAGTTGATCCTTCCTGGTTTGCAAAATGATCTCACCGACAGGCTCGTGAAAGTCCTTAAACAGGTGATGCAGGTCTTCCACCGTATAGTTCCTGAATGCCGGGTTGTTCTGCGGTGCATTGATGCAGGCATACCAGTATATAATATCTCCTGCCAGTGGCGCAATGCCGAACCTCCCTTTCAGTCCCCAGGTCTCAGAACTTTCCCTCACCTGCAGTCTCCTGTTGTCGGCAATGCCCCGCCAGCAGGTATAACCGGAATACCTTATCCTGCTTTGCGGCAGTAGTTTTTTCCGGATAGGAGAATGGATGCCGTCCGCCACTATCAGGTATTTCGTATAGTGCTCCCTGTTATCTTCAAAAAGGACCCTGTATCCATCTGCATCCGGCACGATATCAATGGCCCTTTTCCCTAAGCGGATCTGCCCCGGCTCCAGCCTGGAACCCAGTACCCGGTGCAATTCGGCCCGGTGGATGGTGAAATTATTTATCCCGTATTTCAGGCTTGGTTTTTCCGAATCGGTGTGGCTGATCATCCTGCCATGCTCATTGTAAATGCTGAATTGTTTCAACCGGGTGCCCGCCCGGATGATCTCCTCTGCGATGCCCAGGTGCTGATACGCTTTCATGGCATTGGCGGCCAGTACCAGCCCCGCACCAACCGGACGGATAACGGGTGCCGCTTCAAAGACGGCGGCTTTTATTCCGGTCTGCTGTAATGCGATGGCTGTTGTTAATCCCGCAATTCCGCCACCGATTATGGTGAATTCTGTTTGTTTCATGACACAAAGTTCCTTCCATCCTCCCGAACAATATTTTACATATGTTAAAAAAGGGGGGCGGAAAACTATTGTATTCCGCTCCGGATGCGACTCAGGCTGACCTGGGTGGTGCCCAGGTAGGAGGCAATATGTTTCAGCGCAATTCGATTTGATATTCCGGGGTAATTCTTTTCCAGTTCCTGGTATCGCTCTGCGGCCGATAAAAACCGGATGCCTTCAATTCTTTTCTGGATCTCCAGGAAGGCGTAAGTGGCCATTATTCTTCCCAGCCTTTCTATATCATGGTATCGGACACAGAGTTTTTCAAAATCATCAAACAGAAAGGAATAAACTTCCGAATCCTCCGTGAGTTCAATGGCTTTGTGCGAGGGTTGTTTGGTGAACAGGCTTTCTACCCCGCCGATGAACTGCATGTCCATGGCAAAATAATCTGTGATATCCATTCCATCTTTCAGGTAGTAAACCCTGCCCGATCCTTTGCCGATAAAATGAAAGTATCGATCCACCTGCCAGAGATTTAACAGGTGGTGTCCTTTGGGATAGTGGTTGAAACAGGTGATCTCATCCATAGCTGCAGCAGCTTCAGGGGAAAGCGGACTGGCCTGCTGCAGGACTTGTATGAATGGCAGATGCTTCATTTTATTATTTGAAAGCGGATAGTATCCTGGGCAGAAAAACAATGGCACCTGTGATGGCCGTAATGATGGCTGCCACCAGTACACCTGCCGCTGCCAGGTCCTTGACCTCCCTGATCTGCTCGTGCTGGTCGGGTGTAACATGGTCAGCGAGGTATTCTATGGCGGTATTAAACAGTTCCATCGCAAACAGAAAACCTATACAAAGCAGTAAAGCGATCCATTCTGTTTTTGAAATCCCTGCCCACCAGCCCGCAATAATTACCAGGGTGGCCACCACGGTGTGGATGCGGGCGTTGTGCTCCTTGCTGACAACAATTTTCAAGCCATTGAAAGCAGCTTTGAAACTATGCAGCCTGCTTTTTATAGAAAACTTTTTGTCTTTCATGGCAGGTTAAGTATCATATCGTAATTGGGACCGTTGTAGTCAAACTGCCCCAGCATGTTAAAGCCGTTTTTAAGATAATAATTTACTGCTTTCTGGTTGTCTGCCTGCACTCCCCCCCAAAGAATGATCCTTTTTTGCTTTTTCTCTGACACATCAGAAAGTATAAACCGGAATAAACCATCACCGATGCCAAAACTTTGCCAGTCATCTGCAACCGATGGGGCAAAGGTACAATCACCAGATGCATCTGGTTGAAGCCCGTAAGACTGCAGCCTTGGAATATCATGATGCAGCATGCCATTTTTTATGATGGCATAAGCTATGATCCTTCCGGCATCATTTTCTGTGGCAATGTATCCGGCGTGTTCCGGGCTCGCGTGGAAATCCTGCAGGGAAGACCTGTCAAAAGGATGAGGACCGAAGCGTTTCCGGGTGGCTTCACCCAGGTGTTGCAGGTAGTGGAAGAGATCGTCCAGGTCACCCGGACAGTATTTGCTGATGCGGATGACCTTATTATTCCTGGTGGTAAAATTCATGGATGGATTTTTTTAGTGATCATAGCTGATCACCCGGGTGACTTTCCATTGATTCCCTTTCTTTTGCCAGATCATGATATTTTTAAAAGTGCCACAGTCATTCTTCCCGTTTTCCATATGACAAAACTGGTGGAGGTTGGTCTGGACGGCACCGTAGTTGGCAATGGGATAAACTTCCAGGCTGCCGGGTACCAGAACCCTGCGAAGACCGGTGCCGGCATTATTGGTGAAAAGGCTTTGTAATTTGTTGCGGGTTACGGAGTAGTTGTCCACCCCGCCTTTGTCGTGGTAAAATTCGAGGTCCTCATCGAAAAATTGCATCGCATTGTTGAGATCACGCCGGTTGAAGGCATCGAACATCAGGCTGTCCAGGTTGGCAATGGTATCAAATAGTTCCTGTGATACTGGTGTATAGGTTTTAGCACTGGCTGGTTTGGGTTTGAACAGTTCAATGGTGTAATCAAGCAACGATACATCTCCGAAATCATCATGCCCCGGTATTACATATTTTATGTCGGGGTAGGCTGACTTTACCCTGCTGACCGTAGCAGACCACTCGTTCACATTGGCATCCCCCAGGTAGCCGGTTGATGCATTGAGAGCTTTCACCATACATCCGCCGAACAGGACCTGCTCCGCCGGCAGGTAGCTGACGATATTGTCTCTGGTATGCGCTTCCCCAAAATAGCGGTTGATCACGGTGTTATTGCCTGCTTTCAGTTCAAGATTTTCCGTGAAGCCATGTTGTGGTATTGTGGCTCCCGTTTTCCTTGCCAGTTCCTGTGTCAGGACAGATGAATAGGAGGGGATCCCCGCCTGGTGGAAGATTTTAAGTCCACCCAGGCAGTCATCATGAAAATGGTTCACTACAATGCCCCTGATCTTTACCTTCATTTTTTTCTGGAGCAGGCTGATCAGTTCACGGCTGGCCGTGTCACCGGTCGGGCTGTCGAAGATAATGGCTTCCCCCTGGTTGATGTACACCATGCCGTTGCAGGCAACTTTACCCCATTGCTGCGTATTCAGAAAAGAAATATGCAGATACACGCCGGGCCGGATCATCTTTATTTCAAGTGTTCCTGACCGGTAGTCTGAAATGCCTTTTTTTGACTGGCTGTAGGTATTTGCGGTTATGCATGACAGTAGTATCAGCAACAGGATGCTTCTACACCTGGCTGCTCCATTCAAGTAATACCTGTTCAAATAATTTTGATTCTTCATATTGTGGGCAATGGGCGCTGTTTTCAAATATTTCAATGGTAAGTTCTTTAAATTTTTTGGATGGGCCCTCCCATAATTCAGGCGGGCCTGTCAGGAAATCGTATTTGCCAAGGATCAGTAATACCGGTTTGTCGAACCGGTCCAGGTTCTCTGTGATGTCAATATCCCGGAATACGATCCCCCACATAAAATCGATCATGGGCATATTGGTATAAATGCCTTCCCAGAGCGGGCTGGCGTCAAAGTCGGCATCCATCCAGCTTTTTGGTCCGGCGGCCAGGCAATAGCTCACGAACCGGTGGTCAGGGTCGGCTTCAATCATGGCAGGTAAGGACGCCATGGATTCTGACAATTTTTTCTTTCTGTCGGCATTGGCCAGGGTGTCAAAGAACAGGTCGGCCAGGGCATGGTTTTCGGTGCTGTAACTGGGACTTACCGCGACTAGTACAACCCCTTTTACATTGCCGGGATATTTTTTGGCGTATTCCAGTGCCATGAATGCATGACCAGAGTGGCCAAGGATGATGAAATCCTGTAGTTGCAGTTTTCTCCGGATGGTTTCAATATCATCCAGGATGCGGTCCAGTCCGTATGCTTCCAGGCCTGGTTCAGGCCGGGGGGGAGGAACAAATCCCCGGTGATCGATGAATATAAACCGGAACTTCTCCTTTAACTCGGCAGCAAAAGTGCGCGAATAATAAAGCATACTGCCCACTACAAGGATGGGTTGGCCTTCACCCTCTATGGAATAGTTAAGGTGAAAACCATCGATCTCTACGGCACCGGTTCGGTTTGCAATCATCAGGATAGATTTTTGGGAACGGAAATTCCTGATTTTTTTATAATTCCTGATAGTTCTTACAGCAACGGTAACAAGTGAGGTGTAAGTGGCCGCATTACAATTTCCGCACACAATTTCTGCTTACTTTTCGTCATGGATACAGGTTGGATAACCGATCCCAATGCCCTTATCTCAACCAGGTTCCTGGATATTGTGCCGGGCAGCCAGGTAGGCGCAGTTGACGGCTGGTTTCTTTTATTCATTTTCCGACATTAGCCTGCGCATATTTGAATTGAAACTGCCAATCCTGTTTTGCAGAACGGAAAAAAAGTCCTGGTCGGACTGCTTTACTATTTTCAATGCCTTTTGTAAAACTGCTTCACCCGATTTTGTCAGGGTAACAGACTTGGCCCTTGTGTCAGTTTTGTCTTCCTGCCTGGTTACCATGCCTTTTTGCTGAAGGGTACGCAATACCTTAGACACCATCATCCGGTCTGTTTTACTATGCTGCGCTATGTCAACCTGGGTGACAATCCCGTTAGATTTCGATAACCATGCCAGCGCGGCCAAAAGAACAAACTGGGTATGGGTTATGTCAATTTTATCCAGCTCCCGTTTCATTGTCCGCTGCCATAACATGGTTACCTGCCAGAGCAGGTAACCTGTGCTTTCTTCAGGTTTTGAGAAGTGAAAGTTGATTTTTTCGGCCATGTTTGGGAACCGGGTTTTAGACCTCCCTGGTATCATGCACAAAATAAAGGTTTGGCTGTATTGCTTCCGCAATTTTGTTGCCCTCCTCAATCATTTTCCTGCCGGCCTCAGATTGTAACATTCCCTGGAAGGCTTCCATGGATTCCCATTGACCATAGTTGACCACATTTTTGCCGTCAAGGCTTCTGTGAAAGTTAGCCGAGATGAACCCCGGGCATTTTGAGATGAATTCATCTGTGTTGCTGATCAGGTAATTCAATAGTTCCTCCTGTTTCTCAGGGGTAACAGTAAAAACATTAATTAAGGTGAGAACATTCCTGCCCGCTTGAATGGTGGCCATAATATAAGATTTAGTTGCCGTAAATATAGTATACGCGACAACATAATTATACGGATAGTATGACCAGCGGTCAGGATGCTTTTTATGCGGACTGTCGGTGATATTTTACAGGCTGTTTCTGAATGCGTTGATCACATACTCCGCATTCCTGTACAGGAGTGTTTCATTTACGGAAAGTAAAACCTGGTTTTGTTTGTCCGGCGCCCCAATCCTGATATTGAATTGTTTGTTCAGGTTTTCCTGCAGGTTTTTTCCATTGAGATTATTTCCCAGTTTCATCCGGAAGATATTGGTGCCATTTTCCAGCGGCTCAATACTTATTCCCTGTATTTTGTGGAGGCCGCTGAAAATTTCATTTCCCCTTTTCCTGGCATCCTGAAGCCTGGTTTCGATACCCTCCAGCCTGTGCAATGCCATTGCCGCATTTGTCCAGTTCCCGTACATATTGCCACCATGGATCTTTACCAGGTGGGGCATCTGGTCTATTATTTTTTTGTCTCCGCATAATATAGCCCCTCCGCTGGCACCAAGGTATTTGTAAAGGGAAATATAGACCGTGTCAAAATAAGAGGCGTATTCCTTCACTGGAATGCCGGACCACGCGGAGGCCATGTAAATCCTTGCGCCATCCAGGTGCAGTTTGATATTATTACTGCGGCAGTAAGCGCTGATCTGTTTGATTTCATCCAGCGGAACCATGCGGCCATCGGCCCTGCGGACAGGGTTTTCAACCGAGACGACACCGATGCCGCTAAAGAAGACCTCCTCCTTCTTTAAATCCTCAATGGCTTGCTTTAATTGTTGTGCGGTGAAACCGGTTTCGTTTTTTGCCAGGGGCACCAGCCTTTTACTGAATACCGATTGAGCGGCATCTGCTTCATCACGAAATACATGACTGGTTTCCTGTACGATCACTTTGGCATTGCTTCCGCTTAAAACAGCAATGGCCAGTTGGTTGGCCATGGTTCCGCTTGGCATGAAGATGGCTTTTTCTTTTCCTGTGATCGCTTCAAATTTTTTCTCCAGCGCTTCTACGGCACCACCTGTTCCATACCTGTCTTTTACAATGGGTGAGTTGCCCTGGATCTGGTTCAGTTCCTGCAGGTAATCTGCCGGTTCAAACATTTCTCCATCGCCAAAAAATTTGATGATGCCCGGGGAAGCTGATTCATTTTTTGCCGGATCATTGGCCAGGGTGCTGGAGAAAGGGATCATTGCCGGCACTATTGCCATTCCTGAAGACCTCAGGAAGTCCCTGCGATGGATGTTTGACATATCAGGATGGTTTATGGTTATTTGTTTTCCGCCGCCTTTATCACCAGTTGCATCAGGTCTCCGATCTTGCCGGTGTCCATCCACCGGGTGACCACCACCAGGTCATGCTCCTGGTCAATGATGATGTAATTCCCGCCATAGCCAACGGCATAATACAAGCCCGCCGGCGCGCCTTTCAGGCTGTTCATCTGGTTATTCCACCACAGGTAACCGTACTCCTTGCTGGCAGCAGATGGCTGGTGAACGGAATTGACCCATTTTTCTGAAATGAGCTGCCTGTCCTTCCATTTGCCCTTGCGCAGGAATAACAGTCCGTAACGGGCCTGGTCAAGCGCACTGATAAACATCCCGCCACCGAAATGCCCGCCGCCGCTGACCGATTGCACCATGGTTCCATCCACATTAACGAAAGAGTCATCATAACCATACCATCTCCAGGTACTGGAAGCGCCAATCGGATCCTGGATCATTTCCTTTAATACAACGGGAAGCGGTTTTCTCCATACCTGCAACAGAGAATAGGCGAGCAGGTTCACCCTGATATCATTGTATTCGAACACTGTACCCGGTTCCACCAGCTTTCTGTTCCTCCAGTCGTCAATTGTTCCCGTCTTCGGCGGCCTGTCGGCCCAGTCGTATTGGTCAAATAATTCACCCGACCAGTCAGAGCTTTGGGTCAGCAGATGTTCCCAGGTGATTTTGTTGTTGTGCGGGCCTTCAAAACTGCCATCCCACACATATCGGTTAACCTTATCCGTTACCTGGCCAATCAAACCATTGTCCAGTGCCAGTCCGGCTATGGTGGAAAGATAACTCTTGGTAACGCTGAAGGTCATGTCTGGGCGTTCCACATCGCCCCATTGTGCCACGATGTACCCGTTTTTGATGACCAGTCCGGCAGGTCCTCCGCGGTGCCTGGTTGCCCCCAGGATTTTATAATCCGGCTCCTGCTGGTAAGATTTCAGGATGGCCACCCGCAGGTCGCGATCCAGTTTGATCTCGTTGTTCAAGGCAAGTTGTACGGCGCTGTCGAGCCAGATGCGGCTCATCTTAAGTTCCGATGCCTGTTTGGTATTCCAGGTTTTGTCGGGATAATACGGCTGCTGGGCAATTGATAAAACGCCCAGGAAAAAACTGCCTGTTACAAGCAGCAGGCGGGAGTAGAATGTTTTTACCATGTATACAATTTACAACCTTTGTATCGGTTCACTGCGTTATTAGGGCCTGGTGTTAAGGAAATCAAACTGCAAACCGTCCTTTTGCACTGACCGGAATAAATTTCGGTAATAGCCATGCTATAGCCTGCGCAGGTATTCAAGCACCGGATCCCTGCCTGCGATTTTGTCTGCAATGGTATTGCGAATGAGGATATCCGGCATCACCGGCTTGTTATGTGATTGGTCACAATCCGCCCCAACTTCAAAAGAGGTTGTCAACTGCATACGGACTTTGGTAGCAGGCAATTCTATGTTCAGGGTTTCACCGAAATCATTGGTGCTTTCCCCGGTGGGCTCGCCGATGATGGTGCCGATGCGGTAATGTTTGACGGCGTCTGCCAGCATATTGGCACTGGAAAAAGTAAAAGCCCCGGTAATAAAATAAATCCTGCCTTCAAAGATGGAGTCAACCCTGAACATGGGTTCATGTGAACTGCAATTGCCCATCTCCCAGGTACTGCCATTGGGTTGCTGCAGGTAGGCATGGCCGTTATTACCATTTTTGAGCAGGTGCTCCTTATAGGGCTGACTTATTTTCCAGAATTTTGTGCCCATCTGTGCATGTGGCTTTCGGGTGAGATAACTCAGCAGGAGGTCACCCAGCAGGCTGTTCCCTCCGCTGTTCTGGCGCAGGTCAACGGCAAGTATGTTTATTTTACGGGTGCGTATCTCCGTGAATAATGAATCCAGGAATTGGCCCAGCACTTTCCAGTCGCCACTCATATTCTTAAAATTGAAATAGGCCAGCTTATTGTCGATGATCTTATAGGAATATGCTTTATCCCGGATATGCGGCATGCCTTCAGACAGGGCCTCGGCATAGGTGATTCCTTCCGCCAGTTCCAGGGTCCTGGTGCGTCCTTTCGCTTCCCGGTAACGGATGATGAAGGGGGCTTTGATGTCCGCCAGGAAAAGGTGCAACGGTAATAATTTGACAGACATCTCCCGGCTGTAATGATCCAGTCCGCCATGATACCTTTTTATCTTCCGCGAAAAATCAGCCATATCCAATCCGTTGACAGACAAAATCCTGGCGCCGGGTTTCAACTGGTTTTTGCCGGCAAAGCCAACGGGGAAATACAGCCGGTCTTTTTCATCATATTCCGGTACAAAGGGCAGGAACTGTTTTTTGCCGTATTCATTTCTGAGAACCGGTTGTACAATGGCCGGCATGGCATGGCCATCTTTTAACAGGGCCGATAACGGATACAGCCGGGCCAATAATTCGTTGGCAGAAATGGTGTCCGGAAGGGCTGCTTTCAGGCTGTCGAATTTCTTAAGGTAGGTTTCCCTGCTGATGTGCAGCCATGGATTGAAATGCACCTCTTCCAGGGTTTTATGGTAATGGTTAAGGTCTTCCACTACCTGGTTCCTGGTGAAAACAGGCCCCTGACCCCTGGCAACCGGGTAAAACAGGCAAAGACTTATGGCCAGCAGGCATAAGACCCGCGTAATTTTCTGATTCATTTAATGGTCAAAATATTGTCATGATAAAAATAGCGAGCCTTGATTCCATGTACAAGTAATAAGTACAGGTGGCAAGTGCCGGGGGATAAATGGAATTTTTTTTGCTAATTCTGTAATCCTGAACAGAATGGTGCGTCCAAACCCAAACACAAAAATGTGAAGTAGCCGGCATGAACCAACAGGAAGAATTTACACAGTTATACAGGCAGTACTCACCGGGCATCCTGAAATTATGCATGGGCATGGTCGTCCTGATTTGCCTGTTTCAGGCTTCCCTGCTGTTTTACACCTATAAGCAAATCAGGTTGATCGATGATGCCGCACCGCCGGACCAGCACCTCAGGCAATGGGAGGACTATTATGCCCTGCGTAAGAAACAGGCGACCATTATTATGCCGGCTTACTTCATTGGACTGAACATTGCCATGGGTATATATTTCATAGAAGTGATGCAGGGCAGGCCATTGCTGAATATCACGATTTTTCTTTTGGTCTATGCAGCCTGGATGCTGTTTGCCTGGTTTTACCTGGGGAAAAGGATTCTGAAAAAGGAAAAACAGAAACTGGATGGCATCATGAATGAATTGCGTAGTCTGGAGGGCCAGTTTGACTGAACCTGGAAATGGCTGTCTGAATAAACAATTCCTTCATCCGGGGTATTTGATTCTTATTGGTATTGCCATATCTTGTCGCCGGCATTAAGCCAATTCAGGAACTTAATTATTGATTCTGTGGTTTTTCATTTCAGGACCCTTATCCTCTTTTTATGCCTGGCAAGCCTTTGCCTGCTTTGCCCGGCAATTGTAAGCGCACAGGTAAAAGCCGATTTCAATGCAGGTAAAACGGGCGGATGCGCCCCCCTGGTAGTGGCTTTCACCAATACCAGTACCGGCGTTTCGCCTGCTGCTACCTATGAATGGCAATTCGGTAATGGCAACAAAGCGGTGATAGCCAGTCCTTCTTCCATTTTCCCCGACGAAGGTGCTTATACGGTAACCCTCACCGTCAGGGATGGCTCGCAGACTTCCACTATTTCAAAAACCATCCAGGTGTTCAAACCACCGGTAGTAGATTTTGAATCTTCCATAATCAAAGGATGCTTTCCCCTGGAAGTACAGTTTTCTGCTAAAGCACTTGCCGGTGATGGTGACATAGCTGATTATTTCTGGGATTTCGGCGATGGCAATGTGCTCAGTACCCGGGAAGCCAGTATCAGCCATACTTTCACCTCGGCAGGCAATCGTTCGGTTAGTCTAACGGTCACCAACAGTGGCGGATGCCAGTCAACCCTGTTAAAGGAAAACATCCTGCAGGTGTTGCCCGAAACCAGGGCCGTTTTCTCTCCTGAAAAATCATTTATCTGTTCGGTGTCAGATCCGGTAACATTTGTCAATGGAAGCGTCGGCCCCGGGCAGTTGACTTATACCTGGGATTTTGGTGACGGAACCACCAGCACGGAGAAAAATCCCAGCCACGTATTCAAAGACAAAGGCGAGTTCTTTACCAAACTAACGGTTACCAGCTCCGAAGGCTGCACCCATACCACCACCCTGTCTGAGGCCATCAATGTGGCTAATTTTGTTACTGATTTCAGGGTGGATGATTCGCTCTGTACCTGGCCCAGTATGCAGTTTACCAACCTCAGTACTCCCGGTGCCAGCCAGGTAACCTGGAATTTCGGGGATGGATTTGATTATCCTGCATGGATCGGGCAGGAGATGTACTATCAATTCCCGACCCCCGGCAATCATACCGTAACCCTTACCAACCAGTTCGGCGAATGCCGGCAGTCGGTTTCCAAAGTGCTTGCCATCCGGCAGTCTCCGGAATTGAAAGGCTTTATTATGGACTTTGCCCATCCCTGTGGCGGCCCGGTAGAAGTAACCTTTAGGGATACAACAGCCTCTGCAGTGAAGTGGGAATGGGATATGGAGTATCATGGTGCAGACTCCGGCAATAACAGTAGAAAAGTGAATTATGAATATCAGGGAACCTTCAGGGCAACCCTTCGTTTGAAGGATGCTTATGGCTGCAGGGCCGAGGTGCATCAATATGTGGATACCCGGAAGCCCTATGCCGAGCTTCGCATGACCAACCTGGATGCTGAACCATGGGAACGAGGCTCCTGTGGCCCCATGAAAGTGCGCTTCGAGGCAGTTACCCAGGAAATTATTCGCACTTACCTTTGGGATTTCGGGGATGGTACCACCTCAACTGAGGCTAGTCCCGAGCATGTATATACGAAAGAAGGGAATTACCGGCCGAAATTAACCTTCACTACCGATAAAGGCTGTACCAACGAAGCTTTACTGGATGGCAGCCTTGCCATAAGAGACCCTTTCAAGGCTGATTTCACCGTTTCCGCCACAGAGATTTGTGGCAATACACCATTCATCCTGGAGGATAAAACAGTGAACAACGATTTCATGTACAATTATGTCGACTTTGGAGATGGTACTATTGTGCAAGGCTATTCTTACCAGCGCCGGTTCGAACATAAATACCAGGAAGAGGGGGTTTATTCTGTAAAACTCATCAGTACAGATTTGTTCTGTGCAGACACCATCGTAAAAGAGGCATTGGTGAAAGTTACGGCGCCCTTCCCGCGCATCTCGGAAGTTATCAATACCTGCGATGGAACAAGGGGACTGGTTACTTTCCGGCAGAATTCCGCCCTCACAGATAGCTGGACCTGGGATTTTGGCGACGGCACAGTGGTTAACCTTAACCAGGAACAGGAAAGCATACAGCATAAGTATAAAAACTCCGGTTGGTACCTGGCCAAACTCACCACCAAAAGAGGCGCCTGTACAGTATCCGATTCCATCGGTGTAACGGTACTGCTGAAACAGCAGCCATTACTCACCATAAATAAGTCCATTGCCTGCTGGCGCGAAGACCATGTAGAGTTTAAGATTTCAAATGTGGAGAAGAACCCCCGTAACACCGGTTATTATTTCGGGTACAGCACACCCAGATGGCAGCACAGTGACGGTACAGAGCTGGTGCCTTTTTCACTGGATAACGATCCCGGGGTATCTCTCCGCGAGAATACTCCTGAATATATCCTTTTTACCCGGAAGGGATTTGACCGTACTAAAAAAGATGTACAGGTTATCCTTTATTCGCAGGGGTTTGGCTGCTATGATACCACCAATATTGTGCCCATTTCCTTTAGGGGCCCGGTGGCCGATTTCAGGCGGGTAACACCGGATATTTGTAAAAGCGGGAATACCATCACCATCGAAGACCTCTCCGGGGGTACAGGAAATGCACCTATTGTAAAAAGGGAACAAATATGGTGGTATGGTAACTATGAAACCGTGCCGCAACAACAGCTCTATTCCCGCGAATTCCAGTGGCCCGGCAGTTATTATGTGGCCCATAAGGTAACGGATGCAGACGGTTGTATTGATATAAAGGGAGAAATGCTGGATTTACAGTTTTCTGAACTGAAAGCAGGATTCCTTCCTTCAGCCACCACCATTTCACCGGGCTCCACCATCAGTTTTCAAAACAATTCCAGCAGCTCGGATCCGGTTAATACTTCTTACCAGTGGACCTTTGGTGACGGCACCGGTTCCGCAAGTGTCAGTCCGGATAAAACCTACTCCCGGCCCGGGACCTACCAGGTGCGACTGATCGCGCGGAATACTCTCAGCGGTTGCGCCGATACGGCCAGCCAATCCATCCTGGTGAAATATATCAATGCCGCCTTTTCCATCAATGCGTCCTTTGTAAGCAACAGTTCCTGCCCGCCCGTACTGGTGCAGTTTACCAATCACTCCAGTAACGCGAGCCGCTACAGTTGGGATTTTGGCGACGGCACGGTGGTGGAAAATGTGTTTAATCCCAGTCACGTATACACGAAACCAGGTTTTTACCTCGTAACCCTGAACACCTGGAGTGATAATGGCACGAAATATACAACGATTGATTCTGTCAGGATACGGTCCATGTCTGCTGATCTCGCTGCGGACCTGCTCAGGGGTTGTACTGAACAAACCATCACTTTAAGCTCCGATGCCTCCAACGTACAATCCTATCACTGGGATTTTGGTGATGGTACACTCGCGCAAACCACAGATAGTTTTTCGGTTCATCATTACCGGTATCCGGGTATTTATACACCACTTCTGGTGGTGACGGATGCCTCTGGTTGCAGCGCTTCGGTGAAGCTCGACCAGCAGGTGGTGATCGATGACCTGCAGGTGACGCTTCCCAATCCCGGCGCCAGTTTCTGCGCGCCCAAACAATTGCTTTTTGATCCGGTCATCAGCAGCATAACCGGTGAAGTTTCGCCAGATCAACTGAGTTATCACTGGAATTTCGGCACGGGCAATCCAGCTGATACCTCGCAACTGAAATCGCCTTCCTTTGCCTACCAGTCTGCCGGCACATATGAAGTGAAGCTGCTGGTTAAATCATCAGCCGGCTGCCGTAAAGAGGTCGGCGCCACCCTGAAAGCCTTCCAGGGTCTGGGAGGTTTGATTACCGCGCCGCAGGAAATCTGTGAAGATGGTTCGGTGTTATTCAGGGCCTCTACCCAATTACCCGGACAGCCTTCCTACAACTGGATCTTTGAAGACGGCTCGCGCTCCTCACAACAGCAACCGCCCGCCAGGAACTACAATGAGCCCGGTTCTTTCCTGGTAAAATTGGTGGTGGATAATAATGGTTGCTCCGATACAGTTTTGCACCAGCTGGAGGTGAGGGGAAAGCCCCGCCTGGTATTGTCGCAAAAGGATATTACGCTTTGTGAAGGGATTCCGGTATCCCTTACCGTTAGTGGCGCTGTCCGGTATGCCTGGTCGCCTGCAGCGGGATTAAACACCACGTCCGGCTCTGAGGTGGTGGTATCACCCCAGGCAGATACCCGGTACATTGTTACCGGTACCAATGAATTCAACTGCAGCAATACCGATTCGGCGGAAATAACTGTTATCAGGCCATTCAGTCTGCAGGTGAACCCCGTTATTAGTGTGTGCGAAGGAGAGGTTGTTCAATTGTCCGCCGCCGGCGCCGTATCCTATCAATGGATCAACCAGACAAATGGCCTCAGCAATACTGGTATCGCTAACCCCAGGGTCCGGCCGGATTCCACCATCACTTATACGGTGGTGGGAACAGGAGAAGGCAGTTGTTTCAACGATACTTCCGATATTACTGTAAGGGTCCTGCCACTGCCTGTGATTGATGCGGGTGCAGATATGGAATTGCAGCCCGGATCAAATTACCTGATACGCACCAAATCCGGCAGTAATGTAGTATCCTGGCGCTGGGAGCCCTCCGATTTCCTGAGTTGTACCACCTGCCCGGCTCCGGAAACCAGGCCGCAATGGCCCATTACCTACCGGGTAACCGCTGCCACTGCAGATGGCTGTGTGGCCACCGATACGGTGTCCTTTACCGTTCTCTGTAACGACAGCAGAATCTATATACCCAATGCCTTTACACCCAATGCAGATGGAAAAAATGAAGGCTTCAGGATCAGGGCGGATGGCGTTACGCAGGTGAACTATATCATGGTTTACAACCGCTTCGGGCAGAAAGTATTTGAACGGAAGAACTTCCAGGTGAATGACCAGGAAGCTGTTTGGGATGGCCGTTTCAACGGAAGCGCGGTACCATCGGGTGCCTATGTGTACATGATTGAATTCCAGTGCATGGACCAGCGCTTTCAGCGCAAGGGCTCTGTAGTGGTACTGTACTGATATGCCATACTTTCCGCCGTGAGAAGGGTTAATATTTGAGGATATCCCTGATGAAATTATGGTATTCGGGAAACTGCGGCAGGTTGTTGTGGCCACCGCCGTGGATGCGGATCAGGGTGATCTTACCCGGACTGATGCGCTGCAGTTTCTCGCTGTGCCGGATGGGTATCAGCCAGTCGCGGGTGCCATGGATAATATAGGTGTGACAGTTCACATGACGAATCCACCTGTCAGTGCGCAGGTGATAACGCAATACCAGTGATACCGGCAGAATGGGAAGAAATCTCTCCACCACCTTTTTGAAACTGTAATAGGGGGCATCCAGGATGAGGTAACGGGGACGATTATCCGAAGCTATCCTGGCCGCGAATCCGCTTCCGATGCTCCGGCCATAAACGATGATATGGTGTTCGGGGTATTGAACAGCCAGGGTATCATAAACATACTGAATATCCTTCAGCATTTCCTTTTCACTTCGCTTGCCGGTGCTCTTGCCAAATCCCCGGTAATCAACCAGCACCACGTCGTAATTGTAACGGTAAAAATCGCGGGCATATTTCGCCCAGCCCTTTATGCTGCGCGAATTGCCATGCAGGTATAATACAAGTCCAAGAGGGTTCTCCCGGTGAAAATGCAATCCGTTGATCCGCACACCCGGCTCTACATCGAAGAATAATTCCCGGAAGGGGATGTCATATTGGAATTTGAAATCCTGGTGCAGTTTTTCCGGTTTAAAAATAAGCTTCTCCTGCAGCAGGTAGGCCAGTATGCTGAGCAGCAGGACCACGCCGGCTATGAGGATGACTGCGTTCACAGGTCTCCGTCCTCCTCATGGTAGACCCTTTTCAGCCGGATGCTGGTAACGGGGGCTACGATCAGCGGAAACTTCTCCACCACTACATTGGAGGGGTCGAGTCCGAAGCCGCGTTCTTCCGACAGGCTGATCTCTTTCAGCCAGAAATAGAATTTCATGATAATCCTTTCAAAGAAAGGCAGCTCATTATCCTGGCTCAGGTATTTTTCCATTACGATGAACTGGAAATCGCCCACCACATTGTTCCGTTCAAGGCTTTCGTAACGGCTGTAGATATTCACTTCCTTATTGCTAACCAACTCCTCCACCACCTTGCGGAACAGCAGGTTGATCTTGGGCTCCATCCTGAAGCCCAGCCTGAATTCGACCCGGATGATATCATTCGGGATGATATGGTCCACCACATATTCGCAGGTGTAGGGATCATCCAGTGTATCCACGTGCACGAACCAGTAAATATCGGCACGTTTCGGTTTTTTATTCAGGATGGAATAAATGATCTTATGTTCAATTTCCTTGGGATTATTGGCGCTGGTCATATAAACCAGGTGCGTGGCATGTTTGGGAACTGTTTTGTCGTTGCTCAGTTCCTGGATCAGGGGAACATAATGTTCCAGCCGAACAAATTCCACATAGCGGTTCTTGATCTTACGGCTCCGGTAAGAAACATACATGACGATGAACATGCCGAAACCGATCAGCAGTGTAATGTAGCCGCCATGCGTGAATTTCTCCAGCAACGCCACCAGGAATGATGTCTCTATGATAAAGAAAGTTGCGAGGAAGAGGTATATAACGTAAGAGGGTACCCGCTTTGCCACCATGTAATTGGAGAACAGTATGGTAGTGGTTATAAAAGTTACGATGATCGCCAGACCGTAGGCCGCTTCCATTTTGGAAGACTCCTTGAAATAAAGTACGATGCCCACACAACCGACGAACATCATTGTGTTGATGCCGGGAATGAACAGCTGGCCTTTTTCTTCCGAGGGGTAACGGATCTTGAGCCTGGGCCAGAGATTCAGTCGCATGGCCTCACTGATAAGGGTATACGCTCCTGAGATCATGGCCTGGCTGGCGATGATGGCGGCAGTAGTGGCGATGATTACACCCGGAATGATAAACCACTGTGGCATGAGGTCATAAAAGGCATTGATTCCCATGGCCGCCTTGTTTTCCGGCGTTACTTCTATGCCCGCCCGGTTGGCCAGCAGGTAGGCACCCTGCCCAAAATAGTTCAGCAGCAGACAGATCTTTACATAAATCCAGGATATCCTGATATTGTCGCGTCCGCAATGTCCAAGATCGCTGTAAAGCGCTTCGGCACCCGTTGTACAGAGAAATACTGCTCCCAGCAGCCAGATCGCTTTCGGGTAAGTGGCAATGAATTCGATGGCATAATAGGGGTTGATGGCTTTGAGGATACTGAGGTCATCTGTGATATGCAATATTCCCAGTACGCCCAGCATCGTAAACCAGATCGCCATGATTGGCCCGAACATTTTCCCGATGGAAGCCGTTCCGAACTGCTGCATGAAAAAGAACAGGCTGATGATGCCCAGTACGATATACACAATGGTGCTGGTATGCAGTTCATGGAAAACAGGAAGTTCTTTCAGGCCTTCGATGGAGGAAGTGATGGTCATGGGAGGGGTAATGATCCCGTCTGCCAGCAGCGAGGCGCCGCCGATCATGGCGGGTATCACCAGCCATTTTTTCCTTCGCCGCACCAGGGCATAGAGGGCAAAGGTTCCGCCTTCACCCCGGTTGTCTGCCCGCAGCACCAGCCATACATATTTTACAGTAGTGATCATGGTGAGGGTCCAGATAATACAGGACAGTGATCCGATGATCAGGTCACTGGTTACCGTACGGCCTGAAATGATCGCATTGAAAACGTAAAGAGGAGAGGTGCCAATGTCACCGTAAATAATCCCAAGAGCAATTAACAATCCCGCAATAGTGACTTTGTTCGTGTTTTTTCCCACAGTTGGAATGGTTGCGCCGGGTTAACTACCGGCAGGTACAAAGAAAAAACCACGGTTTCCCGTAGCTGTAATGCAAAGGTATAGTTAAAAATATGATACTATACTCATATGTTTTGCAGATAAACAACCAGGCAGTTCGTAAAATTGTCACTTATATTATAGATAGCTTGTTAACTTTATTAAAAGCGTACGTCATGAAAATCAGGCTTTTCGCCATAGGACTTATTTTGCTGGCAGCAACGGGCATCCAGGCCCAGGGGCCGCGCGTGGTTTATTCGGAACCGGAAAAGGATGATACCCGGCGCACCAATTTTGAGATATTGGGTAAACTGGGCAATGAGTTCCTGATTTACAAAAACAACCGCAGCAGCCATACTATCGGGGTATATGATAACGACATGAAATTGCTGCAGAACGTGAATCTTGATTTCATGCCGGATAAGATGATCAACATGGATTATATCGCCTACCCCGACCGGGTAATGCTGTTTTACCAGTACCAGAAAAGGCGGGTGGTTTACTGTGATTACGTGGTCGTTGGAGAAAATGGAAGGCTGCTGACCCAGCCCGCCACCCTTGATACCACGGAAATCAACTTCTCTTCCAATAATAAGATCTATACAGTTGTCAACAGTGACGACAAGCAGAAGATAATGCTGTTCAAGGTGAACAGCAGCGACCCGAGGAAATTCATCCTTACATCCTTCCTCTACAATGCCCGGCTGGAGCAGATTACCCGCAACCGCAGCGAAATTCCCATGCAGGAAAGAAATGAGTATTTCTCTGATTTTCACCTGAGCAATTCCGGTGAACTGGTGGTGGCGAAATTCTCAAGGGCGGGCAGTAACAGCGATTTTATTGCCGGAGTAACGATGATGATCAAGTATCCCGATTCCCTGGGCTTCAGCACGCAGGATGTAAATATCGGTAAGCAGATACTCGACAACCTGCTGATGAAAATCGATAACAACAACAACCGGGTGCTCATCTCCTCCTTCTACTCAAAACAGAAAAGAGGAAATATGGAAGGGGTTTATATTGTGGACTGGGACAAGGCCGCCAATAAAAAGATTATGGATACCGCCATATTCTTCAGCGATGAATTGCGGGTGCTGGCCAAGGGCAACGATGCCAATAAGAAAACGGCTTTCAATGATTTTTTTATCAAAAATATCCTGACCCGAAAAGACGGTGGATTTGTGATTATAAGCGAGGCACTGTACACCACTTCACGGTACAGCAATTTCAACCGCTGGGATTATATGGGCTGGGGCAACCCCTGGATGAGCCCGCTGAACTACGGATACTGGTCCCCGATGTACAGCCCTTATGGCATGCCCTGGAACCGCTATGGTTGGAACAACAATACCCAGAACCGATATTTTGCCGAGAACGTACTGGTGCTTTCCTTCGACCGCACCGGAAAGATGGAATGGAGCAACGTGATCACGAAAAGCCAGTACGACGATGAAAGCGATAACCTGGTTTCTTACGGAAATATGAATACAGGCGGTGAAGTACACTTTCTTTTTAATACTTTCGAGAGAAGGACTTTCGTGCTGACCGACCAAAGCCTGGATGCAACTGGTAAGATCACACGATATCCGACTTTTAAAAACCTGGATAAAGGGTATGAGTTCATGCCAAGATTTGCCAAACAGGTAAGTGCCAGGCAAATACTCATCCCCTGCCTGTACAGGAACTACCTGTGCTTTTCCAGGGTTGACTTTTAAAACCTGCCAATGTGATTGGAGTATTCCGGCAAAAGAATCCAGGAAATGCGATTGGTCTGCTGATCTATGCATTGATCCTGAAATTTCCGTTATTCCTGCATACACCTGCACCCTTACAGCAGGCTGATGATAATTATCTGTATAAACTGATACTTAAAGTCCTTGCTCCCCTCGGGGGGCAGCAGGGATTTTTATATAGCTTCCTGGCATTTATTTTCCTTTTCCTGCAGGCCAGCCTGCTGAACCGGATCGCCAATTCGGTCAAACTGTTTCCCAGGCCCAATTTCCTGGTGGGCATGTCCTTCCTGCTCGTCACCTCTCTTTTACCCGAATGGAACCAGTTTTCATCCACCCTCCTGGTCAATTTCCTGCTGATCTGGATCTGGTATGGTATGGTGGGATGGTATAACAATAACAAGCCACTGTCCGCGATCTTCAATACCAGCCTGCTGGTGGGCATATTACCCCTCTTATACAGCCCGTCCATCGGTTTCATCGTGATGGTGGTGCTGGGAGTGATCATTACCCGACCGATGCGGATCGGGGAGTGGCTGGTGGCTGCGGTCGGCTTTCTGGTACCCTATTATTTCCTGATGGTGGTGCTTTTTCTCACAGATAACCTGCAGCCGGACGGGCTGCTGCCAAAGATCAGTTTCCACCTGCCCAGGCTGCCGGAATCGCTTTGGGTAACCGGCGGAATGCTGCTGATGGTGGTGCCATTCCTGGTGGGAGGCTATTTTGTACAGGATAACCTGAACAAGATGCTGATACAGGTGAGGAAAAACTGGAGCCTGCTCCTGTCTGTAATGCTGGTAGGTCTGATTATCATCCTGGTAAACCCCGGGAATACCTACCAGCACTGGATGCTGAGCTGTGTGCCCATTGCCTGTTTTCACGCGGCAACCTATTATTATCCCGATAAAAAAGCCTTTCCCCTGATCCTGCACTGGCTGGTTTTCGCTTTTTGCATAGTCGTAAATTATTTCCCCCATTTAACCTGATGCCTTTTCAGGGGGATGGATTAACTTTGCGGGCAATTAATTCAACTTCATGAAATTCGGTGTAGTCGTATTCCCCGGTTCCAACTGTGACAGAGATATGCAGGAAGCCCTGCAAAATGATCTTGGCCAGGAAGTGATCATGTTATGGCATAAGGACAAAGACCTGAGCATGTTTTCTACAGAAGACTGTATCATTCTGCCGGGTGGATTTTCCTACGGCGATTACCTGCGCTGCGGTGCGGTAGCCCGTTTTAGTCCCATGATGCAGAGCGTGATCGAATTTGCCAACCGCGGCGGAAAGGTCCTGGGTGTATGTAACGGTTTCCAGATCCTCTGCGAGGCCCACTTGCTGCCCGGGGTACTCCTGCGTAACGCCAACCAGCAGTTCATCTGCAAGAATGTTTATCTCAAGGGCATTGGTTCCGACAAAGCCCTGAAAATACCAATTGCACACGGGGAAGGCCGGTATTTTGCCGATGAAGCCACCCTCGACCAACTGGAAGCCAATGGCCAGGTTATCTACCGCTACTGTGATGAGAACGGTAATATTACTGCTGCCGCCAACCCCAATGGCGCCAGCCGGAACATTGCGGGTATCCGCAATGCCGCCGGAAATGTATTCGGTATGATGCCCCACCCCGAACGTGCCTGCACTTCCGAGCTGGGCAATATCGATGGTCGCATCATCCTGGAAGCCCTGCTGGGCATGGGAATAACCGCCTGAGGTCTGCGTCCCTGGAAAAGCGTCTGACGTTTGTGCCCACGGAAAAGCGTCTGACGTTTGTGCCCACGGAAAAGCGTCTGACGTTTGTGCCCACGGAAATCAGTTAATACCAACGTCAGACGCTTATGAACCCAACGTCTGACGTTTGTGCCCACGGAAAAGCGTCTGACGTTTGTGCCCACGGAAATCAGTTAATACCAACGTCAGACGCTTATGAACCCAACGTCTGACGTTTGTGCTCACGGAAAAGCGTCTGACGTTTGTGCCCACGGAAATCAGTTAATACCAACGTCAGACGCTTATGAGCCCAACGTCTGACGTTTGTGTCCCACGGAAAAGCGTCTGACGTTTGTGCCCACGGAAATCAGTTAATACCAACGTCAGACGCTTATGAGACGCTTATGAACCCGACATCTGACACTTCCGCCCCGCTAACCCTTTCCTTATGTGACTAGGTTAACATATAATTTGAACTTTTTCGTTGAATTTTGTGTCATGAAAAAAATCATTACTACCCTTCTTGCCCTGGTTGTAACGGTGGCATTGTTCGCTCAGAGTAATAAACAGGTTCAATGGACCTTTCAGTCAAAGAAAATCGCTGAAAATACCTATGAAGTTAGAATGACTGCAAATATTGGCGGAAATTACCATATATATGCGCAGGATGGTGGCGATGGACCCGTTTCCACAGCCTTCCAGTTTACCAAAAACCCATTGATTTCTTTGGATGGTAAGGTGAAGGAGCAGGGGAAAATGAAAAAAGTATTTGAGGAGGCATTCAGTTCTGAAGTGCGGTACTATGAAAATAAGGTCGACTTTATTCAGGTGGTGAAAGTCAAAGGCAAGGCCAGGACAAATCTGGCAGGTGCTGTGGAATTCATGGTCTGCAATGATAAGGAATGCCTGCCCCCTGCAACTGTAAACTTTAAAGTCCAGATCGGCGGTTAATCCGATGGCCGTCTCTCTAAAATAATTAACGAGTTCTGACTGAAAGGACTCGTTTGTTTTTTCAAGACCCCGAATCCATAGTGATCATGCTGAAAAGAATTTTATTCGTTTTATTTACGACCATTGGTTTCCTGTCAGCATTTGCCCAGGATAGTATACCCGCAGCTGTAAACTGGAGTTTCGACGCCAGGAAACAGGCCGATGGACAGTACCTGCTACAACTGAAAGCCGCCATCCAGCCCGGATGGAAACTGTTTTCCACAACCGCGAAAGATGATGAACCCAATACCAGGGTGGTGCTGGATTCCGCCATTCAGCTAAATGCAGGAACACTTACTGAAAAAGGCACCCTTCAGAAAAAGCCTGAACCACTCTTTGATAACGCAGAAATCCCCTTTTTTGAAAATGAACTGGTGATCGAACTGCCGCTCTCAGGAATAGCCAATGGTTCGGATATCAGGGGCGTGATCAACTTTATGGCGCTGAAAGGGGAGGACGTTGTGGGTCCCGAAGAAGTGCCTTTCAGGTTTTCGGTGGATGCCACCGGCACGATCAGTACCAAAGAGGCGGGACTTAAAGAGGTAAGCGGAGCCGCTGAGGGCTTAAAGAGAACTGCCATTGATCTTAATAACCCGGTTGCTCCATGTGGTGGAACCGGTTTGGAAGAATCCGGCGAAAAGGGGTTGCTGAGCATCTTTGTGCTTGGTTTCCTGGGAGGGCTCATTGCATTATTTACGCCCTGTGTGTTTCCGATGATTCCGCTGACCGTTTCGTTTTTTACCAAAAAATCACAGGACCGTAAAAAAGGAATAGGCAACGCATTGCTCTATGGTTTTTTCATTTTCCTGATATATGTAATTCTGTCCACACCTTTCCATTTCCTGGACAGCCTGAATCCTGAGATACTAAACAATATTTCTACCAACGTTTGGCTGAACCTGGTGTTCTTTGTCATTTTCGTGGTCTTTGCCCTGTCGTTTTTCGGACTGTTTGAGATCACCCTTCCCAGCAGTTTCTCCAACTCCGTTGACCATAAATCGGGCATTGGCGGCACCATCGGGATATTCTTTATGGCTTTGACCCTGGCCCTGGTATCTTTTTCCTGTACTGGTCCGATCCTTGGCTCCCTGCTGGCGGGCTCCCTGTCCTCAGACGGAGGCGCCATGCAATTGACTATTGGAATGGCTGGATTCGGACTGGCACTGGCACTTCCTTTTGCCCTTTTTGCCCTGTTCCCGAACTGGCTTAGTGCTATGCCGAAATCCGGGGGATGGCTGACCACCGTGAAGGTTGTCCTTGGTTTTCTGGAACTGGCACTGGCGATCAAATTCCTCTCCAATGCTGACCTGGTTAAACACTGGGGCATACTTCCCCGCGAAGTGTTCTTTGGCATCTGGATACTGATCGGAACCGCTTTAAGCCTGTACCTTTTTGGAATCCTGCGGTTTAAAAATGAGGCGCCGGTCAGGAAACTCGGACCTGTCCGTTTGATCGCTGCCGTATTCTTCAGTCTTTTTACCATTTACCTGTTGCCGGGTGTAACCAATACGAAATATGCCAACCGGGCTTTGATCAGCGGCTTCCCGCCACCACTCACTTATAGTGTATATGGTCATGAGGCCGCCTCCGGTAAAGGGGTGGAACCGCAGGTGGTAAATGATTATGAAAAAGCGCTGTCGCTGGCCAGGGAACAGAACAAGCCCTTGCTGATCGATTTCACGGGATGGGCCTGTGTTAACTGCCGCAAAATGGAAGAAAATGTTTGGACACAGCCTGCGGTTAAAGAGTTGATCAGTCAGCATTTCATCCTCGTGTCCTTGTATGTGGATGATCGACAGAAATTACCGGAAGACCAGCAATTTATTTTTACCAACGCGCAGGGGGAGAAGAAGAACATCATTACTGTGGGGGATAAGTTTGCCACCATGGAAGTTGAGAATTTCCGCAATGCCTCCCAGCCCCTTTATGTGATCATCTCGCCGGAAGAACGGCTCCTGAACAAACCAATCGGCTATACTCCCAATGAGAAGGATTACCTCGATTGGCTGGAATGCGGTAAAAAGGCCGCCGACAGCAGCAAATACTAATCGTTGATTTCACCCGTCGGGTGGAGATTTCACCCGTCGGGTGGAGATTTCTCCCGTCGGGTGGGCACAGCGAATAACTTCCAATACCCTCCCGACGGGTGAAATCATGAGCTAATACAACAATACTGCTTAATCCCCCTATCTCAACCTGATTATCCCCAACACCGGCCGGTGGTCTGACGCATGGGGTTCGTCGATAACTGTCTGGCGGATCATTTTCCACCTGTGCCCAGCGGAGAGGAAAATATAATCAATCTTTAATTTCGGCTTGTCTGCCGGAAACGTGTGGGAACTGTCTGTTTCCAGCAGTTGGGTAAAACGATCTTTCATTATTCCGATGCTTTTTGCCCCGGGAACTGCGTTGAAATCACCGGCAATTATGGTGGGTACAGAATTCGTTTTTTCGAGTTTCTGCAACATGTCAGACACCTGCATTATCCGCTGATCCTCGCTTTTGTGGTCGAGGTGTACTGTGGCGAAACGAATGGGTTTATTACCCTTCAGGGAAATCTCCGCCATATACATCAACCTGCTTTCACTGTTGGGGTCATCCTTATAATATGGAAGCCGGTAGGTGGCAGTAGCTTTTATTGGGTAACGCGACAGGATCCCGAGACCATAAGTGCCGCCATCATAGGAAAAATTGCTTCCAAAGCACTGGTACATCCCTGTTAGTTCGCCCAATTCTTTCATCTGGTCCACCTTTCCGTTGCGGTTGGTAACGCTGTCAACTTCCTGCAGTGCAACCAGGTCTGGTTTGTATTGATTGATCACTGCGGCAATCTGCCTGATATCCACTGTACCCTTCATGTCCCTTGCATGGTGGATATTGTAGGTCATGATGGTCATCTTTTGCGCATAACCCCCATGGAAACCTACGCTCATCGCCACTATAAAAGTCAGTATTCTTTTCATGCCGGCAATCTAACCAGAATAAAGGAAATCACCACTCACCCTTCACCCTTCACCATTCACCATTCACCATTCACCAAAAAAGCCCCCATTAGGAGGCTTTTTCAATTTGGCGTCATTCTGTAACAGCCTTCTGGCTGGCAAGCGAAACATTGGAAATGTCAGAGGGAGCTACAGAATGACATTATTTTAATCGGGTCGATTTTTTCAATTGCAATAATACTGTTTCAAAAAATCAATTCCGTTTTTTTTGATTTAAAAAAAGATTAAATGTTACAGTGCGATATTTTTTTCAGTCATCATTTTACGCAGGTTGATCAAACCATATCGCATGCGTCCCAATGCTGTGTTGATACTGCAATTGGTAAGGGCAGCAATCTCTTTGAAACTAAGTTCTGCATAATGACGAAGGATGATCACTTCGCGCTGGTCTTCCGGCAGGAGGTCCAGCATCTGGCGAACGCGGTCATGACTCTGACGCTTCATCATTTTCACATCTGCACCATCTTCAGTGAAGTTGATCACTTCAAAAATATCACGGTCATCGCTTGTCTTGATAGCAGGTGAACGTTTTACTTTACGGAAATGATCCACACACAGGTTGTGTGCAATACGCATAGCCCAGGGAAGGAATTTTCCTTCTTCTGTGTAGCGGCCTACACGCAGGGTGTCAATGATTTTGATCAGCACATCCTGAAAAATATCCTCCGCCAGGTATTTGTCTTTTACCAGGAAAAGAATGGATGTGTACAGTTTGTCTTTGTGACGCAGGATAAGGCTCTCGAGGGCGCTCATGTCTCCATCCATGAACATGTGGATGAGTTCATTGTCCGTTTTAATGGAATGTGATTTCATAAACTTCTACGGTTTTTAAGAGTTAAATGGGATATTGGTTACAAGGATTGGGAAAAATACGATCGGAGTAGTAGATATACTATAGGCGTGAGTTTTGGGTTTTTCTAATAGGACGTAATTGTTAACTAAAAATAATAATTTTTACTAATAAACAAGATTTTGGCAAATTATTTTTTTGGGACTGCATTTTCCGCACTCATTATCTCTCTCTAAACATCTCTCCTCCTTATCTGTTAATTTTGTAGTTCCATTATGAAATCAGCCAAAGAATCATCAAGTCGTCAGGCCAATGATATATATATCAAAGGTGCCCGTGTGCACAATCTTAAAAATATTGATGTCACCATACCACGCAACAAACTGGTGGTAGTGACCGGCGTGTCGGGTTCCGGAAAATCTTCCCTTACCATCGACACCTTGTTTGCGGAAGGACAAAGACGTTATGCAGAAAGCCTGAGCGCATATGCCCGCCAGTTCCTGATGCGGATGAACAAACCCGATGTCGATTTTATAAAAGGACTTTGTCCCGCTATTGCCATCGAACAGAAAGTGATCACCAGAACGCCCCGCTCAACAGTGGGAAGTATGACGGAGATATATGATTACCTGCGGCTTCTTTTTGCAAGAACCGGTATCACGATATCGCCGGTTTCGGGTAGGCAGGTACGTAAGGACGATGTATCTGATGTGGTGAACGCAATCAAAGCATTGGGCAAAGGTGATAAAGTGCTCGTCCTGGTTCCCTTTCGTCAGCATACAAACCGTTCTGTGGAGGAAGAGCTCGGAATCTTGCTGCAAAAAGGATTCAGTCGTTTGTACGATGGGGAATTGCTGCGGATAGAAGACCTGATCGAATCCTTCCAGGCTGCAAAGGCATGGAAACCTTCCCCTAAAAAACCTGTTTACCTGCTGGTAGACAGGCTGGTGGTTAAAGAATTTGATGAAGATGATCTGCACCGGATGGCTGATTCTGTTGGCACGGCATTTTACGAGGGAGAGGGCGAGATGTTCTTGCAGGTAAACGAAAAGGAATTGCTCACTTTTTCCAACCGCTTTGAGCTGGATGGGATTACCTTCGAAGAACCGGTTCCCAACCTGTTTTCCTTTAATAATCCCTTTGGCGCCTGCCCAACCTGCGAAGGCTTTTCCCAGGTGCTGGGAATCGATGAGGACCTGGTTATTCCTGACAAACGGTTAAGTGTATACGAAGGCGCCGTGGCGCCCTGGAGGGGTGAGAAACTCGGATTGTGGAAAGATCAGTTTGTAAAGGCTTCCCGCCAAACCGGCTTCCCGATTCATAAGCCCATCGCCGACCTTACCAAAGAACAATACCGGCAATTGTGGAAAGGCGTTTCCACAGCACAGGGTATTGATGATTTTTTCAGGGAAGTGGAACAAAACCTGTATAAGGTTCAGTACAGGGTCTTGTTATCCCGCTATCGTGGCCGCACTACCTGTCCCGATTGTAATGGCTACCGCCTCCGGAAGGAAGCGCTTTATGTAAAAGTGGGCGGCAGGCATATCGGTGAACTTTGCGAAATGCCGGTACGTGATCTGCAGACCTGGTTCCGCGAACTGGAACTGAGCGATTACCATCGCCAGGTGGCAAAAAGGATATTACTTGAAATCGAAACAAGAATAGGTACTTTAATGGACGTGGGACTGGGATACCTCACGCTCGCTCGACTGGCCAATTCCCTGAGCGGAGGGGAGAGCCAGCGGATACAACTGACCCGCAGCCTGGGAAGTAATCTCACCAATTCTCTGTACATCCTGGATGAGCCTTCCATTGGATTGCATTCAAGAGATACCGAGAGACTTATCAGTGTGCTGAAATCACTCCGTGACCTGGGGAATACGGTTGTGGTGGTGGAACATGATGAACTAATGATGCGGCAGGCTGATCATATCATTGATATGGGGCCTTTGGCCAGTCACCTGGGTGGCGAAGTAGTGGCTGCCGGAGATTTTGATGCCATCTCCAAAGATAAAAACAGCCTGACCGGAAAATACCTTACAGGGAAATTCAGTATCGATCCGCCTGCACGCCTGCGCAACTGGCAAAGGTCGGTTATAGTAAAAGGAGCACGACAGCATAACCTGCAAAATATAGATGTTGAATTTCCACTCGGCGTGCTGACGGTCGTTAGTGGCGTGAGTGGAAGTGGAAAAACAACGCTGGTCAAGCAGATACTTTACCCCGGACTGCAAAAAATAAAAGGCGAGGCCGCTGATAAGGTGGGCATGCATCGATCCATTGAAGGTGATATAGATTTTATTTCGCAGATCGAACTGGTTGACCAGAATCCTATCGGTAAATCATCCCGCAGTAACCCCGTAACCTATATTAAGGCATATGATGAGATCCGCGACCTGTTTGCATCGCAGCCATTGAGTAAAATGCGGGGCTTCCAGCCAAAGCATTTTTCTTTCAATGTGGATGGCGGCCGTTGTGACGCCTGCAAGGGAGAGGGTGAACAGATCGTTGAAATGCAGTTCCTGGCCGATGTGCACCTTACCTGCGATGTGTGTGGCGGTAAGCGGTTTAAGGAAGAAGTACTGGAAGTGACCTATCGTGAAAAAAACATCTTCGACGTGCTGGAAATGAGCGTGGATGAAGCACTGGAATTTTTTGCAGCGGAGAAAGATGTAATCAATAAGATCAGGGCATTGAGTGATGTGGGACTGGGGTACGTAAAACTTGGTCAGTCATCAGATACCCTTTCAGGCGGTGAGGCCCAGCGGGTTAAGCTGGCGTCGTTTCTGGGAAAGGGACGCGCACAGGGACATATCCTGTTCATTTTTGATGAACCTACTACCGGACTGCATTTTCACGACATCAAAAAATTACTGGCATCCTTTAATGCCCTGGTGGACCAGGGACATACCATACTCGTAATTGAGCACAATACTGATGTGATCAAAAGTGCCGACTGGGTCATCGACCTTGGTCCCGAAGCCGGTGATGGCGGCGGACAACTGGTCTATGCCGGTGTGCCAAAAGGATTGAAAGAAGTTAAGGAAAGCAAAACCGGCAGGTTTTTATAGGAAAAGGTGTCTGACGTTTGCGTCCAGGCAAGGTGTCTGACGTTTAGGATTACTGAATTCGACGATCTCAAACGTCAGACACCTGTGAACCTAAACGTCAGGCACCTTAAACATGTCAGACACCAACCTTTCAATTCTCTCGTGGTGCACCATTCTGGCAGTTCTCACCAAACCACCTGAACTCAGACAGGGAAATAAAGTGATTACCACATTTCTGGTCTCTCCAGATTTTATAAACCGTGGGGTAAAATCCCGGTTCACTGTAAAATTTCGGCTGTCCGTAAGGGTTAGTACTTGCTGCCCCGCTCAAAAGATGGTCCAGCGTGATCATTGGTTCAACAAAAATGAGCTTGCCGTTAAATGACCCATAGATCATTTCCTTTACAAACTGGAACCCCGGAGCAAATACATGTGGCTGTAATAAATGTCTTCCCATGGCAGGTTCGGCCCCGGCAGGACCCGGAGGGGACCCAAAACCGACAGGCAGATAATCCCCCGTTGGCATATTATTGAAACCATCAGGGTTAACCGAATAGGCAGGAATCGCCAGCCTTTCCTGGTTGCTGATCAGGTAAAAATGGAAATCGAAATGTGCAGGATCAAAAATGCCCGGAGGCGGATGCCCGTTCGGATTCCAGTTGAGACCTATGTGCCTGAACCGGGTTGTCTGCAGCGCCCTGGCAGGTAAAGGCAGCACAATGGTTTCATGCTCCGGAATGGGATTTGAGTTGCCATTGGAAAGTCCCCCGAGTGTGGCAGCACTTATTTCAATACCAATTTCAAGGGGCAGGCCTTTTTTTCCTACTTTGTACCAGGATCTGGCAAAACCATTCCCTAATGGCACCGCCGGCCCGTTGTAGGTATGAACATACCCCCTCCACGAGTGCAGCAGGTTTTCATCGGCTTCAGTTAATGCCTGATTGTTAATGTCCTCTTTCTGGCAGGAAGACAGCAGCAAGGATCCAATCAAGGCGATGGATAATTGCCGCAGTAATAAAGGTTTCATACATCTATGATTAAAAGTGAAAAAAGACAGATGAAACCGGATTAAGTATATGTAGTTTGAGGGACAGAAAAAAGCTCCGTCAGCAATGGGAAGTAAGTCAGGTTAAATGTAAGAAAATAAGCTGGAAAAAACTGTTGCCTGTTGGGGGCATTTTCCCCGTTACCGCAAACGATCCAGGCTTTTGATCAGTTTTTCATCCTTACGAATTCCGGCAGCGGCCAAAATCAGGAAGATCATCATCGCAATAGGCAGGAGACCACCCCATTGATAAGTGCCCTGGACCATTGCGGTGGTTTTTTTGAAGTTTTCAACGGAATATACCTGCAGACCCGTAACGCCGGCAGATAAAAGCACGCCAACAATGGCCAGCTTAAATTGGGTCGGCCTGTTGCGGAACAGGAATATCGCAATCAGGGACATGCTGGCAATACCCACAGCAAGGGCAAAAGAAAGCAGGCTTTCTGATGCAAGGTAATGACGTTTGGTCTGGTCTGCCAGGGTCGCAGTAAACAGGGGTACTTTAGCCATCGCAAATCCGCTAATGGCTGCCAGGGCCAGCCAGATGGTTTGTATACGTTGAATCATATGATTATCTCGTTGGGGGCGTAAAAATAGTTAAATGCTCGCGGAAGCTTCTCCTGCCAACAGGCAATAACCCAATGAAAAGCAGGTGATGCGCACGATGTTTTGCGATTAAGCGTCTGACGTGCGTCTGACGTACGTCAGACGCACGTCAGACGCCTTAACCCAATTCCGGGTAAAGCGGGAACTGGGACATGAATTCGTTCACTTCTTTACGAACTCCTTCGATTATTGTTTCGTCATCGGCATTCATCAGCACACGGTCAATAGAATTGATCACAAAATCCATATGTTCCGCCTTCATGCCGCGGGAGGTGATGGCCGGTACGCCCACCCTGATACCCGAGGTTACAAAAGCGCTTTTATCATCAAAAGGAACCATGTTTTTATTGAGGGTGATATCAGCCCTGCCCAAAACCTGCTCTGCTTTTTTACCACTGATGTTCTTATTACGCAGGTCGATCAGCATCAGGTGGTTGTCTGTTCCATCGCTGATGATTTTATAACCACGGTCTACCAGTGCTTTTGACATCGCCTGGGCATTGGTAACAACCTGTTGTGCGTAGGTGGTGAACTCATCACTCAGCAATTCCCCGAAAGCCACTGCCTTCGCCGCAATAACGTGTTCCAGCGGGCCACCCTGGGTGCCGGGGAACACCGCCATATCGAGCAGGTTGCTCATCATGCGGATATTGCCCTTCACATCCTTCAGTCCGAATGGGTTTTCAAAATCCTTTTTCATCAGGATGATACCGCCGCGTGGACCACGAAGGGTTTTATGTGTGGTGGAGGTTACGAAATGACAGTGATCAAAAGGAGAGTTCAGTAATCCTTTGGCTATCAGTCCAGCCGGGTGGGCCATATCACACATTACAAAAGCACCCACTTCATCGGCAACTTTGCGGATACGGGCATAATCCCAGTCGCGGCTGTAAGCTGATGCACCGCAGATGATCAGTTTGGGTTTCTGTTCACGGGCAACCTTTTCCAGCATGGCGTAATCTACCCGGCCGGTTTCTTTCTCCACCCCGTAGAAATGAGGTTCATACAGCTTTCCGGAAAAGTTTACTGCCGAACCATGGGTCAGATGGCCTCCCATGCTGAGGTCGAGTCCGAGAATCCTGTCGCCGGGCTGCAAAATGGCCAGCATCACGGCCGCATTTGCCTGGGCGCCACTGTGAGGCTGCACATTGGCATATTCACAACCAAACGCCTGTTTGATGCGGTCAATGGCCAGCTGTTCTGTCTGGTCAACAATCTCGCATCCGCCATAATAACGGCGGCCGGGATAGCCCTCAGCATATTTATTGGTTAATACACTTCCCATAGCCTGCATCACCTGCAGGGAAGTGAAGTTTTCTGAAGCGATCAGTTCAATACCATGTCTTTGCCTTTCCAACTCCTTGCGTATCAGGTCAAAAACCAGCGTATCGTGTTGCATGTATTAAAATTTGCCGCAAAAATACGGCATCCTCCTTTAATATCCCTCAAATACAAAAGGCCACCCCGGAAGGGATAGCCTTTTTATTAAACCAACTGCAACCTTTAAAAATCCTGACCAGTAAACAATTATCCGACACTGATCTTTTTGCCTTCTTTTTTCACTTCCGGTGCCTTTTTGGGAATGGTGAGTTTCAGGATGCCGTTTTCATAAACAGCGGTAATCGCATCATCCTGAACATTTTCCGGCAGGGTAAATGACCTGCTGAAACTATTCCGGTGGTATTCTTTCCGGGAATAATTCTTCTCTTCCTTCGATGTTTCAGTCTCAGACTGACCACTTACCTGCAGCATATTGTCTTCAACATTTACAGTGAAATCCGCTTTTGTAAAGCCGGGCGCCACCAACTCAACCTGAAAGGCCTGTTCCGTTTCGGCAATATTGACCGCAGGCATTTTCCTGTTGAATTCACTCAGGAAATTGTCATTGAAAAAGCGGTCTACGTCCAACCAATCTGACCAGGGCCTGGATAATTGAAGTTTACTGGTAGTCAGGTTTGCCATAATAACCTCCTTTTTATGAGCTAAAGTTCCGGTAATTGGATCTCCGGAACAATTACCAGGGTCAATTCCGGGACTGATTTTTGTCATGGACCTATTTTTCCTATTTTCACGGTCAGTAAAGGCCTGTATTAATTCCGGCCTTTGAAAATAACTTGGATGAAAGCGATTATTCCAGTAGCAGGTGCAGGCACCAAGCTGCGCCCCCATACATATACACAGCCCAAAGCCCTGATTCCCCTGGCAGGCAAAACAATTCTCGGTATCATTGTTGACCAGTTGTCCGAAGCTGGCGTTCAGGAATTTATTTTTATAGTAGGGTACCTGGGAGATAAGATCCAGGATTTTGTGCACGAGAAATATCCCCATTTAACCACTCATTTCATCCAGCAGAACGACCGCCTGGGAATTGGCCATGCCATCCTGCTGACCCGTGACCTTGTCCGGGAAGATGAAATCATCATCGTACTGGGAGACAGCATCTGTGAGTATGATGTCAACGCGGTCATCAACAGCGAACACTCCCTGCTGGGCGTAAAGCGGGTGGATGATCCGCGCGATTTTGGCGTGGCAGAAATCAACGAGGATGGCAGGATTACCAAAGTGGTGGAGAAACCGCAGATTCCCAAATCCAATATGGCCCTGGTGGGCATTTACAGGATCCGGGAGACCGGAATGCTTTTCAATTGCCTTGAAAATAATATCAGGCAGAACATTACCTCATACGGAGAATACAACCTGACCGATGCGCTGGAGTGTATGATCGGTACAGGGGCAACCATAAGGTCCTACAAAGTGCAGAACTGGTTTGATTGCGGTAAAAAGGAAACCCTCCTTGAAAGCAATGCTACCTTGCTTCGGAAAATGGGACAAACCATTTCCGCCGAACACCAGTTTGAGAACACCATCATAGTTCCACCCGTCAGTATTGCAGCGGGTTGTGATATTTCCAATAGTATTATAGGGCCGAATGTGGCCATCGGTGAATGCGTTACCATTACTGATTCCATAATTAAGGACTCGATCATCGGCGCATTTTCTGACCTGAAAGACATTGTGCTCACCAAGTCCCTGATAGGTTCCGATACGGAAGTGAGAGGTGAAAGCCGCAGCCTGAATATTGGCGACAATACCGAAATTGACCTGGGCAAAAGATGATGGGGATGTTTGAATTTTCATGAATGGGGTTGGACCATTTCGCAGTAACCACAAACAACGAACAATCCAATGAACAGCTTCAGCAACCGGATCACTAATCTCTTTGGGATACAATATCCGATTATTCAGGCCGGTATGATCTGGGCCAGCGGATGGCGTTTAGCCAGTGCCGTTAGTAATGCCGGCGGGCTCGGTTTACTGGGTGCCGGCAGTATGTATCCCGACGTGCTTATTGATCATATCAGGAAATGCAGGTCGGCTACCAGCAAGCCTTTTGGCGTTAATGTGCCACTGTTATATCCGGATCTTGACAAGCTGATGCAGATCATTGTGGACGAAGGAGTTAAAATTGTTTTCACCTCAGCCGGCAATCCAAAAACCTGGACCGGTATGTTTAAGGAGAAGGGAATCACAGTGGTGCATGTGGTGAGCAGCAGCCGGTTCGCCTTAAAAGCAGAGGAGGCGGGATGTGATGCCGTAGTGGCAGAAGGTTTTGAAGCGGGTGGCCACAACGGGCGGGAAGAGACCACCACAATGGTGCTGATCCCTGCCGTAGCGGAAGCTGTTAAAATACCGGTGATTGCCGCCGGGGGAATTGGTACCGGCCGCCAGATGCTGGCTGCTATGGTACTGGGCGCCGAAGCTGTACAGGTTGGCACCCGTTTTGTGGCCTGCGAAGAAGCCTCCAGCCACCCCAACTTCAAACAGGCTTTGATCCATACCAATGAAGGCGATACCCAGCTCAGCATGAAAAAATTGGTGCCGGTTCGGCTGCTAAAGAACAAATTCTTTAAGGAAGTTTGGGAGGCAGAACAGCGGGGCGCATCGGAAGCTGAACTGAAACTGATCCTGGGCAGGGCAAGGGCAAAAAAGGGTATGTTCGAAGGAGATCTCGAAGAGGGTGAACTGGAGATCGGCCAGGTGAGTTCCCTGATAAAAGATATTCTGCCGGCAGAGAAAATTGTCCGAAATTTATGGGAAGAGTTTCAGTCAGCCATTGAAACTCCATTTTTATAACAGTCAAACAGGATCCATGAGAATTCTTCGCAACCTGGTTTTCCTGACAACGGGAATGATATGTTCCCAGTTGGCATTTGCAACAGGGGGGAGGCTCCCCGGGGAAGATGCCGTTATACATGGGTACATAGTGGATGCGGTTACTAAAAAACCTGTTTCCGGTGTGATGGTAACTGCTTCAAACAATAAAAGAACCGTTGAAAAGGAAGTGGCGACCAATGCTTCCGGTTATTTTAAACTCGACGAACTGCCTGCCGGAGGGTTGGAGATCAGGTTTGATAAAAAAGGATATAAACGCATTAAAAAAGAGCAGGTGATCGTAAGCGAAGGAAGCATTCAGCGGCTGAACGTTGACCTGTATCTTGAAAAGGTCGCAATTGAATCTCCTGTGGTTTTTGAGTATCCCGCACTGAGGTTGATTGATGGAATATTATGAAACAGAAAATACGAAAATGCCCGGCAGCAAGCCGGGCATTTTTTTCATAGCTGATAAGGTAGTTATAAGAATCATTCTTCACTTTGCGCATTAAAGTGATTGTTCTCATTGCTGATGACCATTTGTTTTTTCTTAAAGTATTTTCGGTACCGGTCAGCCACCTCCTTCGGTTGTTCCTTCCCGTTGATTGATAACTTTTCATCCCTGTATTCGATGCGGTAATTGTTTTTGTCAGGGATGAGCCCCTCTCTTTCCATTTCGGTTATCATTTCCCGGTAAGATTCCAGTTCCTTCTTCGCTTCATCCATGCTGATTTTGGCTTTTTCCAGTTCCTTTTTTATATCGGGCATCTTTGTCTTAAGGTCTTTTTGGAGTTGAACCCGGGACATTTCAATTTCCTTTTTGACATCCTGCAAATGCTGTTGCACTTGCTGCATTTCGACATCCATGTGTTTTAATTCAGACTGCATTAGTTTCTTGTTGTCCTGCAAAGCCGCCAGTGCCTGCTGTATTTGTTTTTCGATCTCAGCCGAATTGATTTTCGCCAGTGCGGATTCTATTTCTTTTTCCGCCCGGCTCCAGTCTTTTTCGGCGAGTTTTCCGTCCAGCTTTTCCCTGGCTTTTTCCAGCTTGTTGATATGATCTTCCAGGCTGCCGCCGGGCAGGGTATCTGACACATACATATCTGCCTGTAATCCATTGGAATGAATAAGACTGTCGTTCCAACTGATGGCCGGGACGGCCAGTGTTACCACAAGGGCGGCAGCGCCCCATTTGCGAAAGGTCTGATTGAATCTGTACATAGTATCTGGTTTGTATTACGAAAATGTTCGTATAAACATACGAATAAATTCGTAATTGCCTCGGTTGTACTTGTTGTTGGGAAATATTTAACATTGAACAGTGTTCACCCGTCGGGTGGCACCCGACGGGTGAACACTGTTCAGGCACCGAAAACAGCCCGGTGAACCACATCCCACCTACCAGGCCGGAGGTAAAGCAATGACAACTCACTGGCAGGGATAACTGCAGAAAAGGAGATAGGAGTAAAATGTTCCATGGCCTCTCCGAAAGATTGCCTGGGAATATCACGGGTGGCAATGGTCATATGGGGGTGAAATGGACGCTTGTCGGGTTTTACCTGGCCAGGATATGCCAACAGGAAATCATGCTGGAAACGGTCATACAAACGTCCCAGAAACTGGTTCTGGTCCACTTTCACAAATATGACCCGCTTGTCAAATGAGCCAAAACCATCCAGCCGGATGTCAAAGGGAAATTGTGTTTCCGCAAACCGGTCCATAAAAGTTCGCATCCCGCCTTCTTCTGATTCCTTCATCTGGAATGGCGGGATCAGGGTAATATGCGCCGGCGATTTCATGGCTACTTTGCAACCAAATCCATCCAGCATCCATTTTTTCCATTCACGGAACTGCTGGTCAATCGCCGCCGGCGCTACCAGTCCTATGAAGTAATAGCCCATTTCCACAATTCTTTCCAGGTTACTTTTTTGCCATACATCAATATACCGGTGCGGTAGATCCGTGCAGCCAGCCAGGCAGTACCCAGGAAACCAAGCACAAGCAGCAATAAGGATAATGCAATCTGCCAGCCAGGTACACCATAGGGAAGTCTTGCCATCATAACAATGGGAGAGGATAATGGGAACAGGCTTCCAAAAAGGGCCATGCCACCATCGGGGTTATTGATCGCCTGGGTCATGATCACAAAGGAAAATATGATGGGCATGGTGATGGGCAGCATCAGTTGCTGGGCGTCCTGTGGGTCTTCATTCACTGCACTGCCCACTGCGGCAAACATGGATGAATACAGGAGGTATCCACCCAGGAAATACAGGATGAAAAGCACCAGGATCTGGACCATGTTTACACTGTTGAGGTTGTCCATGATCTGTTTCATCATGCCCAATTGCTGTGAATTTCCTCCCATAGCCGGCATGTTGCCTCCCTGTTGAGCTGCCTGTTCCAGCAGTTGGGGGTACAAAAGCGGCAGCAGCATCTGCAGCCCGACGATCAATACACCCCAGATCAGGAACTGTACCAGGCCAACAGCGCCAATACCCACAATTTTACCAATCATCAGCTGGAATGGTTTTACGCTGCTGACCATCACTTCTGCGATGCGGTTGGTTTTTTCTTCCATCACCCCGCGCATGACCATGGATCCATAAATGAACAACACCATATATATCAGGATGCCACAGATGAAGCCCAGCGCATAGGCGAAACCGGTACTGCCGCTCTTGCTTCCCTGCTTGGAGACATGGAGGGAAATATTACTCCGCGTGCTGTCAACCTGCGCCATGGTAACTCCCGGTGCCAGCAGGTGCTGCAGGTTTGTTTTCTCAATCGCTTTATTGATCCGGCTTTCAATTTTTTCCTTGGTCATCAGTCCCACATTGGCATTGCTGGTATAGGTGAGGCTGTCTTTGCCGGCTGCATTGAATCCCGAAGGAACGATGATATAGCCGGTATATTTTTTATCGTTTATTGCCTGCTGCAGACCGGCAGCATCCTGGTCCTTTACAAAACTAAAACGGATATTGTCGGTGCTCTGGAGTTTTCCTTCAAACTGCCCGGTTTGGTCAGCGATGGCAATATGCAGGTTGTCCTCGCCCTTAACGCTGAAATAAATAATCAGTGCGTAAAATCCGAAGATCAGTAAGGGGAGAAGGATGGTTGACAACAGGAAGGTTTTCTTTTGTACGCGCGAAAGAAATTCCCTTTGTATGATGATTAATGTCTTGTTCATGATTGGTTGGATAAAAGTTTAAAGGCTTACATTCTGAAACTGCCGTGTGGCAGACGTACTGCCATTGACGAGCCTGATAAAAATATCATTCAGGGTGGGCAGAATTTCATTGAAACCATTCACCGGAACCCCCGCCTGGATTAATTCAGACAAAAGCTGGTTGGTGCTGGTTCCATTGTGCAGTTGAATGGTCCATTCATGGCTTCCCTGTTTTAGTACACTGAAGTTGCCGGAAACCGGAACATGTATGTTTCCTTCGGTTTGCACACGGTAAAGGTTTTCTTTAAACTGTTGCCTGATCTGCCCGACTTTCCCATCCAGCATTTTTTGCCCCTTGTTCACCAGTACGATCTGGTCGCAGATTTCTTCCACCTGTTCCATACGGTGGGTGCTGAATATAATGGTACAGCCTTTTTTTGCCAGGTTGTATATTTCTTCCTTGATCAGATTGGAGTTTACGGGATCCAGGCCGCTGAAGGGTTCATCCAGTATGATCAGTTTAGGTTCGTGCAGTACGGTGGTTACGAATTGCAGTTTTTGTCCCATTCCCTTACTGAGGTCCTCCACTTTTTTGTTCCACCAGCTCTGCATTTCAAATTTCTCGAACCATTCTTTGACCTTTTCTATGGCCTGGCTTTTGGACAGGCCTTTCAGTTGTGCCAGGTAAACCGCCTGGTCGCCGATTTTCATTTTCTTGTACAGTCCGCGTTCTTCGGGCATGTACCCTATCCTTAGAATATCTTTTTCCGCATTGAAAGGCCGCCCTTCAAAGATGATTTCTCCTTCATCGGGATAAAATATCCCCGTAATCATCCGCAGCAGGGTGGTTTTACCGGCTCCGTTGGGCCCCAGTAAACCGAATATGCTGCCGGCATCAATGGAAAAGCTGATATCATCCACCGCTTTCTGGGTGGCATAGTATTTTTTGAGGTGACGAACTTCCAGTAAGGACATATAAAGGTTTTGATGGTCAAAATTATTCTGCTGCGGCTATTGGACGTGTCAATTTCCTGAATATTACAGGTTCTGAAAATTTTTCATGGGGACTGGGTAAAATGTGGGGTGATTGGGATGTGGAAAGCTGTCTGACGTTTGGATCCGCGGTATTCAGTAATGCTAAACGTCAGACAACTGGGACACCTGTTAGTCGGTGCACGATGATGCGGGCGATCCGCTCACCGTCCATGGCCGCACTCACGATGCCACCGGCATATCCCGCCCCTTCACCCGCAGGGTATAATCCCTTCACCTGCGGATGTTCAAGGGTATCCGGATCGCGCGGAATCCGCACCGGCGATGATGTTCTCGATTCCGTTGCCACCACTACCGCCTCACCGGTATAATAACCCCGCATTTTTTGCCCGAAGGCTTTAAACCCTTCAGCCAGGCTGTTATATACGAACCCGGGTAAAACCTCCCACAGCGGGGCAGACCGTACCCCGGGGAGGTAAGAACAGCCGGGTAAATCGGCGGAAACCTTCCGACTAACGAAATCGGTCATGCGAAGTGCCGGAGCGACAAATTTCCCGCCTCCCGCTTCAAATGCCTTTTGTTCCACATTGCGCTGGAAGTACATGGCCGCAAGTGGCCCCCCGATCTGCCCGTAATCCTTTTCTTCAATGGACACCACCATGCCGGAATTGGCATAGGGATTATTTCTTTTGGAGGGACTCCAGCCGTTAACCACCAGTTCACCCGGACTGGTAGCAGCAGGTGCGATGATGCCACCGGGGCACATGCAGAAAGAGAATACTCCGCGGCCGCCAACCTGCTGAACCAGGCTGTAAGACGCCGGGGGAAGGTATTCGCCGCGTACCGGACAATGGTACTGGATGCTGTCGATCAGTTCCTGCGGGTGTTCAATGCGAACCCCCAGCGCAAATGGCTTGGCTTCTATAAGGACCTGCTGCCGGTGCAGCAGTTCAAATATGTCGCGCGCTGAATGGCCGGTGGCAAGGATCACGGCATCGCCTTCAAATCGGTTGCCCGAGGCAGTTAGTACACCACTGATTTCACCATCTTTAATGATAAAAGAATTTACTTTCTGTTCGAACAGGAACAGCCCGCCGCTGTCGAGTATCTGCTGCCTCATGGCCACCATAATATGCGGCAGTTTGTTGGTGCCGATATGTGGGTGGGCTTCGTAGAGGATCCGTTCATCAGCTCCGAACTGTACAAAAAGGTTGAGGATGCGGTCAATACTGCCCCTTTTATTGGAGCGGGTATATAATTTGCCGTCACTGTAAGTGCCTGCACCACCTTCGCCGAAACAATAATTGCTGTCGGGGTTCACGATGCCTTCCTTGTTGAGCATGGCAAGATCGCGCCTCCGGGCACGCACATCCTTTCCCCTTTCAAGAATCAGCGGACGGATACCCTGTTCTATCAGTTGCAGCGCCGCAAAAAGTCCGCAGGGCCCGGCGCCTACAATAATTACCTGGTGTGCAGCCCCGGAAACATCAGTGAAACTGATATGGCGCACTTCCCGCTCAGTGAAAGGCTCATTGATAAAGGCTTTCAGTGTCAGGTTGATCCGGATCTGTTTTCCCCTTGCATCTATGGATTGCTTAAGGATATGGTAACCGCTGACTTCTGATGACTTTTTTGAACTGGCTGCGGCTATATATGCCGTTATGGCGCGGTCGTCGGCTGCTTCTGCCGGACTCACCTGTAAACTGATTATTTGTTGCATGGTTAGGTTTTTATCCTAAAATCAATGCAAAGATATTCCGGATTTCATATTTGCGTAAAAACACTTGTTTTATCTTTGCGGCCCGCAAATTGGTTTTACCCTTGGTAAAATATTTGTACCTTAAGTTCATTCATATGTCAAAGTTTTCTCGATCAGTTTTGCAAGCCTCTGCGGTGTTGCTGGCGCTGGCTTTTACTGCCTGTAACAGGTATTACCAGCCGGCATCCATGCAGTACGACAAGTTACGTATTACACAGGACGCTCCCCGCAGTGCGGCCATTGGCGAACTGCTTCGTCCCTATTCAGACAGTGTAAATGCCAGCATGAATACGGTTATAGGTGAAACCGCTGTTGTCCTGGAAAAGAAACAGCCCGAGGGCGTTCTGGGTAATCTCCTGGCGGATGCGGTTAAATCAGAAGCCGGGAAATTATATGGAGTAAAGGTAGATATAGCCTTTATCAATTACGGTGGGATACGGCTGCATCAACTGCCCGCAGGCCCGCTAACTCTTGGCAAGGTGTACGAACTGATGCCTTTTGATAATATAATGATCATTCAGCGGCTGAAAGGTTCGGTATTGCAGGAGCTGCTTGATAATGTGGCTTCAAGAGGCGGCTGGCCCGGTTCCGGTGTATCCTATATAATAAAGGACAAAAAAGCGACGGAGGTTAAGGTGGGCGGACTGCCGCTGGATTACTCTGCCACCTATATAGTAGCCAACTCTGATTATGTGGCAAGTGGCGGGGATAATTGCGATATGCTGCGATCCATCCCGCAGGAAAATAAGGGAGTCCTGGTTCGCGACGCACTGATCAGCTACCTGGGCGCCTTTGCAAAGCGTGGAGAAAAAATCAATGCCTCACTTGAAAACAGGGTACAATATGCTCAATAGAAGAAATTTTTTGAAGAATACCTCACTGGCAACCGGGGCCCTGTTAACTGGTTCTGCTCTTTCAAATGAATTGATGGCCGAATCTGCAACCGAACGGCTGACGATTCTGCATACCAATGATGTGCACAGCAGGCTGGAACCATTTCCCATGGATGGCAGCAGGAACCAGGGACTGGGCGGGGTGGCCGCAAGGGCGGAGCAAATCAGCAGGATCAGGGCCGAAGGCGGTCAGGTACTTTTGCTAGATGCCGGCGACATCTTCCAGGGCACCCCTTATTTTAATTTTTACAAAGGTGAGCCCGAGTTCAGGGCGATGGCCGCAATGGGGTATGACGCCTGTACTATGGGAAACCATGATTTTGATGCGGGACTTGAAAACTTCGCCACACAATTAAAGCATGGAAACCTGCCTTTGCTCATCAGTAATTATGATTTCACTGATACGCCGATGGAGGGCAGGTCAAAACCTTACCAGGTATTCAGGAAAGGGAGATTAAAAATCGGTATAACGGGCGTGGGTATTGAGATGAAGGGACTTGTGCCGGATAACCTGGCAGGCAATACAAAATACCTTGACCCTATTGCTTCGGCCAACCAATGGGCCGACTACCTTAAGAATACGGAGAAATGCGACATGGTTATCTGTTTGTCGCACCTTGGATACAAATACAGGGAAAATAAGGTGAGTGATGAAAACCTGGCCAGGGAGTCGGCACATATCGACCTCATTATTGGCGGTCATACACATACGTTTTTTGATGCACCTGTTGTGTATAAAAATAAATCGGGGGATGATGTGATAGTGAACCAGGTAGGGTGGGGTGGAATCGTTCTAGGCCGCTTGGACTTTGAGTTCCAGCGGAATCGGAAGAAAAAATTGGATGCTTCGCATACTGTGTTGATAGGTAAAAAAACAAGTGAATAAAATATTTTTTTTTCAACGAAAAAATTTGATATTCGTCCCCCTACGTTAATTTTTTTTATAACGTATATCATTCAAAACTGCACGTTCACAAATGACCAAAACCTTAGATACAGTCTGGAATAGTTGTCTGGAGATCATAAAGGATATCGTGGAGTGGCAGCATTTCAAAACATGGTTCGAGCCGATTAAACCCGTTGAACTCAAGAATACCGTACTCGTTATACAGGTACCCAGCCAGTTTTTTTATGAGTACCTGGAAGAACATTACGTAAACCTGCTGGCAAAAACGCTTCGCAGGGTCCTTGGTAAAGACGCGCAACTGGAATATCGTATCATGGTAGATAGCGGCAATCATAAGAACAAGCCTTTGACGATGGACGTTCCCGCCCATGGTTACAAGACTTACTCCAATAACGAGATGGATTTTCCGTTGGTTATAAATAACCCGGTGAAAAATCCTTTTGTGATTCCCGGTCTGAAGAAAATGCAGATCGATCCGCAGCTGAATCCTATTTATACTTTCGACGCCTATGTGGAAGGTGATAGTAACCGTGTGGCCCGTCGTGCGGGAAAAACGGTAGCGGAGAAACCCGGCGCCAACTCTTTCAATCCATTGGTTATATATGGGGGAGTGGGTTTGGGAAAAACCCACCTCGCCCAGGCAATCGGAAATGATGTAAAACGGCTTCATCCCAACAAAGTGGTTTTGTATGTGAGCTCAGAAAAGTTCATCAACCAGTTTGTGGACCACAGCCGTAACAATGCCATCAATGATTTCATTCATTTTTACCAGCTGATAGACGTGCTGATCATCGATGATGTTCAGTTTTTCAACCGGGCGGAAAAATCACAGGATGCATTCTTTGCCATATTCAACCACCTGCACCAGTCCGGCAAGCAGCTGATCCTAACATCAGACAAGGCGCCAAAAGACCTCGAGGGGGTTCAGGAAAGATTGCTGAGCCGTTTCCGCTGGGGATTAAGCGCTGACCTGCAAGTGCCTGATTATGAAACCCGGATCGAGATACTGGAGCGTAAAATGAAGAATGATGGCCTGGAAATGCCTCGTGAAGTAGTAAAATACCTGGCCTATAATATTAATAGCAACGTACGGGAGCTGGAAGGCGCGCTGATATCACTTTTGGCACAGTCTTCGCTTAATCGTAGGGAAATTGACCTCGATTTGGCCAAGAAAGTACTCCGTAACTTTGTGAAGACCTCTTCCAAGGAAATTACCATTGAAGCGATCCAGAAAATGGTCTGTGATTATTTCGATGTTCCTTACGAAAAGCTGCTCCAGAAAACCCGCAAACGGGAAATCGTGCAGGCTCGCCAGATCACTATGTACCTGGCCAAGTCTTTCACCAAGAACTCATTGAAAACCATTGGCGAACACTTTGGCGGCCGCGACCATACTACGGTTATCCATAGCTGCCAGACGGTAAAAGACCTGATGGATACAGATAATGTGTTCAGGGAGAATGTAATGGAACTGCAACAAAAAGTTCAGCTCGCAGCACTGTAAAAATTTGCCGCAATTTTTTGGGAGATAAATGGTTAAATCCCTATTTTTGCGTCCCCTTGAACCAGTTTCAGGGTCGGTAGGTGAGGTGCCTGAGTGGCCGAAAGGGCCGGTTTGCTAAACCGTTGTACGAGCTTAAACTTGTACCGAGGGTTCGAATCCCTCCCTCACCGCAGGAAAACGGGACAGATCAATACAACTGATTTGTTCCGTTTATTTTTTATCCAGCCCCATCAGGTCAAATTCCAGATAGGCACTCACGCCACTCCCCGGTTCTGAAACAAGTTCCATTTTTCCGTTAATTGCCTTTACCCTGGACGACAGGCTCTTTAATCCCATGCCTTCCGGCTGATCCTTTCCTGCACTGAATCCTACCCCGTTATCCTCAATGGTGATTGACAAAATGCCATCGTACCGGCTTACCTGAACAATTGCCTCTTTAGCCCTGGAGTGCTTTACAATATTATTCAGCAGTTCCTGTACGATCCGGTAAACAGACAATTCAAAACTGTTATTGAACCTGCCGATCTTGCCCAGTGAATTGTACTCCACCGACAAAGTCCTGCCACTGTTGATATTATTGCAATACCTGCGGATTGCCTGGTCAAGCCCGTACTGAATTAAGACCTCTGGCATCAGGTTGTGTGATGTTTTACGTAATTCCACCGCGGCGTCGTTCAATAACCCGATACCCTTTACATATTCAGTATCCTTTGTGAACGCTTCCTGTTCTGAGCCCACACTTTCCAGATGCATTTTGGCCGCCGCCAGCATCCCTGCCACTCCGTCGTGTAAGTCTTTTGCGATCCTGCTGCGTTCTTTTTCTTCGCCCTGCATAAGGGCGTGCAACTGCTGTATTTCGCTGTCTTTCTGTAAAGACTGCAGTTGACGTTCGTGCAATTTTTTCCTGCTTTTGTATTGCAGGAAGATCAATCCCGCAACCAGTAAAGTTACCAGGGCTGCGCCAATACTGAGCAGGGTATATTGCCGGCTCTTCTGTAATTGAATTTCTTTCTGTGCTGTCTGGTAGCGGATCTCCAGTTCCGCCACATTTTTCCTGTTCTCTAAATTGTTGGTACTGTCGAGGTTGACGATAGATTGCTTGTAGTAGTCAAGCGCTTTCTGGTAATTTCCCTCTCCTTCATATGCTTCGGATAAACCTTTATAGATATCATCCAGCTGGAGAACCGTTCCGCTTTCCCGGGCTATTGTCAATGCCTGGTTCAGGTATTCAATCCGTTTTTTGTGATCCTTCAATAACCCATAGCCATCTGCCATATCCATCAGGCCGATGAGCTGATAGTGCTTGTCATCACAGGCTTTGGCATGCCCAAAGCTTTTTCTGGCATGCTCAATTGCCAGCAGGCCCTTCCCCCATTTCCTGTACAACTGCGACAGGCAGGCGTTGGCTACGCTGAGGTTATAATCATTTTTGGTGGCCAGGGCAATTTCCAGCGATTCCTTCGCAAAAGGTACTGCTGCTTCAAACTTTCCGGAAGAGGAGATACAATTGGCTACTCCGTACAGCGCACTGATAATAGAGGTGGAATCCTTGATCTCCCGGCCTATCTGAATCGATTTCTTGAAATAGACTTCTCCCTTGTAAAAATCGTTCATGTTATAAAAGGAAACACCCACCCCGTTATAGGCATACATCAGCAGGTCTTTATACTTTGTTGGTTCCAGCAGTCTGATGGCCTCCATCATGGAGTTAATCTTTTGACCGATGTCTCCAATTCTTTCTGAAATGGCTCCTATATTAAGATGGCAGCTGGCAACCTGGTCAATTCGATTTGTTTTTTCCAGGTATTGCAGCGCTGTGTTGAAATCCTGGATGGCTTCCCTGTCCTTTGCCTCCTTTGAATGCATATAACCAAGGTTGAACCAGGTCATCCCGATCCAATAGGGGTAATCCAGTTTCTTACTGACCCTCATCAGTTCATCATATAGTCTCCGGGCTTTTTCCTTATCTGAATCAACGAAGGAATAGGCATAATCTGCAAGCCGGATCACTTTTGCCGAGTCATCCCTGGCAGATAAAATATTCTGCGTGGCAGTGTCCTGGCTAAAACCGTGAATGGAGCCGAGTAAACAAAGAGAACAGATTATCGCTTTATTCATTGCTATGGTAATTGATTCCTCTTATATAAATCGTATAAAATTATTAATTGACGGGTCATAGTTTTGGGCTCTTACATGAATGGGAGTTTGCTGCGCCGGTAATTTGGGATTATTTTTATTATTTTTATTTGTACGGTATCACCATTGTCATCTGAAGGGGCTGAATTGGTAAGTCTTTTAAGTGCAGGTTTAAAACAAATTGATTAAAATTTATGATTCAGCAGGATCAGGTTAATGAAAGTGTACCGGGTGATAAAAAGCCTCTTCATAAAATCCTGTATGTTCAGGTACTGGTGGCCATCGCCATTGGTGTTGCTCTTGGATATTTTTATCCCACCCTAGGTGAACAAATGAAGCCCCTGGGTGATGGATTCATCCAGTTGATCAAGATGATCATTGCCCCCGTAATTTTCCTGACGGTTTCAGTGGGCATTGCATCTATGAGCGACCTCAATAAGGTAGGCCGGGTGGCAGGCAAATCCATGTTATATTTTCTTACCTTTTCCACGCTGGCACTGATTGTGGGAATGATTATCAGTAACCTGGTACAGCCCGGAAATGGATTGAATATTGATCCGTCCACCCTTGATACCAATGAGATTAAAAAGTACGTATCCGCAGCGCATGATTCCACGTTGATTAATTTTGTACTGAACATCATTCCGCAAACGCTCATGAGTCCACTTACGGGCAGCAATATCCTGCAGGTATTGTTCGCTGCGATATTATTTGGAGTGGGGCTTTCCCTTACTGCAGAAAAAAGTAAAATGGTGATCGATTTTCTGCATGCCGTTACACATCCTGTTTTCAAGGTGGTGGAGATACTGATGAAACTGGCTCCCCTGGGGGCTTTCGGCGCCATGGCTTTTACCATTGGTAAATACGGGATCGATTCAATTGTTAACCTGGCAGCATTGGTTGTTACTTTTTATGCCACTTCAGTTTTGTTCGTGGTGGTGGTGCTTGGACTGGTTGCCTGGTACAATGGCTTCTCTATCTTTAAACTCCTGCGCTATATTAAGGAAGAACTATTCCTGGTACTCGGAACCAGTTCATCTGAGGCTGCCCTGCCAACCCTGATGCGGAAAATGGAAAGGGCCGGTTGTGAAAAACAGGTGGTAGGACTGGTAATCCCAACAGGTTATTCATTCAACCTTGATGGTACGAATATTTACATGACCATGGCAGCCCTGTTTATTGCACAGGCTTGTAATATTGACCTGCCTTTAGGGAGCCAGGTGGTACTCCTGTTAGTGGCCATGCTCAGTTCCAAAGGTGCTGCCGGGGTTACCGGCGCCGGTTTTATTACTCTTGCTGCCACACTTGCCGTTGTTCCGGAAGTGCCGGTGGCAGGTATGACCCTGATCCTTGGTGTCGACAGGTTCATGTCGGAAGCCCGGGCCCTGACCAACCTGGTTGGTAATGCTGTGGCCACAATCGTTGTGGCGCGATGGGATAAACAGCTGGACTCAAAGCAGCTGGATAAGGTGTTGAATGCCGCTGCATAAAATGTCTGGGAGCGCTGGTTTCAGGTCATATTTTTTTGCCGCCGGATTTACTACATTGGTGAATCTTTTATTTTAAAACAAATCTTATGGGCAAGAAAATTTTAATGCTGACAGGCGATTTCGTGGAAGACTATGAAGTAATGGTTCCTTTCCAGGCACTGCAGTCCTTAGGCCTTGAAGTGCATGCTGTTTGTCCGGGTAAAAAATCGGGTGAATATATTGCCACCGCCATTCATGATTTTATCGGTTTCCAGACCTATGCGGAATTGAGGGGGCATAATTTCACCATCAATAAAAACTTTGATGAGGTAAATCCTGCGGATTATGACGGCTTGTATGTCTGTGGTGGTCGTGCGCCGGAGTACACCAGGCTGAACAGCAAAGTGCTTGAATTTACCCGCCACTTTTTTGATACGGGAAAACCTGTTGCGGCCATTTGCCATGGTATACAAATCCTTACTGCCGCCGGTGTGGTGAAGGGACGAACCCTTACGGCCTATCCTGCCGTTGGTCCGGAAATTACCCTCGCCGGAGGAAATTACCGGGAGATACCGGTTTCAGAGGCGATCACGGAAGGCAACCTGACCACTTCCCCGGCCTGGCCCGGTCACCCTGCCATATTAAAGCAGTTTTACCGGTTGCTTGGGATTTAACGCGTCTGACGCGCGTCTGACGTACGTCAGACGTATGTCAGACGCACGTCAGACGGGTGGGGGGGCTGCGGGCTTTTTTCGTCGGTAATCCAGGCCTTATTGCATAAAATCCTTTTGTAATAAGTGTGGGAATGACTATTTTAAACCTGGATTGTTTACTGATAAACTTCATGAAATGAAAAAAGCCTGCTGGTTGCTGTTGCTGCCGCTTGTATTTAATATGGTTTCCTGCAAACAGGAAACAACTGACCTGCGTATCAAACAATTTGACCCTGCCATATCTGCCAGGTTCTCAGATTCTGTGGGAGCAGTCATCAAGCCACAACTGTCTGATGGATTGACTATTGGTTTATGGGGCATCGACTCCCTGGTAATTTCGCCCATTGCCATCGATATTGATGACCAGGGCAGGCTCTATTATACCAAAACCAATCGGCAGGTGAATTCAGAGTTCGATATCCGTGGTCATCGCGACTGGGAAATCGCCTCCATCAGCCTTCAAACGGTAGAGGACAGACGAAAATTCCTGCACACCGAATTGTCGCCGGAAAACAGCTCCCGCAATGAATGGCTGACAGATGTGAACGGTGACAGCTCGCGTGACTGGCGTGACCTGACTGTTGAAAAGGAAAACGTTTACAGGCTGGTTGACCTGAACGGCGACGGCGTTGCAGACCAGTCACAACTGGTGGTGGATGATTTTCATGATGAGGTCACAGATGTTGCAGGTGGTGTGCTGGCCGATGGCGACGATCTCTTTGTGGCCGTAGCACCTGACCTGTGGCGAATGAAGGATAAAAATGGTGATGGAATTGCCGATGAAAAAACGTCCATTTCCACCGGCTACGGGGTGCATGTCGGATTCAGTGGTCATGGAATGTCAGGCGTGGAAATGGGTCCTGACGGTAAGATTTACTGGCAGATCGGTGATATCGGGTTCAATGGCAAGGGACCAGATGGAGAGAAATGGGAGCACCCTAATAGCGGTGTAATCGCCCGCTCCAATCCGGATGGCAGCGATTTTGAAATATTTGCAGCGGGGTTACGCAACACCCATGAGTTCACTTTCGATGAATATGGTAACCTTGTCAGCGAGGACAATGATGGCGACCATGCCGGTGAAAAGGAAAGACTGGTTTATATCGTAAATGGCTCGGACGCAGGCTGGAGGTCAAACTGGCAATACGGCAAATACAATGATCCCAATAACAATAGCTATAAAGTCTGGATGGATGAAAAAATGTACCTGCCCCGTTTCGAAGGGCAGGCAGCATATATCACACCCTGTATTGCCAACTATGTAAGTGGCCCGGCTGGATTTGTGTACAATCCCGGAACCGCATTGGGCCCCCGGTATAAAAACCATTTCTTCGTTGCGGAATTTGTTGGAACCCCGGCCGGATCCGGTATTCACAGCTTTACACTGAAACAGAAAGGCGCGGGTTTTGAACTGGGCGAAACAGAAAAAATAGTCGGTGGTGTATTGCCTACTGGACTTGATTTTGGTCCGGACGGAGCATTGTATGTGGCAGATTGGATTGAAGGATGGGGAACCGGTCCTTTCGGCCGTATCTGGAAACTGGATGATAAAGCCGGCGCGGCCCTACCCGAAAGAAAGCTGACCAAATCATTGCTGGAAGCTGATTTCAAAAATCTTAAGCCTGATCAGTTGGCAGGCTACCTTGGTAATGCGGATATGCGGGTACGTTTAAAAGCACAATTTGAACTGGTAAAAAGGGGAGAAGCATCGGTGACTGTTTTTTCACAACAGCTGCAGCAGACCGGAAACCAATTGGCAAGGGTGCATGCTGTCTGGGGAATCAGTCAGCTGGCCCGCAAACAAAGCAAACATGCTGCCATCCTGCTACCTTACCTGAAGGATAAGGATGATGAAATCAGGGCGCAGGTGGCTAAATGGCTGGGCGATATTCGTTATAAGGAAGCAGGATCCGCCCTGGTGCCATTGCTGAAAGATTCGTATAGCCGTGCCCGTTTTTTTGCAGCGGAAGCCCTGGGGAGAATTGCCTATGAGCCATCCATCCAGCCCATCATAGACATGCTGCGGGCCAATAATGATGAGGATGCCTACCTGCGGCATGCCGGCAGCCTGGCACTTGCACGTATCGGAAAACCCGGGCCGGTGGTGGCTTTGTCAAAAGATAGTTCAAGGGCCTTGCGCATCGCTGCAGTAGTGGCTTTGCGGAGGATGGGGCATCCGGGAGTAAGCGAATTTTTGGCCGATTCGGACGAATATATTGTGACCGAAGCAGCAAGGGCAATCAATGATGATCTTTCCATTACGGCTTCCCTGCCGGCCCTTGGCAATTTGCTGAACAAAACTGTCTTTTCTAATGAAGCGCTAACCCGGCGTATGATCAATGCAAACCTGCGTGTGGGAACGGAAGCGGCCATGCACAACCTGCTTGTCTATGCGCAAAAGGAGGGCCATCCGCTTAATATGCGGCTGGAGGCAATTGCGGCATTGAGCACCTGGATAAAACCATCGGTGCTTGACAGGGTAGACGGGAGGCTGAGAGGGCCGGTCGAAAGGGATCCAGCTCCTGTAAGGGCGAAAACATCAGGACCTTTACTGAGCCTGATGCAGCATAAAAATGCGCAGATCAGGCTCGCCGCAACAAAAGCTGTGAACAAGCTTCAGATCCGTGAAGCAGATCCGGTACTGGCATCCCTGCTAAAAAAAGATTCTGATTCCGGGGTAAGGATCGCTGCACTGGAAGCGCTGTCGAACCTGAAATCGGAACACATGGCTGATGCCATCAAACAGGCACTTTCAGATAAGGAAAAATCAGTGAGGGTTGTTGGAATTGACCTGCTGGGGAAAACGCCATTACCCACAGACCTGATGGTTGACTTGCTGGCAAATGTGATCAATACCAGGTCGTCAGAGGAAAAACAGGCTGCACTCCTGACATTGGGTAATATGCCTGCCGGAGCTGCACAGGTTGCCGTCTTCGGGCAACAACTGGATAAGATGTCAAAGGGCGAACTGTCACCGGATATCTTAATTGAACTGTCAGAGGCCATTGACAGCACCCGCTCTGTGGCATTAAAAACCAGGTATGACGAACTTAGTGCAAAGCTGTCGCCTGATGCGTCTTCAGCAGCTTATGCCGGCAGCCTTTATGGCGGCAATCCGGAGAGGGGCAGGGGAATATTTTTCCGAAACCAGGCGGCGCAGTGTATCCGCTGTCATGCCATTGATGATTATGGTGGAAATGCTGGTCCCCGACTGAATGAGGTTTCAACCAGGCTCACAAGACCCCAGTTGCTGGAGGCCCTGATCAATCCCAGTGCCCGGCTGGCACCGGGCTTTGCGATGGTGACACTGAAAATGAAGGATGGTAAAATGATATCAGGTGTGCTGATGGAGGAAAATGGGGCATCCCTGGTGATCAAAACAGGGGATGGGCCAAACGAAACCATTCCCAAAAACCTGGTGGAGAAAAGGATTAACGCATCTTCCAGCATGCCGGATATGAAGCAGGTCCTCAGTAAAAAAGAGATCCGTGATGTGGTAAGTTTTCTTTCCACTCTTTAGGTGTCTTGAATAGTGTCTGACGTTTGCGTCCGGTGAATTCAGTAATCCTAAACGTCAGACACTTTTAAAAAAACACACCATGAAAAAAATATCGATATACCTGGCGATACTGACGGCAATCACCAGCCATTACTCCACCAGCCTTGCCCAGGATACCCTGCCATGGCACCAGGAACCATACCGTCCGCAGATTCATTTCTCACCAAAGAAACATTGGGTGAATGATCCCAATGGAATGGTGTACCACAATGGGGTTTATCATTTGTTCTATCAGCATTATCCCGGGGGCACCACCTGGGGGCCAATGCACTGGGGACATGCAACCAGCAAGGACCTCGTTCATTGGGAAGAACAGTCCATTAAACTGTATCCCGACACCCTGGGTTTTATTTTTTCCGGCAGTGCTGTGTATGACAGGAATAACACCTCCGGATTCGGCCGCGATGGGAAAGGCCCGCTGGTGGCCATTTTTACCCACCATGTTGATCCGTCACAAACAGGCGGAAAGAATTTCCAGTACCAGAGCCTGGCTTACAGCAACGACGAAGGAAAGACCTGGACGAAATATGCCGGCAACCCCGTTTTGCGGAAACCGGAGAGCACTGATTTCCGTGACCCCAAGGTATTGTGGTATGAGCCCGGTAAAAAGTGGATCATGACCCTGGCCGTGAAAGACCAGATCGAATTTTATTCCTCCCCTGATTTAAAGAACTGGAAATACGAATCTGAATTCGGGAAAAACCTTGGCGCACACGGCGGTGTGTGGGAATGTCCCGATTTGGTTGCATTCGATTATAACGGTAAAAAAATCTGGGTACTGATCGTAAACCTGAACCCGGGAGCGCCTAATGGTGGTTCCGGTACGCAATACTTCCTGGGCGATTTTGACGGCAGCAGGTTTGTTGCTTCGCATACTGATCCACGTTGGATGGATTTTGGTCCGGATAATTATGCGGGTATCACCTGGAGCAATACCGGCGACCGTCGCATATTGATCGGCTGGATGAGCAACTGGAACTATGCCAATGAAGTGCCTACCAAGAACTGGCGCAATGCGATGACAGTTCCCCGGGAACTTAGTCTGCAGGCAGCAGGGGATAAGCTCCTGCTGGCATCCCGGCCGGTGCCGGAATTGAAAAGGCTGGAAGGGAAGCCCAGGTTGTACCGGAATATCGGGGCCCCTGAAACTGAGTTGTTGCCTTCGCCGGCACCCATCCAATTGCCGGCGCTCATTGAATTGGATGCGACCGGCTTATCCGCCTGGAACCTGGTGTTTTCCAACGAGGTGGGAGAGGAGTTGGAATTGGGTTTTGACAAGGCATCAGGCCAATACTATATCGACAGGAGCCGCTCAGGAGCCAGCTCATTCCACAAGGAATTCGCGGGAAGGCACAGCGCTCCGGTATTTTCGGCTACGCCAGGCCGTAAGGTAACCCTGCTGGTAGACCAGAGTTCCATCGAATTGTTCGCCGATAAAGGCCTCACCGTGATGACGGAATTGTTTTTTCCCTCCAGTCCCTATTCCCGCTTTCGGTTGAATTTGCCTGCCGGAGGAAATATGAAATCGGTTCGGGTGGTATCACTCAGATCCATCCACACTCATTGAAAGCGGTAGGTGACCGGTTGGAGTTTGAAACTGCGAACAGGTTCCCTGTTGAGGGTGGCAGGGATCCACTTCGGTCCGGCTTCTATCAGCCTGGCTGTCTCCTGGTCGAGTGAATATTCAACCGACCTGAAAAGGAAAAGATCGCTGACGGTGCCATCTTTTTCTACAGAGAAGAAAACGGAGACCCTGCCCTGTATATCATTTTGGATGGCTTTTTTGGGGTAACGCAGGTTCTCCTGGAGGTAACTGGTCCATCCCCTGATACCACCTTCAAAACTGGATTCCACCCCTTCTTCTTTGGGCTTCTTTTCTTCAGGCTTGTTTAACAGGTCAATGGTTTCCAGCAGTTTTCCCTGGTCAAATCTTTTCTGCAGATAGATCCTGCCGGTATCATTTACAAAATACCAATCGCCATGTTGTTTCCCTTCCAGGTAAGTCCCGAACGATTCTGCCAATCCATGTGGACGGTAAACGACAGTCGGCCCGTGGGCAAGGTCAAGTTCTTTTGTCTTAAAGTACTGGCTGGTTTGGATGGGTCCATTGGATTGGTACTGGTCTTTACGCCAGGCTGTGTCATTCACTTTGGTGATCGCCACCATGAGTTGGGCTTCTTTTTCACTGGCGGGTGAACCATCGGATTTCAGGTAGCTCAGTTGGGCTTTTTTACCTGCATATCTTTTCTGGGCAGCCAGCGTTAGCGACAAGGTGGTCAGTGCAATTAAAACAGATAAAAATCTCATATCATAATTTGAATGAAAATAAAATACATATTCTAAATTGAGGAATTGATTTCTGTTTAAAAAGTATGGCATGAAAAAAATGACGGGCGCATCCCTTGCACTGATGATGTTCTTACAGTATTTTATCTGGAGTGCCTGGTATGTAACGATGGGTACTTATATGAAAGCGAACCTCGGCTCCACAGATGTGCATGTGGGTGCTGCCTTCAGTGCCCTGGCCATTGCCACCATGATTTCGCCTGTATTTGTTGGCATGGTGGCTGACCGTTTTTTTGCCGCGCAGAAGATCATGGGGGTATTACACCTGTTAGGTGCCGGGCTGCTGGTATTGGCCACAAAGATCACGGACAATACTGCGTTTTACTGGGTCATCCTGATATATTCACTGCTTTATATGCCCACCATTGCATTGTCGAACAGTGTGGCTTTTTCGCAGATGACCGATCCCGGGAAACAGTTTCCCTGGATCAGGGTCTTTGGCACCATCGGCTGGATCGTTGCGGGTACCCTTGTGGGTAACATGGAGATCGAAAAATCCGCCACTACTTTTCACCTGGCAGCGGTTGTGTCAGCCGCATTGGGCTTATTCAGTTTCCTGTTGCCCAATACGCCACCCAAAGGGAAGGAGGCCGGTACAGGTACAAGCGTTTTTGGTTCCGAAGCTTTTGTGTTGCTGAAGGATAAGCCTTACCTCGTTTTCTTTATTGCGGCCATACTGGTATGCATACCGTTGGCATTTTACTATGGATTCGCAAATCCTTTCCTGAACGAAATCGGCATGCAGAACGCCGCCGGTAAAATGATCCTGGGACAGGTGTCGGAAGGATTGTTTATCCTGGCCATTCCTCTTCTGTTCAACAGGATAGGTGTCAAGAATATGTTGTTGATAGGCATCCTTGCCTGGATCCTGCGTTATGTGCTCTTCGCTTATGGTTATGGCAATCCGGATAGCTGGATGTTGTTTGCCGGCATCATTCTTCATGGGGTTTGTTACGATTTCTTTTTTGTGACGGGGTATATGTATTCAGAGAAGAAGGCAGGGGAGAAGAACAAGAATGCCGCACAGGGATTGTTCACTTTCGCCACTTATGGGCTGGGAATGTTTATCGGCACCTGGTTTTCGGGATTTGTGGCAGAGCATTATACTACAGGGACCGGTCACAACTGGCAGGGGGTATGGCTGGTTCCGGCCGGAATTGCCGCCGCTGTGCTGGTTTATTTTGTCCTGTTCTTCAGGGAAAGTAAAAGCAGTGCAGCGCTCAAATAATTTTTTTCATGAATTATTGGAAGAAATAACCTGAAACCCTACCTTTGCAGCCTCTTTAATCGGACCATCGCCGGTTTCAGGGTCCGGGAAGTAGCGCAGGCCGGTAGCGCACCTGGTTTGGGACCAGGGGGTCGCAGGTTCGAATCCTGTCTTCCCGACATATAAAAAAGAAAACCCGCTATAAGAGCGGGTTTTCTTTTTTATTGTAGGTGAAGGCACCCAAATGCCTGTTGTCCCTGACACCAATTCTTGCAGGTCAGTTTTAACACCTTACTATGCTATCGTACAGCAGCTTCCGCATCCCTTATTTAAACCCGAAAATCAGCGGAAAAACAAAAGTTACAATAACTGTCCAAATGAAATAAACCGGCAGGAAATAAGCTATCGTTTTCCCTACCTCATTGATGCCGGCTTTCTTTGAAACCACCCTGAATAATCTGATCGTTACCCAAAGCAGGTTTGCCAGAATCAAAACATTGCTCCCCAGCACCGCCATCCTGTTGGGTGTAATACCCCATTCAGCAATACGGAACAAAATGGCCGACAACGCAATGCTGTTTACAATGATGGTCATCACTGAAAGCAGGGTCAGTACCCAGATTTCCAGGTTGGATTTGGCGGACCGTGATGATTCGGCAACCGAAAAGAAAATGATCGCCATCACACCAATTAGCAGTGCATTGAAGACCAGGAGAAACTCCCGGTCATTATATGGGTCCTTGCCCGAGAAAATCATTGCAACCAGGTAAACTGTAAGCATGAACAAAACAAGCGGACTGAAAATTCTGGCAATAACCGGCGACACTTTTCCGACCAGCTGTGGATTGGTTTGGGTCAGATAGGTGCCCAGTATCGGAACTGCCGGAAGCCCGAAGATTACAATATTCATAAAATAGAATTCCCTGATATCATACCCGATGATCGTGAAAAGTCCAATGGTAATACCACTCAGTATAATGCCTGCGATCACGATGAGGGTTGTTATAACGACCAGGTCACCATTGTATTTTAAAAATCCAAGACGCGCATCGCTATTATTCCGGTTTTCCCCCACAAATGCAAATCCCAGCAAGGACCAGAGCACCAGGAGCAGGTGAATACAGGAGAGAACCGTTGTATCACTTTTGTTCACATCCGGAAGAGAATTGATGAATACCAGTCCGGCGATACTGACGCCAGCCACCAAGGCTATTTTGCCCATGGACATTTTATTTTTCCAGGCGAAATAGGCGGTAAGCAACGGAAAAATTATAAAGCCGATATTCCTGGAATAAAAGAACTCTTCGTTTATGGATAAAATGGCCGGCAGCTTGGCGATCAAACCGCCAACCAGCGCAGCCAGTAGCACCATCAGTAATTCGCGGCCACTGCCCCAGTTGATCTCGTCACTTTCATAGCTGAGCCTTTCATGCCAGTAGTCCGCCAGGGGACTGCCTTTCAGATCCGGATAGACTGCCAGGAATTCACGCTTGAATTGCATTTTGTTGGAGCGGTACATCCTTTCAAGTTGCCCTGGATCGTTCAGGTTGCCAAGTATTTTGTCTTTCATGCGTATATGCGTTTAATATGGTTAATCCCAAAATGTGCCATCCAGTCCCAATACAGTTTCAAGGCATAATGCGAGGTTAAATGCGAACAGTCTCACCGCATTGGCCGGTATATTTTTCCAGATGCTTTCCATGCACCGATGGATGCAGTATATATGGTCGGTATTGCTGTATTGTTACACTCTGTCATGGCGATTCGGAAAAAATTGCTGCTAATTTGTCCCGATCTGTCCGTGATCAGGGAAAAGCGTCTGCAGCTATTCTGAAACTCCCCTGATCAGGTTTTCCAATGCTTTCAGGTGATTGTCAAAAGCTTTTTTTCCTTCATTGGTCATGAAATATTTTGTGTTGGGTTTTTTCCCGACGAATGATTTTTTTACATCAATGAACCCCTCTTTTTCCAATGCCTTGATATGGCTGGCCAGGTTGCCATCGGTTACATCCAGGTATTCCTTCAGGGTATTGAAATCAAGCATATCATTTACCGCCAGTGCCGACATGATGCCGAGCCGGATCCTGCTCTCAAATGCTTTGTGAAAACTATTGATGGATATTTTCATCTCTCGTACCTGTAATGCATATAGATGCCATAAATAATATGGGCCACCCCAAATCCCAGTGCCCAGAATATTAATCCATAACCTATATAGAAGGAACTGACCAGGCCCAACGCGATTTCAACCAGGCCTAATACCCTTATGTCTTCGTAAGTGAACTTGCTGGCATTATACAATGCCAGGCCATAGAATAACAATGTAAAAGGGGCGATCAGTCCGATCAGTCCTTTTGAGACCAGGATAAGTATCAGGATCCCGCCCGCTGTCAGGGGAACCGCCATATTGATCAGCAGTCGCTTCGCAATGGGGTTCCAAAGTTTTTCGCCTCTTTTTCCAGCCTTTTTATAGGAAAGAAAAATGGCAGTTCCCAGGGCAAGCACCAGGATGGTAATGGCCAGCAGCATCACTTTCAACAGGCTGAACGACAGGTTGCCACTCTTTATGGTATCGTAAACGATTTCATCCGGATTAAAATACAATATCCTGTAGGCGATAAAGGCGCCCGATAAGGCATATATACCTGCCATGATGCCTGCCCAGCCGGAGAGCGACAGAAATTTGGAGGAACGCTCCATCATAGAACGCATCTCCGCTATATCCCGAATATAATCCTGTTCTGCTTTCATGAAAAAGTACTTTGTAATCCAAAGCTAATGTGGAAATACCGGATTTACAAGGTATATGGGAAAAATATTTATTGTATCACTTAATTTGTTGATAATCATAAGTGATTGATTAGTTTGGGTTTGTTTGGCCGGGGGGAGGTCCAGGTTCCAGCAGCCCGGATTCCTGATTCCCTCCGCCAGTATTAGCCATTCCCAACCACCAGTATTCGCCAGTTTTGTTTTCAAAGGATTTGCGTTTTGTTTAATATATTCAGGATTGGTAGCGTTGAATTATATGAAAAAATGGCTTTGGTTTATAGCAGGCGATAAGGATTCATTTAAACTGGAACACCAGGTGTTTAACAGCACCAGTTTTTTTATCACGGCATTCGCTTTTATCGCTTCCACCAGTAACTGGGTATTAGGTCTGCACCCGCTTACCATCTGGCCCGGATTTCTCGGCGGGCTTACATCGATGGTGATATTTTATCTCTCCCGAATTAAAAGAGTTTTCAATGTACAGATCACGATCAGTTATCTGATACTCACCATGCTGTTCATGAGCGGGATATATTTTTTTAATGATGGTTCTTCCGGGACGATCATCTATCTAGTGGTTATGTTCCTGACCATTATGCTGATGATCGTTCACCCGCGTTACCAGTTCCTGGTATTTACCCTTTCTTATGGTACCATCCTGACTTTGTTGTTGCTGGAATATTTCAACCCGGCCTGGGTGGTTGGATATGCTTCCACGCTTGTGCGGATACAGGATTATATGGCCACCATTTTTCTTTCGACTCTATTTACTACCATCACCATAGTGGTGTTTCGCACCAGTTATATTGATGAAAGGGAACGGGTGAACCGGCAGAATACAGAACTGCTGTTGCTCAACCGGAAAATTGACCTGCAAAAAGCTGAACTTGAAAAGAAGGCGATGGAACTGGAACAATCGATCCTCCTGGCAAATGAACGCAATGCAAGGATCGAAACCCTGATGAAGGAACTTCATCACCGGGTGAAAAATAACCTGCAGGTGATTTCCAGCCTGCTGGCATTGCAATACAACCGGATGGAGGATGACCATGCCCGGCAATCACTGATGTCGAGCCGCACCCGTATTGAAGCGATGGCGCTGATCCACAAGAGCCTCTACCAGCATGAAAATGTAACGGAGGTTGAAATGGAAAACTATCTCAGGTCGCTGGTAAAATTGGTGGCTGCCAGTTATGGTGCAGAAGAGGGACTTATTTCCCTTGATGTTAAACTGGATAATAAAATGGTCGATATCGACAGTGCTATCCCAATCGGACTGATCGTAAATGAATTACTGAGTAATGCATGTAAGCATGCTTTTGGCCCGGACACTGATCCTAAGGTCTGGGTTTCCTTCAGGCAGGATGGCGTATCTGGTTATATACTTCGTGTGGCAGATAACGGCCGTGGTATGGGTGATGGGAACGAAGCGGAAAACAATGCTTCTTTCGGGATGAAACTGGTACACACCCTGGTGACCCAACTGGATGCCGAAATGAATATTGTTAATAATAATGGAACCGAATTTATCATCGAAATGGAAGTATAATATGAACAATGCCGAATCTGTGCTTATTGTTGAGGATGAGCTGATCAGCGCCATGAGTATTTCAGAGCTGCTGGAACAGGAAGATTACGCCATTGCGGGTATTGCAAAGGACGCAGATACTGCCATGCGGATCTGCCGGGAAAAAGCACCGCAGGTGATCATCTGCGATATTAATATAAAAGGTGAACTCAATGGTATTGAGCTGGCAAAACAAATCAGGACATTATACAACAGCCAGGTGATTTTTCTTACCGCATACACCGATACGAATACGGTTGAATCGGCTGCTGCTGTTGATCCTGTGATGTATGTGGTCAAACCTTTTAACGACAGGCAGTTGCTGGTAGCTGTGCAGATGGCTTTTCACCGGTTGTATAAGAGCCAGTTGCCGGTGAGGAATACTTCATTGCAGCTGACCAGTCGCGAAATGGAAATTGCGCAACTGGTGGGACAGGGGCTTTCTTCCAAACAAATTGCCGGACAGTTATTCATCAGCGAGGAAACGGTTAAAACCCATCGCCGGCGCATGTTACAGAAAAACAATATCAATAATTTTCCGCAGCTTATTTATCTCCTCAAAGGCGCTAAAGGAGCCTGATAATCCCGGCGCCATCGTTCAGAACCTGTTTGAATTCATCCTGTGTTCGTACAAATTCGGATTATCTTTAATTATAAATCATGCAATAGCATTCACCGGAGACTTCCCTTGAGAAAGAGCCGCAACACAGCTTTCCAAATTCATTGTTGATTGGGGGAAGGAAGTGAAAGCTTTTGAAACAATTTTAAATCATCTTCAATAACCTGATTGAAACCGGTAATTACAGATGTGGATGCAGTTGTTGTGGGATCTGGCCCCAATGGCCTGGCAGCAGCTATCACCCTGCAGCAGGCTGGCTGGAAGGTACTCTTGCTGGAAGCTAAACCAACCATTGGCGGCGGGATGCGCACAGCCGAACTTACCCTGCCCGGATTCAAACATGATATCTGTTCCGCCATCCATCCCCTGGTATTAAGCTCCCCGTTTTTTAACGGTATTCCGCTGCAGCAGTATGGACTGGAATTTGTCCGGCCTCCGGTTTGTGCAGCACATCCACTGGAGGGAGGCAAAACCATAGCGCTGTATCCTTCCCTGACGGCCACTGCTGCAGGTATGGGCATCGATGCCGAAGCTTACATTGGCCTGATGTCTTCGCTGGTTGACGATTGGCCGGCATTGATCGGCGACCTGCTGGGCCCGTTAAGATGGCCATCCCACCCGCTTGGTTTGTTACGGTTTGGCATATCCGCTTTATCATCCGCCAACAGACTTGCTGCTGGTTTTAACACTACTGAAGCCCGGGCCTTATTGGCAGGGATGGCTGCCCATGGAATGCAGCCCTTGTCAAATCTTTCCACATCGGCATTTGCGATGGTATTACTGGCAGCGGGGCATGCTTCCGGATGGCCGATACCTGTTGGCGGGGCACAATCCATTGCAGATGCGATGGGTGCATATTTTACCTCACTGGGTGGAAAAATTGAAACAGGTATTGAAGTGAAAAGTCTGGAGCAGTTGCCATCAGCAAAAGCAGTGTTGTTTGATCTTACCCCCCGCCAGCTTCTGAAGATTGCCGGTCATCGGTTTTCACCGCTGTACAAATGGCAGCTGGAAAGATACCGCTACGGGATGGGCGTTTTCAAGATAGACTGGGCACTTGATGGGCCGATACCTTTTACGGATGAGCTTTGCCGTTATGCTGGTACAGTTCATCTGGGTAATACGATGGAAGATATTGCTTTCTCTGAATGGCAGGTCTCCCGGGGGCGGCATGCGGAGAAGCCCTTTGTATTGCTGGCCCAGCAAAGCCTGTTTGACCCAGGCCGGGCTCCTGCCGGGAAAGAGGTTGCATGGGCCTATTGCCATGTTCCGAATGGATCCGAAAAAGATATGACTGATGCCATTGAAAAACAGGTGGAAAGATTTGCACCGGGATTTCGGGATCGTATTTTGGCCCGGCATGTAATGAATACCATGGCCATGGAAGAGTATAATGCAAATTATATCGGGGGCGATATCAACGGCGGGCTGCAGGACCTCGCACAACTTTTTACACGACCCGCGCTTCGTTGGTCTCCATACAGGACGAGTTCAAAAGGGATCTATATCTGTTCTTCTTCCACTCCGCCGGGTGGCGGTGTTCACGGCATGTGTGGTTATCATGCTGCGCAAAGGGTAATAAAGGATTGGGGTAAAGGGAAAGAGTGAAGCGGCTGTCTTCCGCCTCACTTTTTATTTCCTGATCCTTTCTAAAACGCAACACCCGCCAGTTCCAGGCTCTTCTTCTTCAGTTGCTGGATGGCAACATCTTCAATGATCGGATCAGGTGTCAGGATCAGGGAAGTGCCGTTGGTCTTCCACCAGTCGTTTTCAATCAGCTCCTTTACAGCCAGAACGCCAACAAGGTATTTCCTTTCTTCCCTGGCGTGCCACTCTTCAATCCATTCGAATTTTTCGCGGGGTATGTATTTCCAGTCGGTGAAGCTAACGTACACGCGCAGGTAGTAATCGTTTGTTAATGCGTTTGGTTCGTGATGGTATAGTTTCTTATACTCGTACTTGTAATCATAGCGTAAGGCAGACAAATCACTCAGCACGGCAGAGGCAGTTGGAAAACTGCCCGCACCTTTACCATAGAAAAATTGCTTGTCGGAAAATCCGCTCTCAATAACAACCCCATTGTATTCGTTTTTCACAAATGCAAGGTGATCGTCCTGTGGTACAAACTGCGGGATCACAAAACTCGCAACCTTTCCGTTTGTGAGCTTCTGTGCCTGCGCAACCAGTTTGATCTGCTGGTTTTTTTCTGCCGCCACTTTGGCATCCATGGCATTTATATTCTGGATCCCGGTGAACAGGAGATTGTCCGGATGCTCAATGATGCCATAAGCATGCGTTAACAGGAAGGCCCATTTATTCACGGCATCATATCCCTCCACATCCAACTTTGGATCTGATTCCGCGAATCCCAGCTGCTGGGCGAGGAGCAGTGCCTGCTGGAAATCCAGTTTATCTTCGAACATTTTGGTAAGAATGAAATTAGTGGATCCGTTCACGATGGCTTTGATGCCATGCAGAAGATCGTTGTCATAATATTCTTCCAGGTTGCGAATCACCGGGATGGAAGCGCAGGCTGCTGCTTCGTACAACAGGCTCTGCCCTGTTTCCTGCTGCAAGGCCAGTATTTCCGGGAGATGCTCGGCGATCATTTTTTTGCTGGCGCTTACCACGGCTTTCCCATTACGCAGAGCGGTGCTTACAATTTCAAAGGCAGCTTCTGATTCGTTGATCACTTCAACAATAACATTGATCTCCTCATCATTCAGCAAGTCATCCCGCTCGGTGGTGAACAGCGCATCCGGCGCGTTCCGCTTCTTGCCTGGATCTTTGATACATACTTTTTTGATCGTTGCGCTGAGGGAAGGCGTTTGCTGCAATACCTTGTACAATCCTTCTCCTACTACTCCGAATCCGAAAAGACCTATGGTCAGTTGTTTGTGATAACTCATCTCTATGTGTTTACTTGCTTGTTAACAAATGGTGCTCTTCTGTTTTCGTTTATTGCTTACAGTTTGACTGGTTGCGGAAACAATGGTCAACGCTGTTTCAATGTCATTGATCAGGTCCTGCGCATCTTCCAGTCCCACACTCAGCCTGATCAGGCTGTCTGTTACGCCTGCGGCTTTCCTTTTATCTGCATCTATCGTCTTATGGGTCATGCTGGCCGGGTGGCTGACCAGGCTTTTTACCCCGCCCAGGCTTTCTGCCAGGTGGAATAATTCCGTGCTGGTTACAAATTGACGGGCTGCCGCTTCTGTGTCATCCCTGAGACTGAACGATACCACGCCCCCGAAATCCTTTTGCTGTTTTTTTGCAACGTCATGATTCGGGTGTGTTAACAATCCAGGATAATAAACTTTGTCAATCGCAGGATGCTGTTGCAGGTAAGCCGCAATGGTGGCCGCATTACGGCAGTGCTGTCCGATGCGGAGATGCAGTGTTTCCAGTCCGCGAATCAGCAGGAAGCTGTCGAAGGGTCCAAGTACAGCACCGCATGCATTCTGGTAGAATTTGATCTGTGCACCCAGGTCCGGGTCCCTGGTTACAACGAGGCCGGCAATAACATCACAATGTCCGCCAATGTATTTGGTAGCGCTGTGTACCACGATATCGGCTCCATTTAATAAGGGCTGCTGCAGTACAGGTGAGGCGAAAGTGTTATCAACGGCCAGGAGTATCTTGTAACGGTCAGCAATAGCCGCAATGGCCTGGATGTCAGAAACCTTCAGGGTTGGGTTGGTCGGACTTTCGAGCCAGATCAGGCGGGTCTTGCTGGTAATGGCCCGGTTGATGGCCCCCAGATCGGTAGTGTCTACATAGGTCACGCTGATGCCGAATTTTTTGTACACTTTTTCGAAGAGCCGAAACGCGCCGCCATAGATATCATCCACGGCTACGATTTCATCTCCCGTTTCCAGCAGTTTGATCACGGCATCGATGGCAGCCAGTCCGCTGGCGAAGGCTGCAGCCACGGTGCCACCTTCCAGTTTGGCAATGATTTTTTCCAGTTCCTGGCGGGTTGGATTGTTGGTTCTGCTGTAATCAAATCCCTTGTTGACACCGGGTGCTTCCTGCACGTAGGTGCTGGTCTGGTAAATCGGAACGGCAATGGCGCCGGTTTGTGCATCCACCGGGATGCTGTGCAATAATTGTGTTGTCGCTTGCATGTTAAACAGTTTTTTTCGTTTGAAAAACAGGTTGTCAGCGACACCACCTACCAAGTTGAATCGGAAGGGCTTAAAATAAAAAAGCTCTTCCGATAAATCATCAGAAGAGCTATATGAAGAAGTTGTATTTCTGCAAAAGCCATTCATCTGACTTATCTATCCCGCCATGCGGGGTGGATTTGGCACCTTACTCCGTGTTGTTCACACGAAACAGGTTGTCAAGGCTTCATCGGGCCATTTCCCTCTGCCTTTCTTGATAAGCGATGCTCTAAAGAACTGGTGCAAAGGTAGGGTGGAAGAATTTAAACTGCCAAAAAAATATTTTCCTCCCCCCGCTTTTACCGGGCAACTTTAGGTGTCTGACATGTGTTAAACAGAAGTCGGACACGCCGGAAATCCTGGTGAAGGTGCGGGAAATTCTGAATCCGGTTGCCAAAAGACTGCGTGCTTCAGCAATTAACAGTGCGTGTCGTTGCAATAAACAGTGCGCGTCGCTGCAAAAACACAAGGTCCCAGGCAGTAAACACCTGTTAGTTTAAATGTTTAAATGACTGTAAATATGCAGGTTTCGACACCGGCTGGAATGGATGTCATAACAAGTGTTTAACATGTGTCAGACACCTCTTACATTTGTCATAGTATGAAGAAGAAAAAAGCCGTTGCAGCGGACGTTTTGCCGCCGGATGTCATCGAAGTGGTCGGAGCACGTGAACATAACCTGAAAAATATTGACATCACCATCCCGAAAAACAGGCTGGTGGTATTTACCGGGGTAAGCGGCAGCGGGAAATCCTCCCTTGCTTTTGATACCATCTATAATGAAGGGCAGCGCCGCTACATGGAAAGCTTCAGCGCCTATGCAAGGCAGTTTGTGGGCGATATGGAAAGACCCGATGTCGACAGGATCACCGGCCTTTCACCGGTGATTTCCATAGAACAAAAGACCACCAGCAAGAATCCCCGGTCAACGGTAGGCACCATCACTGAAGTATATGATTTTCTCCGCCTGCTCTTCGCGCGTGCCTCCGATGCATACTCTTACAATACCGGCAAGCGGATGACAAAATTTTCCGAAGAGGAGATCGTGGAGAATATTTACGAAAAATATAGTCATAAAAAGATCAGCCTGCTGGCTCCGCTGGTTCGGGGACGGAAAGGCCATTACCGTGAACTTTTTGAGGACATCCGCAAAAAAGGATATCTCAAGGTGAGGGTGGATGGCGAGGTAAAAGACCTTGTTCCCAAAATGCAGGTGGACAGATATAAGATCCATGACATCGAAGTGGTGGTTGACCGGATGGCGGTGACTCCCGATTTGAAACTGCGGCTGAGCCAGAGTATACAGAAATCCATGCAGGTGGGTAAGGGGCTGATGTTCCTGTTGCTCAACGATAACAACCAGGTGATACAGTACAGCCGTCAGTTGATGTGCGAAGATACCGGCATCAGCTATGAGGAACCATCGCCCAACGCATTTTCATTCAATTCTCCCTATGGCGCCTGTCCGACCTGCAAGGGGCTTGGTACGGTATACCAGGTCAGCATGGAGAAGGTTATTCCCGACTGGGATAAAAGTATTAAAGACGGTGGCATTGCGCCGCTGGGCGAAGAACGGGATGCCTATGTTTTCCGCCAGGTGCAGCAGGTCGCACGAAAATACAAGGTTGACCTGAAAAAACCCCTGAGAGATCTGCCTGAGGCATCACTGAATATCATCCTGTATGGAAATGAGAATGGCAGCGATGATACCGATATAGATTTTGACCAGTACAATACATCAGACCGCGTGTATGCCGAAGAGTTTGAAGGTATCATACCGCAGCTGAAAAGATGGTTCGGGACCGGCAGTTCGGAACCGGTGCGCGAATGGGCCGAAAGTTTTATGGAACTGAATACATGTTCTTCGTGTGATGGTGCCCGTTTGAAAAAGGAAAGCCTCTGGTTCAGGGTGGACGGAAAGAATATTTCTGAACTGAGCGAGTATGACCTCGATAAGCTGCTGGCATGGTTTACCAATATTGAAAAACGATTGTCCGGCAAGCAACAGATTATCGCAAAGGATATCCTGAAGGAAATCCGTGAACGATTACAATTCCTGATAGATGTCGGCCTTACTTACCTGACCCTCAACCGGAGTTCTAAAACCCTTAGCGGGGGCGAGTCACAGCGCATCAGGCTGGCAACCCAGATAGGTTCCCAATTGCAGGGAATCACCTATGTGCTGGATGAGCCAAGTATCGGTTTGCACCAGCGCGATAATCACCGCCTGATCACCGCTCTTCAGAACCTTCGCGATATCGGAAACAGTGTGCTGGTGGTAGAACATGATAAGGATATTATGATGGCGGCGGATCACCTCGTGGATATCGGTCCCCGTGCAGGTAAATTTGGTGGCCGGATTGTTGCGCAGGGTACTCCGCAGGAAGTGCTGGCATCCCATTCTGATACTGCACAATACCTGAACGGTGAAAAACGCATCGATGTGCCGGCTGCAAGAAGGAAGGGGAACGGGAAGTCTCTTGAACTGAAAGGCGCCAAAGGCAATAACCTGAAAAACCTGAATGTGGGTTTCCCTCTTGGTAAACTGATTCTGGTTACCGGTGTCAGTGGCAGTGGCAAGTCCACTCTTATCAATGAAACCCTTTACCCGATCCTTTCAAAGCATTGTTATGATTCCAAACAGAAACCGCTTGAATACAAATCGATAAAGGGCTTGGAGCATGTGGACAAGGTGATCGAAATTGACCAGTCACCCATTGGTCGTACGCCTCGAAGCAATCCGGCTACCTATTGCGGATTCTTTACTGAGATAAGGCAATTGTTTGCTGCTGTTCCTGAAGCGAAAATCAGGGGCTATGCGGCTGGTCGTTTTTCGTTCAACGTCAAAGGAGGCCGGTGTGATGCCTGTGAAGGCGGTGGTATGCGGGTCATTGAAATGAACTTCCTGCCGGATGTATATGTGCATTGTGAAAAATGTAACGGAAAAAGGTACAATCGCGAAACACTGGAAATCCGTTACAAAGGGAAATCCATCAGCGATGTACTCGATATGACAGTGGATGAGGCCGTTGAGTTTTTCCAGGCGGTACCCTATCTCTTCCGTAAAATTAAAGTCTTACAGGAAGTGGGTCTGGGTTATATAACCTTGGGACAAAGCGCTGTGACGCTGAGCGGGGGAGAAGCCCAAAGGGTCAAACTGGCTACAGAGCTTTCCAAAAAAGATACCGGCAAAACTTTTTATATTCTTGATGAACCCACCACAGGGCTGCATTTCCAGGATATCCAGCATTTGCTGGATGTGCTGAACAAACTGGTTGATCGCGGCAACACGGTGCTGGTGATTGAACACAACCTGGATGTAATCAAAGTGGCCGACCATATCATCGATATCGGCCCTGAAGGCGGTGACGGTGGCGGACGCCTGCTCTTTGAAGGTACTCCTGAAGAGATGGTGAACGTAAAGGAAAGCCACACTGCAAAATTCCTGAAAATCGAGCTGAAAGCCGTCTGACGCGAAAGCCGTCTGACGTTTAGAATTGCGGTATTCACCAAACCCAAACGTCAGACGGCTGATCCCCCGGACGTGAAAGCCGTCTGACGTTTAAGATTGCGGTATTCATCTATCCCAAACGTCAGACGGCTGATCCCCCGGACGTGAAAGCCGTCTGACGTTTAGAATTGCGGTATTCACCAAACCCAAACGTCAGACGGCTGATCCCCCGGACGTGAAAGCCGTCTGACGTTTAAGATTGCGGTATTCATCTATCCCAAACGTCAGACGGCTGGTCCCCCGGACGTGAAAGCCGTCTGACGTTTAAGATTGCGGTATTCATCTATCCCAAACGTCAGACGGCTGATCCCCCGGACGCGAAAGCCGTCTGACGTTTAAGATTGCGGTATTCATCTATCCCAAACGTCAGACGGCTGGTCCCCCGGACGTGAAAGCCGTCTAACGTTTAAGATTGCGGTATTCATCTATCCCAAACGTCAGACGGCTGGTCCCCCGGACGCGGCCGCCGCAAAAAACAAACTGCCGGCAATTACTCATCGCCGGCAGTTGTGGATACTGGATAAGACAAAACATAATTGATAACCCAATAAGCAGTGGCAGGTAGTCTTAATAAAATCTGTTTAGAAAGGGTACTGAGAAATAGGGAACGGATCGTGTTAATAAATAACCGGATAATTGGATTTTATCAATTTCCCTGCCGCTTATTGGTCATCAGTTAAAGATCATTATAATACCAGGATGGTGCCGCTTTCAATGCGGATCTCATCACTGAATACTTCGAAATAATAGTTTCCTTTGTCTGGTTTGCTGACTACGGTGGTTTCACGGTTCCTGATTTTGGCTTGCTTTACAAGCTTTCCTTTTTCACGGAACAGGAACAATTGGTAGGTGCGTCCTTCCTCGCCACTGGCAGAAAAGAAGAGTACCTTGTTGGAAGCGTTTGTGTAAATATTTACCGTATGTCTTTTGTCGTTGTTTAATTTTTGAATAATAATACTGTCTGTTCGGTAAGTTGGGTGGGACTCACCTGCCCGGGCTGACAAACTGCCCACAAACATCACCATGATCACAAGCAGTTGTCTGTAATTGAACATTTGCTTCATGGGTTCGGATTAAATGAATATAGGGTTTAGAAGCGCATAGTCGGACACTTTATTCGTTTGTAATCATCCTCAGATCTCTGCAGCTTAAAGTTCAGCTTGAAACCAAAAGAATAGTATGAGTCCATGTTGCTGGATGTTCCCCTCTTGTCACCAGGACCATATCCCGCATTGGCACTGCCGCTCTGGTCTGTTTTGTTGGCCATCCTCCTGGCTAATTGTGCTTTCTGGGATCCAACTCCAAAATACTGGTCAAATAAATTCGGGTCAATGTAAGTAGTGCTCACATCATCGATGTAGTCTGTAAAGGTTTTGCGGTGGATTATTTCCAGTGCAATACTGGTCCTTTCACTCACGAAATACTTTACACCAAGTCCCATCGGAATATTCATCTGGGTCAGTTTGTACGGCTTGCGGTCCGCATATTCAGGGAAGCCCTGTCCTTCGGTGCTCAGGTCCTTCAGGTTTACATATTGCCCGGTCAGCGGATCCGTTCCCTGGGGGTTGAAGTTGAATACACCCACACCGATTACACCATAGGGCCTGAATTTCCTGTATAAATCTTCCACATCCCATTCCAGGAAAACTGTCGGATATACTTCAGCAACCAACATCCCTTCGATTATCCTGGAACGGAAATCGGAATTGCGGAACTTCCTGGCTTCTTCCCATCCTCCCTGGCCTTTAATGATCTCGTCTTTTCCGGAGATGGTTCCATAATTGGCTGCCAGGCGAAATGCCAGCAGGGGGGAAGTGTGTGCCGTAATGTGCGCGCCTACCATGAACCTGGTCATGGGAAAGTTATTGTCTTTCAGAAATCCCCTTCCTATACCTCTGGTGCCTCCAAGATCTCCAAGGAAATTTGACGGTCCAAAAGTAATGCCGGCCTCAACTTCAGTGAAAATTCCAGACTGGCTGAAAGATGCCTGAGTGATTGCTAGTGCTAGGATGGATAAGGCACATTTACGCAGGAAATGAGGTAAATGCTGTTTCATGAATATCAGATTTTGTTTTCGAACGGTTACATGGATTACAGTTAGAAACGATGAAGAATATCTTCCTCGTATAGCTTTCGTAATCTTTTTTTTAACCTTCGTAAAACTACCTGCTGATATTACTATGCCGGCATTAGCATCTCTACGTGTTCAATGCCATCTTCCAGGTAAACTTCCCCATCGGTGTTAAAACCGAGTAATGTGTAGAATTTTTCCAGGTAAAGCTGGGCCCCGATCCTGATGGGATGATGGCCAAACAGTTGATGGCAGGCTTTGACGGATTCCTTCATCAGCTCGCGGCCAATTCCTTCACCCCTGACCTGTGGCGAACTTACCACCCTGCCGATGGACATCTCTTCATAGGATAAGCCCGGCGGCACCAGCCTGGTGGAAGCGGCCAGAAGGTTGCCCTTCCAGCCCAGTAAATGCCAGCACTGCTGGTCCTTGTTATCCATGTCCAGGAATACACAATTTTGTTCCACAACGAATACTTCGCTCCGCAGCCTCAACAATTGGTACAACTCATGAGGCGACAGATCGGCAAATTTTTTTAACTCCCATTGAATGTTCATCGTCGTTATTTTATCTGCCAACAGCCGGTGAAATGGCCAGGCTTTCATTTCCTGATTCACTGACACTTTGAACTGCGAAGAAATAATTGTCTTTAGAATAAGGCAGACGCAGGGATGTTTCAGTGGTGAAGAATTTCTTTTCCCAGTGTCCGGAGCTGGTTTCCCGCATCAATATATAGTAACCTTTCACTTTTCCATGTGCTGGAGCTTTCCAATATAAAAGGGATGAGTTTGTCAGGTTTTTCACATCTATTTTTACTTCCTGCGGCGCGGCTGGTGAGCTGGCAAGATTCGCCAGGCAAGCCAGGTTAACGGCAGTATTCTTGCGGAGGTACTCAAAATCCATAAATTCAGGAAGGTCTCCGTATTGAATGCCATTCTCCTTTCTCAGGTCCTGGTGCTGGTGATTGAAATTCTCATTCATCTCAGTCAGGCGGACTGCAGCAAATCCTCTTTGTACAAAAGGAGTATGGTCGCCACCACGAAGGAATCGGTCGTTGCGGTAAATCAGTTTTATTTCCAGGTGATCCACATATCTTTCACCCACTTCTTTTACATATCGGGCAAGCTGGCGTGAGCGTCCGTCATTTTCCATGCCAAGCCCCCTGATGCCCGCAGCCTGCTTGTCGAGTTCGAACGCAGGCAGTCCTTCACTGAATACACGTAACCTGGTATTGTCAATGATATTGGTTTCATTGCTGTTATTGCTGCCCATGATATCATTATTCAGCAAAGCTTCAAGCTGCCAGTTTTCCTTTTTGGCTTTTTCTGCCAGGTATCCGGCTCCCAGCAACCCCTGCTCCTCACCGCTTACTGCCACGAAAATGATGGTTGCCGGAAAAGAAGAGTGACTCATGATTCGGGCCGCTTCCACCACTGCCGCCACACCGCTGCCATCATCATTCGCACCAGGTGCTTCGGCATTGGCGTTCATCACATCCGTTACCCTGCTGTCAATATGCCCGCTGATCATGAATATCCTTTTGTCAGCCGGATCGGTTCCCTTCAGAATGGCCATGGCATTGCCCAGGTTCACCCGCTTGTTGATGCGGCGGCCGTCAGGCTCTAACGTTGTTGTGTCAACGAAGGCAGTCATCCTTCCGTTACTGTGGCTTGCAAATTCATTGAATTTTTTCAGCACCCAGTTGCGGGCGGCGCCGATTCCTGTTTTCTGGTCTGTGACGGAACTCATGGTATGTCGGGTTCCGTAGGATACAAGCTGGTTGATGTAGGCGCGGAGTGAATCAGCGGAAACCTGCTTTACCATCTGTTCAATGGAAGGATCACGTACCACCATTGTTTGCGACTGAACGCAATTGCTACCCAGTATAAAACTGGCAATAATCAGAGTTTTTTTCATTTCAGTAATTGTATTTTTCTTTCCAGCGTTGCAATAAAAACTTCCTTATATCTTCTTCCCTCGCATTTTTTCCAGGCTTGAAAAAAGCATGTCCGCGAATGGCATCGGGAAGGTATTCCTGTGGTGAGAAATTGTTTTCAAAATTGTGCGAATACTGGTACCCTTTCGCGTAGCCCTGGTTCTTCATTAGTTGTGTTGGTGCGTTGCGAAGGTGCATCGGAACAGGAAGATCGCCTGTTTGTCTCACCATGGCCAAAGCCTCATCTATAGCCAGATAGCTGGCATTACTCTTTGGTGATGTGGCCAGGTAAACAGCGCATTGCGACAGGATGATCCTCGATTCGGGAGGTCCGATCTTGTTAACGGCATCAAATGCGGCATTCGCCAGCAGTAGGGCATTGGGATTGGCATTGCCGATATCTTCACTTGCCAGGATAACCATCCGGCGGGCGATAAATTTTACGTCTTCCCCACCCTCAAGCATCCTTGCCAGCCAATAAACGGCACCATTGGGATCGCTGCCCCGTACTGATTTTATAAAGGCGGAAATGATATCGTAGTGTTGCTCGCCCTGTTTGTCATACATCGCCACTTTCTGCTGGGCCACCAGCATCACCAGGTCGTCGGTTATGATAATGGGGGGATTTGCACCCGCAGATTGAACCACCAGTTCAAGAAGATTGAGCAGCTTACGGGCATCCCCACCCGAAATCCTGATCATCGCTTCCGTTTCTTTCAAGGTGACCGATTGTTGCATTAACCATTCGTCTTTTTCAATGGCATGTTGCAGCAATGCGACCAGGTGTTTCTCCTCCAGCGGTTTCAGTACATACACCTGGCATCGGCTCAGGAGGGCACTGTTTACTTCAAAGGAAGGGTTTTCCGTTGTGGCACCTATCAGCGTAATGGTTCCTTTTTCGACGGCCCCCAGAAGAGCATCCTGCTGTGATTTATTGAACCGGTGTATTTCGTCAATGAACAAAATGGCTTTATCCTGCCTGCGGGCGGCTTCAATGACTTCCCTCACTTCCTTTACCCCGGAAGAAATGGCGCTTAAAGTATAAAAAGGTGTGTCCAGGGTATGCGCAATGATATTGGCAATGGTGGTTTTACCTACTCCCGGCGGGCCCCACAAAATCATGGAAGGAACCACGCCCTGGTCAATTGCCTTTCGCAGAATGCTGCCTTTCCCGGTCAGGTGTTCCTGTCCGGCCAGGTCATCGAGCGATACGGGGCGAAGTCTTTCTGCAAGTGGTGTGGGCATGTTCCTGTTGTGGGATGTGAAATTAGGAAAATGTGCCCAATCAAATCATCCCCTCCTTATTGCTGCATGGCCCTCAGGTCTGATTCCTGCAGGAGTACCTGCTGGTCAAATGTGTCTGGTAACTTCACCAGGCTTTTTTCTTCAAAATGATGTCCATCCTCATATCCCACCGAAACATATACAAACATTTTCTGGTGGGCCGGCCCCTTAAAGGTTCCCTTTACAGGTGAGCAATCTTTGAAGTTTCGTCCAACAGCCAGCTTTATGTGGGTGTTGGAAACCCAGATATTATTGGTGGGATCAATGCCCGCCCAGCCAAAACCCGGAATCCATGCTTCCACCCAGGCATGCGTGGCACCTTCACCCCTTAAGCCATTTTTATTGGGACAAATATACCCGCTGACATAACGGCTGGGGATTTGCATGGTACGCAACACCTGTAACATCAGATGGGCAAAATCCTGGCATACTCCCGAACGGTGGTCAATGATTTCATCCACAGTGGTTTCAATATCTGTGATTCCCTTAATATAGGTAAAGTGCCGGTAGATAAACTGGCAACAATCCTGTACAATAGCCGCCACAGATTTCCATGGTTGAAATATTTGTTGCACAATTTCGTCTATCGCTGCCTGGTTGCTGATTTTCTCAGGCCTTCCCAGATCAACGAGAAGTATATTATCCGGCACTTCCCCCTCCAGGGCATCCAATCCGGTATTGAAATTCAGGGGCCTCTCCGCAGGAGCCTTGGCCCTCACCAGTAGGCGACTTTCAATGACCAGTTCTGTATGGGATGCGTTCAGGTTGAAAAGGCCGGCACGGTTTCCCCAGTAGTCGGTAAAAATATGAAGATCAGGTTGCCCTGATATGATCAGGTCGTGTTGCAGCACTTCCTGTTCCGCGCACTGGTAGGGGAATATCCTTATTTCATTAACGCTTTCGGTAACCGCACGATCGTACTCATAACTGGTAATATGGTGTATGCTGAATGTGGACATATGATGGCTTACGCGTATGAAAAGAAAAGCTGGTTAAATTTCTGGTTAAACTGAAGCAGGTCTGTTTTGATTTCCTGAAGATAGGGCTGTAATCCCTTTTCCCGGATCGTATTCATATCCGAAAATTCTATGCTGCTGTGCAAGCGGCCAAAATTTTTGAGCAGTCCCCGGGAATCCTCGCTTGTATTGTGCACACTGACTTTCTGCAGGTAGAACCCGATTCTGTCGAGGCAATAGGCTGCCGAGCGGTTGAAGGCCTTATTGAATAAAACCTGGTCGATCACATTCAGGTTATGCTGCGGGCTCCGGTAGGTTTTCAGGTAGAGTTCATATCCTGAAAGCGAAAGCAGCAGGTTTCTCCAGTATAATACATCCCTGGTCTGGTCCAGGTCATAAGCCGTTTCCGCAAAAAAACGGTCGGCCAGTTCAAGGCTGATGATGCAGCGTTCCGTAAATTTCCCGATCGTCATGAAATTCCAGCCCATATTCCTGGGCATGGTGCTGTCTGATACTCCATGATAAAGCAGCAACTGGGTGGCAACCTCCTGCAATACGGCCAGTGCATCATTCCGCATGAGCTTTTGCTCCAGCATGGGGTTGTTGATCAGGTGGTATATCTGGTTCACCTGTTCCCATACTTCCTTGGTAATATGGTCCTGTGCGCCTCTGGCGTTCTCCCTCGCTTTGATGATCATGGCACGGATCGCATTGCCGTTGGAAGTGTCATATATAAGGTGCTGAACCAGCCGAAGCGGTTCCTGCTCCAGTGACACTCGTTTCTGTTCCTCCGCAGAGCTGAACATATTGGAGAGCATCTTCCAGTTTTGATTTGAATATTCTCCCTTGTCCAGCCAGAGGGTATAATTGATGTGCATGGCCCGCAACATGGCATCTCCTCTTTCAAGGTACCTGTTGAGCCAGAAAAGTGAATCGGCAATTCTGCTTAGCATATTCTTCGGGTGTGGGTCAGTGTTATGTTATTGGTTGTTCAGAATCCAGGTATCCTTGCTTCCGCCGCCTTGCGATGAGTTCACCACCAGCGAGCCTTCCCGAAGCGCTACACGGGTGAGTCCACCGGGAACGATTTTGATGCCATCTGGCCCGCAGAGTGCAAATGGCCGCAGGTCAACATGGCGGGGCTGGAACTGGTTATTGATAAAACAGGGAACGGTTGATATGTTGATGATGGGCTGCGCGATGTAACTTCTCGGGTCCTCGCTTACCGCCTGCAGCATTTGGGAGATTTCTTCATCGCTGGCAGAATTTCCCATCAGCATGCCATAACCGCCGGATTGATTGGTTCGCTTGATCACCATCTTGTGCACATTGTCGAACGTGAAATTCCTGGCATCACCATCTGCGAGCTGATAGGTGGGCACATTGGGAAGAATAGGATTTTCGTTGAGGTAATACCTGATCATATCCGGTACATAGGCATACACGGCCTTGTCGTCGGCCACGCCATTTCCCAGCGCGTTGACGATGGCAATATTTCCTTTCCTGTAGGCCCCCAGAATACCCGGAATGCCAAGGGTGCTGTCGGGTCGAAATGCCAGCGGATCCATATAATCATCGTCAATCCTGCGGTAAATAACATCAACCTGCTGTAAGCCCAAAGTTGTTTTCATAAACACTTTGTGGTTGTCTACCATCAGGTCCCGTCCCTCTACCAACGGAATGCCCATCGTCCTGGCGAGAAATGTATGTTCGTAATAAGCTGAATTGAATATCCCTGGTGTGAGCAATACCACTGTTGGATGGGTGATTTGCCTGGGTGCCAGTGATACCAGGATATTATAAAGTTCCAGCGGATAATTGTTTACCATCCTCACTTTATTGGCGCTAAGCAGATCCGGGAACAGGCGCTTGGTGACCTCCCTGTTTTCCAGCATATACGATACGCCCGACGGTGTTCTCAGGTTGTCTTCCAGCACGTAATAACTGCCGTCTCCACCCCTGATCAGGTCAATGCCTGAAATGTGTACGTGGAGGTCGTGCGGCGGCCTGATGCCATATACTTCCCGGGTAAAGTGCTGGCAGGAGGCAATGAGTGAGGAAGGGATTACCTTGTCTTTCAGTATCTGCTGTTCCGAATAGATATCCCGCAGAAACATGTTCAGCGCTTTCAGCCTTTGTGCAATGCCGGCTTCGATCTGCGACCACTCATGACCGGGAATGATCCTGGGAATGATGTCAAAGGGGAAGATGCGTTCAATACCCTCGTTATCGGTGTACACGGTAAACGTGATTCCCTGGTTCAGGAATAACTCTCCGGCCAGTTTGTCTTTGTCGGCCAGCGTGGCCGGTGAAAGCTGGTTCAGCGCCTGGAATACCTGCTGATAAGGTTGCCGGATGCCCGTTCCATCGCACATTTCATCCCAGGAATCGGGTATCATGCAATAATTACTGAAAACGGAATCATCGATCATAGATTTCGGTTAGGTAAATAAAAAAGGGTTGCCTGCTCCACACCTGGAGCAAGCAACCCTTTGATCAAATATAAGGAATTGGATTGTTGGTACACAATATTCCTGCTCAAATGGTATGAATTATAAACAATGGGCTTGCAATAATCAACCTGCTTTTTTATGGCCTGGTGCAGGCATTAACTGAGTGGGATAATCGCTTCAGGGCCGGGCAAAAACAGCCTTATATACGCTGGCAGGGTCCATGAGTGTGAACGGAGTGGACAATCCGAAAGTGTACGACTTCGGTGTTAAATGAGAAGGTCAGTCTCATGTGTTCGGCGGCTGCTGAAATGCATCAGCATGCTGCCGAACCAATTTAAATGTCTGGAATATATGTAATAGCAGAATGCTGCAATATACCAGTAAGAACCTGAGCAGGAAATGCATGAATTTACTCATCATTTCCTCCATCCCTTCCACAGACGCTTTCTGCATGGACATGGCCTGTTCAAGAATATCATTCAGCAGTGCCGGGTTCAATATCAGGGTAAGGCACTGGATCAGGGTCATCACGGCAAAAGCCATGGTGCCATAGCCATTTACTTTGATAAGGTCTCGCAGGGATGGCTTGCAGTACATATGTGCATCTATTCCCCTGGTCAGGAAACGCCAGCTGCTATAGGTATAGATTACCACACAGGCCACCAGGAATACGGGCAACAACAATACCGGGTTGGTAAGTGCCGCCATGAGCATGGTCAGCAGCATCAGGGCCATAAATCCACCTACCGCAAACAACAGATAGGTAATGATCCGGTATATCATCAGGGTTTTCATGCTACTTTTTTTTGATGCGTCTGACGTACGTCAGACGAACGTCAGACGCATGTCAGACGCTTAGGGTAATACTCAGCTCATTCAACTGCTTGTCATCGATGGAAGCCGGGGCATCCAGCATCACATCACGACCACTGTTGTTCTTGGGGAACGCAATGAAATCGCGGATGCTTTCAGACCCTCCCAGGATGGCGCACAAGCGGTCGAAGCCGAAGGCGATTCCTCCGTGCGGGGGTGCACCGTATTCAAACGCACCCAGCAGGAAACCAAACTTATGCTGCGCCTCTTCCTTGCTCATGCCCAGCGCATCAAACATCTTCTCCTGCAGCTCACGCTGGTAAATCCTGATCGAGCCACCGCCAATTTCATTTCCGTTGAGTACCATATCATAGGCATTCGCCTTAATATTCGCATAAGGGTGGCTGAGGTAGTTCGCAGCATCCTTAATGGCAGGGTCATTGCCGATCATAACTGGAATATGGTCGGGCTTGGGTGAGGTAAAGGGATGGTGCCTTGCTACCCAGCGATTCTCTTCCTCGGCATATTCGAACAGCGGGAAATCAAGTACCCACAGCAGTTTGAATTCATCCTTGCGGCGCATTCCCAGGCGTTCACCCATTTCAAGGCGCAACTCACTGGTCGCTTTACGGGTGCGCTCCTCACGCCCCGCCAGTATCAGGATCAGGTCCCCCGCTTTTGCCCCGCAGATCGCAGCCAGGTTCTTCAGTTTCTCCTCGTCAAAAAACTTGTCTGCACTGCTCTTGAAAGTTCCGTCGGCATTGCATTTGATGAAAATAAGCCCGTTCATTCCTATTTGCGGGCGCTTAACCCACTCCGTTAATTCGTCGGTTTGTTTGCGGGTATATTCACTGCAACCGGGTACTGAAATAGCCAGCACGGTTTCAGCTTCAGTCAATACTTTAAATCCACTTGCTTCAAAAATTGCCTGGGCTGCCAGGTTGCCGCTTTCACCTTCAAATACTGTTTTCAGGTTTACCAGCTCCATTCCAAATCGGATATCAGGCTTGTCATTGCCATAACGCAGCATTGCATCGTTCCAGCTCATTCGCTCCACCTCATCTGTATAATCAATCCCCTTCACATCCTTGAAAATCCGCTTGATGAGCCCCTCAAACATCTGCAGGATGTCTTCCTGAGCCACAAAGCTCATCTCGCAGTCGATCTGCGTGAACTCGGGCTGGCGGTCGGCGCGCAGGTCCTCATCGCGGAAGCATTTCACCACCTGGTAATAGCGGTCGTAGCCACTTACCATCAGCAATTGCTTAAAGGTCTGGGGACTTTGTGGTAAAGCATAAAATTGTCCGGGGTTCATGCGGGATGGCACTACGAAATCGCGTGCGCCTTCCGGAGTACTTTTGATCAGGAAAGGCGTTTCGATGTCCATGAAATGATTTTCATGGAGGTAGTTCCGGGCGGACCTGTTAACTGCGTAACGCAGTTCGATATTGCGCTTTACCGCATTGCGGCGCAGGTCCAGGTACCGGAACTTCATGCGCAGGTCATCGCCGCCATCGGTGTCATCCTGGATGGTAAAAGGGGGCGTGACCGCCTTGTTAAGTATGTTGAATTTACTTACTTCAATTTCAATGTCGCCGGTAGGAATATTTGGATTCTTATTGGTCCTTTCCAACACGTTTCCTGAAACCTGGATCACAAATTCTCTGCCAAGGGGCTGCTCGTCAAGTTCCTTATTCAGGGTTTCGCCAAACAGGAGCTGGGTAATGCCATACCTGTCGCGCAGGTCAATAAAAGTGATACTGCCAAATTTCCGTACAGTCTGCACCCAGCCTGCAAGGGTAACTTCCTGTCCGATATTGCTTTCTCTAAGTTCTCCACAAGTATGTGATCTATACATATAGAATTTATATTTTCGGTCTTCCGGTGAGGTGCAAATGTAGCATGATTACAGTAATTACCATATTAGGAGGCAGCAGCCTGCTTGTTTTTATCATCTGGAGCTGGGAAAGGTTCCGGTACGACTACCGGCGGATGATCAGGGATAGCAAACATCCCGAGCCGGAAGGGACCGGACTATTGTTGCCCGAATGGGCGCAGCACCACGACTGGCTGAGGATCCACAACACCTATTACCGATCCCTGAACCTCCATAACCAGGCCCGTTTCCTGCGCAGGGTGATGGATTTTATGCGTTACAAGGAATTCAAGTATGTAGACCTCGACCCCGATCCCTTTATCCCCCTGCTGATCAGTTCTGCTGCCATCCAGCTCACCTTCGGGCTGAATGATTTCAGACTCGATTTTTTCGATAAAATATATGTGTCGGGCTCTGCTTACCAGGTACACTGGCACAAGCAGGCTTTCCAGGGCCATGTAAGCCTGCAGGGGATTTACCTGAGCTGGGAGCATTTTTACCACGGTTACCGCCATTATGATGATGCCCATAATCTGGGCCTGCATGAGATGGCCCATGCGCTCACCTATGGCGCATTAATGGGAAAAGCCAGCATGGACAAGACTTTCAGGAGCCGGTTCAGGGAATATTATAAGGTTGCCAGCCCTGTTTATAAAAGGATGAGGGCAGGGGGAGACAGCGTGCTGGACCGGTACGCAGCCACAAGTTTCCATGAATTCTGGGCGGTGTCAGTGGAGACTTTTTTTGAAAAGCCGATCCTCCTCAAAACGGCCGAACCGGAACTTTACCGAACCCTCTGTGACCTGCTCAACCAGGACCCTGTTGAAATCATGACAATCAAGCCCGTATAAGTTCGAAAGGCCTTTAGTAAATCTACTTTTTGACTGGATTTGTTGGCGAAATACTTTCAAAAACCAGTTGTAATTCATATCTTGTTATTAGTTAATTGTATCACTACCCCTACGCCCTCGTCCTATAATCCGTACCGATCTCCTCTCCGAAAGACCGACGAGCATCCAAAACTGTGTTTAACCAGCAAGACAGCTTCGATTTTCTTTACCAAAAAGAAAACCCTTATGGAAATCGTATTCATTTGTTTGCTGGTGTTCTGTACCATTTTCGCGTTTGATTTGCTAAACGGACGCCTGCAGAACTTCCTGCTTTACCGCCGCCGGAAAGGTTTCGAGCAGCATGAAACCTATTTTCGTTCGATCATCGCCTCCAATATCCGCTATTTTAATTATGTGGATATGGAAGTGCAGCAAAAATGGCTGTTTCGCACCTACCTGATTTTCCGGTCCAAAAAATTCCATTATGTCGGCGTTGAAAAAACCGATGAAATGCCGGTTCTTATCAGCGCTACAGCCGCGCAGCTAACCCTTGGACTGGAGAGTTTTTCACTTAACTATTTCCATGATATTTATGTATTGCAGCATGATTACCACTACGGATTTTATTCCCTTCCGTTTATGGGGCATGTAGACAGTTCTGGCATTTATCTCTCCTGGGATAATTTCCTGCAAGGTATCCGCAGTGTGCAGGACAACAGCAATGTGGGATTGCATGAAATGGCCCATGCCCTTGCATATGTGAATTTTATTACCAAAACCGACGAGGATAAACACTTCAAGAAAGAATTTTATGCCTTCTCAAAAGTGGCCAGGCCCGTATTCCAGGAAATGCAAAGGGGCCGTAAAACCATCCTGGGCGAATATGCTGCAACCAACTATCATGAGTTCTGGGCAGTAAGTGTGGAAGTGTTTTTTGAGGACAGCATCCGGTTCCGGCATGAACTGCCTGAACTATACGATGCGATGGTCCGGCTCCTGCGCCAGGATCCATATATGGTTTTGATCAGCCGGCTCGCAGCATAATCGAACACCCTTTGTTTTTGATTTCAACTGTCGCTAAAACCGGCCTTCGACTGAATCAATCACTGGCGAACCATTCAGAGCTCGTTCAAATCAGATGGCGCGTTGAAGTTTTGAAAAAATTTCAGCCATTCGGGTTTTATCGGGATGGCATGGCTGAATAACAGGCTGATGACGTATTTCATACTCTGTTTTTCAAGCGAACCGGAACGGCCCAACCGGAATATTCGCGACAACCCGCCCGCACCATAAATGGCACACAGGGGTTCCGGTTCCGCATCATTGGTAAATATCCAGGCATCGTGATCTGGATTGGCCAGGTATGCTTCATATAATATCCGGATCGTTGCTGCATTCATCAAAGGCATATCGCAGGCGACTACCAGCAGGTCCTCGCCAGGGAATTTTTCATGCACACTCAACAAGCCCTTTAACGGTCCCTTCACTTTAATTTTATAGCTGTCCGAAATGATCTGTGATTCAGGGAAATCAGCCCTGTAAAATTCATATTGGTCAGGCCTGACAGATACATATACCGGTACCGGTACTGCCGCTGCCATTTGATTGGCTATCGTCCGGGCCCAGGTGTCCGACTGCAGTGTCAGCAGGCCCTTGTCGCTACCCATGCGACTACTTTCGCCACCGCAAAGTATTACCGCTATCATGGTCGGGATGTTTTGCAAAATGCCGCTGAACACTGTTCACCCGTCGGGTGCCACCCGACGGGTGAACAGTGTTCAGGATAAAGATAAGGCATATTCAGGCGGCACAAAACCTTGCGGACCCGATAAATCAATAGATTTGGGGATGCTGAAAATTTCCGGAATATTCATCTATCCCATTAAATCATTAGGGGGGATTTCCTTGACCGAAGCAAATACTACTGACCGCGGGCTTCAGTACGACCGCCGCTGGATGCTGGTAGATGAAGCTGGCGTTTTCCTGACCCAGCGCAGCCATCCCGCAATGGCCTTGCTCCAGGTACAATTGCAGGAAGATGGATTGTACGTTTTTCACAAACACCATCCCGGCCAAAATATCCTGATCCCTTTTGAGCCCGAAAGCAGCCAGGTGACAGAGGTGGAAATCTGGGATGATCATTGCAGTGCCCTGGTAGTGAGTGAAACAGCCGGACAATGGTTTTCGGGGCAACTCGGCATTCCATGCAGACTGGTCCTGATGCCCGAGGCAACCCGTCGTGAAGTGGATCAGCAATATGCTTTCAATGGGGAGATTACCAGCTTTGCAGACGCCTATCCCGTCATGATGATCGGGCAGGCCTCACTGGATGACCTCAATTCAAAGCTGGATGTTCCGGTGCCGATGAATCGCTTCCGGCCCAACATCGTTTTCTCCGGCGGGAAGCCCTTTAGAGAAGATGAAATGAAATCATTTCAAATAAACGGGATTACCTTCTCTGCGGTTAAACCCTGCGCCAGGTGCGTATTGACGACCATCAACCAGGAAACGGCCGAAAAAGGGAAGGATCCGCTGGCAACCCTGGCTGCTTATCGCAAATCCGGTAACAAAATATTGTTCGGACAAAACCTGTTGCTGCAGGGCCAGGGAAAAATAAGGGTGGGGGATGACATTATTCCGGTCTGACCGCCCTGGCGACATTTTCCGGCACTTCAATTTCCATGACTATCGTTTTGTGCAGTTTTTTCTCGCGCGGCATGATCACTAGGTAATAAGTGGAAATAAAAAACATACCGATGGCAAAGGGGATAGCCGCATAATACCGGTAATGGTCAGGCAGGTTCATGAATTCCGTCACCATCCAGTAACAGTTGGCGAGGATCCAGCACAATACGGCCAGGTTGTGGAACAATTCCGATTTTAGTTTCCTGGTTTGCCAGGTGATCAGCATGGCCACCGCTACGGTGGGAAAAATCATGATAATGCCGAGAGGCCGCCATAACATCGCCCAACTCATATCTTTTACCAGCCAGAAAACAATATGAAGATTTTCAGTTCTCCGGAACTTTTCCGGGATGGTGTACATGCGGTTGCTTGCCATTAAAATCGGTTTCGGTCATGAAAAATGTCTGGCTGCGAAAATAAGGCACCCGGATGAGTCAGGAACCTAATATCCGGGAGAAACGTTCTATGGAGGCTTCGGGCTGGATGGCTGTCCCATCTACCAGGTGTTCCGCCAGTTGTTTGGCAAACCAGGGTGCCAGCGAGCAGCCCTTTGTGCCCGTTCCGTTCAGTATCCCGACCTGGGGGTGAAGGGGGTGCATCCCGGCAAATGGCCTTCTTTCCACTGTGGCCGGCCTGATGGCTGCCCAATGGTCCACCACCCGAAACGGTAGTTTGATCCAATTGCCTAACTGTTGTTCCGTACGCTCCCGAAATGCCGCGGTTGGCCCGTTGTGCTCAAAGCGGTTCTCATAGGTGGAGCCGGCCCAGAAATAACGGGTATCTGCAAGCTGGTTGAAATGAGGGAAGGGTACGATGGACAATCCTTTCTTGTAGATATGGGTGGACGGCAGGCCTTCAATTTCAAGCAACAGGGCCTCGCCCTTATTGGGTGAGAAGGGTAGCCGGCTGAACCAGGGAAGTTCCATGCTGCCAATGCCATCACAAAAGATGATTTTTTCGGCTGTAATGTCTTTGTAAAAAATTTTTCCGCCTTCGGTCAGCAGCTGGCCTGCATCAAATTTTTCCTGTATAAATACACGTTCAGCCAGCAGGTGCATTTGCCATTTGTTGAGCAAAAGATTCAGGTCGATCAGGAGGGCGGGATGGATGATGCCCAGGCCGTAGGGCGCGTCCATAAAGCTTTTCCAGGAGTTGTCGTTTTCCGGCCGGCTGAGATATTCCGGCAATTCCGGAAGGCGTTTTTCAAAAGCATCCTTCATTTGGACCGTAGGGAAACTATGCAGAATATCCACCGTGCTGATACATTCAATGTCAAGCGCATGACCCATACCGTTGTATGCTTCCAGCGCGAAAGGCAGGAGCTCTTCTGCCATCCAGGTTTTAGCCAGTACGCGTCCGGTTACCGGGTTTATAACGCCCGAGGCTATGCGCGATGAGCTGACGGGTTTGCCCTCGTCAATTACGATGTATGTCCGGCCCATCTGTTCCAGCCACCAGCTCAACCAGGTGCCGCATAATCCCTGGCCGACAATGATGATATCTGTTTGCATCGGGAGGCAAATTAAATGATACTTTTATAATAACTGAATTCTACTGTCATGTCAAGAATATTGTTCTTCCTTATCTTCCTTTCCATTATAGTAAAGAGCCGGGCCCAGCAGCCTTATTCCATGGTTCCCGGAAAGATCCGAACCCAATGGGCAATGGAGGTAAACCCGTTGGCACCGCTTCCGGAATACCCCCGTCCACAGCTGGTGCGGCCTGAATGGACCAACCTGAACGGCTTGTGGGATTATGCCATTGTTCCGGCTGGTGGCGGGGGAGTGGTTCCTGCATCTTTTGATGGAAAAATCCTGGTTCCCTTTGCGGTCGAATCGGCCCTTTCAGGAGTTGGGAAAATGGTGGGAAAAGACCAGGAACTCTGGTACCACCGGTCAGTTGATATTACCCCGGCAATGCGCAGGGGTAAACTCTACCTGCATTTTGGCGCAGTGGACTGGCGTGCGGAAATATTCATAAATGGACGGCCCGCAGTCAAACATGAGGGTGGTTATGATCCATTCAGTATTGAGATTTCGGCATTCCTTAAAAAAGGCAACAGGCAGGAGATTGCAGTAAAAGTGTGGGACCCTTCAGATGATGGTCCCCAGCCCAGGGGAAAGCAGGTGAAGAATCCCCATGGCATCTGGTACACTCCGGTAACGGGAATCTGGCAAACGGTCTGGCTGGAACCTGTTCCGACGACTCATATCGTTTCCACCCGGCAGACTCCTGATATCGACCGGGCGGCCTTGCTGTTAAGTGTTGCTGCCGATGGTCTGCAACCTGGCGATAAGATACTGGTGAAGGCAACAGACGGTGATAAGCTGATTGCTGAACAGGAGGGGGGAGCAGGCGCATCCTTTGATATTCCTGTTCCCCAACCCAAACTGTGGAGTCCCGATAGCCCGCACTTGTACGATATAACGATATCGGTTAAACGAAAAGGAAAAACGATTGACGAGGTTCGCTCTTATTTCGCGATGCGCAAAATTTCAATGGACAAGGGGGCTGATGGCATCCAGCGGATGTTACTGAATAATACATTCCTTTTCCAGTACGGCCCGCTTGACCAGGGTTGGTGGCCGGACGGATTGTACACTGCCCCAACCGACAAGGCATTGCTGTTCGATATAGAGCAGACCAGGAACATGGGTTTCAACATGATCCGTAAACACGTGAAAGTGGAACCGGCCCGCTGGTATTACCATTGCGACCGGCTTGGTATGCTGGTTTGGCAGGATATGCCAAGCGGTGACCTGGGCGCCCGCTGGGAAAGCCGCCCCGGTGTGGATGGTATCGGTTACGAAATGAACCGCAGCACTGAATCGGAAAATATTTACCGCCGGGAATGGCCTGCCATCATGAACAGCCTGCATAATTTTCCATCGATCGTGGTCTGGGTGCCTTTCAATGAAGCATGGGGACAATTCAAAACGGAAGAGATCACGGCAGCTACCATGCAGGCCGATCCATCCAGGCTGGTGAATGCAGCCAGTGGCGGGAACTTTGTGGATGCGGGACATATGATTGACCTGCACAATTACCCTGAACCGGCCATGCCCCGGTCAGACCTTTTCGGAGCCAGACAGATCCTGGTATTGGGCGAATTCGGTGGCCTTGGATTGCCCGTGCCTGAACATACCTGGCAGCAAAAAGACAACTGGGGATACCAGAGCTTTAAAGATGGCCAGGCTTTGCTGGACCGTTACCGGGTATTTATGGAACGTATGCCCGCCCTGATCCGGAAAGGCCTGTCAGCAGCCGTTTATACCCAGACAACAGATGTTGAGGTGGAAACAAACGGGCTGATGACCTATGACCGTAAAGTGATCAAAATGCCGGTGGACAGTTTACGCAAACTTCACTCCACCATGATCCGTACACCTTCGGAATGACTGGTGAATTCCGGCGCATACATACACTGGATGGTACTGATCCCGTTGCTGAATATCCCGGCATGTGATATAAAAAGCGCATATTCCATAACGTGAGTTCCTTTTGGCAGGAAATTGATAAAGAAACTGGTGCTTGCATCACGGGTGCTTTCATAATAACCCAGGCTGCCCTGCCAACGGTATCCGCTTAATACATTCACGGGTTCAAGGGCGCTTGCACGCATATCTTTTACGTGTACGTATTCCATGTTGCGGTCGGTGGTGATCTCCAGCCGGACTTTTAGTTTATCGCCCACTTTCAGTTGCATGCCTTCCGTCACGGGTTCCAGCACGGGGCCGGTATTTGTCAGCCTTTCCACCATCACCTGCTTGCTCAGTTTCAATGGGGTTGAAGCGGGAGTTATCTTATCCAGGTTTTCGAAATACTGCCAGTATACGGCGCCCCATACCGGCATATCTGATTTGGAGCCAGCCCCGGCAGTGCCTGAGGGATATGCTGCTTTTACTGTTATCTGTCCCATCTCAGGCTGCACCGCACTACCCGGGATGCTCTTCTTGTAATAACCTGTGCCTGCTTCAGCTTGTGAAGCCGTAATTGTTGTAACACCACCCAGGTCTACGCTTACTTTGGGTTCGTGTTCCAGCCAGTTGTCGCCCTTTAACAATAAAGCATAACAGGCATCCGCAGTGGCTTTGGTCGATTGCCAGTGATTGGTTTGCTTGTTGCGGAGCAGCCAGGCTTTCAGGGCCCCGACTGTTTTTGTTTGTTGAGTGACCTCGCTGAATGCCTCAATCAACAGGGCCTGGCTTTCAATGGGCGCATCCTGCCAGTAATAAGGAAGGGTGTTGTCTTTCCAGTACATGCCCAGTTCCTCGTTATTGATGGCAGTTTGTTCCAGTGATGCCATAATCTTTTTTGCAGTTACCGGATCGCCGGTCCGGAATAATGCCAGCGCAATCATTCCCTTTGCCATCCTGTTCCCTTTGATCCAGTTCTTCTGTATTTCCTTACGGTAATGGTTAGCCGCCGGTAACACCGGCCCGGCTATACCTTTTTCCGGGAAAAAGCTTCTCATGTAATGATACTGCACGGCATAGTAGTTCAGGTAACTGACTGCCGTGGGGTTTTTATCACGCCGGTCGTAGTCTTCCTTCAGGCGGACATCCAGGTATGGCAGGGCCTTTTCAACGATGTTGTTGAATGCCGTAAAATCTTGTGGGATGGCGCCCAGCTTTTTGAGGTGACCAATGCCGGTGACAATATACTGGGTAATGAAACGGTCATCCGGACCGCCGGTGAACCAGCTGAAACCGCCATTGGATGTCTGCATTTCCGCCAGTTTTGCTGATAACTTTTCCCGGTTCGCTGCCAACTGAACGAGGTTGAATAATTGGGCAACCAGTATTTTCTGCTCCGATTCTGATTTGGCCTCCAGCACCCAGGGCGTTTCTTCCAGCAATACCGTTTTTAGTTCCTGGTTCTTCTGCAGGTTGCTCAGCAAGGCGCTGGTATCCTGTGTTTGCCATCTTTCCATGATGGTCCTGATTTTCGGCATACGGGCAACTATATGCGCTGCCAGCATGTTCGCGTAAAGACGGTTAAAGGTCTGCTCTGAACATTCATAAGGATAATCAGCCAGGTAGGGCAGCGATTGAACGGCATACCAGACCGGGTTGGCGCTAAACTCTACGGTCAGCGCCCTATGACTCAGTGTTTCGCTTTCCTTACTGTTGACCAGCTTGTTTAATGTGTATTTTTTGGTACCGCTGCCATTGATGAAGAATGGCATTGATTCCGTAACCAGTTGTCGGTTACTCAACACCGGGAGTGAGGCTTCTTCGCCGTCTGAAATATCCCCTGAACGGGCAATGATGCGCCAGGTCAGCGCTTTTTCGAAGAGATAAGGGACTTCAATAGGGAAGTTCACTGCTTCGCTGCCGCCGGCTGCCACGGTGAAATACTGGTTGGGAAAGAAGTTGCGGAACCATCCGTCAACGGGCTGGTTGGTGGTGGCGTCGATAAGTTGTAATTCAGCCTGGCCAGTCATCTCTTTGTCCGACAGGTTTACAATCTTGGTGCTGAACTCCATCCGGTCTCCTTCCCGCAGAAAGCGCGGCATATTGGGCTGCACCATCAGTTCCTTTTGGGTGATGATGGTTTTCTCGGCCAGGCCCATGGCAAGGTCGGTACTATGCGCCAGCAACTGCCATTTCCAGGTGGTCAGGGCTTCAGGCATGGTGAAACTGAAGGAGTAATTGCCGGCTTCATCCGCGTTCAGTTGCGGAAAGAAGAAAGCGGTTTCGCGGAAATCCTTGCGGATGGTAGCGGCAGCCGGCGTTTTACCGGCCAATTGTTCCGCTGTTTTTTCATCCGACCGTTCGGGACTTAGTTCTTCATCCTTGACCACTTTTGCCGTGGTGGCTTTTGCCATTACGACCTCATTTAAGACTCCCGTCGCATCTGCTGGCGGCTTGGCTGTATCTGCCATTGCTTCCTTTTTCATGGCACGCTGGGTCTGGCTGCTATACATCATCCTTTGAATTTCGGGGGATGTTCCCAGTAGTTGGTCATATTGAACGACGGGGACTTCCTTTCGGAACAGTTCGGGCTGCTCTGTCCAGTTTGAAGACTGGCCAAAATTATTGTTGCTTTTCCAGTTAGCCGATACCCAAAGCCTGGGCCAAATTTCTGGCTTTTCCCACTGGTTTGGTACAAACTGGTCGAGTGAGGCATCATATAGGCCGGTGAGTAATTCCGCTGCAACTTTTTCTCCCTTACTGCCACTAATGGTAACAGTCCAGTTTTCTTCACTGCCCGGTAAGGTCTTGTCCCTCCAGGTTTGCAGCCGGATGTCAAGCTCCTTGTTGAGCCAGGGTACAGCCACTCCATTCTGAATGGAATAAAAGCGGTTATGCTTGACAAATAGCCAGTACATACCGATGCCTCCTCTGTCGGATTCCGTTACAGGTACTGTTTCGGTATGTATTCCATTATCCAGTCTTAGTACTTCGAATCGACCCGAAAAGGGGAGTTCCTTCTGGCTCTTCCGACTTTCTGTATTTTCCTTTTGCCTGAAAATATATAGATTGTCTGCGCTGCTGCCAATGGTGATAAGAGCCGTTTCACCAGGCTGGGCCGTGGTCCTGTCCTGCCGGCTGGTGATGTATTGCGGCACCGGGAGTGTTTTCTCTTTTGGGTCAAAGAGGTAAACGGTTGACTTGTCGGTTACTGTATCACCAAAACGGTCGATGGTATTGGCTTCAAGCTGGTACCAGCCTGCCTGAATCTTTTTTATGTCTATTGCCATTTTCCCATCGGCCTTACTGCTGTCGGTTTTCTGCCAGATTACCGCGCCGGTTTGCCAACTGGCAGGATTGCTTTCATTTCGGTATTCATCGTTCGGGAAAGCCGCGATGAATTCGGCTTCAGTCATCACAAATAGATCTGGTTGCTCCCAAAGCCTTTCCCTTACCAGTCTTCCCGGAGAGAGCAGTGGCCGGATGTTCACTGTAACCTTACTGCGCTCATACTGACCCGAAAGGTTGCGGGTCAGCAGTTTCAGTTGCCTGAATTCATCTGTTGTCATAACAGACTGAATTGGGGAAATACTGAGTTGTAAAGCCTTGTAGGAAACAGGTACAATAGTGGTGGCCGACCGGGTTTCACCATTGATGTCAGTAATGTCGGCCGTTATCTCATAATCAAATACCGGATCAGTATTGCGATCCACTTGTTCATCCGGGATTGCAGGGAAGGATATGCTGAAACTGCCGTCGGCACTGGTTTGCAGGTTGCCGTGGGCGATTTCCTGCGATTCAGTTTGCGGCCAGCCGATCTTGCCCAGCCTCCATGGGTAGAGAAATCTTGCTGTTCGTATAACCCTGTACGTGATGGCTGCATTGCTGATGGTATTTCCTGCATAGGCTTTCGCGAATCCTTTTACGGTTACGCTGTCATTCACCCGGTAGCTGCCTTTAGGCGTTTCAAAATCAGCGAAGAATTTCGGCCTCTTGTATTCTTCGACCTCCACTGTCCGGTCGCCGTTCAATGTGTTGTCTTCCAGCCGGAATGTTCCTGTGAGTCCTGTTTCCGGCAGTTTGAATGAACCCGCATAGGAACCGTACTGGTTGGTGGTCAGTTGGAGGGAGTCAATCTCTTCACCATTGGCATCGAACAGTTTTACGGTGGTTGATTTGGCGGTATAGAGTTTGTTTTTTTTTGTGGTGGCATCTTTTGTTACGGCGATGCCTTTGAAATGGACGGTCTGGCCGGGGCGGTAAATGCCCCTGTCTGTGAAGAAATATAGTTTTACATGGTTTGCCTCGTATTCCTGGTCACTCTGTGCCGGCTTATCGTCAGGTTGGTAAACATAATTGTACTCCTCCTCGTCCAGGAAAAGCCGGTCGTCACCATAGGTGATTTCCAGCCTGAAACTCCTGCTTTGTTTTTCTGTGCCGCTTATCAGTTTCACATAACCATTGTCGTTGGTAACATAACTGTTCCCTTTCAGGTGACGATACTGCCGTTGCTGGTAATCATACTCGCGGTGCCATAGTTGTACTGACGCTTTTGCCAGTGGATGCCCGTTGTTGCGATGCAGCAGAATGTAATCGTGATCGCGATTGACATAACTGATATTGGAAACATGGAAAAAGCTGGCGGCCATGGTGCTGGTTTTTAGCATAAAATCCGGGTTGTCGCCAGCCAAAACCAGGTATTCTCCGATGGGTAATGCCCCTATTTTTATTTCAGTGTGGTGTTGCAGGTAATCATTGCTGTAAGGAAGTGGTTGCTCCCATTCAATGATGGGTTTTTCCCTGCTGAGTGAAATCCACTGAGCGGAATCAAAAATACTGTGCCGGTCCGACAGCTTCTTTCTCAGGTCCGGGTTGATTTTATACATCCTGAGCTTTACTTTGGATAGATTCTTCCAACTCAGTAAGGCCCGGAATGGCTGGCCGGGAATATTCACCCTTTCTGTCACCAGCGATAGGTTTGCCGCCTTGATTTCCCCGGCGAGATTGAAAGCCCTGGCTGAGGCTTCGTTATTTCTGTTGGCTGCCACCAGTTTTTCGCAGATCTCCAACGCATTAATATTGTCGGCCGGTTCCCTGGAAGCCAAGGATTCGGCGCGAAGGAACTGGCCCATGTCGGCGGCAGCTGTCCCGGGATAGCTTAAGGAGAATTGTTCCAGGGTCTGCAGGAATACCTTTTGCTTTTCGGGCAGTATGATATTGGCTTCCACGAAACGGATGCGGTGCAGGTCGGCGTCTGCCAGGGCTTCCTGATCCTTGTCATGGTGGTGCATCTGCAATAATTGCTGGTAGATACCCAGTGCCCTTAACAGGTGGCTGCTGCTATCGGTATCGGATAAGCGCAGTTTAATAAAGCTGCTAACAGGTGAGAACAGTTGCGGATCGCGCATGCTGTAAGCGTTGGCAGCCCTGGGGATTTCGATGGGGTCAGATTCAAAATATTCCAGTGCATACCATGCCAGCAGGTCGTACAGGGTTGGGCGTAAATGGCGCACATTCCCTTTTCTTATAATAGGATCAAAGCCATTGAGCGGTGTGGCTTGCAGTTGGGTGGTGTTTTCCAGTGCCAGCCTGAAATGGTCGCTGATGGCCAGGTGGAAATCTGCGGGCGACCAGCTTCGGATATTGTCTTTTTTGAAATTGACGGTGGCGGTTCTTTCATACATCTGCCAGCGGTACCTGTTGTAATATCGCTGGTAGTAGCTGGCCAGGATTGCATGGATAATGGATTTGGAAGCCCCGCTTCCAGTTTGTGCTTCACTGGTGAGATTGCTGATGGCCAGGGTGTCACTAAACTCTTCGATCTGTTCCTGGATTTCAAGCCGGTACACCAGGGCCCTGATCTGTTGGGCTTCCTGTTTTTCAGCTTTGGCTTTTTTATAGAGGGAGTTGACTTCGGTCAGGCCATCCCGGTAGAGTCCTTTTTCAGAAACCAGTGTTTCGATCTTTTTCCACCAGGCATTATAGTCGGTTGGTTGCATTTTTTGGGCGGATAAGGTTAATGAAATCAGGATAAAAAAACTGCTCAGTATCAGGCGCATACTACTCATTTTAATACAAGTTATCAAAAGCATACGAATCATAGATGCGGCGTTGGTGTAATTGCACAAGCAATAGCCCGTTCAGGCTTACCTTAACGTTTTCTTTGGTATAAAAAAGCCGCTCCTTGTGGGAGCGGCTTTCTATTTGGAGTGAATGGGGCGCTTATTGTTTGATGAAACGGCTGGAGATGACTTCGTCGCCTTTCTTCAGCAGTAATAAATAAGATCCTTTGGAAATATTGCTTGTATTGATCTGGTATGATTGACTGCCACTGTTAATTGTCAAATTCTGGGCCATAGCCAGGCGGCCGGACTGGTCAATGATTTCAATCCTGGCCTGTTGCTGCTGGCTGCTGGCGATCAGCAGGTTCAGTCTGCCGGTGCTAACGGAAGGATAAAGATTGTCAAGGGCAAAGTGCGCCCTGCTGTTATTCACCTTTAATGTTTTGGAATAACTTACCCTCCGGTTTTCATCGACAATCCGGATGCGGTAGTGACCCTCCGGCTTCAACGGGCTGGCATCCAGATACTGATACCTGGCTTCACCGGTGGCAGACACGGGGATAGTAGCCAGGGTCTGGAAACCATCTTTTCCATTCACACTACGCTCTACTTCGAAAAATGAATTCATATGGGTGGCAATTCCGGTCCAGTCGAGTTTTACCTGGCTTCCTACGGGCGTTGCCGTAAAGTTGCGGGAGAGGAGTGGAAGTGTACCCGGGCTGCCAACGGTAATGAAATCTAAAAAATTGAATGTAGCGTTATTGCCATTTACCTGCCTGATTCGGATGGAAATAGGACCCGTTACTGTATAGGTTGAGGAAGTGTAGGCAACAAAGAAATTATTTGCGCCATTATCCAGGTTTACCAGTGGGTCTGCAACCCAGCCTGAACCAGTATTTACCTCAAAAAACCGAGTGCCATTGCCATTTCCTTTATTGAAATAAAACAGTATGCCGATACTGGTAAGGGGTGTTGTTGGAATATTTGAAATGGTAAACGTGCTGTTCTGCGCAATTGATACCATCGACCCGCCATCAGCAACAGTTGAACCCGTTTCGATACTCACGGTCCCGGTTGAGCTAAAATTGCTACCCGCCAGTCCACCCGTATAACCAGTATAAGTGCTTACATCGGTGGAGGTGCCGGTGCCAAAGGTTTCAACAAAAGTGTTCTGGGAAAAGGTGGTGAAAAATGAAAAAATGCAGATCAATGTAAAAGTAAATCTCATGTGAATTGTTTTGTCTATAGGTTTAAAAAGTAAGGGGCAGGTAGTGACAGGAGATCAGACAAATCAATTTTTACTCAGGATATTGGATTGGAGTGTAGAGATGCGCCAAAATAGTTAAGGTGTTGCATATACGCAACACCTTAACAGAAAAAAGTAAGGATATAATTATTTCTTAATTACCTCTGCCATCTTTTTACCGATATCAGCAGGGCTCTGCACTACATGGATTCCACACTCAGCCATGATCTTCATCTTGGCTGCTGCAGTATCATCCGCACCGCCAATGATGGCTCCGGCATGACCCATGCGACGGCCCGGAGGCGCAGTCTGGCCGGCAATGAATCCAACAACCGGCTTGGTGCCGTTCTCTTTGATCCACTTCGCAGCTTCGGCTTCCATGCTTCCGCCGATCTCACCTATCATTACAATTCCGTCTGTTTCGGGATCATTCATCAATAACTCAACCGCTTCCCTGGTTGGGGTGCCGATGATCGGGTCACCACCAATTCCAATGGCTGTAGAAATTCCAAGCCCGGCTTTGGCAACCTGGTCAGCAGCCTCGTAAGTAAGGGTTCCGCTTTTTGATACGATACCGATCCGACCGGCTTTGAATACAAAACCCGGCATGATGCCAACTTTACACTCATCAGCAGTGATTACACCCGGACAGTTAGGGCCAACCAGCCTGGTATTGCGACCCTGCAGGTAATTTTTCGCTTTTACCATATCCTGAACGGGAATGCCTTCCGTAATACAAACGACCAGCTCAATCCCGGCTTCCGCAGCTTCCATAATGGCATCAGCCGCAAATGCAGGGGGTACGAAAATGATGGATACATTGGCGCCGGTGGCCTTCACGGCATCCGCAACGGTATTGAAAACCGGACGGTCAAGATGGCTGCTGCCACCCTTGCCAGGCGTTACACCGCCAACTACCTGTGTACCATACTCGATCATCTGGGTAGCATGGAAAGTGCCTTCCGTTCCGGTAAAGCCCTGTACTATAATCTTCGAATTTTTATTGACTAAAACGCTCATATAGCTTGATTTTGTTGAAGCGATGGCCTCATAAAGGCGAATCGGGGGCAAAACTAATGTATAATAAGGAGATATGAAGTGGTGATGCCGCGGAAAATTATTTGATCATATCATCCATATTCCTGTTCTCATCAATTTTTCCGGCCTGTTCCAACATTCGCATGTCCTTTGCATCCCGCAGGAATTCAGAGGCAAAAATGAATTCGTTCAACCGCTGGTTCTTGCTGAAGATGATCTCCTTATTGGTGCCTTCCCATTCCTTTTTTCCCTTATACATATACATGATCTTATCCCCGATCTCCATCACACTGTTCATGTCGTGGGTATTGATCACGGTGGTGATATTGAATTCCAGTGTTAGTTCCTTGATCAGTTTGTCGATTACCAGGGATGTCTGCGGATCAAGTCCCGAGTTGGGCTCATCGCAGAAAAGGTATTTAGGATTCAGCACAATGGCCCGCGCAATACCTACCCTTTTTTTCATTCCCCCACTGATCTCAGATGGGAATTTCTTATTGGTATCCACCAGTTCCACCCTTTTCAGGACTTCATTGACCCTTTGCTTTTTTTCCGCCAGTGTCCAGTCAGTAAACATATCCAGCGGAAACATCACATTCTGCTCCACCGTTAAACTGTCAAACAGCGCGGATCCCTGGAACAGCATGCCGATTTCCTTCCTGATCTCCTTGCGCTGTTTGTCGTCCATAGCCGTAAAATCATCTCCATGATAAATAATATGACCACTGTCGGGTTTGAATAAACCCACCAGGCATTTCATGAAGACGGTCTTGCCACTGCCGCTGGATCCTATGATCAGGTTGCATTTCCCCGCTTCCATCACGGCACTGACATCATCTATGACGATCTTGTCACCAAATCCTTTCCGGATGTTCTTTACTTCAATCATATAAACCTTTTATGGTTTGGGGTTTTCTGTTTGCTGGTAGAATACAGTGATTCACCCACAAACTACAACTACTAACTAGAGTAATAGCGCTGCCAGAACATAGTCTGCAAATAGTATAAGCACACAACTGACAACAACTGACTTGGTACTGGCCCTGCCGATCTCCAACGCCCCACCTTCCACATGATACCCATAAAAAGCGGGTACACTTGATATGATGAAAGAAAATACATACGCTTTCACCATCGCAAAAAATACATTATAAGGTAAAAAGGCACTCAATAATCCTTTATCAAAGTCGGTGGTGCTGAGGATGCCGGCAGCTTCGCCGGCTACCCGTCCACCCCAGATGCCAAGGGTCGCCGATATGGCCACCAGCATCGGGATTACCAGCAGGGCAGCCAGGATTTTCGGCATGATCAGGTAGGTTTTGGTATTGATACCCATGATTTCAAGGGCATCGATCTGCTCACTTACCCGCATGTTTCCCAGTTCACTGGCAATCTTACTGCCTACCACACCGGCCAGTACAATACATACCAGTGTTGGCGCAAATTCCAGCAGTACGGTGTCCCGCACGATCTGGGCGATAGTAGCTTTGGGAATGACCGGACTAACCATCTGGTAAGCCGTCTGCAGGGTTGATACAGCTCCTATGAATACGGAAATGATTACAACAATGCCCAGGGAGCCAATCCCAATATCATTACACTGGTGCATGAACTCCTTCCAATACACCTTCCTGTTCTCCGGTTTGGAGATCATGCCTTTCAGCATCAGGATATACCTGCCGAACTCAGTAAAAAATTTCATGCCTTCAATTGTGCGGACTAAAATACTACATATCCTTGGTTACTTTCTGAAAGCGCTTCCACCATTTGGATTTGGTAACGATTTCTGCTGTCGGGTTCTTGATGCATTTGATTTGCGCATCGATCACGGCAATCAGGGTCATATTGAATATGCTCCGTACCGAACTTCCGAGTTGCAATACGTGCACCGGCTTTTTCAATCCCATCAGGATGGGGCCGATGGCATCCGCACCGCCCACTTCCTTCAGCAGGTTATAAGCAATGTTTCCCGCCGCCAGGTTGGGGAAGATCAGCGTGTTCACGTCCTTGTCCACCAACTCGCTGAATGGGTAGTTGTCTTTCAGTATTTCCTTGTTAAATGCAATGCTGGCCTGCATTTCACCATCCACAATGAGTGAAGGGTTCCGTTCCTTGACCATCTTGCGCGCTTCCGCTACCAGTTTCGCCTCAGGTGAGGCACTGCTGCCGAAATTGGAATAGCTGAGCATGGCGATACGGGGGGTGAGATTGAAATTCCTCACTTCCTTGGCAACCATCAGCGTGATCTCCGCTAGTTCCCCTGCCGTCGGGTTAAAATTCACTGTGGTATCCGCCATGAAAATGGGACCTTTCTTGGTGAGAAGAAGGTACATGCCGGCAATTTTCTTCACGCTTTCTTCGGTACCGATCACCTGCAGTGCCGGGCGGATCGTTTCGTCATAATTACGTGTCAGTCCGGATATCATGGCATCCGCATCACCTGTTTCCACCATCATGCAACCAAAATAGTTGCGATCCTTCATGATCTTGTATGACTCATATTTATTCAACCCTTTACGCTGGCGCTTCTGGAAAAGCAACTGACCATAAAACCTTCTTTTCTCCTCCTGCTCATCACTTCGCGGATCGATAATGGGTATGCCTTCCAGTTCGATCTGGTTTTTCTCAGCAATACTTCTGATCTTTTCCTCATTACCTAACAGGATGGGATAAGCGACACCTTCCTCAAAGGCAATCTGCGCCGCTTTAAGGATCTTAAGGTTGTCGGCTTCTGCATATACCACCCGTTTCGGATCGCGTCTTGCCTTGCTGCCGATTACCCGCATCAACTGGTTGTCCAGTCCCAGCCTGCGGTTCAGCTCCACTTCATATGCTTCCCAGTTGGGGATGGTGGTGGTGGCCACACCGCTTTCAATGGCCGCTTTCGCCACTGCCGGCGCTATGCTCGATAACAGGCGCGGGTCAAGGGGCTTGGGAATGATATAGGTCGGGCCGAAAGAAATGTTTTTTTCGTTGTAGGCCAGGTTCACGATATCCGGAACCGGCGTCTTGGCAAGATCGGCCAACGCATGAACTGCCGCCAGTTTCATGGCCTCATTGATCTGCGTGGCACGCACGTCCAGCGCACCCCGGAAAATAAAGGGGAAGCCCAGCACATTGTTTACCTGGTTGGGATAATCACTGCGGCCCGTAGCCATAATGATATCTTTTCTGGCAGCTACCGCCTTATCGTATGTGATCTCGGGATCCGGATTGGCCATGGCAAATACAATGGGGTTTTTGCCCATGGACTGCACCATTTCAGGCGTTACTACATTGCCCACACTGAGTCCCAGGAATACATCGGCATCCTTCATCGCTTTCTCCAGGGTCCAGTCGGCAGACTTAACGGCAAAAGGAGTTTTATCCGCTCCAAGGTCTGTCCGCCCGGCATGTAATACCCCATCCTTATCGAACACGATGAAATTCTCATGCAGGGCGCCAAGCGATACATATAATTTAATACAGGCCATGGCAGCGGCTCCTGCACCATTGATGACGAATCTGACCTTGTCGATCTTTTTCTTCTGTAATTCCAGTGCATTCAGCAAGGCGGCAGAACTGATGATGGCTGTCCCATGCTGGTCGTCATGCATAACGGGAATGTTCATCTGCTTTCGCAACTCTTTTTCTATATAAAAACATTCCGGGGCCTTGATATCTTCCAGGTTGATTCCGCCAAAAGTGGGCTCCAGCGCTTTTACGATCTGTACGAATTTCTCAGGGTCCTTCTCATTGATCTCAATATCAAATACGTCTATGTCTGCAAAGATCTTAAACAGCACCGCTTTCCCTTCCATCACTGGTTTGCTGGCTTCCGGACCAATATCTCCCAGTCCGAGTACGGCAGTGCCATTGGTGATTACCCCCACGAGGTTTCCCTTGGCGGTATAGGTGTACACATTTTCCCGGTTGGCAGCGATTTCATTACAGGGCTCGGCTACACCCGGGCTATAGGCTAGCGAAAGGTCTCGCTGTGTCTTGGCTTCTTTGGTGGGGACGACTTCAATTTTTCCAGGTTTGCCCTTAGCATGGTATTCCAGGGCCTGAGATCTTCTGGTTTCTTTATTCATAAGGGGTGCAAAATACGAAATGAGGTTTTGCAAAAAGATTAGGCGGGAAAAGAAATAAACCTATATTTGTACTGTACTAGTTAAGTAGTACACTAAAACATTATTCCATGATCAAAGTTCAGGACCTTCATTACAGCTATGGGAGAAAGCCGGTTTTCAGCGGTTTATCGCTGGATCTTCAGCCTGGTCATATTTATGGGTTGCTGGGGAAAAACGGTACAGGAAAATCGACCCTGCTGAGGGTGATTTCGGGTTTGTTGTTTGCCCAGCGCGGCGAGGTAAACGTATTAGGGTTTAATCCCGTTAAGCGCGATCCCCGTTTTTTACGGCAGGTGTTTATGGTGCCGGAAGAGTTTTATCTTCCCAATACCGGCATTGAAAGTTACCTGCTGGCCAATGCCGGTTTTTATCCGGATTTCAACCGTTCACAATTTGACGCTTACTTAAAGGAATTTACCATTCCCGCCGGGCAATCCCTTCAGGAAATGAGTTATGGCCAGAAGAAAAAATTCCTGGTCAGTTTTGGCCTGGCCTGTAATACACCTGTATTATTAATGGACGAGCCGACCAACGGGCTTGATATCATGAGCAAGAGCCAGTTCCGTAAAGTGATGGCCGGGGCGGTGTCGGACAACAAATGCATTCTTATCAGTACGCACCAGGTGAAAGATCTTGAAAACCTCATTGACCGGATCACCATTATCGACGAGGGCAATATCCTGTTCGACCAGACCGTAGGCAACATTTCCAGCAAACTCCATTTCAAAATTTCCTTTGACAGCGATGAAGTCCGGTCAGCCATTTACAGGGAGAACTCCCTGAAAGGAAGTGCTGTCATCCTCATCAATGAAGCAGGAGAGGAAGGGGGGCTTGACCTCGAGATGCTGTACAAAGCGATTGTGACCAATAAAGATGCAGTGCAATCGGCCTTTAAATAATCATTTTAACGCTACTATTATTATGAACGCTATATTAAGTTTCCAGCGCCTGTCCGGACTTATCCGGAAGCAATGGATCGAAAACAACCGGTTTTACCTGGCCGCTTCCCTGGCCCTGTTTGGCTTGCTTTCGCTGGCCGTTATCATTTTCTGGATACTGATGAACAGGAGCAGGTTTGAAGAGAAAGACCTGTACTTCATTTATCTTACCGGCCTTTTTCTGGCGGGAACCATTTTTGCTTCCATGGGTTTTATCCATCTGGGCAATAAGGAGAAAGGGATGTCATGGCTTACATTTCCTGCCAGCCATACCGAAAAACTTATCACCGTATTTTTCTACCATTCGGTCCTGTTTTTTCTGGTGTATTCTGCCTGCTTCCTGCTCGTGAAATGGCTGGTGGTAGCTTTTGTAAAAAACTATTACATCGCCGGTAGTCAGGACCGTTTTGTGCCAGTCAACTGGAATGGGGAATTGGGAACCATTTTGCCGGTAATGCTGATAGCTTTCCTGGCCATTCAGTCCCTGTACCTGCTGGGCTCTCTTTATTTCAAACAGTATTCCTTTATCAAGACAACCCTGGTGATGATCTGCCTGGCTGGTATGTATATCTTTTTGGTGGCAAAGGCATACCAGGTGTTTTTCCCGGATATGGGACTGCAACTGGGAAATAATATTGAATTGCGCAGGCACCATGATCCGGCCAACTTTGCGATCTATCAATCCTATTCTTTGGGGCCAATTGTGGCGAATACGCTGGAGTTGCTGCTGAAATGGGCCTGGGCGCCTGTTTTCCTGCTGATCACCTGGTTTCGCCTCGGTGAAAAGGAAATTTAACGGAGAACCTTAAACGAAAAATATGCAATTCAATAATACCGGACAGGCTATATATCTCCAGATCGTGGATCATATCTGCGAAAAGGTTTTGCTGGATGAAAGCCGTCCCGATGATAAACTGCCCAGCGTCCGCGAAATGGCTGTTAACCTGGAAGTGAACCCCAATACGGTGATGCGGGCCTATGAATTCCTGAAGCAACAACATGTTATTCAGGACAAACGTGGTATAGGTTATTTTATCTCCGCGGATGCAAAGAGCAATGCACTGAACTACCGGAAGAAACAATTCATGGAGTCCGAACTGCCTGCATTTTTCAGGGTGATGAACATGCTTCGGATGGAACCCGCTGATCTGGTTCCGGCTTATGAAAAATTTAAAGACAATTACCTGACTGTTTAACCAGAAATCAATGAAGACAAGCAATAAAATAATGATCGGACTGCTGCTGGTGTTGATAGCCATTCCGGCTTCCATCATGGTGGCGTTCAGCTATAAAATCAAAAACGACGATTTTGTTATTTTGATGTGGGACCAGGAAGCGCGTTCGGTTCAGCCGGTTAAGAATGCGGCCTGCCTGAAGTTGCAGGCTCCTGAAGGTGTTGAACTGCAATGTACCATCCGGTATGCCGACAGTATCTATTATAAGAGATGGAATTCCACCCAAAATGACAGCCTGTTTGTAAGTAATATCGGGGATACCCTGCTTTTTCGCTACCTGCCGGTGGCGGATGAACCATCACAGGAAGAGCGGGGGTCAATCAATGTAGAAATCTTCCTGCCTTTTCAGGGCCTCCTGATGATCGATGGGGCAGATGTGACCCTGGACTCCATCGGAGCTTCACAAAACATCACGGTGAATATGGAGAACAATGCTTTACTCCAGATTGGCAATCTTTCTGAAAAGCTGAAGAGAATAGATTTTGGGATGCTGTCGGTCGAGGCTGAAAACAGTCAGGTCACGGTACATCCTGGTGCGGAGGTTCGCGAAATGAACCTTACATTGTCCGGCAGGTCAGTATTATCCATTGACTCCGCTGCCAGGATCGGGTTGTTGCAGGGCTCGGTTTCTGCAGCTTCCAGGTTGAATGGAGAGGCCCGCTACCTTTACAGGTTAAAAGCAGAAGAATAATTGTTTGTAAAGCTGGCTTCAGGAACCTGGATCAGGGCCTTGCAAGTGCGCCGAAAGCCGCCATCAGTCCGATTCCTGTCTCAATGGCCCGCTCATCAATATTAAAAGTGGGGGTATGTACACCGGATACTATCCCCATTTCTTTATTCATCACACCGATGCGGTAGAAACATCCGGGGATTTGCTGGGAGTAATAACCGAAATCCTCTGCACCCATACGCAGTTCTGTTTCCTCCACATGCGCTTCACCCATGTATTCAATGGCAAGTGCCCTGGCTTTTTCATGAAGGTCTTCATTATTATACACCGAGGGGTAACCGATGTCAATATGCAGGTCCGCTTCTGCACCCATACTTTGTGCCGTTCCTTCCACGATGTTCCGGATCAGTTTATGTGCCTGGAAACGCCAGCCTTCGTCCATGGCCCTGAAAGTGCCCATCAGTTTTACTTCACTGGGAATAACATTGGTGGTATGTCCGCCCTGGAAAGATGTGATGGATAATACCGAAGGCTGGTGCGGATTTCTGTTCCGGCTGATTACCTGTTGCAGGGCCACTACAATATGGGATGCTACCAGGATGGTGTCGGCTGTCAGATCAGGCGCAGCAGCATGTCCGCCCTTACTCTTCACCGTTATATAGATCTCGTCCGCACTTGCCATCACCTTGCCGGGGCGGAAGCTCACCTGGCCGATAGCCAGTTGCGGATGTACGTGTAATCCGAAAATGCCCGACGGACGTGGATTTTCAAGTACGCCATCGCGGATCATCAGGCTGGCTCCGCCCGGATTTTTTTCCTCACCCGGCTGGAAGACGAGTTTAACGGTGCCGCTCCACTGGTCTTTTAGTTCGTTCAGGATTTTTGCCGCTCCCAGCAGGCAACTGGTATGAACATCGTGTCCGCAGGCATGCATGATACCCGGACGGGTAGATTTATATTCAATATCATTGGCTTCCTGAATGGGCAGGGCGTCCATGTCGGCACGAAGTGCCACCACTCTTGATGCTGCATCCTGTCCTTTGATGATTCCCACCACACCGGTGGTGGCCATCACCGTAAACGGGATACCCATTTTATTCAACTGATCCTGTACAAATGCGCTGGTTTCAAACTCCTGGTAACTGAGTTCGGGATGGGCGTGAAGATGGCGGCGGATGGCTATAAATTCATTGGCATAAGCTGCTGCTTTCTGCCGGATGGTTTCCAATAGTGACATGGAGCAAAGATAATATCTTACCCTTCTCCCTTTACCGGATTTATTTCAACCACATCATTCACTATATAAACATTGCGTCTGAATTCTTTGGACAATTGCCGCTGATAGGATTCGGCATCCTTCCGGTCTTCAAAATTTCCCACGCGAAGCCTGAAATATGGTGCCTGGTACATCAGGTAGGCTTTCAGTTCGGGGAAAAGCCTGTACACAGTGGTTTTGGCTTCGATCGCCGCATTGCGGTCTGTCGTATTGATCACCTGGATGCGGAATCCCGGAACATTGCGGCGGGATTCGCGGGTAGTGATTTCATTTATTTCAATCTGCTTCCGGATCAGGTTGTCAATGCGTGCATCCTTGTGCACTACAAGCGTGTCGCCAGGAACCTGGGCCATTGAAAATAAGGACAGGAAAGTCAGTACCAGAAGAATTAAACAGGATTTCATTGCCTTCATAAATCAAATTCCTCGCCAATTATTGGTAAAAAATGGTTTTAATAATCTTCTAATCTCGGTACTTCCTGAATCTGGTCAATGATTTTAACATTCCTAGTAACCCAGTTCCCGCTCTGGTGAACCGGTAACTATGGCCACGCTGGCGCTGCAGCCGAGTCTGCTGGCCCCTGCATCCACCAGCGCCCTGGCGAATGCATAATCACGGATACCCCCGGAAGCTTTGATCTTTACCCCCGCCGGAAGGTGCTTTTTCATGAGCCATATGGCTTCGAGGGTGGCTCCCTTTTCGGCATAGCCGGTGGACGTTTTCATGTAATCAATTCCCAGGGGGCCTAATTTCTCGCAGCAGGCAATGATTTCCTCATCTGTCAGGATGCCCGATTCGATGATCACTTTCAGTATCCGCCCCTTGTTGTGGCACACTTCCCGGAGGAGATTCACTTCCTTCTGAAGGTAGGTCCAGTCGTTCTGCTTAAGGGCGATCAGATTGATTACCATATCTATCTCCCGGGCTCCGTCCACAATGGCAAGCACGGTTTCAGCAACTTTGGCTTCCGTGGCCGAATAGCCGAAAGGAAAACCCACAACGGTCGCAACATTTACTTCGGTCGGGGCCAGGATAGTCGCCGCCCGCTTGACGAAAGGCGGTGGCAGGCAGACGGCTGCAAAGCCATACTGCACAGCTTCAGAACATAATTTTTCTACATCTGATACGGTGGTCGTGGGTTTGAGGACCGTATGGTCAATATAAGCGGCGATATTCATAAATAAAAAAATGCCGTTTGTAAAATTCGGTATCCGAAGTTATACCATTTACTTAAATTCGGACTTAACGCAAAAGAAACTTAAACACTCATGAGAAAGCTTTTTCTGTTGCCCAAGGGGCGACGGCTCCCGGTATTATTGGCCGGACTGCTGGCCGCCACCATCGTACAGGCACAACCGACTTTCCCGGTTAACGGCATCAAAGAGGAAAAACAGGCTACCTACGCATTTACCAATGCAACCATTGTAGCCAACGAAAAAACTACCCTGAACGCGGCAACGCTTGTGGTTAAAAATGGCAAAATTGTCGCGGTCGGAACCAATGTGGCCGTTCCAAAAGAGGCGATGGTAGTGGATTGTAAAGGGAAATATATTTACCCTTCCTTTATTGACATGTACAGTGATTATGGTATGCCTGCAGCACCCCAGGCGCAGCGCCGTTTTAACTTCGGCGGCCCCACACAACTGACATCCAACCAGAAAGGCGCATATGGCTGGAACCAGGCAATCCGTACGGATGTTCAGGCCATCCGGCTCTTTGCTGCCGATGAGGCCAGGGCCAAATCCTTGCGCGACCAGGGTTTTGGTACGGTTCTTACTCACCAAAAAGATGGTATTGCCAGGGGGACCGGCGCTGTGGTAACACTGGCGGATGAAAAAGAAAACCTGACAGTGCTGAAAGAAAAAGCTACTACCCACTACTCCTTCAGCAAAGGCTCTTCCACGCAGAGCTATCCCGGAAGCCTGATGGGCACCATCGCTTTGTTGCGCCAGACTTATATCGATGCCGAATGGTACAAAAACAACAAAGAAAAAGAAGGCATTAATCTTAGCCTTCGCATGTGGAATGAAAATTTCTCCCTGCCCCAGGTGTTTGAAGCCAATGATAAATGGGGTGCCCTTCGTGCCGATAAAATTGGTGATGAATTTGGTGTGCAGTATATCATTAAAGCCGGTGGTAATGAATACCAGCGGATCGGAGACATGGCCGCATCAAAGGCAAGCTTTATCCTTCCCTTGAACTATCCCCAGGCAATGGATGTGGAAGACCCGAATGACGCGCGTTTTGTATCCCTTGCCGATATGAAGCACTGGGAGATGGCACCTTCTAATGCCGCCATGTTCGAAAAAGCAAATATTCCTTTCGCACTGACCACTGCTGATCTTAAGGATGCCAAACAATTCATGGCCAATCTCCGTAAGGCGATGGAATATGGTTTGAGTGAGCAAAAAGCCCTGGAAGCACTTACTACAACGCCGGCTACCCTCCTCGGAATTTATAAAGAGGTGGGTAGTATCGATCCTGGTAAATGGGCCAATTTCATCGTTACATCAGGACCGGTCTTCAATGAAAAAACAGTGATTCATCAGAACTGGGTGCAGGGTAAAAAATATGCTGTAAACGAAAGCAGCTGGTCTTCGGTGAATGGTAAATACCTGGTAACAGTTACGGGCGACAAAGGCTCCGTTAATTACAACCTGGAAGTTAAATCAGGAAGCACCGCCAATATTATTGCAAAAGACACCATCGCTGCAAAGTTCAGCTTTGATGGCAAAATGGTTCGTTTGAGCTTTCCCGAAAGCAAGCAGTCCAAAAAGCCGATCCGTCTCAGCGGCGCAGGCAATACAGATGGCTGGCAGGGAACAGGTGAAGACGCTACCGGCGCAAAGGTCCTGTGGACAGCAAAACTCTCCGAAGCAGCAACAACGTCTCCCGACAGCAGCAAAATAAAGCAGGCGCCTGCGCTCGGAAATGTTAGTTATCCTTTCAATGGGTATGGCTTCGAAACTATGCCACAGCAGCAGACCCTGCTGATCCGTAATGCCACTGTCTGGACCAACGAAAAAGAGGGTCGCATGGAAGGGGCAGATGTACTGGTGAAAAATGGGAAAATTGTTTCTGTTGGAAAGAACCTCAGCGATGCCGGCGCCACTGTTGTGGATGGTACCGGAAAACACCTGACCGCAGGAATCATTGACGAACACTCGCATATAGCTGCGGCATCTATCAATGAAGGGGCTCAGTCGGTAACATCCGAAGTGCGTATTGCCGATAACCTGAACCCTGACGATATCAATATTTACCGTCAACTCAGCGGCGGTGTTACGTCCTCACATATCCTACATGGTTCCGCCAATACAATCGGTGGACAAACCCAGCTGATCAAACTTCGTTGGGGCGCCAATGCCGAAGGTCTGAAGTTTGCCAACTGGGATCCCCAGATCAAGTTCGCTCTTGGGGAAAATGTAAAGCGTTCCTCCGGCACCCAGAATAACCGCTTTCCAGATTCCAGGATGGGTGTGGAAGAAGTGCTGATGGATGCGTTTACCCGTGCCCGTGATTATGAGAATGCCGTGAAGGAAGCTTTGGTTGTGCCTAAGGGCAAAAAAGGAGCAGTTGCCAATCCCTGGGCAACGGTACGCCGCGACCTGGAACTGGACGCACTGGTGGAGATCATGAACAAAAAGCGTTTTATCACCTGCCACTCTTATGTACAGAGTGAGATCACCGCTGCCATGAGAGTGGGGGATAAGTTCGGTTTTACTTTCAACACATTTACGCATATCCTTGAAGGTTATAAGGTAGCGGATAAAATGAAAGCCCATGGCTCCAATGCTTCTACATTCTCCGACTGGTGGAACTACAAGATGGAAGTGGTGGATGCCATTCCGCAAAATGCTGCCCTGATGCAACAGGTGGGTTTAAATGTGGCCATCAATTCCGATGATGCAGAAATGGCACGTCGCCTGAACCAGGAAGCCGCAAAATCTGTGAAGTACGGTGGTATGAGTGAAGAAGACGCACTGAAAATGGTTACCCTTAATCCGGCTAAAATGCTGCATGTGGATGACAGGGTTGGCAGCATCAGGGCAGGAAAGGATGCAGACCTTGTATTGTGGAGCGATCACCCGCTGAGCATTTATGCCAAAGCAGAGAAGACCATCGTGGACGGAATCGTTTATTTTGACCGCGAGCGCGATAAGGAATTGCGTAGGAAAATTTCCGATGAACGTTTCCGCCTGGTTCAGAAAATGGTGGGGGAGAAAAAGTCAGGTATGCCTGTTGGCCCCGCACGTGCAAGCATGGAACTGATGAATACCTGCAGTGACCACGATCACAGTCATGGTTTGCTGGTAGTGGATGCCGAAGCAATCAATGCTAACAACTAAAGATTCAACAAATGAAAAAGAGACTATTCAAGATATTTTGCGGACTGCTGTTCTCTGCTGCCGCTATCGGGCAGGAGAATATTTATCCTGCTGCCGAATACAAGGGTTTGTTATTTATTAAGAATGCCACAGTTCATGTTGGAAATGGACAGGTACTCAATAATACGACCATCCAGGTCAACAATGGCAAGATCGAAAAGATCGGTACAGACATCGCTATTCCCGCCGATGATGTGAAGGTGTTTGATGTCAAGGGGAAGCACGTATATCCCGGACTTATTCTCTCCGGATCCCAGCTTGGACTGGTGGAGGTTAACAGTGTGAGGGCAACAATCGATCATACTGAAATCGGGGAGATCAATCCTTCCATCCGTTCCATCGTGGCTTATAACACCGATTCTAAAGTGATCAATACACTGAAGAGCAATGGTATCCTGCTGGCAAATGTTATTCCGCAGGGCGGACTTGTCAGCGGATCTTCTTCAGTTGTGCAACTGGATGCCTGGAACTGGGAAGATGCGGCGTATAAAATGGAAAATGGTATTCATTTCCACATGCCCAGCCTTATCAACCGGCCCAATCCTTTTGCCGCTTTCTTTGGTATCACAGAGCCTGCAGGTGATCCGGTGAAAAGAGGCCTGGAACAGGTGGATAAAGTGAAAGCATTCTTCAGGGAGGCCCAGTCTTATGCCAATGAAGCAACACACAGTGTGACCAACCTGAAATACGAGGCTGTAAAGGGCCTGTTCAATAAATCACAAAAGCTGTTTGTACATTGCGATATCGTTAAGGAAATGCTGGTAGCAGTGGATTTTGTAAAGGAATTCGGCATGGACGTAGTGATTGTCGGCGGTAGCGAGAGCTTCCAGATGGCCCCGCTTTTGAAAGCCAATAATATTGCAGTGATCCTTTCACAGTCGCACAGTCTTCCCACCATGCAGGACGATGATGTTGACCAGCCATACAAAACGGCGGTATCCCTGCAAAAAGCCGGTGTGCTTTATGCCATTAATGACGCAGATGGGCAAACCCGCGGCCGCAACCTTCCCTTCAATGCAGGTACTGCAGTGGCGTACGGGTTGACCAAAGAAGAAGCACTTCAGGCTATTACCCTGAACCCTGCCAGGATACTCGGCGTAGGTGATAAAACTGGCTCTATCGAAATTGGTAAGGATGCCAATATCGTAGTAAGTGAAGGCGATATCCTCGATATGAGAAGCAGTATCATTACACATGCTTTTATCCAGGGACGCCTGGTTGACCTGACTGATAAACACAAGCAACTGTACGAGCGTTACAAGCATAAGTACGGAAAGTGAGACAATGAGCCAATGAGCCAATGAGTCAATGAGTCAATGAGTCAATGAGTGAATGAGTCAATGAGTGAATAGGTCAACAGTGAATGCGTCAAAAACTACACTGTTGACCTATTTATTTACCCATCCATCTTCCCTTCTTACTCCCCCAGGGTTACCTTTTCCCATTTTCTGTATTAACAGTAGCACGTGCTGCGCCTGCCGTATAATTTTCCGCTCAACTGCATATTCTTCTGCTCTGCTCAACTTTGTTAGAACATAACGAGCTGCCATACAAAAAGCATTCTTAACCAAAAAATGTTATTGTATGAAAAAGCAATTTTTTTCCAGGGCCGCACTCCGTTTTTTATTGACCGCAACCGCTTTCTCAGCCGCTGTACAGGTATCTTCTGCAGCTGCAAAAGGATCACCTGTAAAAGGTAGCGGGCAGGTTTCCATTTCCACCTCATCTGACAGCCTTCGACTGTCCCAGCCGCTAATTACCTATATGGGGGCAGATGAAGAGTATTATTTTTTCCGGATCCAGATACTGAATCCCGATTCCATTAAACAGGAGATCATCCTTCGTGACAAATCCAGCGGAACAGTCCTTTACAAAGACGTATTCAGTTCCTCCCTCTTTGTAAAACGCATCGCCATCCCCCGGGACCTTACTGAACTGCAGTGGGATCTCAATGCCAGAAACGGCAGGGGTAAAGCCAGTCCATCCTCTTATTCCCTGATTACGGAAGTTAAGTTGCGGGAGGACGTTTTCGTGACACGTCTCTGACCAGTCAACCGCTGTTTTAGCCAGGGTAATCAATCTGTTACTGCCGCCGGCCCAGCCGGCAGGTTTCCGGTTCGTTTGAGAGCTTTTTCCGGATTCCGGGTTTGCTTAGGCGGCAGTTTTTTTGTTTTGCAGCCTTGTTGAAGTTGGAACATTATTTGTGGTAAATTAGGTACACCTAAAACTTGCCATCATGAAAAAGTTCTTTGTATCCCTTTCAGCCATATTGCTGACTGCTTCTATTTTTAGTTCCTGTTCCAATGATGATGACCCACAACCCAACAACAATGTGCTGATCTCTTCGGGCACCTGGGTAGTTCATCTCTATACCGATAGCGGAAATGATGAAACATCCGACTACTCCGGATATGAGTTTGTATTCGCTTCCAATGGCAATATGACGGCTACAAAGGCAGGCGTTATTACCGCTGGAACCTGGGGTACAAGAACGGATGACGGAAAAAACAAAATGGACATCAACCTCAATACCACCAACGCCGACCTGCTGGAACTGAATGATGACTGGATTATAAAATCAATCACAGCCTCCCTGATCGAATTGCAGGATGACAATACCGCATCCGGTGAAGTTCTCCATTTCATGAAGAAATAAGTTCCCCCCTTCATTCACCCGTCGGGTGCCACCCGTCGGGTGGCACCCGACGGGTGAAAATTGTATCTTGGAGAATAATCCATACTGCATGAGTTTTCCTGATACCCGAACCAATGTTATCCGTATAGCCTCCATTGATGTGCTCCGTGCCTTCACCATGCTGGGAATGATCTTTGTAAATGATCTCTGGTCCCTGCGTGATATACCGGCATGGCTGGAACATGTTTCGGCGGATGCAGATGGCATGGGACTGGCAGATATTGTGTTTCCCGCATTCCTTTTTATTGTGGGGATGTCTGTTCCCTTTGCTGTGCGCAACCGGCAGGCAAAAGGCGACAATAAAACCCTGGTCAGCTGGCATATCCTTAGTCGCGGATTAGCCCTGCTCCTGATGGGCTTATTCCTGGTAAACGGTGAATATATCAGCGAAACGGAAAGCGGTATGTCCAGGGGGGCATGGAATGTACTGGCCTGTTCGGCATTCATACTGCTCTGGAATCAGTATCCATCCCGCTGGCCTGCATGGGCTAAAAGGGGATTGCAGGCAATCGGACTGATGGTGCTGGGATGGCTTGTTTACCGGTATCGGGGCGGGGAAACCGGAGCAACCATAGGCTTTAGCACCTGGTGGTGGGGCATTCTTGGTTTGATCGGCTGGGCTTACCTGTTATGCGCCCTTCTTTATAACTGGACTTCCGGGAAAGTTATCCCACTGTTTACAGGCTGGTTGATCAGCATGCTTTTCTGTTCCGCCAACCATTTGGGATGGTTGCCGGATACAGGCATATTGAGGTCGGTTATTGCTCCTTTCGGTGAAGGCGCCATGACTGCTTTTACCATCGGCGGAGCACTGGCATCTCAGGTTTTCTGGTCCCTGCACCATAAACCCGGAAATCGTTCAGCCCTCTGGTTTTATTTTATAGCAGCAGCCGTCCTTTTGCTGTTACTGGGTTTCGGAACAAGGCCTGTCTGGGGTATTTCAAAGATTCGGGCAACACCTTCCTGGGTGATGATTTGCAGCAGCATCATGCTGGTGACATTTCTCCTGGTTCACTGGCTTGTTGATCTGAAACAAAAATCTGAATGGTTCAGGATCATAAGACCTGCGGGAACAGAAACCCTGCTTTGTTACCTGGTTCCATATTATGTGTATGCTGTTGTCCAGGCCACCGGCTGGTCATTGCCTGCAGAAATGCTGACTGGTGTTGTGGGCTTGCTGAAATCATTTCTCTTTGCCCTGATGGTAATCTTTTTTACGGGTTGGCTTGGTAAAAAGCTGGTCCGCCTGAAATTGTAATATGTACAAAGTAAAAAGAGGCTAACCGGGTGGTAGCCTCTTTTTTAATGAATGACTGTCAGAATTGATACATACACTGCAGCCCAATATTTCTTCCCGGCTCATATATCCCGATATTCTTTACCAGCGATGTATGGCTGAAATAGGCTTTATTAAACAGGTTGGTGGCAAATACTGACCACTGCCAGTGATGATCTTTGCCCATTGGAGGCTTGCCCCCGATGAAAACATTTGTCAGGAGGTATCCGGCGGTTCCTGCCTCAAAAGTAGCTGGTCTTTTTTGAGCTGCATACGCATTGAACTGCAGGGTCGCATATAGCTCCTTCCATTTCTGATTGCTGCCATGCCAGGTCATTCCCGTAATCAGCTTATTGGCAGGAATATAGGGCAGGGGTGATTTGTTTTCTTTCAGTTGCCCCCTGATGATCCCGGCTGTAAGGAAATATTCCAGCCAGCTTACTGAAGCAGGATGAATATTTAGTTCCAGTTCCAGTCCTTTTAAAACAGCATTATCCTGCTTCCATCGATATACTTTCAGGTCCTTTACATATTCTCCAGACGGTGCGATATAAATATACTGACCTATACTGTTGAGATAGGCAGAAACGCTGGCCTGGAATCCGGGCCTCCTGATGCTCCAACTGATATCGCCCTGCAGATTTTTGGAAATGTTCAGGTTGTTATTTCCCACTTCAAACCTGTAGGTTCCTTCGTGACGGCCATAGGCGGTTAGTTGTGCATAATTGGGAGCCGCATAACCGCTTGCCAGGCTAAGTTTCAGTTGCATGTCAGCATTCAGGTGATATACCACACCTGCACTGAATGATGCCGGGTGGTAGTTCTTTTTTACTGCCTGTTCCGGACCACTGATGGTCGCATTTAGTGTGTCAGGTTGTTGGATGGGCGTCGTAAAAGTTGAAAGCTTATTTGCATCGGCCCTTATTCCTGCAGTGATGTCAAAAGCTCCCGATTTCCATTGTGTCAGGCCAAATAGTCCGGTGGTAATGATCCTTGCATCAGGCACAAGTACCCAATTTCCAAAGTTCTTGTTGTATTGGGAAAAAAACTGAAACCCTCCGCTAAAGCGAAAGGCCCGCGACCGGTCCGATTGCCATTGCAGATCTGTGGTGAAAGTCTGAAGATCCAGCGCCACTGCCAGGAACTTTGATTTCGGGCCGGTATCCCCTGGTTCAAATTCCTTTCTTCTGTTGAATTGATAACCTGCATTTAACAATAACTGGCTTTTCCCTGTTTTGAATTTGCTTTCCGAGCTGATTACATGGGTTTGAACAAACTGGTAGGGTGCTTCCATTTCATAGTCCCGCTCGGCCTTTTTACCCGGATTGTTGAGGGCTTCAAGATTTTCGTCCTCCACTATTCCAAGGAATTGCTGGTAAAGACTGTAATTGATCTGATGGCTTCTTTTTTCATTCCTGATGCCGGCCATTCCCTTCAACGAAATATTAGTGTACTTTGAATTAAAGGCCATTGCCGGTTCTTTGTCCTTTTTGCCGCCTCCCTGAGTGTAATTGGTATGTCCCTGTAGGTTTGCCGAGAGTGCAAAATATTTCCCCGACTTCCCCTGTCGAATTCCGGCATCCAGGTTCAAGCCCCTGCTGTTACTGAAGAGTCCGGATTGAACATAGCCATGAAAGGATTCATCTGTTCCGGGTGGCAATTCTCTGAATACAATCGCTCCGCCAAGTATATTGGGTCCATAGAGGATAGCCGCCGGACCGCTGATGATTTCAATGTGGGTAAATGGGCTGCCGGCGATTCCTATATCGTGCCGGTCATCCCAACTCTGATTGTCCATCCGTATACCATAACCGAAAACCTGGATCTGGTTGAATGAAAGTCCTCTTATGATTGGTTTATTAATACCCCCTCCTGCACTGATGGTACTAACGGATGGAAGCAATGCGAGTTGATGCATTAACTGAGGCCTTGGTCTTTGTTGGAAGGTGCGGGCAATGACCTGACTGATCGGGAAGGGTACATCATTATTCAGACTACCCTTAAGTGCGGAAATAAATACAGTGTCAAATAGTATTGATGGAGTTTGTGCGACCGACCACATAGATGAACATAGCAGTGCGATCACCATAATTTTTTTCATGGTAACTGTTGTGGAAATGAATAAATCAGTGATTACATCTGAAAATGACTGATTTATTCCGGAGGTTGTTCAACAGTTAAATCATATCCGAGATGAAGGGGACAGGACATAAGATTGAATGGTCCGCGGCCCGGCATACCACTCCAAATCTCGTGACTGTAGGTAAAGAATTGGAATATGATCTGATGCAGCCAGTTCAGGAAGGGGGCAAATCCATGCGTTTGTGCGGGGTCTGATTGCCTAGTATCCCTGAGTTTTTCGAAATGCAGAACCACGGATGTTTCCTCCTCATCGTATTGCATTTGAAGGTGAACGCTGTCAGAGGTGAATATTATTGTCTCGATATCGTACAATTTATTCTGCCACCTGATTTCAGCATTCCGGTCATTTAATTTTTCATACTCCTGTATACTCAGTACAAGTTGTTGCGATTGCTTTTGGCGTCGGCTCGCACTTCGAATACGCCAGTTGCGCGATAAATGCCTTCTTGCAATCGCCTGACGGGCCGGAATCAGCGCATGTCCCAGCATCATCATGAAATTGATGAATAATACCAGAAAAAAGGATATATGCCTGAGCTGGGGCATGTGCCAATTTGCAAACTAAATTTGTATCAGTGGCTTTTTGTTTTTAATTCCTGCAGTATTTCTCCCAGGCGTTCTGCGTGTGCTTTGTATGGAGACAGATCGATCAGTTCCACTTTCCTGAATTCAACCGGATGGCTTTCTGCCTGCAGGGAAATATAGCCTTCTCCAATCAGGCCACCACCCGGCAGGCCAGATTGCTTTACCCATTTATCATTGCCATCATACTGTGGTTTGGTATATGTCATGACGGTATCACCTTCAATGATATGACGTATCAGGGAGTCGCCGAGCACCAGCAATTCAGCTCTTACCCATTGGTCTCCATGATAGGTTTTGGACCTGGAGTTCACGCAATGCGGTGTAAACAATTTGTCATTAAGATAAACATTGGTGCCCGGAGTGCATAGGTTGCCGGTTGAACGCTCATCCTTTCCGTTTCCGCCAAGAAATTGTGCCTCCAGCGAAATCGGGAAGTCCTGTTCCAGGCGCATGCTTTCAGGAGATTGGCAGTGCAGCATTGCGCCGCTGTTCCTCAGGGCCCATCCCGGCCCGTCCTTGGCCTGTTCTCCCGTAAACCGGTATTCAACCGCGAGCAAATAATAGCTGTATTTGTTTTTGTGAAAGATATGCCCGTATTGCTCCTTGAAACCATCGTACTGGTCATATCTTACCTTCATCACGCCATCCTCGACCCTGAAAGTGTTGCCGAAATTTTCATTTAATGCATGGTCCTTGATCTTGATGGTCCAGTCTTTCAGGTCCTTCCCGTTAAAGAGTTGCACCCATTGCGGAGAGGCAGTGTTCTTTTGGGATTTGCATCCGGCAAAAACGATCAGTAGAACTATCGGAATTATCTTTTTCATGCCATTGATTTTAGTCACTATACAGGAAAGATAAAAAAAGAAAAGGTGCCTCAGGAGACACCTTTGAAAAAAAACAGACAATCTGTTGTTATGCGCCGTGGCAGTTCTTGTATTTCTTACCGCTGCCGCATGGACATGGATCATTCCGGCCAATCTTCGGGCCCACACGGATGGGCTCCTGAACCGGGTGTCCGCCGGAAGGATCGTAATAATCATTCTGGTTGGCAGCATAATCATCACCCCTGGCATCCACATCTTCCTTGTTGGATTGCAGCTTGCTCATGTCGGTTTTTTCTTCATGACCTTCCCGGATGATTTCAGCAGGTTGTTGCTGCTCCATCGGAATACCTGAATGGCAAAGGAATGATACGATATCCTTGTTCACTTCTCCATCCATTTTGCGGAAGAGTTCAAAGGCTTCCACTTTATAGATCACCAGCGGATCCTTCTGCTCCAGGTAGGCCGTCTGTACGCTTTGTTTCAGGTCGTCCATTGAACGCAGGTGCTCTTTCCAGGCATCATCGATCATGGCCAGTGTAATGGTACGTTCCACCGCATTTACCAATTCCCTTCCTTGTGAATCCAGGGTTTTCTGCATATTGCTCAACACACTGATTCCCTTACGGCCATCCGTAAACGGAACAACCACGTTTTCAATGTGCATGCCTTGTGTAGTGCGGATATTGTCAAATACGGGCACCGCCTGCTGGCAGAGATTATTCATCCTGCGCTGGTAATTCTCAACTGCTTCCTGGTAAAGTTTGTCGCCCAGGTGTTGAGCATTGCCTGATTTGAACTCAGATTCAGTGATGGAAGTGTCAATGCCGAAATTCATAATGGCTGCAAGTTTGAATCCTTCAAAGTCTTCCTGTTCCCTGAAAGAACTGATCAAACCTTCAGCTACACCATAGAAAGCATTGTCGAGGTCAAGCGCGAGACGCTCACCAAACAAAGCGTGCTGGCGTTTCTTATAGACCACGTTCCGCTGCTTGTTCATTACGTCATCGTATTCCAGCAGTCGTTTACGGATACCGAAGTTGTTCTCCTCCACTTTTTTCTGTGCGCGTTCAATGCTCTTGGTGATCATACTGTGCTGTATCACTTCACCTTCCTTGTAGCCCATCCTGTCCATGAGGGATGCAATCCGGTCAGAACCAAACATGCGCATGAGGTCATCTTCCATAGATACATAGAACTGCGATGTTCCCGGGTCACCCTGGCGGCCGGCACGACCACGCAACTGGCGGTCCACACGACGGCTTTCATGGCGCTCTGTACCAATAATGGCCAGGCCACCGGCTTCTTTCACGCCAGGTCCGAGTTTGATATCCGTACCACGTCCGGCCATGTTGGTGGCAATGGTAACTGCACCGGGCAGACCTGCTTCCGCAACTACCTGTGCTTCCCTTGCGTGCTGTTTCGCGTTCAGTACGTTATGCGGGATTTTTTTCACCTGCAGCATCCTGCTCAATAATTCGCTCACTTCCACCGAAGTGGTACCCACCAGAACCGGACGGTTTGCATTGCGCAAGGCTTCAATCTCTTCAATTACGGCCGAATATTTTTCACGCTTGGTCTTGTAAACGAGATCTTGCTGGTCTTTACGGATCACGTTAACATTCGTTGGAATGGTTACCACATCCAGTTTGTAGATATCCCAGAGTTCAGCTGCTTCGGTTTCCGCAGTACCGGTCATACCAGCCAGTTTGTGGTACATCCTGAAATAGTTCTGCAGGGTAATAGTAGCGTAGGTTTGTGTTGCCGCTTCAATCTTCACATTTTCTTTCGCTTCAATGGCCTGGTGTAAACCATCTGAATAACGACGGCCTTCCATTATACGACCTGTTTGCTCATCCACAATCTTAACCTGTCCGTCGATTACCACGTATTCCACATCCTTATCAAACAGGGTGTAGGATTTCAGCAACTGGTGAATGGTATGAATGCGGTCAGCCTTCAGGGTGTATTCATTCAGGAGGCCTTCTTTCTGGTGTAGTTTTTCTTCGGCAGTAGCTGCACTTGTTTCAATTTCCCCCAGTTTCGAACTGATGTCTGGTAAAACAAAGAAATCCGGGTCTTCGCCACTGCGGGTGATCATCTGGATACCTTTATCAGTAAGATCAACCGAGTTGTTTTTCTCATCAATGTAGAAATATAATTCAGCATCTACTTTTGGCATTTCCTTCTGCTGGTCTGCCAGGTAATAGTTTTCAGACTTCTGCAGTTTAACCCTTACGCCTGGTTCGCTTAAGAACTTGATCAATGAACTCGTCTTGGGTAAGCCGCGATAGGCGCGCATCAGGGCCAGACCTCCGTCTTTCGGATCGTCATTTCCTTCAGCGATCTTTTTCCTCGCTTCATTCAGGAATTTATTCACCACCTGTTTCTGGGCTTCCACCAGTTGCAGCACACGTGGTTTGAGGAGATGGTATTGCTGTTCTTCACCGCGGGGTACGGGACCTGAAATGATCAGGGGGGTACGGGCATCGTCAATCAGCACGGAGTCGACTTCATCCACCATGGCGAAATGATGCTTGCGCTGAACCATTTCATCCGGGCTGTGTACCATATTATCCCGCAGATAATCAAAGCCGAATTCATTATTGGTGCCATAAGTGATGTCTGCCAGGTAGGCGCGACGGCGTTCTTCCGTATTTGGCTGGTGTTTGTCTATGCAATCAACAGTAAGTCCGAGCCACTCGAAGATCGGGCCATTCCATTCAGAATCTCGGCGGGCAAGGTAATCGTTGACGGTAACAATATGCAGGCCTTCTCCGGCAAGTGCGTTCAGGTAGGCCGGCAGGGTTGATACCAGCGTTTTACCTTCACCGGTAGCCATCTCGGCAATTTTACCGGAATGCAGAACATAACCACCGATGAGCTGAACATCATAGTGTACCATGTTCCAGGTAACGGTACCACCACCGGCTGTCCAGCTGTTGCTGAAATTTGCATGGTCGCCATCAATGGTAATATATTGTTTGGTAACAGCCAGCTGGCGGTCGAGTTCGGTTGCAGTGGAGGAGATGATGGTGTTTTCCTTGAAGCGTCTTCCCGTTTCCTTTACTACGGCAAAAGCTTCGGGGGCTATCTCTTTCAGGATCTCTTCAATCTGATCATTGCGCTTTTTCCTGAGTTTGTCAATTTCCTGGTAAATGCTGTCTTTACCATTGAAATCACTGAAAGGGAGGGCTTCGGCTTCTGCGCTCAGTTTCCCGATCTCTTCATCTATTCCTGAAAGGTGTTGCCTGATCCGCTGGCGAAATTCATCGGTCTTGGCACGGAGCTGGTCATTGGATAGTGATTGATAAGCAGCAAAATATTCGTTCACCTTTGCTACAATCGGCTGGATGCTTTTGACATCCTTTTCAGATTTGCTTCCGCCGAATAGTTTCTGGATAAAACCTAACATGTTTTGGGTATTGTCTTAGTAATAGTTCGATTAAGTTTTTTTTCTGACAATTTCAGTGCTACAAATCATTTATAGTCAAATTGTCAGGGAGGCAAAGGTACGTTATGCCAGTTGGATTTTAATGGCGAATTCACTATTCGTATTATGTGAAAATGAAATATGAAAATTCAAATCCGGACTGAATATTTTCAGGGTTATTAAGCGTTCATGGTCATAAACCCCGGTTTAACTTACAAATTCTCGCCAATAAGATTAAAATTTCCGCATTTCATTTACCTTTGCGGCCAAATTGAGGAAAAACAGCCTACTATGTCAGGAGCACTTAAAGAGGTCCGCAACCGGATCAAGTCCGTTCAAAGTACCCAGCAGATTACCAAGGCCATGAAAATGGTGAGTGCAGCCAAACTGCGCCGCGCCCAGGATGCCATCATCCAGATGCGTCCCTATGCCAATAAGCTGCAGGAAATGCTGAGTAATATTGTCAGCAATTCGGAAGGGGAAGTGGGTGGTGTCCTGGCCACTGAAAGGGCTGTGGAAAAAGTGCTGCTGATAGTCATAACCAGCGACCGCGGACTGGCTGGTGCGTACAATGCCAATATCATCAAGGCCGCCAAAGCCGCCATTGCAGAGAAGTATAACAACCAGTTTGCCAGGGGTAATGTAAGCATCTGGAATATCGGTAAAAAAGGTTACGAAGCGATGGTGAAAGCCAATTATAATGCTGATGCCTCTTTCAAGGATATTTTCCTGGACCTCCGCTTTGAAACCGTTCAGGCCTGCGCCCAGGCGGCTGTAAAGGCCTTCCAGGACAAGCAGTTTGATGTGGTGGAGATCGTTTACAGCGAATTCAAGAATGCTGCTACCCAACGCTTTGTGGTAGAGCGCTTCCTGCCAATTCCAAAAGTTCAGGCGGGTCCGAAAGCCAAAAAAAGCGATTTTATCTTCGAGCCCAATAAAGACGAACTCATTGCTGAACTCATGCCCAAAATCCTGAATACCCAGCTCTACAAGGCTGTCCTGGATGCCAACGCTTCCGAGCACGGTGCCCGTATGACGGCCATGGACAAGGCTTCCGAGAATGCCAATGAATTGTTGCGTTCACTCAAGATCAGCTACAACCGCGCCCGCCAGGCAGCCATTACTACCGAATTGACAGAGATTGTCAGTGGTGCAGCGGCATTGCAGGGATAAGAGTGTAACCAATTCATCGCTTTTCCACATTGTGAATAACTCCTTTTCCCATATTTAGCATTTTTGAGAAGCTTGCGGCATATTCATTGCAGCCATTATCAGGAAAATCCGGTGATGGATTGGCTACCTCAAAAAGAAGAACATGGAAATCGGAAACATCATACCCCATATAGAAGCGTTGATTTTTGCCAGTGAAAAGCCTCTGGGGGCTTTGGAGCTGACTGATCTCATTAACCAGGCCTTCGGCTTCATGGAAGACAAGATCACCCTTGAGCAGATTGAGGCCGGCATTGAAGGTGTCGTAGAAAAATACTCTTCAGAGTTCTATCCCTTTGAACTGCGTTTCAGTGGTGGCGGATGGCAGTTCCTGACTAAAAAGGAATACCATAAAACCGTGGCCCAGCTCAATGGCGACAAATTCCTGAAGCGCCTCAGTCCGGCTGCCATGGAAACCCTGGCTATTATCGCATACAAACAGCCTATTACCAAGTCGGAGATCGAATCCATCCGCGGGGTCAGCGCCGATTACAGCATCCAGAAACTCCTGGAAAAGGAACTCATCGTCATCAGCGGCAGGAACGAAGAAATGCCGGGTAAACCACTGGTTTATACAACTTCCCGTTCTTTCATGGATTATTTCGGCCTGAACGGCCCTGAAGACCTGCCCCGTATCCGCGAGGTGCTGGCAGAGCAGGCGGTAGAGCCCACTTTGCTGGGTGGCCAGCAGGTGCAGGTGGCTAACGGCGACAGTGAAAACTTTACCGATACGATGGTAGAGACTTTGGAGGATGAAAATTCCATCCTGCTGGTGAGTGAAAACGGAGAATTGCTGGAAGCTACAGAGCAGGAAAATGATGAAGCTTCCCCCGAAATTGATGAAGCAGATGCCTCTCCGGAGCAGGATAACGAAGAAAACAATCCCGGACCGGATAACGGTGATGAGGAGCCGCAGGTGTAAATAAGGCAGAACTGGTGTATATTCGCTCCCATTTGCAAGCAAACACCTATGTCTTATTTATCAAATGAAACCCTTGTGCAACTGGCACAGGAATTCGGAACACCTCTGTACGTTTACAACGCCAACCAGATCAGCGAGCAGCATGAAAAGCTCAAATCTGCGTTCAGCAACTGTAATGCCCGTTTCTTTTATGCCTGTAAGGCTTTGAGTAATATCAACGTCCTTAAATACATTGAGTCACTCGGTGCATCACTCGATTGCGTCAGCATTAATGAGGTGAAACTGGGCCTGAAAGCCGGTTTTACTCCCGATCGTATTTTGTTTACCCCCAACTGTGTTGATTTCGCTGAAATTGATGAAGGCAAACAACTGGGTGTGAATCTCAATATTGACAATATCTCCATACTGGAGCAGTTCGGTACCAAATATGGTGGCAGTTATCCTATCTGCATCCGATTTAATCCGCACATCATGGGTGGCGGCAATTACAAGATTTCCACCGGCCATATAGACAGCAAGTTTGGGATTTCCATTCACCAGTTGCGTCATATTGAAAGGGTTGTAAAAACTACCGGCCTGCATGTAACAGGCATCCATATGCATACGGGAAGTGATATTAAGGATGTGAACGTATTTCTGCAGGGGCTCGAAGTTATGTTCGACCTGGCTACTCATTTTCCGCAACTTGAATTTATTGACCTTGGCAGCGGATTTAAAGTGCCCTACCAGGACGGTGATGTGCAGACCGATATTGTGCTACTGGGAAATAAGGTTACTGAAGCATTCAGGGCCTACCAGAAAGAAACCGGCAAGGAACTGCAGGTGTGGTTTGAACCGGGCAAATTTATGGTCAGTGAATCAGGTTATTTCCTGGTAAAAGCGAATGTGATCAAACAGACCACCGCCACGGTTTTTGTTGGTGTTAACAGTGGCTTTAACCACCTTATCCGCCCGATGTTTTATGATGCTTATCACCGCATTAAAAATATTTCCAACCTGAATGGCAGCGAAAGGATTTACACCGTGGTGGGAAATATTTGTGAAACGGATACTTTTGCCTGGGACCGCACCCTCAACGAAGTGCGCGAAGGTGATTTCCTCGTATTTTATAACGCCGGCGCTTATGGCTTCGAAATGTCATCAAATTTCAATTCCAGGTTTAAACCGGCAGAAGTGCTGGTGCTGGATGGTAAGGCCCACCTTATCCGCAAACGCGATACTTTTGAAGATCTGCTGAAGAACCAGATCGAAGTGCTGTAATATGATCTTCCCAGGTGTCTGACATGTTTGAGGCGTCTGACGTTTAGCATTACGGAATTTCGTGGATCCCAACGTCAGACGCCTTGGGCTCCAGGTGTCTGACGTTGGGATCCACGAATTCAAAGGACGCAAACGTCAGACACCAAACCTTTCGACGTCAGACACCTTTCAATTCTCCCCCAATTCAATGTTTGTAAGCTCATATCAGTATCATGTCAATCATTAAAACAGTTGATTGTGATGCGAATATGCTCCTGAAACCCTTTTCCGGCGGTATTTTCCGGGATATGCCGGCAGTACGGCCGGCCCGATGGTGCTGGCAACTGCATGCAACAATCATGGTAGCATGATGCCCGATTCCGGAGTAGATTTCGGCAGTGGTGATGTCGGAATTCCCTACGGTCAGTCCAATACAAATGCTGCACACACCAGGACTATGCGCAAGGCCAATGGTTTGGGTGATGGAAAACCATGGATCACCGGAAAGGTGTCCGGAATTGATTCGGTTATTCAAGCCAGTTATGATGGTGTAGGGTTGATTACACTGCCTGTTTCGGCCGCTGCAGCCTCTGAAACATTCGATGAAGGTCTCAGCAAAGACCGGGGGCTTTCTAATGTTTCTCCGTTTATTGTTCAATAGTGTTGGAATGGGTGCGTTCCGAAAACCGCGACGAATGGCGCGGTTTTTTGTTTGTTATTGCATAAATTGAGGAAGCGATTTGTTTTCGTCAATAGAACATCACAGGAATGGAAAGTACATCAAAAACGTTTTTCAGCCTTGCAAAGCATCCCCTCAGGTTCAGGCTTTTCCTGCTGGCAAAATTACCAAGTGCCTACTTTGCCGGAGTAAGGGTGTTGCAGGCGGGAGAGGAGTCCTGCAGTGTTTCCGTTCCGTATAAATGGTTTTCAAAAAACCCCTTTCGTTCCACTTATTTCGCCTGTCTGGCAATGGCCGCAGAAATGAGTACTGGTGTACTTTCCATGGCGCATGTATTTAAACGCAAACCCGCGGTGTCCATGTTGGTGACAGGGCTGGAGGCCAAATATTTTAAAAAAGCAACGGGTATTACTGTTTTCACCTGTAATGATGGCCTGGTCATCAGGGGCGCCATAGATGAGGCCGTTTCTACCGGAAATGGACAAACGCTGACAACCAGATCAGTCGGAAAAAACGACCAGGGTGATATAGTAGCTGAGTTTCTGATTACCTGGTCCTATAAACCTAAAACATTATGAAAATTGCATTTCACGGTGCTGCGCGCACTGTTACAGGGTCAAAGCATCTGCTGACCCTTAAAAGCGGACGAAAGATCTTACTCGATTGCGGCATGTTCCAGGGAATGGGACGGGAAACGGATGCCATGAACCGTCACTGGGGCTTTGATCCTGCTGAAGTTGATATACTGGTGCTTTCCCATGCGCATATTGATCACAGTGGCCTGATTCCGAAGCTGGTAAAAGACGGCTTTAACGGCCCGGTTTACTGCACACCTGCCACCCGCGCACTGTCTGCCATATTGCTGGAGGACTCAGCGGAAATTCAGGAGGATGATGTGAAATACATCAATAAGCAGCGGATTGCCAACGGGCAGCACCCCCTAAAACCACTGTACACCGGTGAAGATGTAGAACGCTGTCTGCCCCTCTTTCATGAAGTTGAATATGGGAACTGGTTCAAAATCGATGATGGAGTGGAACTGATGTATACGGATGTGGGGCATATCATTGGCAGTGCGGCAGTTCACCTCAGGGTTAAAGAAGACGGGAAAGCAGAACAACTTACATTCAGTGGCGATGTGGGCAGGTACAGGGACGTCATCCTGCGTTCACCGGAGGATTTTCCGCAGGCCGATTATATCATCCTGGAATCCACTTACGGAAACAGCCTGCATGAACTTCATACCACCACTCCGGATCACTTGCTGGAGTGGATCGAAAAAGTGTGTATCGGGCGTGGGGGTAAACTGATCATCCCCGCTTTCAGTGTCGGTCGTACACAGGAAATACTGTATTCACTGAACCAACTGGAAGTGGAAAGGCGCCTGCCTGAACTGGATTATTTTGTTGACAGCCCGCTCAGTATTGAAGCAACGGAAATGGTTAAACGCTATCCCCAATACTTCAACAAGCGAATTCAGACCCTGCTGGAAACAGACAGCGACCCATTCCGTTTTAACGGGCTTAAATATGTCAAGACCGTCGAAGAATCGAAACTGCTCAATTTCAGCAGTAAGCCCTGCGTCATTATTTCTGCAAGTGGTATGGCCGATGCCGGCAGGGTAAAGCACCATATCAGCAATAATATTGAAAACAGCCACAATGGCATCCTGATGGTTGGCTATTGCGAACCAAATTCATTGGGGGGAAGGTTGATGGCCGGAAAGAAAGAAGTGTCCATTTTTGGTGTCGGTCATGAAGTACATGCCGAAATAGGCTCTATCAGAAGCATGAGTGCACATGGTGATTATGAGGACCTGAGCCAGTGGCTGGCCTGCCAGGATCCCAAAATGGTTAAAAAGCTTTTCCTCGTGCATGGAGAATACGATGTCCAGGACCAGTTCAAGCAACGCCTGGTACGCAAAGGGTTCCAGGATGTGGAAATTCCCGAAAGGCACTGGGAGGTAGGCCTTTCGGGTTAGGGGTTAAGTTGATACTTTTTCCAACGCCTGCAGGATGTCCTGCAGGATGTCTTCCTTTCTCTCCAGCCCGACTGATATCCTGATCAGGCCGGCACTGATACCCACCGCTGCCCTTTCAGCTTCGGTAAGCTTGGCATGGGTGGTGCTGGCCGGGTGGGATGCTATGCTCCGCGTGTCACCAAGGTTGGCTGACAAGGATAACATCCTTAATGCATTGAGGAAATTCCTTCCGGCATCAATTCCGCCTTTAAGTTCAAAACATACAATGCCTCCTCCATTTGACATTTGTTTTTGGGCGATGGCATATTGCGGGTGTGACGGCAATTGAGGATATTTTACCAGGCTCAGTCTGGCATGACCTTCCAGTTGTTGTGCCAGGTAGAACGCATTGGAAGCGTGTCTTTCCATCCGCACATCAAGCGTTTCAAGACTCTTGCTTAGCAGCCATGCATTAAACGGCGACAAGGATGGCCCCGTGCTTCGGCAGAAAAGGTAGACATCCTTGATGAGTTCTTTTTTACCCAATACTACTCCGCCCAAAACCCTCCCCTGTCCATCCAGCCACTTTGTGGCAGAATGGATCACCAGGTCGGCCCCGAAATCTGCCGGCCGCTGGATTACAGGCGTCGCAAAGCAGTTGTCAACCACCAGGATCAGCCCGTGTTTTTTCGCCAAACTGCTCAGGGTCTCCATATCAATGATCTCCAGGGCAGGATTGGTAGGCGTTTCGACATATATCATCCGGGTTTCAGGCCTGATTGCTTCTTCCCAGGCAGCCATGTCGCCGGCGTCCACATAACTGTGACTGATGCCGTATTTCGGAAGGTATTTGGTTATTACTGTGTGTGTGCTGCCAAAAATACTACGGCAACTCAGCAGGTGGTCTCCCTGCTTCAGGAAGGTCATAAAACTGGCAAAAATGGCACTCATGCCCGATGCGGTCGCAAATCCGGCTTCCGTTCCCTCCAGAGCGCACATCCGGTCTACAAATTCCTGCACGTTCGGGTTACTGAAACGACTGTAAATATTGTCATCGGTTTCATCTGCGAAAGCGGCCCTCATCTCCTCCGCATTGTCAAAACAAAAACTGCTGGTCAGGAACATGGGTTGAGAATGTTCCATTTCATTTGTGCGATCAATCTGGGTCCTGATTGCCTTTGATATTGGATGCATAACTGGATGTATGATTTTTAGTGGCTGATAGCTGAAATCCCTTACTGCCCAATCCTTACTTCCCAGTGGATCTCACAACCGCCCCGGCGCAGGGTTTCCGCAACGGAACAATACTTGTCCATCGATAACTGGGCGGCACGATTGGCCTTGTCCACATCAATTTTTCCCGACAGGCTAAAAACTATGGTGGCCGATTTCCAGAGTGCAGGCTCCTTTCCGGTTTCCCGTTCGGCTTCAATGTGCATGGAAAAATGACTGATTTCCTGTCGTTGCTTTTTCAGGATGCTTACCACATCAATGCCACTGCAACCACCCAGTCCCATCAGTAATAATTGCATGGGACGTACCCCGTAATTGGTGCCGCCTGTTTCCGGACTGGTATCAATCCTTACCTTATGGCCATAAGCATCGCTGGCTTCAAATCCATAATCTCCTGATTGACGGATAATATCAATTTTAATCATATCTGGTCAGTAATTTTTTCTGAATAAGCAACAAAGGTAACGGTGGGAGGGTTTATTTTGCAGTTATGCTTCATCGATTTGTATCACAAAAGCCCTTTCACCTGGAAAATGGCAGCGTCCTGCCCGGGATCGAAATTGCTTATCATACCTACGGAAAACTTAATGAATCGGGCTCAAATGTGGTCTGGGTCTGCCATGCATTGACTGCAAATGCCGATGTTGAATCCTGGTGGCCTGGGCTGGTAGGACCCGGATGTACCATCAATCCGGATGACCATTTTATTGTTTGCGCCAATATCATTGGATCCTGCTACGGTAGCAGCGGCCCGCTGTCACAAAATACCGAAACCGGAACTCCATACTATAACCGGTTTCCGGTGGTAACCATCCGGGACATGGTAAATGCTCATATCCTGTTGCGCAGGCACCTGAATATATCTACTGTTTCCCTTCTGATGGGTGGCAGCATGGGTGGCTACCAGGTTCTGGAATGGGCGATCAGCGAGCCTTCAATTGTCCAAAAACTTTTCCTGATTGCAACTTCTGCGGCGGAAAGCGCCTGGGGAATCGCTATTCACGAAGCTCAGCGGATGGCAATAGAAGCCGACCCTTCCTGGAAAGAGGATTCTGAGAAAGCCGGGGCAGCCGGATTAAAGGCGGCGAGGGCCATTGGCATGCTTACCTACCGCAATTATACCGCCATGATTCAGCAGCAGCAGGACCCCGACGCAGATAAAACAGACAATTTCAAAGCGGCCTCCTATATGCGCTACCAGGGTGAAAAACTGGTAAACAGGTTTAATGCACAATCTTACTGGCTGTTGACCAAGAGCATGGACAGTCATAATATATCAAGGGGGAAAGGTGGTTCCATTCCGGAGGTGTTGAACGGAATTGGCCAGCCGACCCTGGTAATGGGCATCACCAGTGATCTCTTATGCCCCGTAATTGAACAGCAAAAGATATCTGCTGCCATGCCCCGGGCCACTTATATTGAAATAGATTCAATGTTCGGTCACGATGGTTTTCTGGTGGAAGCGAACCTGATTGGGAAATACCTGAAAAACTGGTTACAGGGGTGATCCTGGGGAAACCTGCCGGAGAATGGGCTCTTACCGTCCAGAGTGAAAGCCCATTCTCAGGTTTCTGGTAGTGAAAAATTGACGGGAATTACAACCTGATGCTAAGATGCGCCGGTCTTTCCGCTTCTGCAATTTTATTAGATGAACGCATCCTTTTTGCCGGTGAATGGTCTGTACCAAACTATTGCAGGATCCGGATCTGGTTCAGCACCTTTGTTTTATTGGATTTGCTGACTGGTACTAGATGGCCTTCAATGCTGGCATTATTATCCCGGAAATCATTCAGCTTGTCAATATTGATAATGTAGGAACGGTGAACCTGACAGAAAATATCGGGGTTTATCTGAGATAACAGCTTTTTCATGCTGTTGTGTGTAATGTATTTTTTGTCTTTGGTGACAAAGCGGACATAATCTCCCATGCTTTCAATATACAGGATTTCAGAGCTTTTCAGTTTCACCAGCTGACCGTTGCACCTAATAAAGATATCTTCTTCTAAGGGCGACTTTTCTGCCGGGATTGCTGCCTTGATGGGTGCTGAAGCGGGCGTTATCTTTTCAATTGCTTCCCTGAAACGCTGGTAAGTATATGGTTTTTTCAGGTAGTCGGTCACATGGTACTCAAATGCGGTAAAGGCATACCCGGTGTCTGCCGTTGTCATAATCACATGCGGTTTGCAACTAAGCTGATCAAGCAGGTCAAAGCCGCTGGGGCCCGGCATTTCAACATCCAGGAAAACAAGGTCAACTTTATTCGACTGCAGGAAATGCCCGGCAGCAATGGCGTCGGGGAAATGGTGCAGTAAACGGATATTGCCGGAACGTTCACAGAATTTTTTCAGGATATCGGCGGACATTGGCTGGTCTTCAACAATAATGGCGGTAATTAACATAGGAGATCATTGCAAATAGGTTTTCAATCGGGTTGCTTCCAGTTCGAGCAGGTTAAGTCCCACTTCCATCTGTTGGATAAGTCGCTGGTAGGATTCTGTCAGGTTTTCCCTGGCCGGACGCCGGCCGCAGAAATCTTCAAATACCTGCACATGTTGCTGCCAGAAATGCAGTCCGGCAAATCCCCATAGCGGTTTAATGCGATGAAAGCGTTGCCTCAGGCTTTCTGCATCGCCAATGTCAGCAAAAGGTTTGCTTAGTTCAATTTCATTGTTAATCTGCTTCCTGGCTGTATCGAAAATTTCAGCAATGGCATACAGGTCGTTATCATGGACCTCCAGCAGGAAGTCCTTGTCAAACACCGCACTGAATTCGTAAGTAAATGGTGTGGTTACCGGCATAGGATACAATTTTGGACTATAGCAATCGTTTATTCTTCAATATGAAAACGAAATACCTGAGCAGTGTAGTATTCCCGGTCATAAAATTTTGGGATCAGCTGGCCGAGGATTTTTACGAAAGGCAGCGGAAAGCAGGCATAACACCCCTGAAATCCCTTACGGAAATAGGTATTGGGGTAACGGCACTCAATGTTCTGCTAAGCTATTGGGTAAGCCAGTATGGCAGTGCACTCGTATTTTTACTGGCCTGTACCGGGCTGATGAGTGCGTATCTTATGCGGCTCTATAATCGTGAAACACAGGCAAAATGGCTGGTAATCGGTACCATTAATGCCACCTTGTTCATGGCCTGCTATTTTGCAGGTCTTAAAACCGGAACTTACCTCTATTATTTTCCGGTGATTTTCTCACTGGTATTCCTGATCGATAGCAGGATCAGCCAGGAGCTGATTGTAACAGAAGCCATCACCATGACATTCCTCGGGTTGACATTTATCTTTTCTCCCTATGAAATACAGAGTCCTGATCCCACTGCCAACGGTTTTCACTATTCCTTTAGGATTAACCTGTCCCTGTCTCTGATCTTCACCGCCATTGTCGGTTATTCGATCCTTAAGACCCTTGGGGTTAAAGAGCAGGAAATGGTAAGTGAGAAGGAATTTGCCGATACAATCTTTAATACATCCCTTGATGCCAGTTTTATTATAGACCTGGATGATGAATCGGTAGTGGACTGCAACCAGCGCGTATTGGAATTGTTCGGTTTCGATAGTAAGGAAGCAGTAAGGGAACACACCGTTGGCAAACTTTTAGGGCGGGAGGCTTTGAATGTTGTCAGGTCATTTAAAATTCGCGACAATTCCACCATGGTTCCATGGATGAGTAATATGGAATTTGAACACCTCGACGGAATGCCGATTTATGCGCATACAAACATTGTTCAGTTTAAACACCAGGGGAAGCGCTTCGTTAAAATGAGTATACTGGATATTACCCAGATACGCATAGCCGAAGTGGAAACCCTGAAAGCAAAGGAGAAGGCCGAAAGGGCCGCAATGGTTAAATCGCGCTTTCTTTCCAATATGAGCCATGAATTAAGGACCCCATTGAATGCGATCATTGGTACCACGAACCTGATGCTGCAGGAAACCACAACAGGATCACAGAAGCCAATGCTGGATGTGTTGAAGGATTCTTCCGAGCATATGCTGCAGCTTGTGAATGATGTGCTTGACTACAGTAAGCTGGAGGCAGATAAGATGGAGCTTGAAAAAGTTCCTTTTGTGCTTCCGGGCCTCCTGCAGAAACTCGGAAGGGTCTTCCAGCCGGAAGTTGTATCCCGCGGATTACAGTTCGAAGTGGAATCAGACCTGCCTGCTGGAATTACTGTCATGGGGGATGAACTAAGGTTAAACCAGGTGTTGAATAATCTCCTTTCCAATGCCCTGAAATTTACAGAGAAAGGCCAGGTGACATTATCGGCAAAGACCATCATTCATTCACGCGATGCCATAAATATCCAGTTTTCGGTTGTGGATACAGGTATCGGCATACCCAGGGAAAAGCAACACAGGATTTTTGATAAATTCTACCAGACAGATGCAAGGACCACCCGCAAATATGGCGGATCGGGACTGGGGCTGGCTATCAGTAAATATCTTGTTTCGCTGATGGGTGGGGAACTGCAGGTGCAAAGCGCACCAAGAAAGGGCTCCTGCTTTTCCTTTACTATTCAATTGCCGGTACAGGGTGTTTCTGAGCTTTCAGGAAACCCCGCGGTTGCTGAGGAAAGAACCTGCCTGGATGGAATGAGGATACTCGTTGCTGAGGATAATCCGATCAATATGATGGTGGTTAAAAAATTCCTTGAAAAATGGGGCGTTACGCTTACTACGGCTGTTAACGGATTAGAAGCCCTTGAAGCCATCCGCCGGCAGCCATTTGATCTGCTGCTGGTTGACCTTGAAATGCCATTGATTGATGGGGCCGGAGTGGTCGCTGTGGTACGCAAGGAATTTCCCAAAACCCCGGTGATTGCGTTTACTGCGGCAGTATATGAAAACATGATGGAGGATCTCTATCACAAGGGCTTTAATGATTTCCTGCCCAAACCTTTCCGCCCGGATGACCTGAAGGATAAAATCATTAAATACAAAGCAGCCTGATAAAATGATAAATGAAAAAAGGATGTCGATTGACATCCTTTTTCTTGTACCGCGTACGGGAATCGAACCCGTCATTCATCCGTGAAAGGGATGCGTCTTAACCGATTGACCAACGCGGCATTTCCCTTTTGGGAGTGCAAAGATAGGGAGCGATTTATTTCTACCAAAAAAAATTCGAAAATTTTTATTGCCCCTTCCAAATAGTAACTTAGCGCCGCATTTAATTTAAAACCAAATCACAAAATTGACATTATGAGCACTGTAAAAGTTGCCATCAACGGTTTCGGTAGGATCGGAAGACTGGTTTACCGCCAGATATATAACATGCATGGAATTGATGTAGTTGCGATCAATGACCTCACATCCCCGGCTGTATTGGCACATTTGCTGAAATACGACAGCGCCCAGGGCCGTTTTGATGCCGATGTAAAGGCAACAGCCGACGCCATCCTTGTAAACGGTGATGAAATAAAAATATATGCGCAGAGAGATCCTTCACAAATTCCCTGGGGTAACCATGGTGTTGATGTAGTGATTGAAAGCACGGGTTTCTTTGCTGACAAGGACAAAGCCGCAGCCCACCTTACTGCCGGCGCCAAACGCGTGGTGATCTCAGCCCCGGCAACCGGCGATCTCAAGACTGTGGTGTACAATGTTAACCACAGTATCCTCGATGGTTCTGAGCAAATCATCTCCTGTGCTTCATGTACCACTAACTGCCTGGCCCCGATGGCTAAAACCCTGAATGATAATTTCGGAATCGTTATCGGCAGCATGACTACCGTACATGCTTATACGAATGATCAGAATACACTGGATGCACCACATCCCAAAGGTGATCTGCGCCGTGCCCGTGCTGCAGCATCCAATATCGTTCCCAACAGCACCGGCGCCGCAAAAGCTATCGGCCTGGTATTGCCTGAACTGAAAGGAAAACTGGATGGCGGCGCCCAGCGTGTTCCAACCATCACCGGTTCCCTGACCGAACTGACCACTGTTCTCGGTAAAAAAGTATCTGTAGAAGAAGTTAACGCAGCTATGAAAGCAGCCAGCAATGAAAGCTTCGGTTATACTGAAGATGAAATTGTGAGCAGCGATGTTATAGGTATCCATTATGGTTCCCTCTTTGATGCCACCCAAACCAAAGTGGTTACGGTTGGTGATCAGCAACTGGTTAAAACCGTAAGCTGGTACGATAACGAAATGAGCTACGTTAGCCAGCTCGTTCGCACCGTTAAATACTTTGCAGGACTGATCTCCAAATAAAATTCAAAAGCGGGTTATGCCCGCTTTTTTTCGGTTCCCCGCAGATTCACCCATCCAGCCCGGATGGATGGCTGCCGGTACCTGTATTTTTAAATCTAATTGTATGAGTAAATTCAGTCAATACTCTTTTGCAGGGCAAACTGCACTGATCAGGGTAGATTTCAACGTTCCCCTGAATGCCAGTTATGAGATCACAGATGATACCCGCATGCGTGCAGCAGTACCCACTATTCAGAAAATCCTGAAAGATGGCGGCAAAGTGATTCTGATGAGCCACCTGGGAAGACCCAAAGACGGCCCCACCGAAAAATATTCCCTGAAACATCTGGTTGATCACCTTGGCAAACTGCTGGACGGCGCTCCTGTTTCATTTGCCACGGACTGCATCGGTGAAATTGCCACCAATGCGGCCGCTTCCTTACAACCCGGCAGTGTGCTTCTACTTGAAAACCTCCGTTTTTACAAAGAAGAAGAAAAGGGTGATGAAGCTTTTGCTGAGAAGTTGTCCAGACTCGGTAATGTTTATGTAAACGATGCTTTTGGTACTGCACACCGCGCACATGCTTCCACTGCCGTGATCGCCAAATTCTTCCCGGCAGATAAAAAGATGTTCGGCCTCCTGATGGAAGGGGAAGTGAGCAGTGCTGAAAAAGTCTTACACCAGGCAGAGAACCCATTCACTGCCATTATTGGCGGGGCCAAAGTGTCTGACAAGATCCTCATTATAGAAAACCTGCTGGAGAGGGCTACCGATATCATTATCGGCGGAGGAATGGCTTATACCTTTAAAAAAGCCCAGGGTGGCAAAATCGGCAACTCCCTTTGTGAAGACGATCGGCTGGAGATGGCTGTTAGCCTGCTGAAGAAAGCGGCTGAAAAGGGAGTGAATATTCATCTTCCTTCAGACTCAGTAATTGCAGACAAGTTTGACGCAAACGCCGATACTAAAACAGCCAAGAGTGATGATATACCTGATGGCTGGATGGGACTGGATATTGGTCCGGATGCCCGTGAGGCATTTGCTGGTGTAATCAAAAGGTCCAAAACCATTCTCTGGAACGGTCCCATGGGAGTGTTTGAAATGGAAAAATTCCAGAAAGGAACCAAAGCCATTGCGGATGCGGTGGCTGAAGCTACCGGTGCCGGCGCTTTCTCACTGGTAGGCGGCGGTGATTCCGTAGCTGCGGTTAACCAATTCGGTTATACCGAAAAAGTAAGTTACGTTTCAACCGGTGGTGGCGCCATGCTGGAATATTTTGAGGGTAAAGTATTACCGGGAATTGCCGCGGTGAATGCCTGAGCATTCAAGGTAAACCACTAATTAATCGTGTACGAATAATAAATTCAATGGGGCACCCAACCAGGTGCCCCATTTTTTTGTCTTGATTATTGTACTTTTAAAGCACAACTAAAATTTCGGCAATGAACACGAAAAATCTTATCATCATCATTATTCTTGGCGTTGTACTGTTATTTGGCTTTCGTGCCTGCAGTGGTTACAACAATATGGTGAGCCTCGATGAAAATGTGAAAAATAAATGGGCGAACGTTCAAAGTGATTACCAGCGCAGGTCGGACCTGATTCCCAACCTGGTTTCAACTGTGAAAGGGGCAGCAAATTTTGAACAGGAAACGCTTACCAAAGTAATCGAAGCCAGGTCTAAAGCAACCCAGGTTCAGGTGGATCCGACCAATATTACTCCGGAAAAACTGGCAGAATTTCAGCAGGCTCAGGCCGGGGTTAGCAGCGCTCTCGGCAGGTTGCTCGCTGTGGTAGAGAATTATCCCGACCTGAAGGCCAACCAGAATTTCCGTGACCTGCAGGCCCAACTGGAAGGAACGGAAAACAGGATCAAGGTTTCCCGTAATGATTTCAACGCGGCAGTGCAGCAATACAACAGTACCGTACGCACTTTCCCCAATAATATTTTTGCCGGCATGTTTGGATTCAGGACCAAGGATGGTTTCCAGGCCGAAGCAGGCGCGGAGAAGGCTCCACAGGTTCAATTTTAATCATCAGGCATGGGATTATTTTCTTTTTGGAAAAAAAACAACTTCCTTACTGCGGATGAATCCGCCCGGGTCATTCAGGCCATCCGGGAGTCGGAAACAAAAACCAGCGGGGAGGTGAGGGTATTCATAGAAAGCCGTTGTCGTTATGTGAACCCTCTCGACCGGGCAGCTGAAGTATTCTGGAGCCTGAAAATGGATCATACCCAGGAGCGAAACGCAGTACTGGTTTATGTTGCCACAAAAGATCACCAGGTGGCCATTTTGGGCGACGACGGCATCCATAAAATAGCAGGACCTGAATTCTGGAAAAATGAACTGTCACAGGTCATTCACCACTTCAAAGAGAATGCCTACGCGGATGGGCTTGTCCTTGCCATTAACGATATAGGACACCTGCTTCAGGATCATTTTCCCTATAAACCAACGACCGATAAAAATGAGCTGCCCGATGACATCGTATTTGGGGATTAACGCTCATAGCATGTTTATATGAATCGAATTATTGTACTGTTATTGGTTCTTGCAGCCTCACTTCCTCTGGCGGCACAAAGGGTTTTACCCAAACCCAGTCCCGCCAGGCTGGTTAATGATGCAGCAGGACTTCTTACCCCTGACCAGAAAGCTTCACTCGAAGCGAAGCTGGTGGCATACGACGACAGTACATCCAACCAGATTGCTGTGGTTACCGTCCCAACCCTGAATGGACTGGAACCGATCGATTATGCCACAGAACTTGGCCGCGAATGGGGGGTAGGCGGAAAAGAGTTTAACAACGGAATTATTATCCTTATTTCCACCGGCCAGGGGGAAGGTGAAAAACGGAAGGTTTTCATTGCGCCAGGTTATGGTTTGGAGGGCGCCATTCCCGATATCACTGCCAAACAAATCGTGGAAACCGAAATGATCCCCAACCTCCAGGCCGGAAACTACTATCGGGCGCTTGATGAGGCCACCAGCGCGCTGATCAGGGCCGCAGCGGGTGAATACAAGGCGCCGGAAGGCTACAATAAACGAGGCAGGCAAAAGGGGATGCCACTTGGTTTAATCATTATCATCATAGTGATTGTCCTGCTTGTAATGTCACGCGGCGGCGGCAGCAATGGCGGTATGATGAGCCGCAGGGGCTACCGGCGCTGGAACAATGTGCCACCCATCATTTTCCCGGGTAGCGGTGGCTGGTCCGGTGGTGGAGGTGGTGGCTGGTCCGGTGGCGGCGGAGGCGGGTTCGGTGGATTCGGCGGTGGCAGTTTCGGCGGCGGCGGTGCCGGCGGTGACTGGTAAATTTTTTAATGCAAATGGCCATTTAATAAAAGCGATCCAATGCTTTTGTTAAATGGCCATTTTATTTCGTTTGATGATTCCCGCCGATCTGGTGGGAAAGGAATCAGTTAGAATCAGAAACCTTTTTTATCACCGCTTCTTTTCAGTTTGATGTATTCCACCAGTTCCTGCGCATCGGAACCTTTTTTCTGCCAGGCATTCTGAACACCCTGCAGAATCATATTATTGATAAACGCGTCAAACTGCGTACGATAAGGTGCCGGAACTGCTTCACGGAAATGCACGATCTGGTCCACACCAGTTTTTACCTTATCAGCAGAATTGGTTTTTGCCAGCAGTTGACCGTATGGCTGCAGGATTTCTACTTTTTCCTGGGAGAGAGGCATTTGCGCAAAGGCTTTGTTAATGGCATCAACAGATTCCTCAATGCCATTTTCCGCGGCCACGGTTGTCAGGGAAACTACCAGCGCACCTTTCACCGGCTGTTTGGCGAGTTGTTTCGCCGCTTCAACAGCCGCCGCATTATCCACCCCTGCCAGTGCTTCAAGCGATTTGCCGGCCACACTGTAGGATGAGTCTTTAATGCCGGCTTTATAAACGGCAGTATATGCAGCGTTATCATAGGCCGTAAGTAATCCAATCGCCTGTGCCCTTACAGTCGCCCTGGGATCCTTTGCGGCAAGCTCTGCAACTGTTTTCTCTGCCGATGATTTAATGGCCGGATTCTTAAGGTCAAGCTTTTCCAGCGCCAGGATTCTCAGTCCATGATAAGGATCCTTTATGGCTTGCAGCATCAGGTTTTGCGCAATGGTCTCAGATTGCTTTCCTGCGGCATATTCGATGGCTTCGCGACGATCAAGGTAATTGCCGGCATGTTTGTACTGGTAAACATATTGCCCCAGCGTTTTTTGGTCTTTCTTTTCTGCCAGTAATATTTTATCGCCATCCACATTAACCAGGTCGGGGCGCTGTTTGTAGGAAAAACTGAAACTATCTGCCCTGGAGTTCATCTCAACAGTATACCTGGACTTTTTGCCACCCTCATAAATATCAATGGCAAATGGAAGCCTGAAAACTTTTTCGCCCTCCTGCGTTTGCTTTACAATCACGGTTACCTTACCGGCTGCATCATCAAATTTGTAGCTGATATCTAATTTAGGGTGACCATTACCGTAATACCACTGGTTGAAGAACCAGTTCAGGTCGCGCCCGCTGATTTCTTCGAAAGCAAGTCTCAGCTGGTGGGCTTCCGCGGCCCTGAACCTGTTTTCCGTCAGGTATTTGTTCAGGCCCTTGAAGAATGCACTGTCGCCGAGATGGTTTCTCAGCATGTGCAGGATCCTGCCGCCTTTCTGATAGCTGACAGCATCGAACATATCCTCCTTGTCGTGGTAATGAAAACGCGCCAGGTTTTTGGAGGCGTTTTCAGGATTACTGAGGTAAGATTGCATGGCAGAATAACCCGCAGCATCTCCTGCGTCCTTGCCATACTTGTATTCGTTCCAGAGCGTTTCGCTGTAGTCTGCAAATGATTCGTTCAGGGTAAGGTTGCTCCAGCTTTCAGCTGTTACATAATCACCAAACCAGTGATGGAACAATTCATGCGCAATCACATCTTCCCAGCGGTTGCCATCAACCAGTTCACGTGCATCCTGCTGGGCGCTTTCCTGGTGCAGGGTGGCCGTGGTATTTTCCATGGCGCCGCTTACATAGTCGCGGCCGACAATCTGGGCATATTTTACCCAGGGATATTCAATGCCGGTGACCTTTCCGAAGAAGGCCATCATTTCCGGCGTGTGCCCAAAGATGCGGCGGGCAACGGATTCGTATTCCTTCTCTACATAATAGCTTACCTCTTTTCCTTTGTAGCTGTCTTTTACAACAGCGTAGTCGCCCACTCCCATGAAGAAAAGATAGGGCGAATGCGGCAGGTCCATTTTCCAGTGATCCGTGCGGGTGCCGTCAGCATTCTTTTTCTGCGAGATGAGTTTGCCATTGCTGAGGGTTACGTATTTGTCAGGCACCGTCATCATAATTTCTTCGGTGGTTTTCTGACCCGGACGGTCAATGGTAGGACACCATACCGAAGTGGCTTCGGTTTCACCCTGGGTCCAGATCTGGGTCGGTTTTGTCTTATCCTCACCCTTCGGATTGATAAAATAAAGTCCCTTCGCATCGGTGATGGCGGCGCTTCCCTTCACCTTTAATTCATCTGGTTTGGCAACATAATCTATGTATACCGTATAGTTCTCATTCCTTTTGTAGGTCTTGTTGAGCTGGATCCGGAGGTTCATTCCATCGTACTGGTATTTGAGCGGGGTGTTTTTCCCCCCGGCATTTAGTGCAACGGTTTTTATATCCATCCCCTTTGCATCCAGGTTTAAGGAATCGGTGGGATAGAAATGAGGCTGGAGGGTAATCCATGCTTTTCCCAACAGGTAAGATTTGCTATAGTCAAATCGCGCATCCAGTTTGGTATGCACCAGGTTGTTGATCCGGGTTGGTGTTTCACGATAGACATCCATCGCTTTATCGTCTTTTTGCCCCTGCACTTGCGCATATGTGCTGAATACGGCCAGCATGCACAGCGAACTGATAAATCCTTTTTTCATACTTGTATTTTAGCCGGGTAAATTTATTGGAACATATTGTATTACTGTCATAAAAAAGTATGAAAGGTTGGGAAGGGCCGGTTTCACTAGATTTGTCTAATAATTCAGGGGGCTTCATGAAATATCTGTTGCTGATTTTGGGGGTGTTTTTTTATCCGGGAATAGCCATGCCGCAATCTTCCGGATTCATCTACATTGAGTCGGAGCCATCCCGCCCTTTTTACCTGCGAACCCTTGACAGCCTTTACGTTTCTTCATCCGGTAATTATATAATCCTGGCGCCATTGGGGCAACTGAAAGGCGATATAATCGTAGGTTTTCCGGGAAGGCAGCAGGCGGCGTTTGTGTTCACCCTGCCCGATACCACTACCGACCGGGGCCTGGTTTTAAGAGACATGCGGCAGGAGGGATGGCGACTGGTAGATTGGCGTAACAATGAACCCCTCATTACCCGTCGCCTTGGCCGGCAGGAAGACGAATATGCCGGGATGTACCGCAGAAGCGACGCCTTTGCTGTAAGGCTTTCCCAGGTGGTAAATGACAGTTCTGTGCTCTTCTATTCAAAAGCAGTGGTCAGGAAAAATGAAACAGCCCTAAGTAAAACCGAGGCAGGGATAGTGGAAAAGACGGCGATTGGCGGACCAAGGCCGATTGCGGAGACCCGCAAGGTGCAACCTGGTTCCGAATTGTCCGGACAGGCTGAAATTGCAGCACCAATAAAAAGTGGAAATGCAGATACTGCTCTTTCAGGGGAGCTGGTAAAAAGCAATACGGAAGCTGTGCCCCTCAATAGCATTGTAACTGCAGGAACGCAGGCAAAAGACAGTACTGGTAAGGCCGACATGCATCTTAAGCCTGTGGGCGCTTTGCCCGGAGCAGGCGAATCTGGTAAAAAGGATCTGACGCCTGTGCGATTGATAAGCAGAAAGGATACCGGCAAAACCTGGGTGCTGGTCTATGAGGTCAGGGAGGGCAATACAATTGACAGGGTAGAAGTGGAGATCGATAAGGATCGTGTTACATTCGCACCATGATGAGGTATTTTATTGAGGTAGCCTATAAAGGAACATCCTACGCCGGATTCCAGCGGCAGGAAAATGCGCATACCGTGCAGGCTGAACTGGAAAAAGCTTTGTCCACCATTTTCAGGGTTCCTCTCTTATTAACGGGCTCCTCCCGCACTGATGCCGGTGTTCATGCCAGGCAGAACTATTTTCATTTCGATACGGAGATTGAATTGACAGACCGTTCTGTGTACAACCTGAATGCACTACTGCCCCATGATCTTGCGGTAAATGGCCTTTACCGGATGCCTGAATCTGCTCACAGCAGGTTTGATGCCATCAGCCGCGAATACCGTTATTACCTGTATACCCGTAAGACTCCCTTCCTGTATGACCGGGCTTATTATTTCCCTTATGTGCTGGATATGGAAAGCATGCGGGCTGCGGCTTCCATCCTGAAGGAATATCGCGATTTTACCAGTTTCAGCAAACGCAATACCCAGGTAAAAACTTTTTTATGTACCCTGCATGAAAGTGAATGGATCGAGACAGGGGAAGGCTTCCATTATTACGTGAAGGGAAATCGTTTCCTGCGGGGCATGGTGCGGGCATTAACAGCCACCATGTTAAAGGTGGGTCGGGGTAAGATTAGCCTGGACGAATTCCGCGCCGTGATCGAAGCCCGTGATTGCACCCTGGCGGATTTTGCCGTTCCTGCACATGGCTTGTTCCTGGAGCGGGTGAATTATCCGGAGGATTATTTTGGCCGGATCTGACCCATTTCCTGCTCTGTCCCTGTGCTGAAGGAGGTTTTACCTGAAACCTGTTTGGTGGAAGGAATCTGTATTTCTCATGGCGTGTTTGAGTGTGAAAGGACTTAAGCCGGGCCTGAAAAGCGGGTGCTGAACACATGAATTATTCACCTGTTTTTAAAAAGATTTGGTTGTTTAGGAAAAACGCTGTTACCTTTGCACCCCGC
>NZ_MBUA01000029.1 GCF_014332695.1 Flavihumibacter stibioxidans | reverse complement strand
AACGTTCGAGGCTTTGTGCAGGTTGGGGATTTCGAGTTCCGTCTGCTTGTAAACGTCAGCCAAATGTGTAGGTAAAAGTTGATGATTTATTCTTTTGCTCAATAGCGTTCTGTCGAGCTGGAACTTAAGTTAAATAGTAGTACAAAAGTTGATGGCGAATTCCGTCTAGCCCAACTTGCACAAAACCATATGTTGGCTGCTGTTTTATTCTACGTTGTGTACCACAAATACCAATGATCGTCAATTTTTTTCCATTCTATAATTCGTCCACAGTTAGTATATCCTGGGTTAGTATTGTCTTTTGAATATGCAATTCCTACACAGTTATCAAGCATTCCGTCTAATGTAAAAATTACTTCTCCACTTTCAAGTGTGTCAACAGCAGCAAAGCTTAATTGCGGAATTTCAATTTGTTTATTTTCTTGTCGTGCCTTTTCAATTGCTACAACAGTTTCAGTCATTCGAGATTTGTGAATTGAAAAGAATATTTTGTCAGCTGTATTAATAAGCCCATCTCTACAAGTTAAAAATATTGTCACACTAATGGCAGTTGCAATAAAGTAATATAACTTTCTAAATTTTGTCTGTTTTGTCAATAGAAGAATTATCAAACAGCCGATAATAAATAATGCACAAAATCCTATAAGCCCTAAAAAAGTAAAAATGTCTGTGTGTCTGAAAAATAATAATGCAAAAAAATAAGGTGCAACTAAGGAAAGCATTGTAAACATTTCAGTCTTTGTAAGTCGCATTGGTGATTTAAAAGTTTTGATGGTCTTAAAATGATTTCAAATTATTGTGGTCTGTCTAAATAGCAGCCAACGATTGTATTTATGAATTGTCCGCGTATTGCGGATTTTGTATTGTTTTGATTTTCAGGAGAAGTGTTGTTCGTTATCTGGATTGCGCATATGCGCAAATGAAATGGAGTGGTAGGGGTGAGGCGTTTTTGGTTTTACTTTTTTATTGTATAAACCATCGTTCTATTACAGCCCAAAATTCACCGTTTCCGATAGTTCACTTCCTTCCCTTTCTCGCATTGTTCTGCCCATATCCACAGTCTTTCCCCATTCAGTTACCCAATTCACCTCCTCACTTATTCACCCAAACTCCCATTCACCCATTCACTCATTCACCTATGCCCTCTTCTCCCATTCACCTATTCACTCATTTACCTATGCCCTCTTCTCCCATTCACCCATTCACTCATTCACTCATTCACTCATTCACTCATTCACCCATTCACTATTGACCAATTCACTTATTCACCTATTCACCTTTCCAACTGCGGCCCTTGAATAATTCATCCAGTGGATTGATCATGGTAATCAGGTCCTGGCGCTTCACATGCAAATAACGCTCCGTGGTCTTGATGCTGAAATGACCTAATAACTCCTTTATATATCGGATGTCTATCCCCTTCTCCAATAAATGCGTGGCAAAACTGTGCCGCAATACATGAAAACTTACCGCCTTCGATATGCCAGCACGATCCTTCGCCTGGTGAAATACCTGCTGCGCCGAACGACTGGAATAGGGCTGCCCCGGTATGTCTCCCTCAAATAAATATTCCAGGGGTCGCGGACTGGCCTGCGTTAAATATGCCCGCAATACATCCAACAATAATATACTTAAACCCACATACCGATCCTTCTTGCCCTTCGACTGCTCAATCCTGATCTGCATCCGACCACTGTCTATATCCCTGATGCGCAGGTTTACGACCTCACTTACCCGCAGACCGGCACTGTACGCAGTAAATAATAAGGCCTTGTGCTTCAGGTTACTAACGGCGCCAAACATACGCTCCAACTCCCGCTCTCCCATCACCTTGGGCAACTGATCCGGCTTCTTCGGCCGCGGCACCTCCCAGAAAAATTTCTCCCGCCCTAGTACCTGCTCATAATAAAACTTCAACGCATTTAACCTGCTGTGCGCAGTATGCTCACTGATCCCATGCTTCTCCATCACAAATACCATGTACCGCCTGATGTCATCAACGGTCAACTCCTGAACCGGCTTGTTCCTGATTAACTTCAACAACTGCTGGAACTCATTCTTATAGGTCCTGATAGTCGATTCACTGTACGCCTTCAATGTCAATTGCTCCAGAAAACGCCTTAACTCAGCCTTGTTCCCATCACTGATCCAATACATGGGCATCTGCGGCGGCACCACAAACACCTTTTTGGTACTGCGCACCAACCCGCTTTCATCAAGCAACGGCAGGGAAGGATGACTTGCCCCGAAACCCCTGTCCGAAATTTTACCTGCCGGATCGCCTTGAACTGGCCCGTCTTTGGCTGACAATTCATTCACGGGCTCTTCATTTGCAGGAACATTATTCACCGACAAATCATTCACGGGCTCTTCATTTGCAGACCCATCGTTCACAGACTTCTCTTTCACAATCACATCGTTCACTCGCCCATCGTTCACAGACTTATCTTTCCCTGTCACATCTTTCCCAGTCACATATTCCCCGGTCGTAATTTTTTCTTCCATTTCAGTTACCCGAAGCAACCGACCCGGTAACTCCAGCAACTGCTCATGGATCAGCTTTTCCACTTCCGTCTTATCCAGGTCAACCTTCCCGCCCAACGTACCCAGTATCTGCTGGTAACTCTGCCGGGTTAACCCAACATAATAACATCTTTTTCGCTGACTCCACCGCACCCGCGGTATCTTCCTGATTAACTTATTCAGGGAGGGAAGATTGTCACATATCATTCCCACACATAAACGGCCATCGTGCTCCATCGGCCTTAGCATGATCTTCTCCATATCCCACATTTTTATTTTCCATTACTCACAAGAAACGACTGCTTACACCAATGCTTCGCCTCCTCAGTCACACCTGCTGTCTCCAACAGGTTGCCGCGGGCTGCAAATCATTGTCAATAAGGGCATAAAATATCAATTTCCCCCCATTGCACCAATACCCGATGTGTGGAATTTTTACTATCATGAATGATTACCCTAATAAACGAAAAATTTACCGTGAAAACACGGGTAAAGAAAGGGTCTTTTCCCCCTCAGTTGGTCCTGGTAAGATAGATTGTACTTTTCCGCATGCAGTAGATGGGTCGGCGTTTTGCACCCGAAGATCCAAACCCGGAGTTCCAAATTCGGCGTTCCAAACCCGAAGATCCAAACCCGGACTTTCGCGCCATGACTTCCACACCCGGACTTCCCAATCCAGATACCCTCAAAAAATTAAATGAAGTTTCAGTTTATAACAACGCCTCGTATAACACTTCCACAGGATGTAATGCCTTGCGGCCTGTGCCATCCTTGATCTGATGACGACAACTGGTGCCGGGAGCTGCAATTATGGTGTCAGGGGCCGCTGAACGGACTGCTGGTAATAATACAAGCTCACCCACTTTCTGCGACAACTCATAATGCTCCTTCTCATACCCAAAGGATCCGGCCATGCCACAACATCCCGAGGCTATGGTTTCTACCGTATAGTTTTCGGGTAAGGATAAGAGTTGTACTGATGGCGCAACGGATGATAACGATTTCTGCTGGCAATGGCCGTGTAATTTGATGACCCGCTTTTCCTTCGTGAATTGATCCCTGCTGATATTGCCTTTCGCAATTTCACGGGCTATGAACTCGTCGGCCATATACACATGCTGCGCTAATGCTTTCGCCGCCTCCAACTGGTCGTCTTCCGCTAAATCCGGATATTCATCCCTGAAGGTCAGTATGGCCGAAGGCTCCACACCTATCAACGGCGTTTCCTCACTGATCAATGGCCTTAATAAAGAAATGTTTTTCCTGGCAATCTTTTTCGCATCGCGAATCAACCCCTTCGACAACCTCGACCGGCCACTTTCCACATGCTCAGGTACGATTACTTCATAGCCCAGCCGCTCCAGTAACAGGATGGTCTTAATGCCAATGGGCGTATCATTGTAGTTGGTAAACTCATCACAGAATAAATACACCAAACGCGATTTACCTGCAGAGGCAGCTGTCGTCTTTGGCCCAGCTGTTAATGGGGTGCCCGGCTGATTTGAAGATGCCTGGGTACCGGTTCCCCCCATACGCTCACGCTGGTGCCTCTTGTACCAGGCTTTGAGCGTGGTGTCGTGCAATAATGGCATGGACCGCTCAGGTGCAAACCCGGCAAAATTCTTCACCCATTTTGATACCACCCGGTTGGTCATGACGAAATTGTATAGTCCGGGTACAATGGATCCTAAAGCGGAGAACCTGCTGAAATTGGCTATGAGCCTGGATCGCAACGGAACACCATTGGTGTCATAGTATTGCTGCAAAAACTCAGCCTTCAGCTTGGCCATGTCCACATTGGAGGGACATTCACTTTTACAGGCCTTGCAACTCAAACAGAGATCCATCACTTCCTTGATCTCCTCATGGTCAAACCGGTTGAGCTTTTCGGAATGAGTGAGGTACTCCCGTAATATATTGGCACGCGCACGGGTGCTGTCTTTCTCGTTTCGGGTAGCCATATACGATGGACACATAGTGCCACCCGATAAATGACTTTTTCGGCAATCACCCGAACCATTACACTGCTCCGCATGCTGCAACACATCCTGGTTGTGATATCGGAAGACGGTTTTGAATACCGGTGTCTTCTGCCCAGGCTCATATCGCAACATACTGTTCATGGACGGCGTGTCCACAATCTTATTCGGATTGAATATATTCTCAGGATCCCATACCTCCTTGATCTGCTTTAATAACCGGTAGTTTTTCTCACCCACCATCTGCCGGATAAATTCCCCCCGCAAACGGCCATCCCCGTGTTCACCACTCAACGATCCATTGTACTTCTTCACCAGGGTGGCAATCTCCTCGGCAATCACCCGGAACAACCGGTTACCCTCCTCCGTCTTAAGATTGATGATGGGCCTCAGGTGCAACTCACCCGAACCCGCATGCGCATAATGCACGGAATATAAACCATGCTTTTTCAGGATCTCATTGAACTCACGGATATAGGCCGGCAAATCCTCCACATCCACCGCCGTATCTTCAATCACCGGCACGGCCTTGTCATCACCGGGAAGGTTGGACAGCAGACCCAGTCCGGCTTTCCGCAGGGTCCAGATCTTCTTGCTGTCAGCTCCAAACAGTAAAGGGAAATGGTATCCCAGCCCCGCTGCCCGCATCTCAGCTTCTACAGCGGCAGCAAGGGTCATGATCTCGTCCCTGGTTTCTTTGGTAAACTCCACCACCAATATGGCGCCGGGATCTCCCTGCACAAAGAAGCGGTTCTGCACCTGCTCACGGTTATTTTTTGTACACTCCAGTACATAATGGTCTATCAGCTCACTGGCACTGGGCTTGTATTTCAACGCTATCAGGTTGGCACGCAAAGACTCATCAATGGTATTGAAATGCACACAGAGCAAACCAACTTCTTTCGGCGGCAATGGCACCACGTTGAGTTTAATCTCGGTTAAAAATGCCAGGGTTCCTTCAGAACCTGCGATCAGGCTGCAGAAATTAAAATCAGGCTGACCCGCAGTGAAGGGTGCCGTCTCCAGTAACATATCCACGGCATAACCCGTGTTCCGGCGCTCAACCGATTTCTTGGGGAACTCCTTCCTTATTTCTTCCTGGTTGTCATAATTGCTTAACAGGCCCCTCACTGTCTTGTATATACGCGATTCGAGTGTATCGCCTTCGCATTTCTGGTGGAATTCGTCAATACTAACGGTCTTGAATACCGCCTCCGATCCATCGCTCAGCAAAGCCTTCACTTCCAGCAGGTGCTCCCTGGTACTTCGATATACGACTGAATTGGATCCGCAGGAATTATTTCCCACCATGCCGCCGATCATGGCGCGATTGGCAGTGGAGGTCTCCGGACCAAAAAACAATCCATGCGGCTTCAGGAACATATTCAACTCATCACGTATAACGCCGGGCTGTACCCGAACCCATTTCTCATCTGCATTCAGTTCCAGTATCTGCGTGAAATATTTAGACACATCCACCACAATGCCATTGCCCACTACCTGCCCCGCCAGCGATGTTCCTGCAGTCCTCGGTATCAGTGAGGTTTTGTTGGCCCGGGCAAAGGCGATTAGTTGTTTGATATCCTCTTCCGTTTTGGGGATGGCCACCGCCAGCGGCATCTCACGATAGGCGGAGGCATCTGTAGCATAAAGGGTCCGCATCGTTACATCATGATACAACTCTCCCGTTAACTGACGGCCCAGTTGCTCCAGTGCTTGCTTCATTTCGGTGGGTATTTTCGGTCTCAATTCGGCGCAAAAATACTCCATTTCGGGGTATTTGAGGCAAGTGCATGGAGTAGTAAGCAATGAGCCGCTTGCCGCAGTTGATCCAAAGCCCAGGTATATGGGGCAAGCATATGAACTAGCAAGTGATGAGGTTGAAGTGATGAGGCAAGGGTACCATTTACGGTAACAGCAAAATGGGTTCCGGAATTTTGATACCAGAAAAAAACCAGAATATGGATTTGCCAGCGTGCAGGACCCGCCGGCGACAGAAAATGGCCGGGATTTAAGATTAATTATTTCAGGATATATACTCCTCCGGGAACTGTTGAAAACCGCACTACCCGGGCTTCGACACGGCCATTTGTGGGTCCAACCGACTGATATTTCACAGGTTTTCCCCCGGAATCAGTGAGTGTTTGACCCGCTGGAAGCAGCAGATTGCAATATTCGCCTGCATGCGATTGAATGCTTGCACGATCCAGCTTTCCGTTTTTCCATTCCATGGCCACCTCAAATCCGCCGCGGGCGCGTAATCCGGTGATACTTCCCTGCTTCCAGTCGGCATGATTTGGCAATGCCGGTAATAACCGGATCACCTCATCCTGCCCGTGACTTTGTAATAACATCTCCGCGAGGCCGGCCGTTCCGCCGAAATTGCCATCGATCTGGAAGGGCGGATGCGCGCAGAAAAGATTGGCATAACTGCCGCCACCACCCCGCATATTCATACCTGTTCCGCCGGAAACCGGCTTAAGCAGGTCCCGGACAAGCTGAAAAGCATGATCACCATCCCCCAGCCTTGCCCAGAAATTTATCTTCCAGGCCTTGCTCCATCCTGTTCCATCATCCCCGCGCTGCTCCAGTGTTTTCCTCGCCGCCGCCGCCAGCTCCGGTGTTTGCCAGGGCGTGATCTCATCATAAGGATGCAGTCCGTACAGGTGCGATATGTGCCGGTGACGGGGTTCATTGTCCTTCCAGTCATGCAGCCATTCGTTCAGGTCGCCCGCTGCCCCGATCTGGTTGGGCGCCAGCCGCGGAATGAGTTCCTTCAGTTCTGCCTGCCACGCGGCATCCGTTCCCAGTATCGCGGCAGCCTCCGCACAGGCATTGAAAATCTCCCTGCAGATCTGCTGGTCCATGGCCGGACCCATCACGGTTGAACCCCGGAATCCAACAGGCATTATATAGGCGTGCTCGGGCGAATTGGAGGGCGCCGTTACCAGCCATTTGTGAGTTGGTTCTTCAATGAGTATGCCCTGCAGGAATTTTGCGGCTCCCTTCATAACAGGATAGTATGAACGAAGAAACGCCGTATCGCGGGTAAACCGGAAATGCTCCCGGATATGTTCGCATAACCACGCTCCTCCGGTTAGGGTGGAGCCCCAATCCGCGCCTTCACCCGGAGATGTATAACGCCACGGATTGCTGATCACATGGGCCACCCAGCCTTCGGTATTGTAATAAGCTTTAGCGGTCCTTTCCCCATTCTCCACCAGGTCGCGGGTAAAACGATGCAGTGGTTCGGCAAGCTCTCCCAGGCCGGTAAGTTCCGCAGGCCAGTAATTCATCTGTATATTGATATTGAGGTGGTAATCACCGTTCCAGGGTGTCTGGTATTCGGTTGCCCACAGTCCCTGCAGGTTGGCCGGTAACAAACCAGGGCGGGAGGAAGAGATAAGCAGGTAGCGCCCGAAATTATAATAGAGCACAGGCAACAGAGGATCCGACAGACCTTTTGCATATCGGATGAGCCGCTGGTTGGTGTTCAGCCCCCTACTGGATGTCCGCTGCAACATCGATGTCCGCCCGGCATCAGCAATTGAATTCCCAACAACTGGTTGACCGTGAGAGATGGATTTCCTGCTTACCGCTGTCTGGGCGGGCATTTGCCAGCGGCTACGGTTGAACCAGGATTGATAGGCACTGGTACTTTTCGCGGCTGCCGTTTTATAATCAATGCGGGCTGTTTTGCGAAGATGGGTATCGGCCAGGGTCACCGGATCATCTCCACTGAGCAAGCCGGTGGCATGGTCAAAATTGGTGGCAGCGGAGATCTTCACCCATACTTCAGTGGCATGCTCAACAATCAGTTCGTTGCCATCAGTAAACAATCTGCCATCCCTCAAAACCGGCTCCGCAATGGTCGCAAAACGCATTCCCGCATCCCTGCCTGATGGCAGTTGCCCTTCCATTACCAGCCTGCCATCTATCACAGAAGTGCCGGCATTTTCCTGGCGCGATAAGCTGAGATTGAATTGCATCCCGCCTTTTTTATTGCTGCTGATCTTTACCCAGATAATGTCGTTGACAAAATCTGCAAATATTTCCTCGCGTATCAGCTGGCCATTTCGGTTGAATTGCATGGCGGCGACGGCAGTCTCAAGATCTAACTGTCTTGTGTAACCGCTTATCTTGCCGGCGCCGTCTTTCCATGTAATGAACAGATCACCCAATGCCTGGTAACAGCCGTATTTTTCTTTGGCGCCGCTTCCATAACCAGAGCCGGCACCTTTGGATACAAAATGTTTCTGCAGCAGGTCCTGGGCTTCCTTGTTTTTCCCCGCAAGCAGGAACTCCTGGATGGGCTTAAGATACAGGAACGCGCTGTCCCGGTCTGCCTCCTGTGGCCCGCCCGACCAGAGCGAGATCTCATTCAACGCAATTCTTTCCCTGCCTGTATTGCCATAGAGCATGGCACCAAGCCGGCCATTACCAAGCGGAAGGCTTTCGGTAAATGTCAATGCGGCAGTGTCAAACCTGATGGTAAGATCATCCCTTTGAGCATAAACATCGGGTGAACAATAAGCTGCCAGCAGCACCAGGAAAAAGCGGAAAGTATGTTTCATGTTTTGCCAATCGTTACGGAATGTAATTTAAGAACTGAAGTGGGTGGACCCTGCTATTAAAATACCGCATTCAGGTTCTTTCTTAACATTTTCATTTCAGTCTGATGATTTAAAAAGTTATATTCGTTACACATGAGTTATTTCTTCTCAAATTTCAAGGACTTTAATACGCTGACCCCGGCCCGATAATAAACGGCCCGGGGTAATACCTGCTTTTCCGGGTATTCATACAACACAGTCCCGGATCTGTTTACACGTATTAAACTGCTCTGCCATGCAATCGGAAATAACTGTAGGTGCCGCCCTGGGCATTATCCTGATTTTACTGCTGTTCTATAGGCCCGTAGCGATCAAACAACACAACAGCAAGCGGTTGAAACAATTCAGGACCCTGCTCAGCGAACAAAACATTTCAGCAGACCTCTACGACTATTTCAACAACAGGATAGTTGCGCTGGATTACAGCCAGGCCAAAATTGTTTTCATTGAGTTCACACTGTCGTCCTGGAAATACCGTCAGGTGTCCATTAACGAGTTGAAAAAATGCCTGGTTGAAAAAATTGTTTCAGAAGGAGATGATATCAGCACAATTGTACTTGACTGTTACCTGAATGACCAGTCGGTCCTCCGGTTAACATTCTATAATGCCCGCACAGACAGCATGTATGATGCCCGGTCCTTACTCCGGAAAGCGGAATACTGGCAAAGAAAAATCAATCAGCTACAGGAGATCGACAGACCCCGCAGGCAGGGAATTGTATAACCGGAACTGTTGGGTCTGGCATTGTATCCGGTTATTTGATTTATACCCTGGGAATATCCATAAACCGGATGTAGCGGTATATGGCAGAATCCTTAAAGCCAATTATTGTAACGCCACTAATGCAGCTTTTGCCTCCTCCACCATTTTATCAGCAGGTGTGTGTTCAAGTTTTGCAATCTCAAATGCCCCCAGTATCTGTTGCAGTGAGGATAGTTTTTTGCTGTCACCTTCGTTTATCCATTGCTGTTGCAGTATACGGATCTTCTCATAGTCCTGTATGCCTTCAATTAGTTTCTCCATTCTGATTGAACTTAAGGGGCCCGGATACACCTGGTAGGTATCCCCCGCAGGCCATGCGGTAAAACGGCTGTCATTCAGCGGATCAGCAGGCCAGCTGTTATAGGCCCACCGCAGGTATCCGGTAAAGCCCTTTGCCATGGCATACCAGCCGATCCAGGTATGCTCAGCCGGCGGTGAAAAGGTAAAGCCGTTGGGATACTTCTCCACACAACAGGTGTAAAAGGTACTGGGCTTTCCGGCAGCCTTTCGTTCCTGCAACACTGCAGGATCAAACTGCCAGCGGGAAGCCACACAATAATCAAATATATCCTGCTGGATTTCGGGATGATAATCACCAGCCAGCGCAATTCTCCATGCCGGATCAATCCCCTTCAGCATGGAAATAGCAGTTTGCATATCCTTCATCGGCCGCTCATCCATTGCAATGCTGGTCATCTGAAACCAGCCTTTGGACTTGAGATGGGCAGTAAAATCCTTTAACATCGGAACCCAGCTTTCACGGTAAAGATCAGACCCCATGGTTGTCTGGAAAGAGCTGTCCTTTCCCAGTTGTTCATCCCGGTAGGTAACCATCATTTTCCACGGAATCATGGAGTAACAGTTAATGCGCTTATTGATTCCGCAACTCATCACAAACTCAACATACTCATCAAAGCGGCTAAAATCAAAATGCCAGTTGCCATCCCTTTTCTTCGTCCACTGAACAAGCGAAGGAAAATCATCATATGCCTGGTGACCCCATGGTTCATGAACAATGCTGGTGGTAATATTTTTTTGCCCCGCCGAAGCCAGCAATTCATAATATGGTCGCATTAACCGGTAATGTTCCTCACTCCATAATGCCACCTTGTGTACCCTTGCAATCGCAGCAGGATGCTGCCATAAATCCAGGCTGAATACCCAATCCGCGGGCGGGGGAAGGGTACGGTTGGCCACTTCCAGGCTATAGCTGAGCCGGATTTGTTTACCCGCATTGACAGTGATAGTTCCGGAATAAGTGCCAGGTGCCGCATCAGCAGGCACTTTTACAGTCAGCCACACCGACTGCTGCTGTCCTTTTTTCAGGTTGGCCGGCGGAAGATTATCTATAATATCAGCTACTAGGGAAGAATCAAAATCCTGCGGTTTACGATAGCCGCATCCGGAAACAAATGCGTCCGTTTTGACATAACGCAGGTAACCTACTGAAATATTCGCTGGTGAAATAGTGGTCCCGTTTCCCGATACCAGGGCACTGGTCCTCACCGTGGGCGCAGAGAGATTTTTATCTGCCGTGAGGAGGATCTGCGCATTTAATTTTTCACCCCGCCACGCATGCTGCTGCAGTTTTTGCTTCGGCAACACCGTAATGTTGCTGTCCTTTACCAGCCGGATATTGCTGCTGATGAAGCCGGTCTGGGCAATGAGCATATTAAAGGGGAGCAAAAGCAGGAACGACAGTGCTTGTTTCATGAATGGCAATTTGTTATGGCATTAATACCACCTACAAATTATTAACATGCATTGAATAATTGCTGATCAATATGTTATTTGACGCAATCGATTGATTACAGGAGTGAAAAAAGCGGCCCGGGGAATGGCGCCGCTTTTAATTTTTATTGCAGAATAAATGCTTATTGCTCCAGTTTGATCTCGCCTACGTCGGTGGTCTGACCATCTGCAACGCTTACATTTTCCTTCACCTGGTTTTTATAGGGGGCTTTTGCCTCGATGACCAGCCTGTAATCACCCGCTTTCAGGCCGGAGATTTCAAAAACTCCTTCTGAAACAGGTGCTTTCAGGGTATCAGTCTGTGAATAGGCCCATGCCTGGACAGCGCCATCTGCCGGGTTCACTGTCCCTTTTATAGAGCCACTATCAATGCCCTTAAAGGCAAATAATCCTGCTGTCATCACACCCAGTGCCAGGGCAGTAAATTTCATCTTTTTCATACACTTGTTTTAAATCGGATAAATGAATTGTTATCTGGGACTGTATTCCAAGCATTGTGCCGTTTGGTCTTATAGAATTGTTAATGGAAAAACGGAGGGATTTTTATGCCGGTTATTGTCATTAAATACGGTGGAAAAATTTATTCCTGAGCTTTGTTTTTATGCGAGTATATCACAATTTATATTTTGATTTTACTCGCTTTATTTTTAATTTCATTTCATGATCAGGCGCAAATCAACTCTGGATTTTATGGCGATTTTGAAAAATTCGCCGGTTTTGGTGATTTCGGGTCCCCGAAACGCCGGAAAATCAATTTTGTCGAAATCGATCGCAAAACGATTGAAAAAGAAAACCGCCTTCCTTGATTGCAGCAAAGCCATCGACAGGAAAAAACTGGAAAACCCGGATTTGTTTTTTTCGACACGCCGGACACATTTGATCCTCCTGGATGAAATTCAATTCATGCCGCAGATTTTGCCCGCCATCAGGAAGGAATTGGATTTTTATAAAAAACCGGGGCGCTTTATCCTGGTCTCATCCCTGAACCCCGATTCGATTGCCGGGTTTTCACTGCCGCCAAAAACAAATCTCCCTGCCAAAAACGATCTGAAACCGCATCCTAAAACTTCAGGCCGCAGCAATGGAAAAATGGTTTTTCGCGACCTCGAAGGCATTGGTTTGAAAGAAGCCCTGGCAGTGAAGTTGTCCAGGAACCGGCACTGGTTTCGCGGGGGATATCCCCAGGCACTGAAATCAAAATCGGATAAAGCATTTTTACATTGGACTGATAATTTCATCCACCAGTATCTCAGCCAGGAATTGCCATTTTATTCAGACCTCAGGCTTTCTCCCGACAAAATGTTGAATTGCCTGAAAATGATCGCCTCTTTTAATGGCAATATCCTTAACCTCGAACAACTCGCAAGATCACTGGGAATCACCGGTCCCACTGCCAAAAGGTACCTCGACCAGCTCGAAAATGCCTATCTCCTGAGAAATCTCTCCCCCTGGCTGCCAAACGATAAAAAACGCCTTATCAGGTCACCTAAAATTTACCTGCGCGATTCCGGCCTGCTCCACACACTGCTGGGAATTGACAGCCATACCAATCTCTGCACCCATATGGCAGTGGGCGGAAGCTGGGAAGCATATGTAGTTAATGAAATATGTAAAGCATTGCCAACCAGAATATCAGCGCATTATTACCGAACCCAGCACGGCGCAGAGGCCGACCTTGTCCTGGTGAAAAACAACCGGCCCATTGCCTGCATTGATATCAGTTACAGTTCCGAACCAACCCCTAACAAAGGATTCCGGCAATGCATCGCAGACCTTACAACCAAAAAGAACTTCATCATTTACCCGGGAAAAACCAATCTCACCGGGTTTGATAATATCCGGATCATCAGCCTCGAATCACTGCTGGATAAATTCCTGCCGGCCCTCCTTTAACCCGCCCATTCACCATTCACCATTCACTATCTTCGCTTCATGGACAAACGCCTCTTCCTCCTCGATGCCATGGCCCTGATCTTCCGGGCCTATTATGCCCTGATCCGCAGCCCCCGGATCACCTCCCAGGGTAAAAATACCAATGCCCAGTTCGGTTTCGTCAACGCCTTGCTCGAACTGATCAATAACCGCCATCCCACCCATATGGCCGTTTGTTTCGACACCCAGGCCCCAACCGAAAGACATACCGATTTTGTCGAATACAAGGCTAACCGGCAGGAAGCGCCCGAAGACCTGCTGCTGGCTATCCCCGATATCAAACGCATCATCCGTGGATTCAATATACCGGTGGTGGAGCTGGATGGCTTCGAGGCAGATGATGTCGTAGGCACCCTCAGCAAACAGGCCGCAGCTTCGGGTTACGAGGTTTTCATGGTGACGCCTGACAAGGATTACGGACAGCTTGTTTCCGATAAGATCAAAATCTACAAACCCGGTTACCAGGGCGGCGATATCGAGATCATGGGTCCCGAAGAAGTTTGTGCCAAATGGAATATCAAATCGGTAGACCAGGTGATCGATATGCTCGGACTCATGGGCGATGCCGTTGACAATATTCCCGGTATTGCAGGCGTCGGGGAAAAAACCGCGGCCAAACTGCTGGCAGAATATGGCACCCTGGAAAACGTCCTGGCCAATGCCGAAAATATTAAAGGCGCCCTGGGCGAAAAAGTCCGCAACGGTAAAGAATCCGCCACCGTGTCAAAGAAACTGGCCACCATTATTACCACAGTGCCGGTGGAATTCCACGAAGAAGACTTCCGCCTGAAAGACTGGAATAAAGAAGCGCTGAAAGAAGTATTCACCGAACTCGAATTCCGTACCGTTGCCAAACGCATCCTGGGGGAAGAAATTCCTGTGACTTCCAACCAGGCGCCACAGGGCGTGCAGCGGGACCTGTTCGGTAATCCTGTTGCCGGACAAAGCAACAGGGCATCGGGAAACGCAAATGGGAACAATGGGTTGGGAATGGAGGACGGAACTGATAATGGACCTGCCAACGGAAACGGCCTGTCGGGTAATGCCGATGAACTGGCTGCCGACATGGGCCTCACGGTAGAAAAAAACATTCACAATACACCCCACCACTATGAACTGGTTGAGGGCGAAGACGCCATCGCTGCCCTGGTAAAAAGATTAACCGCTGCCGGTGAGATCTGCTTCGATACCGAAACCACCAATATCGACGCCAACGATGCCGAACTGGTGGGACTCTCCTTTTCACTTCAGCCACATGAGGGATTCTATGTTCCCTGTCCGGCTGACCAGGCAGCTACCAAAAAGATCCTCACCCATTTTATGCCATTGTTCGCCGATAAGACAAAAACCTGGGTGGGACAAAACATCAAGTACGACCTGCTGGTATTGAAATGGTATGGCGTTGAACTGGCAGGCAACCTGTTTGACACCATGCTGGCGCACTATGTGATCGATCCCGAAGGCAAGCGGAGTATGGATTTGCTAAGCTCAAAGTACCTTGGTTACGAACCCGTTCACATCGAAGAACTGATCGGCAAGAAAGGCAAAAACCAGGGCAATATGCGCGATGTGGAAGTGGAAAAAGTTAAGGAATATGCCGCTGAAGATGCCGATATCACCCTGCAGCTCAAACAAAAATTCGTTCCTCTGATGAAGGAACTGAATGTGACGGCAGTTTTTGATAAAGTGGAAAACCCGCTGGTAAAAGTCCTCACCGATATGGAGTTCGAAGGCGTGAAAGTGGATATGGACTTCCTCCGGGAATATTCCAAAGAACTGGAACGTGAAGCCAAAACTGCTGAGGAGCGGGTTTATTCGCAGGCAGGTGTGCGGTTCAACCTGGCATCCCCCAAACAACTGGGTGAAGTGTTGTTTGAAAAACTGAAACTGGACCCCAAGGCCAAAAAAACCAAGACCGGTCAATACGCCACTGGTGAAGATGTACTGACAAAACTGGCCATGCAGAACCCGATCGTGGATGATATTCTCGCTTTCCGTGAACTGACCAAACTTAAATCCACCTATGTGGATGCACTACCGGCAATCATTAACCGAAAAACCGGTCGCGTGCACACCTCCTATGCGCAGGCAGTGGCGGTGACAGGTCGATTGTCAAGCAACAACCCGAACCTGCAGAACATCCCGGTTCGAACCGAACGCGGCCGTGAGATCCGAAAGGCTTTCATCCCGCGGGATGCCAATCATATCCTTTTGTCTGCCGACTATTCCCAGATCGAACTCCGCATCGTGGCGGCAATCAGTGGAGATCCCAATATGTGCGAGGCTTTCCGGCTGGGTAAGGATATCCATACGGCAACCGCCGCAAAAGTGTATGGCATCGATGAGGCGGAAGTGACCAAAGACATGCGTCGCAAGGCCAAGAGCGTGAACTTCGGCATTATCTATGGTCAGGGCGCATTCGGACTGGCCGATAACCTGGGTATCAGCCGAACGGAGGCCAAAACCATCATCGACAATTATAAAAAAGAGTTCAGCGGAATCTCCCGGTATATGGACGAGACCGTGAACTTCGCAAAGGAAAACGGCTATGTACAAACGCTGATGGGACGCAAACGCTGGCTGCGCGATATCAATTCCTCGAATTTTACTGTCCGCGGATTTGCTGAGCGAAACGCCATCAATTCTCCGATCCAGGGAACAGCGGCTGACATGATCAAGCTCGCCATGACCGCCATGCATGAAGCCATTCGCCGGGAAAAGCTGAAGAGCAAAATGATTCTCCAGGTGCACGATGAATTGTTATTCGATGCACTGAAAGAAGAGGCGGACATCCTGAAACCCCTTATTGTTGAGTGTATGCAGAATGCCCTGCCCCTCCCCAATGAGGTTCCGGTCATCGCCGAGGTCGGCCAGGGCGGCAACTGGCTCGAAGCGCACTAGCCTTTCGTACTTTTACTACCCGTCGGGTGCCACCCGACGGGTGGCACCCGACGGGTGATCGGGAGGCCGCCACCTGACCCGCCGGTTTTTCATTGGATTAGTTAAAGATTTGAGAGGATCGGCCGCCTCCGGCCGAAAAAATCTCATTAAGCCCTTATTTTGCACAATGACCCCTACGATTTATTACTGTTACGACGCCTATTGCGGCTGGTGTTATGGATTCAGTCCCGTTATCAAAAACATCCACGAACTATACTCCGACCGCATCGCCTTTGAAGTGCTTTCCGGCGGTATGATATTACCTGATCACCCCCGCCATATCGGGGTGATGGCTGAATATATCCGGGATGGCTACAAGGCGGTGGAAGACCTCACAGGCATCCGCTTCGGGGAAGACTATCTCTGGCATATATTCCATCCCGAAGACAGCGACTGGTATCCGAATTCCGAGAAGCCGGCCATCGCGCTCTGCATAGCCAAGGAATATTTCCCCGACCGGCAGGTGGAATTTGCAGCCGACCTCCAATATGCCCTGCACTATGAAGGACGAGATCTCACCGATAATGAAGCCTATCGGCATCTCATTGAGAAATATAATTTTAATGAGAAGGATTTTTATGAAAGACTGGGCAGCGAGGAATACCGCGAAAAAGCTTACTATGAATTCCAGCTCTGCAAACAGTTGCAGGTCACAGGATACCCTGCCGTGCTGATCCAGGTGAGCGATTCGAAATTTTTCCTGCTTGCCAGGGGATATACTGATCAGTCTTCACTGGTTCAGCGCATCGAAGCCGTACTGGCTGACCTGAATAAAAACTAAGCACCATGATCATTACCATCACCCCCAACCCGGCGGTGGATAAAAGCACATCCACCGAACAACTGGTCCCCGAAAAGAAATTACGCTGTACCGAAATGGTGGTAGAGGCCGGCGGTGGTGGTATCAATGTAAGTAAGGCCCTGACCCGACTAGGCGCGCCGAATATGGCCATCATCACCAGTGGCGGCATCAATGGCCAACAACTGGAAGCCTGCCTGAAACAGGAAAACATTCTATACAACGCTGTGTCCGTCAGCGGCGAAACCCGCGAAAACATGGTGGTGCTGGAAACCAATAGCAACAACCAGTTCCGGTTTGTTTTACCCGGCCCCACATTAGACGGCACAGATGCAGATAAGATCCTGTCCGCACTGGCTGGTCTTCCGGACAAACCCAAACTCATCGTTGGAAGCGGCAGCCTCCCCCCTGGATTCAATACGGATTTTTATGCCCGGATAGCGGCTTACGCCAATGCCAATGGCATTCCCTGCCTGATCGACTGCTCAGGTGAGCCTTTGTTAAAAGCCGCTGAAACCGGGGTTTTCCTGCTCAAGCCCAACCTCCACGAACTCAGCCAGCTAACCGGAAAAGAAAAACTGGAAACCGGGGAAGTGCTGGATGCCGCCCGCCAATTACTCCAATCAGGCCGCTGCCAGATGGTGGTGGTTTCCCTCGGAGCCCAGGGCGCACTGCTGGTTACGCGTGATCAACACCTACAGGTGTCTGCGCCTACAGTTAAAAAACAGAGTACCGTTGGCGCCGGCGACAGCATGGTGGCCGGTATGGCTTACCAGATCTGGAAAAATGCCTCCCCCGAAGATATGGTCCGTTATGGCGTCGCCTGCGGAACCGCCGCCACCATGAACCCGGGCACCCAGCTTTTCCAGGTCGCCGATGTGAATCGCCTCTACCAGTGGCTGCAACAATAGTCCCTTCACCCGTCGGGTGCCACCCGACGGGTGAAGGCTCTACAGTGGCGTCTGACGTTTGTGTCCGGTGAATTCAGTAATCCTAAACGTCAGACGCCATTCCCCGGCCGCCTAACCACAAATCATTTCACCCTACGGTAATAATAATCAACCCGCGTGGCCGCATCCTTTTCCCCGCCGTCAATCCAGGCATGGAGAGAATCAGTGCCGCTGAATTCATACACAATCCTTTTAGGGAAATCATGGGTCGGATTGGCGAAAACAAACCGTTTCCTGCCCGCTTCCACCAGGAAAAACGCTACCGGCAACGGCTCCCTGGGATCAGAACCCGTGACCGCATATACAACCTGCTGCTGCTTCCTGGCCAGGTTCACCCGCTCCCGCACAATGGTATCACCACCCGCCACCCGGTACTCCCGCCCCCTCAGATTGTCGTCATTGCCAATGACCCATTCCTCATATCCCGGACCGGCAGATGTCTGGCGTACCCAGGTGCCAAGAAGCGCTTTTAACCGGTTAAAATCTTTTTTATCTTGGTAGAGCTGCCCGCCCACAGCCAATTCCCCAGGCCATTCCGGCACATATTCACGGTTACCTATAACCGAAAGATCCCATCCCGCCCAAAATAAAGGAGCGAAGAAAATTATAATCAGGCAGGTTTTCATATCAGGCATTAAGCATGTCTTGCAGATTGATGTCCTTATTCCTCAGGTCAATACCGCCCTCCAACAGGCTTTTGAGGTTGGTGAGATAGAATGTCCAACCGGTTTTACATCCCACATGATACTGCATCTTCGACAGTTCGTCCAGCGGAATCTCCCCCTGCTCCAACTCCACAATCTGTTCATCACCGGCCAGTAAAATCCGCACCGTACAGGTTCCCGCTTTACCAAAACGAAACCGGAACAGGTCGCGACCATTGGCTTCCATTATCTCGCCGAATTCAAATGTTTCATCGGGATAACCATGCCACAGGAACTTATAACTGGTACCCTTAACCGCAAAAATATCCGGCTCCAGTAACCTGCCACCTGCATCAGTATATTCACATGTCCGAAGAAACCACCACTCCATTCCCGAACTGGTTGCCCAGGCTTCGTATATCCTCGACCGTGGGGCCCGGATATTGATCCGCACCACGAACCGCGACCAGTCATTTTTTGTACTCATCAGGCAAGGTTTATTCCTTAAGATACGAATTACCGGGGACCTAAACCGGCACAGAATGCAGCCCAACCCGGTTCCCTTCCGTATCAATGAGAACGGCCATAAAACCGATTTCGGGACTCACTTCTGTTTTCGGTACCCTCTCCATATCCACGATCCTTTCATAAAACTGCTGCGCACGGTCAATATCAGTGGTCGGAATCCCGAACCAGCTGATCGGATGTTGATTTGCGACCCCCTTACCTCCACAGCCCGATTATAGCTCCCATCAAAGTCAGCGCCACCACACTATATCCCCCGTTGATCAGGATATGCCGCCAGCTTTTCAGCTCAAACAGGCTGTGAATCGCAATGGCACAGAAGGTCCAGATGCCGGCCAGGAAACCCGCTGTGGCACCCCAGCCCAGATCCGTTTTCATCTGTGGTGAATCCACCAGGAACATTCCCAGGTTGGCCGCCATCAACAGCGAAAAAATCGCCGTAAAGCCAAAGATCTTACCCTTGTTCCCCTTTTTGATGTCCTCTTCGTTCAGGCCGCTGTCCTTCATCCAGGCATTGCCGAACAATCCGGGCGAGTACCAGATGCCGCCCACTACAAAAGCGGAAATACCCGCCACAAAAACCGCCAGCCAGTTAATGGTTGAGATATCCATATGATTGTTTTGTATCCTAAACTATTGTCTAAATTCATACCGGCCAATTGAAAGCCACCGAAACCAGATTGCATGGGATTGAAAGCCCTTATATCACCGACGAAGCCCGACACGGTACCCGGACAAATCAATGATATCGGTTTCCGGGTGATCCTGATACCGTTCTGCGGCATCGCCATCCCACTGCTGACCCGCATGGTTCCCCACCAGGAACTCAGCCACCTGCAGATCAAATTCAGTTATCTCTATACCATCGGCATCGCATTCATCGTATGGCAGGGAAACCGTTACCTGCTATTTACACTGCGGTCTTATTTCAACTGGTTCAACCACCCCATGCGCAAGATCGGCGCCCTGCTGCTGGTCATCCCTTTTTACACCATCCCCATCAGCGTTTTATTACTGACGGGATGGTATCACCTGTTCCTGGATGGCCTGGTGAACTGGAACACCCTGCTCAATACCACCCTCATCATCCTGATAGCCGTGATCTTCATCGTGCACGTGTATGAAACAGTATTCCTGGTGAAGGAATCCGAATCAGAAATGTTGCGGAACAGCCAACTGGAAAAGGCCCGCGCCGAATCAGCCCTCGAGGCACTGAAAAACCAGATCGACCCGCATTTCATTTTCAACTCGCTTAATACCCTGAGCCACCTGATCGAATCTTCCCCCTCAAAAGCCAGGCAGTTTAATGATACACTGGCCGATGTGTACCGGTATATCCTTCTGAACAAAGGACGCGACCTGGTATTGCTGAGCGAAGAGATGGCTTTCCTCGAAAATTACTTTTCACTGCTGAAGATACGCTTCGGCGACAGCCTCTTCCTGCAGAACGAAGTACCGGAATCCGCGCCGGACAAGTGGTTGCTGCCACCCATCTCGCTGCAGCTGCTGATGGAAAACGCCGTCAAACACAATGAGTTTTCCCGCGTATATCCATTGACGATAGTGCTGCGTATAGAAGGCGAAAAACTGGTCATGACCAATGAGGTTGGCGAGATAAGAACTGACCGGGTTTCAAACGGGCTGGGACTGGCGAACCTCGCCGAACGTTACCGCCTGATCAGCTCGAAGAATATTGATATCATTGCTACAGAGAGAGAATTTACGGTGCGGTTGCCACTGCTGCCCCTGGCCTGAAAAGATCCGGTATCGCTCTGCTTACCAGCGATGCCGGGGCAGGTTACCGTTCAGTGCGCAAAGCCTGAAAGGCCGGAGCTCAAACCAGTACCGGCACAAAACAACCGGCACATTATTGACAATACAATATGAAAATACTGATCATAGAGGATGAACAACCTGCCGTGGCCAGATTGACCGCCATGCTGGAACAAACGGCCATACCGGTGGAGCTGGTGGCCAGCCTGGGAAGTGTGGTGGAGGCCGTAAGCTGGCTTCGCGAAAACCCGCACCCCGACCTGCTGTTGATGGATATCGAACTCAGCGACGGACAGTCCTTCCGCATCTTTGAACAGGTAAAAATCAATTGCCCGGTGATCTTCTGTACCGCTTATGACGAATACTGGCAGGAAGCTTTTGAACACAACAGCATTGACTACCTGCTCAAGCCCATCCGCCCCGAAAAGCTTGAAGCCGCCCTCTCTAAATATGAACACCTCAAACAGCATTTTTCAGGCGCTGTGGAGCAACTGCAGTTATGGCGCCAACAGCCCGCCGGCTATAAGAAGAGATGGCTGATCAAACGCGGCACAGACTATATTTCGATCAAAACATCCGAGATCGCCTGGTGTTATGCCGCCCATAAAATGACCTGCCTGGTGGACCGGAACGGACAGCGATACCTGCTCGACAAATCGCTGGCTGACCTGGAAAAAGGACTGGATCCCGCCCATTTTTACCGCCTGAACCGCAAATATATTACCAGCATCAACGCAATAAAAAAGCTGAAATCGGTCGGAAAGGGCCGGATACAGGTGGAATTAGTCCCGGAAGCGCCAGAAGAAGTGATCGTGAGCAGCGAACAGGCGGCCGGTTTTAAGGAATGGATGGATGCCTGAAATTTTGTTTTATCTTGCACCTCCTTTACAATTTAGCAGATATGGAATACAACAGAATTATTGCCGTGACCGGGTTGCCCGGTTTGTTTGAATTGGTGGCCAGTAAAACAGATGGCGCGATCGTTCGCTCCCTGGATGACCAGTCTACCAAATTCGTTTCCTCCCGCGTGCACAATTTCTCTCACCTTGAGAGCATAGAAATATATACCCAGCGCGACAACGTTAACCTCGTGGACATTTTCCAGGCCATGGAAAAAAACAGCGAGTCACTTCCGGATGTAAAGAATGCAGCCTCGATCAAGGGTTATTTCGAAAAGGTTTATCCGGATATGGACTTCAGCCGCGTGTACACCAGCGACATGAAGAAGATGGTGAAATGGTTCGAGGTGCTGAAAAAGAACAGCGTGGCCATCAAACTCACTGAGTACGCTGAAGAACCCGTTGAAGAAGCTGCTGTAGTGGAAGAGGCAGTGGCTGCGGCACCGGTCGAGGAAGAAAAACCAAAGGCAGCGAAGAAAAAAGCTGCTCCTAAAAAGGAAGCCGGCGAAGAACCAGCAACCGAAGAGGAAGCCAGGCCAAAGAAGACGGCGAAGAAGAAGAAGACGGAAGAATAAGAAATCTACAGTATGAACGCCACCGCACATATCCATCCTCCCCGCCGGCAGTTCCTGCCCGCAGATTTTACCATTACAACCTGGGATGCGCTGGAACCTTATTTCAGGGACCTTCTTGAGAGGCCCCTTATGTCCGGTGTTGAACTGGAAAAATGGCTGAAAGACAGCAGTGAGCTGGAAGCCGTGGTGAGTGAAGATGCCAGCTGGCGCCAGATCCGCATGACCTGTGATACGGAAAACAAAGAGCTGGAAGAAGCTTTCACCTATTTCGTCATGGAGATCCAGCCTAAGATCCAGCCATACGCCGACCTGCTGAACCGTAAACTGATCGAGAATCCATACACCATGGAACTGGACCACGACCAGTATTTCACCTATCTCCGCAGCGTAAAAAAATCAATTGACCTGTACCGGGAGGAAAACATTCCCCTGCAGGCCGATCTGAGTGTGATGGCCCAGCAATATGGGGTGATTTCCGGCAAGATGACGGTGACGGTGGATGAGAAGCAATACACCCTCCAGCAGGCAAGTAAATTCCTGGAGAACCCTGACCGCAGCAAAAGGGAAGAGGTTTACCGGAAGATCCAGGAACGTCGTTACCAGGACCGTGACCAACTGAACGAACTCTATTCCAGACTGATTGAAAAGCGCCACCAGGTAGCCCTGAATGCAGGGTTCGCCAATTACCGCGATTATAAATTCGCGGAGATGGGTCGTTTTGATTATACCAAAGAAGATTGTTTCGCCTTTCACGAAGCCGTGAAACAACATGTGGTGCCTCTTGTTGCCGCCATATATGAAAAGAAAAGGTCAAAACTGGAACTGGACACCCTGCGTCCCTGGGACACGGAAGCCCAGCCGGCAGGTGTTAAACCACTGCGCCCATTCAGTTCCGGCGAAGAACTGCTGGAAAAATCGATTGAATGTTTCCGTGAGCTGAGGCCATTCTTTGCAGAGTGCCTTCTGACCATGAAAAAAATGGGCCGCCTGGACCTTGAAAGCCGCATGGGTAAGGCTCCCGGCGGGTATAATTGCCCCCTTGCCGAAACCGGTGCCCCCTTTATCTTCATGAATGCTGCCGGCCAGATGCACGATGTAACCACCATGGTTCACGAAGGCGGTCATGCGATCCACTCCTTCCTCGCACATCCGCTCGAACTGACTGCATTCAAGGAATACCCGATGGAGGTGGCGGAAGTGGCAAGTATGAGTATGGAACTGTTCAGCATGGATTACTGGCACAGTTTTTTCAAGGATAAGGAAGAGCTGAAGCGCGCAAAAGAACACCAGCTGGAAAGGGTGATCACCATATTCCCTTGGATCGCGATCATTGATAAGTTCCAGCATTGGGTGTACGAAAACCCGAATCACACTGCTGAAGAGAGGGCTGCAAAATGGGTGGCCATCAACGACGAATTTTCTACCGGCGTGCTGGACCTTAGCGGCCTGGAGGAATTCCGTAAATATGGCTGGCAGCGCCAGTTGCATCTTTTTGAAGTGCCTTTTTACTATATCGAATACGGTATCGCCCAGTTAGGTGCTATAGGAATGTGGATGCAGTACAAGGAAGACAGGGAGAAAGCGCTGGACAATTATATGCATGCCCTTTCCTTAGGCGGAACCCGCACGCTGCCGGAACTTTATAAGACAGCTGGCATCAGCTTTGACCTCGGACCTAATCGTGTTAAAACATTGATGCAGTTTGTGAAAGAAGAGATGAACAAACTAGAAAATTAGGCAGAAAAATACCCACATTAGGGTATATGGAAAATTTGCCGTTAATGATTTATAACAATATATTTGTACAGGAAAACACTTAGAAGATTTAGATCTTCTTTAAAATAGCTACTAATCAGAGCCTTAACCAAAAGTCCCGGTGTGTCTACATCGGGGCTTTATTTTTTGTACGGGGAAAGGCGTCTGACACGGGGTTTTGGCGTGAAAGGCGTCTGACGTTTGAGATTGTCGAATTCAGTAATCCTAAACGTCAGACGCCTTCCCCCCCGACGCCTTCCCCCCAAACGTCAGACGCCTTTTCCCGCCGCACACACCTTACACCTGCCGCTCACCACCATTTCCACCTGCCTCATTTCATAGCCATTCGGCAATTTGATCAAAGGAACAGTTACTTCATCCATGCAAACGGTGTTGCCGCAATTATCACAAACAAAATGCACATGATTATCGTGGTGATGCCCTTCTGCGCAATCATCTTTACAAAGCGCATACAGGACACTGTTATCTGCAGTAGGGATGCTGTGAATGATACCTTTGTTCAGAAAAACCTGCAGCGTTCGGTAAACGGTAACCCTGTCGAACTTTTCACCGGTGCGCTTTTCAATATCGCCATGGGCCAGGGCCCCGTTCTGTGCAAGAAAAAGTTCCAGGATCTTAACCCGGCTGCCCGTTATACTCAACAGGTTTTTCTTAAGTATATTCTGAATGGTTTCCTGCATGTATACTACTGGGGATTATTATTGAATAAACCATTGGTGAACCTCGGGCCGCTGCTTTCTTTTTCCGCAAGCAAAGCCGGGATGTCTTCAATCAACTGCGTCACTTCTTCCTTTTTCAGTCCATCATAAATTCTCCTGACACGACCCGCTTTATCTACCAGCGCAAAAAACTGGGTATGAATAAACTGGTCCTCAATTTTTTCATTGTTGTTCTTGGGGTCATCCAGCAGGTAACTAACCCTGGCAGCATAATAGAGGCTGTCCTTACGACCTGTCAGGAAATGCCAGTTGCTCCCGTTCACACCCAGCGAATCAGCATAAAATTTCATCCTGCCTACCGAATCCGTTACCGGATCTACGGAATGTGACAGGATCATGAACCCGGCTTCATTTTTATACCTGTCGAACACCTCTTTCATATTGGTGTTCATTTTGGGACAGATGCCCGTACAAGTCGTAAAAAAATACTCGGCCACATAAACCTTTCCCTCCACCTGCCGCTCGGTAAACTCCTGCCCGTTCTGGTCCAGGAACTTAAATGGCTGTACATGACTCAGGACAGGCATCTTCACCTCGCCAAATCCGGGTATCACTTTGGTCATTGCGAAAACAAAACCGGCAAACAAGAGGCCAAAAAAGCCCGCTAAAAACAATGTTCTCTTACTCATGATCTGCAAATTTACAGGCGAATCCACTCAAATGGTACAGTCGTTTTACACAGGCCCTGTTTCACCAACCACTCCGGGGCAGGCTGTAGCCCTGGTTTTAACAGCCCTTCAGGGCAGACTATCCCAGGTTTAAGAAGAAATATTTTGCAACAAAGTTGCATCTTCCTATTTTTGCCGTCCATTATGTCATTCAAAATTAATTGGGACGCCCTCGGAATCGCCGCATCTGTGGCCTGCGCCATCCACTGTGCCGTATTGCCGCTAATTATGAGCAGCCTGCCCATATTTGGCATGAACATCATTGATAATGAAGCATTTGAATACTTCATGATACTGGTTGCTTTCGGCATTGGGGCGAATTCCCTCTATCATGGGTACAAGCTGCACCACCACAGGGCAGAGCCTTATATTTTCTTTACCACAGGCATCCTGCTCTTACTGGCCAAACAGGTCTGGCATCAATACCAGCTTGTTTTCCTGGCACCGGCGGTTCTGGCCATTGTGTACGCCCATTTCCGCAATTATCACCTCTGCAGGAAGGCCGATCACTGCCATGCAGCCGACTGTAATCACTAATCGGATGAGGTCCGTCACTAAGTTTTCCGGATTTCACAAACTTTGCCAGCCAGCAATTGTTATTTTTGCATGTAAATCAGTTGCACATGATTAAAACCGGTAATCCAGTTATCAGTATCTATACAGAAATGACTCCCAATCCCGAGACAATGAAATTTGTTGCCAACAAATTATTGTACCCGGGCAGAAGCATTGACCTTCCCGATATGGATAGTGCCAAACCCTCACCCCTGGCGGTCGAGTTGTTTGGTTTTCCTTTTATCAAAAGTGTTTTCATTGCCAGCAATTTCGTTACCCTTACAAAAACCAGCGAAACCGAATGGAATGATGTCATTCCCTCCATCCGCCAGTTTCTGAAGGACTACCTGGAAGAAGGAAAGCCCGTGGTTAACGAAGAAGAAGTTGCCAGCCTCAAACCCCAGGGCAGCAATGAAGTGAGCGCAGATGACGATGATGTGGTGAAGCGCATCAAGGAACTGCTCGAGAACTATGTAAAGCCTGCTGTTGAAATGGACGGTGGCGCCATCCAGTTCAAAAGCTACCAGGATGGTGTGGTTAACCTGATGATGCAGGGTTCCTGCTCCGGTTGCCCCTCCAGCATGATCACACTCAAGGCCGGTATCGAAGGCATGATGAAGCGCATGATCCCTGAAGTGAAGGAAGTTGTTGCCGAAGCGGAATGACAGGGTGAAGGGTGAAGGGTGAAGGGTCAATGGTGAATGATTTCACCTTTTGTAACAATATATAATAAGTAGGCTGTCCGAAAGGACGGCCTTTTCATTTATTGGGGTTTATCATTCTCTTTTGTAACTTACCCGGTAAATACATTGACCCATTAACCATTGACCATTCACCGTTCACCAGTTTTCCCCCTTTCCGAATCGGCCATTACCATCGAATATGGTAACGAGATCTCGGTTAAACGGCACCGTGAGCTGATGGCCCTCATGCAGGCCATCTCGCAACATACTTTTCCCGGTTTCAGGGATGTATCCATCGCCTTTAACAGCCTCACTGTTTTCTTTGACCCCTGGGAGGTTTACCAGCATACCCAATCATCGCCCCTTGAATTTGTCACCACCTGGCTCCAAAATCTGGCCTCAATCATTACCAGCACTTCGATTGTTTCCGGAAAAGAGCACCTGATCCCGGTTTGCTACGATCCGTCCTATGGCCCGGATCTCGCAACCCTCGCAGCCTACCAGGGCCTCGATACGGAAGAAGTGATCAGGCTGCATACCAGCCAGGTTTACTATGTTTTTATGGTGGGGTTCAGTCCGGGTTTCCCCTACCTGGGAATATTGCCCGATGCACTGGACACCCCCCGAAAAGCCAGTCCCGCCCTCAGCGTGCCGGCCGGCTCAGTCGGCATAGCAGGCAAACAGACCGGCATCTATCCGTTCAATACCCCGGGTGGCTGGAACATCATTGGCCGCACCCCCATGAAACTATTCAACATCGGGGATACCAATCCCTGTCTCCTCAAAGCCGGAGATACCGTTCGGTTTACCAGGATCGACCGGCAGACTTTTTTATACCTGAATCAATATGAGGATTCTTAAAACAGGCATCGCCTCCATACAGGACCTGGGCCGTGAAGGCTACCGCAATATGGGCATCGTCCGGGGTGGGGTCATGGATCCTCTTGCCGCCCAGCTTGGAAATATGCTGGTAGCAAATACCGACCAGGCCGCAGTCGCAGAGGTTGCCGCAGGATTGTTCTCCGTCAGTTTTAACAAGACCCAGCTGATCGCAATAACGGGGTCCGGTTACCGGGCGACCCTGAACGAACAGGCCCTTCCCTTCTGGCAGCCGGCACTCGCGGAAGCAGGTGACACATTGCAGATCATTCCGGAAAAAGGCGGGATGGCTTATCTGTCTGTTCATGGCGGGTTTCGAATTGCACCGGTGCTTGGCAGCCGCAGCACCAACCTGGTGGCGGGTTTCGGCGGACTCCATGGCAGGCTTCTCCAACAGGGCGATGAACTTCCCCTCGCCATCATGCCGGAACCAGTTGCCGAAAAAATCATCCGGTTCCTGTCCACAAAAGAAAATGTTAACCGGCGCCGGCTGGCACCCTCCGCCATACCCGATTACTCCAGGCAATCCATCCGTTTTGTGCCGGGACATGAATACGGGAGTTTTACCACAGATAGCAGAAGGGCTGTGGAGGCAGAAGCGTTTGAACTGACCACCATTGCCAACCGTATGGGTTACCGCCTCAAAGGACAGCCGCTTTACCTGGACATGCAGCGGGAGCTGATTTCCACTGCAGTGGTTCCCGGTACCATGCAGGTGAGTCCCGATGGACAGGTGCTGGTCCTCATGGCCGATGCGCAAACAGCCGGCGGCTACCCCCGCATCGGCCAGGTCATCGCGGCAGATCTACCCCTGCTGGCACAGAAAACCGCGGGAAGCCAGATCCGTTTTACTGCCATCAACCTTGCTGATGCTGAAAATACCTGGCTGGCCCGTGAAAGCCAGTTGCGATCTTTGATCAAAGACTACAACCTGCATTTTTCATGAGATCCCTTGCTATCGATATCAATTGCGACCTGGGTGAAGGCACCGGCCATGAGGCGGCCATCCTGCCTTTGATCAGCTCGGTAAATATTGCCTGCGGCTTCCATGCCGGCAATGCCCACACCATGCAGGAAACCGCCCGGCTCGCGAAAAAATTCGGGGTGGCAGTTGGCGCACATCCTTCCTGGGAAGACCGCGAACATTTTGGCCGCCGCACCATGCAGGTTCCTCCCGGCGAATGTTATGCCCTCATCCTCTACCAGATCGGCGCCTTATATGCCATCTGTAAAGCGGAAGATATTCAGTTGACCCATGTTAAGCCGCATGGCGCGCTCTATAACCAGGCTGCCACCGACCCCGACCTGGCAAAAGCCATTGCCGCCGCAGTGAAAGATTTTGATCCTGCCCTGGTTTTATATGGTATGGCCGGCAGCCTGCTGGTCGAAGCCGGTAAAAGAATCGGGCTCCCAACCGCTTCCGAAGGATTCGCTGACCGCACCTATACCCGGGACGGTCTGCTGACACCCCGTACCATGCACAATGCAATGATCACAGAAACCAAACAGGCGGTGCAACAGGCAATTCGTATGATCGAAGAACAAACGGTGACCAGCGCTGACGGACTGACCATCCCGCTGCCGGTGGATACCATCTGCATTCACGGCGACGGTGCCCATGCGCCCGAATTCGCCCGGGCACTGTCAGAGGCCTTAACCGAAAATAATATCCGGGTCAGGCCGCCGCACGGACCCGCCCGCAACAACCCTATGAATACCTCCCACCCATGAACAAAAACCGGTCTTCGGCCTTCTGGGGCGCCGCTTTTCTGATGGCCACCTCAGCCATCGGCCCGGGTTTTCTCACCCAAACCACGGTCTTTACCCAACAACTTGCAGCCAGTTTCGGTTTTGTGATTGCTGTTTCCATCCTGCTCGATATTGGCGTGCAACTGAATATCTGGCGAATCATCAATGTAAGCAACAAACCCGCCCAACAGATCGCGGGTGAGCTCCTGCCCGGGCTCGGGGGGCTGCTGTCTGCATTGATCGTGCTCGGGGGGCTGGCATTCAACATCGGGAATATCGCAGGCGCAGGCATGGGTCTGGAAGTGATAACGGGAATGGATACCCGTTATGGAGCGCTCCTCAGCGCAATACTGGTGGTGTTCCTTATTTTCAGGAAAGACGCCACCGCCGCCATCGACCGCTCAGTGAAATGGCTGGGAGTACTCATGATTCTACTCACCTGTTATGTAGCCTTCGTTTCAAAACCACCGGTACTTACGGCACTCTACCGCACCGTATGGCCGGAAAAAATTGATTACCTCTCCATCCTTACCATCGTGGGCGGAACCGTGGGCGGATACATCAGCTTCGCAGGGGCCCACAGACTGCTCGAAGCAGGATTGCCGGAAGAAAATAAAATTAAACTGGTGAGCCGTGCCGCAGTGAGGGGCATACTAACGGCATCCACTATGCGCATCATACTTTTCCTCGCCGCGCTGGGAATTGTGTCGAAGGGAATAATTCCCGATGCCGCCAATCCGGCGGCCGATGTGTTCCGCCAGGCGGCCGGGGAAACAGGTTTTCGTTTGTTCGGCATTGTTATGTGGAGTGCGGCGATTACCTCCGTCATCGGATCGGCTTACACTTCCATCTCCTTTCTGCGTTCCTATCACCCATGGCTCCTGAAAAACCAGGCCTGGGTGGTTACCGCATTCGTTACCCTCTCCACCATTATTTTCCTGCTGGTGGGAAGACCGGTGCAATTGCTTGTCTGGGCCGGACTCATCAACGGACTCGTGCTGCCTGTATCGCTTTTTATCCTGTTAATAGCCATATACAGGCAACCGCCAAATGGCTACCAACACCCGAAGTGGCTGGGCCTCTCCGGAGCGTTGATAGCATTGGTGCTGGCATTTATGGCACTGCAGGTAATATTGCAGTGATGGATTCAACGTGGTTATGCGAGAACAGCTTCCGAGCTGATGGCGGCATTCAGCAGTTTGGAAATGGGGCAGTTCTGCTCAGCATTTTTCACACACTCTTCAAACTTCTCCTTGCTGATGCCGGGTACAACACCGGTTACCACCAGGTGTGATTTGGATACCACACCGTTCTCAAACGTAATGGAACAACTGGTTTCAAGCGAAGTGGGCGTAAATCCCGCTTCACCCAGTACAAAACTCAGTTTCATGGTGAAACAACCCGAATGGGCAGCTGCTACCAGTTCTTCGGGGTTGGTTCCGATTCCGTTTTCAAAACGGGAGCTGAATGAATACTGGGTCTGGTTCAGTACACCACTCTGCGTGGAGAGATGACCGTTACCTTCTTTTCCGGAGCCGTTCCAGACGGCTGATGCAGTGCGAATCATAATATAAGTATTAATGGTTTGATGAATATTCCCAATTCACGCCTCTGTCGCGAAGGTATTGCAGTACAAATTCAAAACAACGGGCATCTTTTCCCACCAGTTCCGGCGGAAAGACCCCTTTATCACTGAATAGGCCCTGGGCCATCAGTTCCAGCGCTGCCGTACAGGTATAACCGGTAGTGCGCGACATGGAAGATGTTTTTGTGGCCTGGTCGTAACGGTCCAGCATATTGTATTCCACCCTCACCTGCTTGCCATCATGCTCACCTTCCACCAACACCCGCATCACAGTAAACTCTTCTTCTTCCGGGCCCAGTTTCCACTGGCGGAACAGGATCTTCGAGGAAAAATCCAACGGGCGCATACTCACGCCATTGATATCTATCGGCGTTTCGTCAAAAAAACCTCCCTGCTGCAGTGCGAGAATCAGGTCCACATGGCCGGGGTAGCGCAGGGTTTGTTCTTTCAGGTTGGGGATATGAGGCATCGTGAACAGGATGCTGCGTAATCCGTCGGTATTGAATGCCTCGAGGGTTCCGATCCCGTCAAAATCCATGAAATGACTCTCCGTCAGGGCAGGCTTCACCACAATATGACCGTTTTCTTTCAGGCGGGCCGGCCGGGTATATTCCTCAATCACATCCACCGGGGAGAAGGGCGCCTTGTATTCGAATGGTTTGCGCCTGACCTTGGGCAAGCCGCCCACATAACACTCAAAACCTTCCACTTTCATGGTTTCATTGTAGCGCCCAAGGATGAAATTACTCATTCCGGGTGCCACGCCCACATCGGTGATGACGGTCACATTTTTCTTTTTGGCCAGCCCGTCGAGTTGCAGGGCGTCTTCTGGAAAAAAGGAAATATCCGCCACGTTTTTTCCGGTCTCTATAACTGCTTCCAGTGTACGATAGCCCATAAAACCAGGAACAGCGGTTATCACCATGTCAAACGGTGCCAGCCACCCGCCATACTGACTGTAATCTCCCAGGTCGGCAACCCGGGTTTGGATGGACGGATTTTTCTCCCGCAGCAGTTTCAGGGGCGCTTCCTGCAGGTCAAATGCAGTCACCTCGTGGCGCGATGCCAGGTCAAGGGCCATGGTCCTTCCCACCATGCCTGAACCTAATACAGCAATTTTCATGGAAACAATTTCCGGCAATCTAAAAATCTTATTGCATTTTTAAGCATGATGATTTCGGTTTGGCAACAATTTATTGATGGTTTGCAGCATACCACCTGGCTCGAATTCATAGCGGTCATCGCAGGGATCGGCAGCGTTTGGTTCAGCAAAAAAGAAAACATCCTCGTGTACCCTGTAGGGCTGGTCAACACTGTCATCTATATTTACCTCAGCCTGAAAGGACACTTGTTCGGCGAAGCCAGCGTAAATCTCTACTACACCATCATGAGCATTTATGGCTGGGTGCTCTGGGCCCGCAAAGACCAGGCTCAGCACCATGTATTGCAGATCAGTTACTCCAGCCGCCGCGAATGGATTCAGCAAGTCCTGTTTTTCCTGGTATTTTATGCGGGTATCTTCCTGGCCCTTTCCTGGCTCCAGAAAGCTTTCGCCCCGGAAGCCATACCCTGGGCCGATGCACTTGCCAGCGCCAGCGCCTATACCGGCATGTGGCTGATGACCCGCAAGAAAATGGAAAACTGGTACTGGTGGATCATTACCAACCTGGCATCCATCCCGCTTTATTTTGTGAAAGGTTATGTCTTCACCAGCTTCCAGTTTGCGGTGCTGCTCGTACTGGCCATTGCGGGACTGATCTCCTGGCGGAAAAAAATCAAACGCTAAACACTAAAATATGCTTCTGGTGACATCTCTCCACCTGTTTCGGCTTACCTTGCAGTTGTAATGTTGAAAAAGATTGTCATCATCGGTCCCGAGTCTACAGGCAAGAGTACCTTATGCCAGCACCTGGCTGCGCATTATGATGCACGCTTTCAATCTGACTGGTGCCCCGAATACGCGCGGGAATACCTCCTCAGAAACGGAATGAATTACAGTTATGAGGACCTGCTGGAGATCGCAAAAGGACAATTGGCCCTGGAAGATGAAAAATGCAGGTTACTGACAGAAAAGGCCGGCGGTGAAGACGCCCTGTTCTTTATCGACACCGATATGATGGTGATGAAGGTCTGGTGCGAATTCGTTTTTGGTAAGTGCCATTCTTTTATCCTCGACCAACTGGCCAGCCGCCGGTACGATTATTATTTCCTTTGTAATACAGACATTCCCTGGGTAAAGGATGAGTTGCGCGAATATCCCGACCTCCATACCCGCCAGCAATTGTTCAACATGTACCACGATATGCTGGTTAACCAGGATACCCTCTGGACCGTGGTTAGCGGCAGTGAAGAATCGAGGCTTAAAAAAGCCATTGCAACCGTGGATGATTTCCTAAGCTGATCCCGATTATTTTTGTTTCATATTATTTCCCCATGTTCGCATCCATCAATCGTTCTGTTCGCAACAATACCCGAACCTGGTTTTATGCCGGCTGGCTGATCATAAACCTTATTCAGTCTGCCGGAACCGAATTGCTGGATGATGAGGCCTATTACTGGGTTTACTCGAGGTTTCCCGACTGGGGCTATTTTGACCATCCGCCCATGATCGCCATCCTCATCAAGGCCGGTTATGCGCTCTTCAGTAACGAACTGGGTGTACGGCTTTTCATGGCCCTGATGAATACCGCCACCCTCTGGCTGATCCAGAAAATGCTGCTGGTCAATAACGACAGGCTTTTTTATTCCATCGCCCTGTCCATGGGTGTTTTACAGATCGGCGGCATCCTTGCCGTACCCGATATTCCACTCACTTTTTTTACCGCGCTTTTCTTCTGGCAATACAAGCAATTCCTGCATAAAACCGACTGGATACAGGCATTGCTGCTGGGCACAGTTATGGCCCTGATGCTGTACAGCAAATATCATGGAGTGCTCATCATACTTTTCACGCTGCTGAGTAACCGAAAACTGGCATTGCAGTGGCAGGCCTGGCTGGCGGCTATTTTCGGCATGCTGCTCTTCAGTCCGCACCTGTGGTGGCAATACACCCATGATTTCCCTTCCGTGATGTACCACCTGAAAGAGCGCAATGCACCCGCCTACCGGTTTTCATTCACACTGGAATATATCGGGGGGCAGATCCTGCTGGCCGGTCCGCTGATCGGATGGCTCCTGCTATATGCCGCAGGGAAATTCCGGGCGAACGACTTTTTTGCCCGCGCGCTGAAACTCAGCATGATCGGGTTCTACGGGTTTTTCCTCCTTAGCACTTTGAAGGGAAGGGTGGAAGCCAACTGGACTGTTCCCGCACTGGTGCCGCTGATCATCCTGGCTCATGCCTGGCTGACAAATTCGGTTAAGGGTTCCCGTTGGGTCTACCGCCTGATGGCTCCTGCCCTGGTGGCAGTGTTCGTAGTGAGGCTTTATATGCTCAGCGATATTCCTTCCCTCTCAGCCCGTTTCAAAGATGAGATGCACAACAATAAAACCTGGGCAGCAGCCATAAAAGAAAAATCCGTTGGCCTGCCAGTGGTTTTCATGAGCAGCTACCAGCGCCCTTCCAAATACTGGTTCTATTCCGGGGATACGAGTTTCGCCATCAATAATACCGGCTACCGGAGGAATAACTACAACTTCTGGCCAATGGAAAAGGATTGGCAGGGAAGAACGGTTTTCCTGGTGGACTACCTGCTGGACTCGCTTCCGGGCAGCCAGGCCATTGAAACAGCTAAGGGAAAAACGGCCGGTGTGGTGATTGAAAAACTGGAAAGCCATTCCTTCGTACAACTGAAACTGGTGGGTGAAAAACTGCGGGTGCAGGATGGACAGCTCGTTCCCTTTGAATTGGAGATGCCGGTGGAATTCGGGAAACAGATTTTATCAGAACAGCGTGGAGATGAAATCAAAACAGAACTGGTACTCGATATTTTTGAAGGGAAGCAATACCTGCAGACACTGTCGCTTCAGGTGGAGCCATCCGGAAAGAACTGGAAAGCATTCAGCACTGCAAGGGTATTAGCCGGGTCCGGTAAATTCATTGGCAAACTGGGACTATCGCACATGGTACCGGGGCTCTACAGCCAGAATAGTCCCTCCCTTCCACTGGAAGTCATCTCCCCCACCAAATAAACCTTCGACACTCAAAGGCCCTGTTATTCCACAATAGCGGCAATTTCCTTATCCCCCGCCAGGTTGTTCATCTGGCGCTGGATAATAACCGACCTGCCGATCACATATTTGCTGGCCGGCTGTACCTTGAATTTTTTGGGATTGGGCAGGCAGGCTGCAATGCGTGCAGCTTCCGCACGTGTCAATGATTTGGCCGGCTTTTTAAAATACTTCTGGGAAGCGGCTTCGATACCGAATATACCCGGACCCATTTCAATTACGTTAAGGTACACTTCCAGGATCCTTTGCTTACCCCAGACCAGTTCGATCATGAAGGTAAAATAGGTTTCAAATCCCTTTCGGACCCAACCCCTGCTCTGCCAGAGGAAAACGTTTTTGGCCGTCTGCTGGCTGATGGTACTGGCGCCCCTCACCCGGTTAGGCTTGCGCGTATTGTATTCCATCGCTTTTTCAATACTTTTCCAGTCGAACCCGTTGTGATCGGCAAACAACTGGTCCTCCGAAGCAATGACCGCCAGCCTGGCGTTTTTGGACATCTCCTCCCAGGAAACATAATCACGCTTAAGTCCATACCCACTGAACCAGTTGGAAAGCTGTGTGATGGTGAGGGGCGGATTCACCCACTTTAAAATAATGATATAGACAAACTGCCCGATGAACAGGATGAGAAACAGTTTTTTCAGGAAACGCCACAGGCGCGGAAATAAGCCTTTTGTTTTCACGTAAGAGCCGTCTGGTTAAGAGTGCGCAATATATAAAAATTGAGGCAGGCTTATCGATCCGTCATTTTTATATACACGATCTTATAGTGTTTTCCTTTCCGGACTTTGTTCCGGTAGATGCGGTTCAGGACAAAGCCACCTGCTGCCACGCCGGCGGCAATTCCCATGGAGCGCAGGTTTTCCGGATCATCCAGTGGCTCCTCCCGGTAGATACCGTTGACTACATTTAAGAGAATATATCCGGCTCCGCCGATCATAAAAATGCTTCCGTTCTTCACAAAGCGCCAGCTTTCCTTCCTGTCCGGGAAAATGCTGAAGATCTCCTGGTAATGCAGGCCATGGATAAAATAACCAACCGTATCCACGCGGGTGGTTCCCAGGTTCGTCATGAAGGTCATAATCTGCCACTGCCGTACAAAAACCGAATCGTTGCGTACCGCCTCCACATAGCCATCGATCCGCTGGCCGTTCACATGCTGGAAGTCGATGCGGCTGCCCTTGAAATAAGAACTCACATGCCGGTTATTGGGCTTCTTCAGGGAGATAAAATCGCCCATCTGCTGGGCATTCAATTCCACCGCAAATCCTGCCAGCAATACTATCAGCGCTAATCTTTTCATAATCTAATGTTTTAATATTCCTCCTTCACCCGTCGGGTGAAGGTACACCTGGCAGGCATCCCCGCATGAAAGGTATAATTCAGACCTTTTCGGAAAGGAAGGCCACCCCCCAGAGAAGCGCGATCCCAAATCCGACCAGGATCATTCCGGAAATTTTATTTACTATGGACAGGTTGTGGAGCGTCAGCCGCCTGCGCAGTTTTCCGGCCATCAGCACTTTCAGGATATCAGCCAGGATATTCACCGCCATACAGGTGGTAAAAATTATTACACGGTGCTGCCAGCTATGGGTAACCGCAAAAGCAGTTGCATTAATCAGCCAGAACAGGAGTACGCTGGGATTCAGGGTATTGATTAGGAAACCGGAGGAAAAGATCTTGGCAATATCCCTTTTGCGAAAACGCTGTTCCACCCCTTTGGCATCAGAAGACAATTTCACCTTTTTCAGGAAAACATAAAAGACGCCCATTCCGATCAGGAAGAAACTCCCGATAAAACCAATGGCCCTTTTATATTCAAGCAGGGCTTTTACCCATTCGGAAAAAGCATTGCTCACCAGTATCAGTACCACATCACTTACCCATACCCCCGCCACGAAACTGAACCCTCCTTCCTTACCATTGTTCAGACTTTGTTTGATGATGGTAAAAATAACAGGGCCAACAGACAAGGCGAGAATACTTCCCAATGCCAATCCTTTCAATAATGCTTCTGTCATATGGCTTGATCCGAGGCTGTAAAAATAATTGATCCACCGTCAATACAAGCATTAATAGCCAACCAATTCATGAATGGCAATCAACTGTAATAGCAAAACAGAATTAGCGATACCTTTATATATGTCAATGCCTGATCTTTATGAATAAATTTGCCGGCCTCATCCTGGTCCTTTTCCTGCTTGCCTGTACTACAGGAAATAAAATCGTTCACAGTAAGGTTGACCAGGCTGCTTCCTGGACAACTTATAAAACCTTCCGCTTCCTGGACCTCGATGCCAGCGGCGATACCCTGTCAGCAGATTTTTACAACCGCATCGGGATGCTGAAAGATGCCATAACAGAGGAACTCAATAAAGCGGGACTGGTAAATACCGACCAGAACCCAGACCTGCTGGTGAATATCGGTATCGTGGTTAAAAAAGAGACCCAGACCCGAACAGCTGATTTCCGCTTTGATGGACCCCGTTATATGGGACAAAGAAATTATACCTGGAAGGCTGAAGAGATACCGGTTGGTATCTACCGTTTAGGGACAGCCGAAATTCACCTGGTAGACGCCAGAACAAGCTCCCTTGTATGGGATGGCGCCATCCAGGGCATTTTGCCGGAGAAACCATCGAAGGCCCGGCAGGCCATCCATGAAGGCATGACCGAATTATTCACCAAAGTACCGCTGCCTAAACAATGATTCGTCAGACAATCAACAAGACCATTGCCAAACCCACCCGTCGGGCCATGCGCACCCTGGGGTTGAATACGCTTTTTGGAACCAGGAGGACCAAAGAGCTGCTGCATGTGAACCCAACCATTATTCCGCATCGGGAAGAAGCCCGGGAGGTGAAAGCCTATGTCTATGACTACGATGCCGCAAGCCTTGAAGAGCATGAATTTAATGAAGTGGAACCCTGCTTCCGTTTCAGGCACAGCAACCGCATCAGCTGGATCAATGTGGATGGTTTGCGCAAAACCGATGTGGAAACGGTTTGTGATAATTATGGCATCCACGGCCTGTTGGTGGAAGACATCCTGAGTATCCACCAGCGCCCCAAAATGGATGAGGTGGAAGGTGTGCTGTTCTGCCTGCTGAACATGTTGTATTTCAATGAAACGAATGGAACAGTTGAACAGGAACAGATCAGCATCGTGTTAGGGAAGGATTTTGTGATAAGTTTCCAGGAAGATGCCTCGCGGGATGTATTCAATCCTTTGCGCGAAAGACTAAGGATCACCAGCTCCAAGATCCGCCAGCGTTCTGCAGATTATCTCTGTTATGCCATGCTTGACCTCATTGTCGACAACTATTTCCTGGTGATGGAAAAACTGGGTGAAAGGATCGAAGAACTGGAAGAACAGGTGATCCGAAATACCAATAACCGCGCCCTGGCGCGCATCAGCGCTTTGAGGAAGGAGCTGATCGTATTGAAAAGAAATATTGCACCGGTTCGCGACCTGCTCAATGGCATTATCCGCAGCGAAAGCGAACTGCTCGACGATCGGACAACCAAATACTTTAAGGATGTGTACGACCATGTCATGCAGGCCTTTGACCTCAGTGAAAACTATCGCGATGTAATGGTAAACATGCAGGACCTATATATCAACAATGTAAACCTCCGCATGAATGAGGTCATGAAAGTAATGGCCATCGTGACCTGCCTGCTGGCCCCGGCTACCGTTATCGGGGGCATCTTCGGAATGAACTTCGAAAAGATACCCTACCTGCACAACGATTATGGTTTTTTCATCGCCGTTGCAGTGATGCTGGTCATACCCGTTTATATGTTGTGGATATTCAGGAAACGGGGCTGGTTCTGATATCAGGCGCCTTTTGCCGGCTCTTAATCAATGTCAAACCGGTAGAACCTATCCGCTTCTTGCACCCAGCCATTCCTCTCATACAGGGCCTGGGCACCGCTGTTATCTTCTGTGGTTTGTAACAACAGCCATTTGGCACCCGTATCGGTTGCCATTTTTTTTGCAGCCTCCAGCAGCAGGGTGCCCGCACCTTTTCCTCGCTGGTCAGCAGCCACAAAAAGGTCGTTCAGCAACCAGGTGCGTCGGATGGACACCGATGAAAAAATCGGGTACAACTGGGTAAATCCAATCAGCTCGCCCTCTGACACCGCAACAAATATCACGGACTCCTCTCTTTCCATTCTTTCCTGCAAAAAATCCTTTGCACCCTGCAGATCATGCTGCTGGTGATAATGCTGCCTGTACTGGTCAAACAGGTAGGACAGCGCGGGAAGGTCCTCTTGGGTGGCTTGCCTTATGGTGATCATGGTAATCGTTTTAGTGTGCAGGATCGGGGCATCAAACTCCTTCCAAAAAAGCCATCCAATCCTGCAGCATCCTGCCTTTCAGCACACGCGGAAACTTATGCTGGCCGCCGACTTTTCCCTTCGATGCCAGGAAGGCCATAAATTTATCTTCAGGTAACACATCCAGTAAAACCTCCTTCAATGCACTTTTTCTTTCTACCGCATAATCATCGTTCAACTCCTTGAGGTGCTGGTCTATTTTCTGCCGCAACAATTCCGTATCCACATGATCGTCTGAAGCTACATACCAGTGATGCGCAAAGAATGTTCCGTGGGGAATGCCGGCAACAGTATATTCCGGGATAGAAACATTCAATTCTTCCGAAGCCAGCTGCAGGGCACGGTTCATATTGTCCACACTCAGGTGTTCACCCACCAGGCTGAGGAAATGCTTGGTACGACCCGTGATCACCACCTCACATCTTTCCACATCTACAAAACGGATGGTATCGCCGATCAGGTAACGCCAGGCGCCGGCAGAAGTACTCAGTAAAATCGCATAATCACGCCCCTCCTCCACTTCATGGATCATGTAAGCAGTTGCATTGGGGACCATATTGCCTTCCGAATCGAAATTCTCATCATCAAATGGCACGAACTCAAAAAAGATATGGTCGTTGATCGACAGTTTCATCCCCCTGGCAAACTGCCTGTCCTGGTAGGCAATAAACCCTTCAGATGCCAGGTAGGTTTCAATATAGGTCAGCGGCTTTGCCAGTAATTTTTCAAATCCCTTTTTATACGGCTCAAAGGATACACCTCCATGCACAAAAAACGAAAGGTTGGGCCAGATATCATGAATGGTATTCAGCTTATACCTTTCTATGATTTTCTCCATGCACATCTGGATCCAGGCCGGCACACCCACCACAAAACTGATGTCCCAGTCGGGGGCTTTCTCCACGATCTCCTCCAGCTTGTCATTCCAGTCGCTCATCTTGGCGATCTTCTTTCCTGGTTTGTAAAAGGGCGTGAACCAGAAAGGAACTTTTTTAGCGGTGATACCACTGAGGTCACCGGCATAGTAACCCTGACCCTGTTGCAACTGGGTGCTTCCTCCCAGCATCAGCCATCCCTTCCCAAGGTTGCCAAAGGGGATGTCATCATAATGCCGCAGGGAAAACAATTGTTTGATCATCACCGTACGGTTGCCGGCCAACAGGTCCTCCGTTACCGGAATATATTTACTGGCCGACTCAGAAGTTCCGGACGACAACGCATAATATTTGATCTTCCCGGGCCAGCACACATCACGCTTGCCCTCCAGCGTCTTATGCCACCATTCTTTATAGATGGAACTGTAGTCATGGGTGGGAACCAGTTGCTGGAACCGCTTACCCGGATGCTTACTGAGCAGTATCTCGTCAAAGCGGTAACGCTGACCAAATTCCGTGAACCGGGCCTTCTTCAACAATTTCTTCAACACTTTCAACTGTTGACGACGGGGCGAACTCGCGGGCAGCCGCAAGGCCCTGGCAATCGCTTTGGGCAATGTAATTTCAATCAGCGCCATTAATCTGCTTCAAACTTTAGGGTGAATTGCAAAAATACTCATTCGCCTCTCATATTTACAATAAAGCCTTGACAGTCGGTTGGTTTTATAAAAGGATCACTTCTCCCCTGCCGCCGGGGTCATCACTCCCGATCACACTGGCTGTTCCGGCTAAATGGAACCGAACCGGTACAGCCGGGTGATGCTGCCGCAGGCTTTCAAGGACCAGGTTAAGGCCAAAACCTTCACCAATTGCGAAAATGGTAGGCTCACCCTTAGTAAGGTCAGGTGCAGTTTCAATATCATGACTCCTGGCTGAAGGGATCATTGCACCTTCTGTCACCTGCATGGTGCCGGAAATAACCGCCAACTCAGCCAATACCGCTTCCGGTCCCGTTTTCCGCCAGTTCGTTGCAGTGTTGCCTTCCGGTTCTTTCTTCCGTAACAGTTTACCAAACCCGGACAGGCTACCCCTCAAAAATATCCCCAGTTCCATGGCCAGTTTCAGTAAAACCGGCTGTCTCCCATAATGTTTACGCACAAATATCAGCATGGCCTCATAAAAATGGCGGGTGTACCGGATATCCTTGCGGGTGCTTTCTCCCTTAAAATGGATGATGCCCGGCGAGGGCAGGTAATAGTTCTTATAACCGGCTTGGGTGATCCGGTAACTGAGATCGATGTCTTCTCCATACATGAAAAACGCTTCCTCAAATCCACCCAGTTTCTCATAAACCGACCGGGGCAGCATCATAAATGCGCCGGCCAGTACTTCCACTTCCTGCACTTCTTCGGGCGACAAATGCCCGAGATAATACCGCGCAATACGAGTGTGGCGGGGAAACAACCTTATCAGTCCGCTCAGTTTGAAAAAGGCAGTCCACGCATCGGGTAATCCCCGTTTGGATTCCGGCAGGTAATGGCCACGACCGTCAAACATCCGCATACCTAGGGCGCCCGCATCGGGGTGGCTGGCAAAAAAGTTCAGGCATACTTTCAGCACATTCTCCGGCAGGAGGGTATCAGGATTCAGCAAAAGCAGGTAATCGCCCTTCGCTATTTGCAGCGCCTGGTTGTTTGCCCTTCCGAATCCTGCATTGTTCTCATTCCAGATAAAACGGACTTCCGGAAAACGGTCGGGTAAAAATTTCCGGCTCTCATCCTGCGAAGCATTGTCGACCACGATGATCTCGGTGCTGATGCCATCTGCTGCCCGCAGAACCGTGCACAGGCATTGTTCCAGGAAATAACAGACATTATAATTCACGATGATCACGGACAACTGCATGCCGCGAATTTAAATGTTATATCACCTTGTCTGCTTAGCTTTGTTTCATGCTAGAAGAAATACTCATCAAAGCCACCAGGGCCGGTGCGGTGGAACTGGAAAGGTTTTTCAACCAGAAAGACCTGGCCATCTCCAACAAGGAAGGCGTGAACAACCTGGTTACCGAAGCCGACCACGCGGCAGAAAAAGCCATCATTGATACCATCCGTGGCGCTTTTCCGGATCACTATATTCTTAGTGAAGAAAGCGGCGAACTGGTGATGGATTCCACTTATAAATGGATCGTGGATCCCATCGACGGAACAGTCAATTTCGCCAACGGCATTCCCATTTGCTGCGTGAGCATCGGGCTGGAGATTGAGGGTGAGATGACCCTGGGTGCAGTGTACAACCCGCTGATCAATGAGTTTTTCCTGGCAGAACGCGGCAAGGGCGCCACGCTGAATGGCCATCCCATCCATGTAAGTGATAAAACCGAAGTGATCTCCAGTTGCCTGGTGACCGGCTTCCCCTATACTTATCTTGACATGCCGAATGGCCCGCTGGAATGTTTCGAGCGTTTTATTCGCAAGGGAGTTCCTGTCCGTCGGCTGGGATCAGCAGCCATCGACCTCTGCTGGGTCGCAGCCGGTCGTTTCGACGGATTTTACGAGCACAAACTCAACGCATGGGACAGTGCCGCAGGTTACCTGATGGTGGAAGAAGCGGGTGGAAAAGTGACCGATTTCAAAGGTGACCATTATTCTCCCTACCAGCCTCACCTGCTGGCGACCAATGGAAAGATCCACGACGAAATGCTGCTCTGGATTAATGGCCAGAAGCCCTGACGCAGCCCCCTGACCTGGTACAAACAAATTATCTGTATGGAAACAAGAACCGAGATTTCGACCCTGGGTGAATTCGGCCTGATCGATCACCTGACAAAAAATATAGAATTCCAGAATGCCTCATCCATCCTGGGTGTGGGCGATGATGCTGCCGTGATCGACCATTACGGCAAACAGACAGTTATCACCACCGACATGCTGGTAGAGGGAGTGCACTTCGACCTGATGTATACGCCCCTGAAACACCTGGGTTATAAATCCGTGGTAGTGAACCTCAGCGATATCTATGCGATGAACGCCCACCCGACACAGATTACCCTGAGCATCGCCGTTAGTAACAAGTTCAGCGTGGAAGCGCTGGATGAATTTTATGAAGGTGTGTATGCTGCCTGTGAAAAATATGGTGTGGACCTGATCGGGGGAGATACCTGTTCATCACGCATGGGCTTCGTGATCAGCGTTACCGCTTTGGGTGAAGTGGTGCCGGACCAGTTTGTGCAAAGATCCACCGCGCAGCAAGGCGACCTGATCTGTGTAAGCGGGGACCTCGGCGCCTCTTTCCTGGGCCTGACCCTGCTGGAACGCGAACGCCAGATCTTCCTGGAAAACCCTTCCATCCAGCCCGACCTGGAAAACGAGCAATATATTGTTGGCCGCCTCCTGAAACCGGAAGCGCGCCGTGATATCACTGCATTCCTGGCAGACAAAGAGATCATACCCACAGCCATGATGGATATAAGTGACGGACTCAGCTCCGACATACTGCACATCTGCAAGCAGAGCAAGCTTGGTTGCCTGCTGTATGAAGAGAAGATCCCTATCCACGAAGATACCAGGCAGGCCGCTTTTAAATTTGGGCTCGATCCCACCGCCTGCGCACTGAGTGGCGGTGAAGATTATGAACTGCTTTTCACCATACCCCAGTCAGAATATGACAAGCTTGTGCTGAATGAACAGATCAGCGTAATAGGCTACATGACCGGGCTGGAAGAAGGCACGCATATTTTAACAAAGGGAGGCAATAAATTTAAGCTCACGGCACAGGGATGGAATGCATTTAAAGAACAGTAGCGCTTATCTTTACCCGATGCTTTTGAGAAGGAGTAACACAAACCTCTTATCCTGTTTACTGCTGCTATTGCTATTCGGCAGTAGCTGCGGAATCAGTCGCAGTTCCTATGATGGTAATCGCAAATTCCCGGCGGAGAAACTGCAGCGCGATTATAAACTGTTCCGCAGCATACTCGAAGAATCACATCCGAGTGTAAGCTGGTTCACTCCGGCTGACAGCATGAATTATTATTTCGACTGGGGATACCGGCAACTGCAGGATTCCATGACCGAACCACAATTCAGGTCCGTCCTCACCTATGTGATCGCAAAAATCAAATGCGGTCACACCAGCACCCGCTATTCACGCAAACACCTGCGCTGGCTCGATACCGCCAGGCTGCCGCTTTTCCCCATTTCGGTAAAAGTGCTGGACAATGACACGGTGGTACTAAACAATACCCTTAAACGAAGTAATGTGGTTTTACCACGTGGTACGATTCTCACCCACCTGGATGGGCGTCCGATCGGCGCCGTTATTGACAAGCTCAAACAATATATTCCAGCTGATGGCCACAATGAAAATTACCTGCGGCAAACCATCAGCAACCGCGGTGCTTTTGGCGGCTGGTTAAGACTGGTGGAGGGATGGCAGCCAAATTACAGCCTGGGGTATCTCGACAGTACCGGTAACCCGCAACTGCTGAATTTTAAATTGGTGGAGCCCCTTCCGAAGGACAGTACCAGGAGACCGGTTCTGCCATTGATCCGCGAAAAGATCAACCGGCGCGAACAGCGGGAGGAAAGACTTTATTATGCCCGGTCCATGCAGATTGATACCGGATTGTCTGCCGCCTACATGACGGTCAATACCTTTAACAATAGCAACCAGCTGCGACCCTTTTTCAGGAACAGTTTCCGCGAACTCAGGAAAAGAAGGATCAGTCACCTGGTGGTGGATATCCGCGGCAATGGCGGCGGTAATGTTACCCATTCCACCTTCCTGACCCGGTTATTAATTGACCATCCCTTCAAAATTGCAGATTCACTGTATGCCGTCAGCCGCAAAAGTCGTTATGGTCAGCAGGTACAGTACAACAGCATTACAGGGCTGTTCATGCCTTTTATCACCCGTAAAAGGAAGGATGGCAAATACCATTTCGGTTTTTTTGAAAGGCACTTTTTCAAACCAAGGAAAAGGAATCATTATGATGGAAAGGTGTATGTGCTGATCGGACCGAATTCATTTTCTGCCTCGTCCATTTTTGCGCAGGTACTGAAGGGACAAAAAAACATTACCCTCATCGGTGAGGAAACCGGTGGCGGGGCTTACGGAAATACAGCCTGGTTCATACCGGAAGCAACCTTACCGGAAACCGGCATTCGCTTCCGCCTGCCAAAATTCAGACTGGTGATGCACAAGGAAATGGTCCGGGAAGGGCGGGGGGTAATTCCTGATATTGAAGTAAGACCCACCCGCTCTTCGATTATAGAAAACCGTGACCTTAAAGTGGAAACGGTGCGACAGCTGATCCTTTCAGGTGACCGAAAACAATAATGACAGGCTGACGACTCTGTTACAGATCCGCCTGCAAAGACATATTTATTTAGCCAGAAATGCAGAATACATCCAGACCATTTTTTCCTGCGCCCTGATATAATCACTCATCAGCGCATTGGTGCCTTCATCTTCTGCGTCGGCAGACAGGCTCAGCAATTCGCGCTGCATGCCAAGGATCACCTGGAAGGACTTGAGAATATTTTCCACGGCCTTGATACCGTCTGAAACTTCCTTGCTTTCCCTGATCGTGGACAACTCGCTATAATCAGAATAATTATAGTTAGGAGTTGCTCCCAGTGTGAGTATGCGCTCTGCCACTTCATCAATTTTAAGCAGGAGGTCGTTGTAAAGCTCCTCAAATTTCAGGTGAAGTTCGAAGAATTTTTCACCCCGGATATTCCAGTGAAAACCACGGGTGTTCTGGTAAAAGATTGAATAATTGGCAAGGAGTTCATTGAGTTTGTCCGCCAGTTTATCCGCTTTGGCCGCATCCAGGCCAATGGCATTTAATTTTCCCATCTGAGATGATTTTTTACAAATGTATTCAATGCGATGATGGCTCTTTGTGACTTTCGTCAGGTACTATTCCAATTCTGCGCATCAGAGCGACTGCATTAAAAACCATTCCGCCCGGTAACCCGGCGCAATCCTTCCCCATTCATTATCGATTCCCAGCACGCGTGCCGGATACAGTGACGCCATCCGGAATGCTTCCTGGTCGTCAATACCTGCCCGGTTGATGCTGAAACAAACTGCCGATGCCATCGTCAGCGCTGAACCGGATAGCGTTCCGTCGGGCAGTGTATACCTGTCTCCATTCAACTGGTGTTTATATGTTCCTTCGTTATTGGTGGTAACGGCATCGGTGATGATAAAAAGCCTGTCGCCCATAATTTTTTTCGCGATCCTCATGGCCGCCGGATCCACATGATAGCCATCAGTTACCATACTCGACATCACGGTGGGGTGATCAAAGATGGCACCCACCAGACCAGGTGCCCGGTGCTGAAAGGATGACATCGCATTGAATAAATGTGTACAGGTCCTGATACCTTTTTTAAACGCCTGCCCGGCCTGCTCATAAGTGGCATTGCTGTGCCCGGCAGACAAAATGATACCGGCATCCTGGAGATAACGGAGACCCTCATCCGAAAATAATTCCGGTGCTATAGTCATCATTTTTACAATTCCCTTTCCATAGTCCACCAGTTTGCGGATATTTTCCATGTCAGGTTCCTGCAGGTGCTCGGCAGTATGGGCGCCTTTTTTCAGCAGGTTCAGGAAGGGACCCTCAAGATGCAGTCCGAAAACACCGGTTCCACCGGCATTCCAGTACTGGCGAACCGCATCGATCGCCGCAAAAGCAACTTCATTTGTATTGGTGGCCACCGTGGGCAAAATAAGGTGAGCACCTCCGGCGCGGGAATAATCTACCGTTGCCTGCAGGGCCTCTACAGTGGGATGCACCCCAAACAACTGGCCGTTGCCACCATAGATCTGGATATCAATAAATGCCGGAACCATCATCGCTCCCTGCAGATCCTGTTGCTTATCGGCGTATCCGTCGGAATGTACAGAATGGATAAAACCTTCGTTCACGGTAATAACCGCTTCGTTCAGCCATTCGTCTCCGGTGAAGATGCGGCCATTGAAAAACCTGGTGCTTGTTGCGTTACTCATGTTCATCTGCATTGTGTATGGAAAAATGATCACCATCCTTTAAAAAAGGAAGTTTTGACCGGATATCATTCAATATGGATTTTTGAAGCGTGATGGTGTTCAGCTCCTCATCATGCGACTTGTGGTAAAGCGTTTCACCCATGGGATCGATCACCATGCTGTCGCCGCTGTGGTAAATATCATTACCGTCTTTCCCAACCCGGTTAACGCCCACAACAAAACACTGGTTCTCGATGGCACGGGCCGTGAGCAGGGTCTTCCAGGCATGGCTTCGCCGTTCGGGCCAGTTGGCCACATTGATCAGGATGTCGTATTCGGGTTCCGGCTGGACCTGTATATCTGGTTGGTTAACTTCTGACAGGTACATCTGCTGTCGCGCCCAGACCGGAAAACGCAGGTCATAACAAACCTGCAGGTTGATCTTCCAACCATTGACAGATGCGATCAAACGGCGATGCCCATGCGAATAGTGCTTGTCTTCCCCGGCAAATGCAAAGCGGTGACGCTTATCATAATGACCAAGCTGTCCGTTCGGCAATACCCATAGCAGCCGGTTATAATAATTTCCGCCTTCTTCTATGACTACAGATCCGGTTAAAATAATCCTTTTAGCAGCAGCCATCTTTTTCATCCATCTTACGGTTGGTCCATCCATTGGCTCGGCCAGCCGCTCCGGCTGCATGGTGAACCCGGTGGAGAACATCTCCGGCAGCACCACTATTTCCATTCTATCCGTTACCGCACTGATCTTTTTTTCCAGCATGGCCAGGTTGGCTTCCCTGTCTTCCCAATGAAGGGCGGTCTGAACAGTGGTGATCGTTAATGAAGACATATCCGAAATTAATTCTTTACGCTGAAGGGCAATTGTTTTCCATTGGAGCCGGTCCAGGTTCCTGACAGTGCATTGCCACTAATGGTAGCCCTGATGGTGCCGGTGCTCCCTTCATCACCGTATTCATGCAATACCAGGTTATTGCCTTTACGCTCCCCTGATAATTCAATGGCAATTTCCCTGGAATCGTAATAATAATAGCCAGCTGCATAGTTGCCATCCAGTCGCTCCAGTATCAATACCACGGGATATTTTCCAATGGTTCCGGACAAAGGTTTAAGCAGGCCGGACAAGCCGTCGCTCTTTATGTTGGCGGTGGGTTCGATGAATATCTTTTTACCGTATGCATTCAGCCAGGGAGACAAAATGGCGGATGGTATTCTCACAGAAAGGTCGGCCTCCATACCCCTAGCCACATGGGGAAAGCAGTGGCTCCGGAAAAAAATCATTCCCGCTGAATCGATCACCGCATTGTTTTCCTCTGCCTCCAGGTTACATTCTGTAAGCGATTGGCTGATATAGTCCTGATCCTCCTTATTCATCTTTTCTTCAATGGCCGCCATTCCGGCCTCTTTTATAATTTTTTTCCTTTCCTCCCGCAGGTAGGACCGGAGTTGCTGCAACCCTTCCGGTGTAAAAAGGTCTGCTGTCAAAATCTGGGTGCCGTTTTGCAGGTTGAAATTTTGGAAATGCGAATAGGATTCGGGGTAGGCGGCCATTGTTTCGAGATCCAGCCGCAGGCTCAGAACCCGGGGTGACTGAAATACGATACCATAATCAATACTGGTGTAGCCGCTACGGACCCCGCTGTCCTTATGTTGGTAAGCGGTTCGTTCAAAAATATCAGTTCCTTTCCGCAGTGATTTCGGGGTATTATGCAGCCAGGTTAACTGCAGGAAACGGTTGATTTTATTGATGACGATGCTGTCCGGACCCTGAACGATCGGAAACCTGGCCTCAGGACCGTCTTTGCCGGCAGGGGGAGCATAGGCATGGTCCAGCACCTTAACCTGTGCGGTTGCGTGATAAAAAAGGAAGAGGCAGAGCGTCATCAACCCCGGGCTCTTAAGTCTTTTAAAATATCCTGGATGAGATCCCATTCGTATCCTTTATATAATAAATGATCCTGTGTTTTTTTCAGCCTGGCAAGAGGTGGTTCGCCCTTAAGGCTTTCCCAGCGGGTGCTTGCCAGCTTCTCCAGGGTGGTGCTGTAGCCATCTTCCGGGATTTCCTTCATGGCTTTTTTGATACAGTATTCGCTTACCTGTCGCTGTTTGAGCTCATTTTTGATCCGGTTTCGACCCCAGCTTTTCATCCTGAATTTTCCCCCCGCGAACTGAATGGCAAATCTTTCTTCATTCAGGTAATCCTCTTCGATCAGTTGGGAGATCAGTTGCTCTACTTCCTGGCTGCGCAGGCCATAAGAGTAAAGCTTCTCCTTCACCTCCTGGTGGCAGCGTTCCTGGTACCCGCAATAATGCCGGGCCTTCTGCAGGGCCTGTTCGGGGGTCAGCTTTTGGGGAAATGCCATCCGGCAAAATTCAGGCAAATAAAGGTGGGGAAAAAACCCAATTTGGCCTGGGGTGGGATACTGGTCAAATTTTTCAATCACAAATCAGCAATCATAAATCAGCAATCCCCTAAATTCCTTAGTTTCGTCCATTATTAACAGACCCGTTTTATGAAGTTCATCGTTAGCTCATCGGCATTATTGAAGCAGCTCCAGCAGATCAGTGGTGTAATCAACGCCAATACCGTTTTACCCATTCTTGAAGACTTCCTTTTCGAGATTGATAAAAACAAAATGAATGTGGTAGCTACCGACCTGGAAACTGTAATGCGGGTGCAGATGGATATCGAAGCCAAGGAAAGCGGCCGGGTTTGTATTCCCGCCAAGATACTGATCGACTCCCTGAAAAATATCCCGGACCAGCCCCTGACTTTTACGATCGATAAAAACTTCGGTATTGAGATCACCAGCGACAACGGTAAGTACAAGGTGATGGGCGAAAACCCTGACAATTTCCCCAAGGAGCCGGTAGCCGACGATACCACTTCCTTTGATATGACCAGCAGCGCGCTGGTTACCGGTATCAACAAGACCCTGTTCGCCGTGAGCAACGATGACCTGCGGCCTGCCATGACCGGCGTGTATTTTGAACTTGATAAGAACTTCCTCCAGTTCGTGGCTACCGACGCACACCGGCTGGTTCGTTATAAGCGCACCGATGTGAAATGCCCGAAATCTGATTCTTTCATCGTTCCGAAAAAGCCGCTCAACATCCTGAAAAGCGCCATGCCCGATAACGATGATACCATCACTGTCAGCTATAACAGCAACCACCTCTTTGTTACCCATGGTAATACCCAGATGAGTTGCCGCCTGATCGACGCACGCTTCCCTGATTACAAAGTGGTGATCCCTGCCGATAATCCTTACAAGATGATCGTGACCAAATCCGATTTCCAGGGTGCCCTGCGCCGGGTTAGCGTTTTCTCCAACAAGAGCACCAACCAGGTGGTATTGAATATTTCCGGAAGCGAGTTGCAACTGGCTGCCCAGGATATCGACTTCAGCTTTGAAGGTAACGAGCGCATGAAATGCCAGTACGATGGTGAAGACCTGGCAATCGCATTCAACGCTCGTTTCCTGATCGAAATGCTGAATGCGGCAGAGAGTGATGAAGTGCGCATGGAATTATCCACCCCCACAAAAGCAGGCATCATTAAACCCATGGAGGGAGATGAAAACGAAGAACTGCTGATGCTGGTGATGCCACTGATGCTGAACGCGTAATTGCGTCAGAAGGGGAAAGCACAACCATAGCGGATGAAATTCCAGCAAATCCGGTCATACGACAATTACATTTTCGCCAACCTGCAACTCAACCTGCTGAAGGACCAGGGTATTTCCTGTTACCTGCAGGACGAACACACCATTACCATCGACCCACTGCTGAGTCCCGCCATCGGCGGCATGAAACTGATGGTGGTGGATCCGGAAGCAGACATGGCAAGGCAAATGCTCGACAGGGCCGATGAAGAATACCTGAAGACCGTTGCCTGTAGCGGTTGCGGACATGTGGGACTGGAAAAAGTGACCCATATTGAAAAACCGGAAGGCTTCTGGCAAGCACTTAAGATCCGTTTGATATCGGGTGCAACGGTTTCCATGAAAACCCATTACCACTGTCCGGCTTGCGGCCGGCAATTTGACCAGGTTCCTGTTTAATTTTTACCGGGGTCGGCTGAGACTGGACAGCTTGATTGGGACCGGCGGGGTTTGCAGAATGATTTCGCGGGGTTCGCGATTCCTTTATTAAATTGGGTATCATTGATTGTCTATGGATACATTTATTGAATATTGGGCAAATATTCCTCCCGCACACCGCGTGTTGATCCTGATGGGGGGGATGGTTCTTTTCTGGCTGCTGGAGGGATACTATCCTCTTTTCCGTTTTTCCTTTAAACGTTACAAACATGCCGGGGTTAACCTGGTCTTTCTGGCCACTACCCTGGTGCTGAACCTGATCTTTGGTGCTTTCACCATCCTGGTTTGCGATTGGGTATACGATTACCAGATCGGATTGATGAACTGGTTTGATTTTTCCATCTGGGTGGATATCATAGCCGGACTCCTGCTGATGGACCTGTTCGGACAATACATTCCCCACTGGCTCATGCACCACGTGAAGTTCATGTGGAAATTCCATATGGTGCACCACAGCGATACCAAGGTGGATGTAACAACCGGAACAAGACACCACCCGGGTGAGTGGCTGTTCCGGGAAGCGAGTACCATCATCGGAATAGTGGTCATCGGCGCGCCGGTCTGGTTGTATTTTCTGTACCGCGGCTTATCAGCGATGTTCACCCATTTCAATCATGCCAATATCCGGGTGCCGCGCTGGCTCGACCGGCCAATCAGCTGGATATTCGTTTCGCCCAATATGCACAAAGTGCATCATCATTATATGAGGCCGCAGACCGATTCCAATTACAGCAATATTTTCTCCGTGTGGGATCGCCTGTTCGGAACCTTCCGTTATGATGATGTTGCTTCACTGAAATACGGACTGGATGTGCTGGATGAACGTACCGATGAAGACCTGGGTTACCAGTTTAAAATTCCTTTCGATAAAAATATCAGGACCGATTATTAGTCTGCTAACTTTGGCCTGATTAAAACCTTGATGATGGGAAAGACTATTGCAATGATCCCCGCACGTTATGACGCCACACGTTTTCCAGGCAAACTGATGAAGGTGCTGGGCGATAAAACTGTTATCCGTCGGGCATTTGAGAATACATTGGAAACCGGTTTGTTCGACGAAGTGAGCGTGGTAACCGACAGCGATATCATTCATGAGGAGATTGCCGCCATCGGCGGGAAGGTTTACCGCAGTGTGCAGCCACACGAGAGCGGAAGCGATCGCATAGCCGAGGCCGTTAGGGAGATGGATGTGGATATTATTTTAAACGTACAGGGTGACATGCCTTTTGTTAAAAAGGGTCCGCTTTCTGTATTACTGGATAGCTTTAAGGATGCGGCGGTTCAGGTGGGTTCGCTGATGCAGGCCATGCATGAGGAGGAATCGGTAAAAAATCCGAACGTAGTGAAGGTGGTGGTAGACAAGAACATGAATTCTCTTTTGTTCAGCCGCAGTCCGATACCCTATCCGCGCAGCCGTGATATTCCCATTACCTGGTACGAACACGTCGGCGTATATGCCTACCGGAAAGAAGCCCTGATGAATTTCACCAACTGGCCCATGACCCCACTTGAGGCTGCTGAAAAAATTGAGTGCCTCCGTTACCTCGAAAATGGCATCCCCCTGAAAATGGTGGTCACCGAATATATGGGTGTCAACATCGACACCCCCGAAGATCTTGAGAAAGCGAAAGCTTTTTTAGGTGTCTGACATGTTGAAGGCGTCTGACGTTTAGCATTACTGAAAACCGTGAATCCAAACGTCAGACGCCTTTCCCAGAGTCCCCAACCGTCAGACGCCTAAAAAACGCCTTCATAATCCTGCCCTGATTTTTTAACCTAAAATCAATCAAAATGAATCAGGGTAAAGCATTATTAGCAGAATTTATCGGTACAGCCTGGCTGGTGCTGGGCGGATGTGGAAGTGCCGTGCTGGCAGCTGCCTTTCCGGAAGTCGGCATAGGGCTGTTGGGCGTTTCAATCGCCTTTGGCCTTACTGTGGTGACCATTGCCTATGCGCTGGGTCCGGTTTCCGGAGCTCACCTGAATCCGGCCGTATCGCTGGGATTGTGGGCAGCCGGAAAATTCACCGGCAGTTCACTGCCGGGATATATTATCGCACAGGTCATGGGTGGAATGGCCGGGGCAGGAATACTTTATCTCATTGCCTCCGGACAGGATGGTTTTAGTCTGAACGCCGGATTTGCCGCCAACGGATACGGTGACCACAGTCCGGGTAAATACTCCATGACCGCAGCCCTGGCCTGCGAAATTGCCATGACCTTTTTCTTTTTACTGATCATACTCGGAGCAACAGCCAAAAGAGCGAGTGCCGGATTTGGGGGATTGGCCATCGGACTGGCATTGGCCCTGATACACCTGATTAGCATTCCCGTAACCAATACGTCGGTGAATCCGGCACGCAGCACCAGCCAGGCAATATTTGTGGGCGACTGGGCTTTAAGCCAGCTCTGGTTGTTTTGGGTAGCCCCCATTGCCGGCGCCCTGATCGCGGGTTTCGTTTATAGGTCGTTGCTGGATGAGTGAGGCATAGGCGTCTGACGCTTGTGTACGGGAAAGTCGTCTGACGTTTAGAATTACCGAATTCAACGCACCCAAACGTCAGACGACTTCAACCCACGTCTTCAACATGTCAGACACCTATCTTTTTTTAAACACAGGTACTGTACTGCAGGGTTCGCCGTACATAATGGTTTTGGCTACAGGCAGCAGCAGTCGGGTAATCTCCAGGTAGGCAAATTCACCAATGGGTGTATCGCCGCATCCCTTTACCACCACTCGCTGGTCGGTGAATTGCCGGGGATCGATCTGCCGCAGATTGCGCAGGAATAATTGTTTGTGGAATTCTTCAGTTGTACCGAGATACATATCCCTTGTGAAGGGTTGCAGGTTGGAAGCCACCAGCATATAGGCCCATACGGGTATCACCGCATCGGCGCTGCAGGTTACCGTCACATATTTATCCTGGTATTGTGACCAGTCATGTTGTTTCATGGCTTCCCTGAAATCTTTTTCTTTCAAAATCAGGCCCATGAATAAAAAATCCTTCAGGTCAAATACTTCAATAACGTCTTTAGGATAATAATTTTCCAGGTCGAGGCTTATCAATCCGCTATCGGCAACCTTATTCACGATCAGATCTGACATGGGATGTTTTTTATGCTAACAATTATTGCGGCTATAAAGTTATGACAAAAAAAAGCGGGCCGTTTGGCCCGCTGATTATAGAGTATTTCAGGTGTGTGATGTTTGTGGGGGAAAGGTGTCTGACGTTTGTGTCTGGTGAATTCAGTAATACTAAACGTCAGACACCTATATCCCTACAATATTTTTGCGCGATCGTCTTTCACATTGGCTGCTTTGCGCAGGGCGTCCATCGCACGGAAACCTGCCGACTGACGCATTTGCTGCATCATGGCATTACGCTGGGTCTCCGCATTGATTCCGCCATCAGGCATGGCCGAAATATTTTCCGTTTTGATCACGAATACAGCGGCATTGCCGGTGATGGGTGCGGAAATTTTCGACTGGTTTGCCTTGTTGAAAGCAGCTCCGATAACCTTTGGCTCCTGACCAACATTCGGAATAAAGGGAGACGCAAAACGGACACTGTCAGAACGCAGTACAGCCTGCTGGGTGGCAGTTGCAATCGCTTCCAGGGAATTGCTGGCGCCGATTTTTTTGCTGATAACTTCCGCTTTTTTATTGTTGCGAATCAGGAATTCAACCTGCGGACGAGCCTTCGCAGCACTCATCACTCCTTCCTTATTGATCTCGGTGAGCATGGCCACCACATATTTATCATCGATATTAAATGGTTCAGATACATCGCCGGGTTTTGCTTCGTTGATCCAACGAACCAACTGGCGACTGGAACCGAGTCCTGCAATCATGATATCGTTTGGTTTGATATCCTGGGCAATCAGTTTGGTCAGTGTTTTTTTAGTGGCATTTTCATCGAAGGCTTTTGCATTGCGGCTTTCACCAGCAAATTGATTGGCTGCACCCGATGCCACATTCTCCGTTTCAACACTTGGAACAATCGGACGGCTGAGGTATGCAATCTTATAAGCAGGTTCAAAATTCTTCTGGTTCAACACCTCTATATAATGGTATCCGAAACTTGTCTTCACCACTTTTTTATCTCCCGTAACGCCATAGAAAATTACTTCAGCAAATTCCTTAGCGAGAGAACCAAATTGCTGTGAAGCAAAATCGTATTCTCCCCCTTTATCCTTACTACCGGGATCCTCACTGTATTTGGCAGCCAGTGCCGCAAAATCAGCACCGCCGCGAATAGCAGTTTCAATTGAATCAATCCTTGCCTTGGCAACACTGTCGGTATTGGTTTGGCTGCTTACCAGAATGTGGCGGCATTTAACACTGTCCGGCAGGTTGCGCTTGCCAATCATTTTTGCCACCACATAACTGCCACCATCAAGGTAGGGACCAAACACAGATCCGTCGGCCATCGAACGAATGGTATCTGCATTGGGAACCTGCAGCTTTGATTTTAAAACAAAACCATCAAAATATGGCAGGTCGCTGTTATTCCTTACAAGGAACGCAGCAGGATCAGCAGCCGTTGCAAATTCTGTCCGCAGGTTTTCCAGGCCGGTTTTAACCGCAGATGAATCGGCAGCAGTAGGGGCAGCACTGAAAGAAACATAGGTAATGCTCCTGCTGGCTTCCTGCTTGAATTCTTCTTTATGTTTGTTGATGAAATCAGTGATATCAGCATCCGTTACCTTAACCTCGGCCGCACTGTCACTCACAGTATTATATGGCACAGCAACAAAACTCATGGAAGCAAGCTGGCTGTTATCGGAAATCATTTTCTCAGCCATCCACTTTGGAACATAAAAAGTATTGCCAAGAAGTGATGCATACTTTTCACGTTTGCGCGCATCCATTAATGCCGGCAAATAATTGTCGCTGAAATTTTTTGCCATGGGATTGTCCTTCTGCTTACGGAGTTCTGCGATTGCAGCTTTGGCAGCATTCACATCATATACACCCTGCTCATTGGTAAACTGCTGACGGAGGTCCTGCGGAGGGTTTGCACCGAAAAGAATATCTTCCAGTTCCTTTGGCGTAACAGTCAAGCCTAGTTTCTCATATTCTTCTTCCAGGACATTCTCTTCGATGACCTGGTTCCATACCTGCTCCTGTACATTCTGGCGCATCATTTCATTCATCGGATATCCCTGCTGCTGGTACTGGTCCTCCACCATCTGTACCCTTTTCTGGAAATCCACATAATCAATTTTTTCACCGTTCACAGAACCGATCGTGGTATTGTTCCCACCAAACAGTCCGCCGCGGCCGCGGCCTCCAACAAAAGCGTCCATTAACAGGAAGCCCAATAAGCTCAGCGCAATGACAATAAATACCAGCCACGCAGCCTTGTCCCTGATGTTCTGAATGATCGACATGGTTTTTCTTAATTATTATATTATACGGTTGTCAAAAAATGAGGAGCGAAAATAACGAAATTCACCATATGAACAAATTGTGGAAAATGGCTGAAATTGGCTTCAAATCAGCATTTCAGGGAATTACCCCTAAATAGCCTTACCAGACCTGAATATCAAATTATATATATTATTTATATAACAAATTTATATTGTTCCACGTATAGAAACATATAAATACTGATAATATAGTTGCCTTCACTGCTATTCCATGGGTTATTCACAGTGATTTTAAGTGATGTGAAACATGTATACACAGTCATTTGTTAATATTCCGGTTTTATGGTGGAAAAACCGGGGTTTGGTAAGTTGGATTCAGGGGAGAATTTCCGGAAAATTTACAGCCAGGGGTAGGTGGCTGCCGGAAGGGGTTGATAACCCCGGGTTTATTAGATCGCTTTTCACATCAGCAGGCCAAAATTGTTTTACAGCATTTATGTAGTCCACAGTTGTTGATAAAGACATGTAATGTAGTATAGTAGTGCTTTCTTTATTGTTGGATTTTTGTGGATTACTGTGGATAAGCAGCTAATTTTGACACCAGCAAGTCCGGGAAAATTAGTTTTCCCCATATCCACAGCCATAATAATAATAGGTTTATTTTAAAAAATATAATTAATAGTATTTACTATGCCAGTTATCAACATGGAATCAGCATGGAATAATATAGAACGGGTAGGATATCTTGATATTGAAATTGATCCGGCCCTGGATATTTTCCAGGAGATCGAAAGATTGAAAAAAGAAAAAAATGCCATCATCCTGGCGCACTATTACCAGGAGCCCGATATCCAGGATGTGGCTGATTATATTGGCGACAGCCTCGGTCTGGCACAGCAGGCCGAAAAGACCACTGCCGATATGATTGTTTTTGCCGGCGTTCATTTTATGGCAGAAACCGCCAAAATTTTAAATCCAACCAAAAAAGTATTGTTGCCTGATCTTAAGGCAGGATGTTCCCTGGCTGATTCTGCACCAGCTGATCTTTTCAGCGCTTTTAAAAAGCAGCATCCGGATCATATCGTCATTTCCTATATCAACTGCAGCGCAGAGATCAAGGCACTGAGTGATATCATCTGCACCAGCGGTAATGCGGAAAAGATTATTGAAAGTGTACCGGTGGATCAACCCATCATCTTTGCTCCGGATAAGAATCTGGGTGCGTTCCTGAATAAGAAGACCGGTCGTAACATGGTCCTATGGAATGGGGCCTGCATGGTTCATGAAATTTTCAGCCTGGAGAAGATCACCAGGCTGAAGGTTCGGCACCCCAATGCAAAATTGATTGCACACCCCGAGTGCGAAGACCCATTGTTGCGCATTGCGGACTTCATAGGGAGCACCACACAGCTGCTTAAGTATACCCAGCAGGATAATGCAAATGAGTACATTGTTGCGACGGAAACGGGCATTTTACACCAGATGCAAAAAGCCAGTCCGGAAAAAACTTTCATTCCCGCTCCCCCGGACAACAGTTGCGCCTGTAATGATTGTCCACACATGAAACTCAATACACTGGAAAAGCTTTATCTCTGCATGAAATATGAAAAACCGGAGATACTGATGGACGAGAACCTGAGACTTGCAGCCAAAAAGCCTATTGACAGAATGCTGGAGATCAGCAGGGCTGCAGGACTGGTGGGTTAATGAAGGAATTAACAAATGGTGTGGGTAATTTAAGTTAGCTTCGCCGTTCTTGACATCGCTCCTGCTGGTCCGAAGTATCGGTTCGTTTTGGTTGGTTCGTTTGTAAGGCGGGTAAAGTAACATCCTCAAATGTTAGCCTTACCGTTTTTATCATTTTAATTTTTTTGTATTGAATTTTTCGCAATTAGCGGTAACAGAACCCGTATTGAGGGCTCTTGCCGATGTTGGTTATACTAATCCAACACCCATCCAGGAAAAAGCTATTCCTGTTGTTTTACACAGAAAAGATTTATTGGCTTGTGCCCAGACTGGTACAGGCAAAACAGCGGGATTTGCTATTCCGGTTTTACAGCTTTTGCAGGAGGATCTTGCCAAAGTAAAAAGGTTCAGGGGTATCCAGGTTCTCGTACTGACGCCAACGAGGGAACTGGCGATCCAGGTGGAAGAAAGTTTCCGGGATTATGGTAAGTACCTTGGTTTCAGGAGTCTTTGCATTTTTGGTGGAGTATCCCAGGTTCCCCAGGTACAGGCACTGGAAAAAGGTGTTGATATCCTGATAGCCACTCCCGGAAGATTGCTTGACCTTGTGGGTCAGGGATTACTTTCGTTTAATGATCTGCGTTATTTCATCCTGGATGAAGCGGATCGTATGCTGGACATGGGTTTTGTGCATGATGTAAAGCGGATCCTGAAATTGATTCCTAAAGAAAGACAATCACTGTTTTTCTCTGCCACCATGCCGGATGAGATCCGCCAGCTGGCAGATACAATCCTTAAACATCCTGTCAGCATAGCGGTTACTCCTGTGTCTTCAACAGCTGAGTTGATTCACCAGGAATTGTATTTCGTGGATAAGGATGAAAAGAAATTCCTGCTCCTTGATATGTTGAATAATGGCAGGATAGATACGGTGCTGGTGTTTACCCGGACTAAATACGGCGCGGATAAGGTTGCCAAGTTTCTCCTGAAAGCTGGTATCAGTGCTGCAGCTATTCACGGTGATAAATCACAGGGTGCCAGGCAGCAGGCATTGAACAATTTTAAGGTTGGAAAAATCAGGGTACTGGTGGCTACAGATATTGCTGCACGCGGTATTGATATTGATTCCCTTGCATGGGTGATCAATTTTGAAATTCCCAATGTGGCTGAAACCTATGTGCACAGGATCGGTAGAACGGGACGTGCCGGTGCCGATGGTACCGCGATTTCTTTTTGTGACAGGGAGGAAAGGGCGTACATCCGTGACATTGAAAAATTGATTGGAAAGAAAATTCCTGTCAGCCGTTCTGAAAAGAGCCTGGCATAATTAATAAAATCTAAAGGCTAAGATATTTTAAATATTTAAAATATGTTAGCCTTTTTTTTATCTGCCCATATACACCATTAAGATCTGTACATCACTGGGATTGATGCCGCTGATCCTGCTGGCCTGGCCCAATGTACGGGGTTGAATTCTTTTTAATTTTTCCCTTGCTTCATTACTGATTGCGGCAACTTTTGTATAGTCAAAGCTAGTCGGGATTTCCAGGGTTTCCATCTGGTTCATTCTTTCCACCAGGTCTTTTTCCTTTTCTATATATACGTCGTATTTCAGTTGTACTTCTGCCTGCTCGAGTATTTCTGTGGTGAAGGGTGAAAGTGCTGCTGCGAATCCGGGAATACCAGCGCTCATATCCTTCAGGTTTATATTGGGGCGCAGTAGTATCTGGGCAGCTTTTTGTTTTTGCAGGATAGGCGCTGAATTTTTTGATTCCAGGAATCCATTGGTTGGGCCTGGTTCAAGCGAGAGTTCCTGTAACAGTTTTTTTACTATTTCTGTTCCTTCTTTTTTGGCCAGTACTTTTTCCAGTCTGTCCTGTTTAGCCAGCCCTATCTGATAACTTTTTTCTGTCAGGCGCAGGTCTGCATTATCCTGGCGGAGCAGGGTTCTGAATTCCGCCCTGCTGGTAAACATGCGATAGGGTTCTTCGGTACCCTTGCTGATCAGGTCATCGATCAGTACGCCGATATAGGCATCGCTTCTTTTCAGGATAAAAGGCTCCAACTCTTTTACTTTAAGGTGCGCATTGATACCAGCCATTAAACCCTGGCAGGCTGCTTCCTCATAACCGGTTGTTCCGTTTATTTGTCCCGCAAAAAATAGGTTCTGTATCAATTTAGTTTCCAAAGAATAAGTCAACTGTGTTGGCGGAAAATAATCGTACTCAATGGCATAACCCGGACGGAACATTTTGGCGTTCTCGAACCCGGGTATTGAAACCAGTGCCTTGTATTGAACATCCTCCGGCAGGGAAGTTGAAAATCCGTTAACATAGATCTCCACTGTATTCCATCCTTCGGGTTCTACGAAAATCTGGTGGCGTTCCCTGTCGGCAAAGCGATTGATCTTATCCTCGATACTGGGGCAATAACGGGGACCAACACCTTCGATCCTTCCCGTGTACATAGGACTACGGTCGAATCCTGTTTTCAGTAATTCATGGGTGGCCGAATTGGTATAGGTAATATGGCAACTCCTTTGCTGTTCCGGCCGTATGGTTTCTATACCCATATAACTGAAACCCACAATGGTTTCATCACCGGGTTGCTCTTCCATTTTGGAATAATCCAGGCTTCTTCCGTCTATTCTGGGTGGGGTACCGGTTTTCAGACGATCCGCCTCAAAGCCAAGGGAAACCAGTTGCTCTGTAATACCTGTCGCAGCTTTCTCTGCTACCCTGCCACCACCGAATGTTTTTTCACCAATATGAATGATACCGTTCAGGAAAGTCCCACTTGTAACCACCACCGCCCTGGCACTGATCTCGTGTCCAAGTCCCGTAACAACACCCCTTGCCCTGCCATCCTTAATAATCAAACCCTTTACCATATCCTGGTAAAAATCCACATTGGGAGTTTGTTCCAGCATTTCCCGCCAGGTACTTGCAAAAAGCATGCGATCACTTTGTGCACGCGGACTCCACATGGCAGGTCCCTTTGAAAGGTTCAACATCCGGAATTGGATCATACTTTTATCGGTCACAATGCCAGAATAACCCCCGAGGGCATCAATCTCTCTAACAATCTGTCCCTTTGCTATACCACCCATTGCCGGGTTACAACTCATCTGGGCGATGGTTTGCATATTCATGGTCACCAACAAGACCTTGCTACCCATATTAGCTGCAGCTGCTGCTGCCTCACAACCCGCATGTCCTGCCCCAACCACTATAACATCATAAACTGGAAACATTCAAAAGATTTAGTGTACAAAAGTACAGGTTGTTGGGGAGACTGAATGTTCCACGTGGAACAGATGGTTTTTCTGTAGCCTGGTTTTACATAGCTTAAGTCCAGGAATAAGAACCAGTAAGCAACAGGAGGGTGAGAAAGGAGTCATGTTGAATGAGAGATATTAGAACCACTATTTTCCTCTGGGATGATACCAAAACTGAATATACTTATCCTGCACCTTTTACTGCCAGCACTTAGCTTTTATTCCTTAATAATGAACATGCCGAATAGTCTGTTGGCTCTTATGCTGGAGGTTCAATTTGGAATCCTGAATTTATGGAGCCTATGGGAGAATATGCTTGGATCTTATAGGGACAGGTTTTTGTAAAGGATGGGCTGAGGGGTATTGAGGAATATATCCTTAAGTTGTAGCCAGACAGTATGGCTGTTTTAAGCTATTGTGGTGAGATGATACTGTGCTAATAGGCGGGAAATACTTTTTTCTGCAATCATAATTGGTTCCTACAATAGCCCGGCTGATCTTTCCCTGTTTTACACGCATGCCTATTCCATGCTACCCAGACAACGAATTTCAGGGATCTTTTAACCCTGTGGATTTCCTTTGTTCCACGTGGAACATTAAAAATACATGTCCAGGTATTTGTTCTCCATTTTCCTCATGAGAATCTCCTCTTCCTGTGTTTTATCACCATAACCGCAGAGGTGAAGCGCACCGTGGAAGATCACCCGGTGCAATTCGCGGGTAAAGCTTTCCTCGTGGTTATTGGCATTGTCCCTTACCCGGTCAATACTGATATAGATTTCCCCTGTGGTGGCTTGTCCGGGTTCTGAAAGGTCGAACGTGATGATATCAGTATAATAATCGTGGTTCAGGTAGTTACGGTTGATCTCAAGCAGGTATTCATCGCTGCAGAAGATAAAATTAAGTGAGTCCAGGGCTTTCTTTTCCTTTTTAAAGAGCTGTTGGATAAAGGATTTACACTGGTTCCGGTTCTGGAAGCTGAATCCTTTCAGCAGGTAATGGAACTGAATATTATCGGTAGCTTTGCTCATCATTTCCAAAATTCGTAAAACAATTTCAATGGCGGAGCATAGTTTTGAAGCAGTTATGATGAAACGTTTATCAGATATAGGGGTTGGGCACACGGTTGTGATCAAGAGCTTTGAGAACAATGATATTTTCCTGAAGCTAATGGAAATGGGATGTGTTCCCGGTGAAAAGGTAAGGGTGGAACAGAAAGCCCCGCTTGGTGATCCCATCGCGATATCGGTATCGGGCTATAACCTGAGCCTTAGGCTGGATGAAGCCCGTAATATTTTTGTAGAAGAGGTCTCCTGACCTCTTTTTTTGTGTCTTCAGACAGGTAAGCTAAATTGGCGGCATGAAAATCGGACTCTATTTCGGCTCCTTTAATCCCATTCATACCGGTCACTGTATCATCGCCCACCACATGGCTACGCATACAGACCTTCAGCAGGTGTGGCTGGTGGTTTCGCCTCAAAACCCTTTCAAACCGGCTGCGGCCCTGCTCAACGAGTACCACCGCCTGCACCTGGTGAAGACAGCCATTGAAGGAGTTAGCTGCTTAAAAGCCAGTGATATAGAATTCCACCTCCCCCGCCCTTCCTATACCATCGATACCCTAACCTACCTGGAGGAAAAATTTCCCCAGCACGAGTTTGCCGTGATCATGGGCAGCGATGGACTGCAAAACCTTCATAAATGGAAGAATGCGGACAAACTGGTAACCAGCCATGATTTTTATGTTTATCCCCGCCCGGGTTTTGATATCAGTACCAAACTACCGGCCCGGATCCAGGTGGTAAAAGCACCGATGCTGGACATCTCCGCCACAGAAATCCGGAAACTGGTTCGGGAAGGAAAAGACATTCATTTCCTGGTGCCCGATGGGGTACGCCTTGAAATTGAGAAAAACGGGTATTACCGCTAAGTTTTCATCCACACTTAATCAATTATGTACCGGATTTTCATTGCCCTGGTCCTTGCACTCATCCTTTGCCAGTCCCTGCCTGCCCAGAAAACAGACCGTAAACTGCAAAAACAGGTGGAAGCACTGGTGCAGGGCTTCGGGGGAGTCGCCGGAATTTATATTAAACACCTGCCCTCCGGAAAAACAGCCTCAGTTCAGGCAGATACCCTCTTTCCCACCGCATCCATGGTTAAAATCCCGATTCTCATCGGTATCATGGATAAAGATATCAAAAGGCGAACTGCAATACCACCAGAACCTGTAATACCGCGATTCCCTGCTTTATCCAGGTGAGGATTTACTCGGATCATTCAGGGATTCCGCCAATATCCAACTGGCCAAGGTTATAATGCTGATGATGACCACCAGTGATAATACCGCCAGTTTGTGGCTGCAACTGCTGGCAGGTACAGGAACCAGGATCAACGAGCTGCTGGACAGCCTTGGATTTATCTCCACCCGGGTTAATTCACGCACAGCGGGCAGGCAGGAAAACTGGAAGCTTTACGGCTGGGGACAAACCACACCAAGAGAAATGGTTGCCATCATGGAACGCTTATACCACCGGCGTTTGCTGGGAAAAAGCCAGGATGAACTGATGCTCCGGCTGATGGGTCGCAACTACTGGAATGAAGAAGCTTTGTCACAAATTCCACCTGAAATTTTTGTTGCGTCAAAAAATGGCGCAGTCGATGCTTCCAGAAGTGAAACCATGCTGGTTATGGCTCCCAATGGTCCCTATATAGTATCCGTCATCACTAAAAACCAGAAAGATACCAGCTGGAACAGCGGCAATGAAGGCTGGGTCCTTTCCCGCAAATTATCGCGCCTGCTGTGGAACCATTTTGAACCCCGCTCCACCTGGAAACCGGTTTTGGACCTGAAAGGCAATCCGGAAGAAAAGCGGAATGATTGATATGTAAATATTATATTATGTGTGAGTGGGTAATGATATACCCCGCAAATTCTTATATAATTCCATTGCATAGGAATCTGTCATGCCGGAAATAAAATCGATCACCGACAGCGCTTTATCATATGGACTGCCATCATCCGTACCGAACTGTGCCGGTAACAGTTTCAGCACCTTTTTCTCGCGGTGCGATGGCGACTGGTGCAATACAGCCGGAATAAAGGATTGCAGCAGGGCACTCATCACTTCATATCCGGCCAGCTCAATCTTCACCACAGTTTCATGGTTGTAGATCTTTTTGACCGTCACCTTGTTGATGGCTTCCAAAGCCGCCAGGGATGCAGGTTCAATCCCATCAATTAATGATCGGTTATACATTCCTGTTAGTATTTCGTTCCGGTTGCTGATGAATACTTCCACACAGCTCAGCGCCAGGAAATTGATGCACTTGGCGCGCAGATAGGCCAGTTGTTCGCGGGTATCGCCCTCCAGTTCTTTCAGCGTGGAATGTATCCGTTCCTTGTTTTCCCTTGCAGAACTTCCGAGTAATTCCAGGAACATCCCGATGGCAGTATCGCTGTCAATAATTCCCAGTCGGTGGGCATCCTCCCAGTCAATCACCCGGTAACAGATATCATCTGCCGCTTCCACCAGGAATACAAAGGGATGCCGGTGGTAAACCAGTGGCTCCAGGGATTGTGGCTGCATACCCAATACCTGCGCCACTTCCATAAAACTTTCCTTTTCCGTCTGGAAAAAGCCATATTTCTTGCAGTGAAGCAGCTTCGGATCAGTGGCCAGCGATTCGCAGGGATATTTGGCAATGGAGGCCAGGGTGGTATAGGTTAGCTGGTAACCGCCTTTCTGCCGGTTGGCATAGGGATGGGTCAGGATCCGGAAAGCATTGGCGTTGCCTTCAAAATGGGTGATATCCTGCCATTCGGCCGCCGAAAAATGTTGCTGCAGGGGCTGGCCATCTAACAGGCTGCCACCATTCTGGATAAAATAGGCAGAAATGGCCGCTTCACCCGAATGCCCGAAGGAAGGGTTGCCGATATCGTGCGCCAGGCAGGCTGCTGCCACCACACTGGATAAGTCGGCCGTATAGAAATGCTTTCCCGCCTCATTCAATTCCGTTCCCAATACTTCCACCAGCTTCTCTCCCACCAGTTTTCCCAGGCTGCGTCCCACACTGGCTACCTCCAGCGAATGGGTCAGGCGGTTGTGCACCAGGATCGGTCCGGGTAAGGGAAATACCTGGGTCTTGTCCTGCAGCCTCCTGAAGGCTGCTGAAAAAATCAGGCGATCGAAATCGCGCTCATAAGGCGTGCGCGGCTGGGCAGATATATAACCCTGTCCGAACCTTCCATGTGAAAAGCAATTGTTCCAGTGCATCATGTTGCAAAGTTAGTCCTCCGCATCTTCAAAATAATATCCCCGATCCATTCGCCAAGGGTATTTAATCAATAAGTTTGAAGGAGATTATGAATCACCTTACCTATTCTCCCCCGCTGCATATTTACCGCGCTTCGGCTGGTTCCGGTAAGACCTTTTTACTGGCGTCCGAATACCTCTGCCTTTTATTTGAATCGCCGCAGAAATACCGCGAGATTCTGGCCGTTACCTTTACCAATAAGGCTACGGAGGAAATGAAACACCGCATACTCGGTGAATTGCTTCGACTGGCAAAAGGTGAAAAGACCGATTACGGAGAGATCATTGAAGACAGGTTCCCGGCTCTGAAGGATGGAAACAGGCTGGCCACGCAGGCAGATACCATTTACCGGACTATCCTGCATGACTATGCGAAATTTTCTGTCAGTACCATTGATAGTTTTGTACAGCAGGTCATCCGCTCCTTTGCCTATGAGATAGGACTGGATGCGGGGTATGAACTGCAGCTCAACCAGGATATCGTTAAACAGGAACTGACCGACCGTTTGTTTGAACTGCTCCAGACAAATGATGAACTGCTCGAATGGATCAAGTCCATTGCTTTGGAAAGGATTGAAACCGGACAGAGCTGGGACTTCAGGGATGAACTGCTGAAATTCTCCGGGGAGATCTTCCAGGAAAGGTTTGCGCGCTTTGAGAACAATATGCGCAACCTGGATAATCCAACCACGGCCTTCCAGGTGCTGAAAAAGAAATTGCAGGACCAGGCAGCTGAACTGGAAAAACCAATGCTGGCATGGGCTGAGGAGGCCAATAATATTCTTCAGCAAAGTGGTTTGCAGCAGGATGACTTTTCCCATGGTAAGGGAGGTTTCATTAATTATTTCAATAAAATCCGCGATAAGAATTTTGCTCCGGGAGCACGTGTGCTGGCGGCACTGGATAACCCCGACAAATGGACATCCACCAAAGCCGATGCAGACACCAAATCAAAAGTGAAGGATATTTACCCACGCATCAACGAACTGCTGAATAAATGCGTGGACCTCTACCGCGAAAAAAATACGGAGTACCAGACGGCCCGTGCGGTTTTGCAGAAACTTAATAACCTGAGCCTTCTGCGCATACTCGCGGAACAGCTGGCCGGTTACCGCCGCGATAACAATGTGCTGCTGATTTCCGACACCCAGCAGTTGCTGCGCGAACTGGTGAAAGACAACGATGCACCTTTTATCTATGAAAAGATAGGCAACCGCTACCAGCACTTTCTGCTCGATGAATTTCAGGACACCAGTACTTTTCAGTGGGATAATTTCCGGCCAATGGTTGAACAATCCGTTTCAACCGGACAGTTCAGCCTGGTGGTGGGCGATGTAAAACAGTCTATTTACCGCTGGAGGAATGGTGACTGGCGGCTTCTCCAGCAACAGGTAAAAGCCGATATTGGTACGCATAATGTCAAAGAAGACAGCCTGCAGGAAAACTACCGCAGTCGCGCCAACATCATCCAGTTCAATAATTATCTTTTTCACCGGGCCCCCGAATTGCTGCAGGATCATTTCAACGCAGAGATGGGAACGGTGGAAGATGCCGCCATCCTGGCCAGGCTTCATGGCAACGATTATTTTGATATTATCCGGAAAGCCTATGCAGATGCATCACAACAAATGCCTGCTTCCTGTAAGCCCGGGGGCATCGTAGACTTCCGCTTCTTCCCCAAAGAAGACTCGCAAAAATCATCATCCTGGAAACCAGCAGCCGAAGCCTGGTTGTGCGATCTGATAGACCAGCTGATCTGTGATAAAAAATTCCAGCCCGAACAGATCACCCTGCTGACACGTAATAACAGTGATGCCCGTAAACTGATCAGCCTCCTGCTGCAACACCAGCAGCGTCCGGATGCCCGCACGCGTTATGGTCTGCTTTCCACGGATGCCCTGCTGATCAATGCTTCCCCCGCCATACAGTTGCTGATAGCGGCCCTGCGTTACCTCATCAATGAAAAGGATGAACTGTCGAGGGCGGAACTGGTTCAGGCCAATGCCATCAGGCTCGGACTGGATATCAACAAACCCGACTGGTACCGCAACTCGGCCACCCACGCGCTTTCACAATTGCCTGAAGCCTTCCGCACCAGGAAAAAATACCTCCTTCAAACTGCTTTGTATGAATGCGTGGAAGAACTGATCACTATCTTTTCACTGGATGAGTATATTAACGAGCAGGCATATACGCTGGCATTCCGCGACCTGGTGAACAACTTCAGTTCAAAGGGCAAACCAGATATCCGGGAGTTTCTCCAATGGTGGACGGAAGAAGGCAGCCAGAAAGCCCTGCCCCTTTCCTCCGCCGATAATGCCATCCAGGTAATGACCATCCATAAATCGAAAGGCCTGGCCTTCGATGTGGTGATCATCCCATATGCCGACTGGAAACTGGTGAGTGACAAAGGCATGATCTGGTGCAACTGGGAACCAGATGAATCGGGCATTGAAGTTGTTCCTGTGGAACTGAATAAAAACCTTGCCCATACAGGATTTGCCTATGATTATTTTGAGGAACAGCTGATGAGCCGCATGGATGCATTGAATATGCTGTATGTAGCACTTACCCGTACCCGTCAGGCCATGTACCTGCTCGCACCGCAGCCCGCGGAAAAGAAAGATGCCGATAATGGTATGTCAACCATCGGCGACCTTATTTACCAGGCAGTGAAACAAACTCCGGTTGACTTACCCTCAGGTATAACCGATTTTTCCGCTGTATTCGAATCGGGGGTCCTCCTGGTGGATGGGGCGGTGCAGGGTGGTGAATCCGGAAATAAAAACAAGGACCTGCTTAAGATCAGTACCCAACTGACCAACGCAGCATTACTGAAGGATTTGCGCGAACCGTCCGGGGGTGAACTGATATTACGACTGGCAGAGAACGACCAGCAGAAGGTCGGCCAGCTGGCGCACCTGCTTCTATCAAGGATCAAAAACATAACGGAACTGGACCAGGAACTGGCGAAAATGCAATTGGAAGGACAAATAACCCACCAGCACCTCGAGACAGTGAAAGATAGTGTGAGCAGGGCTTTGCAGCATGAACAACTGTCTGCATGGTTTGGGGCAGACTATAAAGCCGTAAATGAAAAGTCCATCCTGCTTCCCGGTGGTTCGGTCAGAAGACCCGATAAAGTGTTAATGGCAGATGACGAAACCATCCTGCTTGATTTTAAATTCACACAGGAAGCATCCGTTTCGCATGGTAAACAATTGCAACAGTACCAGGACCTGCTGGTACAGATGGGTTACCCCGCTGTGAGGTCATTCGTGTATTACGGATACAATCATTCGCTGGTACCACTGGCACAACTGGCTTCCAAACAAGGGGATTTATTCGGTTAATGATCAACGATATCAAGACATGTTTTTACAAGAAGTAGCAGAGAGCCTGTATAAAAAGTATGGAAATGAGCTGTCTAACCTGGCACTGGTTTTTCCGAATAAAAGGCCTTCGGTATTTTTCCGGCAGCACCTGGGTGCACTGATAACGAAACCGATCTGGAGCCCCGACCTCTTCACCATCCATGAATTTATCCAGTTGTCCGGCAACAGGCTGTCAGCTGACCGCCTCTACCTGTCCTTTCTCCTCTATGAAGCATATAGTGAAGTGATGCTGCAGGGTGGCGAAACCAATATTTCCACCTATGAAAGATTTTATTCACTTGGTGAGATCCTGCTCAACGACTTCACCGAACTGGAATCCAATGCAGTGGCCATTGCTGATGTGTACACCAATATGGCCGACCTGGCAGCCATTGAACAGGGATTCGATTACCTGACCGAAGAGCAGAAGGATTTTCTGACACGATTCTGGAATAACTTTTCTGTGGAAAGACTCAGCCTGCAGAAAGAAAAATTCCTGCAGCTCTGGCAAAAACTTCCGGCCATATTTGAGCGCTTCAGGGTTTTGCTGGAAGACAAAAACCTGACCACCACCGGCATCCTGTACCGTAACCTTGTAAACGACACACAGGACAATGCCGGTTTCATGGATTACTATGATAAAGTGGTGTTCATCGGGTTCAATGCATTGAACCGCGCCGAACTCCAGCTCTTTACACGTTGGAAAGAAAGCGGCAGGGCTATTTTCTATTTCGACACAGACCACCATTATATCGATGACCCATTACAGGAGGCCGGATTGTTCCTGAGAAGAAATATCGCCCTCTTTGGAAATGAACTCGAAACCGGAAATGCCATCAATCGTTCCGATCGCCCCATCCATATTATCTCGGCAGAAGGAAATGCTGCACAGGTAAGGGTTCTGCCCGAATTACTGAAAGATATCCCGGCTGTAATGGAGCACCCCGAAAAAGTAGCGGTATTCCTGGCGGATGAAAACCAGTTGATGCCGGTATTGCATGCCATGCCTTCTGACCTGCCTTATGTGAACATCACCATGGGATATGGCCTGGCACAGTCGCCCGTATTTTCCCTGGTGCAAACCATTGTGAGGGTGCAGGAATCACTTGCCAGGCATGGCGGCAAAAGGATTTATTACCAGCCCCTGCTGCAGTTATTGCAACATCCCTACCTGTATGAAGTCACTGATGCCATCCGCCTGGCGACAGAGATCAATGAGAAAAGCATTGTTTCCATACCCGCTGAAAAATGGGCGTCCATTGAAGAAAAAAGACTGAAGATGATTCTTCGGCCTTTGGAAAAACCAATTGAGCTGATTCAAATGATCCGGCATGTATTGGAACACCAGGCCACCGAATCAACAGAAAGCGTGGTGGGAACCCTGGAAGCCCAGCTGCTTACTGCAACCTATTACCAGTTAAACCGCCTGGAAGACCTGCTCCTCCAATTCGATCATCCGCTCAGCCTCTCTTTTATCGGTGAAATACTGATCAGCGTATTGCGTTCCCTTTCCGTACCCCTGGAAGGTGAACCGCTGAGAGGCTTGCAGGTAATGGGTTTGCTGGAAAGCCGCGGACTTGATTTCGAACATATCATACTGCTTAATGTGAATGAAGGGGTGCTTCCCAAAAAAGCCGTGGCGCCTACTTTTATTCCCGACAGTATCCGGCGTGCCTATGGACTGAGTGTGATGGAAAACCAGGATGCCATCTTTGCTTATGTTTTTTATCGCCTCCTGCAAAAGGCAGAATCGGTGTATTGCCTGTACAACAATACCATCGATGATAAATCAACCGGGGAGCAGAGCCGTTTCCTGACACAACTTGAATATGAAACCGCCATCCCCATCATCAGGAAATCGGTACAGTTACAGGTAAATCCACAGGCTAAACCGGCCATCACCATTGAAAAGGATGAGGCCATCCTGCAAAACCTGCGCGTCTACCTTGGACAACCACTCACCCCCTCCGCCATCAATAACTTTATAGATTGCCGCTTGAAATTTTATTTCCAGCATGTGCAGAAGATCCGCGAGCCCGAATCCTTCCAGGATGAAATCGATGCCAGGATGCTGGGAAATATCCTTCACCGGGCCATTGAATATTTATACCTCTGCGTGGCTGAAACAAAATCGGGTGAGCAGGAAATATTACCAGCTGATATCGACCTGATGGCCGGGAAAACTGAATGGGCAATCGGCCAGGCTTTTGGCCAGGAACTGGCAGGAGACCGCAACCATGAAGTGGAATTCACCGGAACCTATAAGGTGATTGCCGAAGTGATCCGTTTGTATGTGCAGGAGATCCTGAAGCAGGATAAGGCTTACACACCTTTCCGCATAGTATACATGGAAGGCAGGCTGAAGCAGTTTTTCCCGGTTATGGTTGGGGGGGAAGAATGGCGGGTCCTGCTGGGTGGAACCATCGACCGGGTGGACCTGAAAAATGGCGTTTACCGGATCATCGATTACAAGACAGGCCGCGATAAAAAAGATATCCGGTCGGTGGATGCGCTTTTTGACCGGAACAGTTCGGACCGGAACAAGGCGGCACTGCAAACAATCATATATACCTATGTGATGCAACAGCAGGTCGGGATAAATAAACCCGTCAACGCTGGTCTGTATGATGTGCGTAATATGCGCCGTGAAGGTGAAAAATTTGACTGGCGCTTCCGGGAGCAGTCAGCCAATGGTAATGGGGTGGACCATCATCGGATGAATGAGATCATAACCGAAACAGTTGAGCGGCTAAGACCGGTGATCGAAGAAATTTTTGACAGGCGCGTGCCATTTGACCAGACGGATAAAATTGAAAAGTGCGAATATTGCTCCTTCCGGGTCTTGTGCGGGCGCTGAGTTTATTTCCGGCACTGTTCATAATTATTGAATATTTTAGAACATGCTTTTATTCCGGCATATTCCTTTCCTGAGGGCTGTTTTATTACACAGCCTTACTGCTTTTGGCGGACCCCAGGGGCATTTCGGAATGATGCTGAAAACCTTCGTCAGGCAACGAAAAGATGTCTCCCAGGAGGAATTGCTCGACTACAACGCCTTTTGTAATATGCTGCCCGGTGCATCCTCCACGCAGGTGCTGACCTTGATAGGATATAAGCGGGGCGGTCTTCCGCTTGCCGTCATGACCCTGCTCATCTGGATACTTCCTGCTTCATTGCTGATGGGCGCCCTTTCATTCCTGTTGCGTTATTTCAACAACAGGGAAATGCAGCACCAGGTATTCATGTATATCGCCCCTATGACCATCGGTTTTCTCGCATATGCGTCAATGGTAGCATTTAAAATGGCCGTACACAATACCATTACCAGGGTGATCATGGTGGCGAGTGCAGCCCTGAGTTTTACCTTTTTCAAAATTCCCTGGATGATTCCCCTGCTCATCGTAGTAGGCGGTTTTGTGACCAACCTGAGCGACCGACGCATTCCGCAGGGAGAAGAAAAACCAAAGAAGATCAAATGGGCCAATATCTGGCTGTTTGTTTTTATTTTCCTGGCCGCGGGTATCTTATCCGAACAGGCGCGTAAGAACGACTGGGCCAATCGCAGGCCCATCAACCTTTTTGAGAACACCTATCGTTTTGGAAGCATTGTATTTGGAGGTGGACAGGTACTGGTGGCAATGATGTACGAACAGTTTGTGGTTCGTCCCGAATCGGAGAAGGTGATGCAGAAAAACCCTAATGTGGTAAGAATAGACAGGGATGCGTTTTATACCGGGGCGGGTATGGTCAGAGCTATACCGGGACCGGTTTTTTCGATCTCAACTTATATGGGTGGCATCGCCATGAGTGACAGGGGAACGGGTTGGCAGGTGACGGGCTGTATTATAGGGACCGTTGCCATTTTTTTACCCAGTGCCCTGATGGTGCTTTTCTTCTTCCCGGTCTGGAACAACCTGAAAAAATATGCCATTGTTTTCCGTGCTTTGGAAGGGATCAATGCCACAGTGGTAGGGTTCCTCGTGGCTTCGACACTCTACATGCTGAAAGACATCCCACTCACAGAATGGACCGATCATGGTATTATGAACTTTGTGGTCATTGCCGGTACCTGGCTGACCCTTACCTATACAAAAGTTCCTTCACCGCTGATTGTGGTAATCTGCCTTGGGTTGGGAGTCCTGTAGGTTTTAACAGGCCGGCCGGCAGCACAAAAAAATGCCCCTTCTGAAAAGAAGGGGCCACACCCAAAAAACCAACCCCCTTGTTTGAGGGAAGTATGTAGAATCACTTCCCCTCAGCAACCCATTTTTTCAAAATCTCTGCGAAACGCTGCGCATCTGAATTCTCTGGTTGCAAGGCCAGTATTTTTTCAAACCAACCCAGTGCGGTAGTGTAGTCTTTTTTTACGTTGGCTTCATAGGCACCAAGGTAACCATAGGCCTGGATCAGCAGGCTCTTGTTTTTCTCTTTGTCAGCCTCCGCGATCTCCGCAACCTTTTGGTAATCTGCAATGGCCAGCCCCTGCTCCATGGTGGTATCTATCTGGGCACGGCTCCTGGCACGCCAGTAGAAGCCATACACCTGGTCGGGATATTTCGAAGTGTACAACCCAAAAACACTATCGGCTGCCGGGAACTCAGCTGCTGCGTAATGTGCAAGTCCCCAGTTGTAGATATCAAGATTACTGGGATCTTCCTTTGCCTGGTAGATCTTGCCCAGCCAGTAGGCCTCACCACTCCGGTTTTTATTCTTCTTCTGCAACTGTGCAGCCTGCTGCATATATTCCAGCCTGTATTTGGCTACCGTGTCTTTTGCCACCGCCTGTTCCCATGCAAGTATGGCAAGAGAATCCTGGTTCATTTTTGAGAGCAGTTTCGCCTTCAGGTCAAAGTCTTTAGCAACAATATTGCTGTCAACCTCTTTCGCGAAATAAGTGTTCAGGAAATCAAATGCCCTGGTGGAATCACCACTGCCATCATAACTGTAAGCAAGCAGTTTGTAGAGCCTGGGCTTTGCCTTATCCCCTTCCTGTTCAAGGATGGCATTGGCACCACTGATCGCTTCCGGATATTTTCCAGAAGCATATGCCAGGTCGGTTTTCATATACTGGTGTTCAATGGAAGGATCGGTATGGGTGATATAGAGGTCAAGGTATTCCTTCGCTTTGTTTACATCCCTGAAATAGTAGTAATAGTACAATTCATAATAAGCTGCTGCATATTTCGGATCGCTTTCAATGGCCTGGTTGAAATATTTGATGAACATATCGGTATTCTGCTGGGTCATATAAATTTTTCCCAGTTTATAGGCCGCTTCAGCGAATTTTTCATTCAGGATCAGCGCTTCCATATAGGACTTTGCCGCTTCACTGCCCTGTACCAGTTTGCGGTGCGCATCGCCGATTAAGGTAATGGTTTCCGCATCACGTTTTTTCTCTTTGATTTCTGCCAGTACAGCCAGTGCATAGCTGGCATCGCCGCCGGTATTTTCGACCTGTGCCCTGGCAATGGCTTTCAGCACTTCTAAATCTTTCTTTTTAGTTTCTTTCAGTGCTGCTTCGAATTGCGCACGGGCTTCCGTTAATTTGTTTTCAGACAACAGTATACTTCCATAGGCCACCCTGTTTAACGGGTGCGCCGAAACAATACTGCCTTCATTCGGATCCAGCAATGATTTGGCCTTGGCCACATTGTCGGTTTCCAGGTAAACCTCCGTGAGCCAGTAATAGGCTTCCTTCTCTTCATTGTTTTGCTGGATGACCTGCTGCAATACCTGTTCTGCACTCTGCAGCCGGTCATAATAAAGGTGTTGCTTTGCTTCTTCGATGGTCTGTCCCATGGCGGAAGCGGCCATTACGGTTAATCCTGCTGCTAAAAATTTTCTCATCGTTATATAGGTTTTGAATTACACTGCCATCACGGGTATGCGTGAGGCTGAAAATAAAAAGCGTGAAAAAATATTGTTTAACATCCCGGGCAATTCTGTCTCCCTGCCTGGTTGTACTACGATCAGGTCGGCGTTTACTTTTTCCGCGAACTGCAGGGTGGTGCCGGCAATATTATTTCCGGACATCGGGTGGCATTCAATTCGCAAATTGGTGTTGTCGCGCAGGAGCTGGTAAGCTTTGTACAGGTATGGATTTTCGGTTTCACTTTGCTGCACACTCTCTTCCTGCAATGATACCAGGTGGATACTTGCATTATGGTAACGTGCCAGATAGGCGGCGAACATGATTTTACGAAGGGGCAATACATTGGTTATCGGCAATACTATATTCCGGATGTGGTGAATATTTCCAGCAGCAGGAAGATTAAGTACCGGGCACTTGATCTTCCGGGCCAGCCGGTTGATATTGATGCGGTTCAACAACTTGCTCCAGGCAAAACGACGATACTGCATCAGGATTACCATATCAATATCATGTCGCAGGGTAAAATCCCGAACTTCTTTTTCCACCCCACCTTCCGTACAATGACTGTAAAGCAGGCGGCCTTTATCCATCATCGGGATAAACTGGCTTTGCCAGCTCATGAGTTTGTTTGTGGCTTCCGCTTTAAGATCTGATTTTATCGGAATAAAATGTGGTGCATCCACCAATGACGGCCATACCGATGGTTTTACCACATGGAGCAGGTGAACATCACACTTCAATTCATTGGCCAGCGGAATAATATTATTTAATACCAGTCTGCTTGTCTCGGAGAAATCCACCACTACCAGAATTTGTTTCAATAAATGTTCCATGGCTAAGTTTTAATTGGCGTATTGCAACATGTCTGAAAAGGAGGGTTGATTGATTTCCTTGTCCGCTGCAAAACGCAACAGTTCATTGGTGGTGCAGAATGCCACTCCAACGCCTGCCTGTTCCAGGATGCAACGGTCATTTTCTCCATCCGCCACTGCAATGGTGTTTTCAAATGGTATTTCATATCTTTTTGAAAGATGCCGCAATGCATTTGTTTTGCAGAAGGGGTGGCTGCAACTGCTTTCTTCGGTATGGTAGAAATAGGAAGGAATGCGCACTTCACCTGTGGCTTTTCCCTCAAAATATTCAAGCTGGTTCGAGAGTGAAAAATCTGCACCGATCATATTTTTCACATAATTGGTTACCAAGTGATAACTGTCGCTCACAATGCCCACAATATAGCCTCGTTCTTTCAGCGTTTTAACAACGGCACCAATGTCTTCGATCATCGGAATTTCTTCAGCTGTTTCCAGTAGTTCATCCATGCTGATGCCATGCAGTAATAGTGATACCCTTTTGATGAAAGTGGCTGAGTCTTTTTCGTGAAGCCGAAGATTATCAAGCTCCTGCCTGAACCCGAATTTATTGGCGCAGGCTTCAATGAAAGAGCCTTTCAGAATGGTGTGATCCATATCGAACACCACCATCTTGCGCATTTGTGTCACCTGGTCTTCCATCACTGCTTTCATTTCAGTGGAAATAAGATTCACCAGCTCGAGCTCATTAAGGTTCACCAGCTCATTTTTATGGCGCAGGGCTTTGATGATGATGGCGCGAGTCACCTCCCTGCTCATCTTTCCAAGCTCATGCCAGGGCTTACTCTTATTTTCAATATGCCCGATGCAGACTTCCATGATCCGGGCGCGCATCAGAAACATATCGATCAGTATACCAATGTCAACACCGTAATCACCGAAGAATTCAATTCTCTGGAAAAACTTTTTCCTGCCGGCAATCATTCCACTCAGGGGTTGGGAAAAATGCGCCAGTCCGGGGTAAAAGATACCCAGTAAGGGTTTGGCCACCAGCTCTGTAACGCGGCCTGCATTGCGTGAAAATGTCGCTTTCACAAAATCAGCCTCATTGTTGAGCATGGGTTCCGTCAACATTTGGATGGTGCCTGCCGGGTAAGGATCGATGTCTCCGTCCAGAAATACCAGGCAATCATTTTTTGCCGCCTGGATCCCATCCTTCATGGAAATGCCCTTTCCCCTGACTGCACTGCTAACCACTTCTGCGCCTGCACGGGTGGCAACTTTTACGGTATCATCCGCGGACTGGTCATCCACCACAATCACCTGTGATACCATGGGTTGCTCCAGGCAATAGCGAACAACATTGCCAATAGTTCCGGCCTCATTCAACACCGGGATGATTACTGTTACCATATTGACAAAATTTGATTTAATCAAATATGGTATGCACTTATTAAGACCCGATTAAAGGGCAATTAAAACCAAATTAAAAGGCTGGATGGAAGGAGGCAATGATTAGTTGCCGCACGGGACTTACTGTGTTGAACCTGAAGAAGGCAGGGTGATCCGGAACAGGGTGCCCTGCACAGGACCAGACTTTACCTCTATATGTCCCTTGTGCAGGCCGATGATCCTTTTTGCCAGGGCCAGCCCCAGCCCGAATCCTTTCTGGTGTGAGTTTACCGGGCTGCGGTAAAAAGGCTGGAAAATGTGTTCAACCTCTTCCTGTGCAATGACATCCCCCTGGTTTAACACATCTACGATCAATTCATTTTCGGTGAAACGAAGGGCGACCTTGCTGGTATGGTCCGGCGAGTATTTACAGCCATTTTCCACAATATTACTGATGGCGCTGTATAGGAGGTCCGCATTTCCGAAAACCAGGCAGCGGCTTTCATCTTCCGGCAGTTCATCAAAATTCAGTTGCACCTGGTAATCAGGTGAGAGCTTCTGCACCGCGCCGGTTATCTTCAGCAGCACTTCATCAAGTCTGACTTCATGCAGCTCAATGCTGCCCTGGTGGCCTGTTTTGGCGATTTCAAGCAGGCTTTTGGTGAGCTGTCTCATTTGCTGCACATCTTCCTGTATGGACAAAAGTACTTTGCGGTATTCTTCCTCCGACCGGTTTTTATGCAAGGTCACTTCAAGCTGCGAGGAGATGGATGTCAGCGGGGTGCTCAATTCATGCGATGCGTTGGAGATGAAACGACGCTGGATGGTGAAGGATTCCTGGATCCTGTTCAGAAGATCGTTAAATGTGTTGGCCAGCTGGAACAGTTCATCCTGGCCGCTGCCGGCATCGATGCGGTGGGAAAGATTGTGGGATGAAATATTATTTACCTCTTCAATAATGGATGAAATGGGTTTGACCAGTTGTTTTGAAAACAGGTATCCCACCAGCATGGCAAGGGCCATGCCGCCCAGCAGGCTGGTGGCCAGGATCTTTTCCAGTTCATTCATCCACTGGTGACCGTCGGAATCATATGCTGTAATTACAATGATGAAAGGCAGGCGGCTGCCTTTTTCATAATGACCGACAGCATCGCGTCGACCGATTTTAAAGTACAGTTCTTTTTGCCGGATGATCTCATCGATGGTCGCTTCGTCCAGCTGGAAATCATCCGCTTCGCTGGAATTGAATTTGTAGAGCTGTGTTTTGCCAACAGAAAAGATCTGGATTGATTTGTTACTGTAAAATCGGGCATTGCTGGCATCAATGCGTTTCAGTAATGCCTGGCTGGTATCGCCCAGGATATTGAATAATTGTGCTGCATTGTGGGCGCGGCCGGATAAACGCTGTTTGAAAACCGCTTTGCGCTGGATGCTGGAGAGATAATAGACCGAATAGGCGGTCAGCAGCAGCAGCGCTGTTACCAGTACTGTGAATAGCAGTGTTATTTTAGTGCGGATTGTCACATCAGCTGTTTTCTTTCAGCACATAACCCATGCCTACCTGGGTATGGATCAACTTCATGTCATAATCCCGGTCGATCTTCTTGCGAAGAAAATTTACATACACATCAATTACATTGGTGCCGGTATCAAAATCAATATCCCACACATTCAATGCAATATCGGCCCTTGATACCACCCGGTTCTTGTTCCTGATCATATACTCCAGCAGCTGGAATTCCTTTGCGGTCAACTGGATGGGGTTACCGGCCCTTGAAACCTCCTTGCTGTCCAGGTTCATCACCAGGTCGTTCACCCTGAGACTTTTTCCCATCGGCGCCTGGAGCTGCACTCTTTTCAACAAAGCCCTGATTCTTACCACCAGTTCAGCAAAGTCGAATGGCTTTACAATATAATCATCGGCACCCGTTTCGAATCCTTCTATTTTATCCTCCGTACTACTCAGTGCCGTAAGCAGTAATACCGGTACCTGCTGGTTTACCCCACGGATATGTTTGAGCAGTTCATAGCCATTCATTCCGGGCAGGTTGATATCTGCGATCACAAGATCATAGGACTGGTTGTCAAACATCTCCCTGCCGGCATTTCCATCATATGCGAGATCAACCTCGTACTGAAGTTCTTCCAGTCCCTTTTTGAGGGTTTCGGCAATTTTCTTCTCATCTTCTACCAACAGAATACTGATATCATGCATGACACTTATGCGGTGGTTCACCTGTAAAATTAAGCCTAATGGCCGGTTGTAGCGGGCGGGAACTATTAGAAAACGATTAAAAAGGCTTTAATGCTGATTCTTTATAAATGGGAATTCAGTTTCCGTACAAATCGCCCTGGTTGGCGAGGGCTTCCCTGTATTTTTCAAAAATGGCGGTTCTCGAAATAAAACCCATGAATCTTTTTTCCTCATCCAGCACCGGCAGGTACCAACTTTGAGTGATATCCATTTTTTCCATAACCTTTTTCATGGATTCATTTGGCTGTATGGTTGCCGGGGCTTTTTTGACAAGTGTCCCGATAAATATTTTGGTATGGTCACCGGGGTCAAACAGTCGTTTTTTGATATCATTCAATTCGATGATCCCACCAAATCGGTTATCCTTATCTGTTACGACAAAAATATTGCGGTTGGTGCTTTTGATGATGGCCACGAGGTCTGCCAGGGTGTTATCGATCCCGATGCTGTCATATTCCACCTGCAGGAAATCCCGTGCCTGCAGTTGATTGAGGATATTGTCCTCCTTTCTGTGGGTGAAAATTCGGCCTTCTGCGGCGAGCTGTTTAGTTTCCATGGAATAGGGTTCAAAATGCTTCACGATAAAAAAGGAAATGGCCGACACGATCATTAATGGAATGAACAATTCATATCCATTGGTAATCTCTGCGATGAGGAAGATGGCCGTAAGCGGGCTATACATTACACCACTCAGCACACCTGCCATTCCTACCAGGCTGAAATTGCCTTCCGGAAGGCGCAGCCATCCCGATGTGTTGGCAAGCCTTGAGATGAAAAATCCCAGGTAGGCACCTACGAAAAGCGAGGGAGCAAAATTTCCACCATTACCTCCTCCGCCGAGTGTAATCCCCGCAGCCACCGGCTTTAAAAGGATGATCGCTGCCGCGAACAGCAGCAATCCCCACCGGTTGAACCAGTCCCTTGCAATGAAATCCTCCAGGATGCGCTGCGGATCTCCATTGGCAAGAATGGAAATGGTATCATAACCTTCGCCATACAGGGGCGGGAAAAGAAAGAGCAACACTACCAGCAGCAACCCCGCGAAAAGGGCCCTGGTATAGCGATGCGGACTCAGCCGGTGCATTATATGTTCGGTGTTCTTGAACAGCCGGGCATAATAAAGGGAAACAAATCCGGCAGCAAAGCCCAGCAGAATATAAAAGGGAACATTATGGTAATCAAAGGCCTCCCGCAGGCGGAAATTAAACAGGATGGATTCCTTCAAAATTATACGGGAGCAAAGCGCGCCGGTTACAGCAGCGATCATCAGCGGAATAAAATAGGATACAATGGTTTCGGTGAGCAATATTTCAATGGCAAAGATTACTCCGGCAATGGGCGCATTAAAAACGGCGGCTATACCCGCAGCCGCACCGCAGGCAAGCAACAGGCTCCTTTCACGGTATTCCATCCCATGGATGCGGGCTGTATTTGAACCAATAGCTGAACCTGTTGCCACAATAGGCGCTTCCAATCCTGCAGAGCCCCCAAGTCCCACGGTTACAGCACTGGTAAGAATATGTTTGTAACTATCTGATAAAGGGATAAAAGAACTTCTTCCGGCGATGCTCCTGAGCACCATGCCCACCCCTTTTTCCAGTTGGCCATGAAAAAATTTGTGCACCAGAAACACTACCAGCAGCAGACCCAGCGTGGGAAAGAACAGGTAGGTGTATTCTCCCTTTCCAGGCCGGCGGATCCATTCCTGTAAAAAATGCACCAGGGTTTTAAGCAGCACAGCGGCGAGGCCGGCAATTAATCCGGTGATAACCGCGGCATACATCATGAACTGCAGCCTGTTCAGCCGCTGCCTGAAATAAACCAGCACTTCCTGGTATAACTGAACGGGCCTTTTCATGCTTTCTGTTTTAGTTAAAGTGATGCCAGCCTCTCAACTGCCTGTTCGAGTGTTTCGTTCTTCTTGGCAAAACAAAACCTGAGTAATTTCTGGTCTGCCCCATCCTGGTAAAAGGCTGAAACCGGAATGGTGGCCACGCCGGCCTCCCTGGTGAGGCGGATGGCAAAATCACTGTCCCGCTCATCCGAGATTTTTTCATATCCCGCACAGATAAAATAACTTCCGGAAGATGTCCTGAGGCTGAATCCTGTATGACGCATCAGCTCTATAAACCTGTCCCGCTTTTCCTGCAGGAAAACCCCCAGCTGCAGGTATTCCTCCCTGTCCTTCAGGAATTCGGTTATCCCTACCTGTGAGGGTGTGTGACAACTGAAACAGTTGAACTGGTGCACCTTCCTGAATTCCTTCGTCAGTGCGGCCGGCGCAATGCAATAACCGAGTTTCCAACCGGTGCAATGATAAACCTTGCCAAAGGAAAAACATACAAAACTCCTTTCCAGCAGGTCGGGGTAGCGCAGCATGGAATGGTGGACTTTGCCATCGAAAATCAGGTGCTCATATACTTCATCACTGATGATGAATATATCCTGCCGGCTAATGAGTTTCCTGAGTTCCGTAATATCGCTTTCCCCAAGCACGGCTCCGGTGGGATTATGCGGTGAATTGAGGATAATGGCCTTGGTGCGGGGACTAACAGCCGCATGCACTGCCGGCCAGTTGACCGAAAAATCATGGCCGTTCAATGGGACCAGGACCGGTATGGCGCCATTCACTTCAATATTGGGCACATAACTGTCGTAAGCCGGTTCCAGAACAATTACTTCATCACCTGGTGATAGTATGGTGGTTAATGCAGTATAAATCGCATAAGTGCCACCGGGAGTAATGGTGATCTCCGTGTCGGGATGCAGGCTGGCACCGTAAAGGCTTGCGGCCTTTTCTGCAAGGGCCTCGCGAAGGGGCAGCCATCCCGGCATGGGCGCGTACTGGTTAAAATCCTGCTGCATGGCTTTTGTAACCGCCTCAACCAGTTTGCCGTTCATGGGAAAATCAGGAAAACCCTGTCCCAGGTTAACAGCCTTGTATTCGGTTGCCAATCCGCTCATGGTGGTAAATATGGTGGTGCCCACCCTGGGGAGTTTAGATCGTAATATCTGCATGGGGCCAAAGATAGGGCACAAAAAAAATAGAGTCCCGTGAAGGACTCTATGTAAGGACCACCCTAAAACCTGCATGAAGAAGCAGTTTACAACCTGTTGGTCACAGATTGCGGGTTGAAGTTAGTTATAGCCGGCTACCCGCACAGGGTAGCATACAGAGTTTGTGTGGTAAAAACTAATCCTGCAGGACTTTTGTGTTCTCCCGGTAGTCGGAAGGGCTGATACCCACCTGGTGACGGAAAAACTTGGCAAAGTTGGAATTATCCTTGAAATGCAGGTAGTACGCCACTTCAGCCACGGTCATATCAGTGTTTTTCAGGAGCGACTGTGCTTCCAGCACCAGTCTTTCCCTTACCAGTTGTGCTGCGGTTTTTCCAGTCTGTTGTTTCAGCAGGTTGCTCAGGTAGGTGGGATGCAAATGAAGTTCATTGGCCACATATTTCAGTGACAGAGCCCTGTCCATATTGCCCTTGTTCAGCTCGATGAAATAATTGTTCAATGAGTTCAGGAAATTATTCAGCGTGGTATCCCTGTTCGAGTTAACCTGCCCTTCATCAAGGCTGAAGGATGCCTTGCAGTCATAGAGGAAAATATTGAGGTAATGAAACAACATTTTCATTTTCTCAGGGTGGTCACTGCGCAACAGGTAATACATTTTCTCGAGCTGCACTTTCAGGTTGTCATGTGTGGGTCCATCTGCGTTCACCATCGCACCGTTCTCCGTATGGAAAAACCTGAATTCCCGGAAGAGGTATTCGCCCTGGGGGTACTGAAAAATAAATTCGGGTGTAAAGAACATGATATAGCCCGTCCAATCCTTCACATTCTGGTATTGGCGGATATGCCAGGGTGAGGTGAAATAGACCTGTCCGGCACCCACTTCATATTCTTCATTGGAAATGCCCAGCTTGAAATTGCCGCCGGTTACAAGTCCCACCACAAAGGCATTCAATCTGAAAGGATTACCCGAAGCCCCCTGGAGCAGTCCGGGTATTTCCTCAAATTTCAGGATATCAAAATATGGCGAGCTTGGTTCCAGCGCACTTGTGTCCCGAAAGGATTCGATCAGGTTTTCGTAATAAGCGACCTGCTTCTGCATGAGTATAGTTTTTCAATATAAGGTTCAAATGGCAAGTGAAATCGGGCAAGTGAAATCAGGCGGATAAAATAGCGGTTGCTTCGATTTCCACCAGGTAATCCGGCGAAATCAGGGCACTCACCTCCACCATTGTGGTACAGGGCTTAATGCTGGAAAAAAAATCACCATGCGCCCTGCCGTATTCTTCCCAGCGGCTGATGTCGGTGACGAATAACCTGGTTCTTACCACGTCTTTAATGCTGCCGCCGGCCTGCTGCAGCACCCGGGAAATTTTTTCCAGGATATACTTCGTTTGGGCATAGGCATCATCTATACCCACTACTTCATTTTTTTCGTTGATGGCTACGGTTCCGGTAACCTCAATGATATTGCCGACTTTTACCGCGCGACTGTAACCTACAATATCTTCCCAGGGTGCTCCTGATGCATAATTATATCTGGTCATAAAATGAAGTCTTTGGTAATTTTGCAATGTTACTGGTAAAAATAAAATACCCCATGTTAAATTCATGGGGCATTCTTTTAATTTGGATAAACGGTAAGGCCGGATTACAGATATTTCTCACCTTTTTTGCGCTTCACCTCGGCAACATATTCCTTGATTTCCTGTTCCTTGGATTTCTGGCAGATTAATAATACGTCTTTTGTGTCCACCACGATAAAATCATCCAGCCCCTGCAGCAATACCAGCTTGTCATTGGGCACATGCACCATGCATTTGGTTGCATCGATTACCACCACATTGTTCCCGGCTACGGCGTTTTCCAGATAATCCTTGTCAAAGTTTTCATAGGCGCTGTTCCAGGTTCCCAGATCGCTCCATCCGAAAGAGGATGGGATCACGTACACATTATTGGCCTTTTCCATGATGCCGAAGTCAATGGAAATATTAGTGCACTGCGGGTAGATGGCTTCAATGGCTTCCTTCTCACCCGCTGTATTGAACTTCTCCTTTTCTGCAGCGAACACCTCATGCATTTCGGGCAGGAAATGTTCAAATGCCTGGATGATATTCTTTACCTGCCAGACAAAGATGCCCGCGTTCCATAAAAATTCCCCACTTGCCACGAAGGTCTTCGCGAGGTCGAGGTTGGGTTTTTCGGTAAAGGTCTTCACCTTGAACACATTGTCCGTAACTGCATGCTGTTCAAACTGGATATAGCCATACCCGGTATTGGGATGGGTGGGTTTAATGCCCAGTGTAATGAAGGCATTGTGCTTGTTCACGAAGCTGAGTGCTTCGAGGCATACCTTTTTGAATGCGATGGTATCAAGAATAAGGTGGTCCGATGGCGCCACGATCAGGGAAGCCAGCGGGTCCTGCTGCATCAGCTTGAAGGAGATATAGGCAATACAGGGCGCGGTATTTTTGCGGGATGGCTCACCGAGGATGTTGGCAACCGGCAGGTCGGGAAGCTGTTCGGCCACGATGCCGGCGTATTCATCTGATGTGACTACGAAAATATTTTCCTTCGGGATAAAGTCGGCATAGCGCTCGTAGGTCCACTGGATAAGGGTTTTACCCGTATTCAGGATGTCGAGGAACTGTTTCGGGTAATTGGTACGGCTCATTGGCCAGAAGCGGCTTCCGATGCCGCCGGCCATAATAGCCACATAGTGATGTTTATTCATTAGATAAGCCCTTCTTTTATTAAGTCGTGCAAATGCAGCACGCCAAGGTATTGATTATCGGGAGCAATGACCACCAGCTGGGTGATGTCATGTGTACGTAAGAGTTCGAGTGCGTCGATGGCAAGTTCATCCGGTCCGATATGCTTCGGGTTACGGGTCATGATATCGGCGGCCTGTATGGACTGCAGGTTGCTTTCTTTTTCCAGCATACGGCGCAGGTCGCCATCGGTTATTACGCCCAGTACGCGCTGTTGGTCATCCACCACGGCGGTTACCCCCAGCCTGCTGCCGGAAATGGAAATGATGATTTCCTTGAGCCGGGCATCCGGACCAATGGACGGCCGCTGGTTGTGTACGTAGAGGTCCCGCACCCGCAGGTAGAGCCGCTTGCCCAGGTTGCCGCCCGGGTGAAACTTGGCGAAATCCTGCCCGTTGAATCCGCTCAGCTCCATCAGGCAAACAGCAAGGGTATCGCCCATGACCATTTGCGCAGTGGTACTGCTGGTGGGCGCCAGGTTATTGGGACAGGCTTCTTTCGACACCGTGGTGTTCAGGACGATATCCGATTGTTTTGCCAGGAAGGACTGGTCGTTTCCAACCATGCCAATCAGTGTATTGCCGAAATTGCGGATCAGGGGAACCAGGACTTTGATCTCCGGACTTTCACCACTCTTGCTGATGATCATCACTACATCTGAATCCTGTACCATGCCCAGGTCGCCATGGATGGCATCGGCGGCATGCATATAGAGCGCGGGTGTTCCGGTGGAATTGAGGGTGGCTACGATCTTCTGCGCCACGATGGCGCTTTTTCCGATGCCGCTGACCACCAGCCTTCCCTTGCTGTCGTACACTGCCTGCACCGCCTTTACAAAGTCTTCGTTCAGGAAGGCCTGTAATCCGGCTACCGAAGCAGTTTCCAGCTCAATGGTACGCCTGGCGATAGATTGTATTTGATCTGCATTCATATTAGGCGGCACAAAAATAGGAGATTTGACCTAACGCCGGGAGGCTAACCGGAAAAGCTCAAGTTGCAGTTTTATTAACAATTCCCGAAGCTTTTCCCCCTTATTTTTTGGTAATTTCGCGATCCCACTCAAATAAGTAGCGTATCCGCTGCTTCTTTTTTGGTAACTTATGAGCGTTCTGCACTAAGTGAGATTGAAAACAACAGAGCATGGCAACAACATCAAGATCCCGGAAAACCACCGCAGCAAAACCGGAAACTGAAAAGAGCGCTGCACCTAAAAAGGCTAAAACCAAAGTAAAAACTGCCAGTCCGGCCTTAGAAAACGGCTCTTTAACAGAAGCCCTCCAGGAACATTTTGGATTCAATAAGTTCAAGGGACAGCAGGAGAAGATCATCGAAACCCTGATGTCCGGTAAAGATACTTTCGTGATCATGCCCACCGGCGGCGGCAAAAGCCTTTGCTACCAGTTGCCGGCTATGATGCTGCCCGGGGTAGCCATCATCGTATCGCCACTGATCGCCCTGATGAAAAACCAGGTTGACCTGGTTCGCGGCTACAGCAGCAAGGACGATGTGGCGCATTTCCTCAACTCCACGCTCACTAAAAAAGAGATCCGCGAGGTACATGACGACCTGCTGAAAGGAAGCACCAAGATGTTGTACGTGGCGCCGGAAACCCTCACCAAGGCCGAGAACCTCGAATTTTTCAGCGACCTGAATATATCCTTTTTCGCAGTGGATGAAGCCCACTGTATCTCCGAGTGGGGGCATGATTTCCGCCCCGAATACCGCCGCCTGCGCGAAATGATGGACCAGATCAATGAACAGGTTCCCGTGATTGCCCTAACGGCCACGGCTACCCCTAAAGTGCAGAGCGATATCGTGAAGAACCTGGGACTGCGTGATCCGGAGATCTTCATCTCCTCCTTTAACCGCAGCAATCTCTACTACGAGATCCAGCCCAAGATTCGCAAGGACCAGACCATCAAGAGCATTGTAAAATATATTGTTCAGAATAAGGGCAAGAGTGGAATCATTTATACCCTCAACCGCAAGACCACCGAGGAACTGGCCGATGTGCTGGTAGCCAATGGCATCAAGGCGGTGGCCTACCATGCCGGACTCGATTCCAAACTGCGGGCCGAGCGACAGGATAAGTTCCTGAACGAAGATACCCAGGTGATTGTGGCCACCATCGCCTTCGGCATGGGCATCGACAAGCCCGATGTGCGTTTCGTAATCCACTACAATATTCCCAAGAGTATCGAAAACTATTACCAGGAAACCGGCCGCGCGGGTCGCGACGGACTGGAGGGCAACTGTATCCTGTACTATTCGCACAAGGACGTGGCCAAGCTCGAGCACCTGATGCGCGACAAGCCCCTGAGCGAGCGCGAAGTGGGCGCCCAGCTCATCAATGAAACCGTGGCCTACGCCGAAAGCGGGGTATGCCGCAGGAAGATCCTGCTGAGTTATTTTGGTGAGAACTGGACCGTGGAAAACTGCGGCAACTGCGATAACTGCAGGCATCCTAAAGAGCAGGTGGAAGCAAAGGAGAATGCCGTGAAAGTGCTGAAACTGGTAAAGGCCCTGGACGAACGTTTTGCCACCGACTATACGGTGAATATCATCATAGGTCGACTGACCCCGCAGATCCAGATGTACCGCCACAATGGTCTGGACTCTTTTGGCATCGGCAAGGACCAGCCCGACCATTATTGGAGTTCGCTGGTTCGGCAGTTGTTACTGGCGGGATACCTCTCCAAGGATATTGAAGAGTATGGCGTGCTGAAACTCACCAAAGCGGGTGAGGCCTTTATGAAAAAGCCGAAGAGCTTCAAGATCGTAATGAACAACCTGTTTGAGGAAGCCAATGAAGACGACGAGGAAGGCACCGAAACAGGAGGTGGAGCGGCCGCTACGGATGAGAAGCTGTTTGAAATGTTAAAGGAACTCCGCCAGAAAGAGGCGAAGAAAAAAGGCCTGCCGCCTTTTGTGATCTTCCTGGAGACATCCCTGCAGGATATGGCCACTTTGTATCCGACCACGGTTGCGGAGCTGGACAAATGCCAGGGTGTGAGCAAGGGCAAGGCGATGCGGTATGGCAAGCCCTTTGTGGAGCTGATTGCGCGATATGTGGAGGAAAATAATATCGAGAAGCCCGATGAATTTGTGATGAAAAGTGTGGTGAACAAGAGCGGGCTGAAAGTATATATCATCCAGCAGACCGATAAGCGGATTCCGCTGGAGACCATTGCGAAGAACAAGGAACTGCGGCTGGATACCCTGCTGGAGGAGATGGAGACCATCGCCGCCAGCGGCACCAAGCTGAATCTCGATTATGCCATTGATGAAATGCTGGATGAATACGACCAGGAGGAGATCCTTGAGTATTTCAAGGGATGCGAAACCTCTTCATTGCAGGTAGCCCAGGAAGAGATGGCCGACAGCAACTACACCTGGGAGCAGCTCAAGATCATGCGCATCAAGTTCCTCGGTCAATACGGGATGTAACTCATCCTTCACCCGTCGGGTGCTTGACCCCACCCGTCGGGTGCTACCCGACGGGAGTCGGACCCTTCACCCGTCGGGTGCCACCCGACGGGTGAACCAACGCCAAGAAAAAAATGTTGATAAACTTGGGATATTTGTTGAAATCCCCCTATTTTTGCGTCCCGATTGAGAGATAATGGCCGCTGGTCCCGTTAAAAATCAGCCCTCCAGAATCACAGCAATCAGAAAGGTGCGGTAGCTCAGTTGGTAGAGCAAAGGACTGAAAATCCTTGTGTCGCCGGTTCGATTCCGGCCCACACCACAGTTAAAATGAAGCAGTTACGGAGTAAAATCTGTAACTGCTTTTTCTTTGGGACAAAAAGTTTATAATCTTAAATAATGAGCCGAATAATTTAATTATTCGGCTCATTATTTTACTATATTTGAGCCAATTAACCGATCCATTCGGCTCATGACTCCATATAATTGGCAGCAGCCAGACTGGCCCTTGTTTAGCTACTCCCTTCAGGGAGTGGAGGACGCGTTACTCACCTTTTCGGAAAAGGTGGGGCGGGTTTCTGGCATCATTGAGGCATTGCCAGAAGACACGAGGCAAGATGTTATAGTGGATATCATTCTGGCAGAAGCTATTAAAACTTCGGAGATCGAAGGTGAATTTCCAAACCGGAAAGACGTTCTTTCCTCAATCAGAAAGAACCTGGGTCTTCATACAGCTTCAGAGCATATAAAAGATAAATCTGCCCTTGGTCTTGGCGAATTGATGATTGACGTGCGAAATACATTTGAAAAAGCACTGACAGAAGAAAAGCTCTTTGAATGGCATAGAATGCTGATGGGCCAAAGCAAGCGCATAGAAGTGGGTCAATGGCGAACCCACGAAGATCCTATGCAAGTGATCTCGGGTGCCATAGGCAAAGAAAAAATTCATTTTGAAGCGCCGCCTTCATCGCAAGTCCCAACGGAAATGGAAAAATTCATTGATTGGTTTAATGCAACTGCGCCAGGGGGGGCAAATGAAATAAAAAGAGCACCTGTAAGAGCTGCATTGGCGCACCTTTATTTTGAATCTATACACCCATTTGAAGATGGTAATGGAAGAATTGGACGTGCGGTTGCAGAGAAGGCTCTGTCACAAACGATTGGAAGGCCGGTTGTGTTAAGTCTGTCCAGAACTATTGAAGCCCCAAAGGAGCTATATTATAAATCACTTGAGAATGCCCAGCGATCAAATGAGGTCACCCCATGGGTGGAATACTTTGTTTCTGCAACACTGGAAGCCCAGATAGAAGCCGAAACACAAATAGATTTTACGCTTAAGAAAACTCGTTTTTTTGATCGTTTTAAGAGTCAGTTGAACGAGCGGCAGCTAATTGTGATAAAGCGAATGCTTGAAGAAGGGCCAAATGGCTTTGTAGGCGGGATGAATGCCAGGAAGTATATAAGCTTAACCAAAACCTCCAAGGCCACGGCAACAAGGGACATGCAGCATCTGCTGGAAATAAGTGCTTTTGTGCTGGCTGGAAAGGCAGGGGGCCGCAGTACCAGCTACAATGTGAACTTGTAAATGGTAAAGCCATTTGAAAACAATTATTCAAAACTGAAAATCCGTCTCATGTCATCTAAAAACCGCCGTGAATTTTTACAGCAAGGCCTTGCCGCAACCGCTATGCTTTCATTGCCTTCTTTATTGAATGCCCGGCCTGCAGGAACCAATGAAAAAAGGAAAATTGTTTGCGTGGGCGGCCATCCCGATGATCCGGAGAGTGGTTGTGGTGGCACACTTGCCAAACTGGCAAAGGCAGGTCATAGCATTACGATTATATATCTGACTACAGGTGAAGCCGGCATTCCCGGTAAAAGCCATGCCGAAGCCGCTGCCATAAGAAAACAGGAAGCAATCAATGCTTGTAAAATACTAAATGCAAAACCTGTGTTTGCCGGACAGGTAGATGGAAATACGATGGTGAACAATGAATGGTTAAACAAGTTGCAGGCATTGATTAACCATGAATCTCCCGATATTGTTTTTACCCACTGGCCGGTTGATTCACACAAAGACCACCAATGCGCCGGTTTATTGACTATTCAAACATGGGTGCGCGCAGAGAAAAAATTCTTATTGTACTTTTTCGAAGTGTGCACGGGCGAACAGACCATGATCTTTCATCCCACAGATTATGTTGACATCAGTGATACACAGGAACAAAAAAAGAAAGCCATATACTGCCATACCAGCCAGGATCCGCCTGGAATCTACAATTGCGGCCATGCCGATATGGAAATGTTCAGGGGAAGGGAACTGGGCGTAAAAGCGGCAGAAGGATTTGTGAAAATGAACGGGAGTTCGCAGGGAGGCTTCAGCATTTAAAATACAGCGCTTTCACCGGCAGATTTTTAAACGCAAGGCCACGGTTTTCCCTAAGGAGTTCCGCCGCTCCTCTCCCGTACCCCGGCACTCCAACAACTTTATTTCAACTCCCTGATCTTCAGGTTCCTGAAACTTACGCCCCTGGCCCAATCCTGCAAGGCCAGCCGGCCACTGGTCGATTTACCAAAGGCCGGAAACTTGCCCAAACTGCTGGCAGCCACCAGCTCCTTCCACCGCGAACTGTTGATGTCTTCCTCCGCACTAACCACACCATTCAGCCAAAAGGTAATCTTCCCGTTCTGCTGTACGATGCGGCCTTCGTTCCATTCAGTATAGGGCCTGGGACTTGCATTGTTTTTCAGGGGAACCATTCCGTACAGGCATCCAGCCTGGCGAAGGGAATCGTTTTTGTTGTGGTCCGTAACATTGGCATTGTCGAGCAACTGGTATTCCGGTCCGGTGGCCCAGGCTGTCTTGTAAGCAGTATCTTCCTGTACATTGATAAATACCCCGCTGTTGCCGGCCCGGGAAATCTTCCAGTCGAACTTAAAATCAAAATCCGTATAAGATTTATCACTCACCAGGTCACCCCGACTGCCTTCTTCCACTTCCGGATCGCAAACCAGCGCCCCGTCTTTCACCACCCATACCGATGGAACCGCCCCTTCATTGTACACATGCCAGCCTTTGGTGCTTTCCCCATCAAACAGTAATTCCCACCCCTGCTCTTCCTCCGCTTCGGTCAGGGTGTTTGGTCCTGATTTTTTTTCCGCACAGGATATGAGAATCGATGAAACAAATAATGTTACACAAACTAACACCAGATGACGGCTCCTGAGCATGGAGAATTGTTTTTATTAGTTGGTTATTTCAATTTACTTTCCATCCATTCCAGATTGCTTTGCTGGGTCTTCAGCACCATCCGGGGTTCACCCGGTCCGTGTGGCTGGCGGGGTAATACCAGCAGCCTTACAGGCACATTCCTTCTCTTCAATGCATTGTAGAACATAACGGAATTGCTCAGGGGTACCCGCTGGTCGGCTTCGCCATGTTGCAGCAATACCGGGGTTTTTACATGCTGCACATAATGCAACGGTGAATATTTATCATAGAGATCCCAGTTGTTCCAGGGATCACCCTTGAAATAAGATGGCAGCAATCCGGCCACGTCATCCGTAAGGTTCTGGTGTGCGAGGTCCACCACCGGTGCCCCGATGGATGCGGCTTTGAAGCGGTTGGTATGTCCTACAATCCAGCTGCTCATGAATCCGCCATAACTCCAGCCCATCACACCCAGCATATTCTCATCAGTAATGCCCATCTTAATAACGGCATCCACCCCGTTCATCAGGTCAATATAATCCTTGCCTCCCCAGTCGGCCCGGTTGGCCTGGCGGAATGCAGTGCCATAAGCGGTAGATCCCCGAGGGTTGGGGCGCAGCACGGCAAAACCATTTTCACTGAAACTGGCAATGGGATAAATGCCCTGGTTGCCTGCGATACAGGTTTGTGAAAACACGCCGGCCGGACCGCCATGGATGTTCAGGAGCAAGGGAACTTTTTGCCCGGACTGGTAGTTTACCGGATAGGTTAACAGTCCCTCGATTTCCATGCCATCAGCTCCCTTCCATTTGATCAGCTCCGTTTTTCCCAGGGGTTTCCCTGCGTGTGCCGCCTGTATATTGGTCACTTTTACCGGCCTGTAAGCAGCAAGTTCACTGACATAGAGTTCAGGCAGACTGGATGGATTCTGCAACAGAAAAGAAAGATGCGTTTTTCCGGCATTCAGTCCCGGCATACTGATGAAATTCTTTTCGCCCCTGCTCCATTCAGAAATTGATTTACCATCGGTTGATAATACATAGATGGATGACAGGGTACGGTTGGCTTCAGACCATAGAATATTTTTACCATCGGCCGTCCAGCCCAGTATGGAACCATCTTCATTGGGTGTGGATTTTAACCGCTGGGTTTTGCTATCAGCAAATGAATACACCACCGCAAACCTGGATCCCGCCCAGTCGTGCGGGTTTTCGGTGGAATGGTAACAGAGCTGTTTGCCATCCGGACTAAACAGCGGGCTGCTCTCCCCCGCGGGGGTATTGGCAATGATTTTAATATCGCCGGACTGGATATTGATCATGGCAATATCACTGTAGATGATATCATTTACCTTGGTTGTTTTGCCATAACTGTAAGCAATAGCCGAACCGTCCTGGTTCCAGTCAAAGGCAATCACATTGATATTGTCTTTGGTCAGCACTTTCTGAACATATTTGCCGCTGCTGTCTTTCTGGTTCAGCGAAACCATGGCCAGTCGGTTCTGCCTGGGGCTTTCGTCCATGAAATACCAGTCGTCTTTTGCCTTTTTGTTTTTTTCCTCCGCCTCCGTTGCGATATCCGGCGTCAGGTAGGCGATCATCTTTCCATCATTGCTCCAACTGAAGGAGGACACAGAGCCCTTTACATCTGTAATCTTTTCCGCCTCGCCCCCGGCAACCGGCAGAATGTAGAGATTGCTTTTACCATCGCGGGCAGACACAAAAGCGATGGAACGGCTGTCGGGGCTCCACTGTGGGTTATTGCTGCTTTTTTCGTTACGGGTGAGCTGCACAGGGTTGCTGCCATCAATGGAACTCATCCAGACCTGGTTCACATACTCGCTGCGGTCTGCAGCAAGCACGGCCTCCCGGAGGGTATAAACGATTTTTTTCCCATCAGGAGAAACCTCCGCGGAAGAAATGTTTGTTAGCGTCAGCATTTGCCGGGGGCTCCAGTTTTTCTGTGCGCTTAGGAATCCGGGAAGCAAAAGGACCAGCCCGATCAGGATTGATTTCATGGCAGTGTTTTTTAGGTCTTTAAATCTACACATAATCAAGATAAGTTCTGTTTGGTTGAACAGGATCAACCTGCCAGAATTTTCGGGAAGGTAAACAGCTTTGGTTATCTTGGTCTCTATGAAAACATTGCGCCGGTTACTGTTTAGTGGTGTCCTGCTGCCCACCATGCTTTTTGCCCAGGACAAGCTGCCTGTTACTTCCGGGAGTCCGGTTGTATTCGCCCATATAACAGACATACATATCGGGGTGGGAACCGCAGAGGAGGATCTGGAAAGAACCGTGTATGATATCAATACCAATGACACCATAGAATTTGTGATCATCACCGGTGATATAACGGAGTTCGGCAACAAGGGGGAAATAGAACTGGCGAAAAAGATTCTGGACCGGTTAAACAAGCCATGGTACATTGTTCCGGGGAATCACGACACCAAATGGAGTGAAAGCGGCTGTAATGATTTCAACAAAATTTTCGGTGGCGATACTTTCAGTTTTCAGCACAAAGGCACCTGGTTCCTGGGCACCAATTCGGGACCGAATATGCGGATGGGACCCGGGCAGACACCACGCGAAAACATCGTGTGGCTGGAGCAGCAACTGAAAACCATTGGTAAGGATGCACCCATCGTTTACGTGAACCACTATCCGCAGGACCCCGGACTCAACAACTGGTATGTGGTGCTGGATATGTTGCGTGGTTACAATGTAAAACTCTTTATGTGCGGACATGGGCATTCCAACAAGTTGCTGGACATCGAAGGGGTGACAGGAATCATGGGAAGGTCAAACTTACGTGCACGGGATTCCATCGGCGGATACAATATCGTGACCATCGGGAACGGAAAGATCAGCTATCGGGAGAAGAAACCAACCATGGCCTCGCAAGCACCCTGGTATAGCGGCAACTGGGATCCGGCCTCCCGCCCCGCCTGGAATACCGCCGTGACCCGGCCTGATTTCAGGGTCAACGACAGCTTTCCTTCGGTACGGGTGAAATGGATGAACCAGGAATCTGCCGATCTGGGCGGGGGTATGGCGATGGATGGCAAAATGACCTATTATGCCGATGGCGCAGGAACGATCAGTGCAGTGAACAATAAATCAGGCAAAAAACACTGGACGCACAAGGCCAACAGTAAAATATATTCCACCCCGGTGATTCATGGCAAACTGCTCTGGGTTGCCCTGGCCTCCGGAACCATTATAGCCCTGGATAAAAAGACCGGCCTGCCGAAGGATTCCCTCAATACCAACGGCGCCCTGGTGAGTACCCCGGCTATCCACGGTGATACCCTTTTTGTGGCGGGGTCAGATGGCCATAGCAGGGCCTGGCACCTGGGACAACGCAGGCTCATCTGGGATTTTGACAGCGTAAATAATTTTGTAGAGACGAGGCCCCTGGTGAAAGATGGCTTCCTGTATTTCGGTTCCTGGGGCAACGAATTTTATGCGCTTGAAACAGCCACCGGAAAGCTGGCCTGGAAATGGGGCAATGGCAGCAAAAGCCGCATGCTGGCCCCGGCCGCCGTGTGGCCTGAAATCGCCGCCGGCAAACTGTTTATTGTGGCTCCCGACCGTTTTATGACTGCCCTTGATCCTGCAACCGGCCGCGAAATCTGGCGCCACCAGGATAAAACCCATTGGGTGCGCGAATCCATGGGTATCAGTCGCGACAGCAGCCTGGTTTTCGTAAAAACCACGCAGGGAAGGGTTCTGGCCATCGATGCCGCTTCGGAATCCCGCCGGGTCCGTTGGCAGGCACCTGTGGCCGAAGGATTTGAAATTGCACCCACGCCGATCGTTGAATATAATAACGTTGTTTTTGTTCCCTTCCATAGTGGACTGGTTGTGGCCCTGGATAAAAATACCGGTGCCCTGATCTGGAAAAGAAAACTGACCAATTGCCTGGTGACCTCCCTGCTGCCTGCGGGAAAGAATAAACTCCTGGCCTCCACGATGGATGGCCTGGTGGCTATGCTGGAATGGTGAGTGCCTCCTATTTTCCCTTGCCCAGGAAATCAATCAAGGCCACCGTCATCACCTTCACGGCACCGGGTATTGCCAGTTCATAATCCGGCGCAAAACGGGCTGAATGGAGTGATGGCAGTTCCACCTGGCCTTTGTCAGCTTTTGATTTTCGGTCAGGCGACACCGTTCCCGCCCACATGATATAGGAAGGAATGCGGCTTTCCGTCTGCCCGTACACGCCAAAATCCTCGCCAATCATGATGGGTGGCACCATCGCAACAGACCCTTCCCCCAGCGTTTTTGTCAGCGTATTCCGAAGACGGGCTCCCAGCGCCGGGTCATTGTACACAGAAGGGATGGACATATCCAGCAGGTCATACAGGGGCAAACGATCTTCGGGTAAACCGGCTCCGCGGGCCATCTGGTCGCCGATGGTTTTAAGGCGGTCGAGGATCAGTTGCCGGGATGCCTGGCTGAAAGAACGGATGGTAAGTTTCAGCACTACCTGGTCGGGTATGATATTACCCACCGTGCCTCCATTAATGGCCCCAACGGTGATGACTGCACGATCATTGGAAGAGAGGTTACGGCTGACGATCGACTGGATGGCCACCACATACTGAGATGCCAGCAATACCGGGTCAATGGCTTTCTCCGGCGCCGCCCCATGCCCGCCTTTTCCCCGGATGGTAATATTCATCATGTCCACCGCAGCCATGGAATAACCATCGCAGAACCCGGCCTGGCCGGCAGGCAGCTCCGCATGGTCATGAAAGGCAAGCTGTATATCCGGCTTCGGTACCCGTTGGAAGTTCGGCGCTGCAATGACAGCTTTGGCACCCTGGGCGGTTTCCTCGGCCGACTGGGCGAGGAATACCAGTGTGCCCGACCACTGTTTCCGCAGGGTTGCCATCATACTGGCAGTACCCATCCAACTGCTCATGTGGATATCATGCCCACAGGCATGCATAGCCGAAGTGGTGCTGGCAAAGGGAAGTCCTGTTTTCTCCTCCAGCGGTAGCCCGTCCATATCAGTCCTGTATAACAAAACCGGACCTTTTCCATTTTTCAGGATGGCAGCAAAACTGTGCAGTCCCAGCGAATCAACGATCTCAAATCCCATAGCCCGCATTTCCTGTTTCAGGAAACCGGCGGTGTTGATTTCTTTGGTGCTGACCTCGGGGGAAGCATGCAGTTTTTTGTACCAGTTTGTATATTGGGTTTGCTGTCCCGCCAGTTCCTTTTCAACCAGTTGCAGCACCGGCTGTGCAGATACAGTTACCGGCAATAAAATGCCCAGGACATAGAAGGCAAGGGTAATTGCCGGAAGAAAGAGGGAGTTGGGAAGCTTTTGCTTTCGGATCATCTGTCGGAGGTTTTGCGATACTTAAAGTTATGGGTTGCACAATTGCCATACCTGCAATTTGACTGCCATACCCACAAATTGAACTAATTTATCAGGCAAATCTGGTTATGAAAAGATTAATGCTGCTTTTTTCGCTGGCAATCATTGCGCTTGCCTCCTGCCATCCGGGCAGCCATCCCGCTGAAACAAAAGCTACGGTTATTTATAAAAATGCGCGGATCTGGACAGGGGACAGCAGTTTGCCGGAGGCCACCAGCATGGCCATCCGCGACAGCATCATCCTCTATGTGGGTGACAATGCCGATTCCTTAAGTGGTGAACAGACGGAAGTGATCGATGCAGGCGGACAACTCATCGTGCCCGGGTTTATCGACAACCACACCCATTTTCTGAGTGGCGGTTACCAGCTCGCATCGGTGAACCTGAGGAATGCCAAAAGCAGGGAGGAGTTTGTGTCAATTTTAAAAACCTATGCTGGCAGTTTAACAGATGACCGCTGGATCATGGGCGGAGATTGGGATCATGAAGCGATGGGTGGCAGCCTTCCCATCAAAGAATGGGTTGACAGTGTAACCGGCACCCGGCCTCTTTTTGTATCGCGCTACGATGGCCATATGGCATTGGCCAATTCTGAAGCCCTTAAACGCGCGGGCATTGATAAGCATACCAAAAGTCCGGCTGGCGGCGAAATTGTCCGCGATCCCAAAACGGGTGAACCAACAGGCGTGCTGAAAGACGCGGCCATGGACCTCGTATATGCGAAAATTCCTGCGAACAGTGCGGCCCAGCTCAACGAGATGCTGCAACGGGCAACCACACACGCACTTATGAACGGGGTAACGCAGGTACATGATGTAGGAAGTTATGGCGGGTGGACAGACCTTGAAACGTTTACCCGGGCCCGTAAGAACAATACGCTGAATGTTCGGGTGTATTCGATGGTTCCGGTAAGCAGCTGGGCTAAAATGGCAGCTTACGTGAAAGACAGTGGCAGGGGGGATGACCTGCTTCGATGGGGAGCCCTCAAAGGATTCGTGGATGGTTCTTTGGGCAGCACCACCGCCTGGTTTTACCAGCCCTACCTCGACCAGCCCAATACCAGGGGCCTGTTGATTGCAGACACCAGTGAGTTGAGCCAGCAGATCCTGGCAGCTGATTCGGCAGGATTGCAGGTGGCCATCCATGCCATCGGCGACCGGGCAAACGACTGGCTGCTGGATGTTTTTGAAGAAGCGCATAGGCGTAGGGGTAATACCGCCAGCCGTTTCCGGATTGAACACGCGCAACACCTGAGTGCCGCCGCCATCGGGCGTTTCGCTGCACTGAACGTAATCCCTTCCATGCAGCCCTATCACGCCATAGATGACGGCAGGTGGGCGGCGAGGCGACTGGAAGATGATCGCCTGAAGCGCACTTATGCTTTCAAATCATTGCTGGATGCGGGTGCGCGGCTAACCTTCGGATCCGACTGGACGGTAGGACCACTTACCCCACTGGAAGGTATATACGCTGCGGTAACGCGCCAGACCCTGGATGGTGCTGACCCCGACGGCTGGTACCCGGAACAGAAAATTACCGTGGAACAAGCCCTTCGCTGTTATACGGTGAACAATGCCTACGCGGGTTACCAGGAAAACAAAACCGGCAAACTGAAGGCCGGAATGCTGGCAGATTTCGTGGTGCTGTCAGAAGACCTGTTCAACATAGCACCGGAGAAAATCAGGGAGGTGAAAGTAACGCGAACGATCCTGAACGGAAAATTAGTGTACGAAAACGGGAAGCCCGTGCACTGAAAATTTGGTTATTTTGTTCCTTAATAAAAATCCGGCATCATGTTAACAGCCTTATCCTATCACCAGAAGGTGAAAGACCATTTCAGGCAACAATCGAAGACCTGGGATTTTTTCAATGTACCGCAACAGAAAAATGAGCAATTGCAGGAATTCAAAACTGAATTGCTGAAAAATTCCTACAAGTTTGATCCGGCTACAGAGCCAGCCCTGTATGAAAAAATCAATCAGGCAAAGGAAAAACTGGAGCTGCACCATTTACCTGTAACCGTTTACCAGTCGCAGTTTACAGATGAGCTCAATGCCGGCATCGTTTATCTCTACAATGAAGCGCATATTGTTTTCAGCGGTCCCGTATTAAAGTTGCTGGATGAGGATGAGCTGCTGGCTGTGCTGGCGCATGAACTGACACATATCAAACTGTATGGCATGCTCAACGGTGAGCTCGAGGTAGCAGACAGGATCATTACCTCCATTGCCAATAATCACCAGAGCGATCCGGCTTATTATGAAACAGCACGCCTGTTTCGTTTGTACACCGAAGTTTTCTGTGACCGAGGTGCCTGCCAGGTGACCGGCACCATTGATCCGGTCATCACTTCTCTTGTAAAAATTTCTACCGGCCTGGAGAAAGTAAATGCGACCAGTTATCTCAAACAGGCGGATGAGATCTTTTCCAATGAGAAGGAATTAAGGACCGGCGGGCTCTCTCATCCGGAAAATTTTATTCGCGCCAAGGCCATCCAGCTCTGGCAGGAAAAAGGGGAAGCCGCTGAGGAAGACATCATGCGCATGATGGAAGGCTTAAGCCACCTTGACCAGCTGGATATTTTCCGGCAACAGGAACTCTCCGCACTCACCCGTAAGCTGCTGCAATTGTTCCTTAAACCAAAATGGTTTCGCACCGGTTTGGTGAGCAGTCAGGCCCGGCAATATTTTGCTGATTTTTCCTGGGATGAATCTGCGTTGCTCGAGAGCAGCCTGGTGGAGCAACTGATGAAGGAGCATGCAAGCATAAAAGAATATTTCGCTTATGTACTGCTCGATTTCGTGCTGGTGGACCCTGCACTTGAAGAAATCCCTTCAGGATGGGCTTACCAGTTCGCTGAAGAGATCGGCATCCGGCCGGCATTCGATGCCATCATCAAAAAAGAATTGCAACTGAGCGATAAGAAATTTTCACAACAAAGGCAGAAGTCGCTGAATGCTTACTACAAGGTGAAGGAAAATGACAGCGAACAGATCTATCAATAAAAGAACCGGTTATCCAAATGGAATCGCAAAAAATAACATTCCGGGATTTCCTGGAAACAGCTTTTGATAATGGTGTGTATGCTACCGATGATGTGATCGCTTTCGTGATGCCATTGTTCCGCGAGGTACTGGGAATTCATGAAGCATCACTGGTTGCCCCTTTCGAAAAAGAGGATGCATTGTTTATTATCGGCCATCAACTCGATATTGACGAGGGACTTGCACTCAGGCCGTCTGCTGCAAAGGATAAATTAGCCCGTCTATTTGCCGAAAGACAATCGAAACAATTTGAAGTGGTTGGAAAAAGGCGGGTCGAAACGCAGGTGGAGGATGGTTATGTAAAAAGCGAAGAACTGCTGGTGCACCTGAACCCGAATGAACCCCTCTCTTATCCAGCATATATTCCCGGGTATAACTGTTACGAACAGATGCTGGGACACCATGATGAACAAACAGATATATTTTGCCTGGGACTTGTACTGGGCAGTATGGCACTGGGATTGAATCTTTATGACGAACACGACCTGCAACATTTTGCACAGTATCGCAGTAACCCGGTATATTATAACGATCGCATTCATCCGACCATCAGCACCCTGATCACTGAGATGACGGAACTGGACCGCCACAAACGCAACGCGGACCTGTATGATATCATCCATCGCCTGGAACATTACCGCGATTATGATCCGGAAAAACAGACTGACCTCAGCAGTGTAGCCGGCTGGATCAACAAGGACCTGAAAGAAAGAAGTCAGTTCATTTTAAACAAACTGCGCAACCGGCTCTTTGATAACAGTCGCCGCAACCGCCTGCTTTATTACAAGCCCAACATGCGCTTTGTAAACCTCACGGTAAGCAGTGTGCCCATGGTTTTACACTACCAGAGTATAAAGCCTGAACTGTTATTTACCTGGAACAAGGAGATCAGTTCAAAAGTGGCAGGCATGAAAGAGATGGTGCTCAACAAATATCTGAGGTTTGAAGACCATGCCTATCTGCCATCCTCCCTGGACAAGATCAGGGTGGAAAGCCAGCGCGATATGCAGGAATATGGTTTCAGCCAGTTGAAGCTGGTCATCGCTTTCCTGAACTGGCATAACCTGAAGGAAGATAAGTATGAAAGAATCCAGAGTCCGCTGTTGCTGGTACCGGTGGAATTGAAAAAAACAAGGCGCCTGAAAGAAGATCATTATGTGATGCGCGTGCTCGACAATGAAGCCGAGGTTAACCCGGTGCTTGCAAACCAGCTACGCGAATTGTATGGCATTAAACTGCCTGATTTTATCGACCTGGAAGAAATGACCCTCGACAGGTTCTGCCAGTTATTGAAATCCCAGATTGATGCGGCAAACCAAGGCATCCAACTGCAGTTCATTGATAAGCCAAAAATAAAACTGGTGCATAGTGTGGCCAAACAAACGGTCACGAATTTTAAAAGGCGACTGCGTAAAAGCGGAGGGGTTGATAGCTATAAAAATATATCCTACAGCTACCAGCAGGATCAGTATAAACCACTTGGACTGGAGCTTTTCCGGCAGCGAATCGAACACAGGGCAAGCATGCTGGAATACCTGGTGAATGAGGACATCAAACCATCCTCGAATCAACTGACCGGCACCCCACAAAAGGAAAGGCAGTTGTTTGAGATGACAGAAACAGAAAGCAATCCATATAGCTGGGACTTTGACGTTTGCAATATTGTGCTCGGCAATTTCAATTACAAGAAGATGAGCCTGGTGCGCGATTACAACCAGGTCATTGATAATAATATTGAACATTCCGTCTTTGAGGCTTTGTTCAGCAACCAGCCAAAGCAGTTGAAAGAATATTCCTTTAACCTCAACCAGGCGGCCGACTGGCACCATGTGATCACTGCTGATCCTACGCAGACAAAAGCCATCCTGCAAAGCCGTACGGGTGAAAGCTATATCATCCAGGGACCTCCGGGAACGGGCAAGAGCCAGACCATCACCAACCTGGTGGCTGATTTTGTGGCGCGGGGCAGGAATGTTCTGTTCGTATGTGAAAAGCGTGCCGCGCTGGATGTGGTATTTCATCGCCTCAAACAAAATTCACTGGATGAATTGTGTTGTTATATCCACGACAGCCAGGGCGATAAAAGGGAATTCATCCGCAACCTGAAAGCCACATACGAGGATTTTTCCCGCAACAGGATGGACCTGAAAGCCATTGAATCAAAGCGCCGGGAACTGCTGCAAAAAATGGAGCAGCAGCTTGAAGTACTTCAAACATTTCATGAGGGTAATAAATCGGTTCCGGAAGCTGCCGGCATGCAGGTGCGGCAACTGATAGACCGGGTGATTGAACTGAAGCCTCACATCACTCCCTTAAAACCATTACAGCAGGAACTGGTTCCTGGTTACCATGAATGGTTGCAGTTCGGGGAAACGATCGGCCGACTGGGGAAAGCCATGGAAGAAGCAGGACTGGAGGGAACCTATGCGGAACAGTCCATCAGTAAACTAAAGGATTCCGTTTTCACGGCCGAACAGCCCCTGACCCTGCTCGACAGTTTGTTGAACCGCACGAAAAACCTGCTGCAGGAAATCATCACAGTAACCAGCGAATGCAATATTGCCCCTGAACACAGGGAATATCTGTACCAGGTGAAGAACCTTGTACAGGATGCGGTATTGCTGGAGCCGCTTGCCGAACACGATAACCTGGCATTGGTGAACCCGCTGAATGCCGAAGCGAAAGCATTTGAGAAGAAGGTCGGGAATTTCAGGAAACTCAGGAAGGAGAAAGAGCAGGCCGAACAGCAGAATACAAACTGGCGGGATAAATTTTCCGAACAGGATACGCTGAATGCGATACCGATAGCAGAAAAAAATGAAGGGTCCTTTTTCAGTTTCCTGAACGGATCCTGGCGACGCCTGAAAAAGCAATTGCAATCCTCTTATGATTTTGCCGGCCACCAGGTGAAACCCTCTTACAGCAGCATCCTGACGAACCTGAAACAGGAATTTGATCTCATCAAAAACCTGGCGGATACAAAAGAAAAGCTGCAACAGGAATACCGGCTGGATAATATTGAAACAACATCCCTTGCCATAGATGTGCTGCGGAACAAGAAAGGCGACAGGGAAATTGATTACCTGCTGGCGCACCCCGAAGCCAACAGCATCGTAAACCGCCTGTATAAACTGAACAATTCGCTCCACCAGCTGGAGCTGCAGTTACAGCAATGCCTATGCGAACATGACGGACAGCCACTTGCGGCGATTGAAGATGACCTGGAGAATATCGCGATGAATGCAGAAAGCCTGCAGGATCTGCTTCCTGCACTGAGACAATACGCAGCACTTCCTGACAAGGTTAAACTGTTTATGCGCAGCTTACCACTCACGCCGGTGCAGGCAGAAGCTTCCATGGCTCACACCACCCTGCAGCATTTTTACCAGCAGCATAAATCATTTGCGGGTACAGATGTAGCAGCCATTGAACAGGCAGTGGACAACGTGCAGCGGTTGTACAGGCAATTGTTGAAATTGAATGCCGACATGATCCGCGCATCGATCCGGCAGCGTTTTCTGCATCATGTGGAACTCAGCAATACAGCGCCGGGACAGTTAAATGCAGAACAGAAACTATTCAAGAAAAACTATAACGAAGGCCGCAGGATACTGGAGAATGAATTTGGTAAGAGCATGCGGTACAAGAGTATCCATGAACTGAGTGCGAAGGAAAGCGGCATGGTATTAAAAGACCTGAAACCAGTTTGGCTGATGAGTCCGCTTAGTGTGAGCGACAGTCTGCCACTGGACACTTCCTTCTTTGATGTAGTGATTTTTGATGAGGCCAGCCAGATAACCCTGGAAGAGGGTATCCCGGCATTGTACCGTTCTGCCCAGACCATTATTGTGGGCGATGACAAGCAGATGCCACCTACCAATTTCTTTGCGGCAAGGGCAGAAGATCCTGATGACCTGGAAACATTTGATACCGATGATGATGAACTGCTAAGTGCCGATGCTGACAGCCTGCTGGTCCAGGGAACCAGGAAACTTTCGGGCACCATGCTGAGCTGGCATTATCGCAGTCGCTATGAAACCCTGATCAGTTACAGCAATCACGCGTTTTACGATGCAGGCCTGCTCACCATTCCGGATAAGACCATCCATCACAGGGAGAAAGTGCATATCAATGCCGGTTCCCCGGAGGATGCCATCCAGTTTGCTGATTTTCTTTACGACCGTAGCATCAGTTTTCATTTCCAGTTTCACGGTGTGTATGAGAAAAGGAGTAACCAGCAGGAGGCGGAATACATCGCCCAACTGGTGCGGGTTTTGTTGAAACGGAAAGTGAAAGAAAGCATCGGCATTGTGGCTTTCAGCCAGGAACAGCAGCATGTTATTGAAGACGCGCTGACAACTTTGGCGGATACAGACAGGGATTTTGAACAGTTGCTGGAGGAAGCGTATAACCGTACCGAGGATGACCAGTTTGTGGGACTCATCATCAAGAACCTGGAGAATATCCAGGGTGATGAAAGGGATATCATCATCATGAGTGTATGCTACGGATATGATTCCAGGAAAAAGATGCTGATGAATTTTGGTCCCATTAATAAGAAGGGGGGTGAAAAGCGTTTGAACGTGATATTTAGTCGCGCTAAAAAACACATGGCTGTGATCAGCAGTATTCACCATTCGGACATAACCAACGAGTACAATGAAGGCGCGAATTATTTCAGGCGCTTTTTACAATATGCCGAAAATGTAAGCAGTGGTAATATGAAAACGGCCAGGCTCATACTGGATGGCTTGATTGTGAACCGAAATGTTGCGGAGGCCAGGAGCCAGGGAAGTATCGTTGCCCGGCAGATCCGGCAGGAACTTGAGAAACAGGGTTACGAAGTGGCAGAACAGGTGGGACAGTCGGGTTTCAGGTGTTCCCTGGCAGTGCGGGCAGCGCAGGAAGACGAGGAATATACCCTGGGTATATTGGTGGATGATGGCCGCCATTATGAAAATACCAACCTGGTAGAGCAGTATTACCAGCGGCCGGCCATCCTGCAATCATTTGGCTGGCGGTGGATACAGGTTTTTGCCAAGGACTGGCTTGAAAATTCCAGCAGGGAAATGGTACGGATAGAAAAGGTGTTGAAGGAAGAACCGGTACCACTGCAGGAAATGGATGGAAATGATGCGGGCATAGATATCGATTCCTCTGGCGTAAACAGAGCTGCCAATGTTGCTGCTGTTACTGGCTCAGATGATGGTACGGGCCCTGCCGGACCGTTTTCGGCAGGTGAGGATGAAAGGCCTGCAGCCGCAGCAGTAGGCCTCCCGGGATTTGAGGACATCCGCTTTGAACGATACCTTTTTACCGAAGCAGGAAGCAATAAATTCTGGGAAGTAGGCGCCCGTGATAACAAGCTGGTGGTGCGGTATGGAAAAGTTGGCAACAAGGGCCAGACCCTGGTGAAGACCTTTCCCGATCAGTCAAAAGCATTGGTGGAAAAAGAAAAAATGACCAGGGAAAAAACTGCAAAAGGATATGTAAAAGAGAAATAAGCACGAATTATTCAATTCATACATCCATTTGAACCATCCAACCATATCTTCCGGTAATAGTGGTGGGTCATTCCGAAATTAGTACATCCCGGATGACTAAACATTTTGTATGAAGAAGATAATGCTACTGCTGGCGCTGGCTGTTTCGCAATATAGTATTGCGCAGGATAATACGGACAGCACACAGGTCAGGAAATTCACTGTGGCCGAACTACAGCGTGACCTTGATTCGCTGTATGGCATCATCTCGGCCAACCATCCCGATTTATACCGCTTTGCTGACCGCTATGAAACAGGCATGGCATGGGAAGAAGCGAAAGCAACAATTACTCATCCCATGACGCGATGGGAGTTTATTGGCGTGGTTGCCCCACTGGTAAATATGTTCCGTGACGGTCATACCAATTTATCCTTTGATTTCGAAAGCGAGGAGGTAAATGCACTAGTGGCGCGCAAGGGAAGACTTTTCCCATTCAGGGTCAGGGTGCAGATGGGTGAAGTATGGTTACTGGAAAACTGGACGGGGAAACAAACTGAGCTAAAGAACAAGCAACTGGTAAGCATCAATGAGGTGCCGGTCGGAAAATTGCTGGAACAATTGATACCGGTTACCGCCGGTGATTATGATGATAACATTGAAGCCAATCTATCCAGGCTTTTCTCTTTTATGCTCTGGTCTGTTTATGGCTGGGAAGATAGTTTTCAGGTAAGCATTGCCGATAGTAAGGGAAAATTATTTTCTGTTGGCATGGAGGGGCTGCCAATCCAGGATTGGTTTAATATCCAGTTTCCAAAAAAGGACTGGAGCATGCAGGTCTATGAAAAGCAGGGGTTGGCGGTGATTGAATGCCGGAGTTACCGTAATGAAAAGCAGGCGAAGGCTTTTATAGATTCAGCGTTTGCGGAAATTGCAGCGAAAAAGATCCGTCACCTGGCATTTGATATCCGCCGCAATGGCGGTGGCAATTCAGTCATTGGTGATTACTTTCTCTCCTATATCACGAGGAAGCCATATACTGATGTGGTGGGAAAAACCATCAGTGATGGCAGTCTGCTGAACAGGTTTAAACAAGGCTCCTGGGTGAATAATATGCTGGTGCGTTACCGCGAAGAAGGGATTCGGGAGGGTAAATACCTGACCCGGGATTTTTCTGTTCACGAGCCCGATTCAGTCCGTTTCCCCGGGAACCATTTTGACGGTAAATTTTACCTGCTTACCAGTCCGGCTACCTATTCTTCGGCGCATATGACTGCGCTGGCGGTGAAGTGTTACCAGATCGGGACCATCCTGGGTGAACCCACCGGGGAAAGGATCAACCTGACCGGCGAATCCATCGGGTTTGAATTACCTAATACCAAACTTCATGGTTACTGTGCAACTGCGGTCTATAAAGCGGCTTGCGGCAACCCTGATCAGCCTGGCGTGCAGCCGGATATCAGCATACCTTTTGATAGGAAGGCAGCCTCCGTGGGGAAAGACCCGGTGAAGGATTACTTAATGGAAAAGATTGCCAGAAAACCATGAAGAATACCAGTACCTCAAAAGTTGCCATCATCGGCGGAACTACATTTGACCACATCGTTTATCTTCCCTCGCTGCCGGCACCTGTGCCACAAACCATCCACCAGGCGCCATTCCGTGAAGCAGTTGGTTCAACGGGTTCCGGCAAGGCGCTGGCCCTGACGAAACTAGGGGTTCCGAATACCCTGTATTCCGTAGTGGGCGACGATTCCTATGGCAGGCAAATCAGTGAATACCTGCATGCGCAGGGGGTAACAGCCCTGCTTGACAAAGATCCGGCAGGAACGGAAAGGCATATCAATATCATGGACGCAAGCGGTGGGCGCACATCCATTTTCGTTACCCAATCTTCTGAAATCATTGCGCACAATATACCAGCCATAAAGGAACAATTGGGGCAAGCAGATGTGATTGTTCTCAATATCATTGGTTATTGCCGGCACCTGATTCCGATGGTAAGTGAACAGGATAAGCCGGTCTGGACAGACCTGCACGACTATGATGGGACCAATATATACCATCAAGATTTTATCAACGCCGCACAATTCATTCATTTAAGCTCAGACAACCTGCCGGACTATCGCGCCACCATGCAATCCCTGATGGCCAGGGGAAAGGAACTGGTGATATGTACCCACGGTAAAGCTGGTGCCACACTACTTACGAGGCAGGGCGATTGGTACGAACAAGCTGCGTTGGAAGGCCTTCTCATTGAAGACAGCAACGGTGCGGGGGACTGTTTTTTTTCCGGTTTTCTGTATGGTTACCTGAATGGGAAAAGCCACCAGGAATGCCTCCGTTATGGAGCCATCTGTGGTGGCTATGCAGTTACTTCACCTTCACTGGTGTATGAAGGATTGTCGCCGGAGTTATTAACCGGCTAGTTAACCTGTTCGGCTTTATACCCTGCTTCCTGAACTGCTTTGATGATCAGTTCGGGGGTAATGTTTTCAGTGCTGGTTATGGTCAGCAGTTTCTCCGGCACATTGGTGTCTACCTCCCAGTTTTCCGCACCTGCAGTATCATTTAAGAAAGGGGTGGCTTTTGATACACAGCCACTGCATTTGATGTTTGTTTTAAATTTCAGTATTTCCATTTTTTATTGTTATTTAATTTATAAGGATTGATTTTACTGGTGCAATTTGTATCCCATTTTCTCAATGTCTTTTACCACCAACACACAGTGCAGGAAGTCATGCTGTTTTTTTTCAATGATTGTTTTTCCATAACGGTCAACTTAATGATACAAAATTACTTCGCAACAGGGTCCCGCCTGTTATAGATTAAAGAGCGTTGGTTATATAATTTTAAGATAAAGCTCCCGCATCTATTGATATCTCCCCACCCAAAGGATGGCTCTGGCAGAGCAGGATATATCCATTGTTAACATCCTCTTCTTTTAAGGAGTAGTTCTGCTTCATGTGAACCGAACCCGATAATAGTTTTCCGATACAAATGCCACAGGTGCCGGTCTTGCAGGAATATGGAACCGGAATCCTCTCTTTCAGTGCAGCTTCCAGAATTGTGTTGCCCGGATTTACCTCCAGTAAATTTGTTTGTTCATAAAAATGAAATAATACTTCCTGCGGAGTTGAGGGTAAATTAATAGCAGTTGTCCGAAGCGCCGGCGGCTGGAAATATTCCCTCCGGACCCGTGATGGTGGTATTCCCAGTGCAGCAAGGCTCTCCTCTGCCAGCAGGATCAATCCAGCCGGTCCGCATAAAAAATAATCTGCTTTTCTCATGTCTTCCTGTTCATGCATCCGGATCAGTTTCTTCAAGACCAGTGGGGAAATTCTGCTGTCCAGAAAGTATTTACAGCCCGGTATTGTCTCCCTGTTCCGCTTAGAGAAACAATGCCAAATACTCAGCCTCTGTGAATAAACTTGTTCCATGTAGTTGAGGGCTTTCATGAAAATGCTTTCTTCCGGATTTCTGCTGGCATAGATCAGCATGATCTTTGCGTCACTGGTTTTGAGATAGTATTTCAGCATGGAGTACAGCGGCGTAATTCCACTGCCACCGGCAATCAGGACTATCGGTTGCCGGCATTCAGAAGAGGCAAAAAAATGGCCATGCGGACCCTCTGCCCGCCAATCCGAAATTTCTTCCGCATGGCTCACTATATAGTTGCTCATTATGCCATCGGCCACTCTTTTAACTGTTATGGCTGGTTTTTCGTCCTTATCTGGTGCACTGCTTAAAGAATAGGCACGGGTTACAGGTTCGTTATTGATCAGCAACGTGATATTGATGTACTGGCCTGCCAGGTAGTGAATAGGCTGCCTGTTGGTATCAAAAACCACGGTGACAGTATCGGCAGCTTCTTTATAAACAGCTGCAGTTTTCCAATGATAGGATGAAGGCATTTTTATGCTTTGGGTTGTTTAATCCAGATGGCAGCAACCAGTATACCAAGACCACTGATGGCTGCGGCTGCTTTAAAGGCGGACCTGAATCCATGGTTCAATGCGACCAGTTCATTTTCACCTGCGGTCATGCCGGATTTTGTGGTGGCTGCGGCAAGAACCACCATTATTGCCAATCCAATGGCTGAGCCGATCTGGTAGCTGGTATTGGCAATGCCTGAAGCAAGTCCTGTTTCTTCTGCTTTTGCACCGGATATGGCAGCCATGGTGCCGGGAATATAGGCGAGTGACATGCCTAGTGCACCCAGTATGGAGGCCGGCAATACATTTACCAGGAAGCTGCCTTCAGTCGGTACAGTACTGAAGACCAGAAGTGAAACCGATAAAGAGGCCAGTCCTGCCAACAGGTTCTTCTTATACCCGAATTTGCCGATTAGTTTACCGGTTAGGCCAACCATTACGATCATTATGGTCATAGTCATGGGCAGAAGTGCCAGTCCGCTGTTGAATGCATTGAATTGCAGAATCTGCTGCAGATATAGATTCAGGAAAAACCAGAGTGGGATCCAGGCTGCAGCTAATAGTCCCGTCACCATATTGCCTGCGGATAAATTCGGCGCCCTGAAAATTGAAAGCGGCAGTATTGGTGATGCTGCGGTTTTTTGCAGCCGTATGAATGAAATAAATAACAATGCCGACAGCACTAGCAGTCCTATGGTTTTCAGTGATTGCCATCCGGCGGATTCTGCAGACAGGATGGCATATACCAACAGGATGAGTGCACTGGTTGCCAACAGGGCTCCGGTCCAGTTGATGGTTCCGCTTGATTTCCTGCCAGGTAATAAATAGTTCCTGCAAAGCGAAAGCACCAGCAGCCCAATCGGGATATTAATAAGGAAAACCCATCGCCAGTCAAGCCACTCGGTAATTACACCACCCAGGAATACCCCGGCAGAGCCTCCTGCTGCGGCAGAAGCACCCCAGAAACCAAATGCTTTTCCCAACTCTTTGGGATCTGAGAATGTGCCCATCAATAATGTCATTGCTGCAGGAGCAATCAATGCTGAGCCCATCCCTTGTAATGCCCTTGCAGCATTCAGGACTTCCGGTGTCCAGGCAGCACCTGCCAGCAATGAGGCGGCCGATAAAATGCCAAATCCCCACATGAAAATTTTCCTTGCCCCGAAAAGGTCAGACAACCTGCCGCCTAACAGTAACAGGCCACCGAATAAAATGACATATGCATTGAATATCCATTGCAACCCGCTTTGACTGTATCCAAGGTCTGCCTTGATGGCGGGAAGTGCTACTCCTATTATTGAAGTATCCATGATGACCATAAACTGCGCTGTGCATAGTAATGCAAGTGCCATCCACCTCTTTTCATAAAATGATCCTGAATAATTTGTTATTGCATCCATATGATTTGGTTTTTTACGAAACTAATTCCATCTGCTGGGTGCACTCTTACACTTTCGCAGTGAACATGTATATAATTTATTGCAGGGCTAAAGTCCCCGTGGCTTTTTTCATTTGCAATTCCGTCAGGCGGATCTGGTAAATGGCCTGTACCCGGTTCAGCCTGGCCTTTGTCAGTGCGAGCTCTGCATCAGATAATTCAAGCCTGCTTCCCAGTCCATGGGTGTACCTGTCATGCATCATATTGTAGTTGATCTGTGCGGCTTCCACATTCTGATCCTGGATTACAAGTTGACGCCAGGACTCTCCAAGGTTGGCATTTGCAGCGTGAACTTCAGTACCAATCGTGGATTTGAGATCAGCCAGGGTCTTTTCTGATTGCCCGATTGAAATCATGGCCTGGCGATCCTGATATTTTTGCCGGCCCCCATTGTAAATAGGAATGGACAGACGAAGTCCTGCAAAGGATGTTCTGGGAATACGGTAATCCCAGATTTTAAGGTTGTCTGCCTGGCCCTGCAACTGGTATTGAGCTATTGCCCATAATTGCGGTTTGTAATTTGCCCTTGCTGCTTGTTGCTGTTCCCGTTTCTGCTCTACCTGAAGTTCAGCGGCTATTATATCTTTTCGGTTATTCATTGCTGTGAACAATAATGAATCCGGATGTGTAATAACGATATGGTCAATTTGGTTTTCAAGCGTATCATTCAATACAATCTTAATACTGTCATCTATTCCCATGAGTTGCTTCAATTGCAGCTTCAGGACTTCCGTATTATTTTGAAGGGATGAAATTGCTGACACCAGGTTTTGGATCGCGATATAGTTGGCCAGGGTATCTGTTTTCAGACTTTTCCCCTGAAGAAACAATGACCTCGAATCAGCCAGGGCTTTCTCATTTCTTTTCATGCTTTGCCGGAGCAATGCAAGTTGTTCACCGTTCAGCAAAATTGCCAAATAGACCTGCGAGACATTCATAGCGAGCTGCTCTTCCACCTGTTTTGTTTGCTGTCTTCCAATTTCTTCCTGAATCCCGGCATCGAGGATGCTGCTTTTTATTACAGGGTTTAACAATGGATAGGCAGCACTGATCACACCCTCAAAGGAATGCCTGCCGCCATACCTTACATCATTGAGCTTTATATCCTGGTTTTCATTCCTGAGATAAATCACAGGACGTTCAGTATTCAGTGTATATCCACCATACACATTAACCGTTGGTAATAGCAGGCTCTTTTTTTCTCTTACTGTGATGGCAGAACGCTGGTTTTCCATCGCTTGTATTTGTAATTGTCTGTTACCGGTTGCAGCCTGTTGCAGAGCATCTTTCAGGCTGAGTGTTTTTTCCTGGGCCAGTACCTTCATACTGGTCAATATGTTGAGCAGCAGCAGGCTGCCGAGTATGATTTTTTTCATTAAAAATGATTTAGGTTTAAGCGATTTCAGATTCTGGAAGAGGATCTTCTCCTATCACCTGTTTTTTCCTGGCCGACGACAGATAGGTATACACGGCCGGAATAATAAACAGGGTAAGTATGCCCGCGAAGATGAGTCCGCCGGCAATTACAATTCCCAATGATTGCCTGCTGTTATGGGTCATGGCAATGGGAAGTGCTCCAAAGATCATCGCCAGGGAGGTCATCAGGATTGGCCTGAAACGTTGGGTAGCTGCCTGGATGGCCGCTTCAAACCGGTTCATGCCGCTATCTTTCAGCTGATTGGCAAATTCTACGATCAGGATTCCGTTTTTAGTGATGAGCCCCACCAATGTAATGATACCGATCTGGCTGAATACATTCAGGCTTTGACCAAACCAATGCAGGCTTAACAAGGCACCGGTAACTGCCATGGGAACGGTAAGCATAATGATTAATGGATCTCGTAAACTTTCAAATTGTGCAGCCAGGATCATATAGATCAGCAGCAAGGCCAGGATGAGGGTGAAATTGATATTGCCCTGGCTTTCCTGAAAGTCACGTGATTGTCCGGCCAGCGTCGTTTTAAACTGTTCTCCCAATACTTCTTTTTTGATTCGTTCCATTTCCTTTATTCCCTCGGCCAGGCTGATACCCGGTGCCAACCCGGCGGATACAGTGGCTGATGAATATTGGTCATAGCGATAGATTGCGGCCGGACTGATTCCTTCCTCAATAGTAACCAGGTTGTCAATTGAGATCATGCTTCCGTTTGCAGAATGCACATACAACGAACGCAGGTCACTCAGATCGTTGCGTCTGTTTCTTTCCACCTGGCCAATCACTTCGTATTGACGGTCGTTGCGCAGGAAATAACCATAACGTTGTCCCGAAAAGGATAGTTGCAGGGCCCTTGCCACTTCCTGGATGGAAACCCCCATCATCGCTGCTTTTTTCCGGTCGATATTGATCTTTAATTCAGGTTTGTTGATCTTAAGGTCAGCATCCGCGAACATCAGTTTAGGACTCTGCCTGACAGCCATCAGGAATTTTGGCAATACGGAAGCAATACTGTCAAGTGATGGTGTCTGTAATACATATTGAACCGGCATCCCGCCTCCATACCTGGTTCCGATGGTGGGAGGCATATATGGGAATAGGAGTATGTTCCTGAAATTGCCGGATGCCATTCCAAACTGGTTGTATAGATCCTGCACGCTAGCTTTCCTTTCTTTTGGGTCTTTGAGATAGATGGATTGCACTGCGAAATTGGTAGGTGCCGGTGCGGGTATAAATGAAATGGCCACCATGGAATAGGTTTGATATAGACCATCTGTAGAATCATTTACATATTTACCAACCTCAAGCATATTCTGTTTCATCTTGTCGAAAGAAACGCCTTCCGGGGCAATAGCGATCAGGCTCAGGTTGGATCGGTCTTCCACTGGCGCCAGTTCCGAGGGTAGTTTTTTGCCGAGGGTATAAATAAGTCCGGCTGTCAACAACAGGAATACCCATGCGAGCCATCGGCGTTTCATAAAGATGGTCAACCATTGTGTATATCCATTGTTCAGTTTGATGAAAAATGGTTCCGTGTTGCGGTAAAGCCAGTTAGGTTTGTGTTGCTTTTTAAGAAGGAAGGCACTCAGCATGGGCGACAGGGTCAATGCCACAAATGCGGAAACCATAACTGAGCCGGATACCACAATGGCGAATTCTTTGAAGAGTTGGCCACTGATTCCCCCCATGAAAATTATTGGCATCAATACTGCCGCCAGGGTGATGGTGGTTGAAATCACTGCAAAATAGATTTCCTTCGATCCGGCTAAGGCTGCCTGGATCGGCGACATGCCTTCTTCCACCTTTTTGTAAATATTCTCCAGTACTACAATGGCATCATCTACCACAAGCCCTATTGCCAGTACAAGCCCAAGTAGCGTGAGTACATTGATGGAGAACCCGGCGATAAACATGATAAAGAATGCGGATAAAATTGAAACGGGGATAGCCAGCACGGGAATGATGGTGGACCGCCAGTCTCGCAGGAACAGGAAGATGATGATTACGACAAGTCCAAATGCAATGAACAGCGTTTCTTCCACTTCCCTGATGGATTCGCGTACGGGTTTGGTATAATCAAATCCAACAATCAGCCGGTATTCCTTTGGTATTTCTTTTTTCAGTTGCTCCAGACGTTCATAAAACTTATCCACCACTTCAATGGCATTGGCACCACGCTGGACCTGAATAGCTACACCCACACCGGTAACATTGGCTCCACTGGTTTCATTGATAATGGCATTGCGCTCATTCAGTTCACCCAGTTCTGCAAAACCGATATCCTTCAATCGGATAATGGCTGTACCATTTTGGCGGATGATCATATCATTAAAGTCTTCAGCGGATGTAAGCCGGCCGATGGTACGTACACTCAGTTCGTTATTGTTTCCTTCAATCCGGCCCGAAGGCAGATCAATATTTTCGCGGGAAAGTGCTGACCGGATATCTTCAGGCGTGAGCTTATATGCCGCCAGTTTCACGGGATCAAAACGAAGCCGCATGGCATACTTGTGTTCTCCGACGATGGCTACCCGTTGGATTCCCGGTATGGATTGCATCCTGTCCTTGATCACTGTGGAAGCGAGGTGACTTACTTCCTTAATATCCCTTGTATCGCTTTCCACTTCCAGGAAAGCAACCAGGTTGTCGGGAGAGGAGGCTTTTTCAACAATGGGAGGATCAACATCTGCCGGCAACTGGTTCTTTGACTTGGCCACTTTATCCCGCACATCATTCAGGGCATCTTCCAGGTCAATATCGCGGTTGAACTCCACTGACACAACACTTACCTGTTCCCTTGATTCGGAAGAAATGGTTCGTACTCCGTTGGCTTCAGCAATGGATTCTTCCAGGGGTTTGGTGATCCTCGAAGCAATCACATCCGGACTTGCTCCGGGATAAAAGGTTACAATAGAAATAACAGGTGCTTCGGTCATTGGAAATTCACGAACCCCCAGGTACTTCCAACCAACCAATCCGGCAATAACTATAAGCGCGGAAAATACTGCGGCCAATACCGGCTTTTTTATACTAATAGATGGTAAACTCATTTTGGAATATTTTATGGGATCATTTTTTTGAAACGATTGCTACCGGTATACCTTCCGAGGCCCGGAGCAGGTTGGATACCATTACAGTGTCACCATGCTCCAGCCCGGCAGTGATGGTTGCTTCCTTTTCATTTCTATTACCTACGGTAACGGGCCGCATGGTAGCAGTCCCGTTTTTTACAATAAATACCATGTATCCCGAAACGCCGGGAATCAGTGACTCAGTTGGCAGCAAAATGCCACTTTCATTTCCGGAGCTTACAGTGAATAGAATCTTTACAGACATACCTGGCTTAAGTAATCCATTGCCATTTTCTGCAAGGGCAATGAGTTCAATATTGCGGTTGTCCGGATTAACCCCCGCTTCAGTGGCCACGATTTTAGCTGTCCATTCTTCTTTGCCATGATCGGTCTTAAAACGGATGCTGTTCCCCGGGCGTGCAGCGGCCAGGTGCTTCTCGGGAACAGCGAAACTGATTTTTACAGTTGCCTGGTCCTGTAAGGTGACCATTGGCATACCCGGACTCACCAGGGTTCCCGGATGAACTTTAGAAATTCCGATCCGGCCGCTAAACGGGGCCCGTATAAAGGTCTTTGACAGTTCAACCTCAAGGGCCTGCAATCCGGCTTCCATTGACTGAAGTTTGGTACTGGCAATATCGTATTCCTCCTGCCTGACGGTTTCAGTTTGCAGCAATGCATGTAACCTCCTTTCATTGATACTCGCCAGGTTCAGCTCAGCCTGTAGCTGGCGGATCTTTGCCCTGATGTCTGCATCATCCAGCTTATAAAGTAGCTGGCCCTTTTGAACATAACTGCCATCAGTAAACGATACCTCGTTTATTTTTTTGGTCAGCTCGCTCATCACTTCCACTTCGCGTTCCGGCAGGATAGTGCCGGCAATCAGTTCAGACTGGTTGAGTAAATTGGCTTCTGCGATTATTACATCCACCGGCAGATTTGCCGGGATCTGTGTGCTGGTAGTTTTTTCAATTTTTGATGCAGCGTCTGTGCTTCCGCAGGAAAGGAGCAGGCTTGCAGGAATGACTGCTATTAATAACGGCCTGAATTTTCTGATAAAGGTTTGCATGTTGTATTTGTTTTAATGCTGGGAATGATGCACAAAACTAGTCTCGCTTCAGGGCAGGTCTTTTATACAATGGCAGGAGATATGTATAGAATTTTACCGGTACAAAACTGATGCAGTTGACAGTTACTGGTAATGATCAGGTAAACGACTGTAAGAATAAAGGAGTGCTGGCAGTGATGATGGCACGCATTGTTGGCTTGATAGCAAGCATGTCTGACATGAAGTATGATGACCAGTTTTTTCAATATTTCAATCGGCAGTTTAGCTCCCGACAATATTTAATGAGTCGGGAGCAATTTTGCCACTTGATCATAGGAATAAATATCCTTGGGAAGGGTAATTTCTACTTTGTCTGCTTATAACTTGGATATCTTCAGTCTCAGGCTGTTTCCTACCACACTAACGGAACTCATAGCCATGGCCGCACCAGCAATCATTGGATCCAGCAGGAAGCCATTGATGGGGTACAATATTCCTGCTGCCACAGGTATTCCGATCAGGTTGTAAATAAAGGCCCAGAAAAGATTCTGGCGGATTGCTGTCACAGTTTTGCCGGACAGTTTCAATGCTTTTGGAATACTGTTCAGGTCTGAACTGATCAGGGTCATTTTGGCAACATCCATGGCAATATCAGAACCCTTACCCATGGCAATGCTTACATCAGCTTCCGCCAGCGCATGACTGTCATTGATACCATCTCCCACCATGGCAACTACCTTACCCTGCTGTTGTAGTTTTTTAATAAAGTCCGCCTTTCCACCGGGCATCACTTCTGCTTCAAAATACTTTATACCAACCTCTCCTGCAATAGTCGCTGCGGTCTGCCGGTTATCTCCAGTTAACATATATACATCTATACCTGAATGCTGTAATGTCCTTATCGCAGCCGCTGAACCAGGCTTCACTTTATCAGAAATCGAAATAATGGCCACTACACTGCTGTCTTCCGCAAAGGCTACCACCGTATTGGCCTCTAGTTGCAGGAGGCTGATCAACTCCAGCTGTTCGGCTGAAGGAATGATATTTTTTTCCTTGAGCAGCCTGGTATTTCCTATCAGGTAATCATGTCCGTTAGCCCTGGCCGTAATGCCCATTCCGGTAATACTGTGGATGTTTTCAATGACAGTGGGTCTGATCTTTTCTTTTTCCAGGTATTTTACCACTGCTTCTGCCAGCGGATGTTCGGAAGCACTTTCAATGGCCATTAAAATACTTTTCAAGGCCGCAGTATCTATATCATGGCTGAACATTATATTATTTACGGCAGGTTTTCCTTCTGTAATCGTTCCTGTTTTATCCAATACCACAGCGTTTACCTTATGCGCCAGTTCGAGGCTTTCTGCATCCCTGATCAGTATATTGTTCTCTGCGCCCTTGCCGACACCCACCATAATGGCAGTAGGCGTGGCCAGGCCTAACGCACAGGGACAAGCGATGACCAATACTGTAACAGCGGTTAAAAGAGCATGCGTGAAAGCGTTGTCTCCACCCAGCAGCATCCAGCAGACAAAAGTCAGGATGGCAATCCCAATTACCACCGGAACAAATACGCCTGCGATTTTATCCACCAGTTTCTGGACAGGCGCCTTGCTGCCCTGCGCTTCCTGTACCATTTTAATGATCTGGGCCAGTATAGTATCGGCACCCACTTTTTCTGCCCTGAACCGCAGGCTTCCTTTCTGGTTGATGGTGCCGGCAAAGACCTTGTCGCCGGATTGTTTCAATACCGGTATCGGCTCCCCGCTGATCATACTTTCATCCACATAGGACTCACCTGATGTAACCTGGCCATCCACCGGAATTTTTTCCCCTGGTTTCACCAGCAGGACAAAATTGACTTTTACCTGCTGCACCGGCATCTCCACCAGTTGATCATCTTCCAGTACTATGGTTACCGTTTTGGGTTGTAATCCCATCAGTTTCTTAAGTGCAGAAGAGGTATTGGATTTTGCTTTCTCCTCCAGGAGTTTACCAAGAGAAATAAAGGCAATAACAACTGCAGCTGCTTCAAAATAGACATGGGCATGTAATCCCCTTGCGTGCCAGAATTCCGGGAAAATCGTATTAAACGCGCTGAACAGCCATGCCACGCCGGTACTGAGCGCCACCAATGTGTCCATATTGGCCTTCCTGTGACCTGCCTGTTTCCATGCATTGATAAAAAAGCTGCGGCCAAAATAAAACACGACCGGTGTGGCAAGGACCATCATGATCCAATTACCATATGGCAGGTCCATAAAGAACATCCCGATAATTACAATTGGCAGCGAAAGTGCCGCAGACCAGATGGTTCTTTTTTTGACTGCTTCATAATGTTTTTGCCGGGAAGCTTCTCTTACTTCCTCCTGGTTTTCTTTTTCGATGACAAGATCGTAGCCGATAGACCGGATTGTTTCCTGAAAGGCCAGTGGATTAGTGATGGTCGGATCGTAATTTACCCAGGCGCTCTGGTTGGCAAAGTTGACGCCCGCGTCTTCCACCCCCTCGACAGATTTCAACATTGATTCAACACTAACAGCACAGGCTGCACAGGTCATTTCCAGTACAGGAAAACTTTCCCTGGTATATTTTGCCACCCCGGTCTTTTTAACCTTTGTGATTGTTTGTTCCGAAGACATGGTAATGCGTTTATGGATGATTTAATTTTTCTTTTTCCGGGACAAGAAAAAGGATGGATTTAATCCGGTTTGCGATTTGAACTGGCTGGATAAATGTGCCACGCTGCTGAATCCCAACCGGAAAGAAATACCGGAAAGCGTTTCATCGCTGTACATCATCAACTCCCTGGCTTTTTCAACCCTGTATTGAATGATGTATTTTTCCAGGGTTTGATTTTCCAGGGAGGAAAATACAGCGCTGATGGCACCAAAGTCTCTCTGCAATTCCTTCTCCACCAGGTCAGAAAACCTGAACTTATAAGGGAAGTCAAACTGGCCGGAGTAGACAATAGCAACCAGGCCTTTCACGGCAGCCGCTATTTTGAGTTTTTTGTCTTCAACCAGTGAAAAGCCCAGCGGCTCCAGTTGTTCTCTGATGAGTTGCAGGTCAACCTGTTTATCACCCGTATCTACTGTTACTTCACCGAGGTGGATGGCTTTTATTTCAAGGTCGATCGACCGGAATTTTGACCGGATGGTATTGATGCACCGCTGACAGGCCATCCCTTTGATTATGATACGATGTTGAACTTGCATATGGATGTTGGTTTATCCATTGCAAAGTTCAGGACGCCGCTGTTCCCGAATGTTATATTATCAGTAAGATGCTTTATATAATTTCCGCCTATACCTGGTCCAGGGGCTTGCGTTTGTTTTCCTTCAGTTGTTTGAAGTGGGAAGGAGTGAGACCGGTTATTTTTTTGAATTGCTGGGACAGGTGTTGCACACTGCTGTATCCCAGGTTATAGGCTATTTCACTAAGGTTGAGTTCGTCATACATCAACAATTCTTTCGCCCTTTCAATGCGTTGCAGGATAACATATTTTTCAATTGTAATCCCTTCAATTGAGGAGAAGAGGGATGAAAGATAATGATAGTCCATGTTCAGTTTTTCCGACAACAGCACGGAAAGTTTGGTTACCAGTTCAACCTGTTCACTGCCATGGATCAACTGAATGATGGTGCTTTTTATTTTAGTAACGATGGCCGATTTTTTATCATCCACCAGCTCAAAGCCCAAATCTCCCAGGTTCTTTTTCAGTGTCTGCAGTTGATCGGAGGAAGGAACAACCGAAAGCTCCACTTCACCCAATTGGATGTTTTTGTAAGGGAGATGCAATGCCTCCATTTGTTGCCTCACCACCATCAGGCATCGGTCACAAACCATATTTTTTATAAATAGCTGCATTTGATCAATACATAAAGCTAGCTAATTTAGAGCCAAGGTGTCTGACATGTTGTAAGGCGTCTGACGTTTGTGTCCGGTGGATTCAGTAATCCTAAACGTCAGACGCCTTACAACATGTCAGACACATGGAGGCACATACCTATCGAAGATTCTTGATTGCGGCTTCCAGCACTTCATCACGGCCCTGCCGAATGCCGGCGATGCTGCGGCGTACCGTTATGTCCGGCCGGATACCTTTGCCCACAAATTCCTCTCCATTGGGCATCACATCCCGTTTGGTGCACACAAATCCGATGCCGCCTCCGGGCAGATTGTAACCCAATGGCTGGCCCGTACTGCCCCCGGTGGCTTCCCCATATATTTTTCCCCTGCCGGTTCCTTTAAATGCGCCGGTGAAATCTTCCGCCGCCGAATAGGTTGATGGTCCGGTTAATACCGCAACAGGCCGGGTATAGGTTTTGTTTTTATAGGGCTTCCAGTCAGAGCGTTCCAGATTTAATTGAATGGGATTGTCATTCCATGCCCGGTTACTTGGACGGTAGCTGCGCAGTATACTGATGTTGGTTAAAAAGGGTTTATCCACCAGGCAGCCAATAATCTCATGACCATTATTGCTGCTTCCGCCCCCATTCATGCGGAGATCAATGATCAATGCTTTTGTCTGGCTGATTTGGGAAAACAGGCTGTCAAACATTTGAACGGTGCGCTCACTGGCAAAATTATCAATCTGCAGGTAGCCAATATTTCCGTCCAGTATTTTGAAACTAACAGGATTATTGTTCATAGTCCATCTTTGCCTGTGATAGGATTTTGTTAGTGACTGGTTCTTTTCAGTCCTGAATTCGAATTGTACTGCAGAACCTGTTTTTCCTTTTGTCAATTCGTAAGTGTAAATCCTTGCGATACTATCCTGGGCGGTTGAAAAATGCAAAACCGGGCTAATATTTTTCTGAATATATTCCGTCACCGGTATGCCATCGATTTTTTCGAGTATCCATCCTGGTTTGGCGGTATTGTAAGGTGCCTTGTTTTCCAAAATTTCTGTGAGAACCACCTGGTTGTCGATCCATGCAAAGCGAAAGGGTACCACGGCATTGTATTCGAAGAAATAAGCAGGTGGTTCCATCACGCGGGAGTGTCCATCGCGCAGGTGCTGGTTAAACTGCTTAAGTACCCCGTAATATTCCCTGATCTCCCTGGTGGCTAATACTTTTGGAATGAATGACCGGTACATACTGTCCCAGTTTAGCGAGGGAACCAGGTCGAAATTCGCAAAATTGAATTTGGCCTCATACCATACTTTACTGAGTCCCTCCAGCTTTTCTTCCATGGACAGGTCCTTTACCCGCAGGCTTGTATCGAACCGGAAGGTTCCGTAGAGTACATTATTGAATTGGTTGTAGTGAGTCGAATCGAAAATCTGTTGAGAGATGCCGGTATAGCAGGAAAACATCAGTGTTGCGGCAAACAATAGTCTTTTCATATCAATGAATTATATATGTTGGATGAAGGTAGATATCTGTTGATAGAACCAGAGCGGATCTTCCTGGAAGGGAGCATGTCCTCCTTCGTATATAGATCTCCGTGCGTTTGGAAATTTCCAGGACAAATGATGTTTTGGTCCGATTGCCCAATCGCGACTACCAGAAATAATCAGTACAGGAATTTTTATATGGGGTGTGATGACAGTAAAGTCCTGTCTATAATCCGTGATGAAAAGTGCGCGCGAAGCGAAATCCCGGTTCCAGTTACCAATGGAGGCGCTGACCGCGTTGCTGAGCTCAAGGTCATTTTGTGAACGGAACATCATTTTGTAGGAAAGTTGTTTTTTGCCCAGTGCTTCATGAACCTTTGAGAATTGCCCCATCATGTCGTGGATATTTCCAAAGAAGCTGGTGCTGTCCTTAATTCCCAGGATGTCCAGTCCGGCTGCAATCTGGTTTTGTATAGATGTTTCCAGGTGGAGGGTGGCATTCACCAGTATCAGTGCGCTAACACTATTCGGGTAATGGTAAGCGTAAGGAGTGATCATCAGTCCCGCAAAAGAATGACCCATCACCATCCATTGGCTGATGTTCAGGAAAGCCCTCAATTCTTCCATATCCTTTTCGAATCGGGAAAGAGAATAATCCTGGTTGGCGGCAGAACCGGAACGGCCGCTTCCCCGCTGGTCAAAATAAATCATTTTCATTTCCTGCTCCAGTAGGGCGGAAGCAGCCACTGCCTCAAAATATTTGCTGGTAGAACCGGGGCCACCATGCACAAACAGGCAGGGTTTCCCCTTTCCTGCTATCCTCACGAAAAGTTGAACACTATCCGAGGTGCGAAAATAGAAACTGCTGTCCTGCCCCCTGGTTACCAAGGCAAGTATAAATGTAACCATCAGCGCGAATATTTTTTTCATGGTTGGTTATTTTAGGCAAATGGACGACTTATCGGGCCTTGTTTAAAATCTCTCAGGACGAATGCCGGAAATAAGTGGACGAGCCATCCTTTTGGCGAGCCAGACACTTATGGGTATCAGTGCCAGCAGAAAGAGTAAGTAGAGATAAATTCCCGGGATAATGTTGTAACCGGTTTTTGTTTGCATAACACTATTGGTGGTATGATAGACGATGTTCCCTGCCCAATGGATTCCCGCAGTAAGCCAGATATTCCCGGTTTTAACCATCGCAATGGCCAGGAAAACGCCGGTGATAAACAGGTATAACCATACAGTTGGTCCGTCATCAAGGCGATAGATATGGTTCAGCACATAAATTGAGGCGGAAAAAAAGACTATGAAACCCGCTGGTGCAATTCCTTTGAGGTGCCGGTAGAGATAACCTCTCGTCAGGATGTCTTCTGAAAGCGAGGAAAAGAAACTGCCGGAAAAATAGAGAAGAAATTGCGGAACGAAATCCCGGAAAACAGGTATGGATTCAATTCTTTCGAAATCCAGCAGGAGACTGGTGAGAAAATAGAGCGTATACCAACAGGTGCCTGCAAGGAGGCCTGTTCCAAAATTACGGAACGCGGTAAAATTTTTGGTCATGCCCCATGCTGCAAGCCCGGAAAATCCCTGCCATCTTGCAATTAAATACGACAGCAGAAAAAACAATAGCTGAAATCCAAGGAAGCCGAAACTATTGTTCCGGAAAAGTATCATGTATTCCGCTGCATGATAGGCAACGAAGAGAAGAATAAAGCCGGCCCATACCCGGGCATTCGTGTTGGTGCTCATTCCATTTAGGTTGTTGCTTCAAATTGAGCACAAAAGGCAATGAGCTTCAATTCTATTTGGATGAATGCCTGTTTTTGTCAGCCCAATAACCCCAGGCAACCAGCAGCCATTGGGAAAATCCCACATAAGCGATAGGTTTCACATCTGTAGGTGGTGGCCCGAAAATATTCATCAGGTGTATCACCACCAGAAAAACGACCAGAGACCAGAAGGCATATATTCCGGTTTTGTTGGAGGCCCTGGTGGCATTGGTGTAGAGGAATACGCCGGCACCGAACAATAACAATTCAAGCACCAGGGCAAGGTATTTGTATTGCCAGATTCCCAGGCCGGTTTTGTGATCATTGAAGGGTGATATGGGTAGGTCGGGAATATGAACCAGCCAATCAAGTATCCAATGGCTAAGGACCAATAAGGCAATAATCAGTGCGGTTTTAAGGTTTTTTCGAAACAGGAAATGCAGGATCCCGATCAGCGCAGACCAACCAATGACCATCAGCAAACTATGCGAAATGGGGTAATGGGAAAAATTCAGCGGAATGGGATTGGAGCCATCGGTGGATAGCTCCACCGACTCTGTACCTGTCAGCAGCAATGCCGGCCAGAGCAGGTCAAGCCATTGTGCAGCAAAAAACAAAGTACCCAGGGAGGGCCTGTTATCAATTTTTTTTGCTGCAAATGCAGCAGCGAAGTGTCCTATAAACATATTGTATTATTTTCCTAGCCATTCTTTAAAAGGGGTAATCTTATCCAGGCTCACCATTACCTCTTCTTTCATTTCTGGTATGAGGTCAAGCTTGATCCTGCCTTTTGGAAATACATGGATGTTCTGGATAGCCGATAGCCTTACCATCATCTGGCGGTTGATCCTGAAAAACTCTTTCGGGTTCAGCATCATTACCAGTTTATCAAGACTGTAATCTATGGGCATCCGAATATTGTCTGCTGTTACCAGAAAAGTGAGTTTATCGGCACTGAAAAAGTAATTGATTTCATCTGTTTCAAAGGCCTTTAATTTGGAACCGATGGAGACCATAAAACGCTCCTTGTACCCATTTTCCTTCTGGTGTATAGACCTGAGCAACTGATCAATGGATCCTGATTTATTCTGGGCGTGTACCCTTTTGTATTTGTCAATGGCGCGGGCAAGTTCATCATAGTTGACGGGTTTCATCAGGTAGTCCACACTGTTAACTTTGAAGGCCTGGACCATATATTCGTCGTATGCGGTGGTGAAGATCACGGGCAGGTCAAGATTGATCTTTTCAAAAATACTGAAACTCTGGCCGTCTTCGAGATGGATATCCATGAATATGAGGGCTGGATCCGGATTGGTTTTGAACCATTCCACGGATTCGGAAACAGAGGGCAATATGGCCTGTATTTCGATTTCCGGGTCATATTTTTTCAACATGGCCTGAAGGCGGTTTGCAGTAAGTTGCTCGTCTTCAATGATAACGACTTTCATAGTTATGATTGTTTACTTTTCAACAATGGAACACCTACCCTGAAGGCAGTGCTGTCCTCCCATACGACCACCTTATGGTCGGTCAGGTATGATACTCTTTTCTTGATATTATCCAGACCGATGCCTGTAGAATCAACAGTTTCCTCTCTCCTGTTCCTGTTGTTTACAACCAGAATCATTTCTTCAGAAACCATGATCCTGATGACCAGCGGGCGAGCTGCAGACATTTTATTGTGCTTCACAGCATTCTCAACCAGCAGTTGCAGGGTGAATGGTGGAAGCAGCCAGTCCAGCATTTCCGAACCGATTTGTTTTTCCAGAATTATTTTCTTTTCAAAACGTATTTGCAGCAGGTAATAAAAAGCATCCAGGAAATCAAGCTCATCCTTCAGTGTAACAAGGTCTGTATTTTTTTGTTCCAGTATATAGCGATAGGCTTTCGACAATTGGATGATAAAACGTTCTGAAGTTTCCGGACTCAAATGCACAAGAGAAGACAGCACGCTCAGACTGTTGAAAAGGAAGTGGGGGTTCACCTGGCTTTTCAATGCCTGCAGACGAACCTGTGCGTATTCTTTCTGCAATTTTTCGGCCTGTTTTGATTTGTCCAGCATCACCTGGTAAAGGGTCATTGAACTAATGAGGGAGTAGATAAAAAAGCTGCCGGCCATATTAACGGTGATAAACATCCGGTAATCTATCGCTTCGTTTTCAGCGCTCAACTGGTACATATCATCGCGTACCAATAAATGTATGGTATGCAGCACCCAGAAACTTAAAACCATTATTAAAGCCAGTTCCAGCGGATATCGCCACCAGCGTATGATTACAGGCGGCAACCATTGATTGACCAGTGTAATGATTCCATATACCATTGAAGCGATGGTAAATTCTATGGCAAAGGTGAGGAATATGTCGATTGTCAGCGGTAGTAGCTGGACATTATTGTTGATCCAGGCAAAAATAGAGGTGTACAAAATGCTGATCACCATAATCAGTAATACGGCAAATTTGAAAACAGGTAATTTCCCGGTCCTTATATTTCCTTTATCAATCATTTTTTTGAAGAAATGGAATGCTGATTAACTGTTGAAGGGTATTTTCATCCCGTGAGATGGTTATTTTCTTATTCATTTGCCGGTAGTTGTTCAGCAAGCTGTTGAGCTGTTCCTGAAGGTGCATGTTTGGCAGGCTTTTCGGCTGATAACTATGTCTGATCTGCAGGGCTGAATTATTCACGTTGATATTGATCAGCAGTGGTTTTGCTGAGGACATTGTATTGCTGCCGATCAGGTATTCCATTATGATCAACAGTGTGTGTGGCAGTAAATAAAGTCCGTCTTCCTGCTGGTGAAGTTCTTTGATAATCCTTACTTTATTACCATAGCGTTGTTCAACCAGGAAGTAAAAATTTTCCAGGAACTCCAGTTCCTGGGCAAGTCCCACAAATTCCTTTTCCCGCTGGTCGAGCAGGTATCGGTAGGTGCGGGAAAGTTTTTCAATAAATTTTTCCGCCATGTCAGCATCTGCATAAACCAGCGAACTAAGGGCACTCAGGCTGTTAAAAAGGAAATGCGGGTTGAGTTGGTTCTTGAATAATTCGAACTGAGTTTGGGCAAACTCTTTCTGCATTCTCAATAATTCGAGTTGTTTTTGCTGCAGGTTGTAAAACAACCTGAAACCTGTAATCAGTCCATACATTACCACAACCAGGGTCTGCGTGATTACCAGCAGGTTTATCAGTTTATTTTCCAGTGCTTCTGTATCAGCTTCCGGGACTACCACAAGTTTAATAAACAGGAAATGAAAAAATTTATTGATCAGAAGGGAGCCCGATACAATGATAAGCAGCTCATAAACATAACGAGATATAGTGAAATTCCTGTTGAGGTATATCTTGTCAAAAAAGAGTATTGCGTAGTAAACGAAGTACATTACCGAAAGGTTCTGCACCAGGATAAGTATACCCTCGCGTAATAAAGCGGATATGCTGAAGGTTGCAAAAAAGGACCCTGTGTTGACATAGGATACCAGGCAGAGCAACAACAGGAAAAGCATGATGCCTCCCAGGATCAGCCATCCGTGTATATATCGTATAATCGTTACCGATGTGGTCAGTTTCTGCATCCTCCTTGCATTAGTGTTCAGGTACTTTGGGGAAATTTTATACAATTTCCATGGATATTCCCGAATCGCTGAAAGGAAATTGCCGGATGACGAAAATCGACCGATGAATGGCGATGCATCAGGGGCTTTTGCTAACTGTATTTATTTCCGAACTGCCCGGAATTTCACCAATAAGCTGCGCACCGTAACAACCCGCCGGGGTCTGGTAACCTGGTTTAAATTGTTCCGCCAGCACTTTTTTGGCGATCAGCAGACTGCTGTGGGCGGTAAGTGAATACCCATTCATGCAGGACATCCTTGCGGAAATTGTTTCGCCTTTGGGGTTAGACACTTCTCCCCAGACCATACTGCTGCTTCGGTTAAGCATTTCAGTTGATGGACCGGCCGGTTGCCGGTTGATATAGTTTTGTACCATTTTCCTGGCCCAACGGGTTTTCAGCACCGGGTTGAGCAATCCCTGTAATTTCAGTAGTCGGTGTATCCCTGGTTTTATTGCTGTATAAGCAATGATATTCGGGATACCGGTGGTATGGAAAGCGGTTGCTACGTCACCCCAGGGAATGCTCATAACGAAGCGTTTCCCTTTGCCAAAATCAACCCATCGGTGATAGGCGCCCAGCGGGCTGCGGATAATTTTACCCTTACTGCGGATGGCTCCGCCCTCACCCAGGGATTGGGCCATGGTGGTGGCTGTACCGTGTGAAATGGCCCCGCCTATATTGGCAAATGCCAGGGCGAGATGGGTGGCATCCGGCATAAGCGTTTTCAGGTGCTGTGCCATACAATCGGTGGGAACCACATCAAATCCTACTCCGGGCATCAGCATGATCCCCGCAGCCCGGGCTTCTTTTCCAAGCTGCGCGGCCATTTCAAACACCCCGATTTCACCGGTGATGTCGAGATAGTGGACTTTGTTGCGGATACAGGCTTCCATCATCGGGCGGGCAGTAATGGAAAAAGGTCCTGCTGCATGTATCACTACATCAACATCTTTAAGCAGCACATCCATTGTTGCCTGGTCTTCCAGTCCGCCTATCCTGTACGGGAGCGAATAAGATTCGGCAAGGGATCTTATGGCAATGGCATTTCGACCGGCAAGGATTGGTTTAATCCGCTGCTGCACCGAAAGTTCGAGGATTAATTTTCCGGTGTATCCATTGGCGCCATATAATAACAGGGTTCCCGACATAATGGAAAGATACAACCCGCAGGTATTTTTCGTAACTTAATCCTGCTCCGTATAAAAAAACAGTTTATGAAAAAGAAGAACACCAATTGCCTGAAGTATGCTATCTGGATCGATCAGCAAAAAGCGATAATAGCCTGTATGAATGAGGAAGGAGACATTAGCACCGATACGCTGGAATCGGGCATTGAAACGCACGTGCGCTTTGAAGGGGAAACCTCCAGTAAAAGCAGGTTGTTTGGCGCAACGCTGAACAAGGAAAAGCAAGCCCAGAATAAGTTGAACCAGCAGCGGAAAGCCTTTTTGAAAGGGGTGGTAGCGCAACTCAAAAAAGTTGATTCCGTGGTGATCATGGGACCCGCGGATACCAAATATGAACTTCACAAGGAAATGGAAAAGAAAAAAGCGCTGGCTGTGGCCAGGGTTGAAATGAAGTCTGCCGACAAGATGAAACTGCACGAGATTAAGGCGGTATTGAAACCGGAGGGACCGGTGAGGTCAGCGCCCCGTAAGCCTCGCAGTTAAAATGTTTTCAATTTTTTTGATTACCAGGAAACCCTCTTCCGGCAGGCGCAGGTAGCCATAGTCATAACAGCAGTGACATACCTGTCCATCCGCACTGGTAAATGCCTGGGTGAAATATTTGAACTGAAAGCCCATCTGCAGCAGGATGTCTTTTGAGATGCAGGTTTCACTGCCTGCCTGTTGCATTACTGTTGCCAGGATGCGCCGGTTACGGATCAGTGTACGGTTGATATTTCTGACTAGGTTGTATTCGCCCTCCTGGCGCTGATTGTTAAATGCATTGCGGCAATTGTCATCGCAGTATTTTTTATCTGCCCTGCCCCTGATCGGTTGCTCGCACCAAAGGCATTTCCGGTTGTCTGTTTGTCTGGCCATATTTTTTATCACAAAATATTTTCTCTGCCTGGCTTCCGCAACCGTTTTTACACGGTTATTTCCGGTTACAAATGTTTCGCATCCGGCTATTGGATTATGATTGCCGGATATTTGTACTGTTCACCTGGCGCCGGGTGAACACCTAATAAACATTTATCATTCCGGCCTGCAGTTGCCGGCTAAAAAAGAACACCATGAATGAGAGTAAGAACAAAGTGCTGTTGGTAGGATTCCTGGGTGCGGATCCGGAAGTAAAAGAAACGGCCACCGGCCGAAGGGTGGCCAGGTTTTCTGTTGCGACCAATGAAAATTATCAGAACAGCCAGGGGGAGAAAGTAACGGAAACGCAGTGGCACCACCTGGTTGCCTGGGGCCGGCTGGCTGACAAAGCGGAACAGGAACTGCGGAAGGGCAATGAAGTGTCGGTTGAGGGTAAACTCGTTTACCGCAGTTATGTTGACAAGGAAGGCGTTAAAAAATTTGCCACTGAGATCAATGTGCTGGAACTGGTGGTCCTGAACAGCCGTACAAAAACAGAAGCATGAAAAACCGGCAGGCGTGCCGGTAAATCCGGATACGCTGGCATGCCTGCTATTATCATTAGTTTTACGGCAGATTATGCAAACAGATCATTCGAACAGATATTTTGAACTGGCCAGTCGCTATGTTCAGCATACTGGCAGGCATATATTCCTGACAGGTAAGGCTGGTACGGGTAAAACGACTTTTCTTAAATACATCCGGGAACATTGCTCCAAAAAAATGGCGGTGGTTGCGCCTACGGGTGTTGCCGCTATCAATGCGGGCGGTGTTACCGTGCATACTTTTTTCCAGTTGCCGCTGGGTGCATTTGTTCCGACCGGACAGATTCCTGAAAGTGGTGATCAACTGTTTAATAATCGCCAGACACTGCTTCGGAACCTTCGTCTTTCCCAGCCTAAAAGGATTTTGATGCGGGAGCTGGAATTACTGGTGGTGGATGAAGTGAGCATGCTTCGTGCTGATATGCTCGATGCAATGGATGTCGTACTACGCCATGTCAGGAGAAAACCATCCCTGCCATTTGGCGGTGTGCAGGTTTTATTTATTGGTGATCTGTTCCAACTGCCGCCGGTGGTTTCGGACCGCGAATGGAATTTTTTGAAAGAGCATTATAAAAGTCCCTTCTTTTTTGAAGCCCATGTCCTGAAGCAGGCCGCACCGGTTTTCCTGGAGCTGAAAAAGATCTACCGGCAGAATGAAGAAACTTTCATCAACTTGTTGAACAAAGTGCGCAATAACCAGATGGAAGCGGCTGACCTGGAGGCATTGAACCGGCATTACCAACCAGATTTTCAACCTGATAATTCAGCACAATTCATTACCCTGACCACCCATAATTCCAGGGCAGATAATATAAACCAGAAAGCTCTGGAAAGACTGCCTGCACCGGCTTTTCGTTTCCCGGCTGAGATTTCCGGCGACTTTTCCGAAAAGGCATTTCCCGCTGATGAGGAACTGGTTTTGAAAGAGGGCGCGCAGGTTATGTTCATCAAGAACGATAAAGGTGAGGAAAGAAGATATTATAATGGTCGCATTGGCACGGTTCACTCCATTACCGAAGAGGCCATCATGATCAGCTTTGTGGACCAGGAAGAATTGCTGGAACTGGAGAAGGAGACCTGGCGGAATATCAGGTATCAATATAACCGTGCCAAAGATAAAATTGAAGAAGAAGAACTGGGAACCTTCTCGCAGTATCCTATCAGGCTGGCCTGGGCAATTACGATACATAAAAGCCAGGGACTGACCTTTGACAAAGCCATTATTGACGCCGGCGCTGCTTTTGCACCTGGTCAGGTTTATGTTGCCCTTAGCCGGCTGACAAATATGGATGGACTGGTTTTGAAATCCAGGATTGGTTCTGCTGCTATTCAGACGGATCAAAGAGTGCATTTTTTTGCCTCGGATGAAAAACCTTTTGAATTACTGGAAGAAGAACTGGCTTTGGCGGAACAGGATTTTATCGGTACTTCCCTGCTCCAGTCCTTCAACCTTGACCCCCTGATGGAATTAGCCGAACAATGGCTGCTGGAATCGGATAAAAGAAATATCGGGGCTAAGCTGGAGGCCATGGAATGGGCCAGGACTTTCCGCGATAAAGTTGCCGGATTGATTCCAGTTGCGATAAAAACAACCGCTCACCTGGCAGCACAATTACAGCAGGTAGAAAGTAACGGTTATGATTACCTTGATTCAAGAACTGCCGCCGCTGCAAACTATTTTGCAACAGCTATTGAAGGATTTCTTGTTTCATTGCAGGCGCATAAAGAGGAAATGCGGAAGCAACCCAGGGTTACCAAATACCTGCGTGAACTGGCTGAAATAGAGTCCTTTCTTGAGTTGCGGCTTGCTTCAATCCGCAGATCATCCCACCTGACATCTGCAATGGCTTCCGGCGCTGCTGCCTCCCGCCTGCTGGAAATGATTACCGAGAAACCAACTGCAGCCGTGAAGGATATTCCTGCCAGCGAAGGGGATGCACAGTCGGCAAAAGATAAGGAGCCTGGAAAAGATGCAGCAAAAAAGGGTCATCGGACTAAAGGTGAACCACGGGTAAAGGGTGAGTCCCAGAGAACCAGTCTTGAGTTTTACCGGCAGGGGAAATCCATTGAGGCAATTGCATTGGAAAGGAACCTGGCAGTTTCCACCATTATGAGCCATTTGATCCAATTTGTTGGTAACGGCGACCTTGCCCTGATAGACCTTGTTCCTGCCGAAAAAGTGACTGTGATCCGCAAGGCGATTGTTGAAACCGGTTCAGAACAATTGGGCCCTGTGAAGGAATTCCTGGGTGAGGGATATTCCTTTGATGAGATCAGGGCTGTTGTTGCCTACCTGCGATATCACCGCGATTTAAAGGAAAAAGCCGGAGAAGCATCCCTGAGCAGTTCCGCATCATCATAATTTCGGAAATGGCTTTCTGCTATTTTTGGGTATAAATAAACTGTATGCGAAAACTACTGCCGATGGCTTTACTTGCCTTTTCAACGGCTGTTTATGCCCAGGTGCTGCCCTTGCGCGAACAGGCAACTACTATCAATGCCATTCAGGGTGAACGATTTAATCACCTGCTTCCGGCACTGATGGATTCGACAGGCATTGATATGTGGATTTTGATTTCACGCGAATACAACGAAGACCCGGTTTTGAAAACCATGCTCCCTGCCGAATGGATATCTGCCCGCCGGCGTACAATCCTCGTGTTTTATCGCAATAAGGCAAAAAGTCAATTCGACAAGCTGGCCATCGCCCGATACAATGTTGGGGAACATATCAAAGCATCCTGGGACATGCAACGCTTTCCCGATCAGTGGGATGCTTTAACAGACATCATTAGTAGCAGGAATCCGGGAAAGATCGGCATTAATATTTCCAGACACCATGCACATGCGGATGGACTGGACCATACCGATTATATTGCCTTAATGGAGAAGTTACCAAACAGCTTCCGATCCAAAATCGTTTCGGCCGAAGACCTTGCCATTCGTTGGCTGGAAACCCGAACTGCCAGGGAAATGGAATTTTATCCGCAACTGGTGAACATTACCCACAAAATAATTGAAGAAGGCTTTTCAGAGCGCGTTATAACCCCGGGCATCACCACAACCGACGACCTCGTCTGGTGGTTCCGGGAAAAAATCAGGACACTGGGACTGGAAACCTGGTTTCATCCGACTGTTTCTGTTCAGCGGAACGATCAGCAGAATTTTGAACACCTCCGAAGTTTTTCCAACCGTCCGAAAGACGAACTGATCCGTGCCGGCGACCTCTTACACGTGGACATTGGCATCAGTTACCTGCGCTTGAATACCGACATTCAACAACATGCGTATATCCTGAAGCCGGGTGAGCACAGTTTACCACCTTCACTGGCTGCGGCCTTCGGGCGATCCAACAGGCTGCAGGAAATACTTACCAGCCAGTTCAGGCCCGGAAAAACGGGAAACCAGGTGCTGGCCAATGCCCTGAATGAGGCAAAAAAAGAGGGTATCGTCGCTTCCATTTATACCCACCCCCTGGGCTTTCATGGACATGCTGCGGGTCCAACGATCGGCTTGTGGGACCAGCAGGGTGGTGTCCCCGGTGCCGGAGATTACCCTATTCACCTGAATACTGCCTACTCAATCGAATTAAACACCTCTACTGAAATTCCCGAATGGAAAAAGTCTGTGAGAATCATGCTCGAGGAAGACGGTTATTTTGATGCCGATGGCTTCCGGTTCATTAATGGCCGTCAGAAACAGGTTTACCTGGTCCCCAGACAAAATACCATACTGCAGGATTGATGGCACTTTGAATTTTGCCCATTCAGCAGGGACCGTTTTACTCCCCGGAAAAAATATTTGCTTACGCGGTATTATTAATCGTATATTTGCGATAAGGGATAGGTGACAGGTGTCTGACATGTGGTGTCTGACATCTATGATTTCTGAATCCGGTAATCTCACATGTCAGACACCACATGTCAGACACCTAAACCGATGAAAAACAATTAGAGCATGGCGATCAACAAGAAAGACGAATTTTCACCACAGGAACAGGAACTGGCCGCACTTGCCAAAGCAATGTCGCACCCGGCAAGAATCGCCATCCTTAAAGTCCTGGCAGGTAAAAACGAATGTATCTGCGGGGAAATAGTTGATCTGCTACCCCTGGCACAAAGTACTGTTTCACAACACCTGAAGGAATTGAAAGACGCTGGACTCATCAGCGGTTCCATCGACGGCCCACGCAGTTGCTACTGCATCAACTGGGAGGCTTTTGAAGCATTCAATAATGGATTCAACAACCTGCTAAATGACCTCCGGAAACAAAAAGCCAACCAATGTTGCTAATCCAGCAGACAGCCATCAAAACATTATATCAGCAATAAATAAAACAGTTCCAATATGAAAAATGACCTTGAAATTAAGTCAGTGGTGAAGGAAAAATACAGTGCCATCGCAGAGCAGTCTGCAGCACAAAACGCCAGCTCCTGCTGCGGTGCCACCTCCTGTTGCGGAGGTGATGATGTTTACCATATCATGGCAGACGACTATACTCAGCTGGAGGGATACAACCCGGATGCAGACCTGGGTTTAGGTTGCGGCCTGCCTACTGCCTTCGCAAAAATAAAAGAGGGCGATACGGTGATTGACCTTGGCAGCGGCGCCGGCAATGACTGTTTTATTGCCCGTGCCATTACTGGCGATAAAGGAAAAGTGATTGGCATCGACTTCACAGAAAAAATGATTGAAAAAGCCCGCGAAAACGCAGAAAAGCTGGGCTATAATAATGTGGAATTCCGCCAGGGTGATATCGAACAGATGCCGGTTACCGCCAACAAAGCCGACGTGGTGGTGAGCAATTGCGTGCTGAACCTGGTTCCCAACAAACCAGCAGTATTCAAAGAGATTTTCAGGGTGCTGAAACCCGGCGGACACTTTTCCATTTCAGATATCGTCCTGCAGGGCCATCTTCCCGCAAAATGGAGAGAAGTGGCAGAACTCTATGCCGGCTGCATTTCCGGTGCCATCCAGAAAGATGAATACCTTTCCCTGATTGACCAGGCCGGATTTACCCACGTCACACTGCAGAAGGAAAAGGAAATATCCATCCCGGATGATATTCTTTCCCAATACCTTAGTCCCGAAGAAATAGCGGCCTACAAATCCGGAGAGGTGAAAATTGTGAGCATCACTGTTTATGCCGATAAACCGGAATCCATGGACTCCAATTGCTGCGAACCGGGAGCTGGTTGCTGCTGATACCATTGAAGTGGTTTACGAAATTACAACTTGCAGTATAAGAATTATAAAAAACAGTTTATGCCTGCGGACTTTAAAATAAGGCCAGCACTGCCGGAAGATTTTCTTCCGGTTTGTGCATTACTGGAATCTGAAAAACTTCCAACCGCCGACCTGAGAAAGGATATGGCAGAATTTTTTCTGGCTGTGATCGATGGCAAACCTGTGGGATCGATCGGGCTCGATAAATATGGCAGCGACGCACTCCTGAGATCAATGGTTGTAGAGGGATCGCAGCGCAGCAAGGGTATTGCTTCAGCTTTGGTTAGCCAGCTGGAAAGCCATTCCCGCTTCCTGAATGTTTCCACATTATACCTGGTTACGAATACTGCTGAAAATTATTTTTCCCGCAAAGGATTTGTGCCGATCAACCGAAATCAGCTTCCCTCAACAGTGGCTGCATCCGCAGAGTTCAACGGACTTTGCCCGGTAACGGCCACCATCATGCGCAAATCACTCACAATCTAAAGATCAACCCCCTAATTCAAAAGCAATGGGAAAGAAAAAACTATTATTTGTTTGTGTGGAAAATGCCAACCGCAGCCAGATGAGCCAGGCTTTTGCCCGCATGATCGGTGGCGATTCGGTGGAAGCATTTAGTGCCGGCAGTAAACCCAGTGGTGTGGTGAATCCCAAAGCCATCGCTGCTATGAAAGAACTGGGATATGACCTCAGCACCCACGATTCGAAATCATTGAAGGAAGTTGAACAATATGCACCTTTTGATGCTGTGGTTACCATGGGATGCGGGGATACCTGCCCTTGGATGCCTGCAAAAAAATTCATCGATTGGCAGATTCCCGATCCAAAACATATGGAGCCGGAGGAATTTAATAAGGTGCGCGATTTTATTGGCCGGCAGGTGAAAGAACTGATCGAGGGACTTTGATCCCACCGGACTCCTTAATAAACAATTAACCGATGACACTTGTCTTTATTGCAATCTGTCATTATTAAAAAAATCCGATAACGAATGAAAGAGAATAGTATTAGTGAAGAATTACTTGAAAAGGCGTTTGATTACAAAGGATACCGTGACATGCTGGCTGGCCTGATAGAAGATGGTAAAACAACCGGCACCAACCAGGATGACTGGATAGTTGATTATGCCCGCCTCAACCTTCAAAGGATGAACCGGCTTGACAAAACCTGGAAGATATCCGATGACCAGGAGAACAGGATGCTGAATATTGATACGCCACTTACCTGGCTTACCATTACAGAGGGCTGGTGCGGTGACGCAGCCCAGATTATCCCGGTGATCGAAAAACTGGCTGTTTCCAATCCATTGATTGATCATAAGCTTATCCTTCGGGATGAGAACCCGGAATTGATGGACCAGTTTCTTACCAATGGAACACGATCCATACCAAAGACCATTATTTTGGAAACCGAAACCAAAAGAGTGCTGGCGAGCTGGGGACCGCGTCCCAGTGGTGCTGCTGACCTGCTTAAGCAACTTAAGGCCAATCCTGATATTCCCAAGGAAGAAATGTATAACCAGCTTCATGGCTGGTATGCGAAGGATAAGGGCAGGCACACGGCTTCAGAATTTCTGCATATTGTAGAAACGGCCCTTGAAACAGTTAAGATATAACTTAAGGCAATAAAACTCTTCACCCGTTGGACAACACTGCCGCGACGGGTGAAGCTTTTATGACCAGATCTGGTAAGTCAGGAAACTCATCAGGTAAGCGAGGGCTGTCATATACACGAACTGTACAACAGGCCATTTCCAGCTACGGGTTTCCCTTTTTACAATGGCCAGCGTACTCATACATTGCATCGCCAGCACATAGAATACCATCAGTGACAATCCCGTTGCCAAACTATATACTTTACTGCCATCGGCTTTGCGTGCCTGTTGCATTTTCTGCCGCAGTAATAATCCGCTTTCATCATCCGTTTCGCCTACACTGTACAGGGTGGCCATGGTTCCTACAAATACTTCCCGCGCAGCGAAAGAAGTGATCAGGGCAATTCCGATTTTCCAGTCGTACCCCAGTGGTGTGATTACCGGTTCAATGGCCTTTCCCAGAATGCCGGCATAGGAATTAGCCAGCTTGGCTGCACCTTCCTCTTTTTCCAGTTCTTCCAGTCTTTCCGGCTGGCTTGATTTGAGTGCCGCATATTCCGCGGCAACTTTTTCCATTCTTTCACCCGGACCATAACTGCTGAGTGCCCATAACAGGAGACTGATGATCATAATGATTTTACCCGCATCTGTTACAAAAATCCGGGCCTTCTCCACCATGGTAGTGAATATATTATTCCACCTGGGTGCCCGGTACATTGGCAGTTCCAGGATAAAGAAACTTTTCTCCCTGTTCCGGATAAACCATTTCGCAATCCAGGAAACCATCATAGCCATCACAATACCCAGCAGGTACAATCCCATCATTACCAGCCCCTGCAAACTGATCACACCACCCACCAGTTCCTGTGGCACCACCAGGGCAATCAGGATGGTAAATACCGGCAGGCGGGCACTGCAGCTCATCAGGGGCGTCACCAGTATCGTGAGTAAACGCTCTTTGGAGTTTTCAATGTTACGGGCGCTCATAATAGCGGGCACCGCACAGGCAAATGCACTGATCATCGGCATCACGCTCTTTCCGTTTAGTCCCACTTTTCGCATGAGCTTATCTGTAAGGAAGCTGATCCTTGCCATATAGCCGGTATCTTCCAACACCGTGATCAGCCCGAATAATATCATGATCTGCGGAACAAAGACCAGGATTCCGCTGAGGCCCGCCACCAGGCCATTGATAACAAGGTCACTCCACCAGGTGTCCGGTAAAACCGAGCCCAGCCAGGAGCCGATACTGCCAAAAGCCGACTCGATGGCATCCATCGGGTATTGTGCTACCAGGAATACGCTCTGGAACAATAGGAACAAGACCGCCAGCAGGATCAGATAACCCCAGACCCGGTGCAGGAGGAGCTTGTCGATTTTTTCCGTCAGCAGGCTTTTTCTCAGGGGATCGGGCTCCGCTATGGTTTGCTGCATGATCCCTTTGATGCGGGTATACCGCTGCATGATCTCTTCTGCCTGCGTTTTAGTCGGATTGAACTGGTTATCTTTTTCAGTCTGCTCAATATCTTCCTGTAACTGGTCAGGCAGCGCAAAATGCTCGTGATTGATCAGGTAATGAATGGCCTTGTAATCGCTTATCCCGGGAACCAGTTCCTTTACCTGTTTCACTGCACCGGCGGCAAGATCAAGGTTGGGGATGAAATCAAGTACAGGGGCCTTGTATTGTTGACGGGCAACGGCAGCCATCACCTTTTTTAACTGGCTGATGCCTTTGTTCCGGCGCGGGTTAACTGCTACCACCGGAACGCCCAGCTCGCGCTCGAGTCCTTCAATATCAATTTCAATTCCCTTCCTGCGGGCCATATCACACATGGTCAATGCCACCACCACCGGCAGTTTCAGGTCGATGATCTGTGATACAAAAAGCAGGTTTCGTTTCAGGTTGCTGGCATCGGCCAGCAGGATCAACATATCGAGCTGCACATCGGCATCCTGCCCCATTAACACTTTATAGGTCACCCATTCATCTCCTCTTTTGGGGTAAAGGCTGTAGGTTCCCGGAAGGTCAATTATGGTGGAGGAAAGATTATCTCCCAGGTCACAACGCCCGGTCTTTTTATCAACTGTAACGCCCGGAAAGTTGCCTACTTTCTGGTTCAATCCCGTCAAAGAATTGAAAAGAGAACTTTTTCCGCTGTTGGGGTTTCCTACTAATCCTATTTGAATCATGCCGTTGGACATCTGTTAATGGGCAAAAATACCAAGCTTCGCGTGAAAAGGGTTACGAATTCGGGAACAGTGAAATGTATCTTCGTACCATGAACCTGATGCAATGCAGCCTGCTACTGTCGAGTAATTTTTCTGATGACCCTCTTTTCCGGTATGCTTTTCAGGGTACTGATGACCAGCGCCACCGCGCCATGGATGCCTATTTTGCGGCTGCGCTAGAATTTTGCCTCGCAGAAGGGAATATCATCCTGGCGCCGGGAAACACCGGACTGGTTGCCTGGATTCCGGGTACAGCGTTTCCTCCGGCATTTGACCAGAACAGGATCAGCAGCCAGCCGTCCTACGCTATTGCCGGGTGGGAACAGCTAAACCGCCAGCAAATGGCTGCATTTGATGTCATCCGGGAGAATGCGGTAAAATTTGGATTTTGCTACCTGCTGGCAGTCGATTTCTCAGTTCGTCGCAGGGGTTATGCCCGAATGCTGATGGATGCCTGCTTTGACCAGATGGCAGAAGCCGGCCTGGAAGAATGCTGGCTGATCACAGAAAACGAAGCCAACCTTGCCATCCTGGAAAGCATGGGATTTGAAAAGTTCACTACCCTGCACCAGCCCGGCGCTCCCCTGTCTTATATCTGCCGCAAGGCCATATCCCTCCACTAAAGCTTATTTACCATGTACCACCAGCCTGCCATCTTCATAAAAGGGCAGCACGTTGGCGCCATCGGGGGTAAGGCAGTAGCGGATATCTTTTTCGAGTCCAAAACCATTTAATCGATGGTAATGCGACGCATTTTTTTCCCTCATGAACTCATACAGGTCAGTTTTTCCTTTCAGGTACAAGGTTTCTGCCATCTGAGATGAATCGCAGTTGATATGAAAATTTTCCTTTATACGGGAGATGACTGCACCTGCGAACAGTGTGTCTTCGAGATTGAACCGGTCCTTCCAGGCGGCACAACCCAGGATTACGTTCCGGTTTTCCTTTACCAGGAAATCGCAAACCGCACTCAGGTTGGGGAATGATCCGGTAATCACTGTTGGCGCACCGTTGTTCAGGGCCATGTGCAGCAGTTTGGTTCCGTTAGTGGTTGTCAGAACCAGGGTCTTGTCTGCTATGAATTCGCGGGGATATTCAAAAGGAGAATTGCCATAGGTGAGTCCTTCAGCTACTTTTCCATCGCGTTCCCCTGCGGTGATCGCATCCATCTGGTTGCCGAGTTCTATACAGCGGGCAACAGAGTCAACCGGAATGATTGATTTTGCACCATTGTAAAGGGCTGTCGCAATGGTGGAAGTGGCCCTTAATACATCGATGATTACTACAATACTATCACGGACATCATAAAGGTGCAGGAGCGCGGGCGACAGTGAAGTGTGTAAGGTTGGTTTATTATTCATGGGTTGCAAAGATAAGGCGTCTGACGCACGTCTGACATATGTCAGACGCATGTCAGACGCACGTCAGACGCGCGTCAGACGGGTTGGGTACTTAGGTATTTCCGCCATTGTTCCGACTCCGCACATTTTTTCAGCAGGGAGTTGCGCGTTTCCAGCAGGCGTACCAGGTATTTGTTCAGGTAAAAACGGTCTACCAGGCTGCCAATAAAGCCATAAGGCATTTCATAATGCATATAATCTATCATCAGTGTCCCGTTATTCACCGGCTTAAAATAGTGTTCGTGGCGGAGGCTCCTGAAATCGCCGTCAATCATCTCATCCGTAAAACTAACCGGAGCCTTCAGGCTGGTTATCTTCGACTTTAATACCCTTGTTTTGCCCAGGTGCCGGGCTTTCCAGGTAACGGTTTCCTGCAGATTGATCAGTCCCATGGTGGTTCCTGCAACCGCTTCCTCCTTCGTATGCGACATCGATTTCTTATGCAGGTCGATACTTCTGGACAAATCAAATACAACCTCTACAGGTGCATGGATCATTGTGGTCAGGTGAATAGAAGGCATTAATGGTGAATGGGGAATGGTGAATGGTGAATGGGGCAGCGAAAATTGTTCCAATTTAATTTGTAGCAGCCAGTCTTTGCCGGCGCTGCATGATTTCACGCCAGGTGGTGAGAATAATGCCCTTGTCCTTAATATGCTTCCGGACCGCAGCGTCGGTCATGCCAAGCAGGTCACTTTTGCGTCTCGGACCGCTGTCGCTGATGGCAGCAAACACTTCTGTCGGCTGTGTACAGTGCATGATCATCATCGTTAGTCCCGGCTTGCATTCATCAAGTGCGTTGATATATTGCTGGCCGGCATATCGCCGCAACGCCTCATCCGATTTCATGGCCGCAGGCGGGATTTTCCAGCCATAACTTTTATTGTGCAGGTCATCCAGTACCGGCAACCCCGCCTTCCATAACATCTGTCCAATCATGGTGGTCTCATTGTGCCGGGCAGCCAGGGACGGATCTGCAGCAATCAGTTCTGTGTTGTGGCCTCCCGGCATCATCACCGGAATCTTATATTCAATGCCGATCCTGACATATTGCATCAGGAATGCCGGGTCGGCAAAAACTGTCCCCATATGACTGTCGAGATGGGTTGGATCAAACCCCATCTGGCGGGCACGTTCTATTTGTGCCCTGATCTCTTTTCCGACTTCCTCTGCGTTGGAGTTTTTTACCACCGCCTGAACCGAGGCATGCATGCCACCGGTCGACGGGTCAACCAGCCCCGGTGCCGAAGGCTTTCCAACCAGTGGGCCCCATTTGTAATTGTCCCATTCCGAGGTTAAGGTAAGGTGTAAACCCGCATCTATAGCCGGGTTGACTTTCAGCCATTTTACGAACTGTGGCACCCAGGGACAGGGCATCATGACACTTACCGAAGAGGCAACGCCATCCGTTAATGCAATAAAAGCGCCCAGGTTGGAATCATAACTCATCCCCGCATCATCCACATGCAGGATGACAACTTTTGCACCCTTCGGAAATCCCAGCTTTTCGGCATAGGTGGTATCGGATTGGGATTGGGCCCGGGCTCCCAAAACCATCAGGCAGCATAAGCCGGTCAACATCTTTTTCATGGCAGGCAATGATTTATCTAAAAATAAGAAAGATGGCTCACCCGGCCTCAGGCAGGCTGCGTTCTTGCCACCCCGTTGGCCCCGGTTCCTTCCAGGAACAGGGTTTGTGTCGGATAGGCAAATTCAATTCCCTTTAATTCAAAGCTTTCGAAAATTTGTTGCAGCACTGCCTGGTGCGCATTCATGAATGTCAGGTAATCGGGATTATCCACATAGTACACCACTTCAAAATTGATGCTGTAATCACCAAAAGAAGCCAGGTGTGCCCGGTCAAAACTAATATTCGGCTGCGCCCTGATGGCTGCCTCCACCAGGCCGGGAATTTCCTTGAGTAAAGCTGCTGCCGTCTGGTAGGTAACACCGATGGAAAAAACCACCCGCCTCCTTTCCATCCTTTTGAAATTGTGCAGGGCAGCACTGGTTATTTTGGAATTGGAGAGTACGATCTGTTCACCATTGAGACTCCTGATGCGGGTGGTTTTTATCCCGATGAATTCCACTGTTCCGCTTTTTCCGTCGGAATTCACAAAATCACCGATCTCGAATGGTTTGTCAAAGAAGATGACGAAATAGTTAAAGAGATCACCGAGGATGGTTTGAGCGGCCAGCGCTATGGCAATACCACCAATACCAAGGCCTGCAATGATGGTGGCAACATCATAACCCAGGTTATCAAGCAAAGCAACTATGCCGAGAAACCAGATAACCCCCTTCACCAGCATCAGCACCCCCTTCATCTGCCGGATCCTTTCAGGAGATTCATCCCGCTTCTTCATGACACCCTCCATCATCCCTTCCATCAGATGATTGATGATCCGGACAACATAATAAATCGCTATAACTGTGATGGCTACCTGAAGAATACGTTCAATCCTGCTGCTCAGGTTCAGTTGGGTGATAATATTATAATTGACAAAAAAGTAAACCAGCGGGATGATGTATTTCTGCACTGCCAAAAAAGCCATATCGTCGTACTGGTTATCGGTTCCCGCCACCAGTTTTTGCAGTGTCCTGACAGCATATTTCTTTAATAAGCGGATAATAATCCATGCAACCAATATACCGCCGAGTGCCAGGAGATAAGCCAGATAGGTGTTTCCCCAAAGTTCCTGATTCAGATATTCTTTCATGCGGGTGGGTTTTAAAATTAATAAAACTAAGGCAGGCAAATTTTTGGCAGAGAAGTTGCAAAGTTAGTTAAAGTGCCCGTCAACACTGCATTTCATCGATACCGACACAATTAAATAAATATTAAAAAAAGCCGTACAGGTAAGACTGTACGGCTTTTTTTAATCGGTAAAAGAATTTTATTGAAATGGCACTTTAACCACTTTCGCTTTTAGTTTCTTGTCACGAACTGCGATAAAAATTTCGCTGTCGGTATGTGAATGATCAACGGTTACATAACCCAGGCCGATCGCTTTTTGCAAGGAGGGTGCCTGGGTGCCACTGGTAACTTTACCGATCACCTTTCCATCCGCATCCGTGATCGCATAATCATGCCTGGGAATACCTTTGTCCACCATTTCAAAGCCCACCAGTTTTCTTTTTACACCCTCAGCTTTCAGGGCTTCTATAATTGGTCTTGCTGTAAAATCCTTGGTGAATTTCGTAATCCAGCCCAGGCCTGCTTCAAGTGGCGAAGTGGTATCATCTATATCATTTCCGTAAAGGCAATAGCCCATTTCCAGGCGAAGTGTATCCCGCGCTCCCAGCCCGATCGGCTTTATTCCTGATGCTGCACCGGCTTCAAAAATGGCGTCCCAGATTTTATCGGCCGCGCCATCGCTGTCTTCAAAGTACAGCTCAACACCTCCCGCACCGGTATAACCTGTTGCACTTACCAGCACATTGTCAACGCCTGCGAATTTTCCCTTCGTAAAAGTGTAATACTTCAGGTTAAGGATATCCATTTCCGTTAGTGTCTGCAGTATTTTGGTGGCATTGGGCCCCTGGACGGCCAGCAGACAGGTCTTGTCTGAAATATTGTGCATCTCCACATTTTTGGTGTTTCGGGCACTGATCCAGTTCCAGTCCTTTTCGATATTGCTGGCATTTACCACCAGCATATAAACTTTATTTTCTTCAATGCAGTAGACGATCAGGTCATCCACAATGCCGCCCTCCTCATTGGGGAGTGCACTGTATTGTGCTTTACCGTCCGTCAGTTTGGAAGCATCGTTGGTGCAGACACGCTGGATAAGGTCCAGGGCATCCGGCCCTTTCAGGATGAATTCACCCATGTGGCTGACATCAAAAACGCCGGCATTGTTCCGTACCGCGGCATGTTCGTCATTGATGCCACTGTAGGAGATCGGCATATTATACCCGGCAAAAGGAGCCATTTTGGCACCCAGGGCAAGGTGCTTATGGGTAAATGGAGTATTCTTCATATCTGGCAGCTGTTTAGGCCGCAAAAGTAGCGGAAACCAGCTGAATGACAGACGTCATATGAAAATACCATTAAAAATCATCGTATAAGATTCTATAAATCAGTTTGTTGTGTTTTTCGGGTCTTTTATCCGGACCGATCCCGCCTACATTGGGGCTACCTTTGCCGCATGCCATCATTACAAAAAATCAGTATTATTGGCAGTGGAAGCTGGGCTACCGCCCTGGTAAAGATATTTTCTGAAAGCGGCATCCGGGTCATCTGGAACCTGCGTTCAACTGCGCATGTGGACCATGTCCTCGAACATAAAAGCCCCCCGCATTATCTTAGTCACCTTTCGCTCGATCTGAAATATATTGAACCGATCGCCAGTCTTGAAACGGCTATTGGGGCATCGGACCATATCCTCTTTGCCCTGCCTTCCGCTTACCTGGAAGCAACTCTGGCGGGACAGGAAATTGCCCTGCCCCCGGGAAAGAAACTGCTTGTTTCCATAAAGGGTGTGCTTCCTGAAACATCGGAGCTGCCCTCCAGTTACCTGGCCCGTTATTTCCAGGTATCACCCTGCAAAGTAATGGTGGTCGGCGGACCCTGTCATGCAGAGGAAGTGGCCCTGGGACGAAGGACCTACCTGACCATTGCCGGTACCGAAAATGATGAGGTGGATCAGATCCGCCGTGCCATCCGGTCTCCTTACCTGAAAGTGGTGGCAAATAATGACCCGACAGGTGTGGAGCTGGCAGCCATCATGAAAAATGTGGTGGGAATCGCAGCCGGTATTTCAAGGGGGATGAATTTTGGTGATAATTTCCTGGCAGTGATTGTCAGCAATGCCCTCCGGGAAATTGAGCAGTTGCTTCATAGCCTGAACCCGATTCCACGGGATCTGAAAGATTCTGCTTATTATGGCGACCTGCTGGTAACCGCTTATTCCGGTTTCAGCCGCAATAATGTTTTCGGACAACTGATTGGCCGTGGATATTCGGTGGTCATGGCACAATCGCGTATGCAAATGGTAGCAGAAGGCTATCCTGCAGCAAAAGGACTTTTCCGGCTGGCCGATTCAGCCGGACTGAAATTGCCGGTGCTTTCGGCTGTTTACCGGATTCTTTACCGGCATTCATCCCCAGTCAATGAAATGAGACTGCTTGAACAATATTTAAGATAAAAGAGCAATTATGTTATTATTAGCAACGGACCTGGACGGAACATTTTTAGGTGGAAAGAGTGCAGATAAACAACAGTTATACAGAGTGATCAGGGAAAACCCTTCCATCCGGCTGGTATTTGTAACAGGACGCGGACTTGAAACCGTTATACCCTTACTGAATGATCCTGTTATTCCCAATCCCGATTATATTATTTGCGATGTGGGGGCTACAGTGGTAAATGGCCGCACCCTTGAGCCGGTGCAGCCACTTCAGGCCGAGATTGAAAACCGCTGGCCGGGAGCGCTCCTGGTGGGAAACCGCCTGAAAGATATCCCAGGTTTGCGAAGGCAGGAAGTTCCCATGACCCGGAGAAGCTCTTATTTCTTTGATGAGGAAACGGATATGGATCTGCTGAACGAGACGGCAACCGAACTTGGTTGCGATGTACTAGTGTCGGCCGGCAGGTTTGTGGATGTATTACCTCCGGGAATCAATAAGGGCTTTTCCCTGAAACAGTTGGTTAATCTGCTGAATATTCCAGAAGACCATATCCTGGTGGCGGGCGATACCCTGAATGACCTGTCGCTTTACAAAACAGGTTATAAAGGGGTGGTGGTCGGCGAAGCGGAATCCGCCCTCGTGGAAGCTACTGCCGGTGATAGTCTGATTTATCAGGCCAGGCGTGCCGGTTGCGGCGGTATCCTGGAAGCCTTCAAGGCTTTCGGATCCTTTAACCAGTATGATCCGGCAACCGAAGAAAACCAGGTACTGCCCGCCACCGGCGAAAGACAGTTATTGATGGTGTATCATCGGCTGCCCTACGAAATCCGTGAAGTCAATGGCATTCGCGAACACATCACACCCCGGAGTCCAAACGGAATCATTCCCTCCCTGATGGGATTTTTCAGCCAGGGTCGCTCCGGCACCTGGATTGCCTGGGAGGAAGTGGACAAGCCTGGTAAATCCCTTCGCAACATTTATATTGATGAGAAGCAATACCCTCACCTGCTGGCGGGCCGCATAGGCCTTACTAAAAAAGAAGTTGAACTGTTCTATAAAGTATTTTCAAAAGAAGCTTTCTGGCCTACGATTTTTTCCTTTGTGGATAAAGCCAGTTTCAACCACGATCATTGGGATCACTATGTTCGTATTAACAGGATTTTCGCTGAGAAGACTGCTGCAGAGGCCGATTTGGGCGCCAATGTATGGATCCATGATTACAATCTCTGGATGGTGCCCGGGATTTTAAGGCAGTTGAGGCCCGATCTGAATATTGCTTTTTTTCACCATACCAGTTTTCCACCCGCCGACATTTTCAACATCATCCCCTGGCGGGGCGATATCATTGGCAGCCTGTTACAGTGCGATTACATCGGTTTCCACATCCCTCGTTATGCGGAAAATTTTGTAGATGTGGTTAAGAGCATTTTACCGGCAACAGTATTGGAAGAGCAAAACTGCACGGAAAGATTCCTGAGTTACAGTTGTCCGCTTGGTGTGGAAAAGATGCCGAGACTAATTGAAGCAGGCTCCAGGCAGGTGCGGCTCGGAGCACATCCCATAGGAGTTCACACGGCCTATATTAAAGAATTGTATGAAAAAGAAACCACCACAGAACTGGTAAAGAAATTGCGTAACCAGCTGGGTAAGGATAAAAAGATCGTGCTGAGTGTAGAGCGGCTGGATTACGTAAAAGGCCCGCTTGAAAAAATCTATGCCTTCCAGGAATTCCTGGAGCAATATCCTGAATTTCACGGCAAGGTGGAATTGATAAATATCTGCACTCCACCTGCCAAGGGGATGAAGATTTACGACAAAGTTCAGCAGGAACTTGAGCAGGCCATAGGGAAAATAAATGGCAGGTATTCGACTATCGGCTGGACGCCCATCCATTTTTTCTTCCGGTCATTTCCTTTTGAAGAGCTGGTGGCTTACTATGCGGTATCCGATATCGCCTGGATCACACCTTTGAGAGATGGACTGAACCTGGTTGCCAAGGAATTTGTTGCAGTACAGGGACTTAAAGAGCAGCACAAAGGGGTCCTGGTAATCTCAGAATTCGCAGGTGTATCTGTAGAGATGGGCTATGCGCTCCGAACCAACCCTTATGATAAAAAATCACTCAGGGAAGTGCTGCTGCAGGCTTTGCTGATGGAAGAGCAAGAGCGCGACATGCGAATGGGAAGGCTTTTCGATTCCGTACAATATTATGATATTGCTCAATGGAGCGAAAGCTTCATGCAGGAAATGGAGGCCATCACACCATTACAATTCCATTCTTAATGGAGTAAAGGACAAGCCCAACCCGGGTGCATACCCCAAGTTTGTTGAACAGGGTGTCGCGGTAACCGTCTGCAGTTCGATGACTGATACCCATTTCCATGGCAATCTCCCGGTATGTCATTTCGGAGCATACCAGTTTCAGGAATTCGATTTCTTTATCTGACAGGCGGGGAATCAGATTTGGCGCGGCATCAATGGTCTGCGAATAGTCCTTGTTCAGGCGGTGGGCCATTTTAGGCGACAGAATCTCGTTCATGTAAATGCCATTATCACGGATTTCCACCAGTGCCCTGTAAAACTGGTCCGGATGACTGTCCTTGATCATGAAGCCCCTGGCACCAAGTTTCAGCATGCGGATGAAGGCATAATCCGTGTCAAGCATGCTGAGGACCAGAATTTTTACCTGCGGTAGGTTTTCCCTGATCCAGGCGGCTGTTTCGTAACCATTCATCACCGTCATATTTATATCCAGCAGCACAATGTCGGGTGGCTCATGGGTTTGCATTTTTTCAATGAAATCGCGGCCGTTGACAGCCTGGAGGGTCACTTCGAAACCATTAAACTCATTGATGATATTTGCCAACCCACTTCGCAGCAGGTTATGATCATCAATCATGGCTATTTTCTGCATGGCTGAATTTGTATTCATTCAAAGGAAGTTGCGGCTTGTTGTGTTACGCTGTATCAATTTAAAGCAATTTCAGACTTCCTCTTGATTGAGTCTTCACTTGCCGGAAAATCAGTTCTGCTTCCCGGGTAATCTTACAATAAAAAAATCCCCGGGCAGACGTCCGGGGATTGTTCCAACTTCAACCCCGCCTTCCCTCCGACAGGAGGCGGCGGCAGGGTTGATCAGCAGCTTATCTGAGCAAGGTACCCAGCACCAGGAGAGGGGATGCATCGATCTCGCTTACCTGGCGGATACTGTTCAGGGAAGAAAATTTTTCCATCAGACCAGGCTCATTGTCATCTTCCGATTTTGAGATCCGGGTTTCGGCCTTCACCACGATGGTGTCTTTTTTATTTTCTGGTCCTTTATATTCATATTCAGGGTTCTTGTCTTTGAGCTCGCCTTCACCTTCAATGATCACACCCTTTTCATCGATCTTGAATTTGAATTTTCCCTCTTTGAGTTCTTTTTCAGTCATGCCACCGGTTCTTTGAAGTCCTTCGCGGGTCATGATATATTCCACGTTGCTCTCATAGTGATAAGAATCATCCCAGTTATTGTCCCAGCTAACATTGAAGCCTCTTCTGCGGTTGGTATTCACATTAAACCACTCGTAGTCGTCCAGGCTGCGGTCGAGTTCTATCTTCTTGCCTACCGGCACTTCCACTACCACCAGTACCTGCTGGTTACGGAATTTTTCATCTGTCGTGATGGCAAATCCCTTCGGCAATTCCAGGATGCTGTCTTTCTGAACCATGGAGAACCTGATTTTCTCTGCCAGCTCCTTTGCCTTTGTATTGGTATTGCTGCGGCTGAAACGGATGGTGTACACATGGAAGGATGAGTCCTTGCTTTTCACCACATTCACCCTGACGGTTTTCAACATCAGGCTGTCGCGGCTGATACCATAGAAAGGAGCGTCCTCATCCCATTCGATTCCGAAGAAATCATCACCATAGTAACGTATATTGTTGCCTACTGATTCTATAAAGAGCTTGTCTTTCGCGGGCTGGATCAGATTGACCTGATCTTCCACCCCTGCACGGTTTTTAAAGTTGCGTGCAACGGAACCGGCGAGGAAGATAAAGCTGAACAATCCGATGATCCAGAGGCTGGAGAAAGTGTAGCCCAGGTAATTGTTGGTGCTTTTCACTCCCATGATGCGGCGAACTACCCAGGTAATCAGTGCAATGGCGGGAACGCCCATGAACAGGAAGAGACTTGACCAGGCCAGCGCATTCTGCCAGAAACCTTCCAGGAAAAATTCTTTCAGGGGATAGATAGCCATGCCGCTGAACAGGATTCCCATTAGGGCTGCAAAGAGCGACAGAGCAATAATAGCCGCGATGAACAGGAAGAATGCCTTGAACAGGATACCGATGGCATTACCCAGTCCGGATCCCGCACGACGGGCTACCGGAGCTGCTTCTGAAGCAAAACTACGGGCACGCTCGCCGGCCTCTGAAGTGAATTGTTTTCCCTGGCTGGTGAATTGTTGTGCGGTTTCCTTTACTTCAGCACCCCAGCTCTGAGCGCGACTTTTAAAATGTTCCAGGTCGCCCTGTACGGTATCGCGGATTGAATTCAGGTCGATTTTTTCACCTTTCATTTCCAGTTTTTCAGCGGCTGTGGATGCATATGGTACTGCGATCCATAGTACCAGGTACACTACAAAGAGGGTACTGCCCAGGCCGCCCGATATGATGCGGGGCCCCATCATGAAATCCCAATCCCAGAAGAAAGCATTGAATCCGCTGCCCAGGATACCCAGGATAAGTGGTAGGGCGAAGATCAGTCGGGGAATCCAGGGGGCGATGTTAAAATACACGGCCAGTCCGCCAGCCACACCGGCTATCACCTTATCGTCGGGATTGCGGTAGAGGCGCTTGGTAACATTGGAACTGAGCGACTGCGATGGAACGATGATCCACAGCAGTATATAGATCCAGAAGAGCGCTCCGAAAAGCAATACAAAGATGATCCGCATGATTACCGGGTCAATGCCCAGGTAATTGGCTATACCACTACAAACACCGCCGATAATTTTGTCATCGGCATTTCGGTAAAGCCGGCCACGGGCTGCTGCCTTGCCTGCCCCGGTATAGGACGTTGAACCTGAGAAAGCAGTTTGGCTTTCTTTGGCGCCTGCACCGGAGGCGTTGCCTGTATTAAAGGCAGCTTCGGCTTCGGCAGCTTCGAAATCTTCAGGACGGCCCATGCTGGCAATGATGGCGTTCACATCATCATCGGTGATACAGATAGCGCCTTTTTTCAGGCGGTCAGAAAACAGTTCAGCGATCCGGCCTTCGATATCATTAATGATTTCATCGCGGCCTTCTTCGTTGGCGAAGTATCGGCGCAGGCTCTCGGTATATTGCTTCAACAGGTCGAAAGCGGTTTCCTCAATGGGAATCACCCTGCCCTGGAAGTTTATATTGATGACCTTTTTCATAATTGATAAGTATTAGCTGGTTGAAGTATTAGTTGGAGGTTGGGTTTTCAGGGACAGTTGGCAGTGATTCGGATTTACTGGTGAGGGCTTTTACCCCGTTGGCCAATTCGTTCCAGGTGGCTTCCAGTTCCTGGTAGAAAGCTTCTCCTTTTTCAGTGAGGGAGAAATACTTCCTGGGAGGTCCCGAATTGCTTTCTACCCATCGGTAGGTGAGCATGTCTGCATTCTTGAGGCGGGTAAGCAGTGGATAAAGGGTGCCTTCCAGTATTTGCAGGTTGGCCGCCCTCATTTCGTCCACGATATCACTCGGATAGGCTTCGCCCCGGCGGATAATGGAGAGGATACAGAATTCCAGTATCCCCTTCCGCATCTGGCTTTGTGTGTTTTCTATATTCATGGCGCTTTTTGGTTTTTTGGGCTGGTGGCTTGTCAGCGGCGGTGGATAAGGTTTAATGTTTCATCCGTGTCAGGATAAGGTTCAATTTGGATAAGGTTCGTTTCCGCCGTTGCGCTGGACTTGCCACCAGCCTCGTTCTATTCCTTTGACAACACAAATATAGAAAAGGTTTCAGTACTATGCAAAATAAAGTACCGGATTAAGGAAGGTAATTCTCATAAAAAGATAATGGGCGATGGATGAAATGCTGTCTGGATAAGGCTTTAAGGTGTCGGACGTCATTATTATAATTATTTCTCATTGTGATGGACGGCAAATTTCCCGGATAAATGGCGAAAGATAATTGTCGTTTCACCCGTCGGGTGCCACCCGACGGGTGCAATGACCACCCGACGGGTGAAATATTCGCAGTGACATGCCAAAAAAAGGGCTCCGGAATCCCGGAGCCCCACCTCAAACCTTTAGGTCCAATTAAACTATTCGGGTATTCCTGTATTCGTTGCAGGTTTTGCGTAATTAAATTCCCTTCTGTCCAGCTTGCGCTGGCGCGGGTAAACCTCATCTGCCGTATTGCCATCATAGAGGCGGCCGTTCTTCATTACATATTGCACGGAGTTGGAGTTCCGGATGTTTTCCAGTGGGTTTTTGTCCAGGATCACCAGGTCGGCCAGTTTGCCCGCCTCAATACTTCCAAGGTTCTGGTCCAGCCCCAAAGTCTTAGCACCCAGTATGGTGGCTGTTTTCAGGGCATCATGGTTTTTCATGCCCCCGCTTTGCATGGCCCAGAGTTCCCAATGGTAGCCCAATCCCTGGAATTCACCATGGCTGCCAATACCTGCCAGTGCACCGCCTTCCACCAGGGACTTCATGTTTTTGGCATGTTTCGGGAAGACATGTTCCTCCGGCATAAACCATCCCTGAACCCGGCGGGTCTTCCCGGCCAGTTCTTCATAGGGCATGAAATGCTGCATTTTCTTTTCGTGATACGGGTTCTCCGTCTGAAAGTAATAGTTCTCCGCAAAAGGTCCGCCATAGGACACCAGTAAGGTGGGTGTTACTGCCATCTGGGCTTTCGCAATGGTGCCGGTAACATCTTTGAAAAGGGGGTATACCGGGATGGCATGCTCATGACCGGGGTAACCATCCAACAAATTGGTCATGTTCAACTTATAATTAAGACCACCTTCCGTAGTAGGATGCAATCCCTGGTTTTTCGCCGCCATAATGATCCACTGGCGTTGCTGGCGATTACCCGTCAGGTACATTTTGATGTATTTGGTATGATAATACTTACTGTACTGTTGCAAAATGCTCTCTGCCTGCGCGGAGTCTTTTACGTTATATGACCAGAATCCGACCCCTGGTCCGGTTGAATAGACCCTGGGACCTATCATTGAACCGGCATCCACCATATCCGAATAAGTCAGCACATCGGTTGTACTGGTCTGGGGATCCATGGTAGTGGTTACCCCATAAGCCAGGTTGGCCGCGTAGATCCAGACCTGGTTTTTATGCATGCTCCAGTTAGGCCACATATGTGAATGGGTGTCCACAAATCCGGGCAGGATGGTTTTCCCTTTGCAATCTATCTCCCTGGTGCCTGCCGGAACCGCGATCGACCCCGCCGCACCTACCGCTTTTATCCGGTTGTTTACCACTAACAGGTCCCCGGCTTCTATCACCTCATCTCCCTTCATGGAAATGATCCTTGCGTTTCGAAAAACAATCGCACCCGTTGGCATATCCCGTTCATAATAGATTTTGATAGCTGTTTCAAGGGGTTTATATACCGCATCTTCCTTCGGTTTTTCAGTCCCGCCGGCTTTTGCTTTAGCCGGATTGCCATCCGCCCCTGTGCTGTCAGCGGGTTTTTTGTCCAGGCTATCTGTTTTCGCAACCATATTTTTCAGCGAGTCCGCCGTCTTTTTCGCCTCCGCTTTTTTTGCCGCTTTCACACTGTCTTCAAAGCTGATTGCTTTGTCGATATCATACATAAAATGTGCGTTACCCAGTGTCCAGTGCACTTTTTTACCATCACTTTCCCAGGACGGGAATTCGCCGCCCAGGGTGGTCAGTTTCCTTGCCGGGAAGCTGGCATTGGCTGCATCGGCCACATTGATATTGACGGTTTTCCCGGTCTGGGGAATCGTCACCAGGTACAGCTCGTTGTTGATCTGGGCAAATGCCTGGTTACCTGTGGGGGCCATTCGGATATTGGCCGCATTGGATGGCATCTGCATTTCCATAGCCTCCGCTGCCGCTTCCGAAAGGATGCATTTATCCACCATGGGCATCCCGTTCTGGAAATTGCTCATCCCGTAGGTGGTTATACCGCTGATTTTGGCATGAATCTTTTCATCGCTTCCATCCCACTGGATACTCAATAATTGTCCTCCCTGGTTCAGGTAAATTCGGTTATCCCCCTTCACAAAATGCGGGTTATACCGCCCCAGGCATTTGTCAATCACGGTGATTTCGCCTCCCGATGCCGGGATCCAGCATAGTTCTTCCTCCGCGTTGTTATAGAAGGGGCTGATGGATTGCTTATACACTTCAGCATTGCTGCGCTGGAAAATAATCCGGTCGCCGGCAGGTGTAAAATTGGCAAACTGGTAGAGCCCCGGTGTTTTGGTCAGTTGTTGTACTCCTGTTTTGGCGTTGAGCACGGCTTTGAAGAGATGGCCTCCTTCGGGTGTCCAGGTGCTAAAGACCAGGCTGTTGCCATCTGGTGACCATACCGGCATCGCCTCCGTGAAATTATGATTCGTTACCCGCCTTGGATGGCCATTCGGGTAATCCATTATGTATAACCGATTGAGGGCGGTAAAGGCAAGCTTTTTACCATCCGGGGAGGGAACCAGGTTCCTGACCTGGGTGGTCAGCGCATGGGATGTATCTTTTATGGGAAACTGGAAGTCAAGCTGGGCGCCGAGTTCCACTTCGGTGTCTACAGAAAATGGGATGTCTGTTATGGCCGTTCCGTCCAGTGGTATCCTCCTGATTTTCCCACCGAAAGAAGCAATCAGTGCTTTATTGTCCGGCGTAAATGTCATTCCGGGTAGTACGCCCATGGTGGCAATGGATTCCTGTTCATCGCGCTGAACAGGGAATGCCAGCCATTTTTCTTCTCCTGTCTGCAGGTTTTTCAATACCAGTCCGGTTTTGTCTTCAAACCGGCTTCCGTAAACAAGCCATTTGCCGTCTTTTGAAAGAACAGGTGTGAAAGCCGAGCCATATCTTGAGGTCAGGGTTCGCGTTTTGGCTGTAGTCCGGTCGTAAATGCCCAACTGGTACTGAGGCATTGGTGCATTGTAGGTCCATGCCCCATTCCTCTGGGAGTAATAGATATAGCGGCCATCGTGACTGACGGCGGGATCGATGGTTTTTAGTGTTGGCGGGGCCTCAATCAGTTGTACCCCTCCGCCTCCTTTCTGGTGGATCATATGAAGCTGTACATTCATCTTTCCCTTCGCATAGACTACGTATTCCCCATCGGGGGTCCAGGCTGCACTGGGAATATTCATGTTGGCATCCTTTGTCAGCTGCGAGGTATCCTGCTTTTCAGTATCGATCAGCCATAGGTTTTCCGAACCGCTCCGGTCAGAGGTAAAGAGGATTTTTTTACCATCCGGACTATACCTCGGATGGGTGTCGAAAGCCATACCAGATGTGACAGCCGTCGCTTTTCCGCCGGTTGCCGGAATGGTATAGAGGTCACCCAGCAGGTCGAAAACGATGGTTTTGCCATCGGGACTGATATCCAGCGACATCCAGGTGCCTTCGGTAGTATTCAGTTTTATTTTTCGTGCCGGTTTAAGCGGCAGGTTTTTGAACCGCATATACTGATTGGTATCCTTTCGGATAGTATCGGTAACGGGGTGGAAGGGATAACCGGCATCTATCCCTGCCGCTTCAGCAGGTGTATAGTGGCCTATAAGCAGGGAAATGGTTATGAGGCCGCCAAAAGCTGCCTGAATACGGGGTTGCATATTGTAAGGAGGTTTATAGCCAGAATTTAAGCATTAAACCGTTCACCTTCAATACCCCACATCAAATTTGGGGTATCTGGGTAGTTTTTGCCCCCTTACCTCTCTTTTCACTTCTTCAGTCCAATCTCCCGCAGGCGCTCATCCAGGTATTCACCTGCAGTGGCATCAGGATAGGCCTTTGGATGGCCCGGGTCAATGCAGCTTTCCAGGCAGGCCAGGCTCATCTGGCTTTTAGGATGAAGGAAAAAAGGAATGGAGAACCGGCTGGTATGCCAGAATTCCCGCGGCGGGTTTACCACACGGTGAGTGGTGGACCGGAGGCGGTTGTTCGTCAGTCGCTGTAACATATCCCCCACATTCACTACAATCTGCTCAGGAAGGGAAGTGACCCCCACCCAGTCGCCCTGTTTGGTCAGGATCTGCAGACCGTCGGCGCTGGCACCCACCAGCAATGTTATCAGGTTGATGTCCTCATGCTGTTCTGCCCGGATGGCTGATTTTGGTTCCTGGGTAATGGGTGGGTAATGGATGGCCCGAAGAATGGAATTGCCATTATGGATCGGTTCATCGAAATAATGTTCATCCAGTCCGAGGTAAAGGGCAATGGCCTGGAGCAGGGATTTTCCGGATTTTTCGAACGCCCTGTAGGCCTTGTTGAAAGTATCCGTAAAGCCCGGCACCTCATCTATCTGCACGTTATCGGGATACTCATCTTTGGATGCATCGCCATCTTCCACCGTTTGTCCGTGTTGGTAAAATTCTTTCAGGTCTGGTGCATCCGAGCCTTTTGCGTGCTCACGGCCAAAAGAAGTATATCCCCGCTGGCCTGCCAGTTCCGGTATTTCATATTGCTTCTTTTTCTCTGTCGGAAGGGAGAAAAACTGCTGCACCTGCCGGTATATATCCGAAATCAGGTCATCGGGAATGCCATGGTTCTTAACGGCAACAAATCCTGTCTCTTCGTATGCTTTGCCGAGTTGTTCAACAAATTGTTGCTTCAATTGCGGATCACCGCTTAAAAAATCTGCGAGGTTTACTACCGGTATGGCCATGGCAATCGTTTATCGGTGAGAAATACATTTATTTTGGGAGGTGAAAATAATTAAAAGACTGAAAACAGGCGGACAACTATTACTTGGAACCATATTGTTAATAGGGTGTTCTCACAGGGTACATGAATTTTCCTTCCAGCCCCGAAATGCTATGGCTGAACCTGATTATGGCAGCCTCGACAACTGGGCAGCCCATCCGCTAAAAATAGATCCCTCTGATGAAGTGCCATCGCCACTCCGTGATGGCTATATAAAGGACACATCGGTGGATGTTTTTTTTGTTCATCCCACCACCTATACCACTAAACGGGCAAAAGAATGGAATGCCAGTCTGGATGATGAGGACCTGAACAGGAAGACGGACAGGTCAACCATCCAGTTACAGGCATCCGTTTTCAATGAATACAACGTGTATGCCCCGAGATACCGCCAGGCGCATATTCAGAGTTATTTTTCCACCGATACAATAACTGCAAAGCAGGCAATCGAATTTGCATATGGGGATGTAAGGGCTGCGTTCAGTTATTATCTGAAGCACCTGAACAATGGAAGGCCGGTAATCATCGCTTCGCACAGTCAGGGTACAACCCATTGCAAGTTGCTGTTGAAGGAATTTTTTGAGGGCCAACAACTGGAGGAAAAACTGGTTGCCGCCTATCTCATAGGCATGCCGCTGGAACCGGGGTACTTCAGGGATCTGCAGCCATGCAGCGACTCTTTGCAAACAGGTTGTTATATGGGATGGCGTACATTCAGAAAGGGATTCGAACCCGATTATCAACCCGGTATGCGGCAATCAATTGTAACAAACCCGCTCACCTGGACCAACGATACCGTATATGCGCCGGTAACCCTGCACAAGGGAGCCGTGCTAAGGAAATTCAACAAATTGTTTCCAGCCGTCAATGATGCGATGGTACACAAGGACCTTTTATGGGTGAGCCGGCCTAAATTTCCGGGAAGCCGGTTGTACCGGTCAAGGAACTATCATATCGGGGACATCAACCTGTTTTATGTGAACATCAGGGAGAACCTGCAGCAACGGGTGGAGCAATACAGGCGAATCCATCAACCCTAAACAGGCGAATGAATCCTAAAATTAATTTTGATAATAAATGGCTTCAATGGTCGCTCTTCCTGCTGGCGGTGGCAGTTAAGGCAACATTATTGAGAACCTATCTGACGATTGACGGAGACAGGGGATTACAATTTGTTGCCGCCATTCAGATGGCGAAAAACTACGGTTATACTATACCGGTAGTAGAGCTGTCTGATATCAACCTGGTGCTGCACAAAGTATTACTGGAGTGGCCCCCCTTGTACAGCAGCCTGATCGCCGGCTTGCTGAAACTCGGTTTGGGATATGTTGCTGCCGCTGCGGCAGTAGATACTGCGGGGGCCTTTCTCTACCTGCTCGGGATCTGGTGGCTGGCCAGGTTTATCGGATTCAGCGCCGGGGTCCGGATGCTGATTATCTGGTTTAAGGCTACTGAAATTTATGAGGGACTGTACAGTTCTCCCCCAACAGATTTTCTTTCCACAGCAGGGATACTGATGGCTGTTTACTTCTTCCTGAAGTGGATTGACAATGAAAAATGGAAGTATATCCTGTTGACAGGAATCTGTTTTTCTGTAGCTTTCCTGTTAAGGTATGTGTATGTTACCACCCTGTTTGTACTGCCGCTTTTATTGATCTGGAATGGTTGGAAGAAAGCAAAACCGAAGTACTTCAGGGCAGGTGTATTGCTTGCAGTTATTGTAGGTGCCAGCCTGGTGGGATACCTGGGTTTTAATAAGATCCAGACCGGTCACTTTACATATCTCGAAGAGTGGAGCAAGGGATTTTTTCCAGGCAAAGTGTTGAATCCTGTACCATTGTTCTGGCAGGCTATTACGCATGTAACCTTTATCTGCATGCAGTTCTCCCTGATATTCGGCACCCATTTCAGTCTTTTCCATAATTTCCTGAAGCTTACATCGGTCCTCATTCTTCTCTTCATGCTGGTAAACTGGATGAAAAATGCCAGGCCATGGCGACTGGTCATTCCGGCCGACAGGTACCAGCAACTGTTGCTATCCTCTGCTTTGCTGATGATACCCTATGTTGGAATACTTCTGTACCTAAGTGTAAGGGTGGAATTTTTTCATGAAGATGCGGGTTGGTCATATCTTGTGGAAGACCGCTATTATTTATACCTGCTCACCATTATCCTGTTGGTGATCTGCCGGCAATTATTCCAGGTTCGCTGGAAGAATAACTCCTTGCAGGGTTTGCTGAAGCGCCTGCTGTTGGTGGCATTGGTGTTCCAATCCGCCCATACTTTTTATGTGATAGCCAGGAGGGCACCACTGATTGTTACCGCAGATCCGACCTATCCGCAGGGAGCAGGCTGGCCATACCTCGACAGATTTACTGCTACGGCCAAAAGGATGGGCAATGAGGTGGTGATTTTTTCCAACAATTACGGGTTCTCTTTTTATGCCCTTCAGAACGATGTTCAGGTTTACCGCCATACCCGCAAACTCAGGGCAGATACAAAGATCAAATTAAGGAAACCAACCACGGTTATCCTGGAATTGAATAAGGCAGGCATTAAGGAAATGGTTCCCTTCCTTGACCGATACCAGTTTCAGCCAAGGCAGGTGTTTAATAATTATATTTTTTTTGTCGCCCATTTAAAACCTTCGGCAGAATGAATAATTATTTTATAGTGATACCTTGTTATAATGAATCTGCCATGCTGGGCAAGGTGATTGATGGACTCATTGATGCCGGTTACCCAAATATAATCGTGGTGGATGATGGATCTGAAGAATCACTGTCGGGTATTTGCGCCGCCAGGCATTGCCACTACCTGAGGCATGCTGTGAACCTTGGGCAGGGGGCGGCCCTGCAAACAGGAATCGAATACGCCATTATCCAAAATGCTGATGTGATTATTACTTTTGATGCGGATGGACAGCACGATCCTGCTGATATCGAAAAAATGGCCACACTAATCAGCCAGGGTAAAGCTGATATCGTATTGGGTTCCAGGTTTACCGGGTCAACACAGGGGCTTTCATTTACGAGAAAAATGGTTATCAAAACAGCCTGCTTTATCCAATTCCTTCTGTCTGGGTTTTGGATGACGGATGCCCATAACGGGATAAGGGCAATCAGCCGGGAAGCGGCAAAAAAAATTCACCTCACGGAGAACAGAATGGCCCATGCCACGGAGATCATTCTGGAAATCAGGCGGCACAAGCTGCGCTGGGTGGAAGTTCCCGTTCATATTGTATATTCAGAATACAGCCGTAATAAAGGACAGAAAACGGTGAACGGCATCCGTATTTTATTTGATGTAGTTTTACACAAACTCTTTAGATGAGTGGCATTCAACTTCTTCTGATCGCAGGTGTTTCGCTGATCACGGTTTATTTTATCCAGCGAATGAAGGCGGCTGTTTTCAGCGTGTTGCTGATGGCATTGCTTTGCCTTACTGCCATATTTTTTATCCTGCAGCCGGAGCTGACCAGCAGGATAGCCAATTACTTTGGCGTAGGACGCGGGGCAGATCTTGTTTTCTATATTTTCATTCTCCTCTTCTGGTTTATCCTGCTTAAACTGTATGCCAGAATCCGAAAACTGGAAGCAACCGTAACCGAACTTGCCAGGAAGATTTCCATCAATTCCGCTCTTAATGAAACACGAGGTAATGACTGAAACGGAAAACAAAACCGGAGTCAGGTCGCTGAGTATTGTAATGCCTTGCCTGAATGAAGCGGTTACGCTTGAAACCTGTATCAGCAGGGCAAAAAAATTCCTGTCAACACTTGAGATTCCGTCAGAGATTATTATTGCTGACAATGGCAGCACGGATGGATCAATTGAAATGGCCATCAATGCTGGTGTGAAATGCCTGAAAGTGCAGGAAAAGGGATATGGGGCTGCCCTGCATTACGGTATAATGGCTGCTTCCGGGTCCCATATCATTTTTGGCGATTCTGATGACAGTTATCATTTTGATGAGTGCCGGCCTTTTTATGAAAAGCTGAACCAGGGCGCCGACCTTGTGGTTGGCAACAGGTTCCGGGGTGGTGTTGAAAAAAATGCCATGCCTTTCCTGCACCGTTACCTGGGAACACCGGTCATATCATTTATGGGAAGAACAGCATTTGAAGTTCCCTTTACGGATTTTAACTGCGGGCTCAGGGCCATTAGTAAATCGGCCTACCTGGAGCTGGGAATGCAGGCGAGGGGTATGGATTTTATTACCGAAATGCTTGCCAAGGCCGGGCACAAGAAAATGACAATAGAAGAAGTGCCGGTAAGATTGTATAAAGACGGGCGAAACCGCCCCCCGCACCTTAAAACCTGGCAGGATGGATGGCGCCAGTTCAGGCAGATCATCATGTTGTCGCCCAAATGGCCGCTGCTTTTTCCGGCACTGTTTTTTTTGATCCTTGGCCTGGTAATTTTTTCCGCCTTGCTGTTTTCCAGAATCAGGATCGCTTCGGTTAATCTTGATATTCATACCTTCTTTTTCGGGTCGGTGTTTTTCCTGCTGGGTTTGCAGTTATTCCTTTTCTATCTGCTGATGCGGTTTTATGGTTTCAGGATGGAGTATCATTCGCTAACCGGTTTCGAGGCACGTATTTTCAGGACATTCAGGTTTGAGAAAGGCCTTCTGCTGGGAGCCCTGGTATTTTTAGCCGGATTGTTGCTTTCTTCCCTTGCAGTGCTTCAATGGGCCAATGCCGATTTCGGGGACCTGAACCCCATGCGTACATTTCGCCTGGTTATTCCCGGTGGCATGGGAATAATGGCCGGGGCACAGATCATAGTGTTTTCATTCCTGCTTCATGCACTGGTTACGTTTAAAGTTAAATTCGAAAATCATCCCCCTCAATGGCTCAAGTGAACAGTTGGAAATCCACGGGAAGGGAAGCCCCGGCGTTTTCAGTTTTTAACAGCATGGTTGCCTGTTACAGTGTGGCGGGACTGCTCATGTTTTATCTGGTATGCTGTCATATCAATCCCGATGGCATAGCTTACCTGACCATTGCCAAGAACTACGCCAACGGCAACTGGCACGCAGCCATCAATGCCTATTGGTCCCCGCTCCTGTCATGGATACTATCACCATTTAGTTTCATTCCGGTTGAACTGCTGTTTTTTTATTATGCGCTCAACTTTTTCCTGGGACTGGCGGGATTGTTTGTATTCCGGCAACTGATGCGGCAGCTGGAATTTGGTAAGCCCGTACAAGTGCTGCTGATTCCTGTATTTACCGGCTTTATGCTGCTCTTTGCCTTCAGGTTCATGACCCCCGACCTGATGGTGGTGGTATTATTGTTGATGTTCCTGCGCTTCTGGCTGAAAACTGATGCACTCGATCGTCCCCTCATCACATCACTTTGGCTGTTGGTTCTGTATTTTGCCAAGCCCTACAATTTTATTTTCGGAGCAGGCTTGCTGGCATACGATCTCCTGGCGCGGTTCCGGCAAAAAAAAGGTTCTAAGGCGTTTCAGAATTTCCTGCTCATTTTCGTTTATTTCTTACTGTTAGCATCACCCTGGCTGATTGCGATTCACTGGAAATACGGTGAATGGATGCTGTCAGGGGCCGGCGGGTTCAACCACGGCGCGGCACTGGTAAATCTTGGCTTCCTGGGATTGGATATCCCTGGTATGGAGTCGATCAAAGACAGTTATGCCTTCATGTTCCGGTTTGGTGTACAGCCGCATGAATATTCCGTATTTGCCTGGGAGGATCCGGTGCTGATGGCAGATTACAATGATTATAATATCCTGGGATCTGTTGACAATTTCCTGCTTCAGTTGAGGGTCATCTGGGTGAATTTCCGTTACCTGCTAAGTTTCAAGGATGTGCTGCTTAGTATTTCATTTGCGGGACTGCTGCTTGCAGGTCTGAAAGCAATCCTGTATGGTAAAAAACAGTTCAGGAATGGCGGGTGGGCGGCGATCAGGCTGAATGATATCCCATACAGGTTGTTCTTTTTCGGTTCCCTTTACCTGCTTGGCTATATGCTTCTTTTCCTGGAGAACCGTTATCTCTGGATCAACCTGATTGTCGGGCTGATCGCAGCAGGTTTATTGATAGAAGATTATTTCGGACAGGCCCAGGCCCGGGCAAGCGGAAAGTCTACTCTGAAATGGTGGTTTATGATCGGATTGGTGTTGGGTGCGGTTTCTTTTTATACATTTCTTTTCAGAACCTTTTCTGTGATGCTGGAAAAAATGGAACCTGCCGGTTATAAGGAATATGCCCTTGGCAGGGAAATCAAGTCCCTTGTTAAACAGGAAAACCGGATAGCCGCGCATTGGCCTTATGTACGCGAATACAGCCTGTTCAGTTCCTGGTTTACTACCTATTTCGCCGGAGGCAAACATTTTAATTGTTTGCCTGATGATGAGGACGCAGCCAATAACCTGATCAATAAACACCGCATTAATATTGTCTTTGTGCCGGAGGGCAAGCCATTGCCCGGCAACCTGGTTGTAAGCAAGTGGGTAAAACTGGATGATGCTATTCCTGAGATGGATGTTTACCTGAGGCCGCAATAAGATAACCGGCCTGCTTCACGGTTTCCATGTCATCTGCAAGGCAATAGGCCGGAACCGCATTGATCAGCATTTCATCCATCAAATCAACAATATTCTTGTAGGAAGCCGACTGGTCGGGATGAATGATGATGTTAAAATCTTTTTTCTTTCCGGTCAATGCAAGCGCTGCCTGCTTTTCCCTGATGAGGTCGCCGACTCCGTGGTTTAGCTGGTAACCGGTTATGCCCAGCGCCTGGTCTTGTTTGGCCTGCTCCAGGCTGCCATGAAAATATAAGACACTGTCATTTCCGGTAGGGATCAGCGTTAGTGTGGCGCTCTCTCCAACATTTGTTGGCGAACCATCTGCGGGCAGGTTAAGCCTCATGGCTGTCTGTTCCTCCATGGTGGTGGTGAATATGAAAAAGGTGATCAGCAAAAAGCCCAGGTCAACCATGGGAGTGAGGTCCACCCTTGTCGATAATTTTTTTGATCGGGTAATACCTTTCCTGCCGCCACCCGGGGTGGAACTTGTTTGGAGTTCTGCCATAAAATTAATTTGACAATAGGATGTGTGCCGCTGCCAAATTCCATAAAAAAACGCCGGAGTTTTTTCCGGCGGGGTGGGGATGGCGTCAGACGTTTGAGGCGTCTGACGTTTAGGATTAATGAATTCATAAATCTCAAACGTCAGACGCCTTACCACAAACGTCAAACATCTCAAGCGTCAGACGCCTCTTAAAACTCTGCAGTCTTTGGCGCGCGCGGGAAAGCGATTACATCCCTGATATTGCTCATACCGGTAACAAAAAGTACCATGCGTTCAAAGCCAAGTCCAAAGCCGGCATGCGGAACCGTACCAAAACGGCGGGTATCCAGGTACCACCAAAGTTCTTCGGCGGGAATATTCATCTCTTTCATACGGGCTTCAAGCACTTCCATCCTTTCTTCCCGCTGCGATCCGCCTACGATCTCACCAATGCCCGGCGCAAGGATATCCATGGCGGCAACGGTTTTGCCATCCTCATTCATGCGCATGTAAAACGCCTTGAATTCCTTGGGATAGTTGGTAACGATAACCGGCTTTTTGAAATGTTTTTCCACCAGGTAGCGTTCATGCTCACTCTGCATATCCACGCCCCACTTCACCTCGTACTGGAATTTCTTTTTCTTGTATGCAGGCGATTGCAGGAGTATGTCGATAGCTTCTGTGTAGGTAATGCGTTCGAAATTGTTATTCAGCACAAATTCCAGTTTCTCTATCAGCCCCATATCGCTGCGTTTATCGGCCGGAAGTTGTTTTTCTTCCTCAGCCAGGCGGGCTGCAAGAAATTCGAGGTCTTCGCGGTTATGCTCCATCGCAAACCGGATGATGTATTTGATGAACTCTTCAGCCAGGTTCATGTTGTCTTCCAGATCGCAGAATGCCATTTCCGGTTCAATCATCCAGAACTCAGCCAGGTGACGGGTTGTGTTGGAATTCTCGGCACGGAAGGTGGGACCGAAGGTATAGATCTCACCAAATGCTGTTGCAGCCAGTTCGCCTTCAAGCTGGCCACTTACCGTCAGGTTGGTGGTTCTTCCGAAAAAGTCTTCTTTAAAATTGATGCTGCCATCCTCGTTGCGGGGAGGGTTATCAAAAGGCAGGGTGGTTACGCGGAACATCTCACCGGCACCTTCAGCATCGCTGGCAGTGATGATCGGGGTATGCATGTATAGAAATCCCTTCTCGTGAAAGAATTTATGGATGGCAAATGCCAGTGAATGCCTCACGCGGAATACCGAACCGAATGTGTTGGTGCGAAAACGCAGGTGGGCCTTTTCACGCAGGAACTCCAGGCTGTGCTTCTTGGGCTGGAGCGGATATTTTTCAGGATCGCTGTCGCCCAGGATTTCCAGGGTTGCTGCCTTAATCTCCAGCTTCTGGCCCTTGCCCTGGGAGGCAATGACAGTGCCGGTAACTTTTAACGAAGAGCTCGTGGTAATCCTTTTGAGAAAATCATCCTCGTATTTGCCAAGTTCAACCACCACCTGCAGGTTGGTATTGGTGGAACCATCGTTCAGCGCAATAAACTGGTTATTCCGGAAGGTACGTACCCATCCCATTACTGTTACTTCCTGCTGGGCCGGTTCCCAGGTCAGCAATTCTTTGATCTTTACTCGCTTGTTGAACATAGCCAATATTTAAGGACGGCAAAGATAAGCTGATTCTGTAAGGGTCAGGGCCTGCCAGTCAGATTTTCCGTCCGCCTGTATGGCGGAATTGCAGGAACAACCATGTATTGAACAGTCCTCTTCTGCAGGTAATTACTCAGGGTTTCTGCTGGAAACATGCTGCTGAAGCCCCCGGTTAATTAAAAAAAAACCACCAATTTTTTTAAAATCTGGTCATTTTAGCCTAAAATTGCATTTGGAATCTAGCTGATTAGTTCTCCCCCAGCTCACCAACTCATCAGTTTTAGTCCACCCAACCAATCATCAATTCGATTTTTTTCAAGAAGTAAGGCTGATTGAAATCTCACAAAACGCACAAGTCCTAGTATGTATGACATTTTGCAACTGAACGACATGCTCGTTCCTGAGTTGCTCGATATTGCTGAGCAACTGAAAATTCCCAATGCAAAAAAACTTGACAAGCAGGAGCTGATTTACAAGATCCTTGACAGGCAGGCAGTGATTGCCAGTGAAGGAAAAGGAACAGAGCTGACTGACAAAGGAAAGCGCAGGCGTATCGTTAAAGCAACCACCTCCAACATTTCAGAAGAAGCAGTGGTGGAATCTGACGAGGAAGAAAAACCACGTAAACCCGAACCGAGGAAGCAGGTGACTAAAAAGGAGGAAGCTCCCCGTAAGGAAGAAGTAAGTCAGAAGGCAGAACCCGCCCGCAAGGAAGAAAAACCTGTTATAAAACGCGGCCGCAAAAAAACTGAAGACCAGCAGGCAGAAGCCCAGCTTCCAATGCTGAAGGATGACCAGGATCAACTGGTTGCCGCTGAAGCGGAAGCCGAAGTGGGCGAACTTATCAAGCAGGTTGCAGAACCAGCACCGGTAATCACTCCGGCTGAGCCCTCTGCACCAAGGCAACAGCACCAGCCTCACCAGCAAAAGCGGGAACGCGACTTTTTCAATATTGAATTTGACGGCGTAATTCCGGCAGAGGGTGTTTTGGAAATGATGCCTGATGGTTATGGATTCCTCCGCAGCAGTGATTACAACTACCTCTCCTCCCCTGATGATGTGTATGTTTCGCCATCACAGATAAAATTATTCGGACTCAAAACAGGTGATACTGTAAACGGATCTGTCCGCCCGCCAAAAGAAGGTGAAAAATATTTCGCCCTTCTGAAGGTTGAAACCATCAATGGCCGCACGCCGGAAGAGGTTCGCGACAGGGTGCCATTTGACTACCTGACCCCGCTTTTCCCATTTGAGAAGCTGAACCTGTTTACCGAGCCCAACGGCTACAGTACCCGGATGATCGACCTGTTCACGCCAATAGGCAAGGGACAGCGTGGATTAATCGTTGCACAGCCAAAAACCGGTAAAACGGTATTGCTGAAAGAAGTGGCCAATGCCATTTCCGCCAACCACCCCGAGTGCTACCTGATGGTGGTGCTGATCGATGAACGCCCCGAGGAAGTAACCGATATGGAACGCAGTGTAAAGGCTGAAGTAATTGCTTCCACATTTGACGAGCCTGCTGAAAAGCATGTGAAGGTTTCCACCATCGCCCTGCAAAAGGCCAAACGCCTGGTGGAGTGTGGTCATGATGTGGTGATCCTGCTGGATTCCATCACCCGACTGGCACGTGCCCATAACACAGTAGCGCCTTCTTCCGGTAAAGTCCTTAGTGGTGGTGTGGAAGCTAATGCCATGCAGAAACCCAAGCAGTTTTTTGGTGCAGCCCGTAAGATTGAAAATGGCGGTTCATTGACCATTCTGGCTACAGCCCTGATCGATACTGGTTCAAAAATGGACGAGGTGATCTTTGAAGAATTCAAGGGAACCGGTAACATGGAATTGCAGCTTGACCGTCGCCTGGCCAACCGCCGTGTTTATCCGGCTATTGACCTGGTATCTTCTTCTACGAGGAGGGATGACCTGCTGCTGGACAGGGATGTGCTACAGAGGATGAACCTCCTGCGTTTATACCTGAACGATATGAACACCGAGGAAGCTATGTCTGAATTGCTGAAACGCATGCGTGGAACCAAGAGTAATGAAGAGTTCCTTGCAAGCATGAATAGATAAATTTTGTTCGAAATACCAATAAAACCGGCCCTTTACGGGCCTGTTTTATTAATGTCCGGGCTGCTCCCGGCCAAAACCGATCGTTTGAATTATGGCTGTTAAGCCCATTGTACTGGAGAAATTCCTGGAACTCTCTGTTGATCATCCGGTCCTTGATGTCAGGAGCCCGGCCGAATATGCGCATGCCCATATCCCCGGCGCGTATTCATTGCCGCTATTCAATGATGAGGAAAGAAAAGTTGTAGGCACAGCCTATAAGCAGGAAAGCCGTGAACAGGCCATCAAGATCGGGCTCGATTATTTCGGACCGAAAATGCGCCGGATGGTCGAAGTAGCGGAGGGTATTCTTTCCCAGCAGGGTAAATCGGCTTCAACACCCAATCCCCAAACTTCAAATATACTGTTGGTTCACTGCTGGCGGGGTGGCATGCGCTCCGCAGGGGTTGCATGGCTGCTCGACCTGTACGGCTTTGAAGTGTACACACTGGTGGGCGGCTATAAAAGTTTCCGCCACTTCGTCGTGGAAACATTTACCAGGCAATGGTCAATGAAAGTGCTTGGAGGTTATACCGGAAGCGGAAAGACCGCCATTCTTGAAAAAATCGAGCGCTTAGGCGACTCCGTTATAGACCTTGAAAAACTGGCATTCCATAAGGGTTCGGCATTTGGTCACCTCGGGCAGCCTGAGCAGCCATCGCAGGAAATGTTTGAAAACAAACTCGCCATTGAACTCAATAATCTGTCCGGCAAGGGTGGAGGCGAAAATAGCGCTATCCCGCAACCTTTCTGGGTTGAAGACGAGAGCTGGCGGATCGGCAATATACTGGTGCCCCAGCCATTCTATAAGCAGATGCGCTCGGCACCCTGTTATTTTCTCGATATACCTTTCAGCGAAAGGCTTCAATACATTGTGAAAGACTATGGGAAGGCCGACCGCGAAAACCTGATCAGCGCTGTACTACGCATTCAGAAAAGACTGGGCGGACTGGAAACCAAAACTGCCATCAACTGCCTGGTGGAGAATGACATTGAAGGTGCTTTCTCCATTCTGTTGAAATATTACGACAAGTGGTACCTGAAGGGGCTCTACAGCCGCGAGCCGGGTTGCCCGCCTGTCGTAAATGTACCCGCCAATTCGGTTGATCCTGTACGTAATTCGCAGCTTTTGTTGAACACAATGAATTAATAAACTATGTCTGATAATAAATATCCGCTTACCCAATATTCCCATGGAGCCGGCTGCGGCTGTAAGATTTCCCCGCAGGCACTGGAGCAGATCCTGCATTCTGAACAACCCGCCATCGCAAACGAAAAGCTGCTGGTGGGAAACCAGTCAAAGGATGATGCGGCTGTATATGACCTGGGGAATGATAATGCCCTGATTTCTACCACCGATTTTTTCATGCCCATTGTGGACGATGCCTATGATTTCGGCAGGATCGCTTCTGCAAATGCCATCAGTGATGTATATGCGATGGGCGGCAGGCCGATCCTGGCCATTGCCATCCTTGGCTGGCCGATAGAAAAACTTCCTGCCGGGCTGGCGAGCCAGGTGCTTGAAGGAGCCCGGGCTACCTGTGCACTGGCCGGGATCCCACTGGCCGGAGGGCACAGCATTGATTCGCCTGAACCCTTGTTTGGACTCGCAGTAAACGGACTGGTCCATAAAAGCCAGCTTAAACAAAATAACACGGCACGCAGGGGAGACCTTTTACTCATGACCAAATCCCTCGGTACAGGAGTGCTTTCCACTGCCCAAAAAAGAAGTGTACTGGAACCTGCTCATTATGATGGCCTGCTGAAACAGCTTGTTCAATTGAATAATGTGGGCGAGAAGCTTGCCGCTATTGAGGGCGTACACGCTATGACAGATATTACCGGCTTCGGCCTCCTGGGCCACCTGATTGAAATGGCGGAAGGAAGCGGACTTGGAGCCCAGATTCAATATGAAAAAATCCCGGTGCTTGACGGGGTGAGGGAATACCTCTCCAGGCGCATCGTTCCCGATGCTACTTACAGGAACTGGAACAGTTACAGCAACAAGGTCGGTTTCGAAAAAGGTGTGAACGTGATGGAGGCCTTCAGCCTGCTTCCGGATCCACAAACCAACGGCGGCCTGCTGATCGCAGTTGATCCCGGTGCACTTGCAAAAGTGCAGGAAATCCTGCGCGAATCAGAACTTGAAAATTTTATCGAACCCATTGGTGAAATAACAGAACCCGGCGATAAAATTATCATGGTAAAATAATCACATTTATGTGTGGTTGTCCATCAGGCAATACTGAGCTAGCTTGTCCCGATGGAAATCAGGTATGTAAATAAAGACTTCAGGAACTCACTTTATTGTTATCTATCCCTGTCGCTGTTTTTCATTCTGGCCTGGTGGTATGGAGTCGTCCTGGAAAAGAAAGGATTTGATGTCAGGCAGGTTGAAATAGATGGAGTGCTGCTGTATATAGCGGGAATATTCCTCATCATGTTGCAGCAGAAGATAAAAATTCCGGACCTGCTGAACCGGAAGATCGGTGCGGACCACAGGGCTTTATATCCATTCGCATTGGGAATTCTTTTCGGCCTGACGGATCTGCTGGTTTTTAAAATCGTCCTGCACCCGCAACCCTATGACACCCTTCCGCCATTTTTGCAACCCTTCCCCTATTCTGTTTTGCTCTACATCCAGGGTGCGATCTATACCGAAATATTGTACCGCCTGCTACCCTTCACCATCCTCCTGCTGGTGCTCGAATTTTTTCACCCGTCGGGTGCCACCCGACGGGTGGGATTCTGGATCATTGCCATCCTGACTTCCCTCCTGGAGCCGGTAATGCAATTGCCGGATGGTGCTATATGGCTGAAGGCTTATAGTTTTTTAAGCGGCTTTGCCTTTAATCTGCTACAGGCATGGTTTTTAAGAAAGGCGGGATTCCTGGCCGCACTGAATGTGAGGCTGGGTCATTACCTGGTCTGGCACGTACTGCTCGGGGTATATGTAGAGTATTTTGAATTGCGGTGATTCAGAAAAGACAGGCCCTTCTTTAACCCGTTACCTGAACCGGTTCAGGATTTTAAAAGTGCATCGATCCGTGCAGCCAGCTGATGGTCTTTTTCAGTGACAATATCTCCGGCATCGTGGGTGTTCAGCCAGATTTCCACCTGGTTCCAAACGTTGCTCCACCGGGGATGGTGGTTCATTTTTTCAGCCACCATGGCCACACGCGTCATAAAGGCGAATGCCTCTGAAAAATCCGCGAATTCGAACTTCCTGTACAATGCCTTGTTGGTTTCCTGCCACATGGTTCAGCATTTTAAATTAAAATATCAGGTGTTCCTTGTTTTTGATTTTCTCATTGGTCAGTTCCACCACCAGTTGTACCCCGCCGATCGCACGTATGGATTGCTGTATGTCTCCTATCGCAGAGGAGGAAACCTCATCACCCTTTATCATCCATAAAAAATCAAGGTGCCGGAATTCCGGCAACAGGTATTCGCCATCATGCTGGTTCTTATACAGGTAATGCGAGAGAAACTGTCCGGGTTCATGGTATTCATACACAGGGAAATAATAATTCCTGTTCTTTTTTGTCAGTTGTATCTCAATATCATTATTTATCCTGAAACGAAAACGGAACCGCTGGTTTAACTGCCAGCAAAACTGGTAGTCACGTATTGGTGCCACAATCCCCAGCAGGTGTGCGTCTTCGAAAAAGCCATCGGCCATGTCGGAGACATCCAGCTTAAATTTCATCGTGGATAATTTACGAATTAAAATTCAATATCAGCAGACATCTCTGTTTCCCCTCTCTTGAATTTCACCGTTGTTTTATCCCCCTTTTTAAACTTGCCAAGGGCCTGCATATACTGTTCCACGGAAGCAGTAGGGAAATCACCTAACTGCAGGACAATATCACCTGCCTGCAGGCCTGCTTTTTTAGCCGGACGCCCATCGCTTACACCATCCACCTTTACCCCATTTCCACTGAAACTGTAATCCGGCATGATTCCCATACTTACACTGAAGCGTGCGGATGTACTGGTTTGTTGTTCCCGGGTTTTGGTGAATACAGGTTTTGCTTCGGCCGGTGTATTTTTAATCACATTCCGGATCAGTTGAACGATGCGGTATTGTCCTTCGTAATTGATCTTTTCCGAATCATCACCAGGCTTGTGGTAGTCTGTATGAAGTCCGGTAAAAAAGAAAAGCACCGGAATGTCTTTGCGATAGAATGAGGAGTGATCGCTCGGACCCGTACCACTGCTGTCGAATTTAATCTTGAAATAACGGCTGTCACTGATGGAACTGAATGTACCAGACCAGACCGGTGATGTTCCGTACCCACCAATCGTGAGCGAATGGCTGCTGTCGTTTAACCTTCCCACCATATCCATATTGATCATATAACTCACATTGCCCATCGGAAGGGTTGCGTTTTCCGTATAATATTTCGATCCGAATAATCCGAGCTCTTCCGCTGAAAATGCGATGAACAGGTAATTGCTTTTTTTGCTCCTGTCTTTTTTCATCATTCGGGCCAGCTCAATCAGTGCCGCTGTTCCGCTGGCATTGTCATCGGCCCCGTTGTGAATGGCAGGGCTGCCGTTCCTGATCATCGAATTGCCATCTTCACCATAACCCAGGTGGTCGTAGTGGGCGCCAAGAATTATCGTGTAGGGAGCACCGTTATCAATGTATCCGATCACATTATGCCCGGTCCTTTCCATTTTTGTAAAACCTGTTTTCAGCTTGATCTCCAGCATATCGGTTTCATCGTGCAGGTATTTGTCGGACTCGTCCTTGTTGATGAATAATACGGGAATCGGCAATTCCTCTCCTCTTTGCTTCGGGTTGTACACCTGCGTCGGATCATTGTAAAGGATGAGTGCTGTGGCCCCTTTTGAAGCGGCATCCTTCGCCTTTACCAGGATATTATTTTCGGCATCGAAATGCGGGTTTTCCCTGTTGGCTTCCTTTTCAGCGCCCAGGTCCAGGAACCATGGAACACCGGCTTCCTTCAATGCAATGGAGGGAAGTGCTTCCAGCATTTTTTCCGGTGAAATGGCATAGGGAAAGAAATGATCTTTCGGGATCTCTGTTCCATTGATGAAGAGATAGCTTCCCTGGCGGTAATCCTTTCCATCATAGATCGGGAAGGACTGCAGCCAGCTTCCTCCATCGCCCTTCGGCTCGAGTCCAATGCTTTCCAGTTGCGTGCTGATATAGGTCCTGGCCAATGCTTCACCTGCTGTGCCTGCGCGGCGACCTTCCAGTTTGTCATCTGCAAGGTAACTGACATGCCCTTTCAGGTTACTGATAACCAGTTTATCGGCTTTTTTTAGTTTCTGGGACATTGCCGGCAGCGTACTGATAAGGCCGGCTGCAAATAAAACTCTCAAGATCAGGTTCATAGCGATTAAAGCTTTAATAGGCAAAGGTATCATAGCGATTGCTAATACCATGCCGTAATAACAATAATTAATATGGTAATCTGCTTCTCTTTCCGTTACTTTTGCAGATTGGCCTGTTCGCAATGGAGGCATCATCAAAAAGAATAGAATGGCGTTACCGCACCTTATCAAATATGTGTATACCAATGGAACCGATGAAGTGATCCGGAGAGGAAAGAAGATACATGCCATCGGTTATGTTGAAATGGTGGAATACGATGAATTAATGGGTTCTGTAACATTCCGCGTGAAGGATGACAGTTATGCAACTTATTACAAGGTGCTTGTCCAGAAGTTTTCAGACCCCAAAGCATTATCGGTTCGTTGCAGCTGCCCCTATAATCTTGGCGATATCTGCCGCCATGAAGCTGCCGCTTTGATCCAGTTACAGGAACTGCTGGACCGCAACCTGTTGCGGGCTGAGGAAGTGGAGTACGACCAGCGGCACACGGTCCTGAAAATGAAGAGTATCGACCTGAAAACCATCAAACTGCTGAGTGGCCAGGAAAACTATAACGAGGCAGAGCAATATCTCCGGACCAATAAGGCCAATATTGAATCTGCCGCCGACGAAGTGGTGAAAGCCACGGTGGACCTGGATGGAAAACAATACAAGGTGGTACTGAGGAAAAATGAGGAGCGGAATTTCGATACCAGTTGCGATTATGTAGACACCAAGCATCCGATCTGCCTGCCAAAAGTGATCGTATTCCTCCAGTTACTGAACGCTTACGGCCCCAATTATTTCGATTCGATCCGCAACTGGGACAAGGAAAAAAATAAACTCCTGGAGGCATACGGATACAGCCTGAATGACAACCTCAAAGGAAAATTCGAGTTTGCCTATAAAGAAGGGAAACCATACCTGAGGGTGCTGGATGCCTCCATTAAGAGGATCAACCCCATGCAGGTAAACAGGCCAAAACCCCAGGAAGTGGTGGTGGCTACAGAAGAATTAGACCTCGCGGCGGGTGAAAAGGAACCCGGCACAGCCCAGCGTTTAGGGATCGTATTTAACCTGCACCAGAAATCTTATCCGGGGTTTATACTGGAAGCTGTGCAGGGAGAAACGGAAGAAGAGCAGAAGCGGTTCCTCGGAAAGGTGGAAAAAACCGATCTCTCCAAGTATGTGAATATTGAAGCATTTCCTGAATCGGACAGGCACCTGATACCCGCCCTGCGGCGCATGCAGGATAGCGAACTGACGAAATACCTGAACAGGAACTCCCCTTTCAGCGGTATCTGGGAGAATATCGTACACCATGAAAACGAAGACCTCCCGGCCGAAACCAAACACCTGGTGGTGGAGTACATGCTGCCGAAACTGCGGAAAATGATGAACGAAGTGGCCGATAGTCCCTTCGTCTTTATGCTGCCCCCCGGCAAGGCGTTCAAGACAGACAACCTGCATCCCATTGGGATCATCACGGATCCGCTCGTGCCTTATTTCAAGGTTCAGCCCAGGGGAAAACAATATGAAATCAGTTGCTGGGTGAAGATTAATGGCGCCGAGTTAAAGCTGACCGAGAACCAGCTCAGCAGCAACCTCCTCTTCTTTCACCACGATCACATGTATTGCTGGCGCAATGAGGAAGATGTAAACCGTGTGGAAACTTTCATGCCTAAAGGCTCCATTACGATAACGAAGGCCACCTGGCCCATGCAGCTCCGCCAACTGGTGTTGCCGCTGGCAAAACATTACCACGTTGAATTTGATCCTTCCCTGATTTCCTCCTATAAGGACGGCGAGCCGGAAAGAAAACTGATGCTCCAGGAAAAAGGCGATTACCTGGTGTTCCAACCGATATTTTCCTATAAAGGGTATGAGACCAGGCCAGGTGATAAGGATGAGATCATTGTACCAGATGGCGAAAAGGTCATGATCGTGCACCGCAATAAGGAAGTGGAAAACCAGTTCCTGCAAAAGATGGAAGCCCTGCATTCCAACTTTATCAGGCCCGACGGTTCCCAGAACCTGGTACTGAAAGGGGCCGATGTACTCCGCAACAACTGGTTTTTCCTGTTCGTGGATGCCATGAACGACATGAAAGTTCCGGTTTATGGTTTCGAGGCATTAAAGAATTTCAGGTTCAATACGGCCAAACCGCAGACCAGGATCCAGATCAGCAGCAATACCGACTGGTTTGATGCCAAAGTGGACATTGTTTTCGGCGACCAGAAAGTAACGGTTGCGGAGGTGAAACGCGCACTGGCCAACAAACAGCAGTTCGTGCAGCTGGATGACGGGTCATTGGGTATCCTGCCCGAAGAGTGGATCAAAAGGTATTCGCTGCTGTTCCGTATCGGTGAAGGCAAAGCGCAGAACCTGCGGTTGTCGAAGTACCATATGAGTGTGATTGATGAGTTGTACAACGAGCGCAACGAAGAAGAATTGTTTGTACAACTGGAGGAGAAATACGACCGGCTCAGAGGATTCAAAAGCATCCGTGAAGTGGATCCGCCGGCCCACCTGCAGCCGATCCTGCGTCCTTACCAGGCATTTGGTTTTCAGTGGCTCAACTACCTGAGTGAAGTGAACTGGGGAGGCATACTGGCAGATGATATGGGTTTGGGTAAAACCGTTCAGGCCCTGAGTTTCCTGCAGCATTACAAGGACAGTCACGATAACCTGAGGGCACTGGTTGTTTGTCCCACCACCCTGATGTTCAACTGGGAGAATGAGATCCGCAAGTTTACCCCTTCACTGAGTTATCACATACATCATGGCGGGGAGCGCACCAGGAACAAGGGGCTGCTGGAGGAAAAGAATGTGATTATCACCACCTACGGTACACTGAGGAGCGATATCAAGATGATGGTGGATGTTGAATTTGACTGTGTGGTGCTGGATGAATCGCAGGCCATTAAAAACCCCGCCAGTAAGGTAACCAAAGCGGCATCCCTGCTTCGTGCGAAACATCGGTTGTGCATGAGCGGTACCCCTTTGCAGAACAATACATTCGATATTTATGCCCAGATGAACTTCCTGAATCCCGGAATGCTGGGAAGTATGGAGTTCTTCCGTCAGGAATTTGCCATTCCGATTGATAAGTTCGGCGAGCAGGAAAGAAAGGATCACCTTAGAAAGATTCTGTTCCCCTTTATTTTAAGGCGTACCAAGGAGCAGGTTGCCAAGGACCTTCCCGAAAAAACCGAGACCATCCTCTGGTGCGAAATGGAGGATGAGCAGCGGAAAATTTATGATGCCTACCGCAATGATTTCCGCGACAAGATCCTGGGCACCATTGAGAGCCAGGGCATGAACAAATCGCAGCTCACCATTCTGCAGGGACTGATGAAATTGCGCCAGATCTGCGACTCCCCGGCTATCCTTAATGAGCAGGATAAATTTGAGAACCATTCCATCAAGCTGGAGGAACTGGGCCGGGAGATCACCGAAAATATCAGTAACCATAAAGCGCTGGTGTTCAGCCAGTTTTTAGGAATGCTGGCATTGATCAGGGAAAAACTGAAAGAACTGGAAGTTGATTTTGAATATTTTGACGGCAGCACATCAGCAGTGGACCGGGAAAAAGCCATCCAGCGATTCCAGCATGATGAGAAGTGCAGGATTTTCCTCATCTCCCTGAAGGCGGGGGGCGTGGGTCTGAACCTGACAGCGGCTGATTACGTATATATCGTGGATCCCTGGTGGAACCCGGCTGTGGAGCAACAGGCAATCGACCGGACGCACCGGATAGGGCAGACCAAGAATATTTTTGCCTACCGGATGATCTGTAAGGACACTATTGAAGACAAGATTTTGCAGTTACAGGAGAGAAAGCGGGTGCTTGCGCGTGACCTGATCGCCGACGACGAAGGATTTGTGAAGAACCTGACCAGGGAGGATGTTGAATACCTGTTCAGTTAAGGCATCAATAAAATGCCTCACCGGGGGTGAGGCAGGGCGCGTACATAATATTGTGGTTTCAGCGGTAAGCGCCGGATATATGGTTGGGTTAGTCGAAACAAAATTCAGAGGCGAACACTTTTCCGGGCATAACCAGGCCTGTGTTCAATGGGCGATTCGCCCCGGAGCAGGACCAGCAGGAGGGATTTGATAAAACGGGAAATGTTCAATCCGGAACGGTAGTTGTCTTTGTTTATTTTGATGGCATGGGTACTGAAGTACATGTCTTTCCTTTCCATGGATCCTGATTTTAGGTGGTTTATTACAATAAAAACGAATATACTCCTGATTTATTGCAGTATTATCAGATCAAAGCTTGCCGCAGGGCATTGATTTCTTAAATTAGCGGGCTTCTACAAAAATTATGGCAAAAAGTTTATTCAACAGGGGAGGAAACGGTGCGGTAGAAATGTCATTTGTTGACCACCTCGAGGCACTCCGCTGGCATATCATGCGATCATTGGTCGCTATCCTGGTCGGTGCAATTGTGGTATTCATTTACATGGATTTTTTCTTTGGCCAGGTGGTTATGGGCCCCGCCAATAAAGATTTTATCACCTACCGCGCACTTTGCTCCTTCAGTCACATGATTGGCATGGGAGATGCATTGTGCCTGGCCGATATCAACCTTAAGCTGATTAGTACCGAGATGAGCAGCCAGTTCATGATGAGTTTTACCATTGCTTTTGTGGGCGGACTGGTGATCGCTTTCCCCTATGTATTCTGGGAGTTCTGGCGTTTTGTAAAACCTGCCCTGACTGATAAGGAAATCAGAAAGACCGGCGGAATGATTTTCTGGGTATCCCTGCTGTTTTTCAGCGGGGTGGCTTTCGGTTACTTCCTGCTGGCACCCTATACAGTGAATTTCTTTGCTGCCTATACCCTCAGTCCCATGATCCAGAATACCTTCACGATCAGTGACTATATTGATAATATCGTCTCCCTGGTACTGGGTACCGGTCTGGTTTTCCAGCTCCCGCTGGTAGTGTATTTCCTGGCCAAGATTGGATTGGTAACAGCTGAGTTTTTGCGGACCTACCGTAAATTTGCAGTGGTGGTCATCCTGGTAATTGCGGCCGTGATCACCCCGCCGGATGTGCTGAGCCAGCTTATCGTTACAATCCCTTTGTGGCTGCTTTATGAGATAAGTATCAGCATCGCTGCCCGTGTGAACAGGGAAGATCCGATGATAGACAAGAAACCGGCTGAGTGGAGTTAGGTGAACAAAGTCCAGACCTCAAACCTCAAAAAATAAGATATGTCCACATTCTCGAAATCCTTACCCGTCGCCATCGGCTGTGATCATGCCGGGTATGAATACAAGGAAGCGATCAAGGCCCATCTGCAGAAACTGGGCTGGCAGGTGAAAGATTTTGGAACTGATGGACCGGGTTCCGTGGACTATCCTGATTTTGCCCATCCGACTTCTTCCTTTGTAGAATCCGGGGAAGCTGCATTTGGTGTGCTGATTTGCGGCAGTGCCAATGGAGTGGCCATTACAGCCAACAAACACCAGGGTGTGAGGGCCGGATTGTGCTGGGATAATGAGGTCGCCAAACTCGTGCGCATGCACAACAATGCCAATATCATTTGCCTCCCCGCCCGTTTTGTTGCACTTCCCTATGCCCTGCAGATGGTTGACACTTTTATGGAAACCGCGTTTGAGGGTGGCCGTCATGCCAACAGGGTAGGAAAGATATCCTGCAGTTAATAACCGTTCCTGTATTTAAGTTGGTATAACGGGCAGGTTCCTTAATTTGCCCTATCAACTTATACAGATCATGAGAAAACTTTTCTTACTGCTGGGATTGATCCCGGCAACCATGTCGCTGGCACAGAAAAAGCCCAGCCAGAAAAAAATCGCGGAAACCATTACGGAAACGGATCTCCGCAATCACCTCTACATCATTGCAGGGGAAGAGATGGAAGGCCGGGAAACTGCCAGTGAAGGCCAGCGTAAAGCTGCTGCCTACATCGAAAATCATTTTAAAACCATTGGCTTGCTGCCAGGGAACAATGGCAGTTACCAGCAAAGCTTTCCGGTGTACCGTGACTCACTTTTAGGCAGCAGTCTTCAGGTAAACGGCCGCAGTTTTGAACTAAACAAAGATTTTCAGCCAGTTCTTCGCGGTACCAGGTCCGGCACCCATTACTTTTCAGAAGTCGTATTTGTTGGATATGGTATCGCTGACGACCGCCATGATGATTACAAGGATGTGGATGTGAGGGGGAAGGCTGTGTTGCTGCTGGAAGGCGCTCCCAAAGGGTTTACCAGCGAGAAGAAAGGCTTTGAATCACCCGCCTCACTGAATAATAAATTCCAGCAGGCCTCCAAAAAAGGCGCGGCTGCCGTATTGGTGGTAGGCAATGATTTTCCACGGAAACCTATGGTGACGCTGGGAAATATGTATGTAAACCTTTTTGCACCCGAACACTCCCCGGGTTTTTATTCGGTTTCAAGGGATGTAGCTGCTTCCATTCTGGGAGGCGACTGGCAGCCTGTTTCCGAAGCAGCGAAGTCTGCCCTGGTTACGGCAAAAACCTACCAGGCCAACACCCTGTTGGATCTGAAAAAAGAAATTATTTTCCTCGAAAGCACCAATGTGATGGGATATGTGGAAGGTTCTGATAAAAAGGACGAATGGCTGGTAGTAACTGCCCATTATGACCATCTGGGAAAGCGCAATGGCGTTATCTGGTATGGTGCGGATGATGATGGTTCCGGAACTGTAGGCGTGCTTGAAATGGCGGAGGCTTTCGCGAAAGCCAAGGCAGCCGGCGCAGGTCCCCGTCGTAATATCCTGTTCATGACCGTTAGCGGTGAAGAAAAAGGACTTTGGGGTTCCCGTTATTACAGCGAACATCCAACCATTCCCATTGAGAAGACCACGGCCAACCTCAATATTGATATGATTGGCCGGGTTGATACAGAGCGCGGATCGGCTGACACCCTGAATTATATTTATGTGGTTGGTGATGACAAACTGAGTACTGAATTGAAGCCCCTGAGCGAGGGAGTGAATAAGAAATTTACCAGGATGTCGCTCGACTATAAATTCAATGACCCCAACGATAAGAACCGTATTTATTTCAGGAGCGACCATTACAATTTCGCACGCAAGGGTATTCCCGTGATCTTTTATTATGACGGCATGCTGCAGGCTGACTACCACAAGCCTACTGATACCCCTGACAAGATCTATTACACCCTGATGAAAAAGCGTGCGCAACTGATTTTCCATACTGCCTGGGAAATGGCCAACCGCGACCAGATGATGAAGCGTGACCTGGAATTGCCTACCATGTCCAGGTAAAATATCTTCCGGTCGAATTAAACCTTTTTCTGAGGTGAGGGTCTATGAATGTATAAATCACTTATACCACCTAAGAAACATTCAACATGAAGACTAACAACAACATTAAACTCTGTGTCATGGCCGCCCTGGTGCTGGCCTCTGTAATGGTATCTGAGTCTGTGTCTGCTCAAACGAAGGTCAGGAAACGTGACCGCATTGAAGATGTGCACGATCGCCGTGAAAACCGCCGCGACCGCCGCGAGGACAAGGTTGACCGGAAGGAAGATGTAAGGGACCGTCGCGAGGATGTGCGTGACCGCCGCGAAGATAAAAGGGATGCCATGCATGATGGTGGCAGGCTCGACCGGATGGAAGATGTGCGCGACCGTAGGGAAGACGTAAGAGACAGCAGGGAAGATGTACGTGACCGTCGGGAGGACAAGCGTGATCGTAAAGAAGATCGTCGCGACCGCAGGGAAAATCGCCGTGACAGAAGGAATTAAAATTTTAGTGGTGTCTGATTTTAGGATGGTGTCTGACGTTAGTGTCCGGTGGATTCAGTAATCCTAAACGTCAGACACCTTTCCGGATCGTAGGTGTCTGACGTTAGTGTCCGGTGAATTCGTTGATCCCAAACGTCAGATTCTGTGTTAAACACCAAGTTTTGATATCAATTTATATTTTTGTGCTTTAGGCGGCTTAAGCCAGCCTGTTTAGTGGAGCAGTCTCTTGATGACTGCTCCCTAATTTTTTATAGTGTTTCCTGTGGCAAAGGACTGTTGTGCAAATAAGACTTGTCATAGGTGCTGTTATGCTTAAAAAGCACGTAGGTCATTTCCAGTAGTTTCCTTTGCACTGCCACCACCGCTTTCATTTTGATGCCATGTTTGCCCACCAGGCGTGTAAAGATTGCCTTGAACCGCTCATCGGTGCGGATGGCAGCCAGGGCAGGCAGGTGCATGGCTTTGCGTAAATAACTGTTTCCTTTCTTGGATATCGTTGGCTTGCTCCTGATGGAGGTTCCCGATTGCTTTTCCCGTACATCCAGACCCGCATAACTGGTCAGCTGTCGCTTGTTGCGGATGAGCTCAAAGCCATTGGTTTCTCCCAGGATGGTCGCTGCCGTCAATAACCCGATACCAGGCAGGCTGCTCATCAGTCTAACCTGCCGATAAATCTCTTCATCCCGCTTTACCAGGGCCATTAACTCAGTGGTGATCTCCTTTACCTGCTTGTCCAGTAAGGCTATTTTCTGGTTGATCCGCTTCACACTGGAAGCAAGGGGTTCAAAGCCCGCCAGCTCAGCATGCAACTGGTTTTTGGCTACCGTACGGTCGGCGATCACCTGGTCCCGCTCGCGCGTCAGGTGCCGGATCCTGCGGTACAGACTATGGGGAGGTTTCCAGCTATCCAGCTTTCTCTCCAATCCAAATCGGGTCAGTGTTTCCGAAGCCGTCTTATCAGTAACGGTCTTTACTTCCAGCGTCCGGAAAAAATTACTGATTTTATTGGGAACAACCACGCTCACCTCCAGCCCCTTCCCGGCTAAAAAATGCGCCAGCTGTTCGTGGTAAACACCCGTGGCTTCCATTACAAAACGCAGACCAATACCCGGTTCCGTGCGACTGCTTACCCAGTCCACTAACCCCTCAAAACCACTGGCACTATTGGAAAAGGTCTTATGCGCATAAATGTCCACCAAAAACGCCTCATCCATACGCCCTAAAGCCACCACCAGTTCATTTTGGGCCACATCAATGCCCACTGCCTGTCTGAGTAAAAGTTTCATACCAATTCAATTTTTAAATGATATAAAGTGAAAATCTCTCTTCGTTTTGTCTCCTGCATGGATATTCTGGCTATGCCGCATTGAAGCATGCCTTACATTCTGTTCAAACTCAAAGAGATAAAAGAGGGAGGCTTTTTCTGACGTACAACATGCCTGCCTGGCTGTTTAGACACCTATTCGCTCTCACCCCTTTTCACATGTATAATTCAAAACTATTGGTATATTAATTCAAAGAACTACTCCTTCTTACAAACATAGGAGACACCTTTCCAAACGTCAGACACCTTTCCAACCGTCAGACACCTTGCCACTCCTTACCACCCCAGTATATAAGCGAAGATCAAAGGAGCTACAATAGTAGCATCACTTTCCACGATGAACTTCGGGGTGTCAATACCGAGTTTGCCCCAGGTGATCTTTTCATTCGGAACGGCGCCGGAATATGATCCGTAAGAAGTAGTTGAATCACTGATCTGGCAGAAATAACTCCAGAAAGGCACATCATGCCATTCGAGATCCTGGTACATCATTGGTACCACACAGATCGGAAAATCACCGGCAATACCGCCACCGATCTGGAAGAATCCCACCCCTTTACCACCACTGTTCTTGCGGTACCAGTCAGATAGCCAAACCATATATTCAATACCACTTTTCATGGTGGTGGCCTTCACTTCGTTCTTGATAACATAGGAAGCAAAGATGTTACCCAGGGTGCTGTCTTCCCAGCCGCCCACAATAATCGGAAGGTTCCTCTCAGCAGCCGCAATCATCCAGCTGTCTTTAGTATCAATTTCATATCCATCTTTCATCACTTCGCTGTTCAGCAGCTTGTAAAGGAATTCATGCGGGAAATATCTTTCACCGGCAGCATCGGCATCTTTCCAGAGTTTCGCAATGTGGTGCTGGATTTTGCGGAATGCTTCTTCCTCGGGGATACAGGTATCCGTTACTCGGTTGAGGCCTTTTTCAAGCAGATCCCACTCTTCCTGTGGGGTAAGGTCCCGGTAATTGGGTATCCTCTTATAGTGAGTATGCGCAACCAGGTTCATTACATCTTCTTCAAGGTTGGCACCGGTACAGGAAATTATATCCACTTTGCCCTGGCGGATTATTTCTGCCAATGATACTCCCAGCTCGGCCGTACTCATGGCACCGGCCAGTGTTACCATCATTTTACCACCTTCCAGCAGGTGTTTTTCATACCCTTTTGCAGCATCTACCAATGCCGCGGCGTTGAAGTGGCGGTAATGGTGTTGAATGAACTGCGATACAGGTCCTTTGCTCATGATTGTTAGGTTTTATGGGGGCAAAGGTATAAATAAAAAAAGTCCCGCCTTACGGGGCGGGACTTTACTTTTCCAACAAAACCTCAGAGAAAAACCTGCTTATTTTTTTGTTTTGGAATAAACAGTCCAATTAGTGCTGTTCTCGCTTTTTAAAACGAGCTGGTGGCTGCCGTTTTCCAGTGTGATATAGTAACTTGTTTCAGAGTCTTTTGCCATTTCAAACAAGCTGCTGATCCAGTAATCAGAATAATCTTCTTTTACCTGTGTCATCAGTTGGATCGGAAGCTGTGTGGTTAAAATATTGCGGTAAACTCCTACCAGCTGACCTTCTTCGTTAAGGAAGGCAAACATTACCTGGCCGTTCATTTTGAACTGTGCCTTGTAAAGATCATTGACTCTTGACCAGCTGGTCTGCTCAGCGGCGGAAAATTCCTTTTTAAAACTGGTCTCAACGCGTTTGCTAACGTCGTTTTTGTTGTTGTTGCTGTTGGCGAAAGTGGTAGTTAAGGTCAGTGCCAATACCACAAATGCTGTGATATGCTTTTTCATTGTATAAGGTTTAATAGAGTGATGCTTGTTTGACGCGTTGCGTCAGAACAGGGTTACAATTTGTTTTTAATTTTTTTGAATACGCTCAGACTGCCAGCCGGACTAGCTGAAACGATCAGCGAAGATTTTTCACCATGAAGCGTTACATGATAAGTGGTGCTTCCATTGGAAATGTGCTCAATCACATTTCTTACCACATGCTCAGGATAAGTTTCACGGATTGATTTGGTAACCATAATGGGCAGGTTGTCCTTACTTACATAACGGGCTGTGGCAACCAGTGCTCCGGCCTCATCATAAAAGGCACTCAGCTCAGTATCACGGTACTGGAAAGTTGCCTGGTAAAGTCCGGCATCATCAATAGATTTCCACTGAACATTTTTTGCTTCACCGAATTCTGTACGGAATGATTCCAGTACTTTTCCTTTTACAGGATCTACACTTGCGAAACTTGCCATGCTTACAAAAGCAGTTGCGGCGATTAAGAGAATCTTTTTCATAACTAACATTTAAAGGTTTAATGATTAATGTGCGTTTGATAGTTTGACGATGTAAAAGTATTTTGGTTACACACACCTTCCGGCAAATAGTGACTGATGGCTCCGATCTTTAAAAAAACCTTGCTGTCAGGATTAATTTGGCTTTTACGGGTCTTGCAAAATCCGCTGAAAGCAGCGCCCAGACTGATATTGCGAAAATTTGTTAAATAAATAGTAAATAGTGGTTAATCCATGGTTAAATTAGAGAAGTGGAATTAACAAATCTGGAAAAATGAATTTCCTCGCTCATGCATATCTCTCTTTCCGCCAGCCTGAGCTATTGGTTGGCAACCTGATCAGCGATTTTGTGAAGGGGAAATCAAAGTACGGATACCCGGAAGCTATCCTGCGTGGCATTGATCTTCACAGGGCCATTGACCAGTTTACAGATACCCATCCGGTGAATGCGTATGCAAAAAAAGTATTTAAGCCGGCCGTTGGACTGTATGCCTCCGCTTTTGTGGATGTAGTGTATGACCATTTCCTGGCCACAGACCAGCTGGCGTTCCCGGCAGATTCCCTGGCCGTTTTCAGTCAGTGGGTCTATCAGACAGCCGGGGAACACAGTGAGCATTTTCCTGAGAAATTCGCCGGTACGTATCCTTATATGAAGGAACAGGACTGGCTTACCAATTACCAGCACCGATGGGGTATTGAGAAAAGTATGGGCGGACTGGTCCGCAGGGCGAAATACCTGGAAGATGCTTCCGAAGCTTTTGCTGCATTCGAAGCACAGTATGAACTCCTGGAAAAATGCTATCACCGCTTTTTCCCGGAACTATTGTTATTTGTCAATAATTACTACCGGAAGCAACTGACTAGCCCGGGAACAACTGACTAGCCCGGGAACACCTTAAAACGTTCGTGTGCTGCCCTTTCCAGCATTTCCCGGTCGTCAGGATGGGCAATATCGATCAGGGACTTGGCCCTCTGCCTGAGGTTCTGCCCGTACAAATAAGCCACACCATATTCCGTTACCACATAATGCATGTGTCCGCGGGTGGTAACCACACCGGCCCCCGGCTTTAGGTAGGGTACAATCCGGGATACCCCTTTCGCCGTGCGCGATGGAAGCGCGATGAATGGTTTACCGCCTTCGCTTAATGCGGCACCCCGCATGAAGTCCATCTGCCCGCCAATACCCGAATACTGGTAAGTTCCGATTGAGTCGGCACATACCTGTCCGGTAATATCAATCTCAACGGCGCTGTTAATGGCGATCATTTTCGGGTTGCGGCGGATCACAGCCGTATCGTTTACATAATCAATGTCGAGGAAAGCAAAAGCAGGGTTATCGTTTACATAATCATAAAGACGCCTGGTTCCCAGGGCAAACCCGATTACAGACTTGTTCGGGTGAATTCTTTTGTATTTATTGTTGATGATGTCTTTTTCCACCAGGTCAATTATGCCGTCACTGCACATTTCGGTATGGATTCCAAGATCCTTGTGATTGCCAAGGCTCTTCAGCACTGCATCAGGGATTGCCCCTATTCCCATCTGCAGGGTGCTGCGGTCATCGATCAGTTCAGCGATGTACTGCCCGATCCTCATTTCATCGGCACCAACCTTCTCACCAAAAACTGCTTCATGCAATGGGTCCTCGCAATATACCATTGAGTCAAACCTGTTTACGTGTATCATCCCGTCCCCATGGGTGCGGGGAACATTGGGGTTCACCTGCGCAATTACGTGTTTGGCTGTATTTACAGCGGAACGTGCAATGTCAACCGATACACCCATGGAACAATAGCCGTGCTGGTCGGGCACCGAAACATGTACTATGGCCACGTCGATCGGCAGGATATTCTGTTTGAACAATTCAGGAATTTCACTCAGGAAAACCGGCACATAATCAGCCCTGCCTTCGCGCACCGCATCCCGGATACTGGCAGATACAAAAAGGGAATTAATATGAAAATGGCCGGCGTATTCAGGCTTGTCAACCACCATATCGCCATAAACACTGATGTTCACCAATTCAACATCGCGTAGCCTGTCCTTTTGCTTGGCCAGCTCATGCATCATATGAGACGGCGTTTGTGCGCTGCCGTGAACAAATACCCTGTTGCCCGACTGAATAATGGATAAGGCCTCTTCGGCGCTGACGTACTGAATTGGTGGACGCATTTGATAAATTTTAGCAAAAATAAAAGATGAGCTAATGTATATTGTTGAGTTATATCATCCTAATTAATGAGCATCGTTATCCCGCCTGCTTTATTTTTGACCTTTATTAAGCACGTGAAACCATGAAAAAATTAGTTCTTATTGCATTCTTTGGTATTTGCAGCCTGGTAGGATCGGCACAGGTGCGTTTTCCCCAGGTAGACAAATCTCCCATGGATATGAGTTATTACCCTGCCAACTATCCGATCCTTAAAATCCAGGACAAGGTAAAAGAACCCCTGATGGCCAGGGTTGTTTACAGCCGCCCCCTCAAAAACGGGAGACGTGTGTTTGGAGAATTGGTTGAATACGGCAGTATTTGGCGACTGGGTGCCAACGAAGCCACCGAAATAGAATTATTCCGCGATGCCAAAATTGGTAATAGCCGGGTGAAAAAAGGCCGGTACTCTTTATTTGCCATCCCCAGCCAGGATAAATGGACCATTATCCTGAATAAGGACACTGATGTATGGGGTGCCTTTTTGTACGATGCTAAAAAAGATGTTGCCCGAACGGATGTGGCCGTTTCCCGAAATACCGAACCGCTGGAAGCATTCAGCATGTTTTTTGAAAGTAATAACGGGAACATTTACCTGATGATCGGGTGGGACCAGGAAACGGTGCGGCTGCCGATCAGCTTTTTCTGATATTTACATCATGTGTGGTATAGCCGGGATTATTATGAACAGGGCCGGGGCAGACCCGGCTCTTCAGGATTATGATATACGAGTCATGACCGGCAGCCTCTCGCACCGCGGACCCGATGGCGAAGGCTTTTGGAACGACCCTGCCGGACAGGTCTGGTTTGGCCACCGCCGCCTGGCGATTATTGACACCACCGCCGCCGCAGCACAGCCAATGCACTATATGGACCGGTTTACCATTATATATAATGGTGAATTATATAATTTTAAAGAGCTCCGCCAGGAATTGGCGGAGCTTGGTTTTTTATTCCTGACAAATTCTGATACTGAGGTCATCCTGGCAGCGTTCTCCCATTTTAAGGAAGAATGCCTTTCAAAGTTTGATGGGATGTTTGCCTTTGCCATCTGGGATAACCTGGATAAGCGGCTCTTTCTGGCACGGGACCGTTTCGGCGAAAAACCCCTGTTTTTTTATGAGAACCCTGATGGCAGGTTTCTTTTTGCCTCTGAAATGAAAGCACTCTGGGCAACGGGGGCCCCCAGGCAAATGGAAGAGGGCCAGATGCTATTATACCTGGCTACGGGTACCACGGGATTTCCGTTGGAGGCCTCCCGGACCATTTATAAGGGGATATTTCAACTTCCTCCGGCAAGTTATGCCTGGTTGATGCCCTCCCGCGAGGGATTTCCCGGCCTGGCTGCCACCCGATATTGGGATATCGATACCCGGCAAACTATTGAACCGGGAGAGGATGAGGCGGCTAGACAACTGAAAGAATTATTGGAGCAATCCGTGAAAACCCGCCTGCGGGCTGATGTTGCCTCGGGAACCTCGCTGAGCGGAGGGGTCGACAGCGGCACCATTGCCGCCATTGCCAGCCGCTATAAAGGCACCGGCTGGAACAGTTTTTCCGCATTTTTCCCGGGTTTTGAAAAAGACGAAACAACAGCCGTGCAGGAATTGGCCGGCCGGCTTGGTATCAAAAACCATGGGGTGTTTACCAGTGCCGATGATCTGAATGATTGTTTTGACCGACTTATTTACCACCAGGAACAACCCATTGTGTCCGCCAGTGTGCTGGTACAGTTCAAAGTGTTTGAGCGTGCCAGGCAGGAAGGTGTTGCTGTATTGCTCGATGGCCAGGGCGCCGATGAGGTCTTTGGGGGATACCATCACTATATTCACTGGTTCCTTCAGGAACAATGGCGGGCCGGACAATGGCGTAACCAAAGCAGGGAGCTCCATCTGTTCCGGCAACATGGATATGAGCAGGATTGGGGCTTGCGAAATTACCTGGCAGCACTTTACCCTCAGCTGGCTCAATCTCAACTGTTGAACCGGCAAATCAGACAGCTCGCTGCCCAACCCTTTGTGGATCGCGGCTTCGCTGAGGCCCATCTCCCCGCCGATGATCTATTTAAACCTCTGGTTACCTCCCTGAACGATATATTATATTTTGACCTTACCATGGGAAAGTTGCCGGAACTCCTGCGATATGCCGACCGGAACAGCATGGCCCATGGCTGTGAAGTCCGCCTCCCCTTCCTGCAGCATGATCTTGTCCGGTTTGTTTTCTCCCTGCCGTCTACCTATAAAATGCGCGATGGCTTTACCAAGTGGATCCTCAGAAAAACCATGGGCACCGAATTACCCGGTGGTAATTGCTGGCAAACGAAAAAAATCGCCTACGAACCACCACAGGCCGAGTGGATCCGGAATCCCAAAATTGGTGAAAGGATCATGGAATCCAGAAAAGTCCTGGTTCAAAAGGGAATACTGAATAAGAATGTCCTGTCCCAGCCTTTGCAGGCCGGCGGGGCCAATGACCAAAAGAACGCGGATTGGCGGTTTTGGGTGCTGGCATCTTTGACATGAGATATTGCACTTTGAAAATTTAGCGCAACTTTGTTCACCTAACCATTAGAAAACCCACTTTATGAAGCTTGCTACAAAGTTCATCCATGCCGGAATGGAGCCCGACCCTTCCACCGGAGCCATAATGACCCCTATTTACCAAACCTCCACTTACGTGCAGGAAGCCCCCGGCGTAAACAAGGGCTACGAATACGCCCGGTCACAGAACCCTACCCGTTTTGCACTCGAGCAAGCCCTTGCCCAGATTGAAAATGGACGGTATGGCCTGGCTTTCAGCAGTGGCGTAGCCGCTACGGATGCGGTGTTGAAATTGCTGGTCCCCGGCGATGAAGTGATTGCCGGTAATGATATGTATGGCGGCACCTACCGTCTTTTCACCAAAGTGTTTGAAAAATTCGGCATCCGTTTCCTGTTCATTGACCTGGCTGACCTGGATGCGGTGCAGGCGGCTGTTTCCGCCAAAACCAAACTGATCTGGCTGGAAACGCCCACCAATCCCCTGATGAATATCGGTGATATCGCGGCCATTTCGGCCATTGCTAAAACTGCCAATGCCCTGCTTTGTGTCGATAATACATTCGCCTCTCCTTATCTGCAGAACCCGCTCGACCTGGGTGCCGATATCGTGATGCATTCCTCCACCAAGTACCTGGGCGGCCACAGCGATGTGATCCAGGGTGCACTCATCATGAACAATACGGGCCTGCGGGACCAGTTATATTTTATCCAGAAAAGCTGTGGTGCGGTACCCGGACCAATGGATTGTTTCCTGGTGCTGCGAGGTATCAAAACCCTGCACCTTCGTATGCAGCGTCATTGCGAAAACGGCGCGAAAATCGCCCACTGGCTTCGCAACCACCCCAAAGTGGGAAAGGTTTTCTGGTGCGGTTTCGAAGACCACCCGGGATACGCAGTGGCCAGGAAACAAATGCGGAACTTCGGCGGCATGATGAGCTTTGAACTTAAAGACGATTCCTTGGAGGCTGCCAAAAAAGTACTGTCATCCACCCATTTGTTCTCCCTTGCTGAAAGCCTGGGAGGTGTGGAGTCCCTGATCAACCACCCTGCATCCATGACCCATGCTTCAATCCCCCGTGAGGAAAGGATCAAAAACGGCCTGTCTGATTCCCTGATCCGTTTGAGTGTGGGTGTGGAAGACGCGGATGATCTCATAGAGGACCTGGCAATGGCAATCGGGTGAAAAAAGACCTTGTTGAATTCCTGAACCGGAAAGTCGCCGAATATGACCAGCCGGCGTTTATTCCTGAGGATCCGGTTTGTATTCCACACCAGTTCAGCAAACCGGCCGATATCGAGATCGCCGGTTTGTTTGCTGCCGTGTTTGCCTGGGGAAACCGGACCACCATCATCAACAAGAGCCGTGAGCTGATGGCCCTGATGGGTAATGCCCCACATGATTTCGTATTGAACCACAGTGAATCAGACCTGCGGGCATTACTGGGTTTTAAACACCGGACCTTCAATGCCACCGACCTGTTGTATTTTATCGATTTCCTGCAGCGGCATTACCGCCGGTTTGATTCCCTGGAACCTGCCTTTACGCGGGGACTGGGTGAGCGCGATCGGGATACCACCGGGGTGTTGAACGGTTTTTACAGCTATTTTTTTGAGGGGGAGGAGGTACCGGAACGCACCCGCAAACATATTGCCGCACCATTTAAAAATTCCACCTGCAAACGGCTGAGCATGTACCTGCGCTGGATGGTGCGCCAGGATCCCAATGGGGTGGATTTTGGACTCTGGAAAGGAATCCGTCCTGCACAATTGGTGATTCCCATTGATCTGCATGTGGCCAGGGTTGCCCGCCGCTTCGGCATGTTGGAGCGGGAGGCCATCGACTGGCAGGCTGCTCTCGAACTCACCCGCACCTTACGCCGGCTGGATCCTGCCGATCCCGTTAAATATGATTTTGCCCTCTTCGCCCTCGGGGTGGTGGAGAAATACTAATTTCAGTTTTCACCCGTCGGGTGCCACCCGTCGGGTGAAAACAGGGAAAATCACCTTTATGAGCACAGACGCTGAAGACAAAGCCTTGCTGGATGCGGTTCGCAGCGAAGTGACCGATCTCACCCGTCGGGTGGCACCCGACGGGTGGGGCGAGTTGCGCGAAGACCTGGCGGACTGGGTGAACGGGCTGATCGTTCATGATTTCCAGGAACTGGTGCGCATTTTATACCGCATTGATGTCAACGAAAACAAGCTGAAATTCCTGTTGAAGGAAAAGGTCGGAGAAGATGCCGCACAGATCATTGCCGACCTGATCATTGAGCGGCAGTTGCAGAAAATTAAAACCCGGCAGCTGTTTAAGCAACCGCCGCCGGAGGATGAGGAGGAAAAATGGTAGGTCAGGCCTTTACTTTGGCCTTGAATTTCTCTATAGCCTGACGGGAAAACTCACTCAGAATCAACCGGCCACTGATGGCGGCTCTTTCGGTCAGTAACTGGTCCCAATGTTCGGTTCCCTGCCAGAAAACTTTTTTCATTTCCATCATTGCATCAGGGGAGGAAGCTGCCAGGGTATTGGTTAGGCGTTCAATTGATTCATCCATTCCTTCCAGGTTCTGATGGAGCTCGGCATAGAGCCCCTTTCTTCTGGCCCAGTCGGCATTGCGCCACATGGTTGCATCAATGGCCAGCTGGGAAAAGGCAGAAACACCGATCTTCCGTTCAACTGCCGGACCCACTACGAAGGGACCGATACCTACAGCCAGTTCGCTCAGTTTTATTTCGGCGCCTTCCACAGCAATGGCATAATCCACCGCAGCAGCTATACCCACTCCTCCGCCCACACATTTGCCATGGATCCGGCCGATGACCATTACCGGAACCTTACGGATCGCATTGACCACCTGGGCAAAGCCATTGAAAAAGGCCAGCCCTTCTTCAGCGGTACGGATATTACTCAGTTCATCAAAAGAAGCGCCGGAGCAAAACACCTTATCCCCGCCTGAGCGGAGCAGGATTACTTTTACTTCCGGGTTATGACCGGCAGAGTGGATTTCCATGGCCAGTTCGTGCAGCAATTTTCCAGGCATCGAATTGCTCTGCGGATGATAAAACTCAATGGTGGCAATGCCTTTTCTGGTCTCGGTCTGGACGTAACCGCCCTTTACTTCATACATCATATGATAAAAATATTGATGGGATATTAAAGTTAAACATCCTTTGAATCTGATGGGTCAACTGATTTTTTCCTGACCATGGTAAGGATGGTGGCAACGGCGACCTGATCTCCGGTTTCATCGCTCACTTCCACCAGCCATTTAACGATGCCCCTGGGCAAATCAGTATCCAACTTTTGTTCCTGCTCAATTTTTTCTTTACAGGTGAACTTCACACGAATGGTATTACCCGCGTAAACCGGTTTCATAAAACGCAGTTCATCCAGCCCGTAATTCAGTAGTACCGGGCCTTTGGCACTGCCATCCACAAATAATCCGGCTGCCGCACTAAGAATAAAATATCCGTGTGCCACCGGTTTTTCGAAAAGGGTACCCTCCAGGGATGTATGGTCCGTATGTGCATAGAAATGATCCCAGCTCAGGTTGGCGAAATTCGAGATATCGCTTTCCGTAATGGTGCGCCGCCCCGTCAGCAATTGATCTCCCACCACTATTTCTTCAAAATATTTCCGGAAGGGATGCACGACATCTTCTTTACCGGTTGCACCCGGCTGGTAGACGTTGGAGATTGCAGTGATCATGTCGGGAGAACCCTGTACAGCCAGTCTTTGCATGTAATGCTTCACGCCGCGGAGTCCGCCCATTTCTTCCCCGCCACCTGCACGTCCCGGCCCGCCATGGACCAGCAACGGCAGCGGTGAACCATGACCGGTAGACTCCTTTGCGCATTGTTGGTTCAGTACCAGGATGCGGCCATGCCAGGGTCCTGCACCCAGTACATAATTACGTGCAATGGCTGGATTGGAGGTTACCACAGAGCTCACCAGGCTGCCTTTGCCGAGGCGCGAAAGTTCAATGGCTTCTTCAGCGGACTTATAGGGCATGATGGTACTAACCGGTCCGAAGGCTTCCACTTCGTGGGGGGCAAGGTTTTCAAATGGCCGCTCGTTTACCAGCAGCAATGGGCTGATGAATGAGCCTTTAACGGGATCGGCATCCAGCAGCTGCACGCTGTTGAGCGATCCGTACACCAGTTGTGAACCGGCCAGCAGTTTATCCACCTGTTCCAGCACTTCCTGTTTCTGGGTGGCTCCGGCCAGCGCCCCCATCCTCACTTTTTCATTGAGCGGGTTGCCGATGATGGTTTGCTCCAGGCTGGTGGCTACCGCTTTCCACACCGCTTCCAGTTTACTATCGGGGACGAATATGCGTCGGATGGCAGTACATTTTTGTCCTGCCTTTGCGGTCATCTCTTTCCTGATCTCTTTAATGAACACTTCCCAGTCGGCACTGCCGGGCTCCACATCCTCTCCCAGGACAATACAGTTGAGTGAATCTGCTTCCATGTTAAAAGGAACGCTTTCGCGAAGGATAGCGGGATGTGATTTCAGCTTGAGTCCGGTATAGGCGGAGCCGGTGAAGGTCACCACATCCTGTGATTGTACATGGTCGAGCAGATCACCTGCGCTGCCGCAGATGAGTTGCAGGGCGCCCTCCGGCAAGATACCGGATGCAATGATCTTCTTCACCACGGCTTCGGTGAGATAGGAGGTTACGGTGGCGGGTTTCACGATAGCGGGCATACCGGCCAGCCAGTTCACTGCTACTTTCTCCAGCATGCCCCACACCGGAAAATTAAAGGCATTTATATGGATGGCCACTCCTTCTTTGGGTACGAGCAGATGGGTGGCCATGAAGCTGTGCTGCTTGCTGAGATTATGTGATTCGCCATCCACGCAATAGGTTTCATTCGGAAAACGGCGGCGCAGGGAGGCGTAGGAGAAAAGATTTCCGATACCTCCTTCCAGATCTATCCAGCTATCGGCTTTTGTGGCGCCGGTTTGGTAGCTGATCCGGTAAAATTCGGGCAGGTGTTGCTGCAGGTGGGTAGCCAGGGCCCGGAGCATACGACCTCTTTCATGGAAGGTCATTTTACGCAGGGCGGGATTACCGACTTTCCGGGCATAATCTGCCATGGCGCTGAAATCAAGCCCTTTGGAAGAAGCGGCGGCAATGGGATCGCCTGTAACGGCATTAAAAAGTGTTTGGCCCTCTCCGTCACCTGTGATCCAACTACCAGTTACATAGTTTTCCAGTTTATTCATAGCAAGCGTTTATTGCTGCAAATTAGCAGAAATTGACCTTCTTCTATGGTGCCTGATTGATAAAACCAGTGCATATTTGCAGAAGTAAAAACATCCATTTTATGAAACGTTTATTCATTCTTGCGTCCGGACTTGCTCTGATGGCTGCCTGTAACAGTTCTACTGATCATTCTGAGCATCGCAAGGATGGCTTCTCGGAAACCCCAAAAACCCCGGAAGACAGCCTGTTTCAACTGGTGATGGATGGTCACGATGTGGGTATGGCCAAAATGGGCAAAATCAGGGAAGCCCAGAAGAAAGCACAACAGGCCCTGGACAGCCTGAACAAGTTGTCGGGCTCGGAGTCAAAAGCCCGGTTCCAGCAAGCGTTAATGGATATACAGGAAGACCTCAATTATGCTGAGTACAGCATGAATACCTGGATGGAAGAATTTAATCCGGATTCTGCGAAAGATAATATTGAGTCGCGTCTGGCTTATCTCAAAGCCGAGCAGGATAAAGTGGATAAGGTAAAAAACGCTATTCTTGAAAGCCTGCGCGTTGCGGATTCTGTATTGAAGAAATAAGCTGGCAAAAAACAAATGTTGTCTGACGAAAGTTGTCTGACGTTTAAGATCTCCGAATCCGTTGACCTCAAACGTCAGACAACATCTGTGGTGAAAGTTGTCTGACGTTTGAGGCCTCCGAATCCATTGACCCTAAACGTCAGACAACTCCTCTGACGAATATTGTCTGATGTGTAGGATTACTGAATTCAGCAGACGCAAACGTCAGACAACATACTTCTGTTACACTATTTTGCCTGGTAAACTATTAGTGTTCGCAAAGACAACAGAATGATGGAATGCAGATCTCACCGCAGCCAGTGTTTTTGCCGGACTTATAAAAAGCTTTAGCGAAGCGGTTAACGGAAAACCACTTGTTTACAATCAGTTTGTAGTAAGTGGGCTTGTTCCCATTGGTTCCCACATCAAATTTCAGGATGTTGGGTGTTTCAAAACCGCAGGTGTTTTTAATGCTGGGGTCCGGTTTGTAAGAAGGTGTAAAGCTTGTCCAGTTTTCACCGTCAAAACTATAAGCAGCACCTACAATGTGGTCCATTGTGGCATTACGCTCAGCACTTCTTACGCAGGCTTCGAGTTGGATGCCCCAATGGCTCAGGTCCTGTGCGGTACCATTCTTGCCGTTGCCCGGATTTTTGTTGGTCACTTTCCAGATCCAGGCATAGTTGCCATCACCAACGCCTTTGATTTCCAGTTCAACCAGGTAAGGGCTGGTACAGGAAGGGTGGGGAGGGATAATCCCGTTAATCACTTCTTCCGGAATGGTCAGGAATTGTTTGTTTGGGTCAACACTGGTGGTGGTAAGGTTGGTGTTGTCTTGTTTTTGACAGGCACCGAAAATAACTACAAAAGCAGCAAAGATGCTGATCCGCATTAGAATTGATCTCATTGTACAGATTTTTAAAAAATTAAATAAATGGGATACTGTATTCAGTGCGGCTCTTCGAAGAAAGGGTGGATTCTGACGTAAAACTAGAAAGAATCCTGAGTTATAAAAGAGTTAGGCAGATTTTTTCGACAAACGGAATTGTTTCAGGTGGTGAATGGCGTGTTTGTGCAGCAATTGTACCTGACCGGTATAGTCCAGCGGGCCAAAAAAAGGATTGATAATTTCTTTGGAAGGGTCTTCTTTAAAAACTTCTGTAAAAGTATTTAATGCGCGCTGCAATTCGCTGACAGCGGTGTTCATATCCGGTAAACGGGTTGCAGGCGGCGTCTCACTCACCAGGGGGTTCTTGATATTCTCCTGAAATGGCGCATCGCTAAACAGGAAATCGCGCATTTTCGGTAGGCTTTCTGCAGGTGTTAATAATGGCGCAGGAATCTTACCTGCTGCTAGCAGGATGGCATCGATAAAATGCTCAACCATTTGCTGGCCATTCATAGAACCCCATTCGCCCTTTGCATTAGCAGGCAGGTTTTGGAGTAAGGAAGGAAATTCCTCCAGCAAAAAGTTGAGTTTGATATTATTCATATGAATAATTGTGGTGAAAGTTGTCTGACGTTTGAGGCCTCCGGATCCATTGACCCTAAACGTCAGACAACTTCCACAACGGATGTTGTCTGACGTTTAGGATTACTGAATTCAGCGGACGCAAACGTCAGACAACACTGCCCAAATATCGACTCCTTATTTCCTTTTTTCAATCTCCGAACAAAGCGAATCAAAGATGTTATCCACGGTGCCTTCACCTTTTATGGAAACGACCTTGTCGAATAACCTGTAATGGTCGGCAACTGCAGAGGTCTTTTTGTGGTATTCTGCAATCCTCGCCTTGATGATTTCTTCATTCACATCATCACTGCGACCGCTGGTCAAACCCCGGTTCAGCAGCCTTTTCACCAACTCCTCCTCGGTTACTTCCAGTGCCAGGACAACATTGATGGACTCATCGCGTTGGGCAAGCAGGGCATCGAGTGCCTCACTCTGGGCCTTGGTACGCGGAAAACCATCGAACAGGAACCCGTTTGCATCCGGATTGGCATCCAGCGAAGAGCGGATCATTCCAATCACGACTTCATCAGGAACCAGTTCGCCCCTGTCCATCAGTGACTTTGCTTCCAGTCCAAGTTTGGTCTGGTTGGCAATCTCACTTCTTAACAAATCCCCCGTTGACAGGTGTTTTAGACCATAACGGGCTATCAGTCTTTCAGATTGGGTGCCCTTGCCACTTCCGGGAGGGCCGAATAGAATTAAATTGAACATGTTTGCTTAAAATCCTAATGAGGTTCAAATTTAAGGCTTGTGGCTTAAAAATACTCGATAATTTGGGCAGGATGTTTGAATATTATTCAATAAACAGTCTGCTGAGGGCTGTTAATATTACCAGTTCTGCCATCCGGCTAAACCAGTCTGGCGTAGGTTTGTTATAATATTATGCGAACCATGAAAGTCCAATTAGTATTAATCAGCTGCCTGGTATTTTTCCAGCAATGCAGTTTTTCACAACCCGGTCCAAAGAAGGAACAGCAGGGGGTGCCAAAAACATCATCCAACACCACCAATACAACAAATAATATGGATAGCTCCAAACAAAACCCTGTCTACTCGCGCAGTTCCAGTGAAAAGGTAAACCTGAGCGAAGAGGAATGGAAGAAGATACTGCCACAGGAAGTATATTATATTGCCAGGCAAAAAGGGACCGAAAGGCCCTGGACCAGCAGGTTCGAAGATTTTAAGGAGATCGGAACCTATTATTGTGCTGCCTGTGGCAATCCCCTTTTCAAAAGCGACACCAAATTCGACAGCGGTTGCGGCTGGCCCAGCTTTTATGAACCAATTTCAAAAGGCAGCATTATTTATTCGCCGGACAATACCCATGGTATGAAGAGAACCGAAGTGATGTGCGGCCGGTGCAAATCCCACCTGGGCCACGTATTCGAAGATGGTCCACCGCCGACAGGCCTGCGCTATTGTATCAACGGGGTGGTCCTGGACTTCGACAAAAAGAAGGAAAAGTAGCCTGGTTGCCGGAAAGAGTCCATTCACCGACAGAAATGTTTCATTGGGCGAACAAATTCTTTGCAGGCAAAAAGAGTTTGCATCTTTGATTCAGCAACGAAGGAACAAAGAATTTGACCCCTAAACCTCTTTTAATATTATTTGTCTCGGTTGTTAATTTGGACATTACTAGATCTGGAAAATCTAAACTACAAAAAAAGCCCCCGTTCAACCGGGGGCTTTTTATATGGTTAAACGTCTGACGTTTATTTCACTTCATCCAATTCAACCTTCACGGTTACTTCCACATCCTTACCCACAACCAGACCACCGGTTTCAGTAGCGCGGTCCCATTTCAGGTTGTAATCAAAACGGTTGATCGTTGTGGTTGCCTTGAAACCTGCCTTGCGACCCCTTGATCCGGCCAGGATGCCGCCATAGGTAACGTCAAAGCTCACCGGCTTTGTAATGTCGCGGATGGTCAGGTTACCATTCAGCTTGTATTTGTTTCCCCCAACAGATTGCATGGAAGTGCTTTCAAACTTCATGGTCGGGAATTTTTCCGCATTGAAGAAGTCGTCACTTTTCAGGTGACCATCGCGCCGCTCGTTATCAGTATTGATAGAGTTTACGTCTACGGTAAAAGAAATTTTGGCATCACTGAAATCAGGTTTGGAGTGCTCCACTGTTCCATCCCACATTTTAAAAGTACCCTCTGCCTCGGAAACAACCATGTGAGTAACGGAGAACCGCACACTGGAATGCGACTTGTCCAGTTTCCATTTGGTTTGTGCAGAGGCAGTCATTCCCACAAATAATGCGGTTGTAGCAAGCAGTAGTTTCCATCTTTTCATACTCATGGTTTTTTTATTGTTTGAACACTAAGATAAGCCATTCATCAAAATTGCCATCGGTTATAATATGATTATCATTTAATTTTCAGGATACAAAATTCCTTACATGACACTCATGAGAAAAACACTGCTGGCGGGATTGCTGCTGGCGGGATCTTCCATTGTTGCCCAGGCGCAACAGGTTAAGCTCGACCAGTTCAAGAACTGGAAACCGCGAAATATCGGCCCGGCCGGTATGAGCGGCCGTATCACCACCATTGATGCGGTGGTTGACAATCCCGATATCATTTACATCGGCGCCGCTTCCGGCGGGGTCTGGAAAACCGAAAATGGCGGACACGAATGGAAGTCGGTCTTCGATGACCAGCCCATCCTGAATATTGGGTCCATTGCCATCCAGCAAAGTAATCCCAATATCGTTTGGGCGGGAACCGGTGAGGGCAACCCCCGCAACTCCATCAATATCGGGGAGGGCATCTATAAAACCATTGATGCCGGCAAGACCTGGCAGAAGATGGGGCTCGAAAAGACCCGCAATATTCACCGGGTGATCATAGATCCGGTGAACCCTAACACCGTTTATGCGGGGGCTATCGGCAATCCTTATGCGTTTCACCCCGACCGCGGCGTGTTCAAAACCACCGATGGCGGACAGAGTTGGAGCAAGATCCTTTACACCAACGACAGTTCCGGAGTGGGTGATATGATTATGGACCCATCGAACCCGAACAAACTCTTTGCCGCCATGTGGCAGCATTACCGCACTCCCTGGAGCTTCCAGAGCGGGGGAAAGGGCAGCGGCCTTTATATGACCATCGATGGTGGTAAGGCCTGGAAAAAGCTGGGTAAGGAAAATGGCCTGCCTGAAGGTGATTACGGCCGGATAGGCCTGACGATTTCGCGCAGCAACCCCAATGTGGTTTATGCCCTGGTGGAAGCAACCAAAAATGGTCTCTACAAAAGCGTGGATGGCGGCTACAACTGGACCCTTGTAAACAGCAACCCGACCTGGGTTACCAACCGCCCCTTCTATTTTCAGGAAATTGCGGTGGATCCCCTGAACGAAAACCGCGTTTGGCTCATTTACCAGATGATTGCTGTCAGCGAGGACGGTGGAAAGGACTTTAAAGTGGTAATCCCTTACAATGGCATCCACCCCGATCACCATGCGTTCTGGATCCATCCCCGCAACAACAAATTTATTATTGACGGAAATGATGGGGGCATTGGAATCACCCGCGACCTGGGCAAGACCTGGGTCTTTGATGAGAAATTGCCGGTAGGGCAGTTCTACCATATCAACGCAGATAATGAGATGCCCTATAATGTAATGGGCGGCATGCAGGACAATGGCTCCTGGCGCGGTCCGGCCTATACCTGGATGAATGGCGGCATCAAGAATTATTATTGGGAAAGTCTTTGGGGTGGTGATGGTTTTGACGTAATGCCTGACCCCGATGATGCCAACTGGGTATATGCCATGAGCCAGCAGGGGAATGTGGGCCGTTACAATGTAAAAACCGGCGAGCGCTGGTTTGTAAAGCCTGCTAACCCTAACCTGCAAACGCAGTTGCGTTTCAACTGGAATGCAGCCATAGCACAGGATCCTTTCGATAATAACACAATCTATTTTGGCAGCCAGTACCTGCATAAGAGCACCAATAAGGGTATCAGTTGGGAAGCCATTTCAGGCGACCTGAGCACCAATGATTCCGTAAAAATTGACCAGAATAAAAACGGAGGACTCAGTCTGGATATCACCGGCGCCGAGAACTACTGTACCATCCTGACCATTGCGCCTTCTGCCAAAGAAAAGGGAGTGATCTGGGTGGGAACCGACGATGGCAACGTGCAGCTCACCCGGGATGGCGGTAAAACCTGGACAAATTTCCGGGGTAAGATCCCGGGTATGCCAGCAGGCGCATGGGTTCCGCAGATCCAGGCATCCAGGTACAACGCAGCCGAGGCCATGGTGGTAGTGAACGATTACCGTCGCGGAGATTTCAGGCCTTATATCTTCCGTACCACCGATTACGGTAAAACCTGGAGCCGTATGGCCGATGAGAAGAAACTGGTTGGTTATGCGCTTTGTGTATTGCAGGACCCCGTTCAGCCAAACCTGGTGTTTGCAGGAACAGAACAGGGCCTTTGGGTGAGCCTGGACAATGGTGCCAGCTTCCAGCAATGGAAAAATGGTTATCCTTCTGTATCCACCTATGACCTGACAATCCAGGAGCGCGAAGCTGACCTGGCTATCGCCACTTTCGGCCGTTCACTCTGGATCCTGGATGATATCAGGCCATTGCGTGCATTGGCTGCAAATAAGGGGATGGCACCTAAAAAGGCGCTGACTGTATTTGAAGCGCCGAAAGCCTACCAGGCGCAGTATCGCAACGCTCCCGGTTATGAATGGAGTACCTGGGGTATCTGGGATGCGGACAACAGGCAGCGTGGTGCAGCAATTACCTACCAGGTCGACCCGCTCCAACTCGATACAGCGGCCCGTAAAAAAGCAGACTCTGTTACAGTTAGAATCTACGATGTCAATAATGTGCTGATCCGCAACCTTAAGTGGAAGGCCGATTCGGGCTATAACCGCAATTACTGGGGGATGGAAGAAAAAGGCTTCAGGCGTCCCGGCTCTCCCAAACTTCGTCCGAATGCACCCGAACCAGGGGGAGAGAGGGTATTGCCCGGCACTTACAAAGTGGTACTTACACTGGCGGGAGTAAGCGACAGCACAATGGTGAGTGTGAACGATGATCCAAGGCTGGGTAACAGGAACGACGTTTTACTGGCGCAAAAGCAGCTGCGTGACCGTTTGCGCACCAGCAGCGATAAACTGGTGGAAGGTATGGACCGTCTTACAGAGGCTGAGGAGCTTACCAAGAAGATGGATGCCCAGTTAAAGGACCTTACAGGCAAGGATGCTGACACCCTTCGCAAGATGGGCAAGCTGGTACAGGACGATATCAAGAAATTGCGGGAATTCATCAATGGTAAAACCATCGAACGCCAGGGATATGGCAGGCCCCAACAGCCACCAACACCAATGACTACCCTGCAGCAGGCTAATATGTATATCAGTGCAAAGCCGGTAAAACCAGGGACGCAGGAAGAGAAACTGGTAGCGGACGCTGAATTCAAAATCGGCGAAGCAGTAACAAAAATCAACCAGTTCTTCGACAGCCGCTGGAAGGACTACCGCAAACTGGTGGAAACAAATCCGCTGAAACTTTTTAAGGAGTACAATCCGATAAAATAGTGTTTGATAATTGAGGTTTGATAGTTGAAGTTGGGCCCGGGTCTCAGCTTCAATTATCAAACCTCAATTTTCTAATTATTGTTAGTCTTCCTTCGACCATACTTCATAAATAGGATCTCCCTTGGAGCTCTTACCGCGGTGATGCCAGTCTTTCCCTTCTACTTTTCCATCGAATGACAGTTGCATTCCAATACGGGAACTGTCGCGTGAAAAGAATTCAATGGTCTCGGTATAACGGCCATCTTTAAACGTATAGGTACCACCACCGGTTCCAAAAAAATCACCGGTCTGGGTATTGATGGCAGCCCATTGGAAACGGGTTCCTGTCAGGATTTTAATGGTCTTCCTCGCGCTGGGGGGTATGCTGTTCATTGTTCCTTTTTGGTCGCGACCGGTTATCCGCCAGGTTGCATTCAGATCACCTCCGCCGTTATCCACCTGCTTCCATTTTTTATCCTGGCCGCTCCAGTTGGTTAGCATATGTCCGGATTCAATTTTTACGGGATAGCTATAAGTTTTTCCCACCATTGATTTGTCGGTGGTGCTGAATTCTGTTTTGGTGTTTACTGAGCCATTTGCTTCAGTCCAGGTGCCACCCTGCGTTTGAATGAATTTTTTCTCCGGAATATTGTACACCGAATAGGAATAATGTTGGCTGGTGAAGAGCAGCAGGTGAGTGATGTTGTCCTGCTCCATCATCCAGGCGCCCAGGATGTTGGTTTTGTTTTGTGACAGAATTTTGTTGCTGAAGGCAAGTGAAAGAATCAAAAAAAGTGATTTGGCAAACAATGTTTTCATGACATTCTTTTTTTGAATGTACGAAGAAACCGAAGATGCCGCAGCCGTACTGGTCTATTTCTTACGGCCGCCGGCGAGGGTAAAAAATAGTCCGGCTGCTATCACAGCCACGCCGGCATAAACCGGAAAGTTGATGTCCTTTTTTTCTTTCCTGTTGATCTCCAGCGGTCCCAGATCAACTACATTTTTTTCCCGGGTAAAACTGATTCCCTTGAGCAGCAGCATGGCGATACCGCCGACTATTAATATGATTCCTATTATTTTCATGGTATTCTTTTTAAGGTATGCAATTTTTAGTAAACAGCCACATAAAATAACCGTGCCAGGTAATAATTATTTTCGGCGCAGGGCCATTAAATAAATGGTCAGATTGGCGGAGGAATGTAACTTTATAGAAGTGACAAAGCAGATTGATTTTTTGTGCCACAAAACCAAAAAATTATGACCATTGAAATGCATACTCCTCATGGGGGACTACAGGAAGCAATAGTGCTCAGGGCTAAACAGGGGTTGATCCGCTTGTCACATCAATACAAAGGAGTAACCCGCATTGAATGCACGATGCGGGAAGATCCGGCTATCAGTCCGGTTGATAATAAGGTATGTGAAATACGGGTCATGGCTTTCGGTGAAAATCTTTTTACCCATTCGCGGACGGATGATTATGCCAGTTCCGCAAATGAAGCCATAGAACATATAAGCCAGCAGGTTGCCCTGCTGGCTTCGAAAGAAAATGAGCTGCCGGATAATATTACTACTACGGTGAGGGTTTGAGGCGTCTGATGTTTGAGGCGTATGACGTTTAGGATCAATGAATTCACCGGACGCAAACGTCAGACGCCTTTCCCATCAAACGTCAACCGCCTCCCCCTAAAACGGAAGATCATCATCGTGCACCGGGTCAATCGGACCGTTGAATTCAGGGGCTGGCGCGCCGCCGGCATTAGCGCCTGAAACCACTTTCCATGCTTTCACATCAGTATACCACCTGCCATTGTATTCGCGGCTTTCCACATCAAAAGATACCTGTACCGAATCACCAATCCGGAACTGGCTCATGTCAATTTTATCGCCCCAGACAGCGATACATATTTTTTTCGGATAGGCATCGGCTGTTTCAAGAATGAATTCCTGCTTTTTCCAGGTTCCGTTTTTACCCTGTCCGGTCTGCACTCCCAGCAGCTGGATAATTTTTCCACTCGTATCCATGTTTCTTTTTGGGCAAAGAAAGGGAAAAACTTTAGTGTGTAAAAGTCAATGTCTCCGTATAAGTGCTTCCGGCATCTGAATAGCTGAAACTGACTTTAAGGGTGGAGCTGGTAAGCTCAATCAGGGTGAAATCCTCTCCAAGCAGGCTCAGCACGGTTTCGTTATTGCTCCATTGCCAGGTGAACGGGTAAGAGGCTGGATCACTCGGGTCACATTTGGTGGCTCCCTCCGATATAATGCCCGATCCATTTGTGGAAAAACTAGTAAGGTCATCCTTGTCGCAGGCATCGTAGGTGGCAAATACATCGGAATCATCTGACTGGCCATCACCATCCAGGTCCTGTGCCGGATTCACCGTATGGGCAGACATTTTCCAGGCTCCGCTGGTGAGTAACTCGGTTTTTGTCTTCGCCGGTTCATCATCATCCTTGTTACAGGAACTGCCAGTAATGATCAATGTGGCCAGTGGTAATACTAGCAACCGGAGAATCTTTCTACTTTTCATATAAATAGGTTTTAGGTATATGTAGAAATTACTGAATAAACCCCGGATTTCGTACATTCAGAGGAATAATAACATATATGAACCGGGAGCAGGTCCTTCATCAATTATTGCAGGGGGTTTATGATAATACCACCATTCCCCTGTATGATTATGTGGCCGGCAACTGGCCGGGCAATGAGGAGGTTTTTGCTGCTGCCAAATCACTCGGCGACCAGTTGGTCGAAGAAAAACTTGTACATTATTCTGATCCGCATCGGACCATGCTGAGCATAACCAATTTTGGCAGGTTCTGGATTGTAAAAGGCGGCTACCAGGAATTCCTCCGGGGAAACGAGCACAAAATCAAGGAACATCACCATGAACACCTGCCGGAACAATCACAGGAGCATGACCTGAAAGAGGAACTTCGATTGGCCAGGTTGCGCTTTACCCGTTACCGGATTGTTACCTATTGGTGGAGTTTTGGCATTTCACTTCTCAGTTTTGCCCTCTCCCTTCTGAGTATTTACCTGGTCCTTTCCAGGTAAGTGCCTGATACGGTTAGTTTTCCTTCATACCCTTGATGATCACATTCCCCGATTTGGCTTCAAGGCAGGGATAATTAAATGCATTGAATGCCTTTTTGGGCGTATTGATAACCTTATAAAAATCGTCAATAAAATCAAGGGTTTTCTTTCGGTACTGCTCAGATAATCCTGGGCTTTGCCTGTACAGGGATTCGATCTCCTGCCGCTTTTCATTGAACAGGCGGATAGCCGGTTGCAGTAGGGCCAGGGAGTCCAGGCAATATCCCCGGTATCGCCGCACCCGCACCGATGGCAGGTCTAGGTTTTCCGGTGGCATTGCGTAGGGGGCATTTACCATTCCGCTCATATCAAAATCGTATGGAATCGGAATTACGGGAAAGTCAACTGCAGGGGCAACCAGTTCAATATTGTGCTGGAATTGTATGCCCCAGTCGGTATTGGCCGCAAAGAACTGAAAAACAGCCATGAGGTGAAAATCAGAAGGGGCCAGGTATTCCGCCCTGAGTCCGTTCTGGTCGATGGCAATCAGGCCATTCCTGGCAGCGGCCTGTTCCGGGGGCTCCAATAACATTCCGGTGAGGGTATTCCGGACGGAGCCGGTGGCGCTGTCAACCAAAACCACCCTGGTGAGTCTTGCGCGCAGGCTGAGAGGGGTGAGCAATTGATATACCCGGTACAGCAGGTATTCCCGCATCACCAGCTCCTCACCCCTGCAGGGCAATACCAGCTTGAGCTTGTTTTGTCCGGCCATGATGGTCCCCTTTTTCTTTGCTTCCTTATCAAGGTTCAACAAGATGGGGGGATTGATACAGACGTTTTTCTGTTTCCGGAAATTGCCCCTGACACGGGCCCTGGCGGGCAGGGAGATAGCTTGTCCGGAGCTGTCGCGCAACCCGATGGCCACAGGGTGATACTGCGGGTCTTCTCCCCTGTCTTTCCAGAGTTTATCAATATATGCGCTGAGTACCAGTTCAATAGGCTCTTCAGATTGAAATAAGGGTTTTACCTCCTTCGCTTGTGAAGTGTTGTCAGGCGAAAGCCCGGCCAGGGTCCTGGAACCCGAAGGCAGGATTTGCAGAACAAGGAAGACCAGAATGGTAATCGGTCGCAAGGGATTATCGTTACTTTAAGAAAGTTACGAAAAAGGCAGACGCCAAATTTTACTAACTTTGCGCCTCAATTCTTTCCATGAGCGACGCTATCAAACACGAATGCGGTTTAGCATTCATTCGTTTACGCAAGCCATTTTCTTATTACCAGCAGCAGTATGGGTCAGTTATGTATGGGCTGAACAAGCTCTACCTGCTGATGGAAAAACAGCATAACCGAGGCCAGGACGGAGCCGGTATTGCATCGGTAAAACTCAATGTGGAACCGGGTTATCCCTTCCTGCACCGCATGCGCAGTATTGAAACCAGGGCCATCGCAGACCTGTTCAGCCAGGTAGGGGAGGAAATAGCGGATCTGGAGAAATACCAGCCCGATATCCGGAATCACCCCGGTCTCCTGAAAGGACATGTTCGTTTCCTGGGAGAACTGCTTCTGGGGCACCTGCGTTATGGAACCCAGGGGAAGAACAATGTTGAATTCTGTCATCCATTTATAAAGCGGCATACGATCCAGTCGCGCAACCTTGCATTGGCAGGGAATTTCAACCTGGTTAATACGGAAGAGTTATTCGGACTCGTCAACATCGATCCGGGAGTATTCCAGCGCCAGAGTGACCTCGCCGCTATGATGGAAGTGGTCCACCATTTCCTGGTAATGGAAGATGAACTGACGCCCGGAAATCCTGATTTGGCAACAGTTCTGCGGAAATCAGCAAAACTGTTTGATGGCGGTTACCATATCGGCGGACTTGTTGGAAATGGCGACAGTTTTGTGATGCGTGATGCACATGGCATCAGGCCCTCTTATTATTATATTTCTGATGACGTGATAGTGGCCGCATCCGAAAGGGCTGCCATCCGTACCAGTTTTAACGTGGGTGAAAACGAAGTGAAGGAATTGATGCCCGGACAGGCACTTATTGTGAAGTCTGATGGCAGCTATGCTGTTGAGCAGATACTGGAGCCACAGGAACGCAGGGCCTGCAGCTTTGAAAGGATCTATTTTTCCAGGGGCAACGATGAGAAGATATACCGCGAGCGCAGCCAGCTCGGTTATAACCTGCGCGACAGGGTACTGAAATCCATTGATTACAATCTCAAGAATACCATCTTCTCCTTCATTCCAAATACCGCGGAAGTTGCCTTTTATGGCATGGTTAAGGGCATGGAGGATTATATGAACCAGATCAAGATCCAGCGTATTCTCTCCTGGGGCAATGACTTCGATGAGGAGAAACTGACGGAGATGATCAACCGGAAGATCAGGATGGAGAAGATCGCCATCAAGGATGTGAAGATGCGCACTTTCATTACGGAAGATTCCAGCCGGAACGAAATGGTTCAGCACGTGTACGACATCACCTACGGAACAGTTGTTCCCGGGCAGGACACGCTGGTGGTGATTGACGATTCGATTGTTCGGGGTACTACCCTGAAAGAAAGTATTGTGCGGATGCTGGCCAGGCTGAAACCGAAGAAAATCATCGTGGTATCCTCCGCTCCTCAGATCAGGTACCCTGATTGCTACGGCATTGACATGAGCAAACTGGGCGATTTCATTGCTTTCAGGGCAGCTATTGCGCTGATTAAGGAAAGGGGGATGGACGACCTGTTGAGTCGCCTTCAGGCAGAATGCAGGGAGTTGGCGCGGATGGGACAGCTGCACACCAAAAACCTGGTGAAGGAGATATACCATCCCTTCAGTGCAGAGGAAATTGCCGCCAAGGTGGCAGAACTGATAACCCCTTCTGATATCGATTTCGAGGTAGAAGTGATATTCCAGACCATTGAATCATTGCACTCGGCCTGTCCGACCAATACGGGCGACTGGTATTTCACCGGTAACTACCCTACACCCGGAGGGAACAGGGTGGTAAACCAGGCTTTCCTGAACTATATGGAAGGGAAAAACGAAAGAGGATATTGATTCCAGTCAACAGTTTCGGGCTTTGGCATTAAAATGCAGTCCAAAGGCTCGTTTGGCAATGTTTTTGATGCAAAATAGCGACCGACCGTTTTTAATTTCAACCTATGAGAGACCAATTAAACAGGCCTGTTTAAATTATCTCGCTTCGTACCCCTTGCAAAACGGTTAATGAATCACAAAGCCCGCTAACTTTATGGCATGAAAACCTTATATGTTGTAAGGCATGCCAAGAGCAGCTGGGGTGACTTAACCTTAAATGATTTTGATCGACCTTTGAATGATCGTGGGCAGCGCAATGCGCCGGAAATGGCGCAGCGCCTGCTTAAAAAAAAGTATCAGATTGATGCTTTTGTCACCTCTACTGCAAAGAGGGCTTTACAGACTGCCAGCCATTTCATCAAAACCTACGGACGTCCGGCGGAGGAGCTGATTCTTCGCGAACAGTTGTACCACGGTGCGGCCCATACATATTTTGAAGTGGTCTCTGCTCTGGATGACCAGTATGATTCTGTTGCCCTCTTCGGCCACAACCCGGGTATCTCAGCCTTCGTGAATCAACTGACTGAAACCCGTATTGACGATATGCCCACCTGTGGCATTTTTGCTGTCCGCATAGATGCTGAATTCTGGAAAGATTTTGCCACCGCTGAAAAGAAATTCCTGTTTTTCGATGCTCCAAAGCTTTAATGCGTCTGACGCGCGTCTGACATACGTCTGACGTACGTCAGACGCGCGTCAGACGGGTTGCCTTTTTCTCCCCACCAGCCAGACCCCGGTGAAGATGAGCAGGGCCGCGGCAATCTTTATAATGGTGAGTTTTTCCCCCAGGAAAATGACTGCAATAAAAGTGGCGAAAACCGGCTGGGTGTAGATGTAGGTGCCGGTGATGCCCGCACCCAGTTTACTGATACCGTAGAGGTTGAACAGGTAGGCAAAAAAGGTTGCTCCCAGCACGATCAGGGTCAGTGCCAACCATTCCCTGGCAGCGAACAGATCCCATTGAACCTGCTGCAGTTCATTCCAGCCAAAGAAAAACATAAAGGGCAGTCCCAATGTAAACACCCAGCGCAATACATGGGTGGGACGGTATTCCTGCATCAGCGGTTTTACCAGTGCAAAGTAGAAAGCATAGGAAATGGCGTTGATGATGATCAGGATATTACCCAGCCAGATATTGGTGGCTTTACCGGATGGGTCCTTTCCGGTTACCAATAAAATGGCACCGCCAATTCCCAGGCCCAGGCCAAAAACCTTCCAGGTCGTAATTGCCTCCTTATCGAGCCAGGCTGCCACAAAACTGATGAAAATGGGGGTAACCAGTATCAGCAAAGCCGCATGGATACTTAGTGTCAACGAGAGTCCCTTGATGAACAGCAACTGGTTGATGACCACCCCGGTCAGTGCGCAAAGCAGGAAACGGGGGATATGTTCTTTCCGGATACCTGCTTTGGAGGGATAAATTACCAGCAGCAGCCAGAAGAGTATCACGCTGATGCCTACCCGTACCAGGTTCAGTCCGAATGCAGGGATAAACCCCCTGGTGATGTGCTGGACCGCACTGAAATTGATGCCGAAAAAAAGATTCGCAGCCAGCACGGCCAGGTGGGGTTGAAGATCGCGCTTCAAATTTTTTGCGCAAAGATAGGGGGGAAAGAGAAGGCAGATGGGTATTCTCAGGTATGCAGGATGTCAGACAGGTTAAGCCGGTCCTGGCGGATGGCGGTTATCTTACCCTGGGAAGACAACCATCCGGCCAGGTATTCCTGCTCGGTTTGTCCGGGTGTGGGAACCATAAAACACCTCTTTCCAAGGGGCAGAAGGTCCATGATGGTGCTGTAGCCGCTGCGGCAAAGGATGCTTTGGGCATTGGCCACTTCCTGTGAAAGCTTATCCGCCGGTAAATGATTGTAAATGGTTGCATTGGGTATTTCCGGCAATTTTAAAAAGCCTCCGCCACTATCTGGCAGGCCTCTGACCAGAACCATGGATTGTCCCGGATTTGCGTTCCACTGGCGGATGACTTCTTTTTCAAGCAGGGTGCGTTGCGGCTCGGGACCAGAGAGCAGTACCAGGAGCCGGGTCTCTCCGTTGGGTACACGATTGCTCAGGCGGCTGAGCGGACCGAGATATTTTACGGGAATGCCCGGCATGGTGGAAGGATGGGAAAGTTCACCGGCAAGGCCCTGCCCCGATTCGAAATCAGGAACCCAGCATTCCGTGAACCGGTTGATCCATTGATACAGGGAGCGTTGCACCAGCCTGTCGGCCCAGGCACCAAACGGGGTTTTTACCATCAGCTGGTGTGTAACCAGGAATGAAGGAATGGCCGGATGGCTCAGTCCATACCGGTTGTCACTGATGACGGCCTCGATTCTTTCGGTGTCGACAACATCCTTTAACCAGGCCGCTTCCCGGCGGATAATACGAACGATCCGGGGTATTGAAAGCACCAAACCGGCTATGGTTGCGGCTCGGTTTTTGTGATATTTTATATGGTAAGGAGGTGGTGAAAGGAACCTGATCCCGGGAAAAGCTTCCGTAATGATTGCCTTTTGTGGACCTTCAGCGGCAACTAAAACTTTGGCATCCAGGTTATTAAGCAGGTGACTGATTAGTGGGATACATCTTGTTGCATGACCTAATCCCCAGTCAAGAGGAGCTACCAGTATCTGGGTGCCGGGTGAAAATATTTTAGGAAAATTTGAAAATTGGCTCAATCCTAAATACTTTTTTTACTGAAAATAAGTTTAAATTGAAAATCTAAAGTATGAAGAAGACGCTGATATACGTCGTTCTGGTAATAATGATTAGTAGTGTTGCCGCAAGCTGCAGTGGCAGCAGGCTCAGTAACAAAGGCTGCGGATGCAACATGAATAAAGGCTATGTTGGTTATTAAAATCTGATGAAATGAAAGCACCAAACAGGGATTTGTTGGTTCTTGTAAAACACGCCCGTAACAATGAGGAGGCGATGGAAAAAGAGCTGGCTCAATTAAACAAGCTCTTGATCAGTGTTGAGACACAGGATACTTTTGCCACTGTATATGAGGCGATAGACTGTAATAAGTTTCGTGTTTACAACGACCCCTGGAAGATAATGAAACTGATCTCTTCGGGAGAACCTGCTTTCGTTTTTCTCAATAACAAGAATTAATCACGGCAAGTGAATAAATAAAAGCCACCCATAATAGGTGGCTTTTTACGTACACTCAAACTAGTGCAGTTTGCTGAGCGCTTTTTCAAGGCTATCCAGCATACCTTTTATGTCTTCTTTTTTACAGGTTCCCACACTCAGGCGATACCATGGCGAAGTATTGGCAGCGCCAAATGCATAAAATGGTACCACCGCCAGCCTTGCTTCGTTGAGCAGGTAGCTGGTAACATCCGCCTGATTTTCCAGCAGTTTTCCTTCGGCAGTTGTTTTTCCTGCCAGGTCGATCCTGATTGTCAGGTAGATGGCCGCCTGCGGAGTGATGGCATCCACCTTATAGCCGGCTGACTTCAGGGCGATCAATCCCTCATAAATACTGCGCAACCTGGTCTCCACTTCTGATTTGAAATGCGACAGGTATTGCTGGATGGCTTCCTTCTGTTGCAGGAATTTTGCCAGCGCTTTCTGTTCTGCCATGGGTGCCCAGGCCCCAACGTGTGTAAGGATTGCCTTCATTTTACTGATGAGGATTGCAGGACCGAAACTCCATCCCACCCTAACCCCGGTAGCGGCGAATACCTTGCTGATGGCATCAATGAAAACAGTGTATTGGCGCATTTCCGGCCTCAGGGAAACAGGGTTATAATGTTGTATGCCACCATAAGTGAGGTGCCAGTACATCTGGTCGTACATCACAATCAGTTTCTTATCCCCTTCTGCGCGGGATGCGTTTTCTGCCAGCACCAGGTCGCAGATCTTTTCCAGTTCTTCTTTGGTGAAAACCGTACCGGTCGGATTCTGGGGCGAACAAAGTGCCAGGAGGGAGGCGCCTTTCAGGTGGGGTGCCAGGTCTTCCGCACGGGGCATGAAATTGGTATCAGGACCTGCTTCCACCACCACATGTTCTCCTTCTACAAAATGGGTATAGTGGTTGTTGTTCCAGGAAGGTACGGCGTATACCACTTTCTCCCCGGGGTCTACCACTGCGCGGAACAAGGCATAGATCAGTGGCCGGCCGCCTGCAGCAATCTGGAATTCTTCGGGTTTGTAATCGAGTCCCTCCCATTCCCTGGTAAAAGCGGCGATCTCGTTTCGAAGATCAAGGTTTCCTTCGGCGATGGGGTAGTTGGTGAAATGCTGGCGGTAGGCTTCAACGATCTCGTTTTCAAGTTCCTTTGGGATCGGGAACACTGCCGGGTCGAAATCTCCCACGGTAAAATTGTAGATCTGTTCCCCCTGCCGGATCTTTTCGCGGATCTCACCACCCAGTTTCACGATTTCGGAGCCGATGAGGGTTTCAGACAATTGACTTAGTTTCATAGCAAGTTTTTAGCGGGGCAAAGGTACGGAATGCCTCCCGCAACCATTTCCCTTTCTACCGGTTTAAATCGTATGCGAACCATCAAACAGCTTCGCCGGGTATTGCCGCCGATATTGTTTAAACTGGAAGGCCGGCGGGTAAGTGAGCGGGGCAAACTGATGAAGAGATCCGGAAGGTGCATAATGAATTCGGCGTGAGCGTATTTGGGTAGAAGCCTCTGATCTGAGGTGCTTATATTTGCGCCCTCTATGATGAAACCGGATCAAAAGACAGCCTTATTTCTTAAACCTGTCCGGCTGCGGCAGCGCTGGTCGCCCCTGGAAGCATTCCATATCACAAAGGGGCCGCGGGGGGTGGATTATGCCCGCGAACAGCTGGAGCCGGCGGTTGTGGAAAAATATTTCGGGTTTTTGCCTTCCGTGGCACGGCAGGCCCTGGTGGCATTGGGTGATGAAGCCCTGAAACAATCCATTGCAGAGCTGACCCGCACGCATGCCAGACAAAAAGCCGGCACTTCCCTAACCGCATATATAGATCGTTCCTTCATCCGGCAGGTTCACCAGTTTTTTTGCCAGTTATTGCCCCATACCGCTGAGTTGCGGTGGTATCACCAGACCGTGAACCCCACGACAGGTAATCACCTGACTGGAGGATGTGTACTGGTTGATCTTGTTCCGACTGTTTCGTTTAAGGTTTGCCGTGAGGAAGACGGAGCTTTGTCGTTACAGGTGTTTATTCGGTTAGGCGATACAGTGAGGCCACTGGCAGATTTCCATCGCGAATATTTTTTCCTTCAGCTGGAGCGCGAATATTTTTTGCTGACGATGCCCGATTACCTGACCCTTCAATGGTTGTCGGCCAATGACCCTTCTGCATATGCACATGATGCGCCGGGTTTTTCAGAGCATGTGCTGAAACGACTCGAATCGGAACGGTATGAAATCGAAATGGGCTCCCTGCTGAACAGGCAGGTAGTGGAGGTTGATCCGGTAAATGCCATTTACCTCAGCGAGATCAGCGGCAGTTTCCTGATGCTTACGCCGCGCTGGAACTACGATGGATTCTGGGTGGAAGGTCCCTGGCAGCACAGCGAGGAGTTTACCCGTAACGGTGAAGTATATGTGGTGAAGCGAAACCGCGAAAAGGAGCAGGTCTTTCACGACCAGCTGCAATCACTGCACCCGAATTTTTCCAGGCAGTTAAACGGGGTGTTCAACCTGCCTTTCGCGGAAGCGAAGAAAAAGCATTGGTTCCTTAAAGTGTACCATCGGCTGCTGGAAGAAAATGTGGAGTTACTGGGCATGGAGATGCTGCGTCATTTCAGGTATTCGCCATTTGCGCCTGAAACGGAGGTTCGGCTGATCAGGACCGTTGGCAGCAACCTGCACCTTCACATGAACCTTCGCTTTGGAAAGGAAGATGTGCCCTTGTTTGAACTGCAGAAATTATTGCTGGCTGGTGTTAAGAGCCTGCTGCTGAAGGATCACTCCATTGCGGTGCTGACGGAGGAATGGCTGGCACAGTACAGTGCCATCATCAAGCATGGCAGGATAGTTAAAAATGAAGTGGTGGTGCCGCAGTGGATTTTGCTGGGACTGGAAAGGGTGCGCGGTGATGGGCGGCCGGCTGGGGAGGAAATGGTTTCGGGCAGTTCGGTTGGGGATATGGTGGGTGAATCGGTAAAGGGAACGGGTAATGGGTCTGTTGGGGCGATGGGTAATGGATCTCCTGCCGGAGTGGGTAATGGTTCTGGTTACGGTTCGGATTTTGGGGCTGATGCGGCGAGACGGGCAATTGATTCGGCCTGGTGGAAGCGCTGGCAGCAATGGCAGCAAAGCGAAGAGGCCCTGGTGCCGGTGCCTTCGATCGTGAAAGCCCATCTCAGGCCCTACCAGCAAAAAGGGTTTGAGTGGATCTGCCTGCTGTCCGAGATTGGTGCGGGCGCCTGCCTGGCCGATGATATGGGTCTCGGTAAAACCCTGCAGACCATCTGTTTTATAGCGCACAGGCTGGGTGCTCCGGGTGCGGACCTCCCTTCGGAGACCCTTCACCCGTCGGGTGCCACCCGACGGGTGAAATCGCCGGCACTCATTGTTTGTCCCGCCAGCCTGATGCATAACTGGCGCCTGGAACTGGAGAAATTCGCTCCTTCGCTGAAGTCGTATGTATATCATGGCAATACCAGGAATATGCAGGCTTTTGCTGACTCGGGTTCTGCTGTGTTGATTACCAGCTATGGCACCCTGCGATCCGATTTTGACCAGTTACAGGTAGTGCATTGGGATACAGCCGTACTGGATGAAAGCCATACGATCAAGAACCCTTCTGCCCAGGTAACAAGGGCGGTTTACCAGTTGCAGGCAGGCGCGAAGATCGCCCTGAGTGGTACGCCCGTGATGAACAACACTTTTGACCTATATGCACAGTTGCAGTTCCTGGTACCTGGTTTGTTTGGGGGCGCGGAATTTTTCAGGAAGGAATATGCCAATCCGATTGACCGGGAGCACAGTGAGGAAAAGATCAAAGCGCTGCAGCAGTTGACCGCGCCCTTTGTACTTCGTCGCACCAAACAGCAGGTGGCAACAGATCTGCCGCCTAAAACCGAACAGGTACTCTGGTGTGAAATGGGGCCGGAGCAGAAGGCATTGTATGAGGAGACAAGGGGGCAGATCCGGGACAGCCTGTTCCTGAACATCAGGAATGAGGGGTTAGGGAAAAGCAAGCTATCCATCCTGCAGGGAATGCAGAAGTTGCGGCAGATCTGTGCTGCACCGCAATTGCTGAAAGATGGTGGCGATTCGGGAGATGGTTTGGCCGGGATGGCCTCCAGTCGGGCGGGTATGTCCTCCGTTAAGGCAGAAGTGCTGCTGGAAGAATTACAATATAACCTGCGAACCAATAAGGTGCTGGTCTTTTCCCAGTTCAAAGGGATGTTGCGTTTGTTGGGCGATGCCTGCCAGCGGGCGGGACTCTCCTATTACCATTTTGACGGTGAAACGCCCCCGGCCCGGAGAAGTGAGCTGGTGGCGCAATTCCAGGAGCCGGGTAATGAAGTGAATATTTTTCTGATCAGCCTGAAGGCAGGAAATACCGGTCTGACCCTCACAGCGGCCGATTATGTGTTCCTGGTGGATCCCTGGTGGAATACTGCGGTGCAGCAGCAAGCCATTGACCGGGCTTACCGGATCGGGCAAACGAAAAACGTATTTGCCTACCAGATGATCTGCAAGGACAGTATTGAAGAGAAGATTGTGGAGCTGCAGCAACGGAAACGATCCCTGTCCGATGCCCTCATAACCGAGGACGAAGGGTTTATCAAACAACTCAGCGAGGACGACCTGCGGTATCTGTTCTCCTGATGATACCTGTTCACCCGTCGGGTGCCACCCGACGGGTGCTACCCGACGGGTGAAATTTTGTAGGCGGTTTCGTGTTTGACTTCGGTCATGATGAAACTGCTTTGGACCGTACCGATATCGGCCAGCTTGGCAAGTTTGTTTACGATGAAGTCCTGGTAAGCGTTCATGTCGGCCACCGCAATTTTCAGCAGGTAATCGTATAAGCCGGTCATGTGGTAACATTCCATCACTTCTTCGAAGCGGACAATTGATTTTTCAAAATCCAGCAGTTTTTGACGGGCATGCTGTTTCAATTGAACGTTGGTAAAGGCAACCAGTTTGCGCCCGAGTTTATTGCGGTCCACATGGGCATGGTAACCGGTTATAAAACCCTCGGCTTCCAGCCGCTTCACCCTTTCATAAATGGGGGTGATGGTTTTCCCCAGCTTGTCGGCCAGCTCCTTATTGGTCAGCCGGGCATCATGTTGCAATAATTCCAGGATCATTGCATCGGTTTTATCGGGATGCATAGCAGTTAAATTTTCTATTAAATTAGGTTTAAATAGCAATAATTTCTAATTATATACCTGTCATCCAGTAAAAAGAGATTTGTTTTCTGGTGTGACAAATGTCATTGCCTGAGGTTCGCACTTGCCGGATATTGTATTCAAATTCTTGCATATGATACCCGAAAAGATTGCACCGGAAACAGCCATGATGGGGTTTGGCTATTTTCCAGAATGGAGTGAAGGCGCGGTGAAATGCCCGATGTTCCAGACATCCACCTTTGTATTTCCGTCTGCCGAAGCCGGCAAGTCATATTTTGAAAAGGCACTGGGCCGGCCGGGACATGAGAATGAACCCATGGGGCTGATTTACAGCCGTATCAATAATCCGGGTATCGAGATCCTGGAGAATCGTCTTCGTTTGTGGGATGAAGCGGAAGCTGCTGCCGTATTTTCTAGTGGCATGAGCGCCATCTCCACCACCCTGCTGGCCTTCCTGCGGCCTGGTGATGTTTTACTCTACAGCAACCCGCTCTATGGCGGCACCCACAAGTTTGTGCACCAGATTTTACCCGCATTCGGTGTGGAAGTGATCGGTTTCAGGCCACATATGGAGCGGGATGAGATTATAGACATGTTGCAGGCCAGCGGACATGCTGCCAGGCTGCGCATGGTTTATGTGGAAACGCCCGCCAATCCTACCAATGACCTGATCGATATCCGCATGGCAGCTGATATTGCCAGGCAATTTTCAACTGCCGAAAAGCAGGTATTGACCGTGGTAGACAATACCTATATGGGTCCTATCTGGCAACATCCCCTGCAACTGGGGGCAGATATTGTTTTGTACAGCGCCACCAAATACCTGGGCGGACACAGTGACCTGATCGCGGGATCTGCAGCGGGTAATACCTCTTTAATGACCGCGGTAAAACGCATGCGTACGGTGATGGGAACCAATTCTGATCCGCATACTGCCTGGTTGCTGTTGCGCAGCCTGGAGACCCTTCGCCTGCGTATGAATGCCGCTGAAGCCAATGCCAGAGTGATTGCAGACTGGCTGGTTCAGCATCCCGAAGTGATAAAAGTGATATACCTGGGCCACCTTGATGAGTCTCACGGAGATCAGTACTCGATCTTTAAACGGCAGTGCAAGGGCAACGGAGCCATGATCAGTTTTATTATAAAAGGGGGAGAAAAAGGAGCATTTCGATTCCTGAACCACCTGCACCATATCAAACTGGCGGTGAGCCTCGGTGGAACCGAAAGTCTTGCTGAGCATCCGGGCACTATGACGCATGCAGATGTGCCTGATGAGGAGAAACTGGCCCTGGGAATTGTACCTGGCCTGGTGCGCCTGAGCGTGGGCGTTGAAAGGGTGGAGGACCTGATTGCCGACCTGGAGCAGGCGCTGGAGGTGGTGAATAGTGAATGGTCAATGGTGAAGGAGGAAAAGAGGTGAATAGTGAATGGGTGAATAGTGAATGGGAGTCCTCGAAGGGACTCCCATTATTTTATGCGTATAATTCTGCGAATCTGGCTTAGCTGCCAATTGTGCCATCATGTACCGTATGATCCCAATCGGCTACGAGTAAGGCTTCAATATTTTCCTTTTTCCTGTTGCGGCTGATGCGGGCCAGGAACTTATCGGCCAGGTAGTAGATAACCGGTACGACGATCAGGGTCAGGAACATAGAGCTGATCAATCCGCCGATGATCACCCAGGCCAGTCCGTTCTTAAAGCTTGCACCTGCACTGGCAGCGAGCGCCAGGGGCAACATACCGATCACCATCGCGATGGTCGTCATCAGGATCGGACGCAAACGTGCATTGTTGGCCAGGATCAGGGCATCGCGGGTACTGTGCCCCTCCGCCTTGGACTGGTTGATAAAGTCAACCAGGATGATCGCGTTCTTGGCCACCAGTCCGATCAGCATAATGATACCCAGGATGGTAAAGATATTCAGGGAATTATTGGTCAACGCCAGCGCCAGCAGGGCACCGATGATGGACAATGGAATCGAGAACATCACTACTAACGGATATACATAGTTGTCGTACAGCGCCACCATGATCAGGTAAACCATCACAATGGAGATCAGCAGTGCCACTCCCAGTGTGCTGAAGGCATTTCCCTGGTTTTCGATATCACCACCCCAGATATAGCTGACACCCTGGGGGCGCGGTAACTGGTCAATCCGGGCAGTGATCTCCTGGGAAACCGTACCAACAGATTTGCCGATTACCTGTCCCTGTACGGATACAGAACTGTTTTTGTCGCGGCGTTCGAGACGGCTGGGACCGGATTTTTCACTGATGGTTGCAAACTGGTAGAGTTTTACCTGTTGCCCACGGCTATTGATGAACGTTAGTTCAGCAACGTCGGCCAGGTTCTTCCGGTCGAAATCATCAAATCCCACCCGGATATCATATTCGTATGCCCCCTTACGGTATTTAGCGTCATCGTTTCCGGAAAATGCTGTCTGCATGGTCATGCCCACCTGGTCCATGGTCAAGCCCAGTGCAGCCATCTTGTCACGATCCACCGAAACGTTGATCTCGGGATTTCCTTCCTCTACGGAAAGCTTCACTTCCTTGGTGCCCGCAGTTGCTTTTACCACCTGCTCGATGGATTTGGCATAGGCCATCACACTGTCATAATCGGCGCCCACAGCCACAATTTCCAGCGGAGCGCGTTCAGCCGTTCCCAGGATACTGATCGGGATGGTTTTCACCTTAACACCCGGGATCACTTTTTCCAGCTCCAGTTTTGTTTTGGCTGCATACACATCGGAAGCATCCTTACGCTGGTTCAGGGGAACGAGTTTCACAGTGATCTCAGCCTTATAAGCCGTGGCGTTACTGGCCCCGAATCCATCCTCACTGCTCTGTCCCACGGTGGTGATCAGGGAAGTGATCTCCGGATTTTTCCGCAGGTACTCTTCTGCTTTTTGGGTGGCGAAATTGGATTGTTCAACAGAAGCATCCTTGGGTGATTCAATCTGTACAATGAATTCACCACGGTCGCCCTTGGAAATGAATTCACCGCCGATATATCCTTTGCCCACCAGCATAAAAGATGAAACCAGCAGGACCATCACCACTCCCAATGTAATGGCTTTGTGGTCCAGTGCCCAATTCAGGATACCGGTGATCCACTGTGTGAAGCGGTCCATCAGCTTTTCAAAACCGATCACGAAACGGCCGAAAAATGTTTTGCCTGTAATATGTTCCAGCTTCCCGAAACGTGATGCCAGCCAGGGTACCAGGGTAAAGGATGCCAGCAGGCTGAGCAAGGTAGAGATCATTACCACTACCGCGAATTCGCGCAGGATATTTGATACCAGTTCATTGGTCAGTGAAATCGGAAGGAATACCACTACAATTACCAGGGTAATGGAAGTAACGGTGAAGCCGATTTCCTTTACTCCTTCAAAAGCGGCACGCACACGGTTCTTACCCATTTCCATGTGTCGCTGGATGTTTTCCAGGACCACGATCGCATCATCCACCAGGATACCCACCACCAGGGAGAGTCCCATCAGGGACATGAGGTTCAGGGAGAATCCCATTAGTTTCATGCCTATAAATGTGGCGATCAGGGATGCCGGGATGGTTACCATAACGATCAGCGCGTTCCTGATGCTGTGCAGGAAGAGCAACATCACCGCTGCCACCAGTATAACGGCCAGGAACAGGTCATGAATAACGGCATCGGCCGCTTCCAGTGTGAACAGTGTGGTATCGTTGGCCACATTGATCTTCAGTTCGCCGGAGGCATATTCCTTTTCCAGTTTTTCCAGGCTGCTTCTGACTTCCCTGCTCACGTTAACGGCATTGGCGTCCGTTTGTTTCTGGATCATCATGATCACCGCTGACTGCTGGTCAACACGGGCCAGACGGGTGGATTCCTTTACGGATTCCTGTACATCCGCCACGTCCTTCAGGCGGATCGGTGCGCCGGCCGAACTGGTGCTTATGACAGCCTCACGGAGAGCATCAACCGAAGTGAATTTTCCCGCCAGTCGGATCAGCACCTGGTTGTTCTCGCTCTTCACCTTTCCCGTGGGAAAATCAAGGTTGGATTGCTGGATAGCCTGCCTCACCTGTAATACAGAGAGATTATAGGCTGCCAGTTTTTCGGCATTGATATCAACCCTGATCTCCCTTTCGGTTCCCCCTATCAGTGAGATCTGTGCCACGCCGTTGATGCGTGACAGTCCGGGTGCAATCTTATTGTCCAGCAGGTCGTACAATTCCTTGCCATCCATCTTTGCAGTGGCGGAAAGGGTCATGATGGGCAGGTCATCCAGGGAGAACTTGTTCAGGGAAGGAGTTTTCACATCATCCGGTAATTCACTCAGGATGCTGTTGACTTTACGCTGTGCGTCCTGCATGGATATATCCACGTCGGCATCGTTGTTCAGTTCCACTGTAACCAGGCTGAGGCCTTCCACAGAACGTGCTGTGAGCTTTTTGATCTTTTCCATAGATGCCACCGCATCTTCTACCTTTTTGGTTACGGTGTTCTCTACCTCGCCGGGAGAGGCACCCGGGTAAACGGTGGCGATGGTTACGATGGGTGGTGAGAACTTGGGAAGTAATTCGTAATTGAGACTTTTATAACTAAGCCATCCCAGCAGTGTCAGCACTGTAAACAGCACCACCACCACGGTTGGTCGTTTAATCGATATTTCTGTGATCTTCATATAATCCTCCTCTTATTGAATGGTGATGGCAGATCCGTTCTGCAGGTTGATTTGTCCGCTGGTAATAACTGCATCGCCGGGCCTGATCCCTTCCAGGATCTCCACTTTCTCACCCAGGATGCGACCGGCTTTCACTATGCGCATTTCAGCTTTTCCATTAACCGCCACATATACTTCATTGCTGCCAACACTTCCTACAAAAGCAGTACGTGGTACCAGCAGGGCTTCCCTGTTTTCCGAGAACCTGAATTTGGCGCGACCATACATGCCGCCGCGAATGGCGTTCCCGCCGATATTGTTCAGTTCCAGCTCTACCGGGAAGTTCAGTGAAGCATCACCCATGGGCGCGATGTAACTAACGGTGGCGTACAGCTGCTTCTCAGGGAAAACATCAGAGTGCACCGGAACCTTGTCTTTCAGCTTCAGCTTCACCACCTGGTATTCGGGTACGTTTATGCGGAGCTTCAGTCTGGAGATATCCACAATCTGGAAAATTTTGGTGGCGGGCTGCACATAAGCTCCTTTTTCAGTATACTTCGTTTGTATGATACCGTTAATAGGGGCTTTCATGTATGAATCGCGCAGCTTGCGGGACTGAATATTCACCTGGGTGGCAGCTTGTTTTGCCTGCAGGCGAAGGTCCTGTAACTGCTGGAAGGTGATGCCGCCGTTCTGGTAAGCGCTGTCATAACGGGCCAGGTCTGATTCCAGTTTTGCCTTTGTGTTGGAACTGAGCAGCACCTCGTTGTTGAGTTGTTCATTGTCAAGAACCGCCAGGAGCTGTCCCTGGTGTACAGTTGCGCCGATATCCACTTTCAGTTCGGCGATCCGGCCGCTCACTTCGGAGGCGAAATCCAGTACCTTGTTGGGCTGGAATACACCATTGGCTTCAAAGTCGATAACCAATGGGGCCATTTTTGCCGTATCGGTACTAACCAACACAGATGGATTGGTTTGCTGCACGAGGTCGGTCTTGGCCTTATTGGCCGCTTTATTTTTATTCAGCTGTTGGAAGATCAGGAATAGTCCGCCCAAAATGGCAACGGCCCAGATGATTGCTTTAAAGACTTTATTCTTCATATACGTAATGATTTATTGTTGAGTTAATGATTGCAGATTTCCGTTTGATTTGAGCATTTCAACCTGGGCCAGTTTGAACTGGAGCAGGGCTTCCGCGTGGTTATTGCGGGCTTGTGTAAGCGAGGTTTCCGCGTTCAGCAGGTCGGTCAGTGGTGAAAGTCCCAGTTTGTAATTGCTTTGGGTGGTTTCATAAATATCCCGTGCGAGGATGATATTCTTTTCCTGCTGCCTGATGGTGCTGATGCTGTTGGCAATCTGCATTTTCGCGTTGCGCTGGTTGAGTGTTAGTTGTGATTTTTTCTGCGAAAGGTCTTCCTGCAATTGTTTGATCTGGATATTACTTTGTGCAATTCTTGCCTGGCGGGCGTTTCCGTCGAAGATCGGAACGCTGAGGCGGAGTCCGACGGCAGCTACATCATACCAGGTGGAGGTTCCGGAAGTTTTGAGCAGATCGAATTTATTACTGATGCCATTATAGCTGTAGTTCCCGAACAGCGATAGCTTGGGATAATACTCAGCCTTGTAGGCTTTCTTCTGCAGGTGCAGCAGTTCTTCCTGTTTTTTAAGGAGTTTGAAATCGTTCAGTTGCATGATCTCATTGGATTCCTGTTGCAATACGGTATTCATCTCTTCCTGGATATTGGCGAGGGATGGGGTACTGAATTGCAGGGGATCATCCATCTGCATACCCATAAAATACCTGAGCTGGTTCTCTGACTGGTAGATTGCGTTGTTGAGCAGGTTGGCCATGCTTTCGAGGTTGGCCAGGTTCACACGGAGACGGTCAACGTCGATACGCCGGGCTAATCCCGCTTTGAACTGTGTTTCAGTAGTGGTCAGGATTTTCCTGGTACTGATCATATTGGAATCGACTATTTCCCTCTTGACGCGGTTCACCTGCAACTGGTAAAAAGCGCTGGCTACGGACTGGATTACCTGGTCTTCTGTCAGGCGGGTCTGCAGCCGGTAATATTCCTCACTCTTCCTGGCTGCCTGCAAGCCGGTGAAAACAGACTGGTTGAAGAGCTCCTGTTTTACCTCGCCGGTGATACCAATGTTGTGGGTGGTGCCCATTTCAATGGTGGAGATGGTGCCGGGTTGTCCGGTCAGTTCTCCCGGAAGCACAATCACGGGCTTGATAAAGTTGTTGGAGTAATTACCGTTTAGGTTCACCTGCGGTAATGCCTGGGCCTTAATCTCACGAGTCTTCTGGATGCCGGCTTCTTCGCTGAGTGTGGCCTTGCGCAGGGTCTGGTTGTGTTCCAGCGCCAGTCTGATGACGGCGGAAAGGGATAGGGAATCGGGATTTACCGTGGTGACGGTTGTTACAGCAGTAGCGCCTTCCGGCTGGCTGTCCTGCGCCATGGTTGCACTACCAAGGAGGAGTGCAACCAGCAGGCCGTTGATGGTCAATTTGTGTTTCATATAAATACCTGGTTTAGATCCGCTCCGGGATCAATTTGTAGGGTTGTTTTATTGTTTTCGCTTTCTTCGGTTATACGATTCAGTAAGGTTTCCAGCCTGGGTACGGACGACCGGTCTACAATTCCATACAGGAACAGGTAGTATCCCTGGCGGAATACTTCGTCCTTGGAATAATCGGTAACCAGTTGCTGGCAATACCGGTAATCGTTGTAGAAATGTTGCTGCCAGAGTGTGACTAGCAGAGCGGGATGGATATTGCCGCGGTACACCCCTTCTGCTATTCCCTTTTCCAGGTTGGTGCGCAACAGTTCCAGCACAAGCTGGCCGATGTTTATGTGGAACCTGTTCCATTGCTCCGGGAAATGTTTTTGCAGATCGGAGAAAAACTGCGGGGACCATTTCTTGAATGTGCTCGTAAGTGTACTGACATACCCGGTGATCTGCTCCAGCGTGTCGCCGGTCTCATCCCGGACCGCCAATAGTTGCTGCCGGAGTTCAGTAGACATTTCAGCTTCTACTCTTTCGATCAGTTCCATCCTGGAGGGGAAGAACCGGTACAGGGTCTTTTTCGATATACCCAGGTGGCCGGCCAGGTCCTCCATGCGAAGCTGCTGGATCCCTAACCGGGAGAACATCTTGCAACTGGTGGCTAATATTGTTTGTTCCATGACCGTTCGACTAATTTGATTTAAAAGTCAAAATTACTAGACCTTTCGACTAAAATGGAATAATGGTCGAATTATTTTGTTAAGGATTTGTAAAAAGACAATTGAAAATGGTGGCAGCGAATCAATGGAGGAGCAAAAAATATTGAATAAGTAATTGTAAATAAGTATATTATGATTGAAAACCAATTACACAAACTGAAAGCTGAAAGTTTCCGGCAGCCTTGTTCCGGTGCAATGGTTAGATTTGTATTCTATTTTGTTCAAATAAATTCGACTGAATATGTCAGTTAGTCAAGCAGAACGTGATCCGGTCATCATAGCAGAGATCCTGGCTGAAAGCCGGGAATTGTTCAAGCGCTATGGTTTCAAGAAGACAACCATGGAGGATATTGCCCGCATGGTTGGGAAGTCGAAGAGCGCGCTGTATTATTATTTCAAAACCAAGGACGAGATTTTTGATGCCATCCTGCTCGAAGAAATCCGCAAGCAGCACTCCATTATTTCTGCTGCCGTACAGGAGGCCGGAACAGCGGCTGAAAAGTTCCGGGTTTTTGTCAGGGGTATGCTGGCAAACGTGAAGGAAAGGGTGGAGGATTACAGTATGTTCCGGGCGGAATTGTTCGAAAATGCCCGGCGCCTGCTTGAAATTTCCGAGGAGAAGGAGCGTAGTGTGGAGCATTTACTGAAAGATATCCTGCTGCACGGAATCCGCACGGGAGAGGTGAAAGGGATGCAGTCTGTGGAAATGGACGTATGGGCCAATATGGTGAAATGGTCGCTCAAGCAGGTGGGACAGCAACTTTTCCTGGGCGAGAAGCATGATTATTTTTTGGGCCAGCTTGATTTTCTGGCTGACAGCCTGTTTTATGGCATCGCGACTAACAAGTCCTGATATCCTTGTTTTCAGCCTGTCCGCCGGCGGAGCAGGCAGTGATTATTAGTGACCTTACTCACATAATAGCCATCAGATAATACCGTACTTTGTAAAAAATAATTGAGATGGCTACCATTAAACTTACAACTGAAAAGTTCAAGGAAGAGGTTTTTAACTATGAAGGTGCTACGGAGTGGTCTTACAAGGGCAGCCTGCCTGCTATTGTAGATTTCTATGCCGACTGGTGTGGTCCCTGTAAGATGGTGGCTCCTATCCTCGAAGAATTGTCCAAAGAATACGAAGGCAAACTATTGATCTATAAAGTAGATACTGATAAAGAGCAGGAGCTTTCTGCAGTATTCGGCATCCAGAGTATTCCGACCCTGCTGTTCATTCCGGCTAATGGCCAGCCTATGATGCAGCCGGGTGCTCTTCCCAAGAGTGCTTTCAAGCAGGTGATCAACGAGCACCTGCTGCCGAAGGAAACCGAAGCATAATTTTCCTTCACCCGTCGGGTGCCACCCGACGGGTGAAATTTTTTTGCCCTTCAGGGTCAGTCAATCCAACCCATTATCACTTCATCGATGAACCGGTTCTCAGAAGGGAACCAGGTATAATTTCTGAGAACCCCCTCCTTTTTGAATCCCACCCGCTCGTAGAGCCGGATGGCTTTATGGTTAAATGTTGCCGTACTCAGTTCGATTCGCCTGCATCCCCGCTCTTTCGCAAGCGAGATGATTTCCCGCAGCATCGTCTCTCCATGTCCCCTACCGGAAGCATCGGGGTGGATGGCCACTCCGCCCAGGTAGATCATGTGTGCATTCCGGTGGTATTGAGGCACGAGCTTACACATTCCAATGGCTGTTTCACCCTGCTGGTAAACATATAGCAAGCCTTTTTGCCTCAGGTCCTCAAAAATCGGCTGGAAGGCTTCCTCATCCATCGGCTCATAGAGGAGGTAGGGGTTGATGGCCGGATGCATATAGAGGCCGAAAATAAAGTCAAAATCGTCTTTGGTGGCAGGTCTTAGCATGGGTTAAAATTCGTCAACTTTCGGGAAACCGGCGTTTCACCCGTCGGGTGCCACCCGACGGGTGAGTTTCAACTACCCAATGACTGTGCCAGGCGTTCAAGGTCTGAATGGGTGTGGTGCGCGGAGATCACAATCCGGTTCAGCACTTTGGCGGAGCTGGGGTATTTGAAATGCGTAATGACGATATCCTTTTGTAACAGGGATTCGTGGATGGTTTCTTTATGCGGATAAATTACCGGGTAGGATGTATTGAAATCCAGGTCGTCAAAACCGGAGATCAGGCCACCCAGGTATGCCAGGTTTTCCATCAGTTTAGTGCGCTGCCCCAAAAAAAGTGGCCGGGCATCAAAAAGGGTTTGCACGAATGCAGGGTTCATGCCGGCCCCTGACACAAAGCAGTCAGCTTCCTGTATCTTTTCTATGAATTCCCGGTCTGAGGCGATCATACCTCCTGATAGCGCATAGGCTTTACCGAGAGAGGCAACCTGGATTTTGCGATATACATTGGGTAAATGCAATCCACCCATAATGCCTCCGCCGTTTTCACCCAATATGCCCAGGGAGTGTGATTCATCGATCACCAGGGTGATGCGTTTGGCGGGAGATATTTTCCCGATGTCATCAAGCCCCACAGGTTGCACCTGGAAAGAAGGCACGGCATCAGTTAGCAGCGTGATATCTTCCTGCTCATCATTCAATAATGCCGGGTGCAAATCGCCTTCCCGGTAAAAGGGTTCACTTCCGACTGCATGAATGGCCGGATGGTGTCCGGGAAAATGAAAAAAGCGGTTGCTGGATGCCGTTAGAGTGTCGATGGCCAGTTTGCCTGCCAGCATCCCCGAAGACACCGTTACAGCTGCCTCTGTTCGGGCAAGTTGTGACAGGTATTGTTCGCCTTCCCCGTAGGCTTTCAATTGTACATTGGCATTCCGGGAGCTCCCATAAGCGGTGCCCCAGCGGCGGATATTGTGGATGAGCAGGTCCTGGAAGGTTAGATGTGATGGCAGCCCGAGATAGGCGGTACCCCCGAAGTATAAGCGCTCTTTTCCCTCCAGTAAAAGGGTACGGCCTGGGATCTCTGCAACTTGTATCATGCCCAAATATATATTTTATGGGTGTATCAGGGTCGGCTTTCCCGATGAATGGTATACTCCAGTACACCGCCCTGCAGGAGGGCCTTGTGTGTAATGCTGGTGACGGGAATCTTCCTGCCATTCCATCTGATTTGCCGGATGCCCGCTGCGCCCGGGGCAGTGGTTTCCTTTACTTTAATGAACAGGGTCTTGCCATTGGGTAATTGCATGGTGGCAGATTCAACCAGTGGGAAGCCGAATACATATTCGCCCGAAGACGGGTTCATGGGATACATGCCAAGCGTTGTCCAAACCAGCCAGGCGCTCATCTGGCCGCAGTCGTCGTTGCCGCTGATACCATCCGGACCGGGATTGTACATGCTGTCGACAACCAGTTTGATTTTTTCCGCTGCTTTCTCCGGGTAACCCAGAGCGGTGTACATGTAAATGATGTGGTGTGATGGCTCGTTTCCATGGGCATACTGACCGATCAGTCCGCTGATATCATCTGAAGTATTATCGCCATGCAGTTCAGAAGGTGAATTAAAAAGCGAATCCAGTTTATCGGCCAGTTGCTTCCGGCCGCCGTAGAGCCGTGCCAGGCCTTGCACATCCTGCGGAACAAAGAAGCTGTGTTGCCAGGCAGTGCCCTCGATATATTGTCCCTTGTCTCCATGTTCTGAAAGTAAGGGATCAAAGGGTTCGATGAATCTTCCCGCACTGTCCTTCGCCCGCATGAAACCGGTTTGGGCATCGAAGAGATTTTTATAACTGTTGGCTCGTTTCATGAAATATTCATAATCTCCGTGCTTCCCCAGTTTTTTCGCCACCTGGGCAATGCACCAATCGTCAAAAGCGTACTCAAGGGTGATCGTAACACTCCAGCCATGTTTGTCCTGGGGCAGGTAACCAAAACGGATATAGTCCGGCGTGCCTCTTTGTTGCTGGTGGGCGCTTTTATACATGGCTTCGTATGCCAGCGCTGCGTCAATTCCTGGTATCCCTTTCAGAATCGCATCTGCTATTATCGGTATGGCGTGGTAGCCGGTCATGGTATTGGTTTCCCAGGTACTGAGGTCCCAGACCGGCAGCAGTCCATTGTCCCGGTAAAACGATAACATACTGTTGACCAGGTCGGGAAGTCTTTCTGCCTGGGTGAAAGTGAACAGCGGGTTCAGGGCCCTGAATGTATCCCACAGGGAGAAGGCTGTATATTTTTTCCCCCTCGGTTGCTGCAAAACACGGCCATCGCTGTTCCGGTAACGGCCATCCCTGTCCGAAAACTGGGTGGGTGCCATGCAGGTGCGATACAGGGCGGTGTAGAAACTGCCGGCGAATTCGCGGTCAGCAGTATTGATCCTGATTTTTGAAAGTTCTTTTTCCCAGCTGTTGTCGGCGGCAGTGAGGGTGGCATCAAAAGAGTGAGGGGAAGCTGAGAGCTCTGTCAGTGCGGCTTCGGTGCTGACAGTAGAAAGCGCCACCCTTAATTCCACCGGCTTGCCTGCGGTATTAAACTGCAGGAGGGATTTGACTTTTTCACCCGTGGCCATTCCATTGTTCAGACCACTCGCCTGGATGAAACGATGGGCTTTCACGGGTGTTGAGAAGCGGGCGGCAAAATACACCTGTTGTCCTTTGGCCCAACCGGTGGAATAACGGTAACCAATAAGTGTACTGTCATTCAGGAGCTGGAGCCCGGCCTCGGTAACATTGTCCCAGTTGATCTGGAATCCCATATCAAAACGCAGCCATCCTTCTGCTCCCGGGAAATTGTACCGATGGTAACCCACCCGGTCTGATGCGGTCAGTGAAGTGTGGACGCCATTACCCAGGGTTAATTCATAGAAGCCGGGGCTCGCTTTTTCATTCTTATGGCTGAAGGGTATTTTAATCTTTTCTGCTGCAGCACTGCTTGTGTCTGTAAGCGGTAGTACGGAGATATCACACCAGTCGCCAATGCCGGTACCGCTGAGGTGGGTATGGCTGAATCCGGCGATGGTTGAAGAACTGTAATGGTAACCTGAACACCAGTCCCATCCCTGGTCCCCGTTATCCGGACTAAGTTGTACCATTCCGAATGGAACCGTGGCACCGGGAAAAACATGCCCATGTCCACCCGTACCCAGGAAGGGATCAACCAATGATGTCAATCGGACCGGCCGTTCATTTTGCTGTGCCATCAGCGGTGAATAATTACAGAGGGCAAGGCTTGCCAGGACCAGCAAACGGGAGGCTGTCATATCATTTTATTTTATGATTAAGGCAGGTATCTGATTCTTGTTGTAAAACCTGGTGCCAAAAATAAGTGAGAACATAAAAGCCGGCATGAAAATGTGCCGGCTGTACAGAAAACATCCTCACTGTTATTGCAGTACTTTTTTCCCCAGCAGGTCTTTGCTGATGAGCTTGCCATATTCATGCGCCAGTGATTCTGCGGATGCAGGGTCAAAGGACTGTGTTTGTGCCGAATACAGTAATGACATGTCGGAAAGATCATACAGGTTTGTTTCCCAGAAATATTTGGTGTCCTCTGCATAATATCCGGGTGTGTACACACGGTCATAAATGGTACGGTAATAACCCCAGAAGCGGTTGTAATAGATCATATAGGGCGTGTAATAGATACGGCCCGGTACATAGTAGCGTTCTTTTTCCTTATCGAGCAATACTACGGTGAGCACTGCTTCCACGCCATCTTTTTTCAGTTGCTCCAGTAATGCCTTTTCATTATCACCGTCAAAAGCTTTAGGTCCGTAGACCGCATAGGCTGAAACGGCATTTATGCCACTGGAATGAAGATCGCCGGTGATATGTTCTTCCATCTTTTGTCTCAAATCACGCTCTGGTCCACCGATCAATGCTGCCACCATTACTTTACTGAATTTTTGGGACTGTTTTCCTGCGGGTGTCCAGGAGTTGGTAATACGTGAACTGGAGCAGGACAGGGCCAGCAAGCCTGACAATATCAATACCAGTCCAGGTGTCATTCTGTTTTTCATCTTGATCAATTTTAATTGTACAGGGCCAGGTGGGTACAGAAAACAAAGCCCCTCATTTCTGAAGGGCTTGTAAATTCCAACCGACCATAAATTATTTAACATCAATGTGTTTTCCCAAACTGGCTTTTTTAGCCTCTTCTTTTTTCGGCAGAACCAGTTTCAGGATACCGTTTTCATAGCTGGCATCGATCCTGTCCATTATCACTTCTTCGGGTAATGTGAAACTCCTGCTGAAACTGCTGTAGTTGTATTCTTTACGGGAATAACGCGTATCTTTTTCTTCTTTAGATTCTTCTTTTTCGCAGCTCACTGTCAGCAGATTGCCATCAATGTCGACATTGAAATCCTTTTTATCCATTCCGGGTACGGCCAAAGAAACCATGTAGTTGTCCTTGTTATCAGTAATATTCACGGCGGGAGTCTTCATCATTTTTCCCCAGATATTACCACCATCAAACCATTCGTTCCAGGGTTTGAAAAAATCATCAAAAACTGAAGGGACAGTTTCAGCACTACGTAACATTGGTTTCGTTGCCATAAAAACCTCCTTTTGTTTATTTGTTATTGGATTAATTTCTTGCTGCTAAGTTCGTTTGATTAATCCTTTAAATCAATGATGCATATCAACCTGCACAATAACTTTCCTCAGCTAATCAATGCTTACACACCGAAAGGGTAGGTTTCGGGGATCTGGTGGCCATCGGGACTGATATGCAGGGGGTACAGGGCATTGGTCTGGTTGATAAAGAGGAAGGCGTCGTAGCGCAGGGGCAGCAGGGTGGGAACATAATTGCTGTAGGGTTCATAGGCCGGCCGGTACACCACCCCGATGGCGCGGTGATCAAAATGGTTTTCGATGAAAGTATCCTGCCGCAGGTCTTCGGTCAGGATCAGTTTATCGGAGGGGCCGCTGCGGTGGAGGAGGTCCTCCCAGCTGTCTTTTCGTGCCTCCGGCATATCCATCTTCTGCATGGGCGCGCCCCAGTTTCGACCTGCAATTACCTGGCCTTTGTAGGAACCGAATCCCACCAGTACCACACCCTCTTCACCATGGTCGAGTCGTGCCAGTTCCCCCAGGTTCAGCATACCGTCGGCGCTCATATCAGTGGCCCTTGCATCTCCGATATGGGTATTATGGGCCCATACAATCAGTTTTGAATCCGGGCCGTGAAATTCAAGCAGGCGATTGAGGGTTTCAGCCATGTGACGGTCGCGGATATTCCAGGAATGTGGACCACCTTCCACCATGGCCCGGTAATATTGTTCGGCATGAACGGTAACCAGGGCATTCTGCTCTGCATTAAATACATTTTCCGGATCCGAATTATAGGAAGGCATTTTCTGGCGGATGGTTTTGAGGAGTTCCACCACTTCTGTCTGGCAGAGTTCGGGAACCATTTGGGCGGCACGGGCATAACTGCGTCCTTCTTCCTGGCGATAAGGTTCAAAGCAATGGAGGGCCTCTTCGGCGGCGGTCAGCGCCAGTGGATCGGTTTTGCGAAGGTAGTCCAGGATGGCTTCCATGGATTCCCAGAGGCTGTACACATCCAGTCCATAAAATCCGGCTTTTTTATGGGCTGGCTGCGGGCGGTTGAATTCATAAAGCCATTCGATCAGTGCCACCATTTCCCAGTTGGCCCACATCCAGGTAGGCCAGCGGTTGAAGGAGCGCAGGAGGTCAATGGCATTGGTACCCGACTTCTCATATTGTTTGATATACCGGTTAATGCGGTAACAATCGGGCCAGTCGCCTTCTACTGCGATGATTTTAAAGCCCTTTTCGCGGATGAGTTGCTGGGTGATGCGGGCGCGCCAGGCATAATATTCATGCGTACCATGCGAGGCTTCCCCGAGCATAACGATCCTTGCGTTGCCGATGCGTTTCATCAGTGGCTCGAGGTCGCTGGTATGTTCGAGGGGCCAGGACCATTGTTTGATGGCGGCGATGGCTTCGGATTCAATCACCCCGGGGTGGGAAACCGTATGCTTTTTCATGGCAGAAAAATTGATACAAGTAACAACTTTAAAAGTTGACAGCTGGTGAGTGGTATCAATAGCGGCCGTGATTTATATCATTCATATTTGGATAAAGCCTGCCGGCCGCCAAACTCCGGCATTGCAAGATGGAGCTCAGGTATAACAGCAACACCCGTTACCACCAAAGTGATAACGGGTGTTGCTGTTATGTCAAACTGTTTTCAGGCGTGAAGACCCCGGGGATTAATCCCGGTACACCCTGATATAATCTACTTCCAGGCTGGCATTCTCCAGGGCCGGATCCACCGCCCCGGCAAAATTTCCGCCTATGGCCAGGTTGATCAGCAGGAAAAAATCATGATTAAAAGGAACAGAGGCCGAATTGTTTAATGAATGGATCAGTTGGTCATCCACATAGATTCGGATAACATCCGGTTTCCAGTCCAGGGAATATTTGTGAAAGGCAGTGGTGGCATTTTGGATTACCCGTGTATTGCCATCCGCATTGCCACCCGACCTCCCCGGATAGTGGAAAGTGCCGTAGATATTGTTGAGGTCCCTGCCCAGGTGTTCCATAATATCAATCTCTCCGCAGGCTGGCCAGCCCACTGCATCAATATTGGCCCCCAGCATCCAGATAGCCGGCCAGGTTCCTACCCCTGTTGGTAATTTAGCACTTGCCTCCACCCGGCCATATTTGAATTCAAACTTACCCTTGCTCTTCAATCGTGTTGAGGTAAAATTGCTGCCGCTGAAATTCTCTTTCCGGGCGGTGATCTTCAGTACACCGTTCTGCACGCTCACATTCTCTGACCGGTTGGTATAGTATTGCAACTCGTTATTTCCCCAGCCGTTGGCGCCGTTTCCAATATCATACACCCATTTCGCCGGGTCAGGTGCGCCATTATTATCAAATTCATCGGACCAAATAAGGCCGCTGCCACTCGGTGTTACCGACACCGTTACCTGTGTTGATTTGGTAATGCTTTGTCCCGCTTCATTACTGGCTTTTACGGTTACCACATAGGTGTTGGTGCCCGGCTTGCTGTACTGGTAGGTTAATTTACCGTCTGGGGCAGTAGCTGTTTCCCCATTGCCCAGTTCATAAAAATAACTGGTGGTGTTATTGGCTTTTGCCTCGAAACTAACCGATCCGCTTCCATCCGCACTCACGGTGCTGGAGATGGTCAACTGACCGGGTGCGGTATCCGTGCCGCCGTTGTCGTTCGATTTGGAGCATCCTGCTGCAATCAACAGGTACATTCCTGCAATTATGATATTCATATTTCTATACATTGTTTAAGGTTTTACTTTAAGTTTCTGATACCAGGCGTTTCCATCCACGCCAATGGTGCGGAGGTGCATTGAGGTGGCTGTTATGGAAAGGATTTCGTAGGTATTACTTCCGGTGGCAAAATTCACCACGCCATCGCCGGGTACGGTGAACTGGATCTGCGTGGAGATATCCTGCGTTGACCCACTTGCGGCATCGGAAAATATCAGTGCCTTGCTGCCGGCAGTGGGCAGGGCATAACATTCTTCCGGCCCGCTAAACCCGTAGTAACCCACAGAAGCGCCCTGGATAAAACTGGCTCCTTTGTTGTCGAGTACCATGGTCACCCGGTTATTGGCATCCCGGCTAAAGGTGATCTCATCATCGTACAGACATCCCACAGAGGCTTTTTCATCGGGCGCCGCCTGGTACCAGATGGGGTCAAAGGCTGCAGCGGGACCAACACCGATGTGCCCGGCCACATCATTGGCGGTGATCCAGGTTTTGCTGCCAGTTCCGGTGAGCGCTTCCAGGATGGCCGTTGGAATCTCAAATATGACGTTTACGGCGATTTTTTTACTGATGGTACTTACCACCCCGGCCGTTCCGATGGCATTCACCGTAACCACATATTCATTGGTTCCCGGGATCCCATACCGATAGCGAATCTTCCCTCCCGGAACCATTTTGGAGGTGCCGTCACCAAAATCAACCTTGTATGTAATGGCGTGGCTGGCACTGGCATCGATGTTCACATAACCTGAACCATTTCCATCCGGATTGTTGGTGTCTGTTCCTTCCACGCTGACCGTCAGTTCCAGTTCGGCCGGAGCTTTTATTTCACCGAAGGAATAATCGGTTTTTTCGCAGGATGTGATCCCCGATACCAGGGCGAACAGCCACAGTAGCTGAATTATATTTTTTCGCATGATCATGTCATTTAGTTTAATGTGATGTCGTCAAAGTAGAAGGTGAAATTGGCGGAACCATCTCCCGGTGTGCCCAGGTCAAAAATCAAAACGATCCGGTTGTACACATTGGCGGTGTTGATGGCAGCGTAATCAAAACTCAGTTCTTCCCACTCGTTGGCTTTGGTAGTGGCTACTTCCTTTTCAAAGTTGAGGGCTCCATTATCCTTGTTCTCCACTTTCAACAGCAGCTTTGCACCGGCACGTGGTGAGTACACTTTTACTTTAAAGGTTTTCTTTACTGAAAAATCTATGGGTGCATCCAGGGTGATAAAACTTCCGCCCCAGGGCTGCCCGGCATTCTTGACCATCTTACCCACTTTCGAAGAGGTGTTGATGCCCCCGGAAAATGGATTGTCTATAACCGTCGACTGTCCGCCATCAAAATCAACAAATGCATAGGTCAGCGTAGGCGACTGGAAGTCCAGGGGTAATACCAGCGAAGCGCTTCCACCTCCTGCCATCTGTACATCGTCCCAATAGAATTGTTTGCCACTTCCTGCATTGCCGAAGTCAAAAAAGATGGAAGCCTTGTCATAGGTTTTGGCAAGGTCGAGTGCCGGTGTGCCGGAAGTATGGTTGGCGAAATCAAACACCAGCGTTTCCCATGCATTGGCCACCGTGGTGCTGGCAAGGGTTTCCACGGAGATATTACCGTTGGTATGGTCTTCGATTTTCAGCAGTACCGGTATGCCTGCGGCCGGACTATACACGCGCACCGACATTTTTGTGGCGGTGGCAGACAGGGGAATGGCGGAGGCAAATCCAGTGGGGGTGCCAATGGTGACACCTGCCCAGGTCTCGGCTCCATTGGGCTTGGTGGTGATCTTTACCTTGTTGGCCGCATTCACCGGGTCGGCACCGTCAACGGTGTTGTTTCCACCGAAATCGGTAACGGTATAGTTAACAGAAGGATCGTCAAAACTAACCGGTAAACTGATCGGCAAATTGGTTCCCGGCATACTGTTCGCCTGCCTTATATCATCAAAGTAGAAAGTAAAATTCTCTGAACCATCCCCAACGGTTCCCAGTTCAAAAATCAGTACGATCTTCTGGTAACTGTTGGCCGTATTGATGGCGCTGTAGTCAAAAGCAAGATCCTCCCAGCTATTGGCTACGGTGGTGCTGACTTCCTTTTCGAAGTTGATGCCGCCATCGGAAATATTCTCCACTTTCAACAGCACTTTGGCACCAACACGGGGAGAGTATACTTTCATCCGGAATACTTTGTTGGCACTGAAATCAATCGGCTGCCCCAGGGCGATCACACTGCCACCCCATGGCTGTCCTGCGTTCTTCACCATCCTTCCCACCCGCGGAGAGGTATTCAGTCCACCTGCTTTCGGATTGTCTATGACTGTTACCAGTCCGCCATCAAAATTGATGAAGTCAAAAGTCTGGTTGGCTGCTTCAAAATCCAACGGCAGCAACAGTGGATTCAGAATGGTAACGGTTTTCGTCAGCTCTGATGTAGCGGATCCACCGCTGAGTGCCACCACCCGGATGGTATAGGTTCCTGTTTTCGCATAGGTATAACTGAGGGTATTACCTTCCAGTACCGATTGCGGGTCCTCATTGACTGTTTCCCCGAAATACACCCGGAACAAGGTTTCGAAATCGGCCTTCGCGGTCAGGTTCACCTGGAAGGGATTACTGGGATCAATCGCTACGGTAAAGTCGAGGTTCTCGGGTTGACGAAATGACACCGTCAGCGCTTGCGTGGCTTCGCTGGTGAGCCCGTTCACGCCAATTCCCAGCACCCGCACATTGTAGTTGCCTTCGGCATAGATATGGTCAACGGATTTTCCGGGAAGCACTTTTTGCGGACTGGTGTTGCCGTCACCAAAATGTACCAGGAAATAAGCGATGCCCTTTCCGTTGGGATAGATGCTCACCTTACCCGAATTATCCTGGGTAATGTTGAACATGGCCGACAACTGATCCGGCGCCGCCACATTCTCTGCAAATGCTATCTCATCGAATGACTCTTTTTTACAGCCGGATAGTAGCACCAGCAGTAAAAGCAGACTATATAGATTAAATCGTATCATGTTTCAATGGTTTTGAATGGAAGATTAATACCCCGGGTTTTGTTCCAACTCAGAGATGTCCACTTCCTCCTGCGGAATCGGGAACAAATCATTTTTACCTGCTACAAACCCTTCTATTTCCTGTGCCGCACGTCCGGTGCGTACCAGGTCAAAAAAGCGGTCGCCTTCCATGGCCAGTTCCAGCCGACGCTCTTTCCAGATGGCTTCCGTCAGGGCAGTACCGGTGGCATTGATGTCATGCGCCAGGTCGCCGAATGCCCGCCTGCGCACGCGATTCAGGTATTCCTGTGCTTTGGCGGTATTCGGACTGGCTTTGCGGTTATTGGCCTCCGCCGCCATCAGCAGCACATCGGCAAATCGGATGGTGCGGAAATTATTCAGGTAGTTCAATTCAATTTGTCCGGATGTTTCGCCTTTGCGGGGATGGTACTTGTGGTTGTACAATCCCGTGTTCTTATAGGGTGCTACCAGGTAGGTGATGTTAAACTGCGGATTCGCATTCTTATATGCCTCAATATCCAGGATGGTGGCGGCTTTTCGGCTGTCGCCCGCTTCAAATGCATTGGCCAGGTCTTCTGTCGGCAGGTTAACACTCCATCCCTGTGAGTATGGACTGCCACCTGTCAGGTTCCTGATGCCACAGTGTTGTACGGCGAAATTTCCCTGTCCGCGACCCGGATTGCTCCAGTCATAAAAGGGATTGTTATTGGTGTACTGGATTTCAAATACAGACTCAACACCGTTTTCGCCGCTGGACAAAAAGATGGATTCAAAGTCCTCCACCAGCTGAAAGGGACCATTGACTACATTTTCCAGCATGGTGGCGGCTTCCTCAAATTTTCCCTGGTACAACAGCACTTTTCCCAGCAGGGCCTGTGCCGCATATTTGGTGATCCGCCCCTGCTCCGCCTGTGTATTGGGGAGAACCGCAATGGCGTTGGTGAGGTCCAGTTCTATCTGCGCATACACATCCGCTTTAGGAGTACGCCCCAGGGTTTTACTATCACCTACGCCTAAACGCTTTTCTGTAAATAAAGGCACGTCACCGAAATAGCGCACCAGTTCGAAATAGTAATAGGCGCGCAGGAAATATGCCTGTCCGTATACCTGGTCTTTTGCGCTAAAATCCAGCTTGCTTTTATTCTCTTCGAGGTAGTTGGCGCGATTGATGCCTTCATAACATACTTTCCAGATTTCAGTGAGATAACTGTTGATGGGAATAGTACGATAGTCGTCAATCTGCTGCAATCCCAGCACATCGGTGGCATTTTCTCCCCCGGAAACCGAGTTGTCTGAGGCAATATCGCCAATCATGGGCGAGGCATAGAGCCACTGCAGGGGCGAATACACACCCACCAGCATTTTCTGGTAATCCTCGGCATTCTTGAAATAATCGTCCGCAGTAATCTGGTAATCTTCCCTTGGACTGTAATCAACAAATTTGGAACAGGAAGGCAGGCTGAGTGATAATGCCATACCCACTATGATATATATACGATGTTTCATCATTTTCATATTTTATCGTTAGAATTTCAGGTCAAGTCCGGCTGACCAGGTTCTTGCCTGTGGATAGATACCGCGGTCTATACCACTATCGAAAATGCCGCCCGAGATCTCCGGATCATATCCCGAATACCGGGTGAAAGTGAAGGCATTCTTCACCTGGGCATAGATGCGCAGGCGGTTGATTTTGGCCTTCTTCAGGAAATCCGCAGGTATGGTATAGCCCAGTTGCAGGTCCTTGATTTTGATGAAGGAGCCATCCTCCACATACCGGTCTGAGGCGCGGGTATTGTTGTTGCCATCTACAAAAGCATAGCGCGGATAACGGGCATCATTAGTGGAACCTTCGCCGGTCCAGCGACCCAGCACACCGCGGTATTTATTGGTCATGGCCAGGTTTCTTTCATATGCGCGGTAGATATCATTGCCTACCGAAGCATATACGAAAGTGGCAAAATCAAAGCCCCTGAACTCCAGGTTCAGTCCCCAGCCCATGGTGAACTCTGGGAAGGGATCGCCGATTTGTGTACGGTCATTGGCATCCACCCTGCCATCTTTGTTGAGGTCTGCAAAGCGAATATCACCGGGTTGCGCTCCGGGTTGTGCGGAACTCGCGTCAATCTCATCCTGGTTCTGGAACAGTCCGTTGGTCTGGTATCCATAGAAATAACCGGGTGTAAATCCTTTCTCAAAGCGGGTGATGCTTTGTCCCGGTATGCCATAAAATCCTCCCTGGATCAGGCCGTTATTGGTTTCGGTTACTTCGTTTTTTGCAGTGGTGAAATTCACATAGGTATTCAGGCGGAACTGCTTTCCGAGGGTTTCACCGTAACTAAGTGTCAGGTCCACCCCACTCGTACGGGTGGTTCCGATATTGGCGGTTGGCAAGGCAGCCGTTCCGAGGTAAAGGGAGAGGGTGGGTGTAAAAAGCAGACCGCTGATATTTTTCTGGTAGTAATCGGCACTCAGCGAAAGTTTGTTCTTCCAGATGGCGATATCAAAGCCGTAGTTCTGCTGAACCTGTTTTTCCCATCCCAGCGCATCGTTGCGGAAGGAAGAGATAGTTGCGCCGATGGAAGTTGGGTTGTTGCCAAAGGTATAACCCGCATTTTGTCCCAGGCCATAACTATAAATGCTGTTGGAAATACGCTGGAATTGCGGACTCACGTTCTCATTGCCCGTAGCGCCATAACTACCGCGAATCTTCAGGTTACTGATGAGGTTGGAGTTAAAGAAGGCCTCGTTGCTCACTATCCAGCCCAGGGAACCGGCATAGAAATTCGCGAATTTGTTATCGGGACCGAAGGCATAGGAACCATCGCGGCGGAAGGTGAAGCTGGCCAGGTAACGATTGTCGTAATCGTAGTTCATGCGACCGAAATAGGAAAGGTTTATTCGCTCATACTGAAAGGAACCAACATCCAGTCCGGATGCCGGAGCGGTTCCGGTGGCAGAAGAAATATCCGCAAACTCCCAGGAATTGAATGGCACATCCTGGCGGGAACCGAGGATGGCATTGCCGGTGGTTTTGGCAACCGACATACCCGCCACCAGGTCGAACTGGTGAACATCGTCCAGGTCAAACCGGTAGTTGGCGAAATTTTCCCAGGTATAATTGTAATAAGTGGTTTTGTTTTCATTCACCACATTGTGTGCGCCCGGCTTCGTGGAACCATCGGCGTTAAGGGTGGAATTGATATGGCCCGCACCGTAGTAGGCAAGCGGTGTAAAACTCTTGCCGGTTACATTTGTTAAAGTGTATCCGTAACGGGAAGTAAAGGTCAGGTTTTTCAGCAGGGTGTACTGCAATTCCAGTTTACCGTAGAGCTTGTTGGTATTGGAATTATTGTAGGTATCTGCCAGTTGGGTCAGGGGGTTGATGATCTCCGACAGGATATATGGACTGGTGGAATACAGTCCATAGGTATTCGGCTGGTTATTGTACACCGGAACCGTGGGATCGAAGTTGAGTGCATTGGAAATTACCCCGTTGATGGCGTTTTCCGCGATGCCGGAACCCCGCAGGTTCACGAAGCTGGTGTTGGCAGTGAAGCGCAATTTATTGGTGATATTGTATTGGAGGTTGGAGGTGCCGGTAATACGGCGGAAAAAGGATTTATCGCCGCCGCCCACGATACCATCCTGGTTCAGGAAGGAGCCCGAGAGGAAATAGGTCATTTTCTCGGAACCGCCCCTTGCCGTAAGGGAATGCGATTGCAGGGGGGCATTTTTAAAAATCTGGTCCTGCCAGTCGGTACCCTTACCCAGCACCGACAGGTCCGGAAAGACCAGGTCTCCCCCGGAAGCTACCGACCCCTCATTGATGATGGCCGCGTATTCGGTGGCATTCAATACCCCGATTTTGCTGAATACTTCCTGGATGCCGTAGTTGCCGCCGTAGGAAATTTCCGTTTTCTGGTTGCGTTTGCCCGATTTGGTGGTCACCAGTATTACCCCGTTGCCGCCCTTAACCCCATATATGGAGGTGGTGGCAGCATCTTTCAGGATATTGACTGATTCAATATCGGCCGAGTTGATGGAGTTCAGGTCGTCGAGGGTCTGGATGGCGCCATCCACTACCACAATGGGATCTGTTCCCGTATAGGAGGGAATACCCCGCACCAGCACCGTGGGTTTGGCGCCAGGCGATCCCGGGGAGATCACTGTAACCCCGGCTGCCCGCCCCTGGATGGCGTCTTCTGCCCGCACGGGCCGCAATTTTTCGATGTCCTTTTCTTTGATGGTGGACACCGCACCGGATATTTTGGTCACTTTCTGCGTGCCATATCCTACCACCACCACTTCATCCATTTCGCGACCCGAAGCCTGCAGGGTTATGTTTAGCACTGTACCGGTAATGGCTACTTCCTTCGGCTCGAAATTGAGGGATGAGATTTGCAGGATGGTGGCGGAAGCCGGAACGTTTAACTGGAAGTTTCCATCCTCGCCGGTGGAAGTGCCCAGCGTAGTGCCTTTAACCAGGATGGAAGCATTGGGAACCGGGTTCCCCTTTTCGTCAGTAATTCGCCCACTGACCTGTCTGCCCTGGCTCATGGCCAGAAGGGAGGCGAACAGCAGGACATACAACATGGTAAGCCGTAGCGTCGTTTTTTTCATAAACAAGCGTTTGATTAAATGAATTCTCCGGGTGGTACCCGGCAAGGCATAAAACTAAAAACAGGTTCGTGCAGTTAAAAGAAACTGCCTACAACACGGCTACATCTTGTTTAATTAAATGGTTGATTTTCAATAAACATCAACTACATCATTACTACATCAGGCAGATTTTATTAAGTTTATCCCATGAAATGGGGAGTGCTGGCCATATTGCTTGCCTGGGTTCATACCGGATGGACGCAAAACACCATCGGCCTGCCCCGGATTATCAACTATACCCAGGAGCAATTATTGGGCGGGAACCAAACCTGGGATATCCGGCAGGATAGTACCGGCCGAATGTTTTTTGCCAATAATGAAGGCTTGCTGAGTTTTGACGGTAATTACTGGAAAGTCTTTCCGCTGCCGAATAAAACCATCCTGAGATCAATTAACCTGGATGACCGGGGACGGATCTATGCCGGCGGACAGGGGGAAATCGGCTATTTTGAGCCGGATGCCACCGGCAACCTGCGCTACCATTCCCTGCTGTCTTATTTACCCGCCAACCAGCGGGTGTTTGCGGATATCTGGGACATAGAAATCCTGGGACCGGCTGTTTTCTTCCGGGCATTTGACCGGATCATGGAATGGAACAACGGCCAGATGCAGGTGTATCCGCCCCGTTCGGAATGGGTCAGCCTGAAAAAAACGGGCAATCGCCTGCTGGCCCAGGACGCACAGAATGGACTGATGGAATGGCGGCAGCAGCAATGGCAGCCCCTGAAGCGGTCGGAGATTTTAATAGGAAAAACGCTCAATGGCCTGGTTCAGACGGGCCGCGACAGCATTTTGCTGCTCACCTTACGCGATGGGGCTTTTTTACTGTCGGGCGACAGCCTGCAAGCGTATGCCGCCATCCCGCCCGGATTTTTTGCCTCCGACCTGATCGCGGCCACGGCCCTGAACGAAGAGGAGTTTGTGGTGGCAACCAGTTCGCATGGTTGTGTGGTCCTCAACGCAAAGGGTCAGGTGATACAGCAAATCAGCCGCAAGGAGGGATTGCAGAACAACAATAGTATCACGGTTTTCCTGGATCGTGACCGGAACCTCTGGGCCGGACTCGTCAGCGGAATCAGTTTTATCGCCTACAATTCGGCCATCAAATACATCCATCCCAATACCGAAAATGAACTGGCCGGCTTTGGTGCCCGCATTTTTGGCAACCGTCTCTACCTGGCAAGTCCCGATGGCGTGTACCAGGTGCCATTGGATCCCGGGTTGCCGGACCTGAGTTTTTCCCGCGGCGAATTTTCGTTGATCCGCAACAGTGGGGGACAGGTCTGGCGCATTGATGAAGTGAACCAGCAATTGTTGATGGCACACAATTACGGCACCTACCTGCTGGACGCCGATAAAGCGGTGCAACTGGCACCCGAGCCCGCCTGGTTATTTGTACCCCTTTCTCCGGTGCAGCCTGCAGAGGAGATCCTGGTAGGGAATTATACCGGCCTGAAGAAATTGCGTTACCAGAACGGGCAGTTTTCCAATGCGGGCAACCTGAAGGGATTGTATGAATCGCTTCGTTTTCTGACCATTGATCACGAGAACCGGATCTGGGCTTCACACCCTTACCGGGGTATTTACCAGATTATTCTGGGTGCAGACGGACAATCTTATGAAGCCCGCCTGTACACGGAAAAGGACGGGTTGCCATCATCCCTGGGTAACCATGTTTTCAAGGTGCGCAACCGGGTCATATTCGCCACCGAAAAAGGAGCCTATGAATTTGATGCGGCCAGTGGGCGATTTGTGCCTTCTTCCTTCCTGCAGCCTGCCCTCGGAAATATTGAGCTTCGGTACCTGCAGGAAGACGGGGCGGGTAATATCTGGTTTGTGAGTGGCAAGAAACTGGGTATCGTGGAGTGGAACCGGGGTGATAGCGCAAAACCGGGCATCACCTATTTTCCGGAACTGACCGGGCATATATTATCGGGATTTGAACAGGTATATCCGTACAACGCGAACAATGTATTCATTGCTTCCGAAAAGGGACTCATACACATGAATCCCGGGAAATATCGGAAAAACCGGTTATCCCTTACCGTTAGTCTCGGCGGAATACGCGCAATGGGCGGGAAAGACAGTATAGTTTACGGCGGCTATGGGCAGCCGGTTGCGTCAAGCCTGCCCAGTTCTTTCAATGCCTTTCATTTTGAATTCAGTTCGCCCGCATACGGGTTGGCAGGAATTATCGAGTACAGCTACCAGTTAGTAGGCTTTGACAATAACTGGAGCAACTGGTCCACAAAAACGGAAAAAGACTATACCAACCTGACCCATGGCCAGTATACGTTCAGGGTGAAAGCCCGGAATAACCTGGGACAGGAATCGACTCCTGTAAGTTATTCGTTCACTGTATTGCCCCCCTGGTATCTAAGCGTATATGCTTACCTGTTATACCTCGCACTGCTTGGATGCGGAATATACCTGCTGGTGCGCTGGCAGCGGCATAAATTGTTGCAGCAAAGATTAAAGTATGAAGAAAAACAGCGACAACTGGAAATATTGCATCAGCTGGAAATAGAACAGAGTGAAAAAGCGATCATCCAGTTACACAACGAAAAGCTGGCGGCTGAAGTGAGATACAAGAACAAGGAACTGGCTGACACCTCCCTTCACCTGGTGGAGCGCACCGATGCGCTGGCCAAAGTGAAGGAAGAGTTGCAGAAACTGTATAAGAGCAGTGATGGCAACATGGGTCTGAAGAAAGCCTTGCAGATGGTCAGCGATATGGAGAAGAACCATGAAAGCTGGGATCGGTTTGCCGCACGATTTGACGAGATCAACAATGATTTTCTGAAAAAAATCAGGGAGCGATACCCGGTTCTCACCAGCAACGATCTGAAGCTTTGCGCCTACCTGCAGTTGAACATGTCTTCCAAGGAGATTGCGCAACTGTTGAATATTTCCCTGCGGGGAGTGGAAATCGGCCGGTACCGCCTGCGCAAGAAATTGCAGCTTCCTACCGAAAAATCCATCACCGATTTTCTGAATGAGATTTCCCAGGTGGAATGAGGATGCGGTGGCGGGCTGGGTCTTTCGTCAAACCTTATTAAAAACCGTAACTTAACACACCAAAAGTTAAGGCCATGCGATTTTTACTGCTTGCTGCATTTCTTGCTGCTCAATTATTTACGTCCGCCCAGGCTCCCGTGGGTATTTTCGAACACCATACCGATATCGGACAACCGAAAATAAAGGGCGATGCCACTTACCATGCGGGGGACCAATCTTATCACCTGGAAGCAGGTGGTTACAATATCTGGTTCGGCCGCGATGAATTTCATTATGCGTATAAGAAGATCAAGGGCGATTTTATCCTGACAGGCAATTTTGCCTTCGAAGGTTCCGGTGTGGATCCCCACCGCAAGACCGGCTGGATGGTTCGGGCTGCGACCACAGACGATGCGGCCCATATGACCGCTACGGTTCATGGCGATGGAATGGTGGCGCTGCAATGGCGCCGTATGAAGGGCGCTCATATGCGCGATCCGCAGGACGAATTGTTTACAAGAAAATCCGGCACCCGGATCATTCAACTGGAAAGACTGGGTGGTGTTTTTATTATGCGGGTCGCACATCCCGGTGAACCCCTGCAGGAAGTGGGCAGAACCGATGCCATCGATATGCCCGATGAAGTGCTGGCCGGGATCTTCCTCAGCAGTCACAACGCCGATGTGAAAGAGCAGGCCACGGCCTGGAATGTACGCATCGAGAAAACAGTAACAGATTCGTATAATGGTTATCGTGATGGTGTATTGGGCAGCCGCCTGGAGATCATGAATGTTTTCGACGGCAAAAGACGCATCGTGCACGAGGATAAGGGCCGCTTCGAAGCGCCCAACTGGACCAAAGACAATAAACTGCTGTTCAACCAGGATGGCGGCATTTATACGATACCGTTAGCAGGCGGGCAACCGGTTCAACTCAATACGGGTGTGGCTAACCGCAATAACAACGACCATGTGATTTCGATGGATGGAAAATGGCTGGCAATCTCTTCGCACCGCGATGGCCTGCCGGGTGGTGGCAGCACCATTTATTACCTGCCTGTCACCGGCGGCGAACCGAAGCTGGTAACGGATAGTACACCTTCCTACCTGCATGGGTGGAGTCCCAATGGGAAAGAACTCGTGTACACGGCGCAGCGATTGAGCCGCCAGAAGGCTTATAATATTTATCGTATATCCATTGCCGGTGGAAAGGAAACCCAGCTGACTTTCCTGGAAAAGGGACTGGCAGACGGACCTGAATATTCACCTGACGGGAAGTGGATTTATTACAACAGCACAGAAAGCGGCACCATGCAGATCTGGCGCATGAAACCCGATGGAAGCGGCAGGGAGCAGCTCACTTTTGATGAATACAACAACTGGTTTGCGCATCCTTCCCCTGATAATAAATGGATCGTGTTCCTGTCTTTTCCGAATACAGTGGATCCGGGTGATCATCCTTTTTACAAACGGGTAATGCTGCGACTGATGCCCGTTGGCGGTGGCGCTCCGCGGGTAATCGCTTACCTCTATGGCGGACAGGGAACCATCAATACCCCCAGCTGGAGTCCCGACAGCAAACAGATCGCGTTTGTAAGCAATTCGAAGGAACTGGAGTGACGAAAGATGTCTGACGTTTGCGTCCTGTGAATTCAGTAATACTAAACGTCAGACATCTTTCGTCAGACATCTTCCCTCAGACACCCTCGACCCCTTACGCTGCCTTTTCTTTCAACTGTGCAGACTGCGGAACAGCCTCAGCCTTTAAAGGCTCCCTGCCCTTCCGGTATTTGGCCAGGTTGATCAGCAGCACACTGACGAGAATTATGGCCAGTCCCGTGATCTGCAGGGCGGTCATCTTTTCACCCGCGAAAATTACCCCGAGCAATACGGCAACCACAGGATTCACGTAGGCATAGGTGCTCACCTGGGTAACCGGACGCACTTTTAACAGCCATACATAAGCGCTGTACCCTGCGAGGGAACCCATCGTGATCAGGTAAACCACCGACCACCAGGCACCGCTGCTGACGGCAGACCATTCAAACCCCTTCCACTCGCCCGTTGCCACAGAACCGAAGGAGAATGCCACACCGGCAAACAACATCTGCCAGGCGGAACTAACGGTGGCGGATCCGCGCGACTTGTACTTGTTGTAAATGGAGCCCCCAGCCCAGCTGATGGAGCCAATGATCAGGATGATGAGTCCGCTTAATGTGGCTGCCCCCAGTGTGCCATTCATTACCGCAGCAGCCTGTTCCCAGAATAACAGAATCACGCCGATAAAACCGATGGAAAGTCCGGCCAGGGTACCCGGACTATTAAGGTTCTCTTTCCACTTGGGAAAATCAATCAGGATAAACCATAGCGGTGCGGCTGATATAAACACTGCCACCAGTGAACTGGGCAGGGTTTTCTCGGCCCAGATCACAGCGCCATTGCCGACAAACAACAGGAGCAGTCCGGTAATGGCGGCTATTCTAAGCTGCTGCCGGTCAAAGATCCTTTCCTGCTGGTAAATACACCATCCCAGCAGAAGCAGTCCCGCAATGATAAAGCGGATCGCCCCCATGACCAGGGCAGGAATCTCGTGTACCGCTATCTGGATGAATAAATAGGTTGAACCCCAGACCAGGTAGAGCGTGGTAAAAGCGATCGCTACGAGGGCCGGGGTTGGTTTGGTGTTGCTTGCTGGCATGAATCAGGTTTTTGGTATCACTAAATCGGGTTGCTCTTTGACGGTTTCGAGTACGATGGTGGTTTTGGTGGAAGCAATGTTGGGGATCTTCTGCATTTTGGAGCGCATCAGGCTCATGAGGGAAGAGGCATCGGTGGTGCGGACCTTCACCAGGTAACAGTCTTCGCCGGCAATATGGTGCACCTCCTGCACTTCGGGGATGGCGGCCAACTGGGCTGCGGTATCGGAGCAGCAGGTGAATCCCTCCGAGGAACGAAGAAAAATAAAGGCCAGTAGTTTTTGCTGGATAGCCGCCGGGTTGATGGCCGTGGTATAGCGGCGGATCACGTCCTTCTGCTCCAGTTTTTTCACCCTTTCCAGGATGGCGGAGGGGGCCATGGACAGCTCCCGGGCCAGGTCGGCATTGGAAATGCGGGCATTGGCCTGCATTTTCTCCAGGATAGCCAGATCAATATTGTCCAGGTTGAATTCCATTCTGATGTTTATGCGGCAATTTACAAAATCGACAGAATAAAATTCTGCTTATGCAATAAAATTTAGAAGAAAGGCTGGTGCTTGACAAGTTTATTGCCGGCTGCAATGGATGCTGATCCCTTTGGGCGGGCGTCTTCCAGAAAACAGTTTTTCCTGCCTTAAATTTGGTGCCAAAGGAAAAAGTATGCCTGATTATATTGTGGTGAAGGATGGTTCCCCTACAGATGCACGTTACCAGTTGCCTCCTTCCCTGGAAGAGGAGTATGATGAGATCCTGGAGGATATCTATTTTGGTCGGCCGGTGGTGCATAAGTTAAAGGAGTTCATGCTGGACCATCCCGCCTACCCGCAGGCAGGTAATATGCTGGCGGCTGTGTATCTCTCTTCCGGTAAATTGCCACAGGCCTGGGAGGTGAATGAAAAATTACTGGATCGCTTCCCTGATTATCCTTCCGCCGTTTTGTTTAAGGCTAAATTCTTGTTGGATGCGGATCGCCTGGAAGAACTCGAAGCCTTCGTGGATCTTCAAAAGGATTTCGGGGAACAGTTTCCCGGCCGGCACAGGGTGGAGTTTTCCGAACTGGCAGAATATGAATCAGTGGCCATCGAGTGGCTGCTGGCCAATGCAGAAAACAGCCTGGCTTTTTCCCGAATCAACACCATTCTTAGGATGATGGAAGATTTCAAGACAGAATTGCCTTTTTGCGACAGAATATTCGATGCTATCGATGCTTTCCTGCCCGAGGAGGAAATGCTTCCGGAATCCAGGGTCATATTGGAAAACCTTGCCCGCTGTCAGTTAGGCCTTCCCCTCAGGCCACCATTCCATCATCCGGAAATCAACCTTCTCTACCAGCAACTGGAGGAAAAAGATATTCCTGCTTTGATGGCATTGCTTAACCTGCCCCGCAAGACCTTGCTGATTGACCTGCGGGCAGCTATTCGGGATGGAATACGGAATTTCCAGTTTTTCCACCATTATTACGAGAACGAGGAAATTGATCTGGTGATACTAGGTTTCCTGCTGCTGGCCGCACTCAGGGAACCCGGGGATCTGAAGGAGTGGCTGCAGTTTCTGGACAGTGAGGAGGAATTGGTAGATGGATGGCTGGGCGACTGGCTGGGACAATTAATGTTTGTGGTGGGATGGCAGTTGGGGCGGGATGACCTGCCGCAGATGGCAGCTGCATTGCGACGCTCTTACAGATTCGACTGGGCTTCACCGAACCTGGTGAATTCGCTTTTGCTGGTGATCCTGCATGAGCCGGATAAAGAAAAGGAAGTGCTGGATATCTGGGAGGATACTTTGCATTGGATCATCCGCGACAATGCGAAAGGGGCAGATATTAGTCCTTATCTCGCCGACACTATCCTTGAATATGCCTGTGCTCTGGACATGGAACGGTTCAGGCCCCTGCTCGACCAGGCCTATGCCCGGGGGGATATTGATAAAGACTTCTATGGCAGCAAGGAAGTCTTTCTGCGCGATACGCGGGACAGATCGGAATTGATGCAGGGATTTGAATTCACTACTTCAGTACAGTCATTGGAACAGTGGCTGCAGCACATTATCAAGGGGTTTAATTAAGAAACTGTCAATTGACATTTAATGGTCACCGATAGACATCGGAAGCTACTTGCAGCTGCCGTCTTTGGTCGGTCAGGGATACAGTAAGTACTGCAGCCGCATTTTCTTATACTCTGATAGTCCCGGCTCCCAGCTTGCCCGGATCTCGTCTGCGGTTTTGCCTTCTTTGATCTGCTGCTGGAAGAGATCAGTTCCCGCCAGTTTATTGATATCGCCCATCTGCTTGCTGTAGCTGCGGTCGAAGAATTTTTCCTTGATCGGATAGGCCTTATAGAGTTCGATCATCCATTGCAGATTGATGCGGCCCGAGCGGCGCATCTCGTTTATATCATAGTTCAGCAGGTTGAGCCCGTAGCAGGCTTCGTCCATATGAAGTGGCGTTTCTGCCATTCCCGCTATACTCCTGGGTGTGAAACTATAGTCATATTGTCCCTTTAGGGCAGGTGCACCGAGTACTGCGAAGGGTGTGTAGGTGCCGCGTCCCTGGCTGATGATGGTTCCTTCAAAGAGGCAGAGGGCGGGATAAAGCATCACACTCTGCTGCGTGTTGAGGTTGGGGGATGGTGCTACCGGTAAGGTATAGGGCATATCGTGCCGGTAATTTGCCAGCGGAATGATTTTCAGGTTGCATTGCAGGTTATTGGCCATCCATTTCTGGCCGTTGATCATCTGTGCGAATTCGCCGATGGTCATGCCATGGGTAATCGGTATCGGGAACTGGCCGATGCCCGATTTGAATCGCATGTCCAGGATCGGGCCATCCACCAGGTAACCATTGGGGTTAGGGCGGTCGAGGATCATCAGTTCCTTCTTGTTTTCGGCGCAGGACTCCATGATATCGCGCATCACATTGATATAGGTATAGAAACGACAACCCACATCCTGCACATCAAAGATCATGATATCCACATCTGCCAGGTCGGCTGCGGATGGTTTCCGTTTGGGTCCGTATAGCGAGATGATAGGTATGCCCGTGGCCGAATCTGTTTCGTCCTGCACCTTGGCACCGGCGCTGGCTTTGCCGCGGAAGCCATGCTCGGGACCGAACACTTTCACAATGTTGATGCCCCGGTTCATCAGGCTGTCCACCAGGTGTTTCTTTCCGATGACCGTGGTCGGATTAGCAAGTATGCCCACCCGTTTACCCTGCAGATAGGGCAGATATTTTTCTGTTTGCTCGGCGCCGGTGAGGACGCGGCCGGCATTGTCCGCCTTGTTGTCCGCAACGGCTTTTCCGGCCGGTGAACAGGCGTCTATCAAAATACATCCGGCAAGCAGGATGGCTGGCAGCACAATCAATCCGCGAAGTTTTTTCATCCTGGCAAGATACGGTGAAACTCCCTTCACCCGTCGGGTGGCACCCGACGGGTGAATCCGGCGCAAGGCCATTCCATCGCCACCATCCACTGGCAGAACTATAACATTTTCAAACAGATATGTTTCGATGATACCCTCACCCGTCGGGTGCCACCCGACGGGTGAGGAAAGTCCTGACGGGTGAGGGAGGAAAGGGCAATCGATGCCGGTGCTATTCCATGATCAGTTCAACCGTATGTATGGCGCCATCATCCATTAACGGAATGAAATTCCCGTCCATAATTTTGTTGTCGAGTAGTAATGCCGGCGTTTCGGATGGTTCAGCTACCCTGCGGTACCGAATGGAATAACTGCTGCTGCCGTAAGGATAGCTGATTTCAACAGCAGGCCATACATCGGGTATGCATGGGCGAAAGATCAATCTATCCCCTACCAGCTCCAATCCCAACAGGTATTCAAGGATAAACTGGTACATCCAGCCAGCAGAACCGGTATACCAGGTCCAGCCACCTCTTCCGGCATGCGGTTCCCTGCCATAAATATCCGCAGCCACCACATATGGCTCTACCTTATAAGATTGGATTTCCGGCTCGGATTGTCCATGGATAACCGGATTGATCATGGAAAACAATTCCCACACTCTTTCCTTATCGCCCAGTTTTGCAAATGCCATCATTGTCCAGATGGCCGCATGTGTATACTGCCCGCCGTTTTCCCGCACCCCCGGTACATATCCCTTGATATACCCCGGGTTAAGGCTGGATGTATCAAAAGGAGGATCAAGCAATTGTATTATTCCTGCTTTCCTGTTTACCAGATGTTGGTTGACAGATTCCATTGCCGTAACGATCTTATCGCTTTCACCTGCCCCGGAGAGCACTGCCCAGCTCTGGGAAATGGAATCAATGCTGCATTCTTCATTTTGTGAGGATCCCAAGGGAGTGCCATCATCAAAATAGGCGCGACGGTACCACTGGCCATCCCAGGCATTTTCGTTTAAGGCAATCTTCAGCGCGGCAGCTTTTTCAATACAGAGGGCTTCAAAGGCTGTATCATTCATCATAACTGCCAGTTCGCGGAACTGCGTGAGTACGGTATACAGAAAGAAGCCCAGCCAAACACTTTCACCCTTTCCATGGATACCCACCTGGTCCATGCCATCATTCCAGTCGCCGGATCCCATCAGGGGCAAACCGTTTTCACCCAGGCGCAATCCGTGTTGTATAGCCCTTACACAGTGGTTATAAATGGTGTCTGAAAATCCCGATTGAATGGGCATATCATAATAGGACTCCTCTTCAATATTCAAAAAACGCCCTTCGAGGAAGTTCACTTTTTCCAGCAGTATGGTTCTGTCGCCGGTAGCTTTAACATAACGGGCACTTACAAATGGCAGCCAGAGGTAGTCGTCTGAGCATCGGGTCCTTACACCCCTGCCTTCCGGCGGATGCCACCAGTGTTGTACGTCGCCCTCGGCAAATTGCCTGGATGCCGCCAATAAGATCTGCTGACGGGTGATCTGGGGTTTTGTCGGGATCAATGCCAAAACATCCTGTAGCTGGTCGCGGAAGCCATAGGCCCCACCAGACTGGTAGAATCCGCTCCTGGCCCAGATCCTGCAGGCGAGGGTTTGGTAAATGAGCCAACCGTTGGCCAACAGGTTCAATGCCGTGTCGGGAGTATTTATCCTGATGGCGCCAAGGGTGGCTGTCCAGAAATCCTTTACTTCATTCAGCGACTGGTCAGCGGCCTGGGGTCCCCTGAATTTTTGCAGCAGGCGGATGGCATCTGCTTCACCTGCACCTGATCCCAACCTGAAAATAATTTCACGATCCTGTCCGTCGTAGAGATTAAAGGGCACCTGGATTGCGGCACAGGGATCCAGGGTGGCGCCGGTTTTGCCGGATAGCTTCACCCTTCGCATGCTTTCAGGTGATTGCAGGCTGCCATTTCTTCCAATGAATTCACCGCGGTCACAGGTAATACTGATGCTTGTTTCATCGGTATCAAAAAATGAAACCCTTTCCCCAAATACTGAATTGTAGCGGTTCCTGGCCAGGATGGCACCAGTTTCCGGATCAATGTCGGTGGTGATATGCATCATGTTTTTTGGCCTCAGGTCACCCAATACCAGCTCCATGAATCCGGTTGCGGATAATTTCCGGAAGGCTCCGGACCTGTTACTGATTTTTAGCACGATGAATTTTACCGGTTCTTCCAGGTCAACATAAATACTCATTTCGGAGTGAATGCCATCATTCCGGCATTCAAAAACACTATAGCCGAATCCGTGGCGGGTTAAATAAGTGGCATTGCTCTCTGCAGGCCAGGGTGCCGGACTCCAGAACTGACCGGTTTCTTCATCACGCAGGTAAAATGCTTCTCCCGATGTGTCACTTACGGGATCATTGTCCCATGGTGTTATCCGGTATTCATGGGCGTTAACCGCCCAGGTATAGGCTCCTCCACTTTCAGAAATGACTGTACCAAAATTCGGATTGGCGAGCACATTTACCCAGGGGGCAGGCGTACTTTTGGCGGCATTACGTAGTATCAGGTATTCTTTCCCGTCTGACCGGAATCCGCCTGAACCGTTGTGGAACAGGCAGTCTTCCGGCAGTTCAATGGGATTTTCCCTCATGGGTTTGTAAGGTTTAGCCGGCGTCAGTAAAAGCGGCTGTATTTTTCCCAAAACCCTTCGGTTGATTTGTTCAGCAAGGCTCCCTTTCGTGTCGCTTATCACAATCCTGGCTACTGTCTGCAGAAGTATCCTGTCTTCCGCGGGTATCTGGTCTGCCGCCTTCACAAAAATACCGCCTGGTTTATCAGACAGGTAGGAACCTCCTGAAGCTGTTATCAGTCCCAATATCTGGTCATGCAGGGCCTGCCGGTAACTTCCATGGTCCTCATTCCAGATCACGAGGTCCACGGCCAATCCCTTTAATCGCCAGAAAGCGTGTGCCTGTACCAGTTGCTTCACCAGCGCAATATTTTCGAGGGAATTAATGTGCAGCAATAAAATGGGAAGGTCACCCGAAATAGAATAACTCCAGAGTCCGGGCTGGCCGCGGCGATTGTTTTTGATGATAGTGGAATCGCCCCGCAGGGCTGGGTTTGAAAAGACAATGGACCCCGCAATTTTGTTGAATAAAAGCGCGTCTGCTTCGTTTGCGTTGATCTGTCGTAACAACACCTGGCTATGGGTCCAGGACAGTTCAAATGCCCTGTTCTTGAGGTGCCTGTCCCGGTATTTTGCCAGCAGTTCCATGCAAGCCGGACGGGTTTCGCCGATGCCGAATACCAGGTCCACTTCAGCGGTTTGGTTGGGTTTGATTATGATCCGGTGACGGATCGCTACCACGGGATCCAGCACCGAACCCGCAGAGTCTGACAGCTGCTGGTTGCCCTGCATGGCCTTTGGATTGGACAAATGCTGGTTCCTGCCGATGAATTTCATCCGGTCGGTTTCAAAAGATACGGCGATTGATTCAGTACCCTGTACCGTCATCAGGTGAAACATCCAGGGTGGCATTTCATGGATGGAGCGGGGTCGCCGGGTACAAACGATGGCAGGATACCGGGCCAGGATCTCGGTCTGGACAAAAAGATTGCTGAAGGCTGGATGAGCCGCATCGGCGGCGGCCGGCGCCAGTACCACTTCTGCATAACTGGTCAATTCGAGGGTTTTATTACCCGTGCTTTTATTGGTGATGCGGATCCTGCGAATTTCAACATCATCTTCAGGTGATACGACAATATCTGTTTTGGTTTCAAATCCGTCATCGCGCCGGCGAAATTCTGCATGCCCCTGCGTGAAAACGGCATTGAATGATTTGGGTTCCGCTTTCACCGGCTGGTAGGTATTCGACCATACCAATCCCGATTCAATATCCCTGATATAACAGAATACACCCCGGTTGTCGCAGGTTCCATCCTCCCGCCAACGGGTAACCGAAATATCCTTCCAGCGGCTGTAGCCTCCTCCCGAATTGGTAACCATCACCTGGTATTTGCTGTTCGACATGAGGTGTATTTCGGGAACCGGAGTATTAGGGGTATTGATGACCCGCATTTCATGTTCCACCGGCTGCACGGGCGTTTCTGTCAGGTCAGCAGTATGTGCGTAGAATATGGTGGCCCTCGGTATGCGTTCCTGCAATAACAACAGTGTGGCCTGGAACTGTGGTTCAGCTGTAAACCTTTGCTGCATGGGCTTATTAAGCAGGAGATAAGCGAGCGAAAGCAGACTCATGCCAGAATGATGCGCCATAAAGGAACGGATCACCACATGCGACTGGCCCCTGGGAATCCTGCTGCCGGTATAATCAATGGCTTCAAAGAATCCATACCTTCCCAGGAAACCGTCTTCCGTTAATCTGACCAGGTTTTCACAGGAGTCCTCGGGTTCCACCATCAGGGCCATTACAGAAGCATACGGCGCTATCACCCTGTCATCTCCCAGGCCTCTTTTTAATCCCAGTCCGGGAACACCGAATGCCTTGTACTGGTAATTCATATTTACATCCACCATATTATACCCCGATTCAGAAATGCCCCAGGGCAGATCCCTCGATTTACCATATTCAATCTGCCTTTCCACCGCAGACTTCATGGTCTGGTCCAGCAGGGTATTGTCATAGGTAGGCATTACCAGCAGGGGCATCAGGTATTCAAACATGGAGCCGCTCCAGGAGAGCAATACGGGATCAAAGCCCGGATTGGTCAGCAGCCTGCCCATGGCAAACCAGCTTTCCTGGGGTAATTTGCCCTGCGAGATAGCCACAAATGTTGCCAGCCTTGCCTCGGATGCCAGCAGGTCGTAATAGGCCTGGTCGCGCCGGTTCTCCTCCACATTGAAACCTATGCTCAGTAAATGTTTTGATTTGTCATACAGGAAATCATAGTCCATGTCGGCCAGTTGCTCGCAGGCCACCTGCATTCTTTCGATCATAACCATTCTTTCATTAACCCGGTCACTGCCAGTTTTCAGGCAGGTTTGCAGTTTCTTCAGCCATTGGAAATCTTCACCGGCGAGTTCCGGGGTTTCATATAACCGGATGACGGGGTCATATTCCATATCCGCATTGGCCAGTTCCTGCAGGCATTTCATCGTTTCCAGTTCCTCTAATTCCGGGAACGAAGCCGGTATGGCCGGCAGGATCAGCCAGGGTGCAATGAATACCAGGTCATCGGTGGCGGACTTGATTTGCCTGTTCAGTGAGTCTATCCACCAACTGGCATCATCAGGTATCTCCGAATTGATTTCCTCGTTTAGTAACTCCATGCATGCCGCCAGGTTGTATAGAGAGGTCTTGATGGTTCTGAGGCAAGGTGATTTCTTTGCAGCGGCAGCAGCCAGCTCGGTACCGAACTTTTGAAGAGCATGGAAGGATTGGTCTCCCAGGTCTTCCAGCAGAACAAGGTAGGTGATCCGGATGCCTTCGAAAACAAGAGGGGAAACAATATGGCCCCTGGGTAACTGAAGTAATCCCTGTTTCAGGGTAACGAGATGGCCGGCCAGGTTCCCGCTGTCTACGGAGGAAATATAACGCGGATAAAGGGGATGCAGGGTGATGGTGTCATACCAGTTGAACAGGTGCCCCCTGTATTTTTCCAGGCGCTGCATGCTTTCCAGTGTATTATTGGTTCGGTTGATCAGTTCTCCGGCCGGAATGAATCCGAAATCAAAGGCACACAGGTTTGATAAAAGCGAGAGACCAATATTGGTGGGGGATGTCCGGTGGGCAACCACACCAATCGGGTGCTCCTGGAAATTATCAGGGGGAAGCCAGTTCTCACCTGCATTTACAAATTGTTCAAAATATCCCCAGGTTCTCCTGGCAAGCTTTTTAAGAAATACCTGCTTTTCTTCACTCAATGATACTTTTTTGGGTTCCAGCGGAAGGCTGATCTTCCAGGCCAGGGCCGGCGACACCAACCAGAGTATCAACACGGGGGCTGCTACCAGCAGTGTAAGGGGATTGTACCATGCCAGGCTCAGGGTGCCTGCAATCGCCACCAGGGGCGAACTCCACATGGCAAGATAGGTTCCGGGCAGGGAGGCATTTGAGGGCAGATGGTCTGATCCCGAAGGAGTCCATTCCAGCAGGTGTTTTTTTGACACCCACATTCTCCAGAGGGAACGGGTGATGGCATCAAGGGTGTACCAGGCTTCAAAAGGCAGTGCGCTCAGGGAGAACACCTGTAATAAAAAACCGGAGTTGGCTTTACGGAATGATTCCTTGAAATGTTCATACCGGCTGATTTCTTCCGGCTGGTGGAGTAACTCCCAGCCCACCTGTAGCGTATCCGGCAGGAACCTCAGCACGATCAATGCCGCCGTCCAAACCATGCCATTGGGAAGCAAAAGCCATCCGACCAAAAACAGGATGAGAAAGGCGGGAGAAACCAGGCTGCGCCGCAGGTTATCGAAAATTTTCCAGATCGACAGAATGGATAAGCGGTTTCTTTCAACTTGGTTTTCGGTGACCGGAACATAAGGGAATATCCAGGAAAGTATCTGCCAGTCGCCCCTGATCCAGCGATGCCTGCGTTTGACATCGGCCATATAGGAATTGGGGTAGGCTTCATACAGCTGGACATCACTGAGCAGACCGGACCGGATATGGCAGCCTTCCAGCAGGTCATGGCTAAGTATCCTGTTTTCGGGGAAACGATGGGCCAGGGTTCTTTCAAAAGTTTCTACCTGGTAAATTCCTTTGCCTATAAAGGAACCCTCCCGGAACAGGTCCTGGTAAACATCCGAGCTTACCCGGGTATATGGATCCAGTCCCGCGTCCATGGCGTGTAAGCGGGAATAGAAAGAACTGTTTTTACCTGGCATGCTTACAGCCACCCTGGGCTGCAGTATCCCATATCCTTCGATGATCCTTGCTTTGCGGATACTGTATATGGGTTCATTCAGGGGGTGTGCAATGGTTGCCACCATTTTCCAAACGGTTTCCCTGGGTAGCTGGGTATCGGTATCCAGGGTGATGACGTATTTAACATTGGTGAGCACACCCAGGTGGCCAACGATCAGTGAAAAACTGTCTGTTTTTCCAAGCCTGATCAGCTCATTGAGCGCCCCGAGTTTACCCCTTTTGCGTTCATAACCCATCCAGCAGTTTTCCCCGGCATTCCAGGTACGGGGACGGTGCAGGAGGAAAAAAATGTCGCTTTTTTCGCGACTGTATTTGTTGTTCAGGCTTTCTATCCCATTGGCTGCCAGCTGCAGCAAATTTTCGTCTTCAGGTTCCTGCTGCTGTGGCGCGTCGGTAAAATCAGTGAGCAATGCAAAGTGCAGGTTTTCGTCAATGTTGGCCAGGTAACGGATTTCAAGTCCCTCCAGCAGTGAATCAATACCCGCAGCATTCGTGAGCATGGTGGGAACTATTACCAGGGTTCGCGATTCCGCCGGAATTCCCTTTACAAAATTCATGCGGGGCAGGGCTTTCGGCTTAACCAGCAGGGTGGATACCCAGTTGACGAATAATACGGCGAACTGGCTGGTCGCAAAAAGGCTGAATAATGTAACCGGGACCAATAACCAGTAGTTCATTGCCGGATACCAGGCAAGGTAGGTAAAGCCGGATGTGAGCAGTGCCGAAACTATGAAAAGTGAAATGGTATAGAAACTGACCGGATGCCGTGCTACATATTCATTCAGGCTTTCCGAAATACCGGGCTTCATCCCTACCTTCTTTTTCAGCTCAGCCACACCCTTGTCAATCAGGTAGTAGCCGATATGGGATAGCTTTTTGGGTTTATGCGGATCTGTAGTATTGGCCCTGGTTAGCTCCAGTGCTGCCAAGGCGATCTCATATTCTGAAAAGGGGCTTTTTTTGGCGATGTTTTCGACCACATGCCGGTATTCGTCGCGCGTATTAAAGTCCATTTCTGAGTAGGTGCCTTCGGGGTCTTCCCTTAGAACCTGGTCAACCGTGCTGAGTGTTTCAACAAATTCCTGCCAGTTGGTGGTACTCAGGAAGCGGAGGCTGTTGATACTGTTACTCATGGAAACCTGGCAGGAAGCCTGGTTCTGGTTTTCGATATGTATCAGCTCGTTACTGGTAAAACCGTGTTCTGACAACTCCTGTTCCAGCCAGGTGAGTGGCAGGGCCAGGTTGGGTCCCTTACCTTGCAATCTTCGGGTGAATTCAGCCACGAAGGCACTGTTCAACGGCGGCTTGGACCTTGCCATATCTGCAATCTGCAGGATCAGGTTACGCGGATTTTTTTCGGCTGTGGCCATCATTTCCTCCACCCAGTAATCGGCCAGGTTCTGGTCGATTTTATCCATTGCCACATGGGTCGAAACCCGGCGCAGGTTTTCAATCAGCGCCAGCCGCAACATAATGGGAATGGCCCAGAGTTCTCCCAGTTTCAGTTTGGTTACAGACTGATAAGCGGCTACAAACCGGATCAGGCTTTTAAGATCTATGCGGCCGTCGCTGTGCGAGATGATTTCCAGCGCAATATCATAAACCCTGGGAAGTCCCGCTGATGGGCCATTGGACAGGCGAGGCAGGCTTTGGCTGTATCCTTTGGGCAGGTGCTTTTTCCCGATAACGATCTGTTCTTCGATCAGGTAAAAGTTATCGAGCAACCATTCTCCGGCGGGAGTAATAAATCGTTTGGACTTTAAGGTATCGCTCAGGAGGTTCCTGACTTCCAGCAGGATCTTTTCATTTTCGGCCAGTCTTTTCAGCAACTGGTCCGGGGCCTTCCCTGCTGCCAGGCGGTGAGAAGCAGCCACAATGCCACCCTGCTTTTCCATCTGGTCGGAATTGAACAACTCAGACCGCAGGGGAGCATCCGGTGAATAGTATTTAATAGAATCACCTGAAATGAAGTACTGCCTCATCCTGACCAGGAGGTCATAAACCGTATTCGTAGACACCTTCATAAAGAGCGGTTAATTTTATCAGAAAATACGGACTGGCGGAGCTGAGCCGGAAAATTGACAGGAACGGAAAAACAAAAGGCTGGATACCCAAATGTACCGAAATCGGAAGGGAAACCAGTATTTGATATTGGGCAAACAAAAAGCCGGTTTCCCCCTTCACCCGTCGGGTGGCACCCGACGGGTGAAGGGGGAAACCGGCTTTTTAATCCGTCTATCAGTAATTATATACCGTCCTGATCTTGTATAAAAACTGTCCGGTTAAATAGGATTTATAACTCTTTACTACTTCCATCGGGTAACCGTCAGCGTCATACTTATACACGAAATCATAGGCCACGGCAATGGGATAGGACCCATGGTATGTTTTCACTTCGACGGTTGCATTGTGACGGGAGTGCTCCGGCATTAATAAATCCGGACGGTTCAGGTGGATATAAGGGTTGATATTGAAATCATACTGGTAGGAACCGAGCTCACTGTTGTGGTTTGAAGTCGTGGCGGCATCGGTCAAATTGTTTCCACCAACAAAACTCATGGTATAGTTAGTGGTTATATTGCTGTTGCTGTATTCGTACCGGGTATTCACTTCATAATTGCCGGTGATACCTGTATTCCCCGGCTTTGAGCTGTATCCAACCCTGGCGGTTGTACGTACACCGCTCTCCAGCACGGTCATTTCAGACACCCTGCCTTCATTGCCATAAACAAATGCGCTTTCCCTGATCAGTTCATTGTTGGTATTGTAACGTTTAATTTTAGCAGGTTTCCGGAAGCCATTGTACTCAAACTTTTCCGTCATATCGATATAGGTTGTATTGTCAGCTCTTTTAAGGTAATGAACCACCTGCGACAGTCTTCCATCATTTTCATATTCATAAACCGCACGGGTTTCGGGTTTGGAAGTCCCGTTTTCCAGTTTATAAGTCAGTTCGGAACGTAGCTTTTTTGCTGCCCTGCTGCCGCCAAGTGAGTATACAGTGCCTTCCTGCACATCGGCAGGCCTGAGTGTGATCTCGTCAGAAGTTCCCCATTTGATCACCTTGAGGTTGTATCTGGATGCGGATTTCAGGAGGGATAATTCATTCCTGCCCGGCACAAAATAACCCATTTGCATACTAGCCTGTCCGGCTGAATCCCAGGTAGTGAGCTGGTAGGAAACCGGAATGCTGTCATAAACTATATCCCCAATCTTAATCAGGGGCTGTACCAGAATCTTCAGGTATTTTTGGGCGGGGGTTTCCTCCACCGTTTCAAATGTGCCGGCCGGATATCCAAATGCTTCCGGCTTATCACCTGGGGCAATACGCGCTACTTCCAGTGCCTGTTCCCCTGCTGACTGCTTCAATATGGGTAGTGCATGCGCAAGTGGATTCTTTACCAGCGAAGCTTTGGCAGAGTTGGCCATCGGGATGATGAACCTTACTTTTCCTGAACTGTCAGTAATAAGGAAGCTTGAGATCCTGTAATTGTCCTGTTTCAGCGATAGCAATTCTGAGCGGTATTTACCATCATAAGTTAAGGCCAGTTTCTTGCTGGTCCAGACCGGACGCTGCAGACTGTCCACTACATTTACTACAGCTGATAAACCACTGATAACAGCCTGTTCTCCCGGGAGGCCTGCCACCATAAAACGGAACTCGCCATTAACTGGCGAAGGAATCGGATTGCCGCCGTTACCACCATTGCCGGGTTGTACCACATCATCCTTGCTGCAACCAACAAGAAAGAGTACGAACAATGCTAAAATGGAGAGCCTGGAATAAATTAAACTTTTCATATAAACTTTTTTAGGATTTAGTTTCTGCTACAGATACCTCCGAAAGAGATGAAAGGGTTGGGTAGGAAATTGTACTTAACAAACATTTCACATTCCGGGCATATTAATAATCAATTGCAAACCTAGACCCCGGTGGCATGCCGGAGCTTACATTTTGGTGTGAGCCTTTAATAAAATTTGCATTTCTTTCACCCGTCGGCCATTTCTTTCACCCGTCGGGTGCCACCCGACGGGTGGATCGGGGTGTTCAGCAATACCGGCTGCAATACCCGACGGTAATACTGGGACATTTTCAAGCATTTATGACAAGATGCTCCCCCCTCACCCGTCGGGTGGCACCCGACGGGTGAGGGGGGAGCGCGGCCAATCCGGACGAAAAATATTTTGCTGGCTGAACAGTGTTCAATATTTTTGACGTGTAAACTTAAAGCATGACCATCGCCGCCAGGAAACTAAGGGAAAAGGAAAAGATGCGGGAGCTGATTCTCGACGCAGCCCGGACAATTTTCCTGGAAAAGGGCTATTTCGAAGCCAGTATCCGCAATATCGCGGAGAAGATAGAATACAGTCCGGGTACCATTTATACCTATTTCAAGGACAAGGATGATATCTTCCATGCATTGCACGAGGAGGGATTCCGGCGGATGCTGGATAAGATGCAGCCCCTGCAGCATGTGGCTGATCCCTTCGAGCGACTGAAGGCGCTGGGACTGGTTTATCTCGAATTTGCCCGCAACAACAAGGATTTCTATGACCTCATGTTTATCATGCAGGCACCCATCAAGCACGAGGAAGAAGATGAAGAATGGCATATGGGCCACCAGACCATGAATTTCCTCAAAGTCATCCTGGCACAATGCCAGGAAAGAGGAAGGTTTAAGGGGCAGGATATCAATTACCTCTCCTTCACCATCTGGTCCACGGTACATGGAATGAGTGCCCTATACTGCCGCGAACGTTGCAAAGCCTACCACAATGAAAACCTGGAACCGATTGACCTGATGGACAACGGGTATAAAATATTAATCAGCATGCTGGAGAAATTGTGATTTTTTTTGCCACAATACTGAACAGTGTTCAATAAATATACATTGATTATTAAACCATTATTATGAAGCTTGAAAAGTTCATAATGGCGGGATGGCTGCTGCTTGGATGGCAGTCGCTGGCCGCCGCCAACGATATCCCGCCACAATACCTGGAGGAAGCGCTCCGCAACAATCTGGTATTAAAAGAGAAGACCATTTCACTGGAGAAAAGCCTGCTTGCATTAAAGACGGCCCGCTCGCTTTTCCTGCCCACTACCCGCTTCGAGGCACAGTACCTGTTGTCGAAAGGGGGCCGCACGATTGATATCCCGGTGGGCGACCTGATGAATCCGGTATATAAAACCCTCAACGAGTTGACGGGCAGCAATAACTTTCCCACCATCAGTAATGTGTCGGAGCAATTCAACCCGAATAATTTCTACGACCTGCGGATCAGGACCAGCATGCCCCTGTACAACCCGGAGCTGAAAATCAACAGGGCTATCCAGGAAAAGCAGGTGGCCCTGCAGCACAATGAGATCGACATCTATAAAAGGGAACTGGTCCGCGATGTCAAAACTGCTTATTTCAATTACCTGGCGGCATCGAAGGCGATTGTTATATATGACAATGCATTGCTGGTTGTACGTGAGAACCTTCGGGTAAACCAGTCCATGCTCGCCAACGGAAAGGGTTTGCCGGCTTATGTGTCGCGTGCGGAAAGTGAACTGATGCAGGTGGAGAACCAGTTACGAAGTGCTTCCAACGACCGGCAGAACGCGAAAGCCTATTTCAATTTCCTGCTGAATAAACCACTGACTGATACCATTGCGATAACCGAACCCGATATCAACCAGGCCCTATTACAGTTACCATCAACCGAAATCAATGATGTCAGTCGCCGCGAGGAACTGAAAAAACTGTCCATAGCACGTGATATCAACCAGCAGGTGCTCAAAATGAACCAATCGTTCCGCGTACCCAGGCTTAATGCATTCCTCGACCTCGCCGCGCAGGGATTTGATTTTGAACTGAAGCGCAAATCCTTTTTTTACCTGGGGGGATTGCAATTGAATTTCCCCATTTTCACCGGTAAACGCAACCTGTACACAATCGAACAAACCAGGCTGGATGGACGCTCCCTGCAACTGACTACCGACCAGGCCCAGCAGCAATTGCAGCTTGCTGCATTCGTGAGCCGCAATGCCATCAACACCGCAAACAGCAGTTACCGCACCGCCCTCAGGCAGGAGTCTTCCGCAAGGCAATACTTCAAGCTGATCGACCGAGGTTATAAAGAAGGGGTCAATAATTTCATCGAATTCCTGGATGCCCGTACACAGCTTACCAACGCCCAACTGCAGGTAACCATCAACACATATAAAGTATTCGCAGCAATGGCTGATTACGAGCGCCAGTCCGCATCCTATTCCTTTCAATAAATAAACCAACTCATATGAATAAGTTACTGATGCTTCTCGGAATGACTGTCCTGTTGCAATCATGCGGCAGTAAGCCGGAAGAGAAAACCTCAGATTTAGGCAAAGGGGTGATACCAGTCAAACTGGTTCCAATAAACCGCGACTCGGGACAAACGACCATTTCAGTTTCGGGATTATTGTCCACAGAAAATGAAGCACGCCTTTCCTTCAAGATCGGAGGAGTTATTGAAAGTATTACCGTGAAGGAGGGCGACCGGGTGCGGAAGGGACAGCTACTGGCCACTCTGAAATCCACCGAGATCTCCGCACAGGTGCAACAAGTGCAACTGGCAGTGGAAAAAGCAGAGCGGGATTACCAGCGGGCGTCCAATCTCTACAAGGACAGTGTGGCCACCCTGGAGCAGTTACAGAATGCAAAAACCGGGATGGAGATCGCGCGCCAGAATTTGCAGCAGGCCAGTTTCAACCAGCAATATTCGAAGATATATGCGCCGGCAGATGGCTTCATTGTTCGTAAGCTGGCCAACGTGGGTGAGCTGACGGGACCAGGCAACCCGGTGCTTTTTATGAACGCTTCTTCCGGCAGCAGTAAATGGATTCTGAAAGCCGGATTGTCTGACCAGGACTGGGCGGCCGTTGCAACAGGGAATAAGGCCTCAGTACAATTTGATGCCTACCCCGGACAAACATTTCCCGCAGTGATCAGTAAAAAAGCCCTGGCGGCAGACCCTGTAAGTGGTTCCTTCCAGGTTGAAATGCAGGTGGATTTCGGAACGCAGCAACCTGCCGTGGGCATGTTTGGAACAGCATCCATTACACCTTTACAAATGGCTGCGGGTTTCCGAATACCCTATGAAGCCTTGCTGGAGGCCAATGGCAAGACGGGTTTCGTATTTGTGAGCGATGACAGCAAAACAGTAAAGAAAGTAGAAGTAACCATCGCTTCTTTTGACGACCAACAGGCATATATAAGCGCCGGACTGGAAGGACATGCATTTGTGGTCAGTTCCGGAAGCCCATACCTGGCTGACGGGTCCGCCATATCAGTTCAAAAATAATTCTCCTGCCAGCCAAACTCATTCCTATGCGTATCACTGCATTTTTTGTAAAACATTACCAGTTCACGCTGGTTGTATTCCTGATGGTAGTGGTGGTGAGCCTAACCACCATGCTAAACATGCCCCGGGCGGAGGATCCTGAGATCAGTCCACCCCAATACCCAATTGTTGTCCTATATCCCGGTACCAGTCCCAAAGACATGGAAGAACTGGTGGTAAAACCCATCGAGAAAAAAGTAAGCGAACTGGAAAACCTAAAACGGGTGCTTACCAAAATCGATGATGGTGTGGCGCTGATCATGGTGGAATACAAGTATAACGTGGATGTAGAAACGAAATACCAGGAACTGGTTCGCGAGATCAATGCCCTGCGGCCGGAACTGCCTGCCGACCTATACAGCATCGAGGTGAAAAAGGTTACACCAACAGATGTAAGTGTATTGCAACTGGCACTGGTATCAGAGAACGCCTCCGATGAGCGGATGAAATTTTATGCTGAACTGCTCAAGGAGGACCTGGAAAAAATCAAAAGCCTGAAGAAGGTTTCTTACTGGGGCGTGCCGGACCAGGTTGTTCGGGTGGACCTCAGGCTGGATAAGATCGCGCAAATGAAGATCCCGGTTAATTATGTGATCGGCAGTATCCAGAGCGAGGCCGCCAATATACCGGCAGGCAATATCCGTGCGGGAACCAAGACCTTCAACGTGAAGACCAGCGGCAAGTATAAGAGCCTGGAAGAAATTCAGCACACCATTGTTTTCTCCGCCAATGGCAAGATTGTTTACCTGAAAGATGTGGCAGATGTGCAGTTCCATTATAAGGAAGAAAAACATCTTACAAGGCTCAACGGGCATCGTGCTGCGCTGGTTACGGCGGCACAAAAAAGCGGAGAGAATATCGGCAAAACGCAGGAGGCTTACCTGCCGGTGATTGAAGCATTTGAGAAAAAACTGCCTGCCAATATTGAGCTGGTTCGCCATTTCGACCAGGCGGATAATGTGAACAGGCGGTTGGGCGGACTGGGTATTGATTTCCTGATCGCGATCGGTCTGGTGCTGATCACCCTTGTACCCCTGGGATGGCGGGCTTCCGCAGTGGTCATGGTCGCCATCCCCCTGTCGCTGGGCATTGGTATCGTGATGCTCAATGCCATGGGATTTTCCCTGAACCAGTTGAGTATTGTGGGACTGGTAGTAGCGCTGGGACTGCTGGTGGACGACAGTATTGTGGTGGTGGAAAATATCGAACGCTGGTTACGTGGGGGGCATAGCAAACAGTTCGCAGTGATCGAAGCAACCAAACAAATCGGCCTGGCAGTGCTGGGGTGTACCGCTACACTCATCATCGCCTTTCTGCCACTGGTTTTCATGCCGGAAGCCTCAGGTGAATTCATTCGTGGGTTACCCATGGCCGTTATATTCTCGGTATTTGCATCGATGTTGGTGTCCCTGACCATCGTTCCCTTTATGGCGAGTAAGGTTTTCAAAACAGATCACAACCCCGAGGGAAATATCTTCCTGCGCGGATTGAAAAAACTCATCAGCGGCAGTTATTCCAAACTGCTGGAGCGTGCACTGAAGCGGCCCTGGCTCACCCTGTTCATTGCTTTTCTGCTCTTTGGCGGATCACTGGCAATCATTAAAGTGATGGGATTCAGTTTGTTTCCCGCATCGGAGAAGCCTCAGTTCCTGGTGAATGTGAACATGCCCCTGCAGAGTAATCTCGAGGCAACCGATCGCATGGCCCGGTTGGTGGAAGGGGAGTTGAAGAAGGAGCCTTTGATCCGGTATTACACCACCAACGTAGGCAAGGGAAATCCGCGCATATACTACAACGAGATACCTGAAAATGAGAAGCCCGACCATGCACAGTTTTATGTGCAGTTGCAGGACGGTACCAATCCAGCAAAAAAAATCGAACTCATTGAAAAACTCAGAGCCCGTTTCCTGTCTGTGGCAGGTGCCAGGATCGAGGTAAAGGATTTTGAGCAGGGACCGCAGATAGACGCGCCGGTATCCATCCGGATCAAAGGCGATAATCTAGACACCCTGCGGGCTTTGGCTGGCAGGGGTGAAGCCCTGTTGAAATCCATTCCCGGCGCCATTTACGTGAAGAATGAAGTGGATGTCTTAAAATCGGATATAAGGCTGCGGATCAATACGGAGAAGTCGCGGGCCCTGGGCATCCAGACCGCGGATATTGACCGTACCGTGAGACTTGCAATTTCGGGTATAGATGTGGGTAAGTACACCGATGAAAACGGCGATGAATTTGATATCATGGTGAATGCGCCGCGCGATAAATATGCTACCCTGCAGCAATTCAATGCCATCTTTGTGAACAATGCCATGGGTGTGCCGGTGCCTTTGAGCCAGATCGCCCAACTGGAATTTGAAACGAGTCCCACCACTATCCGGCATCTCGACAAAAAACGATTTGTTTTGCTCAACGCTTTTACGGAGAAGGGTGTGCTGGCGCAGAATATCACCAAAGCCTTCCTGGAAAAGACTGCTGCGTTGAAAATGCCGGCGGGATATGAGCTTGAACTGGCAGGTGAAGAGCAGAGTAAGAATGAAGCTTTCGGCGGCAGCTTTCTGACCGTGATCATTGCCACCGTGTTCCTGTTTATCATGGTCCTGATCCTTGAGTTCAAGACCTTCAAGAGTACTCTGATTGTATTGTCGGTGATCCCGCTGGGCATCATCGGCGGGGTGCTGATGTTATGGGCAACCGGCAATCCCATGTCCTTTGTAGCCATTGTTGGTTTCATTGGGTTGGCGGGAATAGAGGTAAAGAATTCGATCCTGCTGGTGGATTTCACCAACCAGCTGCGAGCTGAGGGTATGGAGCTAGACCAGGCCATCCGTGAAGCCGGTGAGTTGCGCTTTCTGCCGATTGTGCTCACCAGTCTGACCGCCATCGGTGGCCTGATGCCCATTGCGCTCAGCAGCAATCCGCTGATCTCGCCGCTGGCGCTGGTGCTGATCGGCGGACTGATTTCATCCACCCTGCTGTCGCGTATTGTAACGCCTGTGGTGTATAAGTTGATTCCCCCGCGGGTTTAAAGTTTGGGAAAGTTGTCTGACGTTTGGGTCCCGGGAAAGTTGTCTGACGTTTAGCATTACTTAATACCGTGGACGCAAACGTCAGACAACTCCCTCCCCCTACTGCTTCACAAAAGACAGCACCACAACCGGTAACGGATCACCCAACACCACCAGGTATTTACCCGCCGGCAGTCCGCCCACGGGAACCAAACCGGTCCCCGACAGAATCTTAAACCGATGGTAAACCTTGCCCGACATATCGGTCAGCAATCCCTCATACACCCGCCCGTTATGGTTGCGGATAACCGGACCGTTAGTATGCACAAGGGTAGGATAGAGGCTCAGTCCCCTTTCATCAAACCGCAGCGTAACGATTTTGCTGAAATGGTACCTGCCATTCCGTTCGAGAATGCGCAAACGGTAATGGGTAACCGGAATATAGGGGGAAGGATCGTGCAGTGCATAATTCGCGTCGGAACCAATATTTCTGGCGGGAACCTGTCCGGCTGTCATCCAGTTCAACCCATCGCTGCTCTTTTCCACGAAATAGGTATCCGCATCTTCGTTGCCGGTAACCTTCCAGTTAAGGTCTGCGCCGCCGGAAACCTTTTTCCCGGTGAATCCCAGCAAGGAAACCGGCAGGGAAACGGAATGAACCCCCAACGCGAAACTCCCAAATCCTGTAACCGCCGCACTGCTGATGCTGCCATCGGCCAGCGTGCCCGCAAACGTAGTTGGCAGGATGGTCCAGATGGACGGGTCCTTTCGCACCACCCGCAGGTAGTCAATACTCAAAGCGCTGCCGTAGTCGTCGGCTTCGTTCACGGGTAAATGGATGTCCACTGTATTGGAGGGGGCCTGGATAGTGTACCAGTTATTGCTCACATCGATCAATCCCGTTTCATAACTGGTACCATTAACCGCTTTGTTATTGTTGCCGTTGAAAACTACAGTCACCGGGTTGGCGCTTGCCTGGATATTGTTAACCAGCAAACGTTTCAGCCTGGTTCCGTTTCCGATCGGAAACTCAAAGTCAGTTCGGTTCACCACGCTGCTCCAGCCGTTGATATGACGGCCATCTGTGGCGCCGCTGACACTCACCCCGCTGCCATCAAAGAATACCGCTGACCCGGCATCGGGTGCCGTAATTCCCCCTGCCAGAAAAGCCAGGCTACCGGTGACGTATAGTTGTTGGGAGAGAAAAATCCCCGCAGTGTTGTTGATATCAATATCGGTGACCCTGAAGGGGGCTGTGCCTCCGATGGTTTGTACCGCCGTTCCCCCCAGGATGGTTTTGGATCCGGTGAAGGCCGTCATCAACGCATCGTTGCTGATATTACCTTTTACCGTCAGCAGTCCCAGGTTGCTGAAACTGCCGGTAGAAGTATTAACGAGATCACCTTCCACAAAGAGCGAAGCCCCGGGCTGGATAAACAGGCTGCCGTTATTATACAACTGCGCCTCACCGTTAGCTGCTCCTGCCAGCAGGAACAGCGAGCCCAAAAATCCACGTTTAAAGCTGCGTTTCATTATTGTCTGCCTGGTATATAGTGGTCAATATCTGCATTGATCCTTATCAGGTATCCCACGCTGCCGGCGGCTGGTGTGGCCGTGCCGCTGGTTCCCGGAATCGTTCCCCCGCCATTGCCGCCATTGCCGCCGCAGGCGCCGCCGCCACCGCCGGAGTTAATGGTAGTATTAGGGAATACCGCCGCCGCATTGCTGCCTGCAGCCCCACCATTTACATTCACGGTACCTGCACTAATGGTTCCGTTGGTGATCATCACCACGATGCCACCGCCACCGCCACCTCCGCCACCTTCTCCAAAGCCGCCATTTCCATTAAAACCATTGGCACCATTGCCGCCGGTTGCCAGTATATTACCGCTGTTGGTGATATTTCCTTTGGCTGCCAGTATCACTACGCCACCTGCGCCGCCACCTGATCCGTTGATTCCAATACCAGCGGTTTGGGGGTTTACACCATTCCGACCTCGCAGATCCAGTAACCCACCCGAGCCGATGGTGATATTCCCTTTGGCATAGATGGTGAGTCCACCCCCGCCTGTGCCACCTTCACCCAGCACGGGCAATTTCCCGGAGCCGCCGGATTGCAGGGGTGCTTTTACGAGCGACGCGGCCTGGAAGAAATACAAACCGGTACCTCCCGAATATAGGTCGGCTGCCGCATTGGAAACACCCGGATGGGGCATGGTGTTATTAGGGGGAACCTGAACGGCAATGATACCATTGATGGTAACATTACCGCTGGCCTTTAATACCATACCGCTGGGGATGAACAGCGTACCGGCAATGGTAATATTATTGAAGTTCAGGTTGGCGCCACCGGGCAATGAAGCATCGGAACCATTCGCCATCAGGCTGCGCACCATCCCGGTGCCCACAAACAGGTCACCTGCCGATCCGTCGCCACAAATGCTCGGGGCGTAGTTCGTCCAGGTCAGTACGCCGCTGCCATTGTTCACCAGCACCTGTCCGTTGGCACCCTGCACCCCCGGAAAAGCCATCGGCACATTGTTGATGCGTATCAGGTTACCGTTTTCGTCTACCCGGAACTGTGAGTTGGCGCCCACGGAGAATTTGGCTTCGGGAGTATTGGTGCCTATACCCACATTCTGGCTATGGACCATACCGCCCGCCAGTGCCAGCGTTACAAACAGAAAGAACTTTTTCATCTAAGGTTGAATTATACAGGATGGTTACACGAAGAAGTGGCGAAAATATTTAATATGGTCAAACGCGCCCATTAAATATTTTCTTGATAAGTATAGGTGTCTGACATGTGGTGTCTGACATGTGTGATTACTACCCTCAAAATCACAGATGTCAGACACCACATGTCAGACACCTGAAAAATCCACCTGAAAAATCCACTACCTTCATTGCCCGAAATGCCAGCCCCCGCCCCCGATAAAAGCTCCAGGACCATACTCCCCTGGATAGCCGCCATCGCTTTTTTCATGCAGGCGCTGGACAGCACCATCCTGAATACCGCCCTGCCTTCCATCGCGGCGGATCTCGGTTACTCACCCCTTTCCATGCAGTCGGTCGTCGTTTCCTACACCATCACCCTGGCCCTCTTCATACCCCTGAGCGGCTGGCTTTCAGATCGCTTCGGCACCAGTAATGTCTTCCGCGTGGCAGTGGCCCTATTCGTGCTGGGATCCCTGGCCTGCGCCCTCTCGCGCGACTTGTCGCAACTGATCCTCTCACGCATCCTGCAGGGTCTCGGTGGCTCCATGATGGTGCCCGTGGCCCGCCTCGCCATCCTCTACTCTTACCCGAAAAAGCTGCTGATGCGGGTCATGAATTTCGTGGTCATCCCCGGTTTGGTGGGACCCCTGATCGGCCCCACCCTCGGTGGCTGGCTGGTGGAACTGGCTTCCTGGCACTGGATCTTCCTGATCAATATCCCCATCGGGATCTTTGGTATCTGGATGGCCACCAGCGGCATGCCCAATATTAAAAAGCCCGTTGGCGGTTTCGACACCCTGGGATTTATCCTCTTCAGCGGTGCCCTGAGCCTGCTGACGTTCTGCCTCGAATCCGGCAGCAGCGGCGCCCTCGGGGCGGGGTATATCGCGCTGTTTTTTGCCATCGCACTGCTGTTAATACTCCTTTATATCTACCATGCCCGGGGGGATGGCAACCCGCTGATCAACCTGAACCTGTTTAAGATCAGGACCCTGCGGGTGGCACTGGCGGGTAACCTGGCCACGAGGCTGGGCATTGGCGGATTTCCCCTCCTGCTGCCCCTGATGCTGCAGGTGGGATTTGGTTATCCCGCTTCCACGGCCGGCATGATCCTGATACCCATGGCCGCGGCCAACCTGCTTACCAAGCCCATCGTGGTGCCGGTGATCAAGAGGTTCGGCCATAAAAACACCCTCATCGCCAACACCCTGGTACTGGCGGTCATCATGGCCCTTTTTGCACTGATCAGTGCCCAGACCCCCCTGGTCTGGATGGTGCTGCTTTTGCTGGTGTACGGCACCATCAGCTCGCTGCAGTTTACCTCCATGAACACCATTGCCATGGCCGACCTCGATGAAAGCAATTCAAGCGCCGCCAACAGCGTCATCGCCGTGAACCAACAGCTCTCCTTCAGTTTCGGGGTATCTTTTACGGGCTTCCTGCTGCTCAACCTCTCGAAGCTGGAACCGGCAGGCAGCGGCACAGTGAATACTTTTAAATACACTTTTCTGATACTGGCGGGAATTACAGCCCTCTCGGCACTTGTCTTCGCGAAGCTGAAGCCGGCCGATGGCGCCAAACTCTCGGGACACCGGGGGTGATGGTTTTTGCCGGAATGGTTTGGGGAATGAGGGAACACGCCTTCTAAATGGGCAATGAATTTTTATGAAATTGATCAGCAAATGACCTGGAAATATATTCCACTTCCGAAAAGCTATTGGCGCAGTTGCGGGAAATGGATTTACCGTTTAATCGCAGGTACTCTATGATTTGCCTAAGATTTGGGCAGTAACAATGGTTGATTCAGGCATGGTAGTTATAAAAACAATTTTAACCTTTTTTAATCCCATTCGCAATAGATAATTCGTATCATAGCCTCGCAATTACGCACAATCTTTAAATACAATTCTTATGGGAAAGTTTATCCTTTCAAAACGCAGCAACGGAGAATTTCAGTTTAACCTGAATGCAGAAAACGGGCAGACCATTCTTAGCAGTGAAGGTTATTCGTCTAAAGCCGCCTGTGAAAATGGAATCGAATCCGTTCGCAAGAATTCACCAGATGAGAGCAAATACGATCGTAAGACATCTGCCAACGGTAAATTTTATTTTACGCTAAAGGCTACCAACGGACAAATTATTGGAACCAGTCAGATGTATGAGTCGGTGAGCAATCGTGACAATGGAATCGCTTCTGTTAAATCTAATGCCCCGGATGCAACGATGGAGGATCAGTCGGCTTAATGGAATGCCAGACTAATATAGATTGCAGCAGTTCCCTTTTTTTGATTTTGCCATCCCTGCCATCGGTGATGGCCTTCAGCGTTCACTGCCCAGCCATATCCTAATGGCACTATATGCTGATTTTTCTTAGCCATGGATGCACTGGCGGGCCCGCTCTTTTTCCTGTTCTATAAAATTGGGGAAGGCCTGCGGAAAGTCATCCGAACCTTCAACTTGTGGCCGGGACAGGCCGATAAAAATTCTAATCTCGATTCTCCGTACCAGTGCCTTTGATCCCAGCCATAAACCTTAAAATACAGGTTACTTTGATATTATCGCGGTGGATGAGGTCCGGCCCACAATCCGCATCTTCCAGTATGAAGGCTTTTTCCTAACCGCTTATCCTCGCCACATAATCGTATCTCTCGAATTACTTGCTTTTAAACTTCAATAGCCTGGGCCGTGCTGTCGATTTCTTTAAAACATAAATCGGCATCGCTCACTATTGAGTTTTACTCACCGGTATTCTTAACTTTGATTTAATATAGCTTTGCCTGGCAGCATAAACCAGAATCTGGCTCCCTTTCCAATTTCACTTTCCACTCCGATTTTTCCACCCTGGGCTTCAATAAAATCTTTGGAGATCGCCAGTCCAAGACCCGTACCTTTAGATTTGGAACCAGGTACCTGAAAATAGCGTTCGAAGATACGGTTCAGGTATTCTTTTGATATGCCCGGACCATTATCCTGAACCGAAAAAGTTATGTTGTCATCCTTATAGTCAACGTCAATTGTAACAATGCTGTTTTCCGGGGAATACTTAATTGCATTTGTGAGAAAATTATTAAGTACCCAGGTTGTCTTCTCTGCATCCACTTCAACGTAAGGCAGGGAGGAGCCTGGTTTTACCTCCACCTGAATATTCTTTTCTTTTGCTGCCGATGTAACAGTATTTATTGCTCCATCGATAATGACTGATGCTGGTATTTTCTGCCAGTTCAGTTGTATACGTCCGGCTTCCACTTGCGCCATGTTTAGCAGTTCACTTAATATTTTTAGAATGCGTTGATTGTCCTGTTTTATGTGTTGAACCAGTTCTGCCTGTTCCTTATTGAGGCTGCCAGTATGCTGATTTTCCAAAAGCTTCAAACTAAAATCAGATGATGCCAGCGGTGTCTTGAGTTCGTGCGAGATGGTTGCAATAAAGTTTGTTTTAGCTACATCCAGTTCCTTAAACGATGTTACATTCTTCATGACAATTACCCTGCTCTTTGTTTCTTCTTGATCGACTTCAATTATTTCGCTTATAAAGTAGTTCTCCTTGTTATCCAGCACTACTTTGAAAGGGACTTTGTTTTCGTTGCTGATCAGAAATCTGAAGAGATCATTTTTACTATTTATCTCTTCCGCCTTCTTTCCTACTATGTCTCTGGCTTTAACACCCAATAATTGCAAAGCCTGGGCGTTGGCGAATAATATGGTACCTGCTTTGTCTATTCCAATACTGGCATCTTTAAGACTATTGATCACTGCTTCAGCGCGACTCTTTTCAAACATCAGCTTCTTCAGGTTGCTGCTTTCAAAATATTCTAACCGCTCTGCCATTTCATTAAAAGCCTCTGCCATACTTCCAAATTCATCTTGTCGGTTTAAGTGTATGCGATGTTTGTAATTCTTTTTGGAAATTTCTTTGATTGCTACCGTAAACGCTTTAACGGGATTGGTTATAACAGCCGGAAAGTTGACTATAAATGTAAACGCGATGATAAAAATAATTCCTGCAAGGCCTATAATATAGTTAAAAGCGCTGGTTGCAGCAGTTTCAGCCTTCCTGCTTTTTTCATTAATGGCACCCATATTCAGTGAAATGATTTCCTGAATATTGAATCTCATTTGACTGACCAGTGAATCTGCTCTTCCGGTTGTTTTTAGTTTTTCGAAATCAGCTCTTAGCTTGTTTGTCAACTCTTTCTCACCCGGCTCAGTTATATTCTCCTCCTGAAGCCGAAGCAGGCTGTCAAATGGTACGGTTCCATTCAGTTGAATCAGTCCCGGGGCGTCCAATTGTTGCTGCATTGCATGTGCATAAGAGAGGCTTTCATAATTATCCTGCAATACTGCTTTGGCCTGGTCTTTTAGCTGAACGATATAATATACGCCAACCCCCCCGGTCAGCAGCAGCAGTACGAAGAGAAATAAGGTACCCAGCCATATTTTGTTTTTAACACTGATTGCCATCAGGATAATATTACTAAATCAATTTCGTTTTTCGATAGTGTTTTTAATAGCTGATTGAACAGACTGGTATTTAGAATGAGCCTGAAAATATTTAAATGTGGCTTACCAAGGCAAACTGTAGTGATTCCCTTCTCTTGAACTACTTCCAAAATGGCTGACGTTACATTGTCTGTCTTTTTTTGTATCACTTCGGCGCCTAGTTCTGTTGCGTTCTTAAAATTATTTATTAGGAGTCTTTGTTTTTCCAGCGTTATCTTTTCTGTTGCTTCTTTTTTTGTCTGGACATATAATACAAACCAATTACTGTTATAATACGATGCAAGTCTGGCTGTTTTGCGAATGATGCGCTGTGCGATTTCGGAGTTGCTTGAAATGCATGCAAGAAACCGCTCATGCCGGAAGGGATTGGTTTTGTATTCAATGGAGTAGTCTACCCTTCTTTCTACCTGTCCTGCTACTTCCTTTAATGCCAGTTCCCTTAATTGCAGGATTTTTTCCGGCTGAAAGAAATGGGCAAGAGCTTGCTGAATTTTTGTGTGGTCGTAAATTTTCCCCTCTTTTAACCTGTTGATTAATTCCTCTGCAGTCAGATCAATATTTACTACTTCCTCTGCCAATTGCAATATTCTGTCCGGAACCCTTTCTTTTACTTCAACTCCTGTAATGTGTTTAACATCTTCATTGATGCTCTCTATATGTTGAATATTTACGGCAGTAATCACGTCAATTCCCGCATCCAGAACATCCAGAACATCCTGCCAGCGCTTTTCATTCTTACTTCCGGGAATGTTGGTATGGGCCAGTTCGTCGATTATGACAATTTTTGGATGGTGGAGCACAATTGCCTGCACATCCAGTTCTTCCAGTTTTTTTCCTTTGTAGAATACTTCTCTTCTTGGGATTGCAGGCAGGCCTTCCATCAGGGCTACAGTTTCTTCTCTGGCATGTGTTTCAACGTAGGCGACTTTTACGTTGACGCCAGCCTTTACCAGGCGATGTGCTTCCTCCAGCATCCGGTAGGTTTTGCCTACACCAGCACTCATGCCAATGTAAATTTTCAGCTTTCCCCCGTCTTCCGTTTTATTCATATTAAAATGACATTGTCAGTGAAGTTGTAAAATGTGAGTTGTTATTCACCAGTGATCCATTTCGATTGAAAATGGCATCCCTGTTGTTCAGACTTCGGAATTCAGCGCGCCACAAAAAGTAGTTGTTTATTTTTCTGTCAATATTTATGGACCCCCCCTTGGAACGAAATCCGTCAGGGGTTCCAGTGCCGATTATTACTCCATTTTCATCACGATAGTATTCCCCTCTCAATGCAATTTCCCAGTTTCTGTTAGGTGCATATCTTACTACAATGTTAGGGGTAAACCATTTATGGATCCTGCTGCTGGCTTTTCCGGCCTGTTCCATTCCAATATCAAATGCCAGTGTAATCCCGAACTTTTCATTTGGTTGCAATATGCAATACAGGTTATTAAAGTACCTCCATCTTCGAACGCTGTCCGGAAAATCATTTCCTACAAAACTGCTCCAGTTAATTGTTGTTGCCGAATTGGGTGAGTAACGCACCTGCCATCCAAACGCCGGTGTGCTGTTACCGTCAACCCTGCGTATTCGCTGCCAGCCGTTTAATAGCATACCGCTAATAAGCCATTTTTCATTTTTGGACGTATAACCCAGTTTAATACCGGCTTCATAGTAGGGCGAGTTTTCGGCCATTAAACTCCTGGTTAGTGTCCAGTTATCTTTGGTGATAGCGCTTTCATAACCTATATGTGAAGGAAATATTCCAACATCGAGCCAGAGCTCCCTTTTATTTGCCAGCTTTATACCAGCATTTGCCTGGAATATATGCTTCAGCAGCCCTTGTTCTGTGGTGTAATTGTATTCTGTATAGGTTCCAGCCTGCATAGCGATATTACCCCTATATCGATCATCCTGGTAAGTAGCCTGAACCATTGCGAGGTTCACATTTATTTCATTGTGTCTTTTATGGTTGTAGAGGAAAGCAACTTTTTCGTGGTTCGAAGGCTGGTTGAAATCGTAGGAATAATATATGTCTGCAAATACAGACCATTTTAGTTTATTATTCATTGAATCGGTGTCTTGTGCGAGTACCGAAGTTGTCATGCCTATTGCCAGAATTGAAATAATCAACGCTTTCATTGTTGTTTGTTTATTTCGTCCAGTGCAATGTTGAGCTTCAGTACGTTTATCTTGTATGTGCCCAGGAAACCCATGAATGGTTTTTCAGTATGTTGACTTATTAATTGCATGATTACTGCTTCATTCAGTCCTCTTCTGGCAGCAATTCTTTTTGCCTGTAAATATGCTGCTTCTGGAGATATATGCGGGTCCAGTCCGCTGGCTGAGGCTGTTACCAGTTCAGAGGGGATCTTATCCAGGCTTACGCCGGCATGATGCGCCTGAAATGTATCAACCCTCGCCTGGACTTCTGATAAGTAGTCGGGATTGGAGGGCCCAATGTTACTGCCACCACTGCCTGCCGCATTGTAACTTACTGCTGACGGGCGCCCCCAGAAGTAGTGATCCTTGTCAAATCGCTGACCCACTTTGTCATATCCTGCTATCTTTCCATTTACAATAATTGTTTCGCCTTTTCCCCTGTTGGTAGCAGCTTGTGCGATGCCCCATATTGCACCGGTGTATGCCACCACAAGAAGCAGAATGGAGAAGAAAGTTAATTTTATTGCCGGAAGAATATGTTGTTTCATTTTTTTAGTTTTAATACCAGTTGGATACGATTAAGTCAATCAGTTTGATCCCGATAAAGGGTACAATTACACCGCCCAGGCCATAAATCAATAGATTTCTTCGTAACAGTGCGCTGGCGCCAATGGGTCTGTAGGTAACACCCCTGAGTGCCAGTGGTATGAGCAATGGAATAATTACAGCATTAAAGATTACAGCAGAAAGTATGGCACTTTCCGAGCTGTGCAATCGCATTATATTGAGTCCTTGCAGTGCAGGAATGGAAGTGATAAACAAGGCCGGTACAATTGCAAAGTATTTGGCCACATCATTGGCAATGGAGAAGGTGGTAAGTGTTCCCCTTGTCATTAGGAGCTGCTTTCCAATTTCCACCACTTCAATTAATTTGGTAGGGTCATTGTCCAGATCAACCATATTTCCGGCTTCTTTTGCTGCCTGTGTACCGCTGTTCATGGTCACACCTACATCGGCCTGTGCCAATGCCGGGGCATCATTGGTGCCATCTCCCATCATAGCTACCATCTTACCCCTGGCTTGTTCAGCACGAATGTAATTCATCTTGTCTTCCGGCTTTGCCTCGGCAATGAAGTCATCAACCCCGGATCTGGATGCGATGTATTGGGCAGTAAGCGGATTGTCACCAGTTACCATTACAGTTTTTACACCCATTTTTCGCAAGCGATCAAAGCGCTCCTCAATGCCTGGTTTGATAATGTCCTGCAGTTCAATGACGCCCTTGGCTTCACCATCCTTTGAAACAACTAGTGGTGTTCCTCCTTTCTTCGAAATGAGTTGAACGCGCTCGAAAATCCTTGCAGATACTTTGTTTCCCTGATTTCCTACAATCTCGTTAATTGCATCAAAAGCCCCTTTCCTGATTTGCCCCCCGTCAGGCAGGTTCACCCCGCTGCTTCTTGTTTCTGCTGTGAATGCTATGAATTCCATTCCTGCCATTTTTGACTTGCTAATCCCTTTGTCGGCTCCCAGTTCAACAATGGATTTGCCTTCCGGCGTACCATCGGCAAGCGATCCTAATACTGCCATTTCTATGAATTCAGTTTCACTCGTATTGGCGCCAGGCCAAAAATTGGTGGCTTTTCTGTTTCCTATGGTAATTGTGCCGGTCTTATCAAGTAAAAGTATATCGATATCTCCGGCTGTTTCAACAGCTTTACCACTTTTGGCGATTACGTTTGCTCGCAATGCCCTGTCCATTCCGGCAATACCGATAGCGCTTAATAATCCTCCAATGGTGGTGGGTATCAGGCATACAAATAGTGAAATGTAAGCGGCAATGGTGATGGGTGTATTGGCATAGTCAGCAAAGGGCTTTAAAGTAACGGTGACAATGATAAAAACCAACGTGAAGCCGGCAAGCAATATGGTTAAGGCAATTTCATTGGGAGTTTTTTGCCGGGAAGCTCCTTCCACCAAGGCAATCATTTTATCCAGAAAACTTTCACCTGGCTGGGTAGTTACTTTTACCACTATGCTGTCTGATAACACTTTGGTACCGCCGGTAACAGAAGATTTATCGCCACCAGCTTCCCGGATTACCGGCGCACTTTCACCGGTAATGGCACTTTCATCTATTGTGGCAATTCCCTGGATGATTTCACCATCCATCGGAATGATATCCCCCGTTTCACATATAAACAGGTCGCCTTTCAGCAACTGGGATGATGGAACGATCTCTGGTACCTGTTGAAATGAATCCTTTTCCGAGTCCAGTTTTTTGGTGGGTGTTTCCTCTCTCGTTCTGCGTAAACTGTTTGCCTGGGCTTTTCCCCTTGCTTCTGCCAGTGCTTCGGCAAAGTTGGCAAAGAGTACCGTGAAAAGCAATACCATAAACACTATCAGGTTGTATATAAAACTGCCCTGGGAAGCATCTGAAACAATGATTACCCTTATGGTTACTATCAGCATCACTATTGTACCCAGTTCAACGGTGAACATTACCGGGTTGCGAAACATGATGACCGGATTGAGTTTTACAAATGCCTGCCTGGTGGCCTGACCTAACAGCCCAGGATCAAACAGTTTTGTTTCTTTTTTATGTTTTGACATGCTTACTGTTTTATTGAATCAAAAAATGTTCGGCAAGGGGACCTAGTGCCAGTGCCGGAAAGAAGCTTAAAGCAGCCACAAGTACTATTATCACAAAAGTTATTAGTCCAAAACTTGCTGTATCTGTTCTGAGTGTTCCGGCCGTTTCAGGTATGTACTTTTTCTTTGCCAGGATGCCTGCTATTGCTACTGGCCCTATCAATGGCAGATAACGCGAAAGGATCAGCACTATTCCCGTGCTGATGTTCCACCAGGGTGTATTGTCTCCCAATCCTTCAAAACCGCTTCCATTATTGGCCGCTGCGGAGGTATATTCATACAGCATCTCACTGAAACCATGGTATCCCGGATTGTTCAACCAGCCTGCGTTAGCGGCCGGATTTACAGCGTACAAATAACTGGCGATTGCTGTGCCCGACAGTATGAGCAAGGGATGGATCAGCGCGATGATCATGGCAATCTTAATTTCCTTTGCTTCCACTTTTTTACCCAGGAATTCCGGCGTTCTACCCACCATTAGTCCGCTTATGAATACGGCAAGGATGATGAAGATGTAGAAATTGAGAAAACCTGCGCCTACACCTCCAAAGAACGAATTGATCATCATGCCCAACATGGCCAGCATGCCACTTAATGGTGTGAGACTGTCGTGCATGGTGTTTACGGATCCATTGGAGGTAATGGTGGTGCTGATTGTCCAAAAGGCTGATGCGGCAGATCCAAATCGGACTTCTTTCCCTTCCATATTTCCCATGGGCTGGTGAATGCCCATGGCTGATAATGCCGGATTGCCATTCATTTCCTGGTAAAGTGCCGGGATCAACAACAATAGAAACCCTGTCGTCATCACCCCAAATATTGTCCAGGACAGCTTTTTCCGATTCAGGTAATGCCCCAGGGCAAATACCATGGAAACAGGCAGGAGAAGGATGAGAATATTTTCCACCATATTAGTGAGGTAGGTTGGGTTTTCAAAGGGATGCGCTGAATTCACACCGAAAAATCCCCCGCCGTTTGTTCCCACTTGTTTGATGGCAATCATTGCAGCAGCCGGACCTCTTGCAAGGCTGGCGCTGTCACCCTGGAGGGTAGTAAAATGTTGTACCCCTTCGAAAGTCATGGGTGTTCCGCTGAATAGAAGGATAACCGCACTAATGAAACTGACCGGCAGTAGTATCCTCGTACAACTTTTAAGGAAGTAGGTATAAAAATTGCCCAGTTTGTCCGTGCTTCTTTGGCGCATGGCATTGAATACAACCGCTGCTGCCGCCATCCCTGTGGCAGCTGTTACAAATTGTAAAAACATGATAACGGCTATTTGGGAGAAATAACTTAATGCCGTTTCACCGCTGTAGTGTTGCAGGTTACAGTTCACCAGGAATGAAATGGCTGTGTTGAAAGCCAGGTCTGGTGACATGGAGGGTATTTTATCCGGATTGAGTGGCAGCCATGCCTGATTCATCAGGATAAAGATGGCAAGGAAAAACCATACAATGTTGATGGTGAGCAGCGCTTTAAGATTTTGCTGCCAGGTCATTTCCCTGTTTGGATCAATTCCGCTGTAGGTAAAAAACAGTCGTTCCAACGAACTAAAAACCCGATCCAGCAGGGTGCGCTCGCCGAGGTATACTTTGGCAATGTATTTCCCCAGGGGAATGGCCAGTGCCATCACCAGCAGGATCATCATCACAATGCCCAATATTTCTATTTTCATAATAGGGTGCTTTAAAATTTTTCCGGTTTTAGTAATACATAACAGATGTATACAAACACCGAAATGGCCAGGTAGAATAATGCGGTCATGGTTTAAATATTTTCAAAAAAATCAATGGACAGATAGAAAAGCCAGAAGCAAAAAAAGGTTGCAACAATGAGCACAACTGTGACCATGGGAATGATTTTACTTTGTTGAAATTCGGTTGGGTTCTAGTATTTCTCTCAGGTTAGAATATTCCATTTATAATATGCCAGCCATGAAAGCGCCATCAGCAGAAGCCATACCAGCAATACCAACAAGAAGTCTTTAAGCTTTGGTGCCGTACCTCTGTACTCCTTCTTTCTTATAGTTTTATTATTGTTCATGGCTGTATATTTTCCTTTAACATGCCAAACAGGATGCCGTAATGGGAGCAGGGTATTGTAACATTCCCTGGAATGCTTGCGGGGAAACGATCCTGATGATTTAGCCTTTGGTATGGCTGGTGGAGTAGAATAAAAAAAACCCTTTCAAAATGAAAGGGTTTTTTCCAATATGGAAGAGTTTCTTATTTGGATATTCCATATTCCTCCATCTTTCGATATAATGTGGTCAGTCCGATATTCAGCAGCCTGGCTGTTTCGGTTTTATTCCCTTTGGTGTAATTCAGTACGGACTGAATATGCTTTTTTTCCACCAATGACAGATCAAATGCATTTTCTGAAGCCAGTATATGGTGTTGAATATCATATGGGAGGGCGTTGGTGCTAAGCTGCTCCGTATTTTCTAATATAACTGCCCGTTCAATGACGTTTCTCAATTCCCGGATATTCCCTTTCCAGGTATGTGCTTCCAGCAGTTTTATGGCATCTTTGGATATGCTCTTTATTTTTTTGTTTGTCTTGGCAGAAAACAGGCGGACGTAATAATCCGCCAACAGTGTAATGTCTTCCTTCCGTTCCCGCAATGGTGGCAACTCGATGGTAAATACGTTAAGCCGGTAAAACAGGTCCTCCCTGAATTCAGCTTTAGAAACCTGCTCCTGGAGATTTCGATTGGTTGCTGCAATGATCCGAACATTGACCTTTGTTGATTTTGTATCCCCCACTTTTATAAACTCACCGTTTTCCAGTACACGAAGCAATTTGCTTTGAAGATCCAGTGGCATTTCTCCGATTTCATCCAAAAAAAGGGTGCCTCCATTTGCCTCTTCCATCAATCCTTTTTTATCCTTAATTGCTCCTGTGAAGGCGCCGGCTTTATGTCCGAACAATTCACTTTCCAGCAGGTTTTTTGTAAATGTGCTGCAATTCAGTGCAATAAAAGATTTCCTGCATCTCGCGCCGGCATTATGGATGGACTGGGCAAATACTTCCTTTCCGGTTCCGGTTTCACCTAGTAACAGAACTGTGGTATCGGTAGCGGCTACTTTACGCGCAAGGGCAATAGCAGCCTGAATTGGTTTTGATTGGCCTAAAATGCTGTCGAAGCTATATTTCTTACCTACAAGGCTTTCAAGCTGCTGTACCCTTTTTTGCAACGCAACCTTTTCCATTGCATTGGCAAGTAAAGGAATAAGTTTATTATTATCATCCCCTTTTGTTATGTAGTCAAAGGCCCCGTTTTTCATCGCCTGGATGCCATCAGGTATATTTCCATATGCCGTTAGCAAAATAATTTCTGCAAAACTGTGATTTTGTTTTATCTCGGAAACGAAGTCAACACCATTGCCATCAGGTAATTTTACGTCGCATAAAATAACATCTGGTTCATCATTACTTAAGGCTATTCTGGCGGCCTTAAGATTTCCTGTTTCGGTGATGATATATCCTTCAAGTTTTAGCAACCTGCCTAAAAGACTGCGTAGCTTTTCCTCATCATCTATGATTAAAACTTTACCCTTCATTTATAAATACTTATGCTCTTTAATCAAGTTTTACCAGAATCCGGCAACTGATCGGATTCAAAGTACGGATAAAATTTCTGGGTGCTCAAAAGAACCCATTGGCATCAATTGGGCGCCACCTGATTACAGCCGGGTCAATATGGCGGGGCTGTGATAGTGTGCCAGCAGCAGCCTGCATCGGTTGTTGACACTTCAGAACAATCATCAGGAAGTGAAAAATGTTCAAAAGGAAATTGAGAAGGACTGTCAGGGTGCACCCACTACTCTCCAGCCCCACTAATATACGTCTCCACAAAATCCCTTAACTGCTGCAGTACGCTTTACCACAAATGCGTGGGAAGTATTTGAGACTATACCCATCAAACGGCTGTAAAATTTTCCTCCGCACCAGGGGATTGCAAATAGGTTGCAATCAACTTTTGCACTTTTGTTTCCGCTTCTGAAACCACATACCATTAACCATTACCTTATCATATGCAGCTACCCGTAAACACCGAACTCCTTCGCCAGCGTCGCCAGAAATTGGAAAGTGCAGGCCATGCGCTCCGTAGGAAATTCATCGGCATCAACCAGGTGATCGATGGCGTACTCCACGCCATCAGCACCTGGTACTGCTTCCCGCACTTGCAGGAACGTTGCCTGGTGATCAACCTCTGGGGCATGACCGGCACCGGAAAGACTTCGCTGGTGCAGGAGTTGGTGCGGGAGCTGGACCTGGAAGAGCGTTACAACCATTTTGACATGCGGCGCGGAAATGACCCCCACCGCAAGCTGGAAAATGCCGTGCTCGAGGCCCTGGATGTATTATCGGAACAGGCTTTCGTGATGGCCTTCGATGAATTCCAGCATGCCCGCACGGTTGATGAAGGGGGATTTGAAATTGCCCAGCCGACGGGTAACCTGGTCTGGCAACTGATTGGCAACCCGGTTTTCCAGCCTGTTGAAAGCAGCTACGGCCAGGAGGACCTGAAAAACATCATCTCCGAACTGGAATGGCTGATCGCCCACGGGCTGGAAGCGGAAAAAGGAATCGTAACCAAAGAAATCGACCTGTTTCGCGAATACTGCAAGTACAGCCGGTTCTTCCGGACGGAATCAAAGGATGAGTCCGCCCCACCGCTCTGCCTGGTGCCAAAGGATCTTATCAACGATCTCTGGGAATTTTGCAAGCCCGCTTTCCCCACCCAGTGGGAACTGAAATGTGCGTTGTCGGAATTCAACGCCCCCGAAACCCTTGGTTTCCTGAAACAGCGCCTGCTGGAAATGGGGAAGGGAACGCAGATTCATTCCAAAGCCGGACTCGTTTTTATCATCGGCAACCTCGATGAAGCCTATTCCTACAGCCGCAGCCTGTCCTTCGGCGATGACCCCGATTTCCATTATTCCAATACCTCAGATATCCCCGTGATCCGCGCCAAAAGGGCATTGCAGAAAAGATTCCGTCCCGAACAGATCGCGCGGCTGGGTAATAATTTCTTCCTCTATCCCGCGCTTAACCGTATGGGTTATGGGCGCCTGATCCGCCAGGAACTGGAACGGGTGGCTGCCCGTTTCAATGAACTAACTATGGTGCCTATACGCTTTCATACTTCCGTTAACCGCATGTTGCTGGCGGAAGCCGTGCAGCCCTCCCTCGGCACCCGCCCGGTCTTTACTTCCATCCAGCGGTGGATCGAAAGTTGCCTGGGTATCTGGGTGATGGGCCTGGCGGAAAACGAAGCCGCCACCGCCGTGGAAGTGAAATTCATCGCGGGACAACTAAGGGCGGGGTATCTCAACGCCGGTGGCCGGCGCCTCCACCAGGTGGTTCACCGCCTGGAGGGATTACAGCAGGTAAAACTGAAAGTTCCGCAAGATGACCAGCAGGCCTCGGTGGCCGTGCATGAATCGGGTCATGCAGTATTGTGCATTGTGCTGAAGGCGCAGGTGCCCAATGTAATCCATAGCTGGCTGCCCAACGACGAGGAACTCGGTTTCGTTCGCCTGCGAAAGCAAAACCGCGAAGTGATTACCCGCACCCAACAGCTCAACGAACTGGCCATCATTCTGGGCGGATACGCGGCGGAACAGGTTTTTTTCGGTGCAGATGAACTGTCCGTCGGCTCGGCTGACGACCTTCAACGGGCCACCGCCCTCGCGGCTTCCATGGTGAAACGCCTGGGCATGGGTAGCAAGCCTTATTATGTAGACCTGACGACCAACCAAGATGCCCTCTCGGTGCAGGACGCGGCGGATTTCGACCAGGAAATACGCCACCTGCTCGACGGTGCTTTGGATTTCGCGCGGGAAATACTAAAGGAACACAAGGACCTGCTGACCGCCTTATCGCGCGAGTTGGCGGACAAGCCGCGGCTCACGCAGACAGACACCCGAAAAATCCTGGACCGCTTCCCGCATGCGCTGGCCGCCATGGAAGAAATCGGGGACAGGATGAGTCACCGCGAAATCGTGATGGGCGTGCCCGAAACGATGCGGTGGCTGAGGGAGAAGTACGATGTAATTGACGCGTCTGACGTGCGTCTGACGTACGTCAGACGCACGTCAGACGGTATAAAATAAAAACATGCAACCTACCGAGATTACCCAATTTGACCATGCGCTGGAGTGTTTCCAGCAGATGGACCTGGTGCTGCTGGACCTGGTACTGGATGAACTCCGTACCTGCCAGGATATGCCCCGCCGGAAATTCATGCAAATGCTGGGAACGGCCTTCCGCACTTTCCGCGAAAAGGGGAATACCTGGAAATTCCACTGAAGCTGACCACCTTATTCCGTGTCTGATTGACCACTATTAGTCAGGTACAAATTTCGAATCAATTCTCTTATGGCAGCGATTTTGTCTGCATTGATTTCTGTGATCAATTATTGACGGAAAATAGTGATTATGCAGAGCGGAATTTCCAGTTTAGTGGCACAATTCATAACAATTAACAATTAACAATTACTAGTACTATTTAGTTATGAAACAATTGATAATAGGTCTAAAGATAGTATTGGTTATAGCTTTAATTTTTAACCTTCTTGTTTGGTTTGCTGCTCAAGCCAGTTCACACAATATCCCTATGAGTACAAATGTAGTACTTGGTTTCAGGGTATTTGTTTCATTTTTTTTATTACTATTAGCAATTTATCGGGGGCGAAAAATCAGAAAGCAATAAATATTTAGCTGCACATAATTGGAAATTCCAAGGAAGCTGACCCACTTTATTCCAGGTCTGAATGACCACTAATAGTCAGGTACAAATTTCGAATCAATTCTATTATAGCAGCAATTTGTCTGCATTGGTTTCTATGGTCAATTATTGACGGAAAATAGTGATTATGCAGAGCGGAATTTCCAAATAGAGCGGATTGAAAAGCTTCAAGCCTTGGCCGTGACACTGTGCCTGAGAAAAATTGCACCGTTTGATCAGCAGCCCACCAAATAATAGCAAAGCTCTGGATATGGTATAGGAGCCGCCCCCTGCAATTACAGCCGCTTTACTTTTCCCAGGGGTTTATCATTTTCAACCCGTTGATATTTTTAAAATCGCTGGTATTGCGGGTAATCAAGATCAAATCATACACAAGAGCTGTAGCGGCGATAACAGCATCAGGGAGTTTAGTTTTATATTTTTTTCGGATGTCAATACTGGTATCTACAAGCGTACTTGTCAAATCCAGCACGGTTGCATCATTCATAAAACCGGCCAGCAATTGGTAATGTTCATCAGGTGCATTGAAGCCCAGCACTTCAATTTTGGTGATTACCGATACATTAGGCACAGCGTCAATAACGCCGTTCATAAAATCCATAGCAGGGGAGGGTAATTTTTTCCCCAGGTAATCAATGACGGCATTAGTATCAATCAGATACTGCGGTTGTTCCATTCGTTGCGGCTTTTGGTTACATAGTCTTGCAATTGGTCTGCAATATCAGAAGGCAGTTTGCCGCCATATTTTTCCGAAAGTTTTTGTGTTGGCTGTATACTTTTTTTCAGCACTTTAATGATATGTAAATCTTCCAGGTCTTCCAGGAGTCTGTAAGCTTTATTATTATTTATTTGTATCAGTACTGTTTCCATGTTGAACTATTTTAAAATTGCCTGCATTTTATTTTGCAAGGAATGCATCAGGGAAATTGTAAACACATTCTTTGCATGTAAAATATTGCTTTTTTCAGTTAAAAAAGCATCAAATGTTTATGTTTGTTTTCTTCGGTAATACTTGTTGTTAAAGGAGTTCGATAAATTCTAATCGATTCTATTGTGTTAACCGTGTTTCTGCATTTGGTTCTATGGGCAATTATTGACCAAAAACTGTGACAATCTAGAACGGAATTTCCGGGCCAGCTCACCGGTGGTTCGGTCATGACGGACCCTACCGCCAAAAGCATGACATCTCTCCAGAACTGGCTGAATGCCGCCGCCAACAGCAGGAACCAGATAACGCAAACCGTGTATGACCAGGCCTATCCGGCCATTACGGATTCCCTGAACCAATCGAACCTGAGGAACAGGGTAAGTTATACCCAGGTCATCAACCAGGCATTGGATACCTATCCGGCCACGGCCACCTACTACAGCTACGATGTGCAGGGCAATGTGGATACCTTATTGCAGGATTTTGGCAGCCAATATGGCATCGGCAATGCCATGAACCGCGAGGGCAGCCGGTTCAAGAAGGTGGTATATGATTTTGACCTGGTCAGCGGCAAAGTCAACCAGGTGAGCTACCAGCCCGGCAAACCCGATGCCTACTACCATCGCTATCAATACGATGCGGAAAACCGCGGGAGGCCTTGTACCAGTATTATGCCCATGGCCCCCTGGCCCGAACCACGCTTGGTAAGTTAAATGTACAGGGACTGGATTATATCTACACCCTGCAGGGCTGGCTCAAGGGCGTCAACCCGGCAATGGGCGGCAGCCTTACTAACGGCACGGATACCACAGAGCCCAGGCCCATCGCCCAGGATGTATTCGGCTTCAGCCTGCACTATTACAAAAACGATTACAAAGCGATCTGGTTTACTCCGCAGTCCAGCTCCGTACTGGGTGCACTGACCACGAATGCCAAACCATTATACAATGGAAACATTGCGGCCATGGCGGTTAATATTCCCCAACTGGGTAATACCAAGGTGTACAACTATAAGTACGACCAGTTGAACCGCCTGGTTTCACTGGATATGTACAATGGCCTGAACCCCTCCGCCGGCAGCTTCACCCCGGCCGGCACCACCGAATACCGGGAGCGGATCAGCTATGACCCCAATGG
>NZ_MBUA01000028.1:34199-286699 GCF_014332695.1 Flavihumibacter stibioxidans | reverse complement strand
TGCGGCAGTGAGGCTGTGGGCGCTAAGGTCCATGGCCGAGAGGGAAATAACCCAGATTAGCAACTAAGGTCCCTAATACGTAGTTAAGTTGAACAAACGAGGTGGAGTTTCTAAAACAGCCAGGATGTTGGCTTGGAAGCAGCCATTCATTTAAAGAGTGCGTAACAGCTCACTGGTCGAGAGACTCTGCACGGAAAATGATCGGGCATCAAACTACGAACCGAAGTTCTAAATTCCATACTTGTATGGAGTGGTAGGGGAGCATTCCAATCTGCGTTGAAGGTGTGTGGTGATGCATGCTGGAGCGGTTGGAAAAGAAAATGTAGGCATAAGTAACGATAAAACAAGTGAAAAACTTGTTCGCCGTAAGACTAAGGGTTCCTGATCAACGTTAATCGGATCAGGGTTAGTCGGGTCCTTAGGCAAACCCGAAAGGGGCAGCTGATGGAAAACTGGTTAATATTCCAGTACCGGCATTAGTTTCGATGGGGTGACGTGTTAGTGAAAGGTCCGCGCAGTTACGGAATACTGCGTTAAAGCCCGTAGATATATCCTGTGTAGGCAAATCCGCACGGGATGTCGAAGGTGATAGTACTAGAAAGCTTCGGCTGGATAGATAGTGACCCTAATCATAGCACCGAGAAAAACCTCTAAGGATAGGCTAATGCCGCCCGTACCGTAAACCGACACAGGTAGTCGAGATGAATATTCTAAGGCGCTCGGGTGAGCCGTGGAGAAGGAACTAGGCAAATTGACGCTGTAACTTCGGGATAAAGCGTACCGCAGCGATGCGGTCTCAGTAAAATGGTTCAACCAACTGTTTAACAAAAACACAGGGCCCTGCAAAATCGTAAGATGACGTATAGAGCCTGATACCTGCCCGGTGCTGGAAGGTTAAGGAAGGATGTTCGGAGTAATCCAAAGCTTCTGACTGAAGCCCCAGTAAACGGCGGCCGTAACTATAACGGTCCTAAGGTAGCGAAATTCCTTGTCGGGTAAGTTCCGACCTGCACGAATGGTCTAATGAGTTGAACACTGTCTCCTCCACGAGCCCGGTGAAATTGTAGTATCGGTGAAGATGCCGGTTACCCGTCACGGGACGGAAAGACCCCATGAACCTTCACTACAACTTTGCATTGATTTTGAGCACCAAGTGTGTAGGATAGTTGGGAGACTATGAAGCAGTGTCGCCAGGCATTGTGGAGTCATCGTTGAAATACCAACCTCTTGTTGCTTAGAACCTAACCCCTGAAGGGGGACATTGCATGGTGGGTAGTTTGACTGGGGTGGTCGCCTCCTAAAAAGTAACGGAGGCTCGCAAAGGTACCCTCAGTACGGTTGGTAATCGTACGCAGAGCGCATTAGTATAAGGGTGCTTGACTGTGAGACATACAAGTCGATCAGGTGCGAAAGCAGGCTAAAGTGATCCGGTGGTTCTGTATGGAAGGGCCATCGCTCAAAGGATAAAAGGTACTCTGGGGATAACAGGCTGATCTCACCCAAGAGCTCATATCGACGGTGAGGTTTGGCACCTCGATGTCGGTTCGTCACATCCTGGGGCTGGAGAAGGTCCCAAGGGTTCGGCTGTTCGCCGATTAAAGTGGCACGTGAACTGGGTTCAGAACGTCGCAAGACAGTTCGGTCCCTATCTGTGATGGGCGTTAGAAAATTGAGAGGACATGACCTTAGTACGAGAGGACCGGGTCGTACGTACCGCTGGTGTATCGGTTGTGCCGCCAGGTGCAATGCCGAGTAGCTATGTACGGAAAGGATAAACGCTGAAAGCATCTAAGCGTGAAACCTACCTTAAGATGAGTTTTCTTTTAAGGGTCGTCAGAGACTATGACGTTGATAGGCTACAGGTGTAAAGGTGGTAACATCAAAGCCGAGTAGTACTAATTGCCCGTAAGCTTTAATTTTTTAATTCTATATGGATTAGGAAATATTACATACCCGTGAAATTGCAACTTCCCAATATGTTATCTTATTGAAGTGGATCATTCCACCAATGTCTTATGGTGCTTATGCCGAGGGTGTTCACCTCTTCCCATACCGAACAGAGAAGTTAAGCCCCTCATGGCCGATGGTACTGCTATACCAGGCGGGAGAGTAGGTAGGTGCCATATTTATTATAAAGAGCCTTGTAACTTGTGTTGCAAGGCTCTTTTGCTTTATATAACGCGCTGCATCCCAGCCCAACATTTATTTTTCAATATTCATCTGCCTTGTACAACGTATATATTTTTTTCAGGGTCATTCTGAAAAAATATCGTGCGTCTACACTACCTTATCCTCCCATACATTATCCTGTTGCTGGCCGCCTGCCACAAATGCACCGAACCCCCACCAAATATACCAGCCGGTACATATAAAGGGAGTTTCCAGCGGCTGCACCAGGAAAATAGCCCGATCGCAGAGGTTTCCATCACCTTCAATTACCCCGCGTGGTCAGGAACCAGTAGTATCTTAAATTACCCCGCCCTCGGTTCCGGAACATTTTCCTATCCCGACGATTCCTATTTTACATTCAACAATACATTTCAATGGACAACAGATTTCGATCATACACTAATACTTCACGGCGACTATATTGACCAGGTGAAAGGTGATAGCCTCTTTATTACAAAGAGCTATGGCAATGGGTGGATTGACGTATATAAACTACAGAAACAATAGTTCACAAACCTGTTTTGCAGTTAGCTTCCAAATGCTGATATTAGCTGCATAGCTGTTACTGTTGATAAAAAATATCGCCATATTACAAAACCCCTTGTCCTAGCCCCCTAAATGTCTGGACTGATTTATCAAATCAGTTAAGTACATTAAATTTAGGAAGTCATGAAAAAAACAAGACGTAATTGGAGCACCGAGGAAAAGCTTCAAGTTCTTCAGGAAGCAGATCAAATCGGTTTAACGGAAACCTTTCGTAAGTACAATCTTTCCGCTGCGCTGTATCATCGCTGGAAGCGTGATTTTAATGAGCAGGGTGTGGCAGGGATCCAAGGGAAATACCACACAGTTGATCCGGAATTAAGAGCCCTTCAGGCTGAAAATGAACGGCTCAAGCGTATTGTGGCCAATCAGGCATTGGAACTGGAGTTTAAAACCGAGCTTTTAAAAAAAAGCCGTTGAATCAGCAGGAGGTAAAATCCTGCATACAGCTCTTTGAAGGAAAGATAAAGGTTAGCAAAATGCTGCAATGGACCGGTGTTCCGAAAAGCAGTTACTATTACCAGGCTCGTAAGGGCAGGCAAGGCAGAATACCCTCGACCCATACCCGACTGGAGACTGGTGAACTGCTTCGGAATGAAAGCGTTGTCATTGCCATTAAGTTTGTCCTGGGTATTGAATTTGTAGATTATGGGTATCAGAAAATGACCGCATGCCTTAGACTGGAAGGATTTGTAATAAATGAAAAGAAGGTTTATCGGCTGATGACTGAAAGCTGTCTGCTCTACAGTAGTAAAATAACCGGCAAAAGCACCAACCGGAAGTTTGTTCAGTTCTATACCCAGCAGGCTGATGCACCCATGCAGCAGCTATGTATGGATATCAAATATCTGTACATACATGGTGCCGGCCGCAATGCCTTGCTGTTGACCGTGTTGGACGTTTTCAGTCGTAGAAACCTGGGGCAGCTTTTGTGGTGGAAGATGCGCAAGCACCAGGTAAAATGGCTGTTGAGCCAGATACTCTATAAACACAGGGTCGAAGGTATTACCCTCAGAAATGACAACGGCAGCCAGTTTATTGCCACCATTGTTCGGGAATACCTGCAGGAACAAGGTGTCAACCAGGAGTTCACCCATGTAGCTACGCCAGAGGAAAATTCTTTTATCGAGGCGTATCATTCCCTGGTGGAACGCAGCATTGAACAACGCTATGAATTTGAATCAATTTATGAAGCCGGACTTGTGTTGAATCGATGGAAGCAATTTTACAATGAAACACGTCTGCATGGAAACCTTGGTAAAAGAACTCCGATGCAGGTGTGGGATGAACACTACCGGTCTATTGAACCGCTTAGGCCACCATTAGCCGAAAAGCCGGAGGAAAAGTCAAGGCCGGCGATCCGGGATTCCGAAGCGTATGCCATCGCCGCTACGTATAGCCTTTACTTTTCCAGAGGCGAGGCTACCTTTGACGGCAGCGGTGAAAAACAGAAAAAGTGTCTAACCAATATCGACCTTTTGTCCAGTTTTTAGGGGTTTAAGACACCCTTCGCCGGTAAGGGACGCTCCTCCATCATTCTCAGGCAGATTAAATCTCATTTGGAAACATCAGGGTACAGCCATGCTGTTTTCCGGGATAACTGGCCCGCCAACTATACCGCTTTTACGGAGATATGGTTGATCGGTGGTGATGGCACCCTCAATTATTTTGTTAATCATTTCCAGTTCAATAATATTCCCCTGGTCCTGTTTAAAGGTGGAACCGGAAATGATTTTGCATGGAAACTTTATGGTGATATCAGTACGGGCGAGCAGATAAAACTTGTCCTTCAGGCAATAGCCAAACCGGTGGATGCCGGTATTTGTAACGGTAATTATTTTCTTAACACAGTTGGAATCGGATTCGATGGGAAAGTATTGGGACTGATGAACACGATCAGACTCCTGGGTAGTACACTCGGATATTACCTGGCAGTACTAAGAACTATATTCACTTACAGAGAACCTTTTTTTATAATTAGCTGTAAGCAGCAAATCTTGAAATCCGGCAAATTGTTATTGTGCCAGGTTAGTAATGCACCTCGAACAGGTGGAGCTTTCCTGGTTTCACCTCAGGCAGACCCGGCAGATGGTTGGCTTAATCTTCTTTGTTGCAGCCCATTGCAACTGACCGAACGCATAAAATTATTGTCCCGTGTAAAAAAAGGACACCATATTGGTTTGCCGGTTATAGACTATCGATTGATCGATCAGGTTAAGATCCAATCAAACTGTATGCTACCTGCCCAGCTTGATGGGGAATTAATTCAGGCGGAAAATTTTGAAATCAGTATTGCCAGGCAAAAATTCATGTTTATCTATTAATAGAACTGTGTAGATTTTACAAGTTTTGTTGGTATCTAAGGCATCCTTACCCGGATAGAAATATTTACATCACAGCGGAGCATAAAAAAAGGTCTGGCATAGCCAGACCCATATTGTTTGGATGATTGAGCCAATGATTAATAATCACGACCGCCGCCGCCATAACCGCCACGACCACCGCCGTAACCACCGCTACCGCCACGGTTACCGCCGCCGCCGCCACCGTAACCGCCACGACTACCGCCGCCGCCGCCACCGTAACCGCCACGACTACCGCCGCCGCCGCCACCGAAGCTTTTCTTCTTGAATCCACCACCACCACCGCCTTCGCGTGGTTGTGATTCGTTCACAACGATACTGCGGCCCATAACTTCAGTACCATGCAATGCAGCAATAGCAGCATTACCAGCTTCTGAATCAGCCATTTCAACAAAACCAAATCCTTTAGAACGGTTGTTGTTGAATTTGTCTGTAACGATTTTTGCGGAAATAACTTCGCCGTAAGGGGCAAACATCTCCAACAGATCCTGCTCAGTTAAATCCCAACTGAGATTGCCAACGTAAATGTTCATTTTCTAATTTTTTTTGAACCAATAAATAAACCCATAATGAAGCACAGTGAGACAAGAAACCAGAAAATCATTTACTTGGAAACGCTCTGGGAAGCATGTGATACTGTTAAGATCATTAAGGAACCTTAACGAAGGTAATGAAATTGTTTTATAAGATAAAAAAATTGAAAATATAAAAAAAGGTATTTAACATACCCGGCACCCTGAAGTGGCCTGTATGTTAAATACCCTTTTCTGTATTCCGGGAAATTGAGGCTTATTCAGCTACAACTTCAAATTCAACCTCAGTTGATTTGCCATTTCCGAAGTCGATAACGGCTTTGTATTGACCAAGTTCCTTTACCTCATCGGCAATGGAGATCTTTTTACGGTCAATTTCATAACCTTTCTGCTCACGGATGGCACGGGCTATCTGCAGGGAAGTAACACTTCCGAAGATTTTTCCGCTGGTTCCTGTCTTGGCACCCAGTTTCAACGCACTTTCCTGCAGTTTGGAAATAACCTGGTTGATCTCAGCCAGCATTTTATCTTCCTTCTTCTTCTGCACTTTCAGCTTCTCTTCGAGTTGCTTAAGGTTAGAGGGAGAGGCTTCTACTGCCAACTTTTTGGGTATGAGGTAGTTACGTGCGTATCCGTTCTTCACGTTTACGAGCTCGTTCTTACCGCCCAGGTTGTCTACGTCTTGAATGAGAATAATTTGCATGTTCTTTTTTTTAGTATCCCAAGGGCCCAATCATTTATAAATAATTGATTCAGACTGTCTCTTGCATGCAGCAGGATTAGGGAATGGTTACTAGAATCTTACTTCAAAAGGTCAGTAACATACGGCAGGATAGCCATTTGACGGGCTTTTTTCACTGCTTCTGATACTTTGCGCTGGAATTTCAGGCTGTTTCCAGTAATACGGCGAGGCAACATTTTACCTTGCTCATTCAGGAACTTTTTCAGGAATTCAGCGTCTTTGTAATCGACATATCTGATACCGTACTTCTTAAAGCGGCAGAATTTCTTGGCACGCTTTTCAGTTTTGATCGCGGTCAGGTACTTAATTTCATTCTTTGCCATGATTAAGCCTCCACTTTTTCGGTTCCGGTTGGTACGCCACTTTTCTTTTTAGCATTGTACTCAACGGCGTATTTGTTGAGCACAGTGAACATGTGACGCAGGACGTTGTCGTCACGCAGAAGCTGGATCTTCAGCTTCTCATTGAAGTCGGATGGCGCCTTGTATTCCGCTACCCAGTACAAACCTGTGGTTTTTTTCTGGATAGGGTACGCCAGTGATTTTAATCCCCATGGATTAGAATTCACCACCTCGCCACCATTGCTGGTAACCAGGTCAATGAATTTTTTCTGAGCTGCTTTGTAGTCCTCTTCGCTCAGAACAGGGGTAAAAATCACCATCAATTCGTAATTGTTCATGATCCCTGATTTGTGTTTAAAAATTAATTGGGCTGCAAAGGTAGGTGAATACGGCCATTTAGCCTAATAATATGAGGAATTTTTGGGGCATGAAAGACCCTGAACCGGTATTTTTCATCAGTAAAAATGAAAAATGATAGCCAAAGGTAATGGTTGGTTTCCTGCTTTCTTTCCCCACGGCTTGTTAACCAGCTACCGTTTACCGTTACCAGGGATCAGCCTCCTGTAGCCAGATGGCGCAAAGAACTGCCAGGCAGGCAATTTTCGATTGTTTTATCCAATGCTTCCCGGTATTGTTCTTTAACGTTTTATCCAGGAAATTTAAACCAGGCATATATGCACCATAATTCTGTTGGTTACCTTCAGCCACCAGGGCAGCCTGTTATAATAAAGCTTTATGCCATTCCATTGATTTTCAGGCTCTAAATAACAAATATCAATTCGAAAACAGCCTCTCTATGGGTAATAGTCTGCCATCTGCTTTGCTGATCTGACAAAATTTCTGTTTTTCCTGTCTGGCTTTGCTGTGGCATTGCATTTGTTCAGTGCTCATACCAATTAACCGGAAAAAATATTATTGTATGCAAAAAGGTAGTATCAGAGTCCAGACGGAGAATATTTTCCCCATTATTAAAAAGTTTCTTTACAGTGAGCATGATATTTTTTTACGTGAGTTGATCAGTAATGCGGTAGACGCCACCCAAAAACTGAAAACCCTTTCTTCCATAGGTGAAGCAAAAGGCGAAATAGGCGATCTGTCTGTTGTTATATCCCTGGATGCTGAAGCCAAAACCCTTACCATATCAGACAAAGGGGTCGGAATGACTGGTGAGGAAGTTGATAAATACATTAACCAGGTGGCATTTTCTGGAGCGGAAGAGTTCCTGAACAAGTATAAAGGCCAAAACGAGAATAATATTATCGGCCATTTTGGCCTGGGATTTTATTCTTCTTTCATGGTGAGCGATAAGGTAGAGATCATTACCCGCAGTTTCCGTGAATCCCCCGCTGTTAGATGGGAATGTGATGGCAGTCCCGAATACCAGTTGGAAGAAACAACCAAAGAACAACGTGGAACCGATATCGTCCTTCATATCAATGAAGAAAGCCAGGAGTTCCTGGAAGCGGACCGGATCAAAGCGGTGCTGAACCGGTTTTGCCGTTTTCTTCCCGTGCCTATTTTCTTTGAGGGCGAGCAGGTCAATAACCCAACCCCTGCCTGGACCCGAAAGCCATCAGAACTTACCCCTGAAGATTACCAGGCTTTCTACAAGGAATTGTATCCTTATAATGAAGCCCCTTTATTCTGGATTCACCTGAATGTGGATTATCCGTTCAACCTTACAGGCATCCTCTATTTCCCGAAGATCAAACAGAGTTACGAGATCCAGAAAGACAAGATCCAACTGTACAGCAACCAGGTTTTTGTTACGGACGAGGTGAAGGACATTGTGCCGGAGTTCCTGATGTTACTGCAGGGTGTGATCGACAGTCCGGATATTCCGTTGAATGTTAGCCGCAGCTATCTCCAGGGCGATCCCAATGTTAAAAAGATCAACAATCACATTACCAAAAAAGTAGCTGATAAACTGGAGGAGATATTCAACAAAAACAGGAAGGAGTTTGAAGATAAATGGGAGAGCCTGGGACTGTTTGTGAAATATGGTATGATGACCGATGATAAGTTCCTTGAAAAAGCTGAAAAATTCCACATCATGCAGGATGCCGCCGGTACGGAGTTTTATACGCTTGAAGAATACAAGAACGCAACGGTTGCGCTGCAGAAAAATAAGGACGGAAAGCAGGTGATCATTTACGCAACCGATCCGGTACAGCAAAACACATTTATAAAAGCGGCTACTGATAAGGGTTATAAGGTTGTGAAACTGGAAACAATTGTGGACGCGGCTTTCATTAACCAGATGGAGATGAAATGGAGTGATGTTCATTTCACCCGTGTTGATGCTGATATCGCAGATAATCTGGTAGACAGGCAGGATGCTTCTGCATCAGTATTAAATGCAGAGCAGGAAGAACAGTTGAAAAAATTATTTGAGCAGCAACCAGCCGGTTTACATCTCACTGTTGAGGTAAAAGGTTTGAGTCCCGATGCTGCCCCCGTTGTGGCAACCCGCCCTGAATTTATGAGACGGATGAAGGATATGGCAGCTGTCAGTGGCCCCATGGGCAGTTTCTATGCCGGCATGCCGGATGAGGTTATGCTGACTGTTAATGGCAACCATTCTATTTACCAGCAAATTTTGGCTGCAGGTGACAGTGGACAGCAGGAAAAGATGACACGCAACCTGGCAGACCTCGCTTTATTATCGCAGGGACTGTTAAAGGGCGCTGCGCTGACATCCTTTATTGAAAGGAGTGTTGAATTGATGGAGAAGGGCTAGGCCTGAGGTCCAGTACTCTCAGCTGCAGATGTTTATTACCATTCCATTCATTCTCCTCCAGCGTGAATACAACATCAACCGGTTGGTTTTGGCCCAGCAGGAAAAATTTTTCTGCCAGACCAAAACCAATTCCGTTGAATATGATATTATCCTGAACCAGACTGAATTTGATGTGCTGGTCCTTAACGACTTTTGACCAGCCATTATCCCTGACCTTTCTTACAATGAATAAAGGTTTGGTGTTTTCCGGCCCGAAAGGTTCCATCTGCCTGATAATGTTATGGAATGCCGGTTTGAGGTCTGTGAAACGGACTTCGGAGTCTATGATCAGTTCGGGAACCCTTTGTTCTTCGCCGATTGTGGCCGCCACTACTTCTTCAAATTTTTCACAGAAAGCATTGACCGCTTCCGGCAGCAAGGTCATCCCGGCTGCGGCAAAGTGACCGCCGTAGCCCAGCAGGTGCTCCCGGCAGGCATGGATGGCTTCGTATAAGTTAAAGCCGGCCACGCTTCTGGCACTACCGGAAACAATGTCTCCGCTTTGAGTAAGTACGATGGTCGGACGGTAATATTTATCAATGAGCCTGGAGGCGACGATGCCCACAACTCCCTTGTGCCAGTGTGGCTGAAATACGACTGTTGAACTGCGCTCGGATTGCAGCAGGTCGTTTTCAATCATTTCAAGTGCTTCCACGGTAATGGACAGGTCCGCTTCTTTACGGTCATCATTATGCGAATGTAAAAGTTCGGCATATCCGGTCGCTTTAACAGGGTCCTTTTCAATGAAAAGCTGTACGGCCAGTTTGGCATCATCCATTCTTCCGGCGGCGTTGACCCTGGGGGCAATGACGTAGATCAGGTTGTTGATCTGTAGAGGCTGATCACCCAGTTTTGCCAGGTCAATAAGCGCTTTTATCCCGGGGGAAGGATGTTCGTTTACCCTTTTCAATCCGAAATAGGCGAGTATCCTGTTTTCGCCTGTGATGGGAACAATGTCAGCCGCAATGGCGGTGGCTACCAGGTCTAGATAACGCAGGTAATATTCATCAGGCAGGCCAATTTTCTGGCAGAGGGCAGTGATCAGTTTGAATCCAACCCCGCAACCGCATAGATCTTTATACGGATAGGGACAATCTGTTTGTTTGGGATTGAGGATAGCCACTGCAGGCGGAAGAACTGCGTCAGGCATATGGTGGTCGCAAATGATGAATTCTATGCCGAGTTCTTTAGCATAACTGATCAGTTCTGTCGATTTGATGCCGCAGTCCAGTGAAATGATCAGGGAAACACCAGTGTCCCTGGCATAGTCAATCCCTTTCCGGGAAACTCCGTAACCTTCTTTATACCGGTGGGGGATATAATAATCAACCTTATCAGATTCGTAGACCTGTGACAAAAACTGGTACATGGTGGCTACAGAAGTAGTGCCATCCACATCATAATCACCGAAAACCATGATTTTTTCCCGTTCCTGCATGGCCCGGATGATCCTGTCTACAGCATTTTGCATGTCCTTCATAAGGTAGGGATCATGCAGCTGGCTGAGTTCGGGCCGGAAAAATGCCCTGGCGGATTCGAAATCCCGAATGCCCCTTTGTACAAGGATTTTACAGATTACGTGGTGAATGCCCAGTTTTTCCTGCAAGGCAATTACTTCCGGCTCTGCCGCTTCCATCAATTTCCATCTCTTCTCCATTGCCCTTAGTATTTGCGGTCTGTGGTAAACCTGACCAGTTCTTCCAGTGCATTGCGGGTATCCGTTTCGGGAAACTGGTGCAGCAAGGCCATTGCTTCATCCCGGTACTGGTTCATTTTAGCGGTTGCATACCGTATGCCTCCTGATTCTGTCACAAAGTTGATCACTTCCCTGACCTTTTCAGGCTTTTTGTTGTCATTTTTAATGATGTTGACAATCCTGCGACGGGTTGCTTTATCGGCCTGGTTCAGTGTATATATAAGTGGTAAGGTAAGTTTTTTTTCCTTGATGTCGTTTCCTGTTGGCTTGCCGACGTCTTCCGAGCCGTAGTCAAAAAGGTCATCCTTGATCTGGAAGGCGATGCCCACTTTTTCGCCGAAATTCCTCAAAACTTCAGCGTGGGCCTCATTCCCGGCGGCTGAAAAAGCGCCAGCAGCGCAGGATGAAGCCAGCAGTGACGCCGTCTTATTACTGATGATTTCAAAGTAAACCGATTCATCGAGATTGAGTGAACGGGATTTTTCAATCTGGAGCAGTTCGCCTTCACTCATTCGCCTGACAGCTTCGGAAAGGTGCTGGAGTATCCGGAAATCGTTGTTGTCGAGCGACAGCAGAAGCCCTTTGGCAAGGAGGTAATCGCCGATCAGGACCGAAACCTTTGCCTTCCAGAGCGCATAGGTGGAGAAAAACCCCCTCCTTTCCATGGATTCATCAACCACATCATCATGAACGAGGGTGGCTGTATGGAGTAATTCCACGAGGGATGCCGCCCGGTAGGTGCTTTCAGTGATTCCCCCGCACAGCCTGGCGCTAAGCAGCACAAACATGGGCCGGAGTTGTTTCCCTTTGCGCTTTACGATGAAACTGGTGATCCTGTCAAGCATGGGCACCTGGCTTTTCACGGCATCCCTGAATTTTTTTTCAAACAGGTCCAGTTCTTCGGCTATAAGTGATTGTGATAATTTCATGAATTGTAATAACCGGGGCAAATTACTACAATGCTGTCCATTTTCAAGCATCAAAAGCGATTCGAAGACGGTCTTTTAATTGATTCTCTTTGGGTTAAATACACTTTAATGGCTTAATTATTTGGTATTTAAAATGCAATTAATATTTTTGTGCTTATTTTTAAGTATCGTATCCTGTCAATTCATTAACCATTACTTATAAAATTTCATTATGGCAATCAGAAAATACACAGCACTTTTAGGTTTACTGTGTTTGTTTGCGTCCAGCTCGTTCGCCCAAATCGGGACGAGTTATGACGTGCAAGATTCCTCGTTGATTCCCCGAAAAAGCCTTCCCCAACACAATGAGTTCATGAATAACGCCTATCCTTTTCCGGCAAAACCCCGGAACCAGTGGGAAGTAGGTGTTAAATTGGGAGCTTTTGGCATCAGCGGTGATGTTCCTGCTGTTTGGCCACAATTGGGATTTGGTGCCCATGTCAGAAAAGCATTGGGATATGTCGTTTCAATGAGGTTGGAGTATAATTATGGTATTGCGAAGGGGCTGCATTGGTCGTCATCCGCTAATTACCAGAAAAATAAAGCATGGACTGATAATGGTTACAAGGCGCAGGCAAGAACTGGCGACGGACCATTAATTCCTGCCCAGGATGTTGTATATTACAATTATAAAACCAATATCCAGGATCTTACCCTGCAAGGTGTTTTTTCTATTACCAACATCCGCTTTCACAAAACAAAATCAAATCTGAATCTTTACGCCCTGGCTGGCTTTGGTGGTATGATTTATGACACCAAGGTAAATGCGCTTAATGGAGATCAGAAATATGATTTCTCTGGAATAAACGGTGGTGTTTACAAAAACAGAAAAGACACCAAAAAAGCATTGCGTGACTTAATGGATGATAGTTATGAGACAGATGCGGAAGGTTATGATGATTCACGTGCTAAAATTGGTGGTAAGACCTTCAGGCCGGTTTATAATGTCGGAGTTGGAATTGCATATAGTTTGAGCAAGCGCATAAATCTTGCATTGGAACAAAAGATGACTGCTTCCAAGGACGATTTGCTGGACGGCCAGCGCTGGCAGGAATCTCCCGCAGGAGACGCAGTATTGACCCGGGATTATGATTTGTACCATTTCACTTCCCTAGGTGTGAATTTCAACCTGGGTGCAAGATCTACCGAACCTCTTTATTGGCTGAACCCGCTGGATTACGCTTACAACGAACTGAATGCCCCCAAGCATATGAAACTGCCCAAGCCAATCCTCGACGATGCTGATGGCGATGGTGTGACCGACCAGTTTGACCTGGAGCCCAATACACCAGCCAACGCACCGGTTGACAGCCATGGCGTAAGCAAGGATACGGATGGTGACGGTGTACCTGACTTCAAAGACAAGGAACTGATCACCCCAACCCAGTGTCAGCCTGTTGACGCAGATGGTATCGGTAAGTGTCCAGAGCCTGCATGCTGTAAGGAACTCCGCGAAGGTGGTTTTGCACCTAAAGCAGCTTGTAATATCGGTGACCTGCCAAGCATCTCCTTCACTGGTCGTTCTGTGAGCCTTAATAATGATGCCAAGGCTGTACTGGCAAGTGTGGCTGAAAAGATCCGCAATAACCCGAACTGTAAGATTGCAGTAATCGGTTACGGTGAATCCAGCAAATCCGCACAGCAGTTGAGCTGGGATCGCGTTAACGCGGTTATCAACTACATGGTTGAAAAAGAAGGTATCAGCGCCGATCGCTTCATCTTTAAGTACGGTGAAGGTGGTGGAGACGGAAATACAGTTGACCTGCGCGACGGAACCACTGAAGAAGGTCCGAACGCAGTACCTGCCCCGCACCCCAACCTGCGCAGAAAAGGATAAATGGTTAATATTGACATAAATGAACCCCGCTTCGGCGGGGTTTTTTTTATATTTGATCAAATCTGTTAACTTTGCCAGCCTTTATGAGATCATTCCTCGTCCTTTTAATTATCGCTTTGCTGGGTACCGGCTGTTCTAAATTTGCCAAAGTGCAGAAGAGCACCGATTATGACTATAAGCTTAGAATGGCTGACCAGTACTACGCTAAGAAGAAATACCATTTCGCCCAGCAACTGTATGAAGAACTGTTCCCTTTACTGAAGGGAAGCGATAAATTCGAAGCTGTGTATTACAATTTTGCTTATTGCGCCTATTATATGCGCGATTACATGAATGCCGAGAACCTGTTCAAAGGCTTTGTGGAAGTGTTTCCTACCAGCAAAAGAGCGGAAGAAATGGAGTATATGCGGGCATATACCTTTTACCGTCAGTCTCCTAAGGTAGAACTGGACCAGACCAATACAATGAAGACTATAGGCCTGATGCAGGCTTTTATCAATACTCACCCTGGCTCTGCGAAAAACAAGGAGGCCACGGAGATCATTGACATCTGCCGTGAAAAACTGGAAAAAAAGGAAATGCTCAGTGCTGAATTGTATTTTAACCTCAGGCAGTATAAGGCAGCCGCTATTGCCTTTGCTAACCTGATGAACAATTATCCTGATTCCGATAAGAGCGATTCCTATAAGTTACAGGTAATCAGGTCCTATTTTGAGTATGCAGCACTCAGTATTGACGAGAAAAAGGAAGAAAGGTTCCAGAAGGTAATTGATGAATGCAATGAGTTTACGGACCGCTTTCCTGAAAGTCAATTGCTGACCGAAGCAAAAAGATTCCTAAATTTGTCCCTTAATAACATTAAAGCAATAAAAAATGAGCAAGTTAAGACGTCAGCTTAGTTCCAACACCAGTAATGTCGCTGAGGCAAAAAATCTGCTGGAGATCAAGGGTAAAACTGGCAACCTGTATGAGTCAATTGCCGTTATTGCAAAAAGGGCTAACCAGATCAATATTGCCCTGAAAGAAGAATTGCACAACAAACTCGAAGAGTTTGCCACCCATACCGATAGCCTGGAGGAAATTCATGAAAACAAGGAGCAGATCGAAATCTCCCGTGCTTATGAGCGTATGCCTAATCCAGCCCTTCTGGCAACCCAGGAATTCATGGAAGAAAAAATTTATTACAGGAAAAACGAAGACAACCTCTTTAGTTAATCTTGAAACATATATTTGTTAAAGCGACGGCTATGCTGTCGCTTTTTTTTTAATTTTAATTCATGTTACACGGAAAGAAAATCCTTCTGGGCATTTCTGGTAGTATTGCTGCCTATAAATCCATATCCCTGGTTAGGCTGCTGATAAAAAGCGGGGCCGAAGTGAAAGTTGTAATGACACCTGCAGCAAGGGATTTCGTTTCACCACTAACACTTTCCACACTTTCCAAAAACCCTGTATTGGTTGACCTGTTTGCGGAAAATGCCTGGGCCAATCACGTGATGCTGGGCCGTTGGGCAGACCTGCTGATTATAGCTCCCCTGAGCTGCAATACGCTGGCAAAAATGGCTGGCGGCTTTTGTGACAATCTTTTACTGGCCACTTATTTATCATCAACATGCCCGGTTTGGGTAGCGCCTGCCATGGATGAGGATATGTGGCACCATCCCAGCACTAAAAAGAATCTCCTGGCCCTTCAAGCCTACGGCAATCATATTATTCCGGTAAATAGTGGCGAATTGGCTAGCGGGCTGGTTGGTGAAGGCCGGATGGCAGAGCCGGAAGAAATCCATCTCCTGGTTCTGAAATATTTCGAAGGGGTATCCGCTTTTTCAGGAAAAAAAGTTCTCGTAACTGCCGGACCTACTTATGAACCAATTGACCCTGTTCGTTTTATCGGCAACCATTCTTCCGGTAAAATGGGGGTGGCTATTGCGCTGGAATTGGCTTCCCGTGGTGCCTCCGTGCACCTGGTTGCTGGTCCCGGTGTGAAATTGCCAGTTCATGCAGGTATAATGGTTTCCCCTGTAGCTACCGCCTCTGAAATGTACAAAGTCGCTACAGAATCTTTTCCCCAAATGGATATCGCGGTTATGGCAGCGGCTGTTGCCGACTATACCCCGGTAAACGTTGCCAATGAAAAGATCAAGAAAAAAGATAGCAGACTGACAATAGAACTTCAAAAGACAAAGGATATCCTGAAGGAATTGGGATCCAAGAAAAAAAGTGACCAGTTATTGGTTGGATTTGCCCTGGAGACCAATAATGAAAAAGCAAATGCCCTGGCTAAACTTCAATCGAAGAACGCAGACCTTATTGTTCTAAATTCCCTGCAGGATCAGGGAGCAGGTTTTGGCCACGATACCAATAAGATCACTATTTATGATAATACCGGCGCCGAATATGTATATCCGGTAAAATCAAAAGTGGCGGTTGCAGCGGATATTGCTGATATGATTTATAAAAAATTACATGCTTAAGAAATTAATTACGCTGCTCTCACTTGTCCTGGCCATGCTGCCTTCGGGTGCACAGGAACTCCAGGCGAAGGTCGTGGTGATGTCCAATCAGGTTGGATCCAGGGTAGACCGGAAAGTTTTCAATACACTTCAGAATGCGTTAAACAATTTTCTGAATAACCGTAAATGGAGTCGCGACACTTATCAGCAAAACGAAAAGATCAATTGCAATTTCCTGATCAATATCGGGAAGGCCAGTGACGGTAATGTTTTCCAGGCTACCCTTACCATCCAGGCGGCAAGACCTGTATATAATTCAGCGTATGAAACTCCTTTGATAAATTTTATTGATGAGAACCTTCTCTTTCGTTATGTGGAGTTTCAGCAACTTGAATTCAATGAAAACAGGGTGAGCGGGAATGATCCGCTGGTTTCAAACCTGACCGCAGTACTGGCTTATTATGTCAATATCATTCTTGGACTGGATGGAGATTCTTTTTCCTTAAAAGGAGGGGAACCATATTTTATTAAGGCCCAGAACATCGTCAATAATTCACCTGAAAGCCGCGATATTCTGGGGTGGAAAGCATTTGATGGCCAGCGAAACCGCTATTGGCTGATGGAGAACCTTACCAGCAGCAGGTACACATTGGTACATGATGCGATGTATACCTATTTCAGACTGGGACTTGATCAATTTTACGAAAAGGAGGCCGCAGCACGCCAGTCGATCTTAACTGCATTAAACCTGCTGAATACACTTAATTCAGAGGTCCCGAATTCGATGATACTGCCATTTTTCTTCCAGGGAAGAACCATGGAACTAGCCCGCATGTTCAGGAAATCTCCGCCCCAGGAAAAATCTGCTGCGTTGGAAATTCTGACGCGCCTCGACATTGCAAATGCCAATACCTATAAACAGGAACTTAAATGAGTCGTACAGGTCTGATATTATTTTTCAGTGGAGTGTTAATCTGGAGTAGTTGTAAGGATATATCAACTTCTGGCAAACCTGCCATGTCAGGTGCGGAAATGGTGCCGGTGATTTATGGCCTTATGATGGTTGATGAATTTGGGAACCATTTGAAAATGCGCGACAGTACGATGGTAATGAAGGATTTTAGACAGGAAAAGTACAGCCAGGTGTTTGCATTTAATAAAACTGATTATAAAACATTCACAGAGAGTTACAAGTATTATCTTGGTCGTCCGGGCGAGTTGAAGGTTATTTTCGACTCCGTGGAAGCCTATTCAACCAGGGCAAGGATCGGAGTGGTCAACACGGAAAGCACACCGGCTCTAAAGGCATTGGAGGAAAGGAAAAAGAAGCTTAAAGCACAATAAAAATTACCTGAAAACGAAATGCTATATGAATAAGATCATTGCCAATGCAGATGATGCAATTGCAGACATTTCAGAAAATGCCACCATCATGTTGGGTGGGTTTGGTTTGTGCGGTATTCCTGAAACCAGCATTACTGCGCTTGTCAGAAAAGGCGTTAAGGGATTGACCTGTATTTCAAACAACGCAGGGGTAGATGAATTTGGCCTTGGTTTATTATTGAAAACCAGGCAAATCCGGAAAATGATCAGTTCATATGTGGGCGAGAATGCGGAATTCGAAAGACAGTTACTGAGTGGTGAACTTGAAGTGGATCTTGTACCACAAGGAACACTTGCTACCCGGATACAAATGGCGGGAATGGGGATTCCGGCTTTTTTTACTCCTGCCGGTTATGGAACTGAGATCGCAAATGGTAAAGAGGTACGTGTTTTTAATGGCAAACACTACCTGATGGAAGAAGCTCTTCATGCCGATTTTGCGATTGTCAAAGCGTGGAAGGGAGACCGTTATGGTAACCTGGTTTTTCGTAAAACAACCCGAAATTTCTCCACCTCCATGGCAAGGGCAGGGAATATTACCATAGCTGAGGTTGAACATCTGGTAGAACCGGGGGAACTGGATCCAGATCATATCCATGTGCCGGGGATCTATGTTCATCGGATTTTTCAGGGTGGTCCTTATGAAAAACGGATTGAACGTCGTACAGTGCAACTTTCTGTAAACCGATAATACATTTTGGAATAGTTATGTTTACCAGTAAACAGGAGTTAGTTGGTGCAATGGGCATTGATCCGGAGATAGCTGCATTTTTTGTAGACAGGAGCATTCCCGCAGGCAATCAATATTGGAAAGGCCGATATCTGTATGTGGCCAGAGGAACGGGATACCTGTTCATACCCCTCTTTTTTGATTTGCAGTTAAGGGCTGGTGTTCCTAAAGAAAAATTACTTGATCCCCAATATGTCTCCCTGATGGAACGTATTCTTGACCTGGCTGCCAGGTACGAATTCGGGGAAATGGATTTCAGGGCACATATATCTCAGGTTGAAGAATTGGCTAAACCCTTTTCTGTTCATGAATGGTTATTTATTTCCCTTGAAAACTATTTCAATCAGCGGGAACTGAATAAATATGGAATTCTTGGTACTGACAATCCGGCTTTAAACAGGGGAGATGCTTTATTATTCCTGCTTACTTCGCTTGATGTTCCGAAGATAATGATTGAAAAGATTGTCGGTTACTGGTATCTGTTGGTTCCTTCTTTTCTGCTGATGGATGATATTGTGGACCTTAAAGAAGACCAGGCACGGTCAGAGGAAACGGCATTATCCCACTATGGCTTTGATGCCAAAGGAGTACAGATGGCAATAGAAATCGTAGAAAACAACTTCAGCCGGATGGAAGTTATTAATCCTCTGCTCGGCCAGTTTTTTCGGAATGCGCTCGAAAAGAAGAAACAGACACCATATTTTCAAACAATATTAAAAGACTGATACCATGGCTCTGGATAAATACGGTATAGCAAAACGGATAGCACTTGAATTGAAAGATGGGATGTATGTAAACCTTGGAATCGGTATTCCAACCCTTGTGGCAAACTATATTCCGGATGGTATCCATATAATGTTGCAAAGTGAAAATGGAATGTTGGGGATGGGGCCATATCCTGTGGATGATGAGGTAGACCCCGACCTGATTAACGCAGGGAAGGAAACTGTTACCATTATTCCGGGGGGTGTCTTTTTTGATAGCTCCGAGAGTTTTGGGATGATCCGTGCCGGGAAGGTTGATTTAACGGTTTTAGGTGCGATGGAGGTAAGTGAAAACGGGGATATCGCCAACTGGAAGATTCCGGGTAAGATGGTTAAAGGGATGGGTGGCGCTATGGATCTGGTTGCGAGTGCAAGAAATATCATAGTTGCCATGATGCATACCAACCCGAAGGGGGAATCAAAACTATTACCGTCTTGTACTTTGCCGCTGACCGGGGTTGGATGTGTAAGGAAAGTGGTCACAGAACTGGCTGTGCTCGATGTTACTGATAAAGGATTCCGGCTGCTTGAAAGGGCTCCCGGGGTTTCGGTAGAAGAGATAATTGCTAAAACTGCCGGATGCCTTATTGTGGAAGGCACTATTCCGGAAATGAATTTGTAATCCCCTGACTTAGTCAATAAGGTTATTCTTCACCGCATAAAACACCAGTCCTGCAGTATTCTTGGTGCCAAATTTTTCCATCAGCCTGTCTTTGATGGCCTCGACAGTTCTGGGACTCACCTCCATTTTTTGGGCAATTTCTGTTGCGGTGAATTCCATACAGATGTATTTGATTACATCCCTTTCCCGGTCTGTCAGGGTGACCTCGCTGTTCAGGTTAGGCAGGACCTTCTGTTTTGAATGTGACTTTTTCAGCAGTATCCTGTTAACGAAGTTATTCAGGTAATATCCCTTTTCTGAAACTTCCATGATGGCCCTTCTTATTTCCGATGGATCTGCACTTTTAAGAAGATACCCATTTGCGCCGATCTCCATCAGATGGCTTACAAAACGTTCATCTTCGAACATGGTGAGAACCACAATATGTATGGCAGGGTAATTTTTTGCAATATGTTTGGTCGTTTCTATGCCGTCTTTCTGGGGCATTCGAAGGTCCATTAGAATCACGTCCGGGGATGATTCTGAAAGGCCTTCTATCAGTTCGTTTCCATTTTCCGCTTCCTGTACGAACTTGATATTGGTGAAGGGCCGGAGAGAAAGGATAACCCCTTTCCGGAAGATTTTATGATCATCAGCAATAGCGACTTTGATTACTCTCATAGGAATCTTGCAATTGACAGCACTTAAAATTAAGGATTCCCTACAGATTTTCCTCTCTGTTCAGTTCAATGGTTACTTTGTAATAAGTTTGGGATGCATCCTTTTCAAAGAAAATCCTGCCCTGCAGTACTTTTAACCTGCTTTGAATATTTTTAAGACCAAGTCCTGCCGAACTTTTGTTCATTCTTTCGAAGTCAGCCTGTGTAATCCCTTTCCCGTCGTGATGCATCCTGATGTAAAACTTGTTGCCATTGTTGTTCTGGGTAAGGTGTATGAAGCTGGCATTACTGTGTTTCAGGATATTGTTGATCAATTCCTGAATAATGCGGAACACAATCAGTTCGTTATCAGATTGTAGTCTTTCCTTATAATCGTGGAAACGGCAACTGGCGTTAATCGAGCCTGAGCTGCTGATTTTCTGGAATTGGTCATTTACAGCGGATTCCAGGCCAAAGTTTTTAAGGGTGGGGGGCATCAGGCTATGGGAGATATTCCTGATCAGCTGAATGGTGTCATCTATAATTTGTTTGGCGTTGTAAATGCTTTGCAGTTGGGTGGTTTTGTCAAGGTTTACCAGGTTTTCATTCAGGTAAAGCCTGGCTGTCGCCAAAAGGGGGCCGGCATCATCATGCAGGTCGGCAGCAATTCTTTGTCTTTCTTCTTCCTGCAATCGGATGGATGCATTCAGCAGCATTTTTTGTTGTTCATATTCCATTTTCTGCAAGGTCATCTGGTAGCGTATGACTTTGCGTTGATGAAAAATAATAAAGACAATCAGCCCAATAGTCAGCGCCAACATACCAATTGTGCCAAAAAATAGCACTATTGAAACGTTTGCGTGTTGGTTATTTACCTGTAGAAAAAACATTTAGGGTTAGGGTTAGGGTTAATGGGTTAGTCTTGGTCATTTAAGTAAAATAATTCGGATGCATTATCAGGAATTGAATTTGAATTTTCTTCTGGCAAGTAAAATGCTATCGCAAAAAATATATTTTTTATGATTATACAAAACCAGTTGATTATCCAAAAGTTTTCTTGTTCTTTTTCTGATAACTCAGAATATTGTAGGAATAAGAAAAAAGTGCCTGAGAAATAAATCATAATACCTATTACAATCCAGAAGCTCTTTTTTGCATAGATAAAACCAATCTCTGGTTTTTGTATTTTTTCAAATAAGAAAACTAAGCAAAAAACTATTAATGTAATTGCGCTTATTGATACTGTTAAAGTATCAAATACCTCAATCTTTGGTGATGAATGTAAATTAGAATAAAGATTTAGAATAGAAGAAATTCCAAATATTATTGAGCCTATTTGAAGTGCTTTTTTGTTTCTTTTATTATTTAGGCTTGAATAAAGAAAAAAAGCGAAAAAGAAATATTCAAGAATTGTGAATGAAGCAACTATTATGGCTTCTATTTCTTTGCCTCCTTTATAAACTTCACTTCTTAAAAAGGCTAAAATACCTTCATTAATTAGTGAATAAACTATATAATAAATAATTACCCTTATTGACTTATTCCTATTTTCTTTTAAATTAAATAGAAATACCAATAAGGGTAAAAATCCTGTAATGTGAGTTATGTATAGGAAATAATTCACCAAATGGCATTATTTCCTCAAATATAATGATCCCGAAGACTAATTCGAATGATATTTTAAATTAAATCGCTGACCACCAATCAAATGTAGTGGACGTTTCAGTTGTTTTTGTTCCTGGGCGACCTACTCTATCGGCAACAATTCCTTGAATTTTATTGTATTCGCCATTTGTATCAATTGCAGAATATTCTGAAATAACCTGACCTTCACAATCAAGTCCCACTAATACCAATGTTTTTTGTCCAACTTCGTCAAGTCCATTATAAAAACGGATACCTGAGCAATTAGGTTGGTTCAAAATCTGCTCAATTATATTTCTGCCTACGAAATGCCATTGATTTTCAGTCGGAAATGAATCCTGGAAGTCCTTGACCATTTTGGCACCCAGCTCTTGGCCAATATCCTCGCCAACCGCTGCCAGGGAGGTGTTCAAAATTTCATTTTGCATCATAGTAGTAAGTTTTTTGTTGTGAAGGGTTGATTTGAGACTGTGAATAACACTCAAAAAAAAACCAATGACAATGGGCCAAATCCTCCGTTTTTTGTCCTAAATTGGCTCAAATTCAATCTGGTAGTGTATTTACTAGTTTCAAAATCGTAATGTTACTATCTTAAAAAGCGTAAAAATACGCTACTAAAATAGTAAAAAACCCAATCTAAGATAGGAAGATTACGGTAAAGTGAATGATGATTGAAAATTTTGTTCTTAGTTTTTTGTTTTATATATATAAAAAATAAAAAATATAAATTTTAGTAAAATAACTTTCTTTTGTTCGCTAAATAGTTGTTTTCCTATTTGGTACTTTGTTTTTTTTCGAATTATGGAATGTTAATTGATATATAATTACGGAAAAGATTGCGGGAAAATACGATTAGTCTTCTTTTTGACGTTTACTCAAAACCAAAACAAACAATCCTAATAAAAACTACCCAAACCTATGAGTACCGAGTTAAGTATTAAGGTTAGTATAGCTGATGATCATAAGATTTTTAGGGATGGTATTAAAATGGCTCTGAAGGGGAAGGAATATCTTAAGATTTTATGGGAAGCAGAGGATGGGCGTGATTTAATGCACAAGATGCAATTAAAAAAGCCCGATGTATTACTGATGGATATACGCATGCCTGAAATGGATGGGGTTAATGCTATCGGACTTCTACGAAAAGAGTATGATGATGTAAGGATTATCGTATTGACGATGTATGATGATCAGGAGATGATTTCCAAAATGATGGAAATGGGGGCAAATGCATATTTGACTAAAACCACAGATCCGGAAGAAATCTACCAGGCTATCCTGACTTGCATGAATGATGACTTTTATTTCAATGATTTGGTTAATAAAGCGGTTTTATCCAAACTGCAATCCAAAAAAGCAGTTCGCCAATTCTATCCCAATCCAATAAAATTTTCAGAAAAGGAGGTTCGTATATTAAAACTTCTTGCTGAAGATAAAACAACTGAAGAAATATCAAAGGAGGTCTTTTTGAGTCCAAGGACAATTGAAACTATTCGTCAGAACATGAAATCAAAGGTTGGGGCTAAAACAATTGCTGGTTTAATAATGTATGGTATGAGAAACAAGATTATTGATTGATATCGGAATTAGTTGCTGTGGTATTATGAGTGTAATTTTTGTTCCATTGTTTGGATTGGTATTAATTTCAAGTGAACCATTAATTAGTTTTGTTCTTTTCTGCATATTTAAAAGTCCTTGACTTTTATTGGTGTTTTTTGAATTCGTCATTTCCAAATCAAATCCAATCCCATCGTCAATAATTAAAAGTTTTATAATTTTCTCATCTATTTGTAATGAAACATTTATGTTTTTAGGGTTGCCATGTATAATTGCATTTCTAGTTGCTTCTTGAAATATTCTATATAAATCAAGTTGTACTTCTGGGTTTAAAATTTCCGCTTTTTCTATTACCTCAAGGTTGATTTTTATGTCCTCAATCTGTGTTAATCTGCTGATCTCAGATTCTAGTGATTTTGCCAAACCGAACTCATTAACTGTTTCTGCACTGAGACTTCTGGAAATATTTGTGAGCTCTTTTATTGCTGAGGAAATTAGTGAATTTGATAATTCAATTTTATTGTCAAATTCAGCATCTTTATTGCATTTCAGGTTATTTAAATTCAATTTAGATAGAGTTAATAATTGGTTCACGTTGTCGTGAATTTCTCTAGAAATTTTCTGAATTGTTTCCTCTTGCGCTTCAACTCTATTAATTAATATTTCTTTCTCTTTTTCAATACTTTTTAATTTTAAAGTTGTATTATATTCAATTTCTTTCTTATTATATAGTTTTAATATATAATTTATAAAGAATAAGAAACCTATTAGTATGATTAATGAACCTCCAATACTCCAAAATAGGATGTATGTTGTTGTTGCTTGCATAAAAATGCTTTGATGAATGAGACAAACATTAAAGTATTCATGATAACATAAAAGATGAATAAAATCAATGTAACATCAATATGTAATTGCCAAATTCCACTTGATTTGATAAGAACATCTCCAATCCAATAAGGAATAGATGCTGTATAGCTAAGAATAATGCCCATGACAATCCAGTAGTGCCTTGTTTGTTGTAAGATGAAAAAATTCCTTTTAGTAAAGAGCCAACGGATATAGAGAAATGCAAAAAATGTAAGATATAATTCAGTTGTTAATAAGGGTAGAATTGTAGGGCTTTTAAAAAATGCAAGAGAAAATATTAGGCTTGTAATGCAAAGAAGTAGAGGGATGGCAAAGTGTACTTTTTTATTAATTATTGTGCTAATATAATAGGAAAGAAAAAATACCTCACAACAAGTATATATGTAAACAAGTAAAAAAAGATAGGTTGGATATTCGTGAATTAAATAATTAAATATCCCTATCCCCAACACTACCAAATCAATATAACAAAACGTAAGAATGTACTTGCGCTCAGGGGAGGGTGTCTTGCGCAGTTTTATGGTGCCTATAATACAGGCACACAGGATGACCAGGAATTGCACTACCTGAAATTTCTGATATAATTCCATGACAGGTATTTCCTGCAATATAACAAGCTATCCAATCAATAAAAAGGGTGAAAACACCTATTCCTGCTCCTGAAACTGTGCCGTAAGGGCTAATAAATTGTCCGATGTTCCAGTAATCTCAGCCAACCGGGTAATTACTTCTTCGACAACAGCATCCGGACAGGATGCCCCACTGGTAATCAGAATCTTTAGGGGGGCTGCTGAAGGTAAAAACTCCCTGGTAATCAGTTCCTGCCTGCTGTGATAATCAAAATGTCTGATTTCGGCTGACGAAACTATGTTTGCTGAATCGTTGATGAAATAGGTCGGCAACCTGGATTCACATAATTCCACCAGGTGAGTCGTATTGGAGGAATTGTATCCACCCACCACTATCCCCAGATCCGCAGTAACTTCCAGCATGCCCGTTACGGCAGTCTGGTTATCATTGGTTGCATAGCACAAGGTATCGCGCGTATCCGCAAACCTTTCTCCGACATTTTCCGGGCTCAGGCCATAATGAACCATGACTTCCATTTTCAGATATTCAGCAATGGCCTGCGTGTCGCTTGCAAGCTGGGTTGTCTGGTTTACCACACCAAACCGCTGCAGATCTGTAGTGATGTCAAATCCTTCAGAATAACGTCCCTTGAACGCTTCATAAAACTGCCCGGCTTCGCGCTTCCCTTTAATGAATTCCGCCAGCAATTCTGCATCCTTCATGTCGTTTACAATGACGGCCGGGGCATTAGCGGCGGCATGGGAAAAAGTAGCCCTTGTCTCTTCATGTTTTGGCTTCCCATGTATCACAATGCTATATCCTCTCCTGGCAATCTGTTCGCTCCGGTTCCATACCTTCTCCACAAAAGGACAGGTAGTATTGTATTTCTCCGTGCGGATACCTTTTTCATTTAGCATCATTTCTATGTCAAGCGTTGTGCCGAATGCCGGAATTAAAACAATGTCCTCGCTGGTAATTTCGCTGAAGGGGATTAATTGTTTTCCATAAGTGTCCTGAAGGAACATTACACCGTAGGATTGAAGATCCGCATTCACCTGGGGATTATGGATCATCTCACTTAATAAAAAAATCCTTTTTCCGGGATTCTCTGCCACCGTTCTGAAAGCAATTTCAATGGCATTTTCCACACCGTAACAAAAACCGAAATGCCTGGCAAGGAAAATCTGCATCCCGCCCAAATCAAGATGTGTAGGGGAAAAATCCTTTTTTAGCCGATCTTCCTGTTTCCTTTTCTGCTTGATGGCTGAAATCAATGGGCTGCGGTACTTTACCGGCACTTCAAATTGCTTCATACTGCAAATGTACTTAGTTTGCCGATGAAGCCATACAAGGTAAAATTGTCTTATTTTAACTGCCTGTATTACTTAAACAAAACCGGATTAATGAGCAATCGTCGTTTTACACCAGTTGAATGGTGCCATTCCACCAATATCTATGAAGTTAACCTGCGTCAATATACTCCCGAAGGTTCATTTCGCGCATTTGCCAGGGAACTCCCACGATTAAGGGATATGGGAATAGAGATTTTATGGTTTATGCCGATTACCCCGATCGCAACTGAAAAACGAAAAGGTTCACTGGGTAGTTATTATGCCTGCTCAGATTTTACTTCCACCAACCCGGAATACGGAACGCTGGAGGATTTTAAATCCCTGGTTTCGGAGGCCCAGCTCCTGGGTTTTAAGGTTATCATTGACTGGGTGGCCAATCATACCGGTTGGGGGCATAGCTGGACAAAAACCAATCCCGATTATTTCAAAAAAAATGAATTCGGTGAATTTTATGACAGTCACGGCTGGGATGATGTAATCGATCTTGATTTCAGCAACAGGGAAATGAGGAAGGATTTGATTGAAGCTATGCGGTTCTGGATCAAAGAATGCGGAATAGATGGCTTCCGATGTGATATGGCAATGCTGGTGCCACTTGATTTCTGGATGGAGGCACGGACAGCCCTGGACGAAGAAAAGAAACTTTTCTGGCTGGCCGAGTGCGAAGAGGCCAACTACCACCAGGCTTTTGATGTGACCTATACCTGGGAGTGGATGCATAAAACGGTTGAATTCGTTAAGCACCACCAGGATATCCATCACCTTGATCATTTGTTATGGCGGTACAACCATGATTTTCCAACCGGCGCCATGAGGATGTTTTTCACCAGCAACCACGATGAAAACAGCTGGAATGGTACCGAATTTGAAAAATATGGGGAAGCTCATAAGGCGCTGGCAGTATTTTCCGCTACCTGGAATGGGATACCGCTGATCTACAGCGGGCAGGAACTTCCAAACAGAAAAAGGCTCATGTTTTTTGACAAGGATACCATTGAGTGGAATGGTCATTGCGTGTACCATGATTTCTATAAGGCACTATTGACCCTTCGAAAGAATCATCCGGCGCTCAGGGCCGGAGACAACTCTGTGAGTACCCTCCGAATCAGGACCAATGCTGATCACCATATCTTTGGCTTTTTGAGAAAGTGCGGAGAGAATGAAGTGCTCGTTTTGCTGAACCTGTCTCCCTACGATGGAGTTGGTTTTACAATTTCTGACGATATCGTTCACGGCGCCTACCAGGATGCTTTTGGCGGCCAGATACATCATTTCCACGACAGGCACTATACGCTGAATGCCTGGGATTACAGGGTTTTCGTTAAACACACTGCATGATAAATAAAAAAGAGCCCTCGTATCCGGGGGCTCTTTTTATATGAAGAGGGTTTTAATTATTCTGCAATTTTCATCGGGTACCTGAATACACCCTCGTATCCGGGGTACATACCATCAAGGGTAACCGAAGTGCCGGCTTTTTCCATTTCACTGCGGAATTGCTCAACGGTTGTTACATCCCTTCCGTTTACTTTCATGATCACAAAACCTTCTTCCATCCTGGTTTTGCTAAAAATACCATTCTCGTCGATACTCTTGACGATCACGCCACCGCGGATGCCCATTTCCTTGGCAAGTTTTGTATCAATAGTAGCAAGGTCCGCACCCAGTTTATCCAGCACACTTGTTTTTACGATTTCTGTTGTACCGCTGCTGTTACGAAGGGTTACCTCGCTTACCAGTTCCTTTCCCTCACGGCGGTAACCAATCTTCACTTTGTCGCCGGGACGATAAGTGGCGATTTGTCCAACCATCTCCGCGCCCGATTTTACAGGAACATTATTAATACGGGTAATAAAGTCACCCTTTTTGATTCCGGATGCTGCGGCTGCGCCATCTTTGGTTACATCCATCACATACACCCCATCACCGACTTTGATTCCTTCCTGTTTTTTCACTTCTTCGCTCAGGTTGTCCGGGGCATAATTAATACCCAGATAGGCTCTCTGAACAGTTCCGAATTTCATCAGGTCGGCAACGATTTTTTTAACCATATTAACCGGAATGGTAAAAGAATAGCCGGCGTATGATCCTGTGGGCGATGCGATGGCAGAGTTGATGCCAATCATGTGCCCGGCTGTGTTCACCAGCGGACCACCACTGTTTCCGGGGTTAACGGCTGCGTCTGTCTGGATGAAAGATTCAATTGGAGTGCGGCTCTGGCGGCGATTGATTTCCAGGGTCCTGCTTTTGGCGCTGACTATACCGGCCGTAACCGTGGTTTCCAGGTTAAGCGGATAGCCGATGGCCAGGACCCACTGGCCAACCTTCACATCATCCGAGTTTCCATACAACAGGAAGGGCAGTCCCTTGGCTTCAATTTTCAGCACTGCAAGGTCGCTGCTAGGATCGGATCCGATCAGTCTTGCCTTGAATGTCTTTTTATCACTCATGGTAACGGTGATTTCATCAGCACCATCCACCACGTGATTATTGGTTACGATAAAGCCGTCTTCGCTGATGATGGCGCCAGAACCGGAGGCCATCTGGGGCTGGCTGCGGGGCGCCATGCCTTCATCCCAGTCGAAGCCAAACAAATCAAAGAGCGGACTTCTTTTAGGAAGGTTATTGCTGGCGGTACGGGTTGCCTTGGTTTTTATATGTACCGTAGCTGGTATGGCTGTGCCGGCCGCTTCACTAAAATCGGATGGTGCCCCGGGGGCTCCATCAAAAAAACCGGCATAGTTTGAAGGAATGCGGTTGCTGTCTGAGTTGCTATAGATATAGGTTTCCTTACCTACATATTTGTTGTAGGCCCACATGCTACCAACCGATGTAACCGCGCTTACAAGAATAATGGGTACAATTTGCTGCAGTTTCATATGATTGTTCCTTTTTTAGTTTTTTTACTTAGTCAAAGCATATGCCTGACTTTACACAAATTAACGATGCAGACATCTTTTCAGTTCGGCCCCCGGCCAGTTTAACAATAGTTTTACTAAGGTCTTCGTAGATGCTGTTCTAAAGTTAGCAAAAATGCCATTGTGTTCACACCGTCCGCGTATTCCTCCCAGGCCGGACTCTGGGCCTGGCCGAACGGTGTGTGCCCGTGTCCAACGATGCACTGAACAGAATTATTGCGGGAAAGTGCAGATACAACGGCATCTTTATCTTCGTAAAATTCATAATACAGCTGGCTTATCGGCGAAAAAAGGGCCGTATTTTCGGCCAGGATTACCGAACCATTGGTCATGTAAAACTGGTTGTTCAGCAGGAGGATGGCCAATTGGTAGTCGTAATTGTTTTTGTATTTGTGATGCTCGAAAAAGTGACTGTATTTTTTCATGGCATCGAGCAGCGGCACAAAGTCGTATTGTCGGGGTACATACAATTTCGTGACATTCCGGCAGCCCAGGCCAAAGTATTGGTGGGTGTCATCGGCAAGGCTCACGAGTTCTTCCGGTTTCTCGGTTCCATCCAGGATGGCAACTGAGGTCCGGTTGTGCCGGATAATATGGGGGTACCTGGAAAAATAATAATCGAAATACCTGGCGCTGTTATCGCTTCCCGTGGCGATATAAGCATCGCAGCCTTTCAGGATTTCTGCAAAACCGGTGTTATGCCTTACAGCTGGTTCCCACTCATACAGTTTACCCAGCAGGTGTTTGATCAGGACATCGTCTTTTGAGGAAAACTTAAGCAGGGAGTGATGACCACTCAGGAAAACGCAAAGCCAGTCATGAAAGCCTACCATCGGGATATTACCCGCCATAACGATGCCTACTGTTTTGGGGGTAGTTGTGGTTTCCGGAATATCATACCGGCTGGCCACCTCCTTCAGGGATTCGGCGCCGAGGAAATTTTCAGTTATATTTTCTGCTGCAATGTCTATAAATTCGGGAGTAAACCAGGCATTGGCCAGGGCCGCTTTTAGTTTGGCTTCCTGCCAGCCGGCCTCGTTATGACGGATATATTTTCCGAGTTGAACCAATAAATCAATCCTATGTTGTAAATTCAACATGTACCTATAAATTTGTGCAAAGTTAACTTATTAGGAACCCATTAAAAACCAGAAATAATGGCTATTAAAATCACTGAAGAATGTATTAATTGCGGAGCCTGTGAGCCCGAATGTCCGAATAACGCTATTTATGAAGGCGGCGTAGAATGGGCGCTGAGTGATGGCACTACCGTAAAGGGCAGTTTCACCCTGCTTGACGGATCTGTACTGGATGCAGACCAGCGTAATTCGCCCATCAGTGTAGATACTTACTACATTGTGCCTAACAAGTGTACCGAATGCCAGGGTTTCCATGAAGAGCCCCAGTGTGCTGCCGTTTGTCCGGTTGACTGTTGTGTGCCGGATGAAATGTACCAGGAAACTGTTGACTCACTGCTTGCAAAAAAGGAGAAACTGCACCTGTAAGTTTTGACTTTTTACATTGAAAGCAGTACCTTGTATTGGAATTAAAGTTTTTTAAAAGTAGCGCAGGCTACTTCGTATAGGTGGGTGATATTTCCCGCCAGGTAACGGGTGAAGGATCAGCTCCTTCACCTTTTTATTAAAAACAATCTGATCAATATGCGCGCGAGACCTGTTATCGCCTTTGTTACCGGTGGCTATTCCGGCGAGTCTGAGATTTCCTACAAAAGTGCCATTACCATTGAAAAAAATGTTGATACAGAAAAGTATGAAATCTATAAGATAGATATCAGGAAGGATGGCTGGTTTCATACCACAGGAGGAGGAGATGTGATTGAAGTCGACAGGAATGATTTCAGTATCAGTTTCCTGGACGCTAAAATTAAATTTGATGCGGTACTGATTGGAATACATGGTACACCAGGTGAAGACGGGAAATTGCAGGGCTATTTTGATATGCTGGGCATTCCCTATACCAGTTGCGATGCCGCCACTTCAGCCCTCACCTTCAACAAGCGTTATACAGTAGCAGTGGCTGCATTTGCAGGTATCCATGTGGCAAAATCACTCCATCTTTTCAGGGAAAGGACGGTCGACGCGGCAGCTATTGCAGCACAACTGCAGTTCCCGGTTTTCGTAAAACCCAATAACGGTGGCAGCAGCATCGGAATGAGCAAGGTTAATCACGCCGGTGAATTGAATGCGGCACTGGTAAAAGCTTTTAAGGAAGATGACCAGGTGCTGGTGGAAGAATTCATCGCAGGCAGGGAGTTTACCATTGGGGTTTTTCGCCATAAGGGTGAAATCATCACCCTTCCATTTACCGAAGTGATTGCTAAAAATGAATTTTTTGATTTTGAAGCCAAATACCAGGGCCTGAGCGAAGAAATCACACCCGCTGTGGTGGATGAGGAAATCGCTGAAAAAGTGAGGGATACTGCCCGCCAGGTTTACCAGGTATTTAATTGCAGGGGGATTATCCGAATTGACTTTATTTACAGTGAGGCAAAAGGGGAGCCCTGCATGCTGGAAATTAATACTGTACCCGGACAAAGTGAGGCCAGTATCGTACCGCAACAGGTAAAGGCTATGGGCTGGACCCTGAAGGAATTCTATTCTGCCCTGATTGAAGATGCCCTGGCACTTAAATAATTTTTATTTTCTTTGAATCCATTCCTTATTAAAAATTGAACCTGTGTTCTCATACCTCTCAAAAAAACCTCTCTGGTTTAACCTGTTATTGGCTTTGTTGCTGGTAACAGTCCTTGTACTGGCTTTTTTCAGTTCGCTCGACTTTTTTACCCGGCATGGGGAAGTGATGGAGGTTCCCACCGTAACCGGTAAATCCTACGAGGCAGCAAAAGACGAACTGGAAGCCCAGGGGTTCGATGTGGTTATCCAGGATTCCGTTTACCGCGATACGGTTCAGCCAATGGCTGTTGTAAAGCAATTTCCCGAAGCGGAGGCAAAAGTGAAGGTTAACCGGACCGTGTACCTGACAGTAAACAGGGCAGTACCTCCCGATGTTGTAATGCCGAACCTGGTTGGAATGAGTGTCAGGAATGCAGCGATCGTACTGAAACAATTCGGACTTAAAATGGGAGATACATCCTATCGGCCGGATTTTGCCAAGAATTCAGTACTGGTTCAGTTGAAGGATGGTAAAGATATCAAACCCGGCACCAAATTGCCTATGGGCACCTCCGTTTCACTGATACTGGGAAGCGGGTTGTCTGATATTGATATGTCGGTTCCCGACCTGTTTGCTTTAACCTATGTGGAGGCTAAGGATATCTTGGCCACCAGTGGAATCAGCTTTGGTGCCAGGGTGTTGGATCCGGATGTAAAAGACACCGCAAGTGCTTTTATTTACCGCCAGAGCCCGGAGAGAACTACCGCCGATAACCGTGTAAACAGGATCCGGCAGGGACAAATGATAGATATTTGGTTAAGTACACAACGACCGGTGCGTGATACAAGCAATCGCATTGCTGCACCTGTTGAGAATAATTATTAATTCCCTTTAAATAAATGAAATGGAAATTATTACTGTTGCAGAATTGAAATCGCGAATTGATGCCGGTGAGAAACTGAATATCATAGATGTTCGGGAACCTGATGAATATGCCGAATTCAATATCGGCGCCAGACTGATTCCCCTTGGCAAAATACAGGCGATGCAGATCGATGAGATCGAGGATCTTAAAAGTGAAGAACTGATTATTCACTGCCGCAGCGGGAAACGCAGTGCCACAGCCTGTTTGTTCCTGGAAACAATGGGTTTTGAGAATACCAAAAATCTTGAAGGCGGGATGCTTGCCTGGCAGGATATGATTAAATGATGTGAAGATCAGGAGATGTAAACTTTGCATCTCCAAACCTCCACATCAGAAGTTTTTTCATTTCCCGCCTGCAACTACCATGATCAGGTAGAACGCAAGGATGATGAAGACATTAAGGGCGATGGTTTTTTTCATCGATGACGGATTAACAGGATATCTGTTATCCTAAATGATGCCAATCGCCGGTTTTCCACATAGGAATATTACCGGTATATCTACCTCGTATTTGTTACAACCTGATATTTACTCCTGCCATCCAGTTAATTCCCGCCATTGGGTATACGTAATTTTCCGTATAAAATATCTTGTCGTAGATATAACTGAAGGTATATCCATTGGGTTCATACCTTTTGTTGAACAGGTTGTTTACCTGGAAAACAAACCCGGTTTCATTGAAAAATTTACCCCTCACAGTATAGCGTAGCCGAAGATCCTGCGTATAGTATGGCGCCAGGCTCCTGTTCCGGTTGGAAGTGTTGTCGAGATATTGCCGGCCAACATATTTTCCGATAAAAGCAAGTTCGGCATTGGCAAAAGGAGTGATCAATGCTGTAGCTGATCCGATCAGTGAGGGAGAAAAAGAGATGTCGGACTTTTTGTATTTCCGTTCGAGTTGAATTCCTGCATCATAATCGTCAATATACTCGGTAAAATCCCTGACTTTGTTTTCGCTTAATGTAATATTACCAAGAAGGCTGATCCATGAAGCTGGTTTTACTCCGCCCTGCAACTCTATTCCCATACGATAGCTCTGGTCAATATTGGTACGGGTGTACGAACCAACATCATTTATCTTGCCCGTGAGAACCAGCTGGTCGCGGTAACTCATGTAATAGAAATTGGCACTCCATGAATACCTGCTTGTTTTCCTTTCCAGACCCAGTTCCAGGTCGTACAGGCGCTCTGCTTTTGGTTGCTGGTTGACACCGGCTTCAAAGTCATCCCTGTTAGGTTCCTTGTTTGCCACCGATATGGAGGCAAAAGCATTCCAGTTATTCCTGGTGTAGGTGATACCTGCTTTGGGATTAAAGAAGTTAAAACGGCTGTCCGTGGTGAGGCCGGGGTTATCACGGAAACCATCAATGGCGTAGTTTACGGTCCTGAACTGCAGGTCTGCAAAACTCTGCCAGTGGGCGTTTAATTTTTGTTGCCATTTACCATAGAAGTTAAAGTCCGATTTGTCTGCGTTGTTGTCATACCATTTATATCCGTTGGCGATACCCGTCTCTGCCCATATAATCTTTCCATAATGTTTTCCGTCATACTGCGTGTAGGCGCCACCGAGAGTTAGTTGGGTGCCCTTATGCTTGTAAAGCAGGGAATAAACTCCGCCATAGAAATGGTTGTCTAGCCAGAGTTGCCTGATCAGGTCTGTATTTTCTATGGTTTCACCGCCGATCACCGGGTTGCTGAGACCGTATTTTGAATAATCCTCATCTGCTTTATACTGTTCATAATATCCCCTTCCCCTTGTCAGGAATGCAGCGGTATTGAAGGAGAGTTTTTCTGAAAAAGAATGGTTAAAGAACAGCTGGTAGTGGTCCTGCTGGTAGTTGTCGGTCTCGTTTTCATATGGTCCATCGGGCTTTTCGGTGCCGGCGCTGTTATAGGTACGGTTGGTATTTGCCTCGGACTGTGGGATGCCGTTCCAGGCCTGGTAGGTTTTTTCCTTACCTGAAAAAGCATTAAAACGGAGACTTGATTTTTCCGAGAGGTATGCCGCAGAAACATAAAATGAGCTTAGGTTGCTGCTTGCACGGTCAACATATCCGTCACTGGAAATACGGGAAAGCCTGGCATCGATGGTGAAATGGTCGCCGATAAGGCCGCTTCCTGCTTTTACGGTGTTTTTCCATGTGTTGAATGATCCGAAGCTATTGCTGGCCTCGCCATAGGCATTTTCGTGAAATTCATTGGTACTCACATTCAGGGTCGCGCCAAAAGCTCCGGCTCCATTGCTGGAAGTGCCAACGCCCCGCTGGATCTGGATGCTGCTGACCGAGGAGGCAAAGTCTGGCAGGTTGACCAGGAAAAGTCCCTGGCTTTCGGCGTCATTGTAGGGAATGCCGTTGAGGGTCATGTTGATGCGGGTGGCATCTGTACCCCTGATACGGATTCCGGTATATCCAACCCCGTTTCCTGCATCGGAATTGACTACCACTGATGGTGTGTGGTTCAACAGGAAGGGGAGGTCCTGCCCCAGGTTCTGCTTCCCGATTTCCTGGGCAGAAATATTGGTACGGGCAAACGGGGCTTTGTCATCCGCCCTGATGGCCTTTACTTCCACCGGTTGTAAAAAGAGGTTATACCGTTCCAGTAAAATGGTATCCTGTCCCATGGCAATGTTCAGGCTGGCTGTTTTATAGCCAATGCTGCTGAATATTGCGTTTTTGATAGCTTCAGGCAGTTCAAAATTTCCTTCCTGGTCTGTTAAGATGCTTTTCCCGTTTGGTAGGCTGATGGTTGCACCCGGAACCGGTTGCCGGCTGGAAGCGTCGATCACTGTGAGTTTACGTTGTTGCGCGAAAACGGGGATTACTAGAATTAAAGCGCAAATCCCCAAAAGCAATTTTTTCATTGTTAATGATTGGTTTGAAAAAATGATTTGAGAGAAATGCTGCGAAAGCAAAAGGAGGAATGAAATAGATGACCACCTTCCCTGCGCAGGCATTACCCTGTCCAGGTTCTACGGGTATTTTCTCAGCATCCGGCAGGCTTTTGGCCAATCCGGTAGCACCCCGAGGAATCTGTTTTGATTACGGCCGTAATCGAAGTGCAAAGGTAAAGGCATTTTTTTCAAATAATTGTAACATTCCGGAATGACTGTCCGTCCTACTCTAAATGCTGATACCAATTTTAAATAGAACTACATGAAAAGTTTATTAAACCTTGCCTTCCTGTTGCTGCTGAGTACGGGAATATTTGCCCAGACAACCACAATTACGGATAATAATGCCCGCCCCAGGAATGTGGGAGCTTTTACGGGTGTGAAGGTGTCTACAGGCATTGAACTCTTATTACAGCAGGGCGACCAGAACGCCGTTGCGGTCAGTTCCAGCAAACCCGAATACATGGAACGCATCAAGACGGTAGTGGAAAATGGTGTATTGAAAATATATATTGATAACGATGGATTTGATTGGAAGTGGCGTAAAAATGTAAAATTCAAAGCCTATGTGTCCATTCGTGAACTGACTTTGCTGCATGTGTCTTCAGGAGCAATCGCAAGAACCGGTAGTGTTATCAATGTTGGCGACCTGGATCTTGACGCCAATTCCGGTGCAATCATTGAAGGCGAGTTCAAAGGCAGGCAGATTAAATCAGACAACAGCAGTGGTGCCATTACCACTTTGAAAGGATCTGCTGAAAGTATCACCGTTGAAGCCAGCAGCGGAGCCATGTTCAAAGGGTATGGCATATCAACAGTTAATTGCAATGCTGACGCAAGCAGTGGCGGTATCATTAATATTACTGTTACCAAAGAATTGAGCGCCGAAGCAAGCAGTGGCGGTGTGGTAAATTATAAAGGTGGCGGAATGATCCGTAATATCAGAACAGGTAGCGGCGGCAGTGTTAAATCCAATGGTTGATACATCAGGAAATAAATCAGAAATAAACAATTATATGAAAAGAATCCTTCTAGCAATGCTGGTTCTGGCAGTGGTTGTAAATGCGAAAGCCCAGAAATTCATCATCAACGATCGCGATGCAGAACTGCGCTCTGTCGGTAGCTTTACCGGCATCAAAGCTTCCAGTGCCATAGATATTTATATTTCACAGGGAGATGAAACTGGGGTGGCCGTAAGTGCCACGGAGCAGAAAGTGAAGGACCGGATAAAGACTGAAGTAAAAGACGGTGTCCTCAATATATGGTTTGACGGAAAGGGATGGAGCGACTGGCGGGGAAACAAACATATGAAGGCTTATGTTTCTGTAAAGGAAATCAATATGATCAAGGCCGACGGTGCCTGTGATGTGAAGTTGATGGGAAAGCTGAAGGCGGATCGGCTGAATGTGGATATGGGAGGTGCCAGCGATATTTCCGGTGAGTTGGAATGCCGGCAACTGGATATGAATCTTAGCGGGGCCAGTGATACAAAACTGAAAGGCAGCATCGGAAAAGTGTCTGTAAAACTTAGCGGAGCCAGTTCTGTAAAGGGGTGGGATCTCGTCACAGATTATTGTGAGGTGGATGCCAGTGGTGCATCATCCATTAATGTGGTTGTGAACAAAGAACTGAACCTCAAGGCAAGCGGTGCGAGTGATATTAATTATAAGGGTACTGGCCTGATCAGGGAAATGAAGTCAAGTGGAGCAAGCAGCATCAGTCGGAAGGATGGTTAAGGAAAATGCTGCTTTCTGCAGGACAAAACATATTTTTTAAAAAAGTTTTGGAAGGGAAGGGTCTACGCTGTACATTTGCAATCCAAATCGCGAAGTAGAGCAGCGGTAGCTCGTCGGGCTCATAACCCGAAGGTCGGAGGTTCGATCCCTCCCTTCGCAACAAAGAAGACCTCATAAAGAGGTCTTCTTTATTTTGTGGGCTTATTGATTCCATACCAGGGGCAATACCACCATGAAATATTTATCCCCTTCAATAACCTGAAAGCCATCCTGCTTCATTAGTTTGTACTTGTTGCTGATATTCTGAAGCCCGATCCTGGTAGAATATTCCCTTTTTTGTTTTCTCTGCAGATTGTTATTTATGACCAGTTGGTTGGCTGAGGTCGTGAAGATCTCAAGAACCAGCGGCTGTTGCCTGCTGACGATATTATGTTTTACCGCATTTTCAACCGCCATCTGAAGGCTAAGCGAAGGCAGCAGGTATGGAAGGTATTTCCTGTCTATTTCCATATTGATCTGCAGCCCTTCTCCATGCCTCGTTTTCAGCAACTGGGAATAACTTTCTATAAATGCCAGTTCTGATTCGAGTGTAGCCACTCCAAATTCATTGTTGCGCAGTAAATAGCGGTATACTTTGCTGAGCTCATCCAGGAATTTTTCTGCCTGTTTCTTGTCTTCACTGATCAGGCCGGATAATGTATTGAAACAATTAAAAAGGAAATGCGGGTTTACCTGGCTTTTAAGGTTCTCAAATTCCTGTCCGATACTCATCTGTACCAGCAATTCCTGCTCGGATAAACTTTCTTTATACTTGTCAATCAGGTAAATTACTTCCCATAATGTTTCAAACAGCAGGTTTATAATGAGCCCCACCAATAAGCACCACCTGGCATCCTCAGGCCTGAAATCGTATCCGAATAAATGCAATTGATGATACAGGAAGATGATTGCAAGTACGGAGGGCGACATTATAAAGAGGTTGACCAGTAATTTCAGAGCTGATCTTTTCCAGGTCTGGTTGAATTCAGGATATTTTGCACGTATAAAGTGGTCATATTGGTAATGCAGGTACCATGATCCCAATCCCAGCAGGAATATCAGCGGAACAGAAATAAACCAGATGATAGGTTCCTGGTAAAACCGGTCATCAAACAAAATGACATTCAGGGTTACTGAAATAAAGGGCATAGATGCCAGGAACCCGATCCATTGGTACTTTGGTGGTGAATGGAATTTCAAAATGCTACCTCCTTGTCTTTGATCAGTGGCAGGTAAATGGTGCGGTCTGATTTTGTTTCCCTGATTTCAATACCCGGACTATTCAGGAGTTTATATTTTTTCAGGAGGTTGTCAATTCCCTCTTCATAATCAAAAGAGTCCTTGCTGATCCTTGGATGTATGTTGTTATTTATAACCAGTGTACACGTTGATTCACTTGTTATTTTTATTCTCAGCGGGGTTTCCGCACTGGCAGTGTTTGTATAGATGATGTTCTCCAGCATTACGTGTATGCTTAGGGGTGGAATAAACTGATTGCGGCATATTTCCGGTACTTCAATAGCAGCCTGTATGGCTTTGCCAAAACGGGCTTCGATCAGGTGCAGGTAGGATTGGACAAAGCGGAGTTCTTCCTCAACCGTAACAAGTAGTTCGTCATCTCCCCTGAGCATATACCTGTGCACTTTGCTCATTTCATTCAGAAAACGTTCGGCAGCCTGTTCGTCTTCGCTGATAAGACTGGATAAAGAATTAAAGCAGTTGAAAAGAAAATGTGGATTTACCTGTCCCTTCAGTCCCAGCAATTTAGTTTTCTGGTAAGCATTCTTTAATTGTTCCGTTTCTGTAATGGAGCGTTTCCATCCCTGGAAGTTGACCACCGCTTCATTGATCAGTATTATAGTTGTGCTGGAGATGCACGCAAATAAAACTGCCCACCAGAAATTTTGTTGTTTTGCCGGGCAGGCTTCAAAACTGATCAGCTTGTAATAAGCGTAAATACTTGTGATCATGAGGATGTTAATAACAGCAAAAACAGGAATCATGGCTGAAATTCGCCTGAAGATATCAGCATTGGAAGGGAACCTTTTTCTGATAAGGATGGCAACTGTGCGGAAGATAAAATAGCAGCAGAAAATAAAAATGGCAGACAGTCCGAATGAATACAGGAAGATATTTAATGAGCCGTACACACAGGAACCAAATAGCAGGGCGTTCAGTATTCCCACGAATGGGAACATGAACCAAAGGAAAATAATCGGTTCTGTTTTACTATATTTTCTGAATGCCATTGTGTCCGGTTCTTGCTTTGAAAGAGAATACCACTCCTTCCTCATTGCTGTAGGTGTCGGCAACGGTTCCCAATGTCCTCGCTCTCGCCTTTATATCGGAAATACATCTTGAAACCATTTCATTATCCATGTCAGGTTTTAGTCCGGGTGCGGTTATTTTCATTTGCAAACATCCTTTAAGATAATCCAGTTCAACCCTGACAAGTTTTCCCTGCATTGTTTCCACCAGGCAGGTAATGGCTGTTTTGAAAATTATGATGAATTCATGCCTGAATTTCATACTTAACTGCAGGTGGCCGATGGATGTTCCTGTGGAAATGAAAACCTCTGCCCCGTGCCGGTTCCGCATCGCTTCCGCCACTTCGTGAAACCGTTCAATAGTTTTGGGCATGCTGTCATTTGCCGGGTCTATGCTCCATAAAACATCCTTCATGGCAATCACCATATTGCGGCTTTTCTTCTGGATCTCGTAAATAAATTCCTTTGATTTTTCAGGGTCTGTACTCGCTTTCATGCCCGCTATTTCACTCAGTACGTTGATGTTCAAAAGCGTGGTGTTCACCTCGTCATGCAGGTTTCCCGCGATGGCGCTGCGCATTCGGGCTTCATTCTCCAGGCGGGAGGTCCTTTGTTTGTCAAGCCAAAACAAGACAGCAGCGAAGGCAAGGGCCAGCAGGGAATAAAACCAGGTGGATCGCCAGAATGGGGCGCTGACAGATATGGTAAGGCTTGTGATTTGGCCGATCTGGCCATCAGCTTTCCTGCTGGCAACATTCAGCGTATAATCGCCGGGAGCCAGATAATTGAACAAGGCCTGTTTCAATTTCCCTGATTCCTTCCATTCTTTATCCAGTCCCACCAGTTTGTAATAAATGCCATAATCATTCTGGTAGGTTAAGGTGGTGAACTCCAGGATCAGTGAATTCTGGTCATGCCTGAGTTCGAGCTTCCCGCTTTTGCGGACAGAATCAACCGGCAGGGCTTTATTCATGAGACTGATGCCACTGATTTCAACTTTTGGCGGGGTATAGTCTTCCACAGTTACCTGCAATGGATCAAACACCAGCATGTCGTGGCTGGTTCCTATTACTATGCGCCCATCACGTAAAAGACCAACCGAAGCGGTACTGAAGCTGTTGGTATGGATGCCATCCATCGCAGAATAATTGCTGATCTTGTTTTTCCGGATATTGAAGCTGATGATTCCCGATCCGCTGGACATCCACAGGTAACCTTTCGGGTCCAAAGAAAAATTGGCGATCTCATTGGAAGGAAATCCGTTGTTGGTGTTATGGTGTTTGATTTTGCCGGTATGCAGATTGAGAATATTCAGGCCGTTTGCCGCTATTGCAAAAAGGCTGTCATCATATTGAAGGATGTCTGAGGTGGCATTGGCCAATAGTTTTTTATCATCCGGCCCCAGGGTGTTGATGTTCATCACGATTTCACCAGTTTGGGGCCTGATCCTGTACACGCCATTAATAGCGTTGCAAACCCAGAGATAACCCGTTTTGTCGAGGTATAACCGGGATATGATTCCTTCCAGTTTGTGCTGGACGGTGAACTGCCCTGTTGCAGCATTCCATTTGATCAGGTAGCCTCGCTGGGTTCCGCACCAGACATTGCCATCCCTGTCTTCTGCGATCTGCCGGATGGTGCTGTTTTCAAACACCGGGTCCCTGATTATCCGGGTTTTCTGGCTGGCAGGATCGTATATAACCAGTGTTCCTCCCTGCTGGCCACGCCAGATTTCACCATTATTACGTTCGAGAATACACCAGGTCATCAATTCTCCCATATTGATACCCTGCTTCACCAGGAGGGAGTTGACAGGATTGAATTTCTGGTCATAGGCAAACACCCCGGAACCCCAGGTGCTCACGTAAATATTACCCGAAGAGGAATGAAGCAGGTCGGTGACATCGGGACTGAAGAGGGTGTCCCGGCCGAACCTCCGGTTATGGATCACTGAAAATTTTTGTGCAGAAGGATTAAATCTGTACAAGCCTTTATCGGTGCAGATCCATACATTTTTTTCCCTGTCTTCATACAGTTGATTGACGCCATCGAATAGAATGCTGTTTTCACCCGGACTGCTATTGGGCACAGGATCAATTGTGCTGCCGGCCGGGTTGAACCTGGCAAACAGGTTGTGGCCTGCCAGCCATGTACTGCCATCCTGCAGGGTGGTTATTCCCCTTAATTCAAAATATTTGTATTTTAATTTGGCACCAATCACATGCTCCCAGGAGGAGACCATTCCGGTGGCAGGATCATAGGATTGGATAGTGAGGCCCGTTTCCGGCCAGGAACTGATCCAGAACCTTCCGCCGGGCTCTTTATACAGCAGGTTGATTACCTTCAGTTTGCTGAATTTTTCAATTACTGGTTCCTTTTCGGGGTTATGCCCCGCGTAAGAAAGCATCTGGGTCTTTTTATTGAATTTTGCCAGGCCGGAATCGCAGCCAAGCCAGTAGTTGTATTGCTTGTCCTGCCATAAATGGATTATGTTCCAGCCCTTTGGAACCCTGAATAATGAGTTGCTGCGAAGGAAGATGGAGTCTTTTTCCCGGAAGGTAAAAACAGTTCTTTTATACCCGAACAGGAATATATTGTTTTCCTCATCAATGTAAATATTGCCTATCCCCCTGTCAAAATTTTTGTCTGGAAATTTAATATTCACTTCATGGAAACTGAGGTCTGACACATCCAGGTAACCGACTTTGAAGTCGCCGAAAACAAGCCATAGCCTGTCTTTTTTATCCATTGCCATCAGGTAAACAATACCGGGGGGGATGGAGCCCGGAACTCCCGGACGATGCCGGATGTCAAGAAATCTGTGACCGTCAAAGCGCTGGATGCCGTGGTGACTGGCAATCCATATATAGCCTTTTTTATCCTGCTGAACGATCATCAACTGATCTGAAACCAGTCCGTCCTGCTTGCCCAGGTGCGAATACAGGTAAGATGGCGGCTGTGCCCTCAGGCAGGTCGTGAAAACAATCAGGGCCGTCAGGCAGGTGTAAAAATGGGTCAAGGCTGGTGGGTTTTCCTGGTCAAATGTAATAAACCTATAATGCAAAATCTTTTCAAGGTCTGCTTGTATGAATTGTGAAAATTTGGTAATGGGTTGGGGGATTGCCTGTATTGGACTACCTTTGTGCTCTTTTTTTATTCTATGCGGCAACATTTCACGCAGAGAATCTGACTACCTCCCGCTTTCTTTAGCGTATAAACTGTTGCCTGCAAACCGCTAAAGATGAAAGCAGGATTCGTAAATATTTTTGGAAAGCCCAATGCGGGCAAGAGCACCTTACTGAACGCCTTTATGGGTGAGAAGCTGGCTATTGTGTCTCCCAAAGTGCAAACAACCCGTCACAGGATCAAGGGAATACTGTCTGAACCGGGTTACCAGATCATTTTTTCCGATACTCCCGGGATCATTGAACCCAAATACAAGTTGCACGAGCGCATGATGCAGGCCGTAAAAAGCGCCCTGGAAGATGCCGACCTGGCTTTGTTACTGGTTGATGTGTGGGATGACTGGGCAGAAAGTGATGCCATTTTTTCTGCATTAAGGCTGAGGGTGCCGGCCCTCCTGGTCCTTAACAAAATTGATGGCGCATCTGCCGAAAAACTGGAGCAGGCCAAACAGTTCTTCAGCGGAAAGCCATATGTAAAAGAGATTGAGATGGTTTCGGCTCTCCGGAAACAGGGAGTTGATGAACTGTTACAGAAAATCCTTTCCTTCCTTCCGGAAGGGGAGCCGTTCTTTGACGAAGACAACCTCACGGACCTGCCTACCCGTTTTTTTGTAGGGGAGCTGATCAGGGAACAGATTTACCAGCTTTACCAGGATGAGATCCCATATCATACGGCCATCCTGGTGCAGGAGTTCAAGGAAAAGTCAACCCTGGTCAAGATTATGGCCGATATCATCGTACAAAGGGATACCCAGAAAGGAATTATTTTAGGAGAGAAGGGGAAGATGATCCGGGAGTTGGGAACCCGCTCCAGGCAGGAAATAGAAAAATTCCTGGGCCAGAAAGTGTTCCTGGAATTGTTCGTGAAAGTAAGGCCGAAATGGAGGGATAATGATTTGCACCTGCGGGAATATGGATACAATTAATTGTGGTATATTAACATAAATCATTATGTGATGAAAAGGTATCCACTATTTTTTGTCCTTATACTGGTCAGCACCCTGGGCAAAGGCCAGGTGTTCATAGAAATGAATCCTAAAGGACAGGATTACAAAGGTGATTGGACCGTTTACGGAACGGAGAACCTGAATAAGAGCATACCCGACGAAAAGGTAAATGGGTCAAGATATTGGAGTGAGGACTGGAAACTGGCTTCACTTTACGGATCGAATAAAAATGTAATTGCCCGTTTGTTTGTGCGGTACAATCTGTTGAGCCAGGAAGTTCATTTTAAGGACCTGGAAGGGAAGGAGCAGGTGGCGTCACCGGAAATTCTTAAAATGGCCGTGTTGCATCCAGGTGAGGATACATCAGGAATTTTAACAGTATTCAGGAATGACCTGCCCGATGTTTATATAAACAACAAACCTGTTCAGGGATACCTGGAGGAACTGAACCGGGATACTTTCAGGTTGATGAAGTTGAACAGGAGAGAGTTGGTGGTAATGGATGCCCGCTTCGGAACGGAAAAGCGGTATGAATTAAGAGACAGGCTGGACTATTTTATCAGTGGCAATAACAGGGTCGTACACCTGAAAAAGCTTTCAGCAGAATATGTACTGACGGCTTTGCCACGGTCATCTGGTCTCAGGCCCTACATAAAAGAACAAGGTCTTTCACTGAAAAAGGAAAATGATGTCCTGGTTTTACTGAAAGCCTATGATGAGTTTATAAAGAAACAACCATTAGCCGGTAAGGCTGATTAAATAACTAAGATCTAAATTTTTGATTATGGCCGGATATACTGTGGCAATTGTTGGCAGACCAAATGTAGGAAAGAGCACTTTTTTCAATCGTCTGCTGGAACAACGGAAAGCGATTGTGGATGATGTAAGTGGTGTGACGCGTGACCGCCAGTATGGTATTGCCGAGTGGAATGGTAAAACATTCAACGTCATCGATACAGGTGGTTTCGTTCCCAAAAGCAATGACGTATTTGAGCAGGAAATCAAGAAGCAGGTGCTGATTGCCCTGGAAGAAGCAGATGCCCTGGTATTTATGACCGATACTGCCACCGGTATCACAGATCTTGATGAAGCCATGGCAGATGTGCTCCGGCGCACTACCAAGCCGGTTTACCTGGTCGTTAACAAGGTAGATAACAACCAGCGATTACTGGAAGCCACTGAATTTTATGGCCTCGGGTTTGAGAATATTTTTTTCCTGTCAGCCATCAGCGGAAGCGGCACAGGAGAAGTGCTGGATGCCATCACCGAAAAAATTTCGGAAGACAGGTATGCCGAGGACGAAGGGGAAGGAGTTCCAAAGTTCGCCATCATCGGCCAGCCTAACGTAGGCAAATCTTCCCTTTTGAATGCTTTGGTGGGCCAGGAGCGTACCATCGTAAGTGATATTGCCGGTACCACAAGGGATACGATTCATACCCATTACAACATGTTCCAGAAGGAATTCATCCTGATAGACACAGCAGGTATCCGAAGGAAACAGAAAGTGGAGGAGGACCTGGAGTTTTATTCCGTTATCAGGGCTATCAAGGCGTTGGATGAGGCGGATGTCTGCCTGCTGGTGCTGGATGCGCAGAAAGGAATAACAGCCCAGGACCTTAGTATCTTCAGTCTGGCAGCCCGCAAGGGAAAGGGGATTGTGATACTGGTAAACAAATGGGATCTTGTGGAAAAGCAAACCAATACGGCACGTGATTATGAAAAACTCCTGAAGGAAAGGCTGGCTCCATTCACGGATGTTCCCGTTTTATTCATTTCCGCGAAGGAGAAAACCAGGATTTTCAAAGCCATTGAGATTGGCCTGGAAGTGGTGGAAAACCGTAAGCGGAAAGTGACGACTTCACAGTTAAATGATACCATGCTCAAGGCAATTGCAGCGTATCATCCGCCTGTTGTTCGTGGTAACCCGGTGAGTATCAAATATGTGACACAATTGCCAACGGTGGTTCCTTCCTTTGCCTTTTTCTGTAATTATCCCGATGATATCAAAGCGCCCTACAGGAATTACCTTGAAAATAAACTGCGCGAACAGTTCAATTTCAAAGGGGTTCCGGTGCGGATATTCTTCAGGAAAAAGTAAGAAACCAGGTATGGGCCCGGATGAATCGTGAAAGGAAGGTGAAAAAGTTGGTTCGAAATTTGATTATATGCGGCAAAGGCGTAAATTTGCGCCTGTTTTAAAAAACATCCACAAAACGTAAACAAACAATGAAAAAAGTATTTGCTGTTCTGGCTATCGCTGCCGCTTTCGCCGCTTGTAACAATGCTGCTGAAACTACTGAAGCTACTGTTGATTCTGCAGTAACCGCTACTGTTGATTCTGCAGTTGCTACCGTTGATTCAGCTGCCGCTGCTATCGACTCTACTGTTAAAGCTGCTACTGACTCTGCAGCTGCTCAGGTAGATAGCCTGAAGAAGTAATTACTTCTGGCAATCATAACTATTTGTAGGGCCCCTTTCATTTGAAAGGGGCTTTTTGTATACCGTTTTTTCACCCTGTTTAGCCGAAACTATTGCGGCGACCTTCACTTCATTGTAATTTTCCCGTAGCAAAATTGTGAGATATGATAATGAGGTGTTGGGTATTGCTGCTGCTTACCATGCAGGCGGGTGCACAGAGCAGGTGGACGGGTTCCGCCCTGAATAATTTATGGGCTGATCCGGCCAACTGGGAACAGGCAAAGGTTCCCGGGCTTCAGGATGACGTTCTGCTTGATAACAGCCTGTTATTGTCAGCTTACCGGGTGGTCTTACCGGATTCTGCTGTAAAGATCAGAACGCTCCGGATACAACCGGTATCTTCCTATTCAATTGTATTGGAATTGCCGATAACCAATTTGGTCGCCAGCGTATCAGGCAGTCTGGATCCAAGGGCTTTCGAAACCAGCGGAAATGGATACACGATACAGATAGGGGCGGGCGGTACCTTCCTGAATGCTTCCGGCAGCAGCAGTGGTTATTCACTGCGAATCAATGATTCCATCAGCATCCTTGCTGGCGGCCGTTATATTCATAGAACCCGAACCGGGCATGCAGAACTGGTGCAACAATTGAGCCGGCAGTCCGGTACGGAAAAGGGGATTTTCAGGTTTGAAAATACAGATGCGGCATCCACTATTTCAATGAGTGGCAGAACTTTCGGAACCTTGCAACTGTCGGCAGTTGCCGGACCCTCAGGTAAGATTTCCTATTCTTCTGCCGGCACCAATAAAGCACAGATCAGGGGCAACCTGGAACTGGAACCGGGGGTGACTTATTCGCTTCATTTTGATGATACCATCCAGGTTGACGGCAATCTCCTGATTGATTCGGCCTTGTTCAATTTGTCAAGCGGTAACAGATCATCGGTCATCCTCCTGAAAAAAGACTGGATACAAAAGGGGGGTGGAATCACTGAAACAAATGCATCGGGAAGAACCGGTACTATCCTGCTCGGAGGCAACACCATGCAGTCCGTCAGTTGTACGGGTCTCCTGACCGACAGTATTATTGTCAGTATTGGTAATTCGTTTGGCGTTACCCTGGCCGCTCCGTTGCGCCTGAGTTACGGGCTTGATTTAGTCAGGGGGGTATTATATTCAGGAACCGAATCCAGGCTCAGTCTCGCACCCGGAGCAACCATCAGGGCAGACAGTATCAGCAGGGCTTCCTATATCGAAGGCGACCTGGTACTTGAAGGATTGGAAGGAGGGTATTCTTTTTTGCCATTGGGTTCCAGTGGAAAACAACGCTGGATATCATTGCGGGGTATTCATGGAGATGTGTCGGCTATGTATCAACGTGAAAGCGCCTTTTCCATCGGAGAGGGACTGGGTGAAGGGATTGACCATGTTTCACAACTGGAATACTGGGTTGTCACCAAGATCAGGGGAGGGCAGTTGCCAGATGCGAATGCCGTCATTGAACTGTCTTTTGATGATGCCTTCAGTGGAGGGGTTTCATACCTGCCCGACCTGCGCGTGGCTGCATTTAATAATGGCCTCTGGTCAGATATGGGTAATAGTGCCACTTCCGGAGCCGCTTTTGACAAGGGCTCTGTTACAAGTACTGTTGTTGAGGGACTGGGCTCGCGGGTTACGTATTTTACCCTGGCCAGTGCAGCGGCAGGGTCCAATACTTTACCGGTATTATTTGAAAGTATCAGGGTCGATAAAGTCTTTAACAGCATCTATTGTTACTGGAAGGTAACTGACCTCGCCGATACGGAAACGTTTGAACTGGAATTGTCAGACAATGGTCGAACGTTTGCGGGTGCAGGAAAAGTCTCTGCAAGCCGGTATAAAACTGATTACCGGTTAGAAATACCAGCCGGCTGGAAGTCGGGATTTTGCCGGATCATCGGCACGGATAAGAATGGACACCGCTATTCAAGCCGGGTGATAAGATTTAGCAGACATCAGTCCCTTACTGACGGATTTCAGATTTTGAGACCAGCAGGAACGGATTTTGTTCTGGTAAATTCACCTGGAAATATGGCCGTTACTATAGAAGTTTTTGATGCTAAAGGAAGCCTAATAACAAGAAAGACTGACTATCTGCATAAAGGCCAAAACCACCTGGAGCTTCGAGCGACAAATTTTCCTGCCGGAATCTATACTATCAGGATCTCAGCACCGGGGAGGATCCTGGGTGTTCAAAAACTGGTTTTTTAGGTGGTTTGTTTCAGCAGGCCGCTGACCCGCTTTTTAAAATTCCTGAAGGCCTTTTGTTCTTCATGGATGAAACCGTTGTCCTCCAGTTTGCCTACGACTATGCCCATCTCATCGTCATTGTCGTAAACCATCCGGCGGAACGGATTCTGGTAATCCTTGGCCCTTGATTCATAAATGCGGTCTGCCAGTTCCTTTCTGAATCCGATACTGCTTTCAAGCAAGGATCTCAGTTCTGCTGCATTGGATGACAGGTCAATTCCATGTAAGGACTTGTAAATAGCCAGGGCATGAGCCAGTTTCTGGTCCGGATACAAGACAGACTGGTTGGCGTAAAGCGAATGTAGCTGGTCCCAGTCAGTCAGTTGCCCTTTCCTGACCTGTTGCAGCCAGCCTTGAACAGTATCAGATTCTATCAGCTGTCCGCCGATATTTTCCCACTTTCCGGGTTTGCCGGCAGCAGGTAGTTTGGCTGCCATCCTATTTAGTGTGCTTAAAGGTTTCCTTGCAAAGAAATCCAGGATTTCACGGGCTGCGTAATAGTTGAGCATCCTTCTGTACCAGTGGTAGGCAGTAGCAGCCTTCCGTATTTCGGCAGGCCTGTGGCTGTTTTCAGCGCCATCCAGCAAAATTACCAGATCCCTGACGGCATCTTCTCCGGCCTGTAATAATGCCGCTCCTTTTTTTCTTAGCTGGCCGGCATTTGCGGATTTTCCTTCTTTCCGGTACCAGGCTTCCCCTGTTGCTTTTTCCAGCAATCCAAGCCCCTGCAGCATTTCATTGACAGTGTCAGGTGCCAGGTAGTCGTATTCAATATGCTGGATTTTTTCAAGCCGCTGATCCCTTGCCACATATTTCCAGGAGTTGCGGGCGAGTGCATACATATTGTGTTCGAACCAGTATGCAGGCATTATAACAAGTCGGTCATTTGAAACATCATTGCTTATGAGGGAGAATGGAAGTTCAATATTGAGTTCTGCCGGGAAATCGCCTTTGGCAATAATACAGAAAGAGGCAAACCTGGAATTGTGCTTCAGGCTGACGCAGAGTCCGGGCCAGAAGCCACGGCCAGCGATCAGTTCTCCGTCGGCGCTCCTGGAATTATGGTTGGAACCGATGGTTGCACCGGCAGCCATATTGCTTTGTCCCATCACCAGCGCCGCACACAGGAAAGAATTGTTGTGGTGCTGTTCATGGGCGGGAAATATCAGGGAATTCAATACTTCACAACAGGATATCGTGGCGTTGTTGCCAAGGTAGGAGTTGATCAGACGAGCGCCGTATTTCAGTTGCGAATGGCTGGCCATGAAGAAGCGTACAGCTTTCACCCCATAGAAAATGCGGCAGCCTACCCCAATGATTCCATTAACCAGTTCGCAGCCCTCACCTATCTGGGTGCGGGCCTCCGGAATGGAGTTGATAGTTACATTTTTTATTTTATTGGCGCCTTTGATATAAGCATCGCTGCCAATCAGAACATCTTTAATGATCCGGCTGTTTTTGATGACAGTGCGGTCGCCGATCATACCATAGTGTCCACGAAGGGTGTCGTAACGGTTATTAGTAAACGAAATGAATTTTTCCTGTAATTGTTTGTCCTGACGGTGCCTGCTCCACAAAAAGGCGTCACCGGGTAACATGCCATCAAACGGAAGAATACTCCGGCCTCCGTTCTCATTGCACACTTCCAGCCAGATCCTTAGTTTTTCGTCTTCTCCGTCCTTTACTATGCCATTTCCGAATTTGGCATGGCTGGTGGTGGCCAGCTCATTTATGTTTACCAGCATTACGTCATTACCTACGATGTAATGCGATATATAGTTGACATTGTCCACTACCACGTTATTACCGAAATCACAACTGATGATGGTGCTGTTGTATAACCCTACCGGCATGCGGAGGTTCTTGAATTCAAGGCAATATGGCTCCAGCTTGCCGATCCTTACAAGACCGAAGAATTTACAGTTTTTTACCAGCTCAGGGTTGAATGCATCCGAGACAAGGATTTTGTTCCAGTCATCACTCTGGTTGCGGTTACGTACCAGTACCTCGATTTCATAAGCAGTCAGCTGCCTGTACCTGATGCCACTGTTGTTCTGGTGGTTTCGCAGGTAATATTCATCTTTTCCTTCAGGTTGATAGCCGGCTTCAATAAAGCCATAACCCAGTGCCTGCAAGGGGCTCTTCCGGATAATGTTCATAAAAGATTTTTATTCTACCGTTACACTCTTGGCCAGGTTTCTCGGCTTGTCTACATCAAATCCTTTTGCTACACCAATGTAGTAGGCGAGCAATTGCATGGGAATAACATTTATAATCGGGGCAATCAACTCATCAGCGTAGGGCACTACGATGATGTCGTCGGCAAGGCTGCTGGCGGCATCATCCCCCTCACTTACCACGGCGATCACTTTTCCTTTTCTCGCTTTTATCTCCTGCATGTTGCTGAGGACTTTTTCATGAAAGCTGTCCTTGGTGGCAACAAAGAAAACTGGAAGTTTGTCGTCTACCAGGGCGATCGGGCCATGTTTCATTTCTGCGGCAGGATAGCCCTCTGCATGGATATAGGATATTTCCTTCAGCTTCAGGGCTCCTTCCAGTGCAATCGGGAAATTATACCCCCTGCCAAGGTAGAGGGCGTCGGTGGCATCCTTGTATTTGTGCGCGATCTCGCGGATATGGTCCTTCTGCAGCAGGGCTGTAGCCACTTTTTCAGGAACATCATTCAGTTCATTCATCAGGTGCATGTATCGTTTTTCAGTGATACAGCCCTTCATGTAGCCAAGCTTTAAAGCGATCATGGTTAAAACAGCCAGTTGTCCGGTAAATGCTTTGGTGCTGGCCACGCCGATTTCCGGACCGGCATGTGAATATGCACCGGCATGGGAAGTACGCGCAATAGAAGATCCCACAACATTTACCACCCCCAGGATGATGGCGCCTTTTTCCTTAGCGCTTTCTATGGCCACCAGGGTGTCGGCGGTTTCACCGCTCTGCGAAATAGCTATGATGACATCCCCTTTGTTTACAACCGGGTTGCGGTACCTGAATTCAGATGCGTATTCCACTTCCACTGGAATCCTTGTCAGTTCCTCAAAAATATATTCTGCTACCAGACCGGCGTGCCAGCTTGTTCCGCAGGCGATCATGATGATGCGGTTGGCGGTCATCAGTTGTTCTGCATATTGCTGGATACCGCTCATGGTAATGGTGCCGGTTTCTGCATCGAGCCTTCCCCTGAGGCAATCAAATATGGTGTGCGGCTGTTCAAAAATCTCTTTGAGCATGAAATGATCGTAGCCGCCTTTTTCAATTGCCGCAAGTTCCATATCGAGCTTGGTAATAAAGGGGGTGACCCTTTCATTGCCGAGGTTTTTAAGGATCAGCTCGTCGGCTTTGATAATGGCGAGTTCATAGTCATTTACATACACTACTTCCTTGGTGTATTCAATAATCGGGGAGGCATCAGAGGCCAGGAAATGTTCTCCTTTACCAATGCCGATCACCAGGGGCGACCCCTTGCGGGCAGCGATGAGGGTATCGGGATTGTTCTCATCCAGCACCACAATTACATAGGCGCCCACCACCCGTTTCAGGGCAATACGAATGGATTCTTCCAGGGGACCGCCATTATTGGTATGAATGTCTTCAATGAATTTCAGCAGCACCTCTGTGTCGGTGTCACTGGTGAACTGGTAACCCTTTTTGATGAGTTCCTGTTTGATCTGGGCATAGTTCTCAATGATTCCATTGTGGATCATGGCCAGTTTGCCATTACTGGAAACATGGGGATGGGCATTCCGGTCACAGGGCTCCCCGTGTGTAGCCCAGCGGGTATGTCCTATACCGATATTGGAATGCAGGTCTTTGCCAACCAGGGTTTCTTCCAGGTCGGCCACTTTGCCCTGCTTTTTATAAACTTTCAGTCCTTCGTTCAGTAAAGCCACCCCCGCACTGTCATAGCCGCGGTATTCCAGGCGTTTTAAACCTTTAAGGATTACAGGATAAGCTTCTCTATGTCCTATATACGCAACAATTCCACACATAGTTAATAGGTTCTTTTTGATTAAAAAGGTTCAGATTAGAAAACGCAATAATAACTAAAATATTTTTTAGTCAATCGATTGCGTAAGTACGGGTGCATCCCGGCGTATTCAACCTGACTGGTAAGAAAAGCCATATTTAAAGGAGCAGCCCGCGGAGAAAAAGATAGGCTACGCTGAAATATATGATCAGCCCTGTAACATCCACCATTGTTGCTACAAAGGGGGCGGAAGATACAGCCGGGTCTGCGCCTGCCCTCTTGAGGAAAATGGGTAACATGGAACCGCTGAGCGTTCCCCAGAGAACCACGCCCATCAGGGATATTCCAACTACTGTGCCAAGAGCCAGGTAGTGTTCACCGTAAACATCCGGAAAAAACTGTGACCATACCGCTACCCTTGCGAATCCGATAATACCCAATACCGAGCCGAGCAGGAGGCCGGAAATGATTTCCCGCCTTAAAACCCGCCACCAGTCGCTGATGGTGATTTCGCCCACAGCCATTGCCTGTATTATCAGGGTGGATGCCTGTGATCCGCTGTTGCCGCCGCTGGAAATGATCAGGGGTACAAATAATGCCAGCACCACGGCTTTCGCTATTTCATCTTCAAAATATCCCATGGCCGTCGCCGTTAGCATTTCGCCGATGAACAGCACCACCATCCAGATCACTCTTTTCCGGAAGAGTTTGAATATGGGCATTTCAAGGTAGGGCTCATCAAGGGCCTCAGTACCACCGATACGCTGGATATCTTCACTGAATTCTTCATTGGCCACCCAGAGTACGTCATCGATGGTTACTATGCCGAGTAGCAAATTGTTGTCGTCTACAACGGGAAGGGCTACCCGATTATTCATTTTGAATGTCTGGTTTGCAACTTCCTGGTCGTCGTTTACATTCAGCGCTATAAAGCGGTAGTCAATAATTTCACTTACGACCCTTTCGGGACTCGTCATTATTACATCCCTGATACGCATATCGTCTACAAACTCTCCCTTGTCGTTCACTACATAGATCACATCAATGGTTTCCGATTCACGTCCCACTTCCCGGATATGTTCCAGTACTTCCGCCATAGTCCAGTCGCTGTTCACTGCGATATAATCAGGTGTCATCAGCCGGCCTACACTGCCATCGGGATATCCCAGCAGGGAAAGGGTTATGCGTCTTTCTTCGGGGTCAAGCGTTTTGATCAGCTCTTTTACCACTTCACTGGGCAGTTCTTCCAGGAAAGCAGTACGGTCATCCGCGGGTAATTCGTTGAGCAATTCCGCGGACTTCAGGGGCGGTAATTCCTGTATGATATGTTTCTGAACGGAGATGTCCAGGATCTTGAACACGCTGGCAGCCCTGTGTGTGCTCATGTTGCCAATGATCTGGCTGGCAAATTCATCAAATTCATCTACCAGGTCAGCCACATCACTGATGTTCTGGTTGTTCAGGAATTCGCGGATCCGCAGTTTGTCTTCCAGGTGAATGATAGACTCAAACTGCTCACTGAGCGATGGTGGTGTTTCCAGTTCTTCCGTCATGCTGTAAAAATACGTTTTATATTGCAGCATGATTTTACCATGTCTCACCGTGGCACCAACCAGCCTTATGGGGCGCGGCGTTTTTACTACAGCGCCCATTGCTGCGGGAACCGTGGTGGAAATCAGTCCGGTTATCGTAATGAATGCCGGTGACCGGAAACACCTGGACCAGACCACCCTTCACGATTATATTTTTGAATGGGGGGATGACCTTTCGCAGTGCTGCATGGCCCTGGGATATGTACCACTCTATAATCACAGTTACACCAGTAATTGCGAGTATGAAATGGATTTTGCTGCCGAATTGATAAGGGTAACAGCAGTCAGGGATATTGTTGCCGGCGAAGAACTTTTTATCAACTACAACGGCGACTGGAACGACAGCAAGCCATTATGGTTTGCTGCGAAATAAACCAGATTATTGTGCGGGAAGTTTACTGATCACCAGGCCGGCGTTTCCACTTACATTGACCTGAACCTGTACATTGTCTTTGTTGATCACGAGGCCGTTTAGCCGCAGTTGCGTGGTGCCGCCCTGCATGACGATGCCGTCGGTGATAACCCTGTTGAACTGGCTGTCAATTTTCTGCTTGTTTTTCTGGTATAGATCGGTGACGTTGATCCTGGCCTGGGATCTCAGGCTTTCAAGGATCTGCCGGTTGAAAAATGTTTTTCCCAGCACCAGGACAATGCTGGAAGAGTTGAGGTCGTATTCAAGATCGGGCACGCTTAACTGTTGGGAAGCGACATCCAGTTCAGGCGAGCCTTTCAGGAACAGTGTGCCTCTCTTGCTTCCGGTAAAACTGATCTTGAACTCAACCATGTAATTGTCCAGTCCCCTGACTTCCACCTGAGCTATCCTGATCTTTTCACCCTTGACATCAAATTCACGGTTCCGCAGCGTACGGGTAAGCAGTGTGTCAATGGTGGTATAATCATACACGGCATTGGCAGTAAGTGAAAAGCCTGATCCGGCGCCCGTTCCGCTCAAGGGAGGCAGGTGGCGAGAGACACTGTGATTGGTGCTGTCGGAACTGATTTCCGGAAAGCAATTGATACCGGCGGTGAATGCAAGCGTGTCTTTGGTGTAATTTATGGAACCCATTCTGACGGAGCTGGCATTCAGCTTCAGGTACCCATAGGTGCTGAGGGGGATTTTCTTTCCTGCTTTTTCGGCTACGGGTTGCAGCACTTCATCAAAGCGCATGTTGTTAATGGAATTATCCAGGTTAATACCAAAGGAATTAACGGATGCGGCGATACTGTCCATCACCTCCTGGGTAACATCATTGTTGAAGATGGTCACCAGGCATTTGTCGATGGCCTGTACCTTATCCACCCTCGTACGGGTTTGAAGCCGGTAGTCGGGAGTGAAACTAAGATCGCTGACCAGGCTGATGTTTACGCGGCGCATTGGTTCAGTGCCAAAACCGCAACTGCCATTGATCCAGGGCGACACTGATTGCCCCATTACACAAACGGTTTTGCTGCCGGCAATCTGGTAATTGCCGTTCATGTTAACCGTTACGCGGTTGTTGATGCAGGAAAACCTGAACATTGATCGCACAAAGCGATATTTATACCGGAAGTCGCACCCACTTGGCATATACGCCGGCCAGCCATCGGAAGTGATTTCTTTTGGCGCCATTTTTTCTGCCTGCTGTAAAAAAGGGGTGATGACAACCTTGATGGGCAGGTTCAGGACAGATTCCGTAAGCGGTGGCAGGGATTTTGCAACGGGCGGAGGTGCCGGTGATGAGGTGATTTTTTTAGAACTGCTGCAGGCTGACAGCCATGCTGCCAGTACTATTGCCGATCCAATTAATATTCGGTTAGTCATTACTGTTAATCCAGGATTTCGTTTACGTGCAGTTTCATGTTTTCGGCCAGTTTGTCTGTTGGTACATCATTCGCGTCGCCACCGAAAGGATCTTCAATTTCCTCTGCAATCAGTTCGAGGCTGGCCAGTACATAAAAGATAAAAGCCACCACAGGAATTACGAGGTATCCGAGGTTGAATACAAAACCGATGGGTAATGTAATAACGTAGATAAAGATGAATTTCTTGATGAATACACTGTAGGAATAGGGGATGGGGGTGTTTTTAATTCTTTCGCAGGCACCGCAGATATCCGTGAAAGAAAGTAATTCTGCGTTGATGGTGATGAGCTGGTCACCGGAAATAATGTTTTTCCTGTAAAGTTCCTGTGCCCTGTTCATCATCAGGGATGCCACCTGGTTTGGAAGATGCCGGGTATGGTCAATTTCAAGCTCGGGGTGGTCTATGGCATCAAGTGCCAGCCGGGTCTTCTCGGAACTTAGGTGGTCTCTCAGGATGGCAGAATACAGGGGGATTGATTTCCTGAAAAAATTGCGGTTTACCTTGTCCTCTACGGGGAGGATTCCATTCAGCTTAATAGCCAGGTTACGCGAGTTATTGGTGAGTGCCCCCCAGAGTTTACGGCCTTCCCACCAGCGGTCATAGGCGGTATTGGTGCGGAAAACCAGTAACATGGAGATGGCAAAGCCCAGCAGGTTGTGCATGATGGAAATGCTCTTCAACTGGCTGTTCTGGGAAAGATTCAGCACTTCCACTTCCAGGTAGGCAATGCCCCAGGAATACAGGGATATGACAACAATCATCGGGAAAAGTTTCCGGATGGTGTCGGCCTTATTGAACTTGAAGAGAACTGAAAGCCAGTCTTTGGTATTATAGGAGATCATATTATTATTCGTTTGTGCTAAACCGGTAGCCTCTGAGAAAATCAGCAACATACATCCTCTTTTTACCCTGTAACTGGATATCCGTAACCTGAATATAACCATTGATGCCGGCGAATTTCAGCCATGTTTTTCCGTCTGTTTCAAAATTTCCCGGCAGGCTTAGCGGGTGTGTATATTCTTTTGTGGCGCCGAAAATTTTCAGGGTCTTCCCTTCCAGTTCGGTATAGGCGCCAGGGTGGGGGGATAAGCCCCGGATGAGGTTGTAGATGTTGTCGATCGGTTGTTTCCAGTTGATCCGGCAGGTTTCGGTAAAGATTTTTGGCGCATGATGCAGACCGGTAGATTCGTCCGTCAGCTGTTCCTGCGGGGTCTCCCGGAGGGTGCCCTCAGCCAGGCCTTTAACCGTTTCCACCAGCGTGTTGGCGCCCAGTTCCTTCATCCGGTCGTGCACGGAGCCGGCATTTTCCTCCTCACCAATTGGCATCCTGGCCTGCATCAGGATATTGCCGGTGTCAATGGCATGCTGCAGTTTGAAAGTTGTTACGCCTGTTTCCTTTTCCCCATTGATGACGGCCCAGTTGATGGGGGCAGCACCCCGGTATTGTGGCAGCAGGGAGCCATGGACGTTGATGGTACCCATGGCAGGCATATTCCAGACCAGTTCAGGTAACATCCTGAAGGCCACAACGATCTGCAGGTCTGCCTTTAAAGCGCGAAGCGCATCCAGGAACAAGGGATCACGAAGCTTTTCCGGTTGCAGCACATTGAGTCCATGCTCAACGGCATATTGCTTTACGGCACTTTGTTGCAGTTGCATGCCGCGGCCGGCGGGTTTATCGGGTGCGGTTACCACGCCAACAATATTACACCCGGCTTTCACCAGTGCGTCGAGTGAAGCCACGGCGAATTCGGGAGTGCCCATGAAGACGATGCGGAGGGAGCGGAAGGTCATTGGGGAATAGGTGAATAGGTGAATGGATTAGTGGAAGTCTTCGTAGAGGAGGTATTTTTTGCGGATTTGTTTGAACCGGTTCAGTGCTGGTTGCCAGGATAAACGGATCTCCGATTCGGTGGCACCGGCTTTGATCTGGCGCATCAGGTCGGCATTGCCGGCGAGTTTATTGAAAAAGTACTGTGTAGGTTGGGCATCCGGCTTCCCGAGGAAGAATTTGCTTTTGTCGGGGAATAGCCGATACGCTTCCAGCAGGTATTTTAACTGGATTTTGTTGTCCAGGGCTTTGAGCGTTTGTTCAGAAGTGCCCGAAATATTCCAGCCGTAACACAATTGGTTTTTCAGTTTGGGATCCCTGGCTCCGTCACGCGGGGTGGGTGTAAAGCTGTACAGATGTTTGGGCAGTTCAGGATGGCCAAATATCTGGAATGGTTTATCTGTACCACGACCTTCACTTAATACGGTTCCCTCAAAGTAACAGGTAGACGCGTACCAGTAGATGGCCGACATATCAGGCAGGTTGGGCGAAGGTTTCACAGGAAGAACATATTTACTGCTATGGGTGTAGTTGGCGCAGGGGATCACGGTGAGTTGAAAGGCGGGTAGTTTTGCATGCAGGCTGCTGTCAAGCCATTTTTCTCCCAGGATCATTTTCGCATACTCACCTATCGTCATACCATATACAACCGGTACGGTCTGCATTCCCACAAATGACCGGTAGGGCTTTTCCAAAACCGGTCCGTCAATATAAAACCCATTAGGGTTTGGCCGGTCCAGGACAAGAAGCGGTTTGCCGGCCTCCACGGCAGTTTCCATAAATTCCTCCAGCGAGGAGATGAAAGTGTAAAAACGAACGCCAATATCCTGTATGTCAAAAATCATAATATCTATCTCTGCCAGGTCGGCCGCCGAAGGTTTCCTGTTTTTACCATAGAGGGAAACCACATTGATACCGGTTGCCGGATCTACTGAACTTTCAACCTTCTCCCCTGCATCGGCAGTGCCACGGAAACCATGTTCCGGTGAAAATATCCTGGTAATGGTAATTCCTTTTTTCAACAGGGCATCGACCAGGTGGGTTTTATCGCTGAGAACGGTGGTCTGGTTGGCAAAGAGTCCCACTCTTTTACCCGCCAGCAGCGGAAGGTATTGGTCAAACTGTTCGGCACCTGGTTGAATAGGCTGGGCAGAAAGGTTGACAGACAGAGATATGGCCATAAACAGGCAGAGAAATATCTTTTTCATGCCGCAAATATAACAATAGAGCACAGCTGCTCTGCCAGTTTTCCCTTAACTTGTGCGCTGATTTGATCAAATTAAACAAACTTTTATGCAACAAGTACAATCCGGCGATACCGTTAAGGTTCATTATCATGGTCGCCTGACTGACGGAACTACCTTTGACAGTTCCGAGGGACGTGAACCGCTGGAATTCCAGGTGGGTAGTGGTATGGTGATTGCCGGCTTCGACAATGGCGTAGTGGGAATGATTGTGGGCGACAAAAAAACCGTTCATATTGCTGTGGAAGATGCATATGGTCCAAAGAACCCTGAAATGGTGATTGAGTTTCCCCGCGACCAGGTTCCGGCCGATATGCCCCTTGAAAAGGGTATGCGTCTCAACCTGAATAATAGTCAGGGGCAGGTAGTGCCTGTAGTGATTACTGAAATCCTTGAAGCCGCTATTATGCTCGACGCCAACCATCCGCTGGCTGGTGAGGACCTGGTTTTCGATATCGAACTGGTTGATATAGTGGGAGAACCTTCCCGCATCATCATGCCATAATCGTTCAGTGAATCCCGAAAAACTTTAGTTAAAAAGCCCCTTGCTCTCAAAACAAGGGGCTTTTTATTTTATTCAAAGGGTTCAGGATAACCGGTATCGAAAATTAAGTACATCCAGTTCGATGGCGGCATACTCAAGGGAATTCCTGAAATGATCATCCTTTCCTGCCAACTCCCCGATGTTTCTGTAATATTGGATGCCTTCCAGAAGATTCGAATAGAAAGCCGCGCAATATTTTTTCTGCTTTTCCGGAAGGTCATCAGCCTTTTCTCCCCCTTCAAGTTGTTCCCTGAGATAATCGATATACAAATGCAACTCCGTGATAAACATATGCGGCCGGCCGGGGTTGGTCATTATATTGGTACGGCCATAAATATGGTCTGTCATGGTCCGGAGTGAAACAATCCGCGAGAAGTTCACAATATTCGGGCCGGGACAAATGGTTACGGCTTCCCTCTTTCTGATAAATTCCTCCTTGTACTTCAGCGCCGCTGAACTGCTCAATCCCACACAGAGGCATTCTTTTTCCAGCACTTCGTCCAGCTGTTTCCGGTATTCCCTTTCCGGAAGATGTTTTGATTGCAGGTCGGCGATCTTCAATTTCTGGTATTTACGGGATGCGGTACAAATCGGCTCGCTGGTAAACTCTGTATTGAATGCAAGGTGTTTCTCGGTGCACGGACTTCCGGGCTTTCCTGCCTTGATGCGGCTGACCCTTTCTTCTTCTGCAGTGGTGCCTTTCAGGTAGTGGAACCGTACACCCAGTGGTGAACTGTGGCTTAATACCATGTCTTTTTCGGTAGCGCGGGAAAGCTTTTGCAGTGTATTGTCATCCACCGTGGTCGCTTCCGGAACCAGCAGAAAAGGGGTTCCCCAACCGATGCTGTTCACCTTGTACCGGTCCTGGAGAAAACGGGCTTCGGCGGATGTGCCCACCCCACCCTGTACGGTAATGGCAACGGGCGGTACAACTGCCGGTATCGGTTTTTGCTTCTGTTTATTCGATGCTGTGTACAGCTCAAACATGGTTTCCGCCAGTTCCTGTTTTTTTTCCTTAAACTCCTCCAGAATCGGTCCCAGCAGGAAGCCGTCTGTAGCGAATGCATGTCCGCCGCAATTGAGTCCAGATTCTATCCGGAATTCACTGACCCAACGACCTTTTTTTGCCAGGTATTTTCCCTGTATCAGTGCCGACCTGTAATCACTCACCTTGATGATGATTTTTTTAGGTGCGTAGCCTTCCTCATCCAGGTCAAAGGCCTCGCATTTTTCAATATAATTATACAGGCGTGGATTGAGGCCGGCAGAAAATACCACTGAGGAATGGGTGAGTTTGCTGTTGGCATACCCCCTGAGGGCGGCAATGGCATCTGATCCATTCTCCACCAGTTGGCCCTCTTTATTAATGTGGTCGCGATCTACCTTGGTCATGATGTTTACATCGATGCTTCCTGGCTGTACCTGCGACCTGAGTTGATTTTCGAGCCTTGTTTTTTCAGGGATGTTTTCCGTGCCGAGCATCTGGAGGTACAATTGTTTTAAACGGCTGTCGTCAGGAAGCATTTCAAAATATTGTACAATCTCGGATCCCTTTTCGAAAGCTGCTTTCCTGAGTTTTTCCACCTGTTGTTGAATGATGGATTGCATCAGGTTTAAATAATCCGTGATGCGTTTGGCACGGTAGTCTGGAAGGGTTTCGGGAATGGGTGAATAATTGAGTCCATACGCTTCATAGTAATGCTTTCTCATCATTTCGATGAGCCTGTCCTCTACGATTGAAACAACGGAGGAGATGCCGAACCTGGCCACTTTAACCGGACTGTCGATGGTGTACGCCAATCCCATAACCGGTATATGAAATTGATGAGCTGGGGAGAATGTCATGCTTGTATATTAGTTTGTCGGAATTGTTTGCCCGCGTGCCCAAAGAATTTTTTTGCCAAAGCCAATAGTGCTGTCTGTCATTTTGATTGTATCAAGTTGTATCGTGTAAACCTCTCCGGGTATGGCATGGGCCAAGGGAAATTTCCTGTAATAATGGTTGGCAGAATCTTTTACCTGAAGCGCATCCCCGTGCTGCAGTTTGCCAGTAAACTGGATTCCCCTTGTTGTCATTTTAACCAGTTTGTCCGGCAGGATGGTACCGGCAACCAATGGGTTGATCTCAAGAATTTTTCCATGTTCAGTATCCCGGGATGATTTGAAGTAAAGCAAACCATCTGCTGCATTGAAAGCGTAATAACAGTTAAAACAGTATGGGGTACTGTTTTCGCTAATACAACATACAGTGGCACAGGTTTGGGCTTCCAGGAATGCTGTAATAATTTCTTTCATATGTTGTATTCCGGTTGCACCATCGTTTTGTGGTCAAAATATTTTTCACTGATAATGTCCAGGACTTCCATCGCCTGCGATGTGTCGAAATCCTCGTGAGATCGTTTGCGGATATTAAAATCCGCCAGGTTCAGGTGCAGGTCAGGTGTAAGACCATGATTTGCCAGGCAGGCTTTGGCACAGGCAAGCGGGCAGCCGTCAATGGCAATAATATTTCTGCCCGACCTGGCCGTGTTTACCAGTTTTTTCACATTGCCTCCAACTCCCGCAATACAGGACATTTCTGCCAGTTGATGCCTGTCGAGTTTCAATGCCAGCCAGTTGGCCATATGCGCGGCACTTGAACAGCCGCTGCAGGAATAAACTATGGGTGTTGGATCAGATAATGGATGCATGCTGTGAGATTTAATCAGGAATGCAGGTACAGCGGGCAAAATTAATAATAAAGGATAATATTATCCATAAATATTTTGTCTTGGTATTTATAGTGATATTTACATCAAAGGGGGAGAACATGTTTTCAAAAGCAACCGAATACGCGCTTCGGGCCACCATTTACATAGCTCAGAAAAGTACGCCGGAAAAAAAGCTGGGGATCGCAGAGATTGCGAAAGCAATTGATTCTCCGCAGTCATTTACTGCTAAAATATTGCAGCAACTGACCCGTGACAATGCACTGGTGAGTTCGGTTCGGGGGCCCAATGGTGGATTTTATATGACGGACGATGCCAAAAAAATGCCGGTGAGGCTGATTCTTGACCTGATGGGAGAGGATCATCGTTTTGAAACCTGTGTACTTGGCTTGAAAAAATGCTCAGAAGTGAAACCCTGCCCCATGCATGCGGAATACAAACCAATCAAGCAGCAATTGATACATCTGTTTACTTCGCGGACCATTGAAAGTCTTGCCGGTGAACTTACCAGTGAAAGCGCATATATCAGCTTAGGGAAAAGGTAAGGTTTCGTTTTTTTTCTCCATGCGGTAATATACCAGTGCCAGTGCTGTGGTGGCTACCAGGATCAAAATCAAATTCAGCAGGGATCCTTCGAATCCGAAGCTGCCTCCTGTGAGTAAATTATTGTCGCCCAGGTTTTGTACCAGTACAGATGGCAGTTCCATGCCGCTCACTTCGTACCCCAATACCGGACCCTGGATAAAATTCCATGCAACGTGAAGTGCGATTCCAAACCATAGGTTTCGGGTGAAAATATAGTTGATGCCCAGCAGCAGTCCCGCCAGGAAAACATTGATAAGGGCCAGCCAACTGGTGTTGGGATTGGCGCCATGCAGGACGGCGAATATTGCAGCGGAGACCGGGAGGGCTATTGCGGGTTTCATGCTGTGGAGCAGGTTTCCAAGGAAATATCCGCGGAAAACAAGTTCTTCATAGAAGCCCACCAGCAGCATCATGAATAAAGAAAGAAAAAAATCAGCCATACTGAATTGGTAGTCCAGCCAGGTAAGCTGTCCCAGGGCAACCAGCAGGATTGTGCCTATGCCCAAAAGAGATACGGCAACCAGTAATCCGGCAATACCGTGTGTTTCGTATCCCTTCCATTTCCAGCCCAGGCTTTCGAATGATTGTCCGTCCAGGAAACGCCGGAACAGCCAGACCAGCACAAAACCCGCAGCAGTAAAGAGGGACACCATTTGAAAGGTATTGCCAGCCAGTCTGCCAACCCCTGACATTACAAATATGAAGGAGATGAAAAACAGGACAACGCGGAGCCAGGAGTATTTTGGAGCGGACAATACAATATTGGGCTTTGGCATCAAAACATTAATTTGGTCCAAAAATAAATAATCAGTGAGGTAATGAGCAGTTTATACCAATATACCGTTGCGTCGAGGTTTTTGAGATATGTTACGATTGATACGCAAAGCGATCCTCGCAGTAACAGTTTTCCCAGTACGGAAAAGCAGAAGGATCTCGGGCGTTTGCTGGTGGAAGAGTTGCAGGCGGCAGGCATCAGTGATGCTGAGCTTGATGACCACGGTTATGTATATGCGACGATACCATCGAATACGGAAAAAGATGTTCCTGTCATCTGTTTCTGCTCGCACATGGACACGGCACCGGATTGCAGCGGAACAGGGGTAAAACCGATTGTGCATCCCCGTTATGATGGTAAGGATATCGTATTGCCCGATGATCCTGCGCAGGTAATAAGGCTGGAAGACCATCCCTACCTGAAAGAAAAGATCGGCGATGATATCATTACCGCATCCGGAACAACCTTGCTGGGGGCCGACGACAAGGCTGGGGTGGCTATCATCATGGATCTGGCCAATTATCTTGTCATGCATCCGGAGATAATTCATGGCACCATCCGCATCCTGTTCACACCGGATGAGGAAGTGGGGCGGGGGGTGGAAAAGCTGGACATGAAAAAACTGGGGGCAGATGTGGCCTATACCCTGGATGCGGGTGAAGCGGGCAGTCTGGAAGATGAAAATTTTTCTGCCGACGGCATGATCATTCATTTCCATGGTATCATGGCCCATCCTGGTTCTGCCAAAGGCAAAATGGTGAATGCGCTGAAGGTGGCGGGAGAATTTCTTTCCCTTCTTCCGAAGGAGAAACTGGCGCCCGAAGTTACCGAAGGACGGGAGGGGTTTGTGCACCCGGTTCACATTAGTGGTAACGCGGAAAAAGCCACTGTGGAATTCATTGTGCGCGATTTTGATACGGCCAGGCTAGGCGAGCATGAATTCCTGCTGCAACACCTGGCTGATGAAGTGGTATTGCGTTATCCGGGCGCGCGTTCCGAATACCAGGTGCGGGAGCAGTACCGTAATATGAAAGAAGTGTTGCAGCATCATCCGCAGATTGTTGCCTATGCCGAAGAGGCCATTCGTCGTACAGTGGGTACTGTGAGGAAACTCCCCATCAGGGGTGGTACCGATGGGGCCAGGCTTTCATTTATGGGACTCCCCTGTCCGAACCTGTTCACCGGCGAAATGGCCCTGCACAGCAAGCACGAATTCGTGAGCATACAGGATATGCAGCGAAGTGTGGACACCCTTGTTTTACTCGTACAGCTCTGGGAGCAGGGCAGCTAAGCAATACTTGATTATATTGTGACCTAAAATCAACTATATGGCGGATCTGATTTTCTCCAATTTGTGGATCATTATAGTGTTGGCGGTGATATTTGCCGGACTGAAAACCATTAACCAGGGAACGGTAGGCGTGGTAACCATGTTCGGAAAGTACAGGCGGGTGTTACATCCCGGATTGAATATCATCATCCCGTTCATTGAACAGATATCCAGGAAAGTGTCTATCCAGAACCGTTCTATTGAACTGGAATTCCAGGCTGTAACCGCGGACCAGGCAAATGTTTATTTCAAGAACATGTTGCTGTATGCGGTTCAGAACGAAAATGAGGAGACCATTAAAAAAGTGGCCTTTAAGTTTATCAGTGAGCGCGACCTGATGCAGGCCCTGAGCCGCACCATTGAGGGAACCATCCGTTCTTTTGTAGCCACCAAGCGCCAGGCAGAGATACTGGCTTTGCGCAAGGAGATTGTTGATTATGTTAAAGATCAGATTGACCAGTTGCTGGAAGAATGGGGATATCACCTGCTTGACCTGCAGATCAATGATATCACTTTTGACCAGGTGATCATGGATTCGATGAGCAGGGTAGTGGCGTCACATAACCTGAAGGCGGCGGCGGAGAACGAGGGACAGGCATTGCTGATCACCAAAACCAAAAGTGCGGAGGCGGAAGGTAATGCCATCAAAATTGCGGCTGAGGCTGAGCGTGAGGCTGCCAGGCTACGCGGACAGGGTGTGGCATTGTTCCGGGAAGAAGTGGCCAAGGGTATGAGTGAAGCGGCGGACAGAATGCGCCAGGCCAATCTCGATACCAATGTCATTCTGTTTAGTATGTGGACGGAAGCGGTGAAGAACTTTGCGGAATACGGCAAAGGCAATGTGATCTTCCTGGATGGCAGCGCCGATGGGATGGAGAAGACCATGAAACAGATCCAGGCCCTCATGGTGAAGCAGGCAGGTGCATGATGCCGTTAGCAGATAATCTTTAGAAAACCTTAGCAAATAATAGCCTTACTTTCACGTTTGACAAATCCGATAAACCAGCATAAATGAATTTGTTCCTATTACAGATCGCAGATACAGCCAGTAAAGCAGTCGATGCTGTCAGCGCCGCTACGACCGGGGAAGCACCCAAAGATTTAAGCCTTATCAATTTACTGTTCCAGGGCGGGGTATTGATGATCCCCTTATTCCTGTTGCTGGTGCTGGCGGTTTATTTCTTTTTTGAGCGTTGGATTGCCATCAACAAGGCCAGCAAGATTGACGAAAACTTTATGAGCATCATTAAGGACCATATTCTGAGTGGCAATGTGGCCGCTGCCCGTTCCCTGGCAAAGAATACAGGTCATCCGGTAGCCCGCATCATCGACAAAGGGCTGCAGAGAATCGGCAAACCAATTGATGCCATTGAAAAAAGTATGGAAAATGTAGGCCGCCTGGAAACCTATAAACTGGAGCGTAACCTGGGGGTACTTTCCCTGATTGCCGGTATCGCCCCCATGTTCGGTTTCCTGGGAACAATTGTCGGAATGGTGCAGTTGTTTTATGGCATCTCTTCCACCGGTGAGTACACTTTAAGCACAATCGCCAGCGGGATCTACGTAAAAATGATTACTTCAGCAACCGGTCTGATTATTGGTTTGCTGGCGTATGTGGGACATAGTTTTTTGAATGCACAGGTTGATAAGACGGTTAATAAGATGGAAGTGGCAAGTTCTGATTTTCTGGATACCCTCCAGGAACCCACAAGGTAAGACGCACCCATTGACCCATTGACCCATTGACTCATTGACTCATTGACATGAATCTAAAACGACGTTTACGCGGCCATGCCGAAGTCCATACAGGAGCGCTGAATGATATCCTTTTCATTCTGCTGCTCTTCTTTCTGATTGTATCCACCCTTGCCAATCCGAATGTGATCAAGCTGTCGCAGCCCAAGGCAAAGAGTGATACCAAATCCAAGCAAACTGTGGTGGTATCCATTGACGCCAACAACCAGTTTTTTGTGGGTACTTCCAAAGTGAGTCTGGATGAGCTGAAAGCAAAATTGCAGCCTATCCTGGCCAAAGAAACCGATCAGCCGGCAGTGGTGATCAATGCTGACAAGGGAGTGCCCATTGAGAATGTGGTGGCAGTGATGCGGGTGGCACGGGAACTGGGCGCCAAATCAGTGCTGGCGGTAGATAAAAACGGAGCGCAGTAAAAATCACGCTGACTTTTTTCTTGCTTTCACCATTCTTTCCAAACCCTGCATATCGCGGCGGACTTCAATGGTTGTGAGTCCGGCTTTTTCAAAACAATCACAGACATTCCTGGCCATGTCTTTATGGATTTCTACATAGATCCTGGCACCTGGCTGACCATGATGAACGCAAAAATCTGCGATGGCCTGGTAGAATACAAGGGCATTGTCGTCGGGCACAAACAGCGCGATACCCGGTTCATAGTCTGCCACATGTTTGCTCATCTCCTTTGCACCGCTTGCCGGAATATAAGGCGGATTGCTGATGATGATATCCGGTGCAGGCAGCAGGCGCCAGTGGTTGGGATTCAGGAAATCAAGTTGGTGCCATTGCACCAGGGCATTCAGGGTCGCTGCGTTTTTCTGTGCAACTGTCAGTGCATCCGGACTGATATCACAGCTATGGATGGTGGCTTTGGGTAATTTTTTTGCCAGGCTGATGGGGATGCAGCCACTACCACTACCGATGTCCAGGAGCGTAATCCCCGCCTGATTTTTTTCCTCCTGAACCACCCATTCGACCAGTTCTTCTGTTTCCGGCCGGGGAATCAGGACCCTTTCATCCACAAAAAACGGCATATTCTGGAACCAGGCTTCGTTCAGGACGTACTGAATGGGACGGTGATTCAGCAGTTGCTGCAGGTATTCTTCGAGTTGCAGTTGCTGCTGGGAAGAAAGGTTTTCAGCCTTCAGGTGGCGCTGTGTCATGCTGTTTTGTCCGGTCAGTTTTTCGAGGACCATTTCCGCTATAATTGAGGCTTCTGTTGGCCCGTAAATCGGAAGTAACTCTTTGGTTATTTGTGAATGAATGGTCTGTGGCAAGGAAGGGAGTGTTTGGTACTGCAATTTAATGGCTGCAGAAGGTTTAGCAAGATAATACGGGGAAGAATCAGAATTTTCTGTGGGGAATCATCGGGTTACTGGTGAAAAATTTGGTTGTAATCCCTTTAAATCATAAATTTGTTAGTGAATACTAACTAACTAATTCTCGATAATGCAAAAATTAGAGATCCGTGACCGTCAACTGGAGATCATAACCGCAGCGGGGGAGATACTGGATGAGTTTGGGGTGACCGGACTCACTACCAAAAGACTGGCGGAAAGGATGGGGTTTGCCGAAGCGGCACTTTACCGCCATTTCAGGAATAAGGAAGACATTATTGTGACCCTGCTGAACTATCTGGCGGCCAATATGGAGCAGCGTTTGCAGTCAGCGATAACCGGCATTGAAGCGGCAGACGAACAACTGGTGGAAATTTTTAATAACCAGTTTGACTTCTTCCAGCAGCATCCGCAATTCCTGGTGGCGATTTTTTCCGACGGACTGCTGGAAGCCAGCAAAAACATCAACGGCGCCATCCAGCAAATCATGATGGTGAAAAGGAAATGGCTGCTGCAAATCATTGCAGAAGGCCAGCGACAGAAAGTATTCCGGAATGATATTCCGGCAGAAGACCTGGCCCATGTGATCATGGGTAGTTTCCGGTTACAGATGTTGCAGTGGAGAATGGGCGGACATACATTCGACCTGCGGCTGAAAGGCAAAAAACTAATGAAATCGATTCTTCAACTGATTCTTGCCCACCATAAATAATAAGATATGCAACAACTCTTTATTTCCCTTGTAGTGCTGCTGTCCCTGTCCGCCTGCACAGACCAAAGCAGTTCCGCTGATGCCGGCCATGCCATCGATCATGCCGCCAACCATTCGGATCATTCCACCCATTCCGTGCCGGACTCCGGACTTTCGGCCACCCTGCAAACAGACCATGGTAATAAATGGAAAGCTGATGAAGCCACCATCCGGGGGATCAGGCAAATGACCGCAACCGTGGCCGCCGGTATGACCGGTACCCTGCAGGGTCAACCACTGTCCGATTCATTGTCCGCCAATTTTGCGGAGATCTTTTCAAGATGCACCATGAAAGGCCCTGCACATGACCAGCTGCATCTTTATCTCCAACCCCTCAAAACACAGCTCGATGCCCTGAAGGCAGGTGCAGGGGAGTCCAGGCTGCTGGAGGAAATGCAGCAACACCTGGCAGATTTTGACCATTATTTTGAATAGCTTTTTTTGATCCATTTAGTTAGTGAGTACTTACTTAAATGCTTGTAATGAAACAGATTCCCCTCCTTTTCCTGCTGCTGGGCTTGTTCCGTCCCGCTGGCTACGCCCAGCCCCTGACCCTCGAACAGGCCATCGACTCCGCCCTTCGCAACGCCTACAGCGTTCAACTGGCCGGCTATGGACTGCAACAGGCCGGTGAAAAAATGCAGGAAGCCCGCGCCGGGTTAAAACCCCGGCTATTCGCGGCTACTGATTACCGTTATTATACCAACCTGCCCTACCAGTTATTGCCGGCAGGTGTTTTTGGCGGCCCTGCTGATACCTACAAGGAAGCCCGCTTCGGCGTGCCACATACTATCAATGCCAATATCCAGGCCAGTTATCAGCTATACAATCCCGTTGCAAAATCCGCTGTACTAACAGCCCGGGCAGCACGCGACCTGTCCGCTGCCCAACTGACCAGGTCCCGCGAAGACATCGTTCTGGAAGTCTCCAATCTGTATTACAACGCCCAGATCCTCCACAGCCAGATCAGCTTCCTCGACAGCAACCTGGCCAATTCACGCCAACTGCTTTCCCTCATGAGCCTGCTCCATGAACAGCGGCTGGCCAGGGGCTCTGATGTGGATAAGGTCCGGCTTCAACTCTCCCAACAGGAGTGGCAACGCGAATCGGCTTTGGTACAGTACCGCCAGGCACTACACCTGCTGCAGTTCCTGATGGGAACCAGTCCGGCAGACAGTATCCAACTGCTTAGTGTAACCGAAGAACAGCAGGACATAGTTCCCGACTTGAAACCCATGGCCGAAATGCAGATTACATCAAGCCAGCTTCACCTGCTGGAACGAGAAAGGTCCGCCATCGAAAAATCATGGTTGCCCTCGATTCAATTAAACGGACTTTATGGCACTTCCGGCTTCGGTAAAACCGGTGCCAATGATTTTCTGAATTTCTATCCGCTGGGTTATGTCGGACTGCAATTGTCCGTTCCCATTTATAGCGGCAATGCCGTCAAATCCAGGATTAGAAGCAAATCCCTGGAGGCCGAAAAAGCCCGCCTGCAACTCCGTATGCTGGAGGAAAAAAATGAAGTGGATCGCATCAACAACCAATACCAGCTTCAACTGGCGGCACGCAACCTGCCGGTGATCCGACAACAAATAGAATTAGCGCAATCCATCTATGATAAAACCCTGCTGCAACAGAAGGAAGGTCTTGCCACCCTCACCGATATCCTTCTGGCAGACACGGACCTGCGTGATGCACAGAAAAATTATATCAACGCCCTGGTCGCCCTTCGCAAGGCCGAACTGGAATACAAAAAATTAACCGGTAACCTCCTAAAGCCCCAGTCATGAAAAAGCTGCTTTATATACTTCCTGTTATTGCCCTGCTGGCCATCGTGGTGATCCGGCTCAAAAGCAATAAAAAAACAACGGAAGAAAAAGTTTACACTTATAACAAGGAACAGGCGATCCTGGTGCAGGCCGATACCCTCCGATTGCTGCCATTGCAGGGGGAAACCATTTTCAGCGGCAATTTTGAGCCCGACCGGGAAACCCGCATCAGCTCCGAAACACCCGGCAAGATCCTGGCCCTTTTTGTGGATGCAGGCTCGGTGGTCAACCGCGGACAGACTCTTGTTAAACTTGACGACGCCCTCCTGAAATTGCAGCTGCAGTCGGTGGATGTGCAGATAGAAGGATTGGAAACAGATGTGAAACGCTTTACCGTACTGACCAACGCCGACGCCATCCAGGGTGTTCAACTGGAGAAGGCAGTGCTGGCCCTGAAAGCCGCCCGTATCCAGCGCAGCAACCTCCTGGAACAGATCGCCAAAACGACCATACATGCGCCTTTCAGTGGCATCATCACACAGAAACTGACAGAGCTGGGCGCTTTCGCGGCGCCGGGAATACCCCTGCTGCAACTTACCGACATCAGGCAGCTACGCTTCACCGTACAGGTGCCGGAACAGGACCTCAGTCGCTTTCCTGTTAACCGCAGCTACACTATTCACGCCGATGCCTACCCGAATATGCCCCTGGCAGGAAAAATTTCGCTGATTGGCAGCAAGGGCAACCAGGGCAACAGCTTCCCGGTGCAATTCCTGGTTACTAACAGTGCCGGACAATCGATTAAGGCAGGCATGTTCGGAAAAGTGTCGCTGGCGGAATCCGGACAGGAAAAGGCTCTGCTCATTCCGTCTTCCGCTATCGCGGGTTCAGGCCTGCAACCGCAGGTCTGGCTGATCCGTAACGGCAAAGCCTCCCTTACCAGCATCACAGTCTCCCGCCGCATAGAAAACAGGGCCGTGGTGGCATCCGGACTGAAGGAGGGTGATCTGCTCGTAACAGGTGGTTTCATCAACCTCTTCGAAGGGGCCAATGTTCGTACACAATAAAATATTGATCCATGAACCTTACAGATATATCCATACGGCGGCCTTCCCTGATCATCGTATTGTTCAGCGTGCTGACCCTGCTGGGCATCATCGGTTATAAAAACCTCAGTTATGAACTGATGCCGGACTTCAACCAGCCGGTAGTGGTGATCCGTACCATGTATCCCGGGGCCGACCCCCAGGAAGTGGAGACCTCCGTTTCGCGGAAAATTGAAGACGCCCTGTCCAACCTGGAAGGGGTAGACTACCTGGTCACCAAATCCATGCCCAATGCTTCCGTTATCATTGCCAACCTGAAATACGGAACCGATCTCGATAATGCCATGCAGGATGCGCAACGATACATCGACAACGTGCGCAAGGACCTGCCGGAAGATATCCTCAGCCCGGTGATGACCAAAGTATCGCCCAATGACCTGCCCATTATGTCGATCAGTGTTACCAGCAACCAGCCGGCCACGGTTTTCTACCAGCGTATGAAAGACGACTACCTGCCACAGATCCAGCAACTGAAAGGGGTAGCCGAAATCGCCCTTCTGGGCGGGGAAGAAAGGGAAGTCCAGGTGAAAGTGAACCAGGATAAACTGAAGTCCTACCGCCTTTCCCTGGGCCAGGTAAGTGAAGCCATCAACCGTGCGGGACTGGATATTCCGGCCGGAAGAATGGAATCCGGTTCTGAGAATAATTCCGTTCGGCTTGCAGGAAAATTTTCCAATGCTGTGGATATAGGCAACGTGCAGGTGTCCATGCCTGTTAGTGGTAGTCCGGTGTATGTAAAAGATATCGCCACCGTTATTGATGGCATCCGCGACGCCGGATCAGTAAGTCGCTACAACGGTAAAAACGGCATTGGCCTGCTCCTGAAAAAACAGGGCGATGCCAATGCAGTAGAGGTGTCCCGCGCAGTGAGGGCCAAAATAAAAGAAATTGAAAAACTGGAACTGGCTAACGGTCTGAAATTTGTGATAGCAGATGACAGCACAGATAATACCATTGCGGCTGTAAACTCCGTCGTATTCGACCTTGCCCTGGCCGTGGTGCTCGTGGCCCTCGTGATGCTGCTGTTTTTAAGGAGCTTCCGTAATTCCCTCATTGTGCTGGTGGCCATTCCAACTTCCCTGGTGACCGCTTTTGCCATGATGTGGATACTGGGTTATACCCTTAACCTGATGACCCTGCTGGCCATGTCGCTGATTATCGGCATCCTGGTGGATGATGCCACGGTGGTGTTGGAAAACATCCAGCGGCACCTCGATATGAAAAAGCATCCGCGAACTGCAGCTATGGATGGTCGTATGGAGATAGGTTTCTCCGCACTTTCCATCACCCTGGTGGATGTGGTGGTTTTCCTGCCCATCCTTTTCCTGCAGCTATTCGTGGCCGATATGCTCAAACAATTTTCTGTGGTGGTGATCACTTCCACCCTTACCAGTCTGTTGGTGGGTTTCACCCTTACGCCCTGGCTTGCATCGCGCATCGGTCGTGCTGAAAACCTGCAACCCACCAACTGGTTCAACCGCTTCCTGCTCTGGTTTGAACACCAGTTGAACCGGTTCATTGAATGGTATGGCAGGCAACTGGACTGGGTATTACGACACAAACTTGCCTTTACCGGCATCGTGCTGCTACTCTTTGTTTTCACGGTGGGCATTATGCGCCAGGGCATCATCGGCAAGGAACTGATCTCTACCGGGGACCAGGGCAAGTTCAGGCTTGGTCTTGAATTCGATAAATCCACCCCGGTGGTGCAGAATAACCAAATATCCCAACAGGTGGAAAACTTTCTCCTGCAACAGCCTGAAGTAGCCTCCATTTTCAGCAATGTGGGCGGTCCAGGTACCGGAATCGGCAGTCTGGGTGTGGGTGAAGCCAATAAGACCGAGCTCACCATACAACTGAAACTAGCGGCCGAACGCAATCACCAGCCCACCGAGTCCTTCATGAAACAGATACGTGAAACATTGAAACAGGAGTATCCCGGCATCAATTATTCCATGGCAGCATTAGGACTGGTTCCCCGTTCTGCCCCCATCGAACTGACCCTTAGCGGCAGCAGTCCGGACCTGGTGATGAAATCCGGCCGGGACCTGGTGGCCGTTATTGAAAAACTGCCCGGAGCCGACAATGTGCAGCTTTCGGTGGAAACGGGAAGTCCGGAATACCGCATTGTGCCCGACAGGGACAGGCTGCAGCGACTGGGGCTCAGTACAGCCTATGCGGGCATCAATATTCGCACGGCCATCACGGGTAACGATGATGCCACGCTAACGGAGAATGGCATTGAATATCCGGTGCGCATCCGGCTGGATGATTTCAACCGGAAAAATTACGAAGACCTAAGCCGGCTCACCATCGTGAATCCTGCCGGCATTCCATTGGAGCTGTCGCAGTTTGCGGATATTGTACAGGATAATACGCCCTCCATGCTGGAAAGGAAAGACCGGCAGCCGGCGGTGACCATCACTGCCGATGCCCTGGGAAGACCCAGTGGCACCCTGGCTGATGAAGTAGTGGCCTATATCAAAAAACACCCGCTGCCCGACGGCATCCAGATGGCCTGGGGCAGCGATATTAAAAGACAGAACGACAGTTTCGGGGCCCTGGGCTCGGTGTTGCTGATCTCCTTCCTGCTGATCTATCTCATCATGGTGGCCCTGTATGACAGCTATGTGTACCCGCTGGTGGTATTGTTTTCCATCCCCGTGGCGGCCATCGGCGCCTTCCTGGCATTGAACCTGTCGATGAATAACCTCAGCCTTTTCGCTTTGCTGGGACTCATTATGCTGATGGGACTGGTGGTAAAGAACGCCATCCTGATTGTGGACTTCACCAATCAACTGAAGGTGGAGGGAAAACATTTCCGCGAGGCCCTGATCATAGCGGGCAAGGAAAGGATGCGGCCCATCCTCATGACCACTCTGGCCATGGTTATCGGCATGCTGCCCATTGCCCTGGCAAAAGGAACGGCCAGTGAATGGAAGAACGGGCTGGCCTGGGTGATAATCGGGGGACTCCTGTCTTCGCTGATACTAACGGTGTACCTGGTTCCCATGGTCTATTACCTGGTGGACAGGTTCAGGGAAAAAATGGCGAAACGCCGTCAAAATGGTGAAAACGAGGAAATTAGCCTGGCTGCAGAGCAGCATGGGTAAGGGGTTGCTGGTTTTACAGGTTATCTGGTAAAATAATCCGACCTTTACCTATCAACAACATCATTATTGCCTATGGCCAGATCGCAGGATTCTTTCAGTAAGAAGGAAAAGGAAAAGAAAAGAGCGCAGCAGCGCCAGGAAAAGCAGGAAAAGAAAGACGAGCGCAAGGCCAATGCCAAAAAAGGCAAGTCTCTGGAAGATATGATGGCGTATATCGATGAATATGGTAATATTTCATCTACCCCGCCGGATCCCAACAAAAGAATAGAAATCAAGCAGGAGGATATCCAAATAGGGGTTCCCAAGCAGGCGGAACTTACCGAAGAGGAACTCATCCGCAATGGGGTGGTATCATTTTTTAACGAAACCAAAGGCTTCGGATTTATCCGTGATCTCCAAAGCCAGGAGAGCATATTCGTACACATCAACCAGATGTCGGAACGCATCGTGGAAGGAGATAAAGTGACTTTCGAAGTAGTAGCCGGACCAAAGGGTTACAGCGCGGTAAACGTAAAGAAGGTCAAATAATAAGTCGTCAGTGGCAAATGCTTTATAGGGTTTCAGGTATGCCTGAAACCTTTTTTTGTTAACTTACCGGCATGTACAAGGTATTGGCATTCCAGATTGCTGACAGCATTGATGTCAAAAATTTCAAAGCCGCATTCACGGGTGAAATCTATCATTCGGACGCTGATGAATTGTTCTACAGGATCGAGGCGGATAAATTCATTTATATTTTCAGATACGGAGTTGTTTCTTTTTTGAACCACAATGAAGTGGAAAGCTCTGCTTTCCTGCAGTTGATCACTCCATTTTGCAGGACCCTGCTGACGCCGAGGCTGAGTGATGAATTTGTGGTTGAAACGGATTCAGCGAAGTTCGATTTCGGGTTTAATAAAATCGGCATACCGGAATCGGATCCGGATATGCTCCGGCTGATTATGCTGCATGTATCGCAGTCGGTGGCCCTGGATCATTTTGAAGCCCAGACCAGCAAATTGCTGACGGAGACCTACCACCATACCCAGGTACTGGAAATTAAAGGTACGCTTGATCTTCGCGGAGTTAACCTCAAACGCTATATCGGCAGGACCCTGAATCTTAAGAACAGGATTGCGGAAAACCTGTACATCTTTGATTCCCCCGAAGAAACCTGGGAAAATGAAAACCTGAATAAGCTTGATCTCGGGCTTAAGAAAACATTTGACCTGCAGGCAAGATTCCGGAATATTGAAGAAAGATTGTCAATAGTCAGGGAAAACCTCGATTTGTTCAAGGATCTCCTGCAATACCGCAACAGTACAACCCTCGAGTGGATTATCATTATCCTGATCACTGTCGAAGTAGTGAACCTTTTCCTGGAAAAATTTATGGGAATATAGGCCTTGAAATACACATGATGAAAGTCATGCACATGAATGACCAATGGCCTGTTTGATGGTTTTTTCTATTTGTAGATTCATGGGGCTAAAATTCCCTGTCATGACAAAGAAATTCATTGCCTTCACCTTATCCATACTCCTGTTTACAACAACGGGTTTGATTGCCCAGGGAGTTGATTCATTTAAGGTTTATTCAAAATTTGACTTTATTCCGGGTGAAAAATTGATCTTCTTTGAAGACTTCAGCGTTGAAGCCATTGGCGATTTCCCGGCCCGCTGGAATACCAATGGCAGCGGGGAGATTATAACTACCAATAAAGCACCCGGCAGATGGCTGCAGATAAAAACGGATGGATATTATATTCCTGAAACAAGGGGTGGTTTCCCGGAGAATTTTACCGTTGAATTTGACTGGATACCTGCCGGAAAAGACGAGGATGCGGAATCCTCTGATATGGAATTGGGATTTTACCTGGTTTCTGGCACTATGTCCGATCCGAATGAAGGAGGTGCTGTTCCCGGTGTGGCAGGGAATAAAATAAATTTCACCAAAAACACCACCTACTTTGCTTCCTATGCTGACGGGGAATATAAGGTGGAAGGAAATGCAGATTTTGAACTGAATAAGAACAGGCCGTACAGGATATCTGTTTGGGTGCAAAAACAAAGGCTGAGGATTTACATCAATGAAACCAAATTAATAGATGCACCGCGAGCCATGCCGGCCGGGTTTACCTACAATATCCTGAGATTTGAGGTAGGCAGTGCATCCGCACCCATGATTGCCAACCTCAGGTTGGCTGCAGGCTTGCCTGATCTTCGGAATAAATTACTGACAGAAGGCAAACTGGTTTCTTACGGTATTTATTTTGATGTGGCTTCAGATAAACTGAAACCACTGTCTTATGGCACCCTGAAGGAAATTGCCCAGGTATTATCGGAGAACCCGGGGCTAAAAATCAGGATTGTCGGACATACCGATAGCGATGGTGATGATGCATTCAACCTCGATTTGTCAAAACGCAGGGCTTTGTCGGTCAGGAATGAACTGTCGAAAAGTTTTGGGATTGATGTTTCCAGGATTGAAACTGATGGCAAGGGAGAAACCCAGCCGTTTGGCCCCAATGACAACCCTTCCAATAAGGCAATTAACCGCAGGGTTGAATTTATCAGGTTATAGAAAAGGGATTATCTTAAGGGAGAATTTGCCATATGATGAAGTCCCCCCTCGACATGTTTTACCACTGGGAAGCAACCATCCCGGATAAAATTTATTTAAGGCAGCCAATCAACGGCCAGTGGAAAACCTGGACATGGAAACAGGCGGGGCAGGAAGCCCGCAGGATGGCCACTGTAATAAAGGCTATGAACCTGCCTGCCGAATCTAAGATTGCACTTGTTTCAAAAAATTGTGCACACTGGATGATCTGTGACCTCGCCATCATGATGTCGGGCCATGTGTCGGTTCCGTTGTATCCCAATACAACGGATGATACCATGTTGCAGGTCCTCGAACATAGTGAGGCAAGGCTGCTGTTTGTCGGAAAACTGGATGACTGGCCATCCATGGAACCGGGCGTTCCCGCAGGTATGAAGTGCATTTCTTTTCCCTTTTGCGGGCATCCTGAATATGATCAATGGTATGACCTTATTGAGGACGTGGAGCCGATGGGTGAAAATTCCAGCCGGCCAATTGATGAGCTTTGTACCATTGTGTATACCTCGGGAACCACCGGCAAACCCAAAGGGGTGATGCATACCTTTGCAGGATTCGCTTTTGCGACACCGAATGCCGGGAAATTTGCAGGCCTGGGTAATGAGGAACGTTTTTTTTCTTATCTCCCCCTGGCTCATGTGGCAGAACGGATGGTGGTGGAGATGGGCAGCCTTTATTATGGCGCCACCATTTTCTTCGCAGAGTCATTGGAGACCTTTACCAAAAATGTAAGGGAGGCAAAGCCAACGGTCTTTTTTGGTGTACCCAGAATCTGGAAAAAATTCCAGTCCGGAATTTTGGAAAAACTGCCACAGCATAAACTGGATTTCCTGCTTCGCATCCCTGTGCTATCCTCTTTGATAAAAAAGAAAATCAGGCAGGGCCTGGGGCTGGAATCCGCCAGAATTATACTGACCGGGGCTTCTCCCATGCCGGTGGAATTATTCCGCTGGTATGTGCGCATCGGGATTCCTATTTCGGAAGCATACGGCATGACAGAGAATCTTGCCTATTCTCATTTAACATCGCCTGGCAGCAGGAAGTTCGGCACACTTGGTTCCGGTTTGCCCGGGAGCGAATGGAGGCTGGGGGAAAACAATGAAGTACAGGTTAAAAACCCCGCCATAATGCCGGGGTATTACAAAGAACCTGAATTGACTTCCGAAATGTTTACTCCGGATGGATTTTTGAAAACAGGGGATGAGGGGCTTGTTGATGAAGACGGCGACCTGAGGATCATCGGCCGCACCAAGGATCTTTTCAAAACGAGTAAGGGTAAATATGTGGCACCCTCACCGATTGAAATGAAAATTGGCGCCTGCAGTCATATTGAATACTGTTGTGTGGTGGGGGCGGGACTGCACCAGCCGATTGCATTGGTGACACTTTCTGCTACCGGCCGGCAACTGGATAAAAAAATGCTGGGGACAGATCTTGAAATAATGTTGGCAGAACTGAACCCGGCACTCGATGCGCATGAACGCATAGGTAAGATAATTGCCATGCAGGAGGACTGGAGCATTGACAACGGGCTCTTGACGCCAACCCTGAAAATCAAACGCTTCGAGATTGAAAAAAGATACAGCGCCCGCTTTGAGGCCTGGCTCCAAAATACGGATCTATTCCAGATAGAAATTCCTTAACTGGTAAACCGCGGAAATGGCTTTTAACAGGTCCTCTTTTTCAAGATAGATGCTTAAAAGATTGCTTCGGTTAGCCGGCTTGTTTTCAACAGTAACAACCGAAACAGGAAATGCCTGCTGTGTCATAACAATAATCGTTAAATTGTAATATGAAAAAACTCATCACCATTCTCCTGATCCCCATGCTGTTGCTGGCCCATGCCGGTTTTGCGCAGGTGTCGGATAAGGAGATGAAGAAGCAGCAGGCAAAAGTGGAGCGGGCGCAGAAAAAAGCCAAAAAAGCGGCAAAACAATTAAAGCGGCAGGAGAAGAAATTAAAAAAGGCCGAACGGAGAATTAAAAAAGAAAGGAGCATGAGGGAACGCGCCACCAGAAGGGAACAGAGAGCGCTGCAGGGAAAGTCGAAGCCCGGCAATCAGCCACCTACAAACTAAGCAGTCCGGCTTTGTATAAGCCGTTCACCGGTTTGTTGTCCCAGAATAATTCAAAATCCGGCAGCCCCGCCGCTTCATAATCAGCTTTAATTTCCTGGCGGGTCCAGGTCTTATTATTGCCCAGGCCTAGCTTGGGAAGCAGGGCTGCCATCCATTTACCTTCCTCCACGTCCAGCCTGATAGTACTTTTCCCCCGTTTGTTCTGGAAAGTTAGTTCAGCATTCTCCCATTGCTGTCCTTTTTTGGAACGACTTACGATTTCAAGTACGGGCGGATGTCCCAGGAAAATGATTTTTGCCGTGGGTTTAACCTGGCTGAAATCTTCCTCTTCCAGGGCCTTCACAATATAATCCGGCGGCACGGATGTCCTGGGTGTTTTGAAATCAAACCATTTGTGCAAGGGGTAATCCAGGCAGGCGCCGTGCATAAAATTGAGCAGGGATTTTTTCAGGCCGAATGCAAAGCTGGAATGGTCAGCTCCCGTAGGATCAAGGTGCTCGACATCGTTATCGGCAAAGCTGATATCAGCCGCCCTCATTGCTTCCACTTTGTATTTTTCGGGGTCGATTCCAACCGGACTGTGCGCAGTCATGGTAAACTGGTGCCAGAAAGCGCTTTGCAATATGCCTGCCTGGAACATCTGGCGCACCATCTCGAGTGAGTCGATTGTTTCCTGCGCCGTTTGGGTGGGGAAACCATACATCAGGTAAGCGTGCACCATGATTCCCGCTTCGGTAAAATGCTTATTCACCCGGGCCACCTGTGCCACCGTAATGCCTTTTTGAATCATTGTCAGCAAGCGGTCTGAAGCCACTTCCAGTCCGCCTGATACGCCAATACAGCCCGCTGCTTTCAACAGCAGGCATAGGTCCCTGGTGAAACTTTTTTCAAAGCGGATATTGGTCCACCAGCTAACCACCAGTTTGCGCCGGATGATCTCCAGTGCCAGCGCCCGCATCAGGGCAGGGGGGGCGGCTTCATCCACAAAATGGAATCCATTGGTGCCCGTTTGTGCCATCATTTCCTCCATCCTGTCGCATAACAATGTTGCGGTAACGGGCTCGTATAGCCGAATGTAATCGAGAGAGATATCACAGAAAGTGCATTTGCCCCAGTAGCAGCCATGTGCCATGGTCAGTTTGTTCCAGCGGCCATCGCTCCAGAGGCTGTGCATGGGATTCATGATCTCAATGGCGTGGATATAACTGTTGAGCCAGAAGTCGCTGTAGTCGGGTGTGCCGACCTGTGCCTGTTTGTAATCGGAACAGCCTGCGTTATTGATATAGGTTACAGTGCCATCACGCAGGATAAATGTTCTTTTCAATGCCTCGGTTGGCAGGTCCTGTTCAATATGCCTGACGAGTTGTTCCATGGGGGCTTCACCGTCATCGAGGGTAATGAAATCAAGGAACTCGAAAACCCTGGGGTCAGAGAGTGACCTCAGCTCTGTATTCGGGAATCCACCGCCCATGGCGATCTTTACCGTGGGGTGATGTTTTTTAAGCCACTGTCCGCAACGCAGCGCGGTATACAGGTTGCCGGGGAAGGGAACCGAAAAAGCAACCATCCGGGGTTGTACTGTTTCTACTCTCTCCCTGAAAATATCCAGCATTAACTGGTCCGTAAAACTATATTCCTGGTGCAGTGCTTTATACAACCCATCAAAACTATTGGCAGAACGGGCCAGTTTTTCTGCGTACCTGCTGAAGCCAAAATGTTCGTCCACACATTCCCTGATCAGATCGGAGAGGTCCTCCAGGTACATGGTGGCAAGGTGTTTGGCCTTGTCCTGGGTACCCATGCTGCCGAAGGCCCAGGTAAGGTCATCCAATTGTTCAAAGCGGCTGGCTTCGGGAAGAAAATCGCGCTTGCAGATCAGGTGTGCAAGAGTTGGATTTTTTCCCTGTAAAAAGCGGATCACTTCGTCGATGGAGCGGATATAGTCCTCTTTAAGCGCAATCATGCGCCGGGCATTTTCTGAAAATGTGCTGTTGTCTGTTTCTATGGAGGCGAACATCCTGCTGATGCCTTCTTCCGAAAATAAAGCCAGGGTCACTTCAATGCCAAGGTCAGACTGGAATGCGCTGATTCCCTTCGTATTCAGGAACCCTTTCAGATAGGCAGTTGCCGGGTAGGGCGTATTCAATTGCGTGAAAGGGGGAGTAACCAGGTAAACAGAAACGCTCAAATCAGGTAATTTATCCCGCAAAAATAGGTCAGAACTGCCGTTATCTGAAATAACGCCCGATCAGGGGATGGTCCACAATAGTGGTTTTCATGGCGGAAGCATCAATCGCCCCCTGCCTGGCATATACTATTTTCCCGCCGGGTTCAACCAGTATGGTATAAGGCAGGGCTCCCTGCCAGTTGGGATCAATGGCCTCAATCAATGCATATTTGTCATCAGTATCGAACAGGTAATTGGCCACGGAGGCTTGCTGTTTTTTCAGGAACGACAGCACTTTTTCCCTGTTGGCAGGATCGTCTGCACTGATACTGATGAATTCGAAATCGCGTCCGCGGTACATCCGGTTGATGGTAATGAAATCGGGAAATTCCCTGGTACAGGGACCGCACCAGGTGGCCCATACATTGATCAGTCTTAATTTTCCCGAATTGTTTTTCAGCAGGTCTTTTATGCCGGCAGTGGAAATTGTGCTGAGTTCAACCGGTTCTTTTGCCCATTCAACTTTTGCTTTTTCCAGCCAGTCGGTTTTTTCAGCCCATTTGACGGAACATCCAAAGACCTTGGTGGTGGATACTGCAACGGGCAGGTTATTCAGTAATGCTTCGATCGCATTTCGGGTATCCTGCACCGTTGGGGTTTTGGATGGCTTTTCCATGTTGTCGATCCTGCCCTGGAACCTTAGTTTTCTTTCCGAATCAAATACAAACACGTGTGGGGTGGCAACCGGACCGTAAGACCTGGATACCTGCTGGTTATCACCGTCATACAGGTAAGGGAAATTGTATTTTTTCCGGTCGGCCCTGATCTTCATTTCTTCAAAGCTGTCGTTCAGATCGGTATAGTCGAGTTCATTCAGGCGGATTGCCCTGGGGTCATTGGGGGAGATGGCCACCACCGCCACGCCACGGTCACTGTAATCGCTGGTCAGCCTGATCAGCCTGTCTTCATATGCTTGTGCAGTAGGACAATGGTTACAGGTAAAAACCACCACCAGTATTTTTGCATTTTTAAAAGCTGCGAGTGTCCATGTTTTGCCGTCAGTGCCCGGCAGTTTGAAGTCAGGGGCCGGGGCTCCGATTGCAAGCGTTTCAGGGTCATTGGCCGCAATAAAACGGGCAAATGTTGATGAGCCTCCAAAAAGAAGCAGCAGGAGAAGCCATGGAAATGCTTTCATCCGAGATGATTTTAGCAGAAGTTATCAAATAATTAATAACCTGTCAAAGAAGATTTTAATATTCCATAACTTCAAAGCCTTGTGAAAGTATATTGTCAAAGATTAATTAATTAATACATGAACCGTCGCGAGGTTATCAGCCATATGATCTGGATGGGAGCGGGTATCGCTTTTTTACCTTCCTGTGTGTACAAGCAGGACCAGGTGTCTATCCAGTTGAAAAAAATACAGATCAATCCGAAGCAGGAAAAATTCCTTACGGCATTGGCCGCCGCCATCATACCGGCAACCGATACACCCGGTGCAACGGAATTGGGCGCCCACCTGTTTGCGCTGAAAATGGTAGATGACTGTATGACAAAGGAAAGCCAGGACGCATTTATGGCCGGACTGAAATCATTGCAGGCAGAGGAACCTGATCCTGCCAAACTAATGACCGCGGCGGAAGCGGCTGATAACAAGGAGCAACTTGCTTTTCTGAAAGATTACCGCCGCCTGGTGGTACAGGGGTATACCATGTCTGAATATGTAATGACCAACCTGTTGCCATACCAGCTTGTTCCCGGGAAATATTATGGATGTGTACCTGTAAAATCTCTACCTGCTAAATCTTAATTATGGGCTATCTGAATACTAAAGGTGTGGCTGAAAGAACCTACGATGCTATTGTCATTGGATCAGGCATCAGTGGTGGCTGGGCTGCCAAGGAGTTTACCGAAAAAGGATTAAAAACCCTTATGCTTGAACGCGGGCCGGATGTGAGGCACCTCAAAGACTATCCGACGACCAATATGATGCCCTGGGAATTTGAGCACCGGGGACAACTTACCCGGGAAATCATCGAAGCCAACCCGGTCATAAGCAAGTGTTATGCTTTCCGCGAAGATGCCATGCACTTTTTTGTGAAGGATAAAGATCATCCTTATGCGCAGGACAAACCGTTTGACTGGATCCGCGGATACCAGGTAGGTGGGAAATCATTGCTTTGGGCCAGGCAAACCCAGCGCTGGAGTGAATTTGATTTTGAAGGTCCGGCCCGCGATGGTTTTGCGGTGGACTGGCCGATACGTTATAAAGACCTGGCACCCTGGTATAGTTATGTGGAAAAGTTTGCCGGTATTTCAGGCAATAAAGACGGGCTGGATACTTTACCCGATGGTGAATTCCTGCCCGCGATGGAAATGAACTGCGTGGAAAAATATTTCTCCGGTAAAGTGGCTGAAACGTATAAAGACAGGCATGTGATCATTGGCCGTGCAGCCCATCTCACTGTTCCGCAGCCCATTCACCTCGAACAGGGCCGTGCGCAATGCCAGAACCGCAACCTCTGCCAGAGAGGATGCCCCTTCGGTGGTTATTTCAGCAGCAATTCATCCACCATTCCATGGGCACTGAAGACCGGCAAGCTGACGCTGCAACCCAATTCGGTGGTGCATTCCATCATATTTGATGACAGGCAGCAGAAGGCAACCGGGGTGCGTGTAGTGGATGCCGTTAGTAAGGCGGTGACTGAATATTTTGCACCGGTGATCTTTGTCAACGCTGCAGCCCTTAATACCAACCTCATCTTGTTGAACTCCACATCCGGCCGCTTTCCGAACGGACTGGGAAATGACAGCGGGCTCCTGGGTAAATACGTGGCTTTTCATAATTATCGGGCACGTGTAAGCGCCGAATACGAAGGTCTTGCCGACTCTACACAGTCAGGCGGCAGAAGGCCCAACAGCGGCTACATTCCCCGGTTCAGGAATGTGTACAAACAGGAGACGGATTTTCTGCGCGGGTATGCCGCGGGGTTTGGCGGCTACCGTTCAACTATGCCGGCTAAAGGCTGGGGGGAAGACCTTAAAAAAGGCCTGCTGAATCCGACACCCGGCAACTGGCAGGTAGGTTCACATATGATGGGTGAAACCATTCCCAAGGAAACAAACACCGTAAGCCTTGATCCCTCGAAGAAGGATGCCTGGGATATGCCCCTGATGCATATCAATATTGCCTATGATGACAATGATGAAAAAATGGTAGCTGACTACCTGGAGCAGACAAGTGAAATGTTCCGGATGGCAGGGTTTACCAATATTACTACCAATGATTCAAAACAGGCGCCGGGACTTGATATTCACGAAATGGGCGGCGTGCGCATGGGGCATGATCCAAAGACATCCCTGCTCAATAAATGGAACCAGTTGCACCATTGTAAAAATGTTTTTGTAACAGATGGTGCCTGCATGACTTCCACTTCCACACAGAATCCTTCCCTGACCTACATGGCATTAACGGCCCGCGCGGTTGATTATGCGGTAACCAGCATGAAAAAAGGGAATCTGTAAAGATGTGAATCTCATCCATGCAGGACTACCTACAGAAAATAGATAAAGAACTCTGGCACTGGCAGCAGAAAATGCAGCAGAGGCCAGGTTTTTTTAATGCGCTTTCCAAACGACTGCAGGTGAAGGTTAATTCGTGGATACCTGAAAAGATTCACCAGGCCATCACCTCAACCATCAAACAAATGATCCGTGGGGTATTGTTTGGTGCACGTCATACAACTTCCGCACCGTTACAGACTGATTCCCTGTGGGTGAGGGAAATGGCCGTTAGGGAAAGAATAGAATTTTACCGCAATACTGCTGCGGTGGAGGGGGGAGTGACAGGGGCAGGGGGATTGCTGCTGGGACTGGCTGATTTTCCTATTTTGCTGGGACTGAAAATAAAACTGCTGTTTGAGATCGCCAGCCTCTATGGGTTTGATGTAAATGACTATAAGGAAAGGGTTTACCTGCTGCATATTTTTGAACTGGCTTTTTCCAGCCACGAACACCGGCGGAATGTTTACCTGAAAATGGTTGACTGGGCTGAAAAAAGCCGGCAGATGCCGGATGATATCCACCTGTTTGACTGGCGCAGTTTCCAGCAGGAGTACCGCGATTATCTTGATATCGCGAAGATGGCCCAGTTGATACCTGTTATCGGGGCGCCTGTTGGTATCGTGGTCAATTACCGGCTGGTAAGGAAACTGGGGCTTACCGCAATGAATGCCTACCGTATGCGGATTCTAAAGTAATTTCGGTCAGATAAAATCATGAGGGATCATTCTGAATACATGCACCGTTGCCTGCAACTGGCCCGCCTGGGAGCCGGTTATGTAGCGCCCAATCCCATGGTTGGTGCGGTCCTGGTACACAAAAACAGGATCATAGGAGAAGGCTATCACCAGTTATATGGAAAAGCTCATGCAGAAGTTAACTGCCTTGATTCAGTGAAAGCAGCTGACCGGCAACTGATTGCTGCAAGTACCCTGTATGTTTCACTGGAACCCTGTGCGCATTTCGGTAAAACACCTCCCTGCGCAGACCTGGTCATCCTCCACAGGATACCAAAGGTGGTGGTAGGCAGTCGTGATCCCTTTAAGGCAGTGGATGGAAAAGGAATTGAAAAAATGCAGGCCGCGGGCATAGAAGTGATCACGGGAGTGCTGGAAAATGAATGCCGTGAACTGAACAAAAGATTTTTTACTTTCCATACAAAGCAGCGCCCCTATATCATTCTGAAGTGGGCGCAATCGGCCAATGGTTGCATTGCCGGGCCTGAAAAAGAGGGGGTAGGAATAAGCCAGGATTTGACCAACAGACTGGTTCATCGGTGGCGCAGTGAAGAGCAGGCAATTGCAATAGGCACGGCAACTGCGTTGATAGATAATCCTTCCCTCACCACCCGCCATGTCAGCGGCCCCAATCCTGTAAGAATATTGCTGGATAAAGAATTGAAAGTTCCTTCCACCAATGCGGTATTGTCAGATGAGGCCGACACGATTGTCCTGAATTACCACCGGGAAGACAAACAGGATCATGTTCAATATGTAAAACTGACGCAGGATGAGCCGGTAGTTGAGCAGATGACTCGTGTGCTGTATGGATTCGGCATGCTGTCGGTAATTATAGAAGGCGGCAGTCTGTTACTTCAGTCATTCATAGATGCGGGGTGCTGGGATGAGGCCCGGATCATCACCAATCCGGCCCTGGTCATTCCCGGTGGTTATAAAGGACCCATCCTCCGGGAAGGGGAACTGCAGGAAAGCCTGACGTCAGGGACAGACCTTGTACATATTTACCGGAAACATTCCTCCGTGCAATAATCTTACCTTCGCAGCCCCGGAATTCCGGGCAACCATGGAAACAAAGACATTTTATACCACCATAGAGAAGTCGGGCACTGCCGAATTCCGCGACCGGGGCAGCAAGTTCATCGGTTATGCATTCCCGGTGGCTTCCGTTGAGGAGTTCAAAGAAAAGCTGAACGCTATCAGGAAAGAACACCCCAAAGCAACCCATCATTGTTTTGCCTACCGTATTGGTCTGGATGGGAATAATTTCAGGGTGAATGATGACGGGGAGCCATCCGGTTCTGCCGGCAAACCCATCCTGGGGCAGATCGACAGCAAGGAACTGACCAATGTAGGTGTGGTGGTAGTGCGTTATTTCGGAGGTTCCCTGCTGGGTGTACCCGGTTTGATCAATGCCTACAAAACAACTGCCACGGTTGTATTGCAAACGCTCCCGTTTGTACAGAAGCCCATAGAGGTATGCTACCGGCTGCAGTTTGATTATACTACGATGAACGAAGTGATGATGATCATCAAACAGTTCAATTGCAGCGTGCTTAAGCAGGATATCCAGTTGTTCTGCCTGTTCACCATTGGTGTGCCCGTGAACCGCCAGGATGAAGTGCTGTACCGGCTGAAAGACCTGCATACGGTGGAGACTACCAGGTGCTGACCAGCCATCCCACCCATTCTTTTATCAGCCTTCCCCAGCGGTCGAAAAGGGAAAAATCCGGCCAGATCATGTCCTGCCAATCCTGCTTCCTGTCAAACAAATCGTAATTGGCCGGAATACCGGTAGTGGATATGCCCGCATTTTTGAAATCCTGGCTGCATCTGCGCATATGTATGGCTGATGTAACCAGCGCAAATGGTCCATGCAATCCCAGACTGTCGATAATCCTTTTGGTGAATTGGGCATTCTGCCGGGTATTCCTGCTTTCTGCTTCCGTTATGATCCTGTCTGCCGGGATACCATGTTTTACCAGTTCCTCTTTCAGGAAAAAAGCTTCCGGCGGGATACTTCTGTCGAGGAAACCGTTCCCCCCTGTAACAATGATGTATTGAGCCTGCTGTTGATGATACAGCCGGGCGGTTTGAATAAACCTGTCTGCCGCATACCCGAAATAGCCCCGATTGTTGTGGTCGAATCCGGCCACGCCACCCGGTAGTATGGCCGCAGTGAACTTTTCATGAACCATTGCAGGTTTGGGCTGCCAGGCAAGGACAGCAAGCCTGTACAAAGCCGGATTGGTAGCCAGCAGCGCAACTGCCAGGGCCAGGATCCCGGCTGTCCGTTTCCAGCGGGGAGAATGAATTAACAGATACATTAACACCAGTAGCAGTAACCAGTTGGATGGTGAAAGTGTCGCAGTGACCAGCTTGGAAATAACGAATTGCATAGGTAAATATAAGCCGCTTGTTAAAGTTTTCTAAATCACAAGATCTGTACCCAACCCTTTTGTCACTGCAGGAGGTATAGTCAGTAGATAAATCAAACAGTATATGAAACAAGTATTAAACCTTTTCCTTTTAAGTGTTTTATTTTTTGCAGCATGTAAAAAAGAAAATGAAGTGCCGGAGTCTATCCCTCAGCCCATCCCTGCACCGGTTGCCGGCAAATTACAGTTTGCCGTTGAATTGGAAACAGCCGTTGACGCAGACAGTATAGATGCGGTGGCCGATCTTTCCCTGTCTTCAGGCCAGGCTATATGGGTGAGGAAGCATATCCGCCTGGGTAAACAGAATAGCCAATGGGTGTCTGCACCGATGGAATTACCCCAGGGGCAATATAAGCTCACTGCTTTTATGCTGAAAAATGGTGAGGAGCTGATCAGTGTGGCGCCTGTTGCGGGTTCTGTAAGGGCCGCAGGTGTGCAACAGGCATTGCCGGTATCAGTTGGTGTAACAGCTTCGGGAGCCAGCCTGCACCCGCAGGTGCTGCCAATTGGGCCTGTGGATGGTCCCGCCGCATTCGGTTATCCCGCCCATGCTTTTCAATCCAACGCGATGGATATTCTGGTAAGGGCTTCTGTTAAGGTAGGCAATGTCATGTACGACAGCATTCCTGCCAGTCTGGAACTAATCAGCACCCTTGCGAATGGCCAGGAATACAAGGCGCAGTTCGCACTTGTGCCCGGCGCCAACCTGATCCCCGTTGCCCGGCAGGCGGTTCAACACAGGCTGGTGATGAAACAGTGGAATACGGTGGCTGAAAGGGTGATTACACCTGAAGAAGTGCAGGAAAACGGATTGCTGGTATTGGCTGCGGAACGTGACATTAAAAGGCTGCGGATGGAGATGGATTACCTTGAAGTGGAGGGCCAATGGCAGCTGAAGGGGAATAGCATATTTTCCTATCGTGCCGATGGTGACCTCGACAGGGTGCAGTATTACCAGAAAAAACCTCAATACCAGGACCTTCAGGCCACTTATACCGATAAGGGTGTTTACAGCGGAAACAGGCTGACAGGGGTATTGCGTTATGACGACCGGCAGGTACAGGTTGGTAAGACCTGGTATGAGTTTGACGGCGCAGGTAAAATCACCCATGTGAGTAATCAATCCTATGATGTAACCATTCATGGAGCTATTGAACAGGGGGTGGAAAATGGCCGGCAGCAGACAGAAATTTACTATCTCTTTGACAATGGTTCAACCATGCACTACTCCATGACATACCTGGGCGGCAATAAAATTGCAGACAAGGCAATCAGTTCAAAAGGCGGCCAGGAAGGTGGAACTTATGGATATGATACAAATATCAACCCATACCAGCAGATAATGTTCCCCGACCTCTACCTGAGCCGTTCTTCAAAAAATAATTTGAGTTCGCAGCAGAAAGGCTATACCGGGGCAATTCCATCATCTGTTCCCTATAAGTTTGAATATACTTATGACGCAGATGGTTACCCGGTAACACTCATCAAATATTATAAATCGGGCATGACAGGCCTTGACCTTTACCGCACAAAAACAACCTTCACCTATTAATTTCAAACCATGCGAATCATCATTATAGCCGCTTTATTCCTGGTTTCCTGCACAGCAGCGAAAGTGTCTGTTCCCGACCAGTTTGGATCGGCCGCCAGTTCCATGAAAGTTACCGGCCTGAACGGATGGATGCTCAACCAGCAATTGACATTCGGATCATATCATACCACCCCCGTAAAAAGGGGGTGGGATTTTTCTTCCGTCATGCAACACAGTCGCATCAGTTTCCGTTTGGAAGACCAGGTTGTGAAAGTGTTTAATATCAATACGGATAACCGTACCATATCAGAGAAAAATAAAATGCAGTACACAGTACAGAATGGCGGGCAACAGGCAGCCGTGTTTGCGATGGAGAAATTCAGTGAGAAACAACTGGTGTTTAAAACGAACCAACCCCGCTGGGGCGAGCTCACCCATACGCGCAACCTGCAATATGCTTTCTCCGCTGCCATTGTGTTGCTGGCAGACAAAAAGCCCGAGCCCTGGCAAATGGTAATGGTTCACCGCCAGGATGCGCAGTCGGTAACGGAAGAAGAAGGTTATGCCACCAATGGGGATATTACCATTTCAATAAATCCCCTGAGAATACGTTCCTATACCAATCCCAAAGGAAAGAATGTGAAAGTGGCCGGCGGACCGATGTTTGCGGGCTATGAATTGAAGATTGACGGTGGACTCATAGGCGTGGTAGATGTGCTCGATAACCAGGTCTGGATGATCAACGATATGGACCCCGCCTATAAAATGGTGGTTGCAGCCGTCTCTTCATCATTACTTTTAAAGAGGAAACAGGATATCGCTAATTGAGTGCTACGCTGGACATACAATTTATTCTTGATGGCTGTATAGCCAATAACCGTAAGGCGCAGGAACTGCTTTACCGGCAATACTATGAGTATGCCATGGTGATAGCGCTTAGGTATTCCCGTGATGATGCCGATGCCGCCGATATCGTAAGCGAGGCATTTGTAAAAGTGTTTAAAAGCATCAGGAGTTTTGATCCGTCCAAAGCCGCCTTCAAGACCTGGCTCAAAAGGATTGTTATCAATGAAGGCCTGGATCATTTCAAAGCCAGGAGCCGGTTCGGGAGCGAGATTGAACTGGAACTGGAAACCACGCCGGCTCCCAATATCAATAATGCAGCCATTGAACAGTTGAATGCAAAAGAGCTGATGACAATCATCCAGCAATTGCCTCCCGCTACCCATGCTGTTTTTGTCCTGTACGCAGTGGATGGATATAACCACCGGGAGATCGCGGAACACCTGCAGATCAGCGAGGGGACCAGTAAATGGCACCTGAGTGAAGCCCGGAAGACCTTACAGGAAAAACTGAAGACGTTGAAAAACTAATGAATCAAATCACCCCATATGAACAATTGATAGCTGCAAAGCTGGAGCAGCTGCCGCCTTTACCGGTCATGGCAGATGAGATCTGGTTGCGGATATCAGTCCGGTTGGATGAAGACATGCCAACCGATGACGATGATTTTGGGGGAGATGACCCTGAGTCTGGCCCGGATGGCGGCTCAGTGGTTTCGCCGGATACCGGCTGGAAGGGATGGTCAATCATATTGCTGCTTGGAGCTGTATCCCTTTTGATCATTTACAGGGCTGGATATTTTTCCGGCCGCAAGGCTTCTGTCGGGGAGCCGGAAACAAATTACCGCATACTGGAGCCGGCGCCTGTACGTAAACCAGGGGAGTCGCCCCCGGGAGGCAGCCAGTCAAATACGCTGATCCCGCCGGTTGTACAAGGGGAAGGGCAAACAATAAGCCCGGCTGATTCATTGAACAAGCCGGCGCAGTCATTTACGGCAGCGCAGGATTCAACCGGGGGTGGTGGTGCAGATGATTTATTACGGGGGGCAATACCGGCGGATTCGCCAGTTTCCGGAACGCAGGATTTATCGGTTCCCAATGAGACGGAAGCTAAAGGGACAGTGGTTCCGGAACAGAACGGACCGGTTCCCTCAAAAATAAAGCCCGATAGCACAAGAGGAAGGAAACGCCCTTCCGGCATCAAAGGAATAGGTCCCGATGATTACCGGATCGTTCCGCAGCAAAAGCAAAAAGATAGTACTTAGTTCACCAACACAGTAAAGGCAGAAACAGTATCCGGTCCGGCGTCCTCTTCAATATCTGCAGGGGTTTCTTTATGAAGTTTGCCGATTTCAGTGGGAATTTGCTGGCTGCAGACAACCTGTCCGAGTCCGGCGAAAACGCCGGTGCCAAAAATGACACATGCGATTACAAGTAAAATGGAAGCCAGTTTCATGATATAGGTTTAATGGTTGACGGCAGTTGATTATGACCATGTAAAAATGCATCACAATCAATTGAGCAACCATCTCAATCCGACAAAATGGCGAAAAATCCGCATGAAACGGCAAAAAACGGCGTTAAATGTCAAATGCCTGCTTATAAAAACCGGTCACTAACCACCAGGTCCTTGCTTCCGGGGGTATACCTGTAAAAGCCTTCGCCGGTTTTTACCCCCAGTTTACGGGCGGTAACCATATTGGTAAGCAGAGGGCAGGGGGCATATTTCGGGTTGCCAAAACCGTCTTCCATCACTTTCAGGATGCTATGGCAGACATCCAGCCCGATAAAATCGGCCAGTTGCAGCGGCCCCATCGGGTGGGCCATGCCAAGTTTCATGATGGTGTCAATTTCTTCCACTCCCGCCACCCCTTCGTACAGGCTGTAAATCGCCTCATTGATCATGGGCATCAGGATGCGGTTGGCAATGAAACCCGGGTAGTCGTTGACCACGCAGGGGACTTTGTTAAGTTGTTTGCTAAGGTTTACAATTGATTCGGTCACAAACGGGTCGGTTGAATAACCATTGATGATCTCCACCAGTTTCATCACCGGCACCGGGTTCATGAAATGCATGCCGATCACTTTTTCGGGGCGTTTGGTAACGCTGGCGATGCGGGTAATGGAGATGGAGGATGTATTGCTGGCCAGGATCACACCCTCGGGGGCTGCGGCATCCAGGGCCTTGAAGATATTCAGTTTCAGGTCTATGTTTTCTGTGGCAGCTTCCACTACCAGGTCAACATCGCGCACGCCTTCTTCGATGGAGCTGAAAGTGCTGATGCGGCCATAAGCTGCTGCCTGATCCTCTGCAGTGAGTGTTCCTTTGGCAACCTGCCTTTCGAGGTTTTTATGGATGGTCTGGAGAGCTTTAATCAGTTGTTCGGTATTAACATCCACCAGTTGAACCTGGAAGCCGAATTGGGCAAAAACGTGGGCGATGCCATTACCCATGGTGCCGGCACCTATGACAGCAATCTTCTGAAACATAGAAATCATTTAGGAAACAAAAATAAGCGCTACTTCTTGCTTTTGAAATCACCTCTTTTCCAGGCACGGATAAATTCGGCCCATGCCATCGGATTCATTAGGTTGATCGGCGGGGTTGTGCCTGTATAGGAATAACGCTGTGCCTGTTTGCGAAGAGCGTAGTTGGCTGCTTCCTTGCCATCGGCAGGAAGGATATTCATCAACGCACGGCGGGTTTGTTCGTCGGTGTTTTTCCTTGCAATTTCAAGGTCGTCATCCGGCACCTGTGTGTTGACGAAATCCCGTTCAAACTGCTCGCGGGTGGGCCTGGGCCTGATGATCGTGGCGGGAAGGTATTGTGTGTCTACAACCATTAACTGCACGATGCTGAACTGGTTGCCTTCCATGTTACGCGGAATTTCTACCAGTTTTGGTTTATACCCTATGCTGGTGAATTCTATTTTATCTCCCTTCAATACCACGATGGAGAATACACCCTGTTCATTGGTAATAGTACCCCTTCTGCCACCTTTGATAGTGACGCTGACTGAGGGGATTCCCTGAAGACTGTCTGCCGTCATCACTACGCCATACAATTGAACCACAGAATCCTTGATGGTCTCAAATTGTGCGTTTGCCTGTTGACAGATGGTGAAAAAACTTACTATGAGTAAAGGTAAAATTCGCTTCATTGGTTCAAATATATAGACTTCAACAAATCTGCCTCAACAAATTACCACCTGCATTGGTTAATTTTGCACTAAAATTAATTCTCAACCTCGTAATAATGACACAAGAACAAATATTGAAGGCGCTGGGAAATGTGCAGGAGCCTGACCTGGGCAGTGATATAGTGAGCCTGAACATGGTAAAGGACCTCGAAGTGAATGGCAATGAAGTGAGCTTTACCATTGTGCTGACAACCCCTGCCTGCCCCATGAAAGACCTTATGAAGAACGCCTCTGTCAACGCCATCCGTTTGCTGGTGAATAAGGAGGCGAATGTGACCGTAAATTTTACTGCGAATACGAATACCCTCCGGAAGGATACCGGTGCAGTACTGCCTAAGGTAAAAAATATCATCGCGGTGGTGAGCGGTAAGGGGGGCGTTGGAAAAAGTACTGTTTCAGCCAATCTTGCACTGGCCCTGGCCCAGGGCGGTGCATCAGTAGGTCTGATGGATGCCGATATTTATGGTCCAAGCGTTCCGATCATGTTTGGGGTGCGGGGTGAAAGGCCTAAAATGATGAGTGGTGGTGAGGGCGATAAAGGTCTGATTGTTCCCCTGGAACGCTATGGCATCAAACTAATGAGTATCGGGTTGCTGGTGGATGAGAAGAATGCGGTGGTTTGGCGTGGCCCGATGGCCAGCAGCGCCATCCGCCAGTTTGTTACAGATGTTTTCTGGGATGAACTGGATTACCTGGTAATCGATATGCCGCCCGGAACCGGTGATATCCACCTGACCCTCATGCAAACTGTTCCGGTTACCGGGGTAGTAGTGGTTACCACCCCACAGGATGTGGCCCTGGCTGATGCCAAAAAAGGTATTGCCATGTTCGGCCAGGCACAGATCAAAGTGCCCATTATCGGTATTGTCGAAAACATGAGTTATTTCACGCCGGCCGAACTACCGGAGAACAGGTATTATATTTTTGGAAAGGAGGGTGGCAAGAGGCTTGCTGAGGAGTATGATATTCCTTTCCTGGGACAGATTCCGTTGGTGCAGAGCATCCGCGAAGGCGGTGATAAAGGGGTTCCCATCATGATGACCGATGATGAGATCACTAAGGCAGCTTTTGAAGCGTTTGCTGGACTTGCTGCGCGGAGTATCGCCATGCGAAACGCCAAACTGGCGCCTTCGCAGGTTATTGAAGTGGTGGCCTGACCCATAACCCGGTTTTAAATTTAATTATGAATATTTCACTCCAGGGCAAAACCGCATTGGTATGCGGAAGCACTCAGGGCATTGGACTTGCTACAGCAAAGGAACTGGCATTACTGGGAGCGGAATGTATATTGCTGGCACGAAATGAATCTGCTTTACAGGAAGCCGTTTCGGGGTTGGACAGTTCCCGGGGGCAGCAGCATAGTTATGCAGTAGCGGATTTTACAGACCCTGATGCCGTTGGGCAGGCGGTTACGCAGCTGGTATCGAAAAAGCGTATAACCATTCTCGTTAATAATACCGGCGGGCCGGCTGCCGGACCTGTTATTGATGCGCCTGTTGAATCCTTTGAATCGGCGTTCCGCCAGCACCTGGTGGTCAATCACCTGCTGGTGCAGGCGCTGGTGCCCACCATGAAGGAGGATGGTTATGGCAGGATCATCAATATCATTTCCACCTCAGTAAAAGTACCGCTGCACAACCTGGGCGTTTCCAATACCATACGCGGGGCAGTGGCGTCCTGGGCTAAAACCCTGGCCAATGAGCTGGCGGCAGATGGTATTACGGTCAATAATGTTTTACCGGGTTTTACCAGTACCAAAAGGCTGGAAAGCCTTGCGGCCATACTGGCTTCAAATAGAGGAATCACCCGGAAAGAGCAGGAGGCCCTTATGGCCGGCGAAGTCCCCGCCAAAAGATTTGGACATGCTGAGGAGATTGCAGCTGTGGCAGCCTTCCTGGCCACCCCGGCTGCTGCTTATGTGAACGGTACCAGCATCCCTGTGGATGGCGGAAGAACCGGATCCATCTGAGGGCGGACATGAGTCAATTTCCAGAATTCAGGAATTATAAATCAGCGAACCCAACATGCTAAACGATCTCGCATATGCCCGCCAGTTAGATGCTGAAGACCCGCTCAGGTCGTTCAGGCGGGAATTTATTATCCCTTCGGATCAGGGGAAAGAGCAGGTGTATTTCCTGGGCAACTCACTGGGTTTGCAACCGAAAAGAACTGCCTCCTTTATAGATAAGGTTTTGCAGCAATGGAGCCGGTATGGAGTGGAGGCATTTTTCCTGGGTGAGGATCCGTGGATGCATTATCACGACCATCTCATAAAACCGCTGGCTGCCATCGTAGGAGCTATGCCGTCAGAGGTGGTGGTGATGAACCAGCTCACGGTAAACCTGCACCTGATGATGGTCAGTTTTTATCGCCCCGAAGGCCGGCGCAACAAGATCATCTGTGAAGCCAGGGCCTTTCCCAGTGACCAGTATATGTTTGAAACGCATGTGAGGGCGATGGGCCTGGATCCGGAGGAGGTGATTGTGGAAATATCGCCCAGGAAAGGAGAGCATACCATCCGGCTGGAAGATATTTTGTCAGCAATTCGTTTGCATGCAGATGATTTAGCCCTGGTGCTCTGGGGGGGATTGAACTATTATACCGGACAGGTATTCGATATGAAGTCGATAACGGATGCAGCCCATGCAGTTGGCGCGAAAGCCGGCTTTGACCTGGCCCATGCTGCGGGTAATGTGAACCTCCGCCTGCACGAATGGGGGGTTGATTTTGCCTGCTGGTGCAGTTATAAATACCTGAACAGCGGCCCCGGCGCAGTGGGCGCTGCGTATGTCCATGAACGTTATCATGAAGATCACAGCCTGCAACGGTTTGCCGGTTGGTGGGGGTATGAAAAATCCTCCCGGTTTAAAATGGAAAAGGGCTTTGTGCCGGTGCCCACGGCGGAGGGCTGGCAACTGAGTACGCCATCCCCTATCATGTATGCCGCACACCGGGCATCACTGGAAATATTTGCTGCTGCGGGTTTTGAAAACCTTCAGCAAAAGGGGCAGGCACTGAGCGATTTCCTGTTGTTCCTGCTGGATGGGATAAATGAATCTGCGGACTCTCCGGTACTGGAAGTAATTACGCCGCGGGACCGGGCATCGAAAGGATGCCAGGTTTCCATGCTGATGCACCGGCGTGGTAAAGAAGTATTTGACAGATTGTTCAGGGAGGGGATTTTTGCCGACTGGCGCGAACCCAATGTGATACGGGTGGCACCAGTTCCCCTTTACAATAGTTTTGAAGAAGTCTGGCGCTTTGCCGAAACCCTGAAACAGGCAATCCGTGAATAGGCAGTTGCTCCTTTGCATGCCCAACTACTAGAAATAAACACCCACAAACTTTTATAATGGATCGTCAACGTCTCATTCAACAGATAAAATCCAAAAACTCCTATCTCTGTGTAGGGCTTGATACCGATCATGCAAAAATTCCGGTGCACCTGCAATCCCGCCCCGATGCCATCATTGCATTCAATAAAGCCATCATCGATGCTACGAAGGATCATTGTGTCAGTTACAAGATCAATACAGCTTTCTACGAGGCAATGGGCCTGAAAGGCTGGGCAGCCATGGAAGAAACGGTTCATTATATTCCGGATACCCATTTTAAAATAGCCGATGCCAAGAGAGGAGATATCGGAAACACCAGCACACAATATGCAAAGGCATTTTTCGAAACGCTTCCTTTCGACGCCATAACCGTGGCGCCGTACATGGGTTCTGACAGCGTAAGGCCTTTTCTGGAGTATGCTGACAAATGGACCATTGTGCTGGGGTTGACTTCCAACACCGGTGCGAAGGATTTTGAGCTGCAGAAAACGGGCGATGAATACCTGTATGAAAAGGTTTTACGGACCGTTGCCGGCTGGGGAAATCCCGCCAACCTGATGTTTGTGGTAGGGGCCACCCAGGCGTCTGCTTTTGAAAATATCCGCAGGATATTGCCGGAACATTTTTTTCTCGTGCCGGGAGTGGGAGCACAGGGTGGCAGCCTGAAAGATATTTCTGAAAAAGCCATGAATGCAGATTGCGGCTTACTGGTCAACGCCAGCCGGGCTGTGATTTATGCTTCAGAAAAAGAAGACTTCGCGGAAGAAGCCGGCGCTATCGCCAGGCAATACCAGTTTGAAATGGGGCAATACCTGTAAGGTTAAAGGTGTCTGACATGTTTGGGGTGTCTGACGTTTAGGGGTAGGTGTCTGACGTTTGTGTCCGGTGAATTCAGTAATCCTAAACGTCAGACACCTGTCCCCGCACCAGTCCCTGGCACAAAAGTCAGACACCTTACTTTGGTTTGCCGGGGGTAAAGCTTCCTGTCGGGGCGGTCCACCAGGGGCGTATGTCATAGGTGAGCCTTCCGCTGCTGATGGCTGGGTCGGTTTTTAACAGACTTTCCACTTCCTGCCTGGTTTCACAATCGAAGATGAATATTCCCAGCCAGTTGCCCCGGTCTCCAAATGGTCCCGCCACTTTAATTTTCCCTTCATAATAGAGGCGGTTAATATTGTCAAGATGCCCCTTCTGAATATTTGCGGCTGTAGCGGAATCCTGGTTTCGGCTTGGCCCTGCCAATAACATGACAAACCAGTATTGCCGGATCTGTTCTGTTGGGTCAGGCTGTTTTTTATTGTCCTGCGCCATGCTGTTTAACCCTGCCATCAGGATAACAAGCAGGAATAGTACACGCTGTTTCATGGTATGTTAATAGTTTGATTCATTATTGGGTGTAAAGTATAAATCTACCTACTTTAGCAAACTAAAAATTCAGTTTGCCATGGCCAGGGATCAATTTCAATCGCCCGATTATTTAAACCTAGATGAATTATTGTCCGAAGAGCATCTTATGGTGCGCGATGCTGTCCGTAACTATGTAAAGCAGGAAATATCTCCCATTATTGAGGACTATGCCCAGCGGGCTGAATTTCCGCAGCAGATCGTTAAACAGATGGGTGAACTCGGTGTGTTTGGTCCCACCGTTCCGGCTGAGTATGGGGGTGGCGGGCTGGATTATATTTCTTACGGACTGATGATGCAGGAATTGGAAAGGGGTGACAGCGGAGTTCGTTCCACCGCATCCGTACAGGGATCACTGGTCATGTTCCCGATCTATGAATTCGGCAGTGAAGAACAGCGCCGTAAATACCTGCCGAAACTGGCGAGCGGCGAGTGGCTGGGATGTTTCGGACTCACCGAACCCAATCACGGTTCCAATCCTGCCGGAATGCTTACCAACATCAAGGATGCAGGTGATCATGTAATCCTGAATGGTGCCAAAATGTGGATCAGCAATGCACCTTTTGCCCAGGTCGCCGTGGTTTGGGCCAAAGATGAAGAGGGGGTTGTAAGGGGAATGATCCTGGAGCGGGGGATGGAAGGATTCACCACGCCCACAACCCATAACAAATGGAGTTTAAGGGCATCTGCAACCGGTGAACTGGTTTTTGATAATGTAAAAGTTCCCAAGGAAAATATTCTTCCCAATGTGAAAGGCATGCGCGGACCATTGAGTTGCCTTACCAAGGCACGTTTCGGTATTGCATGGGGTACAGTTGGCGCAGCGATGGATTGTTATGATACAGCGCTCCGCTATTCAAAAGAACGTATCCAGTTCGGAAGGCCCATCGGCGGATTCCAGTTGCAGCAGAAGAAACTGGCGGAAATGATCTCCGAGATCACGAAAGCGCAATTACTGAACTGGCGCGTGGCGGTTTTGATGAATGAGGGCAAGGTGACACCTGCCCAGGTGAGCATGGCCAAACGGAATGGTTGTGAAGTAGCACATAAGGTTGCCCGTGATGCCCGGCAGATGCTGGGTGGTATGGGAATTACCGGCGAGTACCCTGTGATGCGCCACATGATGAACATTGAAAGTGTTATTACCTACGAGGGAACGCATGATATCCATTTATTGATTACCGGTATGGATGTGACCGGTTTTAATGCATTTAACTAATATGCGTGTTTACCTGATCGGTTTCATGGGAAGTGGAAAGTCATTCTGGGGGCGAAAATTGTCAGCCGCCATGAAGGTTCCGTTTTTTGACCTTGATGATGAAATCGTTCAGCGGGAACAAAAACCGATCACGGAAATTTTTTCAGAAAAAGGAGAGGAGTATTTCCGCAGGCTTGAGAAGGATATCCTGGAGCAGCTGACCGAAACCAATGAAGACATGATACTATCCTGCGGGGGGGGAACTCCCTGCTTTTTCGGAAACATAGATTATATGAAAGGTCGTGGGAAAGTCGTCTGGCTGAATACCTCCACCAATGTGCTGGTGGAACGTTTGCTGAAGGAAAAGACCCATCGGCCGCTTTTAAGGGATATTCCCGATGAAGATATGAAGGCATTCATTGTGCGGAAACTGCACGACCGTAAACTGTATTACGAACAGGCCCATCTTATTCTCAAAGAAGAAACCCTTTCATCTGAACAACTTCAACAGGCAATAGAAAATGGCTAGATCAATACTGGTTTCGGCAGCCCTGCTGGGTGCGCTGGCAGTGATTTTAGGGGCGTTTGGTGCGCATGGACTGAAACAAATCGTGCCGCCGGAAACGGTTGCGACTTTTGAAACCGGGGTACGCTATCATTTCTATCATGTGTTTGCCTTACTGGCTACCGGCCTGCTGGCATTCCAGTACCCGGTGAAACAGATTCGTTGGGCTGCACAGTGTTTTATGGCAGGCATGCTCCTTTTCAGCGGTTCTTTATATCTGCTGACCTTTCTCAAGGCCACAGAAACCGTTGGTTTGTCAAAACTGGGTTTGATCACTCCTGTAGGAGGAGTATTGCTGGTGCTTGGGTGGCTGTTTTTATTCCTTGGCTTACTGAAGCGGAATGCTTAATGTAACAATGGTTCCATTATGGTGCCTGATACTGAAGTGACCGTCAATTGATTCCATTCGTTTGCGCATATTTGTCAGGCCATTGCTGAATTCCCGGATGTTGTCGTAGTTAAGGCCAATCCCGTTATCGTGTATTTTTATGACCAGGTGGGGCCCGATCCTGAAACTTATGACAACTTCAGTGGCGTGAGAGTGTTTCACTACATTGTTCAGCGCTTCCTTGATACATAAAAAACTGTTCCTCCTTTTTTCTCCACTCAGGTCAATGGCTGGCAGGTTGTCCGGAGATTCAACCCTGCAAACAATTTCTGTGTTATCAAAGAATTCAGCAGCATAGGAACGCACATAGGCGATCATGTTGTCTACCGAATCATTGGTGCTCTTCATTGTCCAGATAATGGTATTCATTTTGCCGATAAGGTCATTGGCGGAGTGGGAGATTTTTTCAATTTCGGGTAAAGTGTTGTCTTTCATTTTTGTCTTCACCAGTTCACTCATCAGGCGAATTGCTGTAACCCCTGATCCCAGTTCGTCGTGCATGTCCGCAGAAATCCGATTGCGTTCTTCCTGTTTGGCTGCCAGGACGGCCATTTGTTTTTCAATGGCGCTTTTTTCATATTCCAGGAGTATTCTTTCTTTTTCGCGTGCCCTGGCTGCAATATCCAGCCTGGTTTTAAAAGATAAGGCTATCAGGAAGAATACCAGTTCGAAAAGGATACCCATTTCATACCAGAATAAGGAATCATTGATCAGGGAACTGAGTGTCGGATTGAACCTGTAGGAAGAATTGATCAGGAACAATGAAACCAGTCCGCCCAGAAACAGAAAACTGTGACCAATTGCCAGGTAACGCAATATCATTTCGCCGGTATAAATCGCATATGCGATAACAAAAATCGTACAGGCCGACCAGGAGTATTTTATAAGATTTTCCACCATGTTCTGCAGGGGGAAATTGTCTGCAAAAAAATTCAGGATGGTGAAAGCAATCATGCCCGATATGGTGATCACCTGCTGGGCCAGTAACATTTTTTCGAGTGCCGGGAATTCGGTTTTTGCGTTGGTGAACCGTCGTAGAAACAGAAAGTAGAAAAGCGTGCCGGCGCACTGCAGCATAAAATCAAAATAACTTTCAAAGAAAAAGTTAGCCTCAGCCGGGTACTTGTAGAGATAGGCTTTAAAAAAGAACATGAATCCAAGCAGGGCCGCATATGCCAGGTAATAAAGGAATTCAATGTTCCAGTTGGTAAAATAAGCTGCAAGTGAATAAAAGATCATCATCAGCATGACACCGCATGTTAAATAGGTGATGATGCTGTTGAGTCTTCTGTCATTTCGTAAATCTTCGAGCAGGTTGGGCAGAAAGAATTCATTGCAGAGGATCGGGGTTATGCTGTTGACGGTAGTTTTGATGAACTGGAGTTCACAGATAAATGTGGCAGATTCTCCCGGTTTCAGGTAAATCCGGCCCACACTTGTCCGGTTATAATCCTTGTTGCCCGGCTGCCCGGATACCGGCTTGAATTCGCCTACTGCGCTGTCATATTTGTAAAGGTCAATATCATTGAAATAGAATCCCGGCAGGAAAAAAATACTTTGGGCTGAATCGGTATCGTTCAACAGGCTGAACTGAAGAAAGGCTGGCATATTCACATAGCGGGCCGGAATTTTCCTGCTGAGTGATACGGGTATAGGGTGAAGGGAGGGTAATCCACGAAAGGACTCTGTTTTCACCTGGCCGGCACTGTCAATAAAGATGCTCGTCTGGTCTGCGATAGATTTTGACAACCAGATCGAACTGAGTCGGATAAGGCTGTCAGTGGATGCTTTTTTTTGGGCCAGTAGATTGCCGGCCTGCAAGAGGAGGATCAAAGAAATTAACAGTATCCGGCCGGAGCGTCGGAATAAGGCTTGAATAGGCATAATGAGGCAATTCACGGGGGCATTGCGGTACAAAATACAATTTCTTTTGCAGCCCGCTCTACCTGTATATTTGTGTTTATGGCGAATAAGACGAAGTCCAGGAAAAAACCATTACCCGAAGCGGTTGATCTAAGGCCCGAGAAAGAGGAAAAAGTGGCCATGCAATCGCTGGTGAAAGATGAACGCACCATCAAGATAACCGGTGCGGTATTATTGCTGCTGGCAATATTCCTTTTTTTAGCGTTCACTTCCTATCTCTTCACCTGGCAGGAAGACCAGGATAAAGTGTTCAAAGGGGGCAGTCATTTTCTTTTTGCAGAAGACCTGAAAGTTGCGAACCTGTTGGGCCGGCTGGGTGCATGGACCTCACATTTCTTTTTTTACAAAGGATTTGGACTGGCATCTTATTTTATCTGCACCCTGTTTTTCGTGCTGGGGGCTAACCTGTTGTTCGGGAAAAAAATATTCAGGGTTTCCAGGAATATCCGGTATGTGCTGGTCGGACTGATCTATTTCAGTGTGGCGCTGGCTTTTTTTGCCGGCAGCAGCGTATTCCCTTGGGGCGGTGCAGTGGGCACCATGATCAGTGACTGGATGACCAGTTTCCTGGGTACCATCGGTACTGCGGCTATCTTGATGGTTGCCGGACTGGCATATTTTATCTGGCGGTTCAACCCTGTTTTTAACGTCCCCAAAATACCATCTATCCCTGTCAGGAAATCGGCCGTTGGTAAGGAGGAGGAAACGGAGGAAGAAGAAATGTCCGGCCCCATGCTCATCATTGAGGAACCCGTGGAGAAGAAGAATGGCCTGAAGAAAGAAGGCAGAGTGGTAGCAACTCCCCCCGCCATCAGTGCAGAAGATTTTCCGCTTGAACTCATTGAAAAGGAGCCCGAAACAGAGGCGGAAACCCTGGTTGAACTGAAGCCACTGCCTGTACATGAGCCACTGCCCGAACCGGAGCAGGAACAAGATGAGAAAGTTCGTCCTTATATTGAAATGCCATCTCCCCCGGTGTTTAAAAATGAGGAAAAACCGGTTTATATAGCACCAGCTATTCCTGCCAGCGACCTTGAACTCGAAATAAAAACAGCCCCGGTCATTGATTTGGAAGAAGAAGGGGGCGGCACCGGCCTTAAAGTGGAAGAGTTGCCACCCTATGAACCAACCCTGGATCTGCGGGATTATAAATATCCTCCCCTGGACCTGCTGGAAACACATGGAAGTGAAAAGATCGTGCAGGACACCACCGAACTGGAGACCCATAAAAACCAGATCATCAGCACGCTCAAAAATTATGATATTAATATACAGAAGATCAGTGCAACGGTTGGACCCACAGTAACCCTTTATGAAATTGTGCCTGCTGCGGGTGTGCGTATTTCGCGGATCAAAAACCTGGAAGATGATATCGCTCTCAGCCTGGCTGCGCTGGGAATCAGGATCATTGCCCCCATACCCGGTAAGGGAACAATCGGTATCGAGGTTCCTAATGTAAAGAAGACGGTGGTGAGTATGAAAACACTGCTGAATTCAGACAAATTTCTGAACAATAATTTCAGCCTGCCCATAGCCATCGGGAAGCGGATAGACAACGAGAATTTTATTGTCGACCTGGCCAGCATGCCCCACCTTCTGATGGCGGGGGCTACAGGGCAGGGTAAGTCTGTAGGTCTGAATGCCATTCTTGTTTCGCTGCTGTACAAAAAACATCCTTCCCAGCTGAAGTTCGTGCTGGTGGATCCAAAAAAAGTGGAGTTAAGCCTTTACCGCACGATTGAAAGACATTTCCTGGCAAAATTACCCGGTGAAGAGGAAGCCATCATAACCGATACCAAAAAAGTGATCAATACGCTTAATGCATTGTGTATTGAGATGGACAACCGCTACGACCTACTGAAGGAAGCCGGAACGCGTAATATCCGTGAATACAATGAGAAGTTTGTAAAAAGGAAACTGAACCCCCAGAAAGGACACCAGTTTCTGCCATTCATAGTTCTGGTAATCGATGAGTTCGCAGACCTTATCATGACAGCGGGAAAAGAAGTGGAAATGCCGATTGCCCGGCTTGCCCAGCTGGCGCGGGCCGTAGGAATTCACCTGATCATTGCCACCCAGCGCCCTTCCGTTAACATTATAACCGGTACCATCAAGGCAAACTTCCCGGCACGAATAGCTTTTAAAGTGTCTTCCAAAATTGACAGCCGCACCATCCTGGATGCAGGCGGTGCGGAACAATTGATTGGCAAGGGCGATATGCTTATTTCCTATAACGGGGAACTGACCCGTCTTCAATGTGCTTTTGTGGATACGCCGGAAGTGGAAGAAGTGACAGAATTCATTGGTGAACAGCGCGGTTACCCGCAGGCCTTCCTGCTTCCGGAATATGTGGACGAAAAAGATATGGATAACCGGGAATTGGATCTGGGGGACAGGGACCCCCTGTTCGAGGAAGCGGCCAGGCTGATCGTTTCCAACCAGGTAGGTTCCACCTCCCTGCTGCAACGCCGGATGAAACTGGGTTATAACAGGGCCGGAAGACTGATGGACCAGCTGGAGGCGGCCGGGGTGGTAGGGCCCAACCTGGGAAGCAAGGCCCGCGAAGTGATCATCAAAACCGATGCGGAACTGGAAGAATTTCTCTCCGGCATATAATGATTGTTTTGCCCTCCCGGACTTTAACCCACCGGTGCGAAACTGTTAAAAGGGACTTAAACCGTCTATACCCGTTAATCCATCGATACAACCGCCGGTCCAAAGAAAACATCTAAATGGTATCTTCGCACCTTCTTTAAAAAAATCGTATGAATAAAATTTTAGCGATCTCTGCATTGGTTATTGGCTTTTTTACGGCAAATACTGGCTGGGCACAGTCCGACCCTGCTGCAAAGCAGGTGCTGGATGGGGTTAGTGCCAAATTCAAGACTTTCAAGGCTGTTCAATCAAACTTTACCTTGCAGGTGGAAGATGGCAAAGGCAAGGTGCAGGGCGTTAAAAAAGGGGTTGTATTCATGAAGGGGAGTAAATACCGGGTGAATATTACCGGCCAGGAAATTTACAGTGATGGGAGTAATATCTGGACATATGACAAGGCTGCCAATGAAGTAACAATTACCAGGATGGAAGGCCAGAATGCCCTGACCCCACAGAAACTTTTCTCCAACTTTTATGACAAGGATTTCCTGTACAAATTAAATGGGGAGAAAAAGATTGCAGGAAAAGCTATCCAGGAAATTGAATTGACTCCCAAAGACAAGTCAAAAGCTTTCCATAAAGTATATGTGTATGTAGATAAAGCGGCTAAATCCGTTTATAGTACAAAAGTGTTGGAGAAGAACGGTAACGTTTACACCTATACGATAAATACCTTCAATGGGAAAGCTGCAATTGGAGATGATCAGTTTGTTTTCGACAAGAAAAAATATCCGGGTGTGGAAGAAATTGACCTCCGGTAAAAGTCAGCACTGAATAAATTATGGGCCCGCAGCAATGCGGGCTTTTTTATGCCCTGATTTCGCTGGGCAACAGGTGAAACTCCTTTTTAAAGGCCGCTGCGAAATTGCTGAGGTTTGAATAACCCACCTGGAGGCCAACTTCCTTAACGGTGAAATCGCCGCTGAGCAACATTTCACGGGCAACGTTCATGCGTTGCTTCTGGTAATATGCATAAATACTTGTGCCGTACACTTCCTTAAATAGTTTCTTCAGTTTCGCGGAGCTCATGGCAGCTTCCATTGCCAGCTGGTCAATGGTAGGAGGGCGGTGATGAACATCACGGGTAAGCAGGGACTCCACATGCATCAGCTGGTGCACATCGTGCTTGGATATTTTGGGGTTGGCAATTACAGATCGGCTTCTTTCATACAACCTGCTGAAGAACCTTTCAATCAGAAGAAGGATGCGGTTTTGTATCGTGGCGATCAGTAAGGGACTGTCCTGGTCGGCATTCAGTATCTCGTTAAAATATCGCCGGTACTCATTGTCTATCGGCTCGATGGTAAAACTGCTGGTTTTTAGGTTCAGGTAGGCAGTCAGTACTTCTTCCGGGTCAGTGATTTTCAGGTTTTCTGCCAACCATTCTTTATTAAAAATTATATTGATCCCTTTATAGGCACTGCCTTTCCTTCCCAGGTATGAGACATCGAAAAGGGTGCTGGTCAGGTAGATGGCTGCGTGGTGTTCGTTCCTGGTGGACAGTACTTCCCCATCAATCCTGAGTGTGAGTTCGTCTTCGATTTTGATTTCCTCGTACCGCAGGACATAATATTCTTCGGGACTCTTGTTTCTTTTCAGGAAATAATTTTCATTAAGGGTATAGTCTGAAACAATCGCCTGTAAACCATTCGGGAGTTCAATGCAAATAGAATAACCCTTCGCAAAACTTTCAGGATAATGGATGGTACAATTCCGGACGCTGACACCAAGCGCCTCAGCCAGCTCATTCATGATCTGGCGGTAGTTATATGAGTGATATTCAAAACTGAACAATTGCGATGTATTTATAATACCAAATTACTTAAAACATTGCTATTCTTTACCCCATCTGTAACTCTCTACTGAAAAACCGGCCAGGTCGAGAACCCTGTCCACTACCGTGGATGCCAATGCTTCCACAGTGGCCGGCTTGCTGTAAAAGGATGGTGTGGCCGGGCAGATAATCCCCCCTGCCAGGGTAATGGTTTCCATATTACGGATATGAACAAGATTGTATGGCGTTTCACGGGCAACGCAGATCAGTTTTCCCCTTTCCTTGAGCATGACATCGGCAGCCCTGGTAATCAGGTCATTGGAAATTCCTGTGGCGATCCTGCCCATGGTACCCATAGAACAGGGGATTATGATCATGGTATTGTACTGGCCCGAACCAGACGCAAAAGGGGCATTAAAGTCATTTTTTTCATAAAAACGGATGCCCTGGTAATTGCTGTAATCGTGGTTTCCCAACTCTGTGTGCCATACAGATTTCGCATTATCGGTCATTACCACAGACAACTCCGCCCACTGTTTGTTAAGCTTTACCAGTTTGTCCAGCAATATCCTGGCATAAATGGATCCGCTGGCCCCGGTTATGGCTATAACAATTCTTTGCATATTCAAGCGTTACTTTTAATAAACAAATGTAATCATGCATAAGTTTATTCTTACAGCTATAATGATGACGCTTTCTTTCCTGCTCCATGCGCAGAAACCTACAGGCAGGGATATGCGCTGGATGAATCTACGGGATGCTGAAATTGCGAGTCAGCAATCGCCCCGCCCGGTCATTATTGATCTGTACACAGATTGGTGTGGCTGGTGTAAAGTGATGGATAAAAGGACCTACAGGAATGCAAAAGTTGTCCGATACCTGAATGAAAAGTTCTATCCGGTGAAACTGGACGCGGAATCCAAATCTTCTTTCACCTGGCAGGGTAGGCAGTATGCTTTTAGTACCCGGTATAAGACCAATGAAATCGCCTTGTACTTTACCGGAGGACAATTGTCTTATCCGACCACCGTGATCATTCCGGGCCCGGGAGAGGCCCCACAGGCGATTCCCGGTTACCTTTCGCCAAAAGAGCTGGAACTGATTGTAAAGTACTATGGTGAGGGGGCCTATAAAACCACCACTTTCCCTGAATTCAGGCATCGATTCAAGTCAAATTGGTAGTTTCCGGATTAAAATCGTCTTAATTTTTAACAGGGCTGCAACGTTTACTCACGGATAAGCGTCTAATCTATAGGTTTTTCATAGGATATTGGATATTATTCGGACGGGATGTCTATCCCGTCCTGTTTCTTACACCCGGTTACTTAAGGGGTACCCATCCTTTCCGGTCGCTGCTGACAACACTACACAGGGAATTGTCAGGTTTGTGTCATCAAAATATCTATTCTTTACCCCTTAATCTTAGGGAAATACTTAGGCCGTATTGATTCCAGTCAATAACTGTTGATTTCTCCAAAAAAAAGTATGCTCCTGCAACCAATCTTACCTCAGTTACATCTTATATTTGAATTTTCATAGGATAAGGTTTAATGGTTAATGGTATTTGATTAGTGCATCCCGCCGTAAGGCGGGATTTTTTTTTATCCCTCCTCAAAGTAAATGCATAAAAAAAGCTGTCCCGAAGGACAGCTGTTATGATTAGGTTATTAAACCTCGAACTTTTACATGGATTCTGCCATGTCAGGAATTTCTGCCACCTTGTAAGCGCCGGCATCCAGTTTGGCTTTGGTTTCGGTGAACGCTTTCAGGGTCAGTTCTATATCTTCCTCCGTGTGAGCTGCGGTTGGGATCAGGCGGTAAATGATTTGTCCCTTAGGTATAACCGGGTACACTACAATAGAGCAGAAGATATTGTAATTCTCACGGAGATCGAGTACCATAGCGGTAGCTTCAGGTACATCTCCTTTCATATATACTGGCGTAACCATGGTATTCGTTTTACCCAGGTCGAAGCCCCTTGAACGCAATCCGTTTTGAAGGGCATTGGTTACTTTCCAGAGTTTTTCACGCAATTCAGGCATGGTTTGCAGCATTTCCATGCGCTTCAACATGCCTTCAACCACTATCATGGGCAGACTTTTGGCGAAAATCTGTGAACGGGTATTATAACGCAGGTAAGCCAGTACATCCTTGCGGCCTGCAATGAATGCTCCAATGCTTCCCATTGATTTAACGAAAGTGGAGAAATACAGGTCAATTTCATCCTGGCAACCCTGTTCTTCATCGGTGCCTGCGCCGGTTGGGCCCATTGCACCAAAGCCGTGCGCATCATCGATCAGGATCCTGAACTGGTATTTTTTCTTCAGCTCAACAATCTCTTTCAGTTTTCCCTGGTCACCGCTCATGCCGTAAACACCTTCTGTAATCAGCAATATGCCGCCACCCGTTTTTTCAGCCATTTTTTCGGCGCGCTGCAATTGTTTTTCACAATCCTCCACATCATTATGCTTGTAGGTGTAACTGTAGCCCAGGTGCATGCGGATCCCGTCAACGATACAGGCATGGCATTCGGCATCATAAACGATGATATCACGCCTGTTTACAAGCGCATCAATACAACTCATGATTCCCTGGTAGCCGAAATTCAGGAGCATGGCATCTTCTCTTTTTACGAAACTGCTCAGCACTTTCTCCAGTTCCTCGTGGTAAACACTGTTGCCACTCATCATTCTTGCTCCCATCGGGTAGCCCATTCCCCAGCGTGCAGCGGCTTCTGTATCGGCTTTCCTGGTTTCCGGATGGTTTGCGAGTCCCAGGTAGTTATTAAGGCTCCAGACTATTCTTTCCTTACCCCGGAAATTCATGCGGCTTCCAAGTTCGCCCTCCAGTTTTGGAAATGCAAAATAACCGTGCGCGCGCTTCATGTGCTGGCCAATAGGACCGCCATCTTTCACCAGTTTTTCAAAGATATCTGCCATATGAAATATGTGATTGTTGGTTAAAAATTGTCGCAAAGGTAATTTATTTAGGACTTTATTATGAAATGGTTAAGACGGCTATTTATGGCCGGTAAGGCTATCTTTGTAAAAACGACATACATGAGCCTACGTTTTCTTTTGATATTGATTTTCAGTGCATCACTATCAGTATCTTTTTCCCAGCAGAAATCAACCGGAGCCGGTGCTGAAACCGTTAAACCCAAATTAGTGGTTGGATTGGTGGTTGACCAGATGCGGTGGGATTTCCTCTATCGATACAGTGACAGGTATAAACCCGATGGTGGCTTCAGAAGACTGCTCAGTCATGGATTTTCCAATGAAAACACTTTTATTCCCTATTCGCCCACGGTTACAGCCTGCGGACACAGTACCATTTATACCGGTACGGTTCCGGCCATTTCCGGTATTACGGGAAACGCATGGTATGACCAGCGCGAACAGAGAGTCATGTATTGCACCGAAGACAAGTCAGTAAAAACGGTGGGCAGTACAACCGCTTCAGGTGAGATGAGCCCCCGCAACATGCATACCACCACTATTGGTGATGAACTCCGCCTGGCGACCAATTTCAGGTCAAAAGTGATCGGCGTGGCCATTAAGGATCGCGGCGGTATCCTGCCTGCAGGGCATTCAGCCAACGGGGCTTACTGGTATGATAGCAAGTCTGGTAACTGGATCACTTCCACTTATTACCGCAATGACCTTCCGGCCTGGGTGTCAGGTTACAATCAGGGGAAGCATGTCGATAAATATTACGAAACCGGCTGGTCAACCTTGTACCCGGTTGAAACATATATAAACAGCAGCAAGGGTGAAAATACCTGGGAGGCGAAGCCTTTTGGTTCAGCAGCCCTGGCTCATCCGTATAACTTTAAAAATTTTATCGGGAAAAATTATGGAGTTGTGGCCTCCACTCCATTTGGTAATACCATGACCCTTGAAATGGCTAAAGCCGCAGTTAAAGGCGAAGAGCTGGGGCAAGGTAAGGAAACGGATATGTTGACGGTTAGTCTTTCTTCACCCGACTATATCGGCCATGCTTTTGGACCGAATTCGATTGAAGTGGAAGACTGTTACCTCAGGCTTGACAAGGACCTGGGGGATTTCCTGAACTTTCTGGATAAGGAAATTGGACAGGGACAATACCTGCTTTTCCTTTCAGCGGATCATGGTGTGGCACATATTCCGGGTTTTATGAAGGCGAATAAAATTCCTGCGGGTACATTTGACGATGGTGCAGTAATGGATAGCCTCAATAGCAAGCTTAAAGAAAAATTCGGCCAGGAGGACCTGGTGATCAGTATGTTTAACTACCAGGTGCACCTGAACCACAATCTGATAGACAGCCTGAAACTGGATAAAGAGGATATTACAAATGCAGTCATCAGAATGATGAAAAAGCAACCGGAAGTATCGCGGGTATTTGAACTGGAAGAGCTGGCTGAAACTACTTTGCCTGAAAAATTAAAATCGATGATCGCAAACGGTTATCACCCGAACAGGAGCGGAGACATACAGTTTGTGTTGTATCCACAATATATTGATGGCGGACCTACCGGTACCACACATGGAATGTGGAATCCTTACGATGCACATATCCCGCTGGTTTGGTATGGCTGGAACATAAAACCAGGCAAGTCCAATAGCGAAGTGTATATGACCGATATCGCACCAACGATAGCGGCCATGCTCCGGATCCAGATGCCCAATGGAACTGTCGGAAAACCTATCGAAGCACTCCTGAAATGACCTTTCATGGTTGACCAGTAATATTACCCGGGCCATTTATTGGTCCGGGCTTTTTTTATAAATGGCACTACATTCGCAGTAATCATAAAATAGTCTTGGTCTATGAATAAACAGTTCCTTTTACTCAGGCTGGTTGGATTGTCCTGCCTGTTCCTGGCACTGGCAGCTAACAGTGTGGCTCAAACGCCATTGAATACTGTATTGGATCCTGATCCTGCTGTAAGGATCGGTAAGCTTGAAAACGGCCTGACCTATTATATCAGGCAGAATAAGAAGCCGGAACAAAAAGTTGAATTGAGGCTGGCCCTGAACGCGGGGTCCATTAATGAGGATGCCGATCAGCAGGGGCTGGCACATATGGCTGAGCACATGGCGTTCAACGGCACTAAAAACTTCAGGAAAAATGAAATCATATCCTTTCTTCAGGATATTGGTGTTGGGTTCGGGAATGACCTGAATGCCTATACCAGTTTTGATGAAACTGTTTACATGTTACCGGTTCCAACCGATAAGCCTGAAAACCTGGAGAAAGGTTTTCAGGTGCTGGAAGACTGGGCGCACCAGGTTACCTATCTGGACGAGGATATTGAAAGTGAAAGGGCTATTATCCTGGAAGAAAGCCGCCTTGGGAAAGGGGCACAGGACCGGATGATGCGCCAGGTCTATCCCAAATTATTTGCCGCATCAAAATACGCGGAACGTTTGCCCATTGGCTCGGAGACTATTATTAAAACCTTTAAGCCAGATGTAATACGCCGGTTTTATAAGGACTGGTACCGCCCCAACCTGATGGCTGTGCTGGTGGTTGGGGATGTTGATCCTGACCATGCTTTGAATCTGGTGAAAAAACATTTTGCCCAACTCAAGAATCCGGTAAATGAAAGAAAGCGCGAGTCTGTGCTTATTCCCGCTTATAACGGAAGCGAAGCTTTAATCATCACTGATAAGGAAGCCACCGGTTATTCCATCAATGTCAATTATCCCATCAGGATAAAAGCTGCGGATAAAACAGTTGGTGATTACCGGAATTCGCTGGTGAGGCAAATTTTCAGCAGTCTCCTGAGTCAGCGTTTACAGGAACTGACACAGCAGTCCAATCCCCCGTTTGTGGGAGCAGGTGCTGGTTTTGGAGATTTCGTAAGAGGGCATGAGAATTTCCGGGCCGTAGCCATTGTCGGAACTGGTGATATTAAACTGGGGATGAATGCTCTGGCAGAGGAAATTGAAAGGGTAAAGCGCTTCGGATTCACCGGTGCTGAACTTGAACGCGGAAAAAAATCCCTGATCAGCAGCATGGAAAGGCAATACAATAACCGCGATAAAACTGAGTCGGATCTGTATGTCGATGAATATGTCCGCAATTTCCTGACCGGTGAACTGATGCCCGGAATTGAGAAGGAATATGCCATAACAAAGGAAATGGTGCCGGGCATTCAACTGGAAGAAGTGAATGCATTGGCAAAACAGGCCACATCTGATAAAAATGTGCTGGTATATGTTACCGGCCCTGAAGCAGCTGCAGGAAAAAGCCTGCCTGATCCGGCCGGGTTGCTGGCAATTCTTCAGAGCAAATCCAATGCTGAAATTTCTGCTTATGCGGAAAAATCCGTTGCAGGCTCCCTGCTTTCTGTATTGCCTAAAAAGGGTAATGTGGTGAAACGTTCGGAAGACCAGCAGATGGGGGCAACCCAGCTGACATTAAGTAACGGGGTTACTGTAACGCTGAAACCAACTGATTTTAAAAATGACCAGATACTTCTGGGTGCAACCCGTAATGGCGGGAAGAATTATTATGGCCTGGCTGATAAATATAATGTCCAGTTTGCCATATCCGTTATTTCGGCTATGGGTCTGGGTGAGTTCAGTCCCACAGACCTGCGAAAGATGCTGGCAGGAAAAACGGTTAACCTGGCCCCGGTGATCAATGATGTAACGGATGGCTTTAATGGAAGTGCAGGCAACAAGGACCTGGAAACCCTGTTGCAGCTCGTTTATCTGTATGTCACCAGCCCCCGCAAGGACAGTTCATTGTTCAATGCCTTTATACAACGTTCTATAGCCCAGTATGCTGCATTGTCATCAAACCCGCAGGCGGCATTTATCGATACTATGAACCAGGTGATGTATGACAGGCACCCGCTTGCACCGATCGTATTTCCCAAAACAGAGTATTTCAATCAGCTGAACGCTGACAGGATCCTGGAAATTTATAAGGAACGTATTGGTGATGCTTCCGGAATGCATTTTGTGCTGGTTGGAAGTTTCAGGACTGATTCAATCATTCCATTACTGGAAACCTATCTGGGCAGTCTTCCTTCCAGTGGACAGCGTTTTTCAGTAAAGGATAATATGGTTCGTCCGGTTAAGGGTGTCAAACAGTTAACGGTAAACAAGGGAAAGGAACAGAAGAGCCTGATACTTTCCTTTTATACCGGGGAACTTCCCTACAGCCAGGAACTCCGGTTGAAAGCAGACGCAGTTGCCGAGATACTGAACATCAGGATCATTGAAGAATTACGCGAAAAGATACAGGGTATATATGGTGGGGGAGTCTATGCGCAGGTTGAGAAATATCCCTATGCCAATTATTCCTTTGTATTGCAACTTCCATGCGGACCTGAAAAAGTGGACACTTTGCTGAAGGCGGTGAAATCTGAAATATTTCAGTTGGTTAACAAGGGGCCGGAACAGTCTTACCTCGATAAGGTAAAGAAGCAGTGGCTTGAACATCATAAAACTGACATAAAAGAAAATGCTACCTGGCTGCAGGCATTATTATCCCGGCAATCAGAACAGGCGGATCCAAAGTATTTGCTACAATATGTACAACTCGTGGAGAAGTTGACCGTAAAGGACATACAGGACGCCGCAAGGAAAATCTTTGACGGCAGGAATATATTCACCGCTGTATTGATGCCGGAAAAGAGTGAAAAATGAAGAGGGAGAGGGGGGAGGGATTAAGTCTGCTTCCTCACCCCTCTCTTTTGTTTAGGCTATTGTAATATCCTTATCCAGGTAAACATCCTGAATGGCATTCAGCATTTCCACTCCCTGGGCAAAGGGACGCTGGAAGGCTTTTCTGCCTAATATCAGTCCCATGCCGCCTGCCCTTTTATTAATAACAGCTGTTTCCACTGCTTCGGCCATGTCGCTGGCTCCCTTGCTCTCCCCGCCGGAATTGATCAGCCCGATTTTACCCATATAACAATTTGCCAGCTGGTAGCGGCAAAGGTCTATCGGGTGGTCTGTGGTAAGTTTTTCATACACCAGTTGGTGGGTTTTGCCATGTTTGGTGGCCAGGTAACCGCCATTGTTGGTCGGTAATTTTTGTTTGATGATATCAGCCTGTAGGGTAACGCCCAGGTGGTTGGCCTGCCCGGTGAGGTCTGCTGAAGTATGGTAGTCTATTCCATCCACTTTAAATGCGTTATTCCTGGTATAACACCAGAGAATGGTGGCCATTCCCAGTTCATGCGCCAGTTCAAAAGCTTCAGCAACTTCCTTTAGCTGCCGGCTGCTTTCCGCACTGCCCCAATAAATGGTTGCACCCACGGCAACGGCCCCCATATTCCAGGCAGATTTTACAGTGCCGAACATAGTCTGGTCGTACTTATTGGGATAACTGAGGAATTCATTGTGGTTGATCTTTACAATGAAGGGAATGCGATGTGCATATTTACGACTCAGTATTCCCAGTACGCCATAGGTTGAAGCAACCCCGCTGCACCCGCCCTCTATGGCCAGTCTGATGATATTTTCGGGGTCGAAATAAATAGGATTGGGGGCAAAGGCTGAACCTCCGCTGTGTTCTATTCCCTGGTCAACCGGAAAAATGGAACAATAACCTGTTTCGGCCAGCCGGCCATGTCCCAAAAGCTGTTGCATACTGCGCAGCACCTGGTTGTTGCGGTTACTGTTGATCCATACTTCTTCCACATGTGAGGGTGATGGAAGGGTGAATTGGGATTTTTCAAGGGTTTTGCACTGGTGTTCAAGGAGGTAGGATGCTTTGTCGCCCAACAGGTCGATAATCTTTTTAGATGGCATGTGTATTAGTTTGGCAATCGATTAGGAATGTTCAAAACTAACAAATGTTTGTTATTTTATAAAGGGTCGTTGGGGCTGGCCAGATGAGTGAGGATAGTGGCGGGCGGGGGAATAAAAAAAGGCAGAATCGGGTGAGCCTGTTATGATACCCCCCAATTCTGCCTTCAAAAATCGACCTTCAGCTTTCTAGCTGTTGCGGTTGATACAGTTCAGGTCTTCGAAAGCTTCTTCGAGTCGCTTTACAAAAGTGTCCTGGCCTTTTCTCAGCCAAACGCGTGGGTCGTAGTATTTTTTATTGGGTTTGTCGGCACCTTCCGGATTGCCCAACTGGGCCTGGAGGTATCCTTCATTCTTCTTGTAATAGTTCAACACACCTTCCCAGAATGCCCATTGCAGGTCGGTGTCGAGGTTCATTTTGATCACACCATAACCCAGCGCCTCACGGATTTGTGCCTTGGGGGAACCGCTGCCACCGTGGAATACGAAATATACAGGCTTTTCTGCAGTCTTGTACTGCTCCTGGATATAGGTCTGACTGTTGCGCAGGATTTCGGGGCGGAGTTCCACGTTGCCCGGACTATACACTCCGTGCACGTTTCCGAAGGCTGCAGCGACGGTAAACAGGTTGCCGATTTTACCCAGTTCTTCGTATGCGTAGGCTACGTGCTGGGGTTGGGTATAGAGTTTGTCGTTTTCCACTCCGCTGTTATCAACACCGTCTTCTTCACCGCCGGTTACTCCCAGTTCAATTTCGATACCCATGCCCAGGGGCTGCATGCGTTTGAAAAACTGTGCAGAGGTCTGGATATTTTCTTCCAGGCTTTCTTCGGAAAGATCGAGCATATGTGAACTGAACAGCGGACGGCCTTTTTCCTTGTGGAATTCCTGTCCGGCATCGATCAGGCCGGAAATCCAGGGTAACCACTTATGGGCGGCATGGTCCGTATGCAAAACAACGGGAACACCATAATATTTTGCCACATTATGAATGTGGAGGGCTCCGGAAATCGCTCCGGCTATATTCGCCTGAAGATTGTCGTTGGGCATACCTTTCCCTGCAATAAACTGTGCTCCGCCGTTCGAAAACTGAACGATCACGGGTGAGTTTACTTTGGCGGCTGTTTCCAGGGTGGCATTAATGGAGTCGGTGCCGATGGTGTTAACGGCTGGCAAGGCAAATTGGTTGGCTTTGGCGTCTTTATACAAGGCTTCTAATTCTTCGCCGAATAAAACGCCGGCACTGTACTTTTTCATCTGTTTTTTTGGTTGGTTTACTTGAGAATACAGGCAGAGCAATCGTAAAAGGAACGCTAATATAATGATTAATCCCCAAAACGGCTTTTGATGCGGGGAACCAGCAGCAGGTTCTTGCGGAGGCAGACTTTGAGGTGCTGCTTAACCAGTTGCCCCATATTCTGGCATTTCAGGAGGCTTTTATTTCCATTGTGGAGCTCACTCAGCTCCCTGGCAAGCTGCTGGTTTTTTTCCTGGGTGGAAATACAATCCCGCCCCATGATGTCCAGCAACTCCTTCAGCCGGTACCTGGCTGCAACCAGCCTGAAGGTCATCATGGTACGTTCTTCTGTCTGGTATTGCTCAATGGAATCCTTGTTCAGGTGCTTCAGGGTTACAGCCACCAGCATGTTGTTTTCCTTGAAGAATTGCGGGAGGTACAGGTTTTTCCTTCCCTCATAGGACTGCTGGTCAAAATCAATGGCCCTGAACCGGTATTGAAAATCGTAAATATCCGGGGTAATGTCCACCACGAAATTGTAACTGCGCATGTCGCCCAGAAGGCGGACAAAACAACGCTCATTGAATTTGACAAATTCCTTTGCAATCCGGATCTGGTTGGTATCCTGCTGGTACAGGAATTTATCGATAAAAATATCGCCCGGTATGCCTGGGATATGTTCTTCCACCAGTGTCTGGTGGTCGGTCAGGAATGTTATCCGGTTGGGTGATAACATGTGCTCGAGTTCCAACCCGTAAATCCTGGAAGCATCCGCTATTTTTATATAGTAGTGATCATAGTTGTCGTTAAACTTATTCACGATCCTGATCCTGAATGGCTGGGAGTTGCCAAAGCCGCAATAATCGACCCTAGCCACATCGAGGTGCTTGCTGAAACTCATATCGCCTTCGGTCTTCAGCAGGGCATAGATCCTTACCAATCCATCCCTGATATAATCCCATTCACGCATGTCGTAAATGACGGTTTCCCACTGGGAGTCCTTGCCATCCTTGTCTTTTACAGGCAATGCATAGGTAAATCGCTTCAGGTCGCGGTAGGCTACCGGAAGTTGCACTTCCCTGCCATGCTCCTTAAGAAATGCCCGTAACTGTTCATTCACTTTGAACATGGGCTTTTTCCTGGAAGGCCTGTTGATTTCGCCCGGCTGATTATTTGGTGAAAAGGGATTGTACGACAAGGAGGTTGATTGAAATTAGATTGAATACCGGATGGTTGTTTATATACACAATTTAAGCACTACCGTGAATTCCTCCATCAGTTATCCTACATCAGTAATTTTAACGTGTTAACCTGGCCTGCAACTGTTCGAAATATTCAGGGGCTTCCTGCAAGCGGCTGCCATACCAGCTGAAGTATTCGCCGTTAACCAGTTCAATGTTGGCCTCCGGAAGGGACTTCTTCAGATCGGCCATTTCCCTTTCCCCGAAAGGATAAGGTTCGGAGGAGAGCAGCAACAATTGGCATCCCATCTCCCTTAAACCGGCAATAGTGGTGGCGGGATAACGTTTCGAACCGGCAAACAGGTTTCTTAGCCCGCAACGTTCCAGCATGTCATGTATGAATGTGTCGCCTCCTGCAGTCATATAGGGATCCTTCCAGATCAGGTAGACTGCCGAAACAGGAGGCGAAATTTTCTTAAGCCTGCTGAATCCTGTTTCTATGTTCCCGCAAATATTCAGGGCTTCCCGGATTTTCCCGGTCAGGTGGCCAATTTCAAGGATCATAGCCAGGGCATCCTCAAGGTTGGCAATATCACTTGTCCATACAGGCACCTGCGCAGCCAGGGCATATACCTGTTCCTGTACATTTTCTTCCTTGCCGGCAATGACAAGGTCGGGTTTCAGGGAAAGAACCTGGTCTATATGGATGTTTTTGGTGCCGCCAATCCTTTTTTTTGTCCGGAACCAGTGGTTGGGATGGACACAAAATTTGGTTATACCCACGACTTCTGCTTCCAGTCCAAGTGCATACAGCAATTCTGTTTGCGAAGGAACCAGTGAAACAATTCGTTTTGGTAAATGATCAAGATGGATGGTATTACCGGTCTGGTCGGTAAAGGATGGCATAATGGCAATTTGCCGGCAATCTAATAAAGGGAAAGGAATGTTGAAGGAGTAAATGCCAGGACCACTTTCGGCCTCCTGCACTACGGCTTGGACGGGCAATAGGGCAGGAGGGTACCGGATTCAAACATGGCATTCGCCAGGATTGGATAAGTGGTTTTAAAGGACTTGGTTGGCTCTCACCAGGAAATTGGATTCTGAAACCTTGGTAAACAACTAGATTTGGACGATTGGTTACTGGACATTGGTTTGGACATAGGTTTCAGATTTTCTCTTGGCTTTTCAAAGGATTTGGTGCTGATTTCTGGTCTTGGTTTTTCTTTAGGATTTAGGAAAAAAAGGAAGTTGACTGATATTGGATTTCTGATGCTGGTTTCTTTCTTAGGTATTGGATCCTCTTTCTGGATTTCTGGATTTTGGATTTCTTGATGCGTTTTTCGGATATTGGATAACGATTGAACTATCAATCAACTTCTGATACAAAAGTAGGGGGCGTAACATTCGCGGGCAAGAGCGCATTTGCTCAATTTTAACAGTTCGGTATTTACTGCAAAACTAGTAAGCTTATCATGGTGGCTGCCGTGAGTATACGCGTTTCCTTATCGTAGTTTTACTAAAATATATCGGCAAAAAAAAGTCCGGTTGCCTTGTAAGCAGCAACCGGACTGTATTTGGTGGTTTTAAACTGTTTATTTTCCCATGGCCTGGATCACATCATACTTTGTTACGATGTGGTAATTTCCCGCTTCATCTTTACTTAACACTGCGCCATTCTCCTTATTGATGAGTGTGCTTAACTTTTCAACCGGGGTCATAAAGTCAGCAACCGGGAAAGCTGGTTCCAGTACTTTTTCAAGTTTCGCATGCTTGATATCGGGGTCTGAAAATACTTTCTGGAATAATCCTCCTTCTGAGATAGAACCAAGTATTTCCTCTCCGCGCATAACGGGAATATGTTCGATATCATATTTCCGCATCAGTGCAACCGCGTCAGACACTGTCTGCTCGGGGGAAAGGGTGATCAGTTTCTGGCGGCTGCCGCGGCCGTTGACAATGTCCCTGAAACTTTTAACATCCAGGAATCCTCTCTCCAGCATCCACTGGTCGTTGTAGATCTTTCCCACATAACGGCTGCCATGGTCGTGGAAAATGCAAACCACCATGTCATCGGGTTTTAACCTGTCTTTCAGTTGAACCAGGCCCTGGATGCAGGATCCTGCGCTGTAACCGCAGAACAGCCCTTCCTCTTTGGCAAGTCTTCTCGCCATTACGGCGCCATCCTTATCTGTAACCTGTTCAAAATGGTCAATAACACTCATGTCATAATTCTTCGGAACAAAGTCTTCACCGAAACCTTCAGATATATATGGATGTACTTCATTCATATCAACTACGCCGGTACGGAAGAATTTAGTGAGTAAGGAGCCATATACATCTATTGCCCATACCTGGATATCGGGATTTTGTTCCTTCAGGAACTGGGCAGTGCCGGTAACTGTACCACCGGTTCCGGCAGTGCAAACAAGGTGAGTGATTTTACCATCGGTCTGGCGCCAGATCTCAGGTCCGGTTGTTTCATAATGTGCCAGGCGGTTGGCCAGGTTGTCGTACTGGTTGAAGTGATAGGAATTGGGGATTTCCCTGGCAAGTCTCTGGGCAACAGAATAATAGGAGCGCGGGTCGTCGGGTTCCACATTGGTAGGGCATACGATCACTTCTGCGCCTACGGCCTTGAGGATGTCCATCTTCTCCTTGCTTTGTTTGTCGGTGGTGGTGAAAATACATTTATACCCTTTCACCACAGCCGCCAGCGCCAGTCCCATGCCGGTATTGCCGCTGGTACATTCGATGATGGTTCCCCCGGGTTTGATTTTCCCCTCTTTTTCGGCAACTTCCACCATTTTGAGTGCCATCCGGTCCTTGATGGAGTTACCCGGATTAAAATAATCTACTTTGGCCAGGATGGTACCCGGCAGGTCTTTAGTAATTTTGTTGAGTCTGATCAGCGGCGTATTGCCGATGGTTTCCAGAATGTTGTTTTTTATATCCATAGCAGCATTTAAAGCGCTGCTAAGGTAAGAATTTAGAGGAGGGCATTATGAAAGTGTACTTTATTCCCGGGTTAGGTGCGGATAAAAGGGTTTTCAGCCATATCAGGTTACCCGAAGGTTATGAAATAGTTCATCTTGACTGGCTTAGCCCCGAGCCGGATGAATCGCTTCCGCATTATGCAGAGCGCCTCGGTGCGCAAATAGACAGGGAAGCCCCCTGGAGCCTGGTAGGATTATCATTTGGCGGCATGCTGGCAACAGAAATCAGCCGCATATACCAGCCGGAAACAACCATTGTTATTGCCAGTATTACATCACCCGCACAATTACCTACATATTATAAACTGGCGGCACCTTTAAACCTGCATAAAATACTGCCGGTAGGGATTTTTAAAAATGCTTCACTGGCCAGGAGGATTTTTACCACAGAAACTTCGGAAGACAAGGACCTTTTGCGCAGGATCATTTCAGAAAGTGATCCTGGTTTTATCAGGTGGGCTTTAGGGGCGATTTTGAATTGGAAAAGTATGGCAACAGCTACGGGAATTTTTCATATACACGGATCGGGAGACCATTTGTTGCCGGTGAAATATGTTTACCCAACACACCTGATTAACGGGGGAGGACATCTGATGGTCATGAACCGTGCAGAAGAAGTGAACAGGGTGTTGGGGGAAATATTACATTTGCGCTCCCAAAATTGAAGCAAATGGAACCGAAGTATATCCAGGTAATTTCACAGAAACTATCATTGACCCTGAAGCAGGTGAACAATGTGTACGACTTACAGGCTGAAGGAGCAACCGTTCCTTTTATGGCGCGATACAGAAAGGAGGTGACTGGTAACCTTGATGAGGTGGCCATTAATAATATCGTTGAAGAGGTAAAGTACTATACAGAACTCGATAAACGGAAGGACACTGTGCTGAAAACGATTGAAGGTTTGGGTAAACTTACGCCTGAGCTGAAATCGCGTATCGATAACTGTATTGATGCCACTGAACTGGAAGATATCTACCTGCCCTATAAACCCAAGCGTAAAACCCGGGCCACGCAGGCTATTGAAAAAGGCCTTGAGCCATTGGCTAAAATGTTGTTTGAGCAGGGCAGCCTGGATCCGGCAGCAGAAGCTGCGGCTTTTGTGAAGGAGGAGGTGAAGGACGTAAAAGAAGCCTTGCAGGGTGCAAGGGATATCATTGCTGAATGGGTGGCAGAAAATGAACAGGCAAGAAATTCAGTACGGAAGCAATTCCAGGAATCATCGGTATTGGTTTCAAGGGTATTAAGTTCCAAAAAAGATGAAGCTGACGCTCAGAAATACCGGGATTATTTTGAATTCAGCGAGCCGCTGGAAAAATGCCCTTCGCACCGGATCCTGGCCATCCGCCGGGGAGAGAAGGAAGGATTCCTGATCATGGATATCAATATAGACAAAGCAGATGGGATTGAGTCGCTGGAAAGGATTTTCATAAAGAACGGATCAGCAGCGGCAACTGAAGTGAAAACAGCCATTGCAGATAGTTTTGATCGCTTGCTGAAGCCATCCATTGAAAATGAATTCCGCATGAGCAGCAAGACGTCTGCCGATGAGGAAGCCATCCATGTATTTGCTGAAAACCTGCGCCAGTTATTGCTGGCGTCCCCGCTGGGTAACCGGAGGGTACTGGCCCTGGATCCTGGCTTTCGGACCGGATGTAAACTGGTTTGCCTGGATGCGCAGGGCAACCTCATCTATAATACGGCCATCTACCCGCACCCGCCACAGAATGACTGGCAGCAAAGTGTGAATACGCTTAAGCAACTGGTGGCGAAATATGAAATTGAAGCCATTGGCGTGGGTAATGGAACCGCAGGTCGCGAAACTGAAACATTGGTGCGCAGCATTGATTTCGGAAAACCTGTAAGCGTGTTCCAGGTGAATGAAAGCGGCGCTTCGATTTACTCTGCATCGGAAGTGGCGAGGGAAGAGTTTCCCGACCAGGATGTTACGGTAAGGGGGGCTGTGAGCATTGGCCGCCGGCTGCTGGATCCGCTGAGTGAACTGGTAAAAATTGATGCCAAGTCCATTGGGGTTGGACAATACCAGCACGATGTTAACCAGACAAGACTGAAGGACAGCCTGGATAAGGTGGTTGAGAGCTGTGTAAACCATGTGGGGGTTGATCTGAATACGGCCAGTAAACACCTGCTGATGTATGTGTCTGGACTCAGTGCCACCCTGGCAAAGAATATTGTGGAATACCGGGCTAAGAACGGCGCCTTCCTGTCGCGTGAAGACGTGAAAAAAGTAAGCCTGATGGGACCCAAAACCTTTGAGCAGTGTGCAGGATTTCTTCGGATACGCGACGCTGTTAATCCGCTCGATAACAGTGCGGTGCATCCGGAAAGTTATCATGTGGTGGAAGCCATGGCTAAGGATCTGGGCTGTTCGGTGGAAGACCTGATAGCAAAGGCGGAACTGCGTAAACAGATCAACCGGAAAAAATATATTTCAGAAACGATAGGGGAGTTCACTATTGAGGATATCCTTAAAGAACTGGAAAAACCCGGTCGCGATCCGCGGGGTCCCATTGAAGAATTCCGCTTTGACGATACCATCAAAAGTATTGAAGACGTGAAAGTGGGCATGGTGGTGCCGGGTGTCATAACCAATATTACCAAGTTCGGCGTGTTTGTGGACATAGGTGTTAAGCAGGATGGTCTGATCCATATTTCGCAGTTGAGCAACACTTTTGTCAGCGATCCTGCAGAGGTGGTGAAACTACAGCAGAAAGTAACGGTAACCGTTACGGAAGTGGATGTAACCCGCAAGCGGATAGGATTGTCCATGAAGGAACATGGTAAGAAGCCGGAAGGCAAAAGGGAACAGGGACCAGCCAGGCGTGAATCCGGTCCCAAAAAGGCAGAACCGGCGAATGCCTTCCAGTCAAAACTCATGGAACTCAAGAAAAAATTTAAGGATTAAGGGGGAGGCGTCTGACATGTTTATAGGGCGTCTGACGTTTGCGTCCGCGGTATTCGTTGATCCTAAACGTCAGACGCCTTTCCTGCACGGGGTTTGAGGCGTCAGACGTTTGCGTCCGCGGTATTTGTTGATACTAAACGTCAGACGCCTTTCCTGCACGGGGTTTGAGGCGTCAGACGTTTGCGTCCGCGGTATTCGTTGATCCTAAACGTCAGACGCCTTTCCTGCACGGGGTTTGAGGCGTCAGACGTTTGTGTCCGCGGTATTTGTTGATACTAAACGTCAGACGCCTTTCAAACATGTCAGACACCTACCCCGCTCAGGGGGAAAATACGGGTAGGGAAGGTGGAAAATCTTCATATTACGGTAAAGTTGGAGTGCTATGTTTGCATTTCAACCTTATTGTATGTTTACCCAGATACTCATTCAGCTGACTCCGCAAAACCTGGCTTCAAAGCTGCATTTCATTTTTCCGGTATTATTATCCATGCTGGTTTTATTGATTATCGGTGTTATCTTATTTGTCATCATTAAAAATAAAATGAGGGCATTGAGGTAAATGCATTGTAAGTTTAGGTGAAGAACCAGCTTATCAGATGTCGCATTTACTTTTCCAGGACGGACAGTTTTTCCGGGATGATAAATTATTGGTTGGCGCCAATAACCGGGGGCTTCGCTATGGTGATGGCGCATTCGAAACCATGAAGGTAAATGCCGGCCAGGTTCAACTTGGCGACTGGCATATGGAAAGATTATTTGCCGCCCTGAAACTTCTTCAGTTTGATTGTCCTTCTTATTTTTCGCCTAGTTATTTATTGGACATGGTGAAGCAGCTTGTTCACCGTAACGGTCATTCAAAACTTGCGCGGGTCAGGTTGATGGTGCACCGCGGGAATGGCGGTCTGTACGATCCGGAAAACCATTATCCCCATCATATTATCCAAAGCTGGAACCTGCCTGAAACCAACCACCAGTGGAATGAAAACGGCCTGGTAGTTGGTATACACAAGGGCGCGCGCAAAGCCCCGGATGTGCTGGCAAACCATAAAACCAACAATTATCTCGCCTACATACTTGGGGCGCTGGAAGCTAAAAAGGAAAAATGGAATGATGCCATCATCCTGAATACGGAGGACCGTATCTGTGATGCCACCATTGCCAATATTTTCCTGGTTGAAAACGGCAGGATCATTACCCCCTCGCTGGAGGAAGGCCCTGTTGCAGGTATCATGCGCAGGTTCCTTGTCACCCGTCTTTCGGAGCAGAGAATTGATATTGCAGAAGAGCCTGTGTCCGTTGAAAGAATAATGGCTGCCGATGAGGTTTTTCTCAGTAATTCCATTTATGGTATGAAATGGGTAAATATGATCGCCGGGGTTAAGTATAAGGCTGAAAAAACCAGGGCTATCTACGAGGACATTATCCGCCCGTTATTTATGTCGCGCTGATCATTGCAGGAATTGCCGTTCCTGTTCAACCCGGTGAACCAAGTTGGCCGGGGATTGTTAGATAAATCAAATTTTCAGCATGCCCCCCTCCCCGGTAGCATTGATGTGGTTTCGCCGTGACCTCCGATTGCATGACAATGCAGCCCTTTACCATGCGTTGAAGAGCGGATTGCCGGTTGTGCCTGTTTTTGTTTTTGACCGGAATATCCTGGATGACCTCCGGGTTAAGGAAGACCGTCGGGTGGAGTTCATTCATCTGGCTTTACAGCAGATGCAGCGCCAGTTGGCAGGCATGGGGAGTAGCATGGATGTTCGCTACGGAGACCCGGAGGAGGTCTTCAGGCAACTGATGCAGGAATACAAAGTTGAAAAAATCTTCACCAACCATGATTACGAGCCCTATGCCATTGAAAGGGATGCGGCGGTCAGGAAGCTTGCAGAAAGGCAGGGCGCGGTTTTTTCGGACTTTAAGGACCAGGTGATATTTGAAAAGGAGGAGGTCGTTAAGGATGACGGCAGACCTTATACTGTTTTCACTCCCTACAGCAAACGATGGAAGGCCAGGCTGAATGATTTTTACCTGTCGTCTTATCCAACTGAAAAATATTTCGATGGATTCTTCAGGCAGCAGGAAAGGCCGGTCCCTTCGCTGGAATCACTTGGGTTTCAGGCTGTCGGTGCAGAATTCCCATCTGCCCAGCTGGATGAGGAAATGGCAAAAGCGTATACTGCGCACCGTGATTTTCCGGCAATTCCAGGCACATCCAGGCTGGGGGTCCACCTGCGTTTTGGCACCATCAGCATCCGGGAACTTGCCCGCAAGGGGAGCCGGTTGAATGAAACCTTTCTGAATGAATTAATCTGGCGGGATTTCTATCATATGATTCTGTGGCATTTTCCGGAAGTTGGCAGGGGACGGGCTTTCAAGCCGGAATACGATTTTATACAATGGCGTAATAATGAAGCGGAGTTTACACGCTGGTGTGAAGGCATGACCGGTTATCCGATTGTTGATGCGGGAATGCGGGAACTAAATGCCACCGGCTATATGCACAACAGGGTTCGGATGATAGTGGCGTCCTTCCTGACCAAACATTTGCTGATAGACTGGCGCTGGGGAGAAGCATATTTCGCTGAAAAATTACTGGATTATGATTTTGCTGCCAACAACGGCGGATGGCAGTGGGCGGCAGGAAGTGGTTGTGATGCAGCTCCCTATTTCAGGATATTTAACCCCTACCTGCAAACGGAAAAATTTGACCCGCAGGGGGAATATATCCGTAAGTGGGTACCCGAATTTGATGGATTCGGTTATGCGGCGCCGATAGTAATCCATGAACAGGCAAGAAAAAGGTGCCTGGAAGTTTACCAGGCGGCCCTGAAACGCTGAACCCGGATCAGTTGCTGATCCTGTTATATATTTCCAGCAGTTGATCAACTGCTCTGCGGCCTGCGCTTCCCAGGGACAATGAGTAGTCGTTTACATAGAGGTTGATATGCTGTCTCATCACATCTTCACTCATTTCCTGTGCATTACAGCGGATGTATTCCGACAGTTCAGGGTAGTTTGACCAACTATAGCGAATGCTGTTACGGATGAGTTCCTGCAGCTTTTCCCTCGTTTCTACTGGAATGGATTTCTTTACAACTATACCGCCAAGAGGTACCGGGCAATGGAGTTGATGTTCCCAGTAATCGCCGAGGTCAATGAGTTTGTGCAGGCCTTTCTGCTGGTAGGTAAACCTGTTTTCATGGATGATGACCCCTGCATCCACTGAGCCGTTCAGCACTGCCTGTTCAATTTCATGAAAGACCATGAAGGATTTGTTTTTTGCCTCCGGGAAAGCCATTGAAAAAAGCAGGTGGGCCGTGGTGTTTTTACCGGGGATGGCTATCCGAAGATTGCTGATGTCGGGAAGTGGTATCGGTTTCTTTGCAATCAACAATGGGCCGACCCCTGTGCCCAGCGCCCCTCCTGAATCGAGCAAAGTATATTGGCCGGTTATGAGCGGAAGTACGCCGTAACTTATTTTGGTACAATCCATCCTGCCTTCCAGCGCCCATTCGTTCAGGGTCTGTACATCTTCCAGACTTACTGAAAAATTCATCCCTCCCGTTTCAATTTTTCCATTGACGAGGGCGTCGAATATGAAAGTGTCGTTTGGGCAGGGGGAAAAAGCGAGGGTCATAAACGGTGAATGGTGAATGGTGAATGGTGAATGGGTTAGAGGGATTCGAGGAGGCGGATGAGGTTTTTGTTCAGGCTGTTGATGGCCAGGGGCAGGTCCCATTTTTTCTTGTTCCTTTCTCCCACATGATTGGAAATACTGCGCAACTGCATGAAAGGTATTTCTTCCATCAGCGCCACATAATGCAGGGATGCCCCTTCCATGGACTCGAGGGTGGCACGGTATTTTGAAACATAATGTTCCGCTCTTTTTTTGGAAGTGGTGATCTCGTTTACAGTGATGCCTGATGCTTTTTTCAGCCGGCTTCTCTTCATCAGGTTGAGATATGGATTTGGTAAAACACCTTTCTTATAGGGCAATTCATTGGACCGGCTTAGCTTCAGGTCAAAAACATCCAGGAAGGCATTTTTTTCCTGGACCCCCTGGTCTGCCAGCACATCCTGCTTTACCACGAATACAGTTCCCAGTTCAGTTTTCGGGTCAAACGCCCCGGCCACACCAGCCTGGATGATTAGTTCGGGTCTTTTGTGCTGCAGGTACCTGGTCAGTGCATAGGTTGCGGCATTGCTGCCAACCCCGGTTATCAGTATATCTACATCAAAATCAATATGGTTCAGTTTTTCGGTGGTGCCAAGATGGTCGGTAAAAGGTGCGATTTCAGCCGCTGTGGAAGCAACCAGTAAACAATGCATTTTCAAATGGTTTATGGACAAATGTCGTCAATCCTGTTAAATGATCGGGATTGAGTAGTTTTGTATTGATCTGGTAAACTGTTTTTAACTTTTATTGAACCTTTTGCCGGCAGTCTTGTTAAAGTTTTTTATACAAAATGCTAAACAATTTGAACGGCACACTTCCGTTTCGGTTGTTTATGGTAATATTCAATTATGGGAAAAAAAGTAGCAGTATTCAGGAAAGAGCATTTTAATGCCGCACATCGTTTGCACCACCCCGATTGGGATGATGCACGCAATTTTGAGGTTTTTGGAAAGTGCAGCTATCCCCATTACCATGGTCATAATTATGAACTGGTGGTGAAAGTGACGGGAGAACCCAATCCGCAAACCGGTTTCGTGATGGATATGAAGCAGCTGTCGGACATAATCCATACCCATGTGATCAGCCGTTTTGACCACAGGAACCTGAACCTGGACCTGGCCGAATTTAGAAATCTGAATCCTACCGCTGAAAATATTGTGGTGGTGATTTTTGATTTGCTGCGACCGCATATTGACCCAACTCATGAACTCAGCATACGGCTGTATGAAACAGAAAGGAATTTTGTTGAGTATGGCGAAGGGGTAGGTGGAATGTGAACTGGAAATCGGTATTTTTTTAAAAACAGTATTAAAATCAAATAGATGGCATATCATAAGGTTGAACAGTATGAAGACAAGATTACTTCCGGTTTGATTGATAACTACCGAGACACACTAGCCTTACTGGGTGAGGATCCGGATAGGGAAGGATTGTTGAAAACTCCTGAGCGGGTGGCGAAAGCCATGCAATACCTTACACAGGGGTACCAGATGGATGCCAAAGCCATACTTGAGTCAGCCAAATTTCACGAGGATGTCAGTGAAATGATCCTTGTGAAGGATATTGAACTTTACAGTATGTGTGAACATCACATGCTGCCGTTTTTTGGTAAAGCCCATATAGCCTATATCCCTAACGGTTATATCACCGGGTTAAGTAAAATTGCCCGTGTGGTGGATGTGTTCAGTCGCCGTTTGCAGGTGCAGGAACGTATGACAACGCAGATATTAAATGCCATTAAGGAATCGCTGAATCCGATAGGTGTGGCGGTTGTCATAGAAGCCAGGCATCTCTGCATGATGATGAGGGGGGTGCAGAAACAGAATTCGGTTACCACTACATCTGCTTTCTGGGGAGAGTTTGAAAAAGCTGAGACCAGAAGTGAGTTTACAAAATTGATTTCCTCCAAACTCAGTTGATCTGATTATTTTTGCCCGTAAATACAATTGCATATATGAAGCATGCCTATGTGTTTCCCGGGCAGGGATCCCAGTTTCCGGGAATGGGTAAAAACCATTATGAAAACAGTGCCTTTGCGAAAAAACTTTTCGAACAGGCAAATGAGATATTAGGTTTCAGGATTTCTGATATCATGTTTACGGGAACCGACGAAGATCTCCGTCAGACGAATGTAACCCAGCCGGCAGTTTTCCTTCATTCCGTTATTGCCTATAAAAGCATTGAACATGCACATCCCGATATGGTCGCTGGCCATTCACTGGGTGAATTCTCCGCTTTGGTTGCCAATGGGGTGCTTAGTTTTGAAGATGCGCTGAAACTTGTTTTTATAAGGGCCCGGGCAATGCAGAAAGCATGCGAAATGCAGCCATCCACCATGGCCGCTGTGCTTGCCCTGGACGATGCAAAAGTGGAAGAAATTTGCGCTCTTGTACAGGCTGAATCCGGTGAGGTGGTTGTTCCTGCTAACTATAACTGTCCCGGTCAGCTGGTGATCAGTGGTTCAGTAAAGGGAATTGAGATCGCCTGTGAACAGATGAAGGCAGCAGGAGCCAAGAGGGCCCTTGTTCTGCCTGTGGGCGGGGCATTCCATTCACCTTTGATGGCACCTGCACGCGAAGAATTGAAGGCCGCCATAAACGGCATGAAATTCCAGCAGCCTGTTTGTGCGGTTTACCAGAACGTTGTGGCAAGGGCTGTTCTTGATAAGGACGAGATCAAGCATAACCTGATTGAACAACTTACCGGTGCAGTTCGCTGGACACAAAGTGTTCAATCAATGATACGGGACGGCGCTTCTACCTTCACCGAAGTGGGTCCAGGTAAAGTTTTGCAGGGCCTTGTGGCAAAAATTGATAAGTCGGTAACTGTTAACGGAGCCAGCTAGGCCGGGGCTGCCGGATTCTGATTAAGGATTTTTGATCTCAATGGAACAGTTGATCCATTCCGGATCCATTTTCGCATTGTATTTTTTATAGAAATTAATCGCAGGTTCATTCCATTCAAGGACCTGCCAGGTGATACCGCAGAAGTTCTTTTCTTTTGCCTCCTCAATCAGACGGTCCAGAAGTTGCTTACCCAACCCCTTGCCCCTCATGGCATCTGTTACTATTATGTCTTCGAGATACATACGCTGCCCCTTCCAGGTGCTGTACCGGATATAGTAGAGCGCGAAGCCCTGCACTATGCCATCCACTTCGGCTACAAATGCCCACCATACCGGATTGGGCCCAAAGCCGCTATTGGTAAAATGTTCAAGCGTAACGGTAACTTCCTCTGGTGCTTTCTCATATTCGGCGAGTTCCCTGATCAGTTCGAGCAGGCGGGGACAGTCGGTGGCGGTGGCGCGTCGGAGGGACATAGATAGTGAATGGTGAATGGTGAATGGTGAATGTTTATTCTGCGAGGGCCTGGGTAAGGTCGGCGAGGATATCCTCTATGTTTTCGATGCCTACACTCATGCGGATCAGTCCGTCAGTGATGCCATATCCCTCACGTTCTGCTTTTGGGATGCTGGCATGCGACATGGAAGCCGGGTGAGAAATAAGCGTGTCAACCGTTCCCAGGGAAACCGCACGCGTACACATCTGCAGGCGGTCGATGAATTGCTTGCCGGTTTCAACACCTCCCTTCAATTCAAAACTGAGCATGCCTCCCGGGTGCTTCATCTGTTTCTTTGCCACTTCAAAATCAGGATGACTTTCCAGCCCTGTATACATCACTTTTGCAATGGCAGGGTGATTTTCCAGATACCTGGCTACAGCCATGGCATTACTGCAATGACGGTCCATCCTTAATTCAAGTGTCCGCATTCCCTGGGTAAGCAAAAAAGCATCAAATGGATTGGCATTTCCGCCCAGTAACACATACCATTTCCAGGCTTTGGTGGACATAAACTGAAGGTCGCGCCCCAGCAGGACACCGCCGATGGATGTTCCATGCCCATTCAGGAATTTTGTGGTTGAGTGGAAAACAAAATCTACCCCATACCTGAATGGTTGTTGCAGGTAGGGCGTGGCAAATGTATTGTCCACCGAAACAACCAGGCGATGTTGTTTTGCAAGGACCGTGATCATTTCCAGGTCCACACATTGCAGAGTCGGATTGGCCGGTGTTTCAATGTGCACCATTTTAATTTCCGGGTTGTTCTTAATGGCAGCAACTGCAAGTTCACGGTCCCGCAGATCCGTAATGATGGTTTGGATGCCATTTTCTGCCAGCACTTTGGTCAGCAGTTCCTGTGTGCCGCCATAAAGGGAATAATGCGTCAGGATTTTATCGCCGGCAGAAAGATTGCTCATGAATAGTGTGGTCATGGCTGCCTGTCCGCTGGAATGTAATAAGGCTTTCAACTGCAGCGGCGAACCATCTTCATCAGTCAGTCCATGGGCTTCAAGGGCGGCAATTTTTTGTTCCGCCACCGTATGGGTTGGATTGCCCCAGCGTGAATATATTTTCGTTTTATCAGCCCCCGCAAAGCGCTCCATGCCCTGCTGTGCCGTGTCAAAATAAAAAGTTGAACTTGCATAAATAGGCGTAAGGTGCGCATATTGCGGATCGGGTTCGTTACCGCCGTGAACTGCTACTGTGCCCTTGCCTTTTAAGTGGAAATTTTTATTCGCCATTCGATTAACAACTTTTAAATTAGTAGGGTATTGTCAAATTTAACGTAAATAGATAAAGCAGACCTTCGTGGAGTATACAGAATATCATTTTTGGGCGAACCGGATGATCTGTTCGCGCATCCTTGAACTTGATCCTGCATGGTGGACCAAAGAAGTGGTCAGCAGTTTTCCTTCCCTTCACCAGACACTCAGGCATATGGAAATGGCGGACAGCGCCTGGTGGCAGCGGGTGCAGGATGAGGCCATGCCCTTTGCGCCGCCTGACTCCAACACTGACACACCCGAACTGGTGAAGCTTTTACTGGAACAGAATGAACGCTGGTTAAGATGGGCGAAGGAAACTGCCCCAGACGGATTTGATCGTATCATCTCTTACAGCAACTCGAAAGGGCAGGCTTTTCAAACATCCTGCCGCCATATTTTAATGCATGTTGTCAACCACGGAACCTATCATCGTGGCCAGCTGGTAACCATGATGCGGACATTGGGCGCAGAAAACATTCCGCAGACGGATTTTGTGCACTGGATAAGAGTGGAGGGTGGTAAAGAATGAACATTCCGGGAGGCGGAGTGTGGATGCAAAGTGGTGTAATTTTCGTAAATTGAAAGAAAAGTGGGGGAAGCGAAGCTTACATAAAATGATTGCCATATCAGGCCATATCAACCGGATGATTTTGCTGATAGCCGTAGTTGCCTTTTTTTCTTCCGCGGGTTATTCACAACGCTATGACTGGCGAACCCGGATTGATGACCTGGTTCAGGTGGCCGACAGCCTTTCCATGCATTCCCAGCAGACATTTTATCTTAATAAATTTATCAGGAATGATCTTCCCGTGAGAGAAACCTGGCATTATACCCTCCATAACGAGCGGGTCATCATTTTTGAGATCCACTATTTTATAGATTCTTCCGAATTCCAGGAAGTTTATTATCTCGACCGCGACCAGGTTGTTTGCATGGAACAATATCAAATCCTGTATCCCCAACTTGAGGAAGACAGGATTTTATGGGGAACGGTCGGCTTTTTCCAGGGAAATTCATTGAGGCAATATATAACAATGGGCAGGCCGCCGGCACCAACCGGCTTTTCCCGGGAGTGGGATGCCATCGGCCGGTTCCGCGACCGGTATAAGGAATTGCTGGCCCATCGTCCTTTGCAGGAACGAAAACACAAAGGGACTATCTTCGTGCCATGACCGGAATCGAAGCTGTATCACTGGAAAAAGCCATTGTACATAAAGTGGGAAACCCTACCCGCGGCGAAGAATTAAAACTATCCGCCAATCCGCTAACGCTCAATGACGAGATCGTTCGCGGCCTGCTTACCCGTTATTTTCTTGCGCCATTTAATGAACATGAATGTTATCACTTTACACATATCAGCGACCTTGATATGAATGAAGTGTATACTTATGTCAGGAATATTTTTGAGGATCCGGCCAATTTTCACCGGGAGTCGGTTTTCCTGGCTCAGTTGCTGTACAATAAATCGACGCACGCCAGGGTGAAGGAAGGTGAACTGTATGTTGTTCTCTTTGATAAAGTGCCGTTTGAAGGGGAAGAGAAAAAAGCGGTCGGCATCTTTAAATCCGAAACCAAGGAAACCTTCCTGAAAGTATTTCCGCATGGTGCCGGCTGGGAGGTGGCTGCTGAAGACGGTGTCAACATCAACAAGCTGGACAAGGGTTGCCTGGTATTCCGAACCAATGAGTCCGATGGGTATAAGGTTTGCGTGGTGGACAATACCAATAAACAACAGGATGCCCAGTATTGGGTGAACGATTTTCTGCAGGTACAGCCCTATACCGACAGTTACCATCATACGAACCAGGCCCTGGGACTCTGTAAGTTGTTCATTGAGAAAGAATACGCAGAGAAATTTGACGTATCAAAATCGGACCAGATAGACCTGCTGAATAAATCAATGGACTATTTTAAGACAAAAGAGCAATTCAATTTGCAGGAATTTACTGAGGAGGTAATTCATCACCCGGACGTGGTGGATACGTTCATGGATTATAAAAGAAATTATGAAGCCAACCGCAACTATGCCATCGATGAGTCCTTTGATATCAACCTGGTTGCCCTGAAGAAGCAGGCAAAGGTTTTTAAAACAGTGCTGAAGCTGGATAAAAATTTCCATGTATATATCCATGGAAGGCGAGACCTGATTGAGAGGGGATATGATGAAGAAAGCGGTAAGAAGTATTATAAACTCTATTACGAGGAAGAAAGTTAAATACCAGCGGGAGAATGAATCATTGCTCCCGCTGGTATTTAATGAGTATTTTCTTTGGCTGATTTTGTCAATAAGCCCACCTGATAAGGGTTGCACCCCAGGTGAACCCACCGCCAAAGGCTGCAAGTACAAGCTTGTCGTCTTTTTTAAGTTGTTTTTCCCACTCCCAAAGGCAGAGAGGAATCGTGGCAGCGGTAGTATTTCCAAAACGCTGGATATTGATCATCACTTTTTCCTTAGGTAATCCCATACGTTCGGCGGTGGCATCAATGATGCGGAGGTTAGCCTGGTGCGGAACAAGCCAGGCAATGTCATCTCCCTTGAGGTTATTTCTCTCCAGTAATTCAGCGCTCACATCAGCCATACCCTTTACGGCGAATTTGAATACCGTTTTTCCTTCCTGGTAGGCGAAATGTTCGCGGTTGGTAACTGTTTCAATACTCGCCGGATGGGCAGATCCGCCTGCTTTCATGTTCAGGTAGTGACGACCACTGCCATCGGTTTTCAGGATGCTATCCAGTACGCCGTACCCATCTGTATTGGGTTCGAGCAAAACAGCACCGGCACCGTCGCCGAAAATAACACAGGTATTGCGGTCTGTATAGTCGATGATGGCGCTCATTTTATCAGCTCCTACCACCACCACTTTTTTGTAGCGGCCACTTTCAATATAGGTGGCTCCGGTGGTGAGGGCAAATAAAAAGCCGGAACAGGCGGCACTCATATCATATCCCCAGGCATTCACTGCCCCTATTTTATCACAAACGATATTGGCGGTGGCGGGGAAAACCATGTCGGGGGTTACCGTTGCCACAATCATACAATCTATCTCCGCGGGGTCCATGCCGCGTTTTTTGCAGAGCTCAAGAACGGCTGGTACGATCATTTCAGAAACACCCTTTCCTTCTCCTTTCAGAATTCTTCTTTCAGAAATGCCGGTGCGGGTCCTGATCCATTCATCGTTAGTATCCACCATCTTCTCCAGGTCAAAATTGGTCAGTCTGTCTTCGGGAACAAAACCGCCAACTGCAGTGATGGCGGCGGTAATTTTATTGATCATGCGTTAAATTGTAAAAGCGGCACAAATTTAGGGGTAATAGTTTATTTTGCAGCCATGATCGCTTTTCTGAGGGGTAATTTCGCCCTTACCACACCTACTTATGTGCATATTGATGTGCAGGGAGTAGGATATGAAGTTTTTATTTCATTGAACACATATGCGGCCATCCAGGGTAAACCCCAGGGCCAGTTGTATACGTACCTTCAAATAAGGGAAGATGCCCATGTTCTGTATGGATTCGCTGAACCGGCGGAAAAGGAAATGTTCCTGCATTTGCTGGGGGTTAACGGTGTGGGCGCTGCCACAGCCAGGATGATGTTGTCCTCTATGAAACCGGATGAGATCGCAAAGGCCATTATCCAGGGAAATGCAAGGCAACTTGAGTCTGTTAAAGGGATTGGCAAGAAATCTGCAGAGAGGATAATTCTTGAATTGAAGGATAAAATGACCCGGCAGTCTCTTGATATAAATAATTCAGTGTCAACGGGCAATACCGTTGAAGCGGATGCGTTAAATGCTCTGCTGGCTCTGGGTATCGCCCGTCCGGCTGCAGAAGTGGCCTTAAGGAAAGCGATTAACCTGTACCCTGGTTCTGATAAAGTGGAAGATATTATTAAATCAGCACTAAAAAACCTCTAAGCCTATAGCTGCAACTCTACCTAACTAATTACCAGGGAAAAGACTGTGGGCAATTATTTGAATCTGCATTTTCGGTTGGCATATTTTATTCTGTCTGTTTTATTTGCCGGCATAGTTCCGCTTGCCGCCAATGGCTTTCAGCAGGATACCTCACGCAGGGCCGTCACCGATACCAGTCGCCGGGCTACCGAAGCCCTGAGGCTGGCTATTGCCGATACTTCAAGCCCGGTCGCGCCGGATACCATGCGCTTTCCTCTTAAAGACCGCAGGGGGGATGCCATCAGCCAGCCCGTTCGCAATCCCTTCGACCTGAAAGATCCTTCCAATATCCGGCAGACAGTGGAATATGATCCGGAGACCAGGCAATATTTTATCGTAGAGAAAATAGGTGATCAGTATTACCGCACACCCACCTACATGACTTTTGAAGAGTACCTCCGCTTTAAGGCCAGGCAGCAGGAAGTGGAGTATTTTCGTAAAAGGGCAGATGTACTGAGCGAACTGAACCGGAAAAACATCCGGCCCAAACTCCAGTTATCTGAAAGTTTTTTCAACCGCATATTCGGAACGGGTAAAGTGGATATCCGGCCACAGGGGAATGTAGATATCATTGCAGGGTACCAGGGTCAGAATATCAAGAACCCAACACTTCCGGAAAGAGCCCGAAGGAACGGCGGATTTGATTTTGATATGAATGCCAACCTGAGCATTCTGGGAAATATCGGAAGCAAGATGAAGCTCCCGATTACCTACAATACCCAGGCGAATTTTGATTTTGAGAACCAGCTTAAGCTTGATTATACCGGCACTTCTGATGAGATCATCAAACGGATTGAGGCGGGTAACGTGTCTTTTTCCACCAAGGGGTCACTGATCCCCGGTGCCCAGTCGCTGTTCGGTATCAAGACCCAGTTACAATTCGGAAAATTGTTCATTACCGGTGTAATGGCTAACCAGCGGGCACAACGGCAGTCCATGGGGCTGATCGGCGGAGCTGCCACTACCCAGTTTGAATTCAAGGCTAATGATTATGAGGAGAACCGTCACTTCCTGTTGTCGCAGTTCTTCCGCAAGAACTATAACAAAGCCATGGGAAGCCTGCCTGCAGTGAATTCGCTGGTTAATATCCTTCGCATTGAGGTCTGGGTCACCAACCGCTCCGGCGCCACCACCGAAACGCGTGATGTGGTTGCCCTGGCCGACCTTGGCGAAAAGAATCCTTATAATTACCCTGCCACCCCGGGACCTGATTCCCTGCCCGCCAATACGATCAATGGCCTTTACCAGACACTGACCAGTGATCCCAACAGTCGCCTGTCGGCCCAGGTTACTTCCAAACTTGGGAGCCTGGGATTAAGGCCGGTGCAGGATTTTGAAAAAACCTTCGCCCGCAAATTAGGCCCCAATGATTATTATTATAACCCCCAGGTGGGATTTATTTCCCTCAACCAGCCCCTGCAGGCCGATGAGGTTTTGGGTGTGGCCTTCCAGTACACTTATAACGGAAAGGTTTTGCAGGTGGGTGAATTCTCCCAGGATGTTCCGCCCGACACCACCGCTATTATTGCCGGAAACCCCAAAGTGCTGTTCCTTAAATTGCTGAAGGCAACTTCCCAAAGGACCACACTTCCGATTTTTGACCTGATGATGAAAAACGTGTACGCGCTTCGTACCCGTGATGGCGGATATATATCTAGTATTACCCCAACCGATTTTAAACTGAATGTACTGTATGAGGAGCCCAGCCTGGGTGCCAAACGTTACCTCCCTGAGGGACCGAAAAGCGGGTTGCCGCTCATTTCGGTACTTAGCCTCGACAGGCTTAACAATAACCGCGACCCGCAGCCCGACGGGGTCTTTGACTTTATTGAAGGGTATACCATGATCTCCAACCAGGCCAGGGTGATCTTCCCCTTACTGGAACCTTTCGGCCGCGACCTGGACAGCATTGCCTTCCAGGGGGTATCGCAGGATATCCGTGACAAATATGTGTTCCAGCCACTGTATGATACCATTAAGGAAATTGCGAAAACCTATGCCAACCTCGACCGATACATCATCAGTGGTACTGCCAAGGGACAGGCGACCTCCGATATCCCGCTGGGGGCATTCAACGTTCCGCAGGGTTCGGTAACGGTTTCCGCCGGTGGCCGCGCGCTGGTAGAAGGGATTGATTTTATTGTGGATTATAACCTGGGTTCGGTGAAGATCATCAACCAGGCAATTCTGAACTCGGGCATACCGGTTCAGGTGGGCTATGAGAATAATGCCACATTTGGAATCCAGCAAAGGAATTATATGGGTTTGCGGTGGGATTATATGGCAAAGAACACCGCGAAAGAATCCTTCACTTTCGGTGGCCAGATCGTTAAGTTGGGAGAAAGACCCTATTTCACCAAAATGAATTACAGTGAAGACCCGATCCGCAATACGATGTACGGGCTTGATTTCAGTTACCGGGCGGAAACACCCCGGTTGACAAGATGGCTGGATAAAATCCCGTTTTACAGTACTTCGGAAATGAGTACCATCACAGCCTATGGCGAAGGTGCCTTATTGAAACCCGGGCACGCACCACAAATAGGGAAGGGCGAAAGCGGATTGATTTACGTGGATGATTTTGAAGGAACCCGCAACAGCATTGACCTGCGATTCCCGCTGATCAACTGGTCGCTGTCTTCCACGCCGCAGGGAAATGGTTTGTTTCCGGAAGGCGGATTGAATGATTCACTGCCTTACGGATATAACCGGGCGAAGATCGCCTGGTATAATATTGAACCTAACCTGCAGGATAAAAGGGCGCCCAATAACCCCGTCGCCGGTTACCAGAATTTTACTGATCCCCGGATCCGTGCGGTGTTACAGCAACAACTTTTCCCCGCAAAAACTCCTGATTTCGGATTGGCCCAGCTGGTCACTTTTGACCTTGCCTATTACCCGACGGAAAGGGGCCCTTATAATTTTGATGCGCGACCAGGAAGTGTGAACTCAAACGGCAAGTTGCTGAACCCGTCACAACGCTGGGGTGGCATCATGCGCGGGCTTGACCAGGTTGATTTTGAAACCGGCAATGTGGAATTCATCGAGTTCTGGATGCAGGACCCTTTCCTGATGCAGCCGAACAGCACAGGCGGACAGCTTTATTTCAACCTGGGTAACGTTTCGGAAGATGTGCTGCGGGATGGTCGCAGGCAATTCGAGAACGGCCTGCCTACCCCCACCATCCAGGCCGCAGTTGATTCTGCCACCAGATGGGGCAGGGTGCCGAATAACCCGATCCAGGTGACCACCGCATTCAGCAATGACCCGGCCGACCGACCATTCCAGGACGTTGGATTCGACGGCCTGGACGATGACGCTGAAAGAAGAAAATTCAACTCCTACCTCAACCAGCTGGCAGCTAATTTCGGAACCGGTTCCCCTGCCTACCAGCAGGCCCTGGCGGATCCGTCCAATGATAATTTCCGCAACTACCGCGACCAGTCATACGATAATTCAAAATCGGATATCCTTGCTCGTTATAAGGCTATCAATAACCCACACGGTAACTCGCCGATCGCGGACAACAACTCGACCATAACGACCGCATTCACCCTGTATCCTGACCAGGAAGACCTGAACCGCGACAATACCCTGAATGAACTGGAAGAATATTTCCAGTACAGGGTTAACCTGCGGCCCCAGGATATGGTAGTTGGTCAGAACCATATTACCGACTCACGGGTATTCTCAACTGAAGGGGTTGAACAGAAATGGTATCTTTTCAGGATTCCTATTGCCGAATATGAGCAGAAGGTTGGCAACATTCCCGACTTTAAATCGATTCGTTTTATCAGGATGTTCCTGACAGGATTTGAGGACTCTGTCATTACCCGTTTTGCCAAACTGGAACTGGTTCGGAACCAGTGGCGCCGTTTCTCGTTTGAACTTGATACCACCGGCACCTATAAGCCGCTTCCGGCTAATAACCCTACCAATTTTAATGTGCTTGCAGTCAATGTGGAAGAGAACAGTAACAGGCGACCTGTAAACTATGTGATTCCGCCTGGCATCCTGAGGGTTCAGCAGTTGAGCAATAATAATATCAATATTCTGCAGAATGAGCAGTCCATGAGTATGCAGGTGTGTAATTTAAGCAGTGGTGATGGCCGCGGAGTTTTCAAGACCATGAACATGGACCTTCGTCAGTATGGCGAGTTGAAAATGTTTGTGCATGCGGAAAGTGTGCAGGGATCACCGGCCATTCAGGATAAAGATCTCTCAGCCATTATCCGTATCGGAAATGACTTTGTGGGCAACTATTATGAAATCAGGATACCGCTGAAAGTGACGCCATTCGGAACTTATTCCGATGCCACCGCAGATGTGGTATGGCCGCTGGAAAATGAACTGCAATTGTCCATGCAAAGGCTGATCGACCTGAAGATCCGCCGCAACAATGCATCCCAGCCAAACCTGTATTATTCAGAAACGGATGATGACGGTAAGAGTTATGCGATTTTCGGAAATCCTAACCTGGGGGAAGTCCGGGGAATGTTCCTTGGCATAGTGAACAATAGCGGAGCACCTGCCTGTACTGAAGTATGGTTCAATGAATTGAGGTTGTCATCCCTGAATGAGGATGGAGGATGGGCTGCCACCGGCCGGGTTGATATCAAACTTGCCGACTTGGGTACAGTATCTCTATCAGGTGCAACCAGGAGTATTGGTTTTGGCAACCTGGAACAAAGGGTGAATGAAAGAAGCCGCGAGAATTTTACCCAGATTGATGCTGCTGCAAACCTGGAAATGGGCAAATTACTTCCGGCAAAAGCAGGCATGTCAATTCCCGTTTATGCAGGTTATTCCCAGACAATCCTTACGCCTCAATACGATCCATATGATCTTGATGTTAAACTGAAAGACAAGCTGGACGCAGCTTCTGGTGCAGCTCGCGACTCTATCCGGAAAGAATCTGTGGATGTTACCACCACCAAAACGGTAAACTTTACGAATGTGCGGAAAGTGAATACCAGTGGCAGGAAGCAGAAGATTTACAGCATCGAGAATTTTGACGTCAGTTATTCCTATACCAAAATGGAAAGGTATAGCCCCCTTATTGAATCTGAAGAGATGACAAGGCACAGGGGAGGACTCGGATATAATTTCACCACTACACCAAAGTACTGGGAGCCATTTAAAAAATCATTCAGGGGCCCTTCAAAATGGTATGACCTGGTGAAGGATTTCAACCTTAACTATACGCCTTCATTACTTAGTTTCCGCGCGGATGTGAACCGCCAGTTCGGTGCCATCAGGCCGAGAAATGTGGGTGGTCCCAAAGGTGTGATCCCTGAGACCTATGATAAGTACTTTACGTTTGATCGTTATTATAACCTCAGGTGGGACCTCACCAGGTCTTTGAATATTGATTTTTCTGCAACCAACCGGGCAAGGGTAGACGAAGACTCCGGAAGGCTTGATCGTGCTGAAAGAAGAAGGATGTGGCAATTGTTCTGGAAGGGGGGCAGGAATACCACTTATGACCAGTCCGCCAGCATTACCTACACCCTGCCGACATCGAAGTTGCCGTTGATAGACTGGACAACAGTGAGGCTTGGGTATGTTGCCCGATATAACTGGCTCACTGCATCACAGGATGCTTTTGCAAAGAGCCTGGGTAATTTCATCAGCAATGCCCAGGAAAAGAATATAACAGGTGAACTAGACTTTATGCGTTTGTATGCCAAGTCGAGATTCCTCCGGGCACTTGACTGGGATGCACCGCAACCTGCACCTAAAACGGAACAACCCAAAACAGGTGCGGATTCACTTGCCGCAGGTAAGAAAAAACAAAGGGTGAAAAGGGATCCCAATGAATTGCCTGAGTTGGGGCTTGCAGTCAAGGTGATCGGCAGGATACTGACTTCCGTAAAGAGGGTGAGTGTGCAATACAGTGAAACCGGTTCAACTTCACTGGCAGGTTATACCGACAGTACCCGTTTCCTGGGCATGAACAGCAAGGCAACTGCTCCGGGCTGGGGATTTGTTTTCGGTCAACAGCCGGATACCGCCTTTATCAATGACTTCGCCCGCAAGGGACGCATTACCAATAACCCCCTGCTGAACAACCTCAACCGCCAGGACTTCAATCAACGGTTAAGTATAACCGCGCAATTGATCCCTCTGCGCGACCTGGTGATAGACCTCAACCTGGATAAGACATTCGGTAAAAATTATTCTGAACTCTATAAGGACACAGTGGGCAATGGAAGTTTTGCGAGACTTAGTCCCTATGTGGCAGGCAGCTTCAATGTCAGTTACATATCCTTCCAGACCCTGTTTGACAAATTCAGGCCCAATGAGGTAACTGCAACCTTTAAGCGATTCCAGGAAAACCGGATCATTTTGTCTGAACGCAATGCATTGAAGAATCCTTACTGGCAGCAGCTGGATCCGACACAGCAAAAATTATCGGACGGATATTATACCGGATACAGCCGGTATGCGCAGGATGTATTGATACCATCCTTTATTGCCGCCTATACCAACAAGGATCCGGGGAGTGTATCGTTGATTGAGCAGGAAAACGGGGATATTAAATCCAATCCTTTCCGTAAGATCATGCCCAAGCCCAATTGGCGGCTGACGTATACCGGGTTAACCCGTATACCCGCACTGGAAAAAACATTTACCAGTTTCACTATCACACATGCTTATACCAGTAACCTGAGCATGAACAGTTTCAACAACAACCTGTTGTTCCAGGATCCGTTCAGTTACAATGCACCGGGCTTTATTGATACGGCTACCGGTAATTTCTATCCTTATTTCCTGGTGCCGAATATTTCCATTTCAGAGGCATTTGCCCCCTTTATTGATATAGACATGCAGTTTACCAACCAGCTGACGGCCCGGTTTGAATACAAGAAAAGCCGTCAGCTTAGCCTGAGCCTCATCGATTTTCAGTTGAGCGAATCCCGTTCTGAGGAATACACTATTGGGGTTGGCTGGCGGAAGCGGGGACTCAATCTTCCATTCAAGATTAAGTTGCCGGGTATGAAAGAGTCCAGCAAGGAATTGTCTAACGACCTGAACATGCGCCTGGATCTGGGCTTCCGCGATGATGCCACTGCCAACAGCAGGCTCGACCAGGAAGCGGCCCTGCCGACAGCCGGACAAAAAGTGATTACCATTTCACCATCTCTGGATTATGTGTTGAACAACAGGATCAATATCCGGCTTTTCTTTGACCAGCGCCGAACCATTCCGAAAGTGTCAACTTCTGCGCCGATCACAACTACCAGGGCGGGCCTGCAGATAAGGATATCGCTGGCGCAGTAATAGTCAGTCATTATTTCTCACCCGCTTAAACAACATCACATATCCGCAGAGGGTCTTCTTTTTTTTGTGGACCTGAACGAGTTTTAAATGGTGGTATTCAGAGGCAATGGGTTCATAGGTGAAGTTGATGATATTGCCATCCGTATCGCCCCAGAGGTTTTTTTTGTAAATGACCATTTTTTCAGTGAAATCATACATGCGGACTTCATAAAGCCTTGCGCCGGGATCGCCTATGTAAACAACACTGTACCATTCACCCTTGTTCAGCGGCAGGATGATGGACATTTCATACTGGCTCTCCATTTTCATGGAAGTTTGCCTGATGAGCTTAAATCCATTTGATAGATAATAGGCACTAAGACTGTCTATTTGTTTTTTGTAGCCGGATATGTCACAGGATTCCTGCCCGATGGTTTCCTGCGCGGACAGCACCAGTGCAGGCCACTGGGCGGAAAAAGTGAGAAATAGTGCATACAGAATCTTCTGCTTCATAATCGTCCCTCCACAGCTACCGGCTTATTTCCTGAATGTTAAAAAAGAATTGGCCTGGGCTGTGCAGGTGATGACCAGGTCATTGATGCAAACATGTTTGGGCAGGCTGGCACAATACCAGATCGTATCTGCGATGTCTGCTGCGGAAAGGGGTTCATAGCCTTCATAGACAGCGCCTGCTTTATCTGGGTCGCCTTTAAAGCGGACAAGGGAAAACTCCGTTTCTGCTGCCCCGGGATGGATGGCCGTAACTTTAATCCCATGCCTTAACAAATCGATCCTCATTGATTTTGAGATCGCGTCAACGGCATGTTTGGAGGCACAGTAAACATTTCCCTTTTCATAAACTTCCTTTCCAGCAATGGAACCGAGATTAATTATATGCCCGCCGCCCTTTTTGATCATAAAAGGAAGGGCCGCCCTTGTAACATATAACAGGCCTTTCAGGTTGGTGTCAATCATTATATCCCAATCGTCCATATCGGCCTCGTCGAAATAGTCGCGGCCCAATGCCAGTCCGGCGTTGTTGACCAAAATGTCAATGCCCTGCCATTCAGCGGGGATATTACCGATTGCATCATTAACCGCACTCTTGTCTCTTACATCAAAACAGAGTGGCAGGCAGCTGATGCCATATTGTTTTTCAAGCTGGACTTTAAGTTCTTCAAGGCGTTCTTTTCTCCTTCCGGTTAGTATCAGGTTCAAGCCATTGGAAGCGAATTTTTCAGCACTTGCTTTTCCGAATCCTGCAGTTGCACCGGTTATTAAAGCAATAGACATATTTAGTTAGTTGTTTGAGATTTGTTTTTTGCAGATGGTCATTTGTTTTCCTGTCTTACCTGATCAGCACGACTGTTCCTTTTTTGAAAATCGTTTTGCCGGTAAAATCCCTGCCCTGAACCATCCATACATAGGTTCCTGTGCCCTGCTCTTTACCGGCAATGCGGCCATCCCAGCCCCGGCCGGCTTCTGATGAGCTGAACACCATTTGTCCCCATCGATTGTAGACCCTGAAATAGTCAAACTGTGAGATGCCCACAGGTCTTGGACGAAACACTGAATTGGTATTCTTGCCAGGGGTGAAGGCATTCGGAACAAAAATATCCGGATTGGTCCTGAATACCGTGATATTGATGGTGTCATAGGCAAAACAATCTTCCGGCGTGGATACCCTTACTGTGTAGGTCTGGTTCTGGCTGAGTTGGGCAACAGGGTTGGCTATATTGGTAAAATTCAGGCCAATGGAAGGCTCCCATAAATAGATGTCCGCACCGGTAGCATTTAATTGCAGGGGTTGCCCTACCACAATGGCAGTGTCATTTCCGGCAAATGCCCTGATGATCGGCCTCACTCCGATAAAAACCGTATCCCTTCCCGGTTTGGGGCAGCCCAGGTTGTCGGTAACTGTCAGGATATAGGCTGTTGATACTTTCGGGAAAGCTATGGGGGTCAGGGATTGCGGATCGGATAAAGTAACAGATGGCGTCCATGAAAATGCTGATCCATTGATCGTTGCATTTAGCCTGGTGGAATCATTGTTGCATATGAAGATATCCTCCCCGGCGTTTGCCTGCGGGTATGGGATGGCTGTGATGCTTGTTTGTACGGTTGCAGAACAGCCACCGATTGCGGCCGTAACAGTGTACACGGTATTTCCCGAAGGTGTTGCCACCGGTGTGCGACTGAAAGGGTCATCGAGGCCGGCTGCCGGTGACCATTCGTACCGAAGGCCGTCACCGGAGGCAAACAGTTGAACCGGATCGGTCAGGCAAATGGTGGTGTCTGGCATGCCTGAAAGTGTTACCTGGTCTACAACCCTTACCAGTATTGAGTCAGAGGCGGTGCAACCATTATCCGTAAGCTGCACGGTATACCTGGTCGTTGTTTTCGGGTATACAAGTGGGTTAGGGGAATTCGAATTCAGAATATTCTGCACAGGAGTCCAGGTAAATTGGGGATTCAGTGTTCCTGGTGCATTTGCCCTTAAAGCAAGGGTATCGACACTGCAGATCAGTGTGTCGCGGAATGGCAGCTCAAGGGTGGGTTTATCGCGCACTTCGATTTGTGTGGTAACCGTGCCAAAACATCCTTTGCTGCTTTCCACATTAAGGGTTACCGTTTTAAACCCGAGCGAATTGTATTTGTAGGATGGATTGCGTATGGTTGAAACATCCACATCAGTAGTTTCATCCCCGAAATTCCAGGCCCATTTGGAGATTGTTCCATACCGTGCCCTTGAAGTATCCCTGAAACTGAATGGTGTTAACAGGCAGGATCCCTGTGCCACAAATCCAGGGAAAAAACCAGGGTATACTTTTGCCAGGGTTGTGGTGGAGTCCTGGCATTGTCCACCTGCCAGCAACACCTTGAGTTTCACGGTAAAAGTACCTGTATCGGCATATTGGTGTTGTACCACTCCAAGGGCGGTATTGACAGTGTCATTTTTGCTGCCATCCCCGAAATTCCAGATATATGTGGAACCTGCCGGGTTAACCTGGCCATTCTGGAAGGTTACATTAAAGTCATCACAAAAGCTGTAATCCGGGGACAATAATGCCTTCAGTGGCTGGCAATTGGATACCGCAATGTGAATATCCTTCCGGTGGGTATTGATAAAAACGCCATTCCGATATTCGCGGACGCAAACCGTTACCACATACTGACCTACGGTAGAAGGGGCAATGCCCGAAATTACTCCTGTGGTGGGGTTGATGCTTACTTTGTTACCCAGCGGGGTTGTGCCTCCAAAGCCGTTTCTGTAGGATACCTGTTGAAAAGGCGGGTTGGAAGCCGGTGCCGGAGAGGTACAGGTAATACAGTTTCCCGGTTCCCTTCCACCACCTACGTATGCATTACAAAGATTATAAACAAGAGAGTCCTTGTCCTGGTCCACCGCAGAAAAATCAAATGTAAACTGGGTGCCTACGCAGATCGCGATGGCATCATTCGGATTGAAATTAGGACTTGAATTAGCGGGGGCTGTTGCCAGTGTTCTATTGCCTGGAATTTCACAGGAATAAGTGGCGCCGATATCTCCGCTGCTTCCGGCTACATTTTTGATGTCATCAATACGGCAACAACGCTGAAATGCTACGGTGTAACCATCGGGCATATCGGGAAGTGCAATAGTGGTTCTGTAAAATCGTAACCGGTAACATACATCTGTCGGAGGATTCAGGATACAGGGATTTGAATTTGGATCATACCTTATCCATTCCTCGGTTACAAAGGGAACACTAAGGATGCGGTGAACCTGACCGGTGGCTTTATCGAAAATGGTAAAGGACACAGTGTTTTCCAATTGTCCTTCTCCTCTTGCACTGCAATCGACATATAATTTGAGGGTTAGTTCATAATTTGAAGTGCCTGCTGCGGAGCCGGCACCCAGGTACCGATAGGTAAGTTCACCCCCCCTGATATGCGCGGCAAATGCGCCGGAAGAAAAACATATCAGTGCTATCAGAAGGAATCCAAATGTTTTCATGCGTTGTGATTATTCTGCTACGATGACAAATCACTCAAAAACCTGCTGATTGCCACATTGCATTTTTCTGTTTCCTCCAGCATTCCCATATGACCGGATTGCCCGAGAATATAAATATATGACAATTCAGGAAGATGCACCTGTTGCATGGTGTCGGAAAAAGGCACTGCCAGGTCTTCCTTTCCTGCAATAAACAGAACCGGCACCTCTGCGTTTTTCAACACTTTGGTGCGGTCAGGCCTTGCCATCATCGCTTCATAGAACGCAATAAGTGTTTCGGGCAGTATGTAAGCATTGGAACCGGCAATGGATTTAATGGTTTCTGCCATCCGGGAGCGGTTTTTTTCGGCAAAAAGGTTGGTTGTGGCGGTTTCCAGAAAACTTAAGGACCCATGCTGCCGGATAAAATCAATGCTTTTCCTCCTGGCCTCTTTTTTTGTGTCACTGTCTGCAAAAGCAGTAGAGTGCAGGAGTCCGAAACCGCGTAGTTTTTCAGGGTATTTTTCCGCAAATGCCAGGGTAATATAACCGCCCATTGAATGGCCAATCACCACGGATTTGTTAATCTTTTCATGATCCAGTATTGCTGCAATGCCATCGGCCATGGATTCCATACTTACCGGTTCCCGGAATGGTGAAAGTCCGGTCCCCGGCAGGTCGGGAATTATAAGTTGGAACTGTGCAGCTAGCACACTGGCCTGTTTTTCCCAGATCCTGCTGTCTTCACCGAAGCCATGGATCAATACAACGGGTAATCCCTCTCCGGTTTTTTGGTAATGCATCATAACACTGCTTTTTTTCTGCCGGTAAAATAGGTATATGTGGAATAGCCTACCAGCACAATGGCCAGGGCAACCATGATCTTTGAGATCCAGTCACCGAACCTGGCATAAAAAGTCTGTTCTGCGTTGGGCTGGATGACCTGTTTGATAGCGGCAGCGGTATCCCAGGGCTGGGCCTGCAGCACCGTTCCGTAGGGGTCTATGAATGCGCTGATACCTGTATTGGCACTGCGCACCACCCAGCGTCTTGTTTCAATTGCCCTTAGCCTCGCATAGGCTAAATGCTGTTTATGTCCCGATGTATTACCCCACCAACCGTCATTGGTAATGACAGCAATGATATTGGCCCCGTTGCGCTGGAAGCCGGTTAGGAAATCGCCGTATATGCTTTCATAACAAATGGCCGGAGCGATCCTGAGTCCATTGTGTTCATCGGGTAAAACAGTTCTTTCTTCCTGTTTGGCATAACCGCCGGTTGTGCCGCCGAACTGTTCAAACCAACTGCCCAGGAAACGGAGGAAGGAGGGGAGGGCTTCGACTCCGGGAACAAGTTTAGATTTATGATAACGGTAAAGTATACCCGAAGAATCAAGAAGCGCGGCAGTGTTATACGTGTCGTACCAGAAACCGGTTCCGGTAATGGGTCTCGCGTATTCTGACTGACCGCCATTCCTGTAGATTCTGTATCCTTCAATTCCGCTCAATAATTTCAGTTGGGGATGCCTGTGCAGGAAGTCCCATACCGGCTTGAATACTGAATACTTCCTGATGCTGTCTTCTTCGATCCCGCCCGGAAGATTGATGGCAGTTTCCGGCCATACTACCAGGGCAGTGTTGCTGTCAACCATGGTTTCGCTTAACCGTATCAGTTGGTTGATCTGGACATCCTGTGTGCCCTCGCCGAATTTCTGGTATGGGTCTATATTGGGTTGGACCACAACAATATTCTTTTTGGGTTTATTGTTGACGCGCGCATCCAGCCGCATATTGAATGCTTTTACCATCAGTGAAACGGCCATGGGAATTCCTACTGCTGCCAGCATGAACCAGGTCATGGATCGGATCAGCAATTTACGGTTGCCGGATACCGCATTGATTTGCTGGAAGAGGATTACATTGATGAACAGTACCCATAAAGATCCGCCGCTGGTGCCGGTGAACTGGTACCATTGCACCCATTCGGGATGATCGGCAAATGCATTACCCAGGGTGAGCCAGGGCCAGCTGAGTTCCCAGTTCAGGTGAATGTATTCGAAGGTCATCCAGCAGGCTAGGAAAGCCCAGTAACTGAACCTGCCGCCTAATCTTTTATGCACGTTGTACAATGCCAGCCAGGGTAGGATCATAAACAGGCTGTTGGTAATAATGGCTGCCACGGAGCCGGGGCCGGTTGAATTCCATATCCACCAGGTGGTGGTGGCATTCCAGGTTAACATCGAAAAGAAGGCCCAGCCCAGGAATTTCCATTTACCTGGTTCCTGTTCCAGGAAATAAAACAGTGGAATAAAAGCGACGAAAATAAGAAAGGTAGTGGGCAGCGGAGGCCATGATGCGGCCAGTAATAAACCTGTTGCCAGGGCGAGTATAAATGGCGGAAATTTCTTCAAAGTGCAAAAAATTATAAGATGGTCTGATGGTTTACTGGTTGAATGGTTAAAGATAACCCTCCGGCCAATAAACCATCATAACCTTCCTGTTATTTCCTGCTGTAATTCGGGGCTTCCTTGGTGATATCCACGTCGTGGGCATGGCTTTCCTTCATGCCGGCATTGGTGATCTTGGTGAATCGTGCACTGGCTTTAAGTGTTTCCACATCTTTGGCACCGCAGTATCCCATACCGGCCCTTAATCCGCCAACAAACTGGGCTACCACTTCTTTCAGGAAACCCTTGTAGGCCACCCGGCCTTCAATGCCTTCCGGCACCAGTTTCTTGATATCGTCTTCCACATCCTGGAAGTAACGGTCGCTGGATCCCTGTGCCATGGCGCCGATGGACCCCATACCGCGGTATTCCTTGAACTTACGTCCTTCGTAGATGATGGTGTCACCGGGACTTTCTTCCACTCCGGCAAAAACACTTCCCATCATTACACAGTCAGCTCCGGCTGCGATGGCTTTAACCATATCTCCTGTATAACGGATACCCCCATCCGCAATCAGCGGCACACCCATTGGTTTCAGGGCACTGTAGGCTTCCATGATGGCGGTGAGCTGCGGCACACCGGCACCGGCTACGATACGGGTGGTGCAAATGGATCCCGGCCCTATTCCTATTTTAACGCAATCAGCACCCGCTTCAGCAAGTGCTCGGGCGCCTTCGGCCGTACCTACGTTTCCTGCGATAACCTGTAAGGTTTTGAAGTTCTTTTTAACCAGTTTAACTGCATCCATAACACCTTTGGTATGGCCGTGTGCGCTGTCGAGGGTAACCACATCGACACCCACATGCACGAGTGCCGCTACGCGGTCGAGCATATCTTTTGTGATGCCTATGGCAGCACCTGCCAGCAAACGGCCGTAACCATCCTTATTGGCATGGGGGAAACTGGTTAATTGCAGTATGTCCCGGTAGGTGATCAGTCCGGCCAGGGTGCCATCCTTTTTCACCACGGGTAATTTTTCAATTTTATATTGCTGGAGTATCTTCTCCGCTTTTTTCATATCGGTTCCTTCCGGTGCGGTGATCAGCCTTTCGCTGGTCATCACCTCGCTGACCCTGCGTGATTTATTGGTGGTTTCAAACCGCAGGTCGCGGTTGGTAAGGATGCCAACGAGTTTGTTTTTCTTGTCAATAATGGGAATGCCGCCGATCTTGTTTTCCTTCATCAGGCGGAGGGCATCACCAATGGTGGCATCCTGGGTAAGGGTAACCGGATCGATGATCATGCCGCTTTCACTTCTTTTAACCTTCCGGACCTGTTCGGCCTGCCTTTCAATGGTCATATTCTTGTGAAGCATTCCGATGCCGCCTTCGCGCGCGAGCGCAATTGCCAGGTTGGCTTCGGTAACGGTATCCATTGCGGCGGAAAGCATCGGGATATTCAGGCTGATGCTTTTGGTGAGCCTTGACTGGATATTTACTTCACGGGGTAAAACCTGCGAATAGGCAGGAACCAGTAATACATCATCGAAGGTGAGCCCTTCTCCAAAAAATTTGTGGGATAAATCGATTGTGGGGGTTGTTCTCTTTCTTGTTGCCATGTGCAAAGATAGGGTAGCAGGTAAAAACCTCCCAAATTTTTGTCGGGTGTCTGCCACGGGTCAGGTGTCTGACACTTTAGAAGTGTCAGACACCTGACCCGTGGCAGACACCTGAAATCCTTTGCTATACCAACCGATACCTTTTTCCCGGCAGGGTGGTGATAATGTTTTTCAGTTCCAGTTCCAGAATGGCCGATGCGGCTGCGCCTGAATTGAGCCCGCTGAGGATATATAACTGGTCAATCGGAAGGGTTTCATAAGTGCCCAGCAGGTGGACAATAACAGCTTCTGCTGCATTCAGTTCGTAGGGAAGGGTCAGTTGGGGTGCTACGGACCCCGCTTTTCGTGGAAGCCAGTTCATCTCATCGAGGAAATCCTGCGCACAGGTGATGATACTTGCTTTTTTCCGCCTGAGTAACTGGTTGCAGCCTTCACTTTGCCTGTCTGTCACCCTTCCGGGCAGGGCAAAGACCGAGGTTCCGTAGCCATCTGCCAGCTCGGCCGTGATCATGCTGCCACCCCTGGTACCGGTTTCCATTACCACCACCGCATCACAAAGTCCGGCAACCACCCGGTTGCGCACGGGGAAATGGTGCCTGTCGGCCTTTGCCCCGACCGGGAATTCCGTCAGCAGGCCACCATTGGCCCTGATCATTTCACGGGCCAGGCCGCTGTGTTCCGGCGGATAAATGGAATCAAGTCCGTGCGCCAGCACACCGATGGTGGGCAGGGAATATTTCAGGGCAGACCGGTGTGCCAGGCCGTCAATGCCATAGGCCATGCCGCTGATAATCGTGATCCGGTGATCGGATAGGTCGCGGATGAATTTTTCCGTTTGCAGCCTTGCATATTCCGTGTGCATCCTGGTGCCGATTACTGCAATCATCCTGTCTGCATTCAGGTCGGCCAGGCCTTTATAAAACATTAGTGTGGGTGGGTCAATGCATCGAAGTAATCTGAGGGGGTAGGTCTCATCCGAAAGAAAAACCAGTTGGATGCCCTGGGACTCCACCTGCCGGAGCATTTTTTCGCTGGGGGCAAAATCCCTGAAATGCATGATGGAACGGGCCCTGGCTTCACCAATTCCCGGCAGCGCTTCCAACTGGCGCAGCGGCGCCCTGAAAACAGCTTCGGCCGATTTAAATGTATCAACCAGAATTTTCGCATGTACATAACCGATATGAGGTACCTGTGTCAGTGCCAGCTGGTAAACCCTTTCTTCGCTCATAGTTTATTTTGCTATGAAAATAACCGGCACGGGCAACAAAAAACAGCGTGAAAAAACGGTTTATTGGGCAATTACCTTCAGCTCTGTCCGGCGGTTCCTTGACCTGCCTTCTTCGGTTTTATTGTCGGCCAGCGGGCTTGTGGCACCAAATCCCCTGTGTGTTAGCCGTTTTGTATCAATTCCTTTTGAGATGAGGTAATTTACCACGCTCTGCGCGCGGCCGTTGGAAAGCTTCAGATTGTCTGCTGCCTGTCCTATATTGTCGGTATGCCCGTTGATCTGGATACGAAGCTTAGGGTTTTCCTTCAACAATTCAACGAGCCTGTCGAGTTCAACTTCCGAGTTGCTTCCCAGTACCGTGCTGCCGGTTTCAAAGAAAATGTTTTTCAGTACCACCGTGGCATCTGCAGTGATTGGCTGCAATGGGATGTCAATGTTATAGGTGGAATCGGGGTCTTTTTTACTCAGGGGAAAACTTTCAGAATAGAAGAGGTAACCCTTTCTGTTTACATTGAAAGCGTAATCGCGACCAACCGGCAGCGTTATGAGATAGTTTCCTGTTTCATCTGTTTGTACCCTGCTGATAATCTGTCGGGTACTGATATCCGTTAGTTCAACAGCCGAGGGCAGTCCCTGCCGGGTTTTTTCATCCATCACTTTCCCTTTTACCCAGAGCGTCTTGATGGGGCGCACATCTGGCCGCATGGTAAAAGTATAGAGGTCCAGTCCGCCTTTACTGTCGCCACGGTCACTGGCATAATACGCAGTTGTACCATCTGCCGTAATTACCAGGCTGCCTTCGTTTTCGATGGTGTTGATGGGGTAGCCCAGGTTCCGCGGGAGGCTGAAGCTTCCCTTAGGTCCTTTGCGCGCCAGGAAAAGGTCATCCCCTCCATAACCCTGTAATCCGTTGGAAGTGAAATACAGGCTCTGGTTGTCCGCATGTATAAAGGGACAGCTTTCATCTCCGCTGGTATTGATTTCCGGGCCAAGGTTTTCAGGGTCACTCCATTTGCCGTTCGGAAGGCGGTGGGTTACCCATATATCACTGCCCCCATAACCATCCGGACGGCGGCTGGCAAAATAGAGGTCCCGCTTATCAGGCGACAGGCTGGGAGCGGACTCCCAGAATTCGGTGTTGATTTTGTTTCCAAGGTTTTCAGGTTCACTCCAGCCTTCCGGGGTAAGGAAGGAAATATACAGGTCGCAACTGCCGGCCCCTTCCGGAAAATTACACCCGGTGAAGATCAGCCATTCGCCATCCTGTGAAATGGATTGTGCGCCTTCATTGAGGTTGGAATTGATCATACCGGTAAGTCCCGCAGCCCTGTTCCAGCCACTATCAGTCTGCCGGGTTTCATAAAAGTCTTCATTCCTGTTGTTTACCCGACGGGTGAAAATCAGTTGTTTGTTGTCGATGGTCAGGGTGGGATAGTATTCTGAAACGGTGCTGTTTACGTTATCGCCGAGGTTCACAGGCCTGAAGCTGAAATTGGCGATATCAGGATTGGCGGCCTGTTCAATGGCAAAGAGGTAGCATCGGCGGCGGAAAGAGGAGGCCCGCTGGCTGGATTCATTCAGGTCATTGATGGTCATAAACCGGTTAACGGCTTTAAGGGCTTCCTCAAAACGTCCCATGCCGGCCAGGTTGATGGAGTAGGGCAGGTTATAATCGCGTGAATAGGCCGAATCGATGGCCAGGGCCTTTTCGTAATTCAGGACAGATTGCTCATAGTCCTTAAGTTCGCCGAACATTCCGGCAATAGACAACCACGCGTCAGCGAAACCCGGATCGGTTTTGACAGCTTCCTGCAGGAGCCGGATACCTTCCCTGAAATCACCGTTTTCCGCGGCCTGCATGGCCTGCTGGTAAAGTTTGGTGGCTTTGGAACTGACCTTTCCCGGATTGTATTGCTGAGCAGCAGCAGGTTCCAGGATGGCAATCAGGAGAAGGAAATACAGGATTCGTATGAGCATGGCTACAGTAATAGGTCTAGCAAGAACGAAAATCAGGCCATATTATTTGCTTTGGCACAGCTATATTCTCACGGAACATTTATATACTTATGCACCTGTAAACTTAGTTCCCACCCCGGATTTGCCTTTATGTAATCGATGATCAGTGGCAGCATCTGCTCTTTTTTGTCCCATTCGGGCTGCAGGTACAATTTACAGGAGGGCTTAACCAGCGCGGCATATTTTTCCGCCCAGTCGAAATCTGATTTGTTGAAAATTACCACTTTCAGTTCATCTGCGGCTTCCACCACTTCCGGCAGGGGGGCTTTAAACTTTTTGGGGGAAAGGCAGATCCAGTTCCAGGAGCCGCTCAGCGGGCTGGAGCCGGAGGTTTCGATATTGGTCTCAAATCCTTCGGCTTTAAGGGCTGTAGTGAGTTCGTTCAGGTCGTGCAATAATGGCTCTCCACCGGTAATCACCGCCAGGCGGCCCGGGTAGGATTTTGCGCCGGCAACTATGTCCTTAATGGAAACCAATGGGTGCCTGGACGCGTCCCAACTGTCTTTTACGTCACACCAGACACAGCCTACATCACAGCCGCCCAGCCTGATAAAATAGGCTGCCCGGCCCTGGTGAAAGCCTTCACCCTGGAGGGTGTAGAAGGACTCCATTACGGGAAGAGGAGACATGGGATGGATGATTTAGGATTAATGAGAAATTCTCTCAGTTATTGTTGACGCAGGCCTTAAATGTGTTCTTCATCAGGGCTGCAATGGTCATAGGACCAACGCCGCCGGGGACGGGGGTGATAAATGAACATTTTGGCGCTACAGTTGCAAATTCCACATCACCCTTGAGGGCAAAGCCCGATTTTTTGGTGGCATCCGGCACGCGGGTAATGCCTACATCAATTACAATAGCGCCATCCTTTACCATATCTCCCTTTACAAATTCGGGGATACCCAGTGCAGCCACTATAATATCGGCATTACGGCAAAGCTCCGGCAGGTTTTTAGTATGGGAATGGGTAATGGTGACAGTACAGTTGCCGGGGTTGCCCGACTGGCTGAGCAGGATGCTCATGGGGCGGCCCACAATATTGCTGCGTCCGATCACCACGGCCTGCATGCCTTTGGTATTGATCCTGTAATGTTCCAGCATGAGCATGATACCGTAAGGAGTAGCAGGTATAAAGGTGTCGAGTCCCTGGACCATACGGCCAACATTCACCGGGTGGAAGCCATCTACGTCCTTGGAGGGCAGGATGGTATTGATCACTTTTTCATCTGAAATATGTTTAGGGAGCGGCAACTGTACCAGGATGCCATCGATATCGGGGTCCAGGTTCAGGTCCTCTATAATCGAAAGGAGTTTGTTTTCACTGATATCATCTTCCAGCCTTATCAGGGTTGATTTATAGCCGATTTCCTGGCAGGCTTTTACTTTTGCTGCCACATAGGTTTCGCTGGCCCCGTTGGTACCCACCAGCACTGCGGCCAGGTGAGGGATTTTTTTTCCTTCCGTAACCAGTTGGGCCACTTTCAGGCGCAATTCATCCTTGGTAGCTTTCGATACGAGTAGTCCGTCTAAAATTTGCATGGCGCAAAGGTAATGAGCCCGTTCAATGCAGAAAAAATGTGTTTTTTTTAACATGTTGCAGCAGATTCCGTTTGGATGCTGTCTAACTAATGTTTATTAGCTTTTTTCGGTTGCAAGGACTAGATAATTTCAGTATTTTATAGTCTTTTATGTGAATTGTAATATACATTCTGGCCTTAGTACCGCGAATTGCTGATTTAAAATGATTTAACAATTTGTTTACTGCTTAATTTCACGGCACATTTTTTTAAAACACACAACATGAGAAAAATCCTATCACTGATGGTGATCGGGTCGTTATGCGTGTCTCTTGCATTCGGCCAGACTCGAACTGTTACAGGAAAGATTGTTGATGACAAAGGGAATCCCATCCCTTATGCATCTGTTAAAGTTAAAGGAGCCCCGGGAGGTGTATCAGCCGATGTAAACGGTGTGTTCACCATTAAAGTAAAATCAGGTGATGTATTGGAAGTATCTGCGATTGGTCAAAAGCCCAATACCATCACTATTGGTGAGCAGAGCATGGTGACTGTTTCCCTGGAAGGTTCCGGAGAGCAGGGACTTCAGGAAGTGGTGGTAACCGGTGCGTATAATATCAAGCGTACCGTGCGTAGTACATCTTCTGCCGTACAGACCATTGGCGAAGAAAAACTGAATACCATTCGCCAGGCCGACGTGAACAACGCCCTCGCCGGTAAAGTTGCCGGTGTTCAGGTAAGAAGCCAGTCGGCTGCCAAACTGGGTGCCAATGGTTATGCTTCCATCCGTCTTCGTGGCGAATCAGAACTGGTTGGTGGATCTAACGTATTATATGTAGTGGATGGTACCATCATGCCTTCCAGCGCTGCGGGTGATATCAACCCCGATGATATTGAAGACCTGTCGGTATTGCAGGGTCCTGCCGCTTCTGCCATCTTTGGTGCGCAGGGTGCGGGTGGTGCCATTGTAATCACGACCAAGAGGGCCAAGAAAAATGCCCGTGGTATTGGTGTGGAAGTAAACTCCGGTGTAACCCTGGATAAGGTTTATATTCTTCCTGAATACCAGAACTCCTACGCCGGTGGCGGCGCAAGCGACCTGATGCAGTACAACTGGCAGGCAGGCCATCCGGAAGAGTGGAAAGCCCTTGATGGCAAATATTACCATGATTATTCAGATGACGCCAGTTGGGGTCCGCGCCTGGTAGGACAGGAATATATTCCCTGGTATGCCTGGTATCCCGGTTCCCAGTATTCTTATAAAACTGCGAAGCTGACTCCTCAGCCGGATAACTCCCGCGATTTCTATAATACCGGTGTTAGCCTGAACAACAACGTAAGCTTTGCAAAAGCTGCTGATAACTATAATATCCGTGTGTCTTATACCAATCTGGATATTAAGGGTCTGATCCCGACTTCCAGCATGCAAAGGAACAACCTGGCTATCAACTCCTCTCTGGATGTTACCAGCCGCCTGACACTGGGTCTGAACATGACCTACCTCAACCAGAAAACAGTTGGTGAATTTGATGATGGTTACGCTAACCAGTCTTCTGGTTCATTCAACCAGTGGTTCCATCGTCACCTGGACATGGACCTGATGAGGGAACTGAAGAACCTGCGTTCACCCCAGGGTGCACTGGCCAGCTGGAACCACAAGAATCCGGATGCCTATAGTGCAGCCACTCCACTTAATTTCTATGGCGGTAACTACTGGTACAACTTCTTCTCATATTTCGATAACGTAAAGAATACGAACAACCGCGACCGTCTTTTCGGTGATGTGTCTCTCGCGTATAAGATCACCAATGACCTGAAAGTGAAGTTCACTTACCGCAAGAACCAGCTGACCACTTTCTGGGAAGACAAAACTTATTCCATCCTGGAAACAAGTGCAACCCAGACAGGTGTAAGAGGTCGTTATGGTACCGGTGAAAGTTATTCCAACCGTGAAAACTTTGAAGGACTGTTGTCTTATTCCAAGAAGTGGAAGGATTTCAGCTTCAATGGTAACCTCGGTTTTGATATCATGCGTACAGCGTATAAGGATATCCGTGCCAATACCAACAATGGTCTGAGCGTACCTGATTTCTTCGCGCTGTCAAACTCCAAGACACCGATCTCTTATTCAAATGAAAGGGAAAATTCCAAGTACCGTTCAGGTTTTGTAAGGGGTGATATCGGCTGGAAGAATATGATCTTTGTTGACTTCACTGCCCGCCAGGATTATTATTCTACACTGCCTGCGAACAACAACGATGTACTCAGTAAATCACTGGGTGCGAGCTTTGTGTTCAGTGACCTGATCCGTGATGCGATCCCTGCCATTTCCTTTGGTAAGATCCGTGCTTCATGGGGTGAAATTCCAAAGTCTATCGACCCATACCTGACCGGGTTTAACTACACAGTTGGACAATTCCAGTGGGGTTCCAACTTCATGATGAATACGCCCAACCGCCTGGTTGACCCGAACATCAAGGGTTCAGTAACTACCCAGCGCGAGATTGGTTTGGATATGCGTTTCCTGAAGAACCGTTTTGGTTTCAGCTTTACTTACTGGGATGGAACTGTTAAGGACATTCCCCTTGACATCACTACCAACCAGGCCGGTGGATATACTTCACTGTTGACCAATGCCGGAGAAATTGAGAAAAAAGGTATCGAAGTGTTGCTGAATGTGACACCGATCCGCAGCAAGGATTTCAACTGGGAGTTGAATGCTACCTTCTCCAAACTGATCAGGAACCAGGTAGTTAAACTGGCCGGTGACCTGAAGCGTATCACCAACGCCTCCGGTTCATTTGCCGGAAGTTATGCTGCTTATGTGGTGAATGCTGTGGACAAGCCATGGGGACAGCTCTTCGGACCAGGCTTCAAGCGTATCAACGGACAGCCGGTGTTGACAGATGAAGGTTTGCATGTTCGTGAAGCAGAAGTGAACTTTGGTTCTGTACTGCCTGATTTCACCGGTGGTGTTCAGAACAGTATTTCTTACAAGAACTTCTACCTGAATTTCAATATTGACTACCAGCAGGGTGGTAAATTCTTCTCCCTGTCTGATTTCTGGGGTGCTTTCTCCGGCCTGGCTGCCAGAACCGGTACCACCAATGACAAAGGAAATCCTGTACGTGACGCAGTTGCCGATGGCGGTGGTGTACGTGTAGACGGAGTTGATGCTGATGGCAAACCTGTAACCCATTACGTGGAAGCGCAGACTTACTTCCACCAGTTCCAGGGTGCAAGGATTTCTGAGCCGCATGTGTATGACCTCACTTTTGTTAAGCTCAGGGAAGTTAGCCTTGGATATCGTTTTGATGTAGATAAGCTGGGTCTGGGTAAAGCCCTTACCGGTGCAACTTTCTCGGTTGTGGCCCGTAACCCCTGGCTGATCTATGCCAATACCCGCGATTTCGATCCATCTGAAATCAGTAACACTTATGGTGAAAACGGCCAGATGCCTGGTACCAGGTCTATTGGTGTGAACCTGAAACTGAACTTCTAATTGAATCGGCTTACTTCAAAAAAGATTAATGATTATGAAAAATTTTCTCAATAAAACAATTTTTACCGTAGCAGCTGCAGTGGCATTAACTTCCACTGGTTGCGACAAGATCAAGGATTTCGGCGATACGGACGTTGATCCAACTGGTACTACTGTTCCGGTTACCGCGGCCTTATTCACAAGGGCTGTGGCAGAAATGGGTGGAAAGGAAGGTGGCCTGGCCATCTCCATGTACACTCGTCCTGGATATTATGCCCAGTATTTTTCCGAAACCCAGTATCCCGGTGCTTCCCTTTATGATGTGCCCCAGCTGGAATTCGGCCAGAACTATTCAGGTTTCCTGAATGACCTGCAGAACATCATCAACCAGAATACGAATGATGCCACCAAGGAAGCAGTGACCGTTTCAGGTTCCAATGCCAACCAGATATCCACTGCGAGAATCCTGAAAGCCTATGCTTTCTGGACACTGACTGACCGTTGGGGTGACATCCCTTATTCCGAAGCATTATCTGGTAACCCACTTCCCAAGTATGATACCCAGGAATCAATCTATGCTGACCTCCTGAAGGAGTTGAAAGAAGCAGTGGATGGTTTTGACGGTGGATTGGGCATGAAAGGTGATGCCATCTACAATGGCAATACTGCCAAGTGGCAAAAATTCGGCAATTCCCTGCGTATGCAAATTGCCCTTCGCATGAGCAAGGTTTATCCCAATGCTGGCGGTCTTGCTGCCACTGAATTCAGTGCAGCATTGAACCATCCAGCCGGACATATTGCGGTGAACAGCGACAATGCAAAGATTGATTTTCCCGGTGGTTCCTACCAAAACCCATGGTATTCTACCTATGTGGCCAGCCCACGTTTTGACGATGCCATCAGCAGCACCATCGTTGATGTCCTGAATGACTTCCAGGATCCCCGCGTTCAGCGTTATGGTACTATGGATGCAGGTTTCCCTTACGGTCTTGATCGGGCACATGCAGTGCTGGTTCCAGCCGGTTCTTTTGGCTTTATCCTGGATGGTGTTAACATGAAAGAAGATGAAGACGTGGTAATCCTGAATGCCGCTACTGTTCTGTTCGCCAGGGCTGAAGCTGCTGAAAGGGGTTGGACGTCAGAAAATGCGGCTAACCTGTACAACCAGGCTGTTGCCACTTCATTTGCACAGTGGGGATTTGCTGATGCATCTTCCTACCTCCTGCAAAATGGTGTTGCTTACGGAGCTGCTGACCACCTGAAAAAAATCGGAATTCAAAAATGGCTGGCTATGTATCCTGATGGTATGCAGGCCTGGGCTGAATGGAGAAGAACAGGTTTCCCTGAACTGACTCCGTCCGAATATGCACTGTCTGCTTCCAAAGGAAATATTCCCCGTCGTTTTGTATATGGAACAGGTGAATACGGAACCAATAATGAGAACGTAAAAGAAGCTGCAGCCCGTTTGTCTGGTGGTGATGACCAGAACAGCCGTATGTGGTGGGACAAATAATTATTAAATAATATTCTAAATATTATATATGAAAATCGTTTTAAATAAAATAGTATTTGCTGCACTAAGCCTGTTCGCTTTGAGTTCCTGTATGAAGGACAAAGTGAAGGGTGCAGGAGATGCGGGAACCACCATTGTAAAAATGATGAACCCCGGAAGTAAGGTGCTTGCATTTGATGCGGTTTCCACTCCACAGACTGCCATGCTGGTAGATATCAGGAGAGACGCCAATTCTGAAGCTTCACTGAATTCTTCCACCAGTGTAACCGTAACGCTTGACCAGGCGATTATGGATACCTACAATGAAGACAATGGTACAGCGTTCGAATTCCTGCCTGCAGAGTTCTTTACCACAGATCCCGGAATGGCTGGTAACTCTTTTAACCTGACATTCGGTCCCGGTGAATTCGCCAAGCCAATTAAGTTTACACTGAAGGATGCAACACAGCTTGACTTCTCCAAGCAATATGCATTGCCTCTGACCATTACCACTGTGGATGCAGGCGGTAAAGTTTCAGATTCAAAATCCTCCATGGTAATTGTGCTGGTGAAAAATACCTGGGATGGTGCTTATGAAGTAACCGGAACCATGAAAGACGAAGCGGCTGACCTGGGTGGGGTATTCCCGATGAATTATCACCTGATCACTTCTGGCGCTGTTACGGTTGATGGTTTCGATCCTGATTATTGGGTGGACTACTTCATTCCGATCATGAGCGGAGCCGACGTGAGCGGATATGGTGGTTATTCTCCGGTATTTGAATTTGATCCAGCGACCAATAAGATCGTAAAGGTTACCAATATATATGGTCAACCTGCAGCCAATGGCCGTTATGCCAGTCTTGATCCTTCCGGAGTAAACGCTTATGATCCGGCAACCAAGACCATCAAGGTTAAATTCTTTATGCACCAGCCCGCTTCCATTCCTGCTGCTCCCCATATCAGGGTGAAGTTTGACTGGACTATGAAGCGCACCGGCGACAGGTAATACAGTATGTCGAATTTTATACTTCAGGCCGCCCCAACAGGGCGGCCTGCTTTTTTTATCCCCCTCCTCAGGTGTATTCACCCCGGAATTTTCCCGTTAAAACACGCTTGAATCCGGCGGTAGCTATCCTGATCTTGCAGTGTATGAAACTGTGGTTGGTTGTGTGTATAGTATGGCTCGGGTTCCTGCAAATCAGGGCGCAGTTGCCGGCATTCCGGGAAACCGGCTGGCATGCCTCGGCAGGTTCCTGGAGCCATTTGCTTTTTTCGCCGGCAGGCAGGCTCATCACACCTTCCATGCTGGCAGAAAAACCAGTATTGGCGATACGCACCCATGCCAACCGACCCTTTTTTATCAGTGGTTTATCCAGTGTACAGGCTGATGCTTCTATTCCCGTTTCTGAAAACGCGGGCATGGCACTCAGGCTTGACCGTTATGGAAATGAATTTTTCAGGGAAACAGGTGCAGCGCTGGCCACCGGACTGAAAATAGGCCAGAGGATTGGAGTGGGACTTTCATTCGGGGTAAAAAGATACAGGGTGATTTATTTTGGCAGCAGTTCTGTATTTCAGGCTGGTGGCAGCATTCACTGGTCCGGCAACAATGCCATTGCCGGTTTTTTTATTCATTCCCTTATTAATGGCCCGCACTTTGCCACTCCAGATTCCAATGTAAGAAACACCATTATTGCCGGAACCGGAATCGGGCGTACATGGGCAGGTTCACTCTACACTGATATCAATTTTTATTATTTCACCGGAGAAGGTATTGCCGGCAGGGCGTCCCTGCAATATCAAATCTTATCTGCTGTATTGCTGGCCATGCAGGTGGAAACAAAACCGTTGCGATATGGTTTTGAAGCCGGGTATACACTTAAGGAATACGCTTTGATGGTGACCACAGGTTGGCAGCCATCCCTTGGCTGGAGTCCGGGAATTGCCATTCATTTCAGGAAACCCTCAAAACGGAAGGAAAATGAATAAGGCTGTTTTTATGTTGATTTTAATGTTAGCCATGTTAAGGCTTGGCGCGCAGGAACCATCGCGGGAGCATGCCGAAACCCTTGAACTGGCAGCAGAAAATACTGAAACAGAACCGGAAAATGATGAATGGTTGCAACAGTTGCAATACCTGCAGTTACAGCCATTACATGTAAACCGGTTAAAGGAAGAACAGTTAAAATTGCTGCCACTGGATCCAATACAGATAAGTTCGTTTTTGCGTTACCGTGAATTATTCGGACCGTTCCTGGGCAAGTATGAATTGCAGGCCATCCCTTACTGGGATCATGCCACCATTCGAAAACTGTTGCCCTATCTTTCTTTTAATAAAGATGCCGGCGAGGAGAAAGACCTGGCAGTCATACTCGCCAAAGGACAGCACCAGCTTTTGCTGAGGACAGGCAATCTGCTGGAGAAAGCCAAAGGGTTTTTGCCTGACAGTACGGGTGAAGCCAGGTACCAAGGCAATGCATCCAGGTTATATTTTCGATATACCTATCAATTCAGGCAGCAGTTCTGGATGGGAATAACGGCCGATAAAGATGCGGGTGAAACAATTGGCCGGAAGAACAATGCCTTTGTCGATTTTTTCTCTTTTCATCTTTTTATCCGCCGGTCGGGATTTATCAAAACCATTGCGCTGGGTGATTATGTATTGAATATGGGCCAGGGTCTAATACAGTGGCAGGGGCTGTCATTTGGTAAAACCGGAGAGGCTATCAGCATATACCGCCAGGGAAATACAGTACAGCCATACCGCTCGGGCGGTGAATGGAATTTTCACCGGGGAATTGCCCTGCAGGCCACTGTTAAGAAACTGGAAATAACCCTTTTCGGATCTGCGAAAAAATTAAGCGCCAACCTGGTGACAGATAGTAATGCCGCAACCGGTTTCAGCAGTATTTCGGAAGGAGGCTATCACCGAAGTGCCGGGGAACTGACCGACCGAAAAAATCTAAGGCAGCTGGCGGCAGGAGGGTTGGTACAATATGTTAATACCCGTTTCAGGGCCGGCGCCAGCATGGTTCATTACCATTTCTCCCTTCCCTTTCTTCCCCGGGATGAGCCATATAATTTGTATGCCATAAGGGGTGAAGACTGGACAAACGCGGCTGTCCATTACAGTTATACCATTAAGAATTTTTTCCTCTTTGGTGAAGCAGCCTGGAGCCCGGGCGGTCTGGCCGCAATAAACGGTGCGGTCATCAGCCTGCACCCTGCGGCGGACCTTTCCCTGGTGTACCGGAATATCCAGCCCGGATTTAATTCCCTGTATTCACGGACCTTTTCTGAGCAATCTGCCGTGAACAATGAGAAAGGGTTTTACCTGGGTATTCGTCTGCGGCCGGCACCGGGTTGGCAATTGCAGGCATATGCCGATTATTTCCGGTTTCCCTGGCTGCGTTTCAGGGCAGATGCACCAGGTTTCGGGCAGGAATACCTGTTGCAAATCGGATGGGTAAAACGGCGTCAATGGGATATCCGGCTGCTATTAAGATGGTCCGAAAAGCCCGAAAACCTGGCAGGTAATGTGTTGAACATACCCCTGCCAAAACAGGCTGCCAATGCACGGCTTCATGTGGAAAGGACCCTGAACCGGCAATGGCAGCTATCGGCCAGGCTTGACAGGGTCGGAGTTAAAAAAGCAATTCAGGCTCAGAAGGGCTGGGCTTTTTACCTTGACAGCCGATACCAGTTTAGCCATCCGGCCATCGGATTCTCTGCACGCGGCCATTATTTTGATACGGATGGATATGATACCAGGGTGTACGCTTACGAACGTGACCTGCTCTATTCATTTTCCATCCCTTCTTTTTATGACAGGGGATGGCGATATTATGTCCAGTTACAGGGAAAACTTCCCCGGTTCAGGCTTATCAGACCCATGAAGGTCCAATGGTGGGTCAGGTGGGCCCAAACCCATTATCTCAACCGGAATTCAATCGGCTCAGGCTGGGATGAAATCAGCGGGAAGCAGCGGTCTGAATGGAAATGCCAGTTAATGTTCTCCTGGTAGGGAAGGTTGCCGCTTTCTTATTAGTTTTGTCCTAACAAACAGTGTATAATGGAGAACAATCAAAACACCAATAACAACCAGCTCAACATAGAAATTTCTGAAGAGATTGCAGAAGGTGAATATGCCAACCTGGCCATCATTACCCATTCCCATGCGGAATTTGTGATCGACTTCGTGAATGTGATGCCAGGTACCCCAAAGAGCCGGGTGAAATCCAGGATCATCCTAACTCCCCAGCATGCCAAGCGTTTCATGAAAGCCCTCATCGAAAACATCGATCGTTTTGAAGATGTGAATGGTGAGATCAAGGACCTCGAAGACATACAGATACCGATGAATTTTGGTGGTCCGGCTGCGCAGGCCTAAATGGTAGTTGTGCGGGCGTTGCCGGGTAAAGCAAAATCGGATTGCTATAAGAGCCCCTCGTCTGCGAAACTGAAATACCCTTCATTACTCACAATGATGTGGTCCATGACCCGGATGTCGAGGAATTTGGCCGCCTCTTTTATTTTATAGGTAAGGTCTTCATCGGCCTTACTGGGGCGAAGATTACCCGACGGGTGATTGTGGCTGAGGATCAGTCCCACTGCTTCCTGTTCAATGGCTTTCCGCATGATCATGCGGGGATCCGCCACGGTGCCGGTAATCCCTCCCGAACTGATGATTTCTGAATGCCGGATTTTATTGGCACGGTTCAGGAACAGCACCACAAATACCTCATGCCGGTGATCCTGGAACAACTGTTGCAGGTAAAGGGCCACATCCCGGCTGCAGTTAACCACCGGGCTCTCCAGGGCCATGGCCGCCTGCCTGCGACGGCCCAGCTCAAGTGCGGCAGTAATGGTTACGGCTTTGGCTTCGCCGATGCCCTTGACCTTCATCAGGTCAAAGACCGACAGCTTGCCCAGTTCCTGCAGGTTGTTACGACCGAGCTGCATTAGTTCCCTGGCCAGGTCGAGTGCCGATTTTTCGCGGTTGCCATGGTTCAGCAGCAGGGCCAGCAATTCTGCGTCACTAAGCGACATGGGACTTTTACTAAGTAGTTTTTCCCTGGGCCTGTCGTCTTTTGCCCAGGATTTAATTGAGTGTTTCCGCGCTTCCATGAAATAAGATTAATTAATAATTTTATCTCATAAAAGAGGGTTTTAACCCTTTATCCAATGATATCCTTTTCGAAAAACTAAAACCAGTATCTATGAACACCCGTACATTCACCATCCTGGGAGGATTCCAGTCCATGCTCTTTTGCGTGGGAATTTATGTTGTAGCGTTGTTTTTTTCCATTTTTATCTGCTCTGCTATTTTTAAAGCAGTAAGCGGCCGGAAAACCGCTCAAACCACTACAGTTAAGCCGTTACAGGCTGGCAGCAATGCGCAGCAACTGGTAGCGTCGCGATAAAGAAAATCCATAAAAATCCAAAAGGTTGTGCCAAACGCGCAACCTTTTTGCATTGGTATCATTTTCTTTTTCCGTCAATCTTTATCTTCGCCGCACCAATTATTCGTCTATGACTGCAAAAATCTTCTCCGGTACGGGATCACAGTACCTGGCAGAGAAAATCGCCAACAGCTACGGCATACCATTAGGCAGGATTAATATCCAGAAGTTCAGTGACGGAGAAATTCAAACGGTATACCAGGAAAGTATCAGGGGGGATGTCGTTTTCCTGGTGCAGAGTACCTTTGCTCCCTCCGATAACCTGATGGAACTGCTGCTGATGATCGATGCCGCCCGAAGAGCTTCGGCCTACAAGGTGATTGCAGTGATTCCCTATTATGGTTATGCACGTCAGGATCGTAAGGATAAACCTAGAGTTGCAATTGGCAGTAAGTTGATAGCCAACATGTTAACTGCTGCCGGGGCAGACAGGGTGATCACCATGGACCTGCATGCCCCGCAGATCCAGGGGTATTTCGATATCCCGGTGGACCATCTCGACAGTTCTGTAATTTTTATTCCATATATCGAGCAATTAAAGCTTGAAAACCTTACCTTTGCGGCCCCCGACGTAGGAAGTGCCAACAGGATCAGGGAAATTGCCAGTTATTTCAACGCTGAAATGGTGATCTGTGACAAGCACAGGAAAAGGGCCAACGAAATAGCGAGCATGGTGGTGATTGGAGATGTGACCGACAGAAATGTGATCCTGATTGATGACATCTGCGATACCGGGGGAACCCTCGCAAAAAGTGCCGGGTTATTGAAAGAAAAGGGCGCCACCACAGTAAGGGCCATGTGTACACACCCGGTTCTGAGTGGTAAAGCATATGAAAACATTGGGAACAGTGTGCTGGAAGAGTTGGTGGTTTGTGACACCATCCCGCTGAAACAGAATATTGAAAAGATCAAAGTATTATCTGTAGCGAGTCTTTTTGCAGTAGCATTAAGGAATGCGTTTGAACAGAGGAGTATTACAAGTCTTTTCATTCATTCGCAGAGAAAGGAGCAGGAGGGGATGGGAAACGGTGAAGGGTGAATTAAGTTTTTTTAAATATAACAACAATGAAAACAATTACAATCGAAGGACAACTCAGGACCGAAACCGGGAAAAAAGCCACCCGCCAACTTCGCTCTGAGGAGAAAGTGCCAGGTGTAATTTACGGAGGTGCGCAGGAAATTAATTTCGTAGCGCCTGCCAAGGCTTTTAAGTCGCTGGTATACACCGCTGAATTTCTCCTTGCTGAAGTAAAAATTGACGGGAAAACTTACAGGTGTATCCTGAAAGACATGCAGTTTGACAAGATCACCGACGCCCTGACGCACGTTGACCTGCAGGAACTGGTGGAAGACAAGAAAGTCATCGCTTCCCTGCCACTGCACCTGACCGGAGCTCCTGCCGGTGTGAAAGCCGGTGGTAAACTGGTTACCAAGATCAAGGCACTGAAAGTGAAAACCCTTCCCAAGTACCTGAAGGAGAGCATCGAACTTGATATCACCAACCTGGAGCTGAACCAGAACATACGTGTGGAAGACGTGAAAGCGGAGAACATGGAAATCCTGATTTCCCCCCGTATTCCCATCGCTTCTATCGTCATGACCCGTCAGCTGAAGCAGGAAGAAGCTGCTGCTGAAAAGGGCAAGAAGTAATAGAGAGTGAATGAGTGAATGAGTGAATGAGTGAATGAGTGAATGAGTGAATGAGTGAATACGTGAAAAGGTCAAGAGGTGAATAGGAAACTTTCACTTGTTGACCTTTTCCCATTTAAACTGCCTGCTTTTCGCCCCTTTATTACCCACTTCAAAATTTTCCGTTCTAACCTTTTAACTCCATGAGCAAATACCTCATCGTCGGTCTGGGCAATATTGGTGCTGAATATGATCAGACCCGTCATAATATCGGGTTTGATATCGCCGACGCACTGGTGAAAAAGCTTAATGGCCAGTTCAGGTCAGACCGGCTTGCCGACGTTGCAGAAATAAAGGTAAAAGGCAGGACGCTGGTAGTTATCAAACCAACCACATATATGAATCTGAGTGGGAAAGCGGTTAAATATTGGCGTGATAAGGAGCAGATTCCGGTGGAGAATATCCTGGTACTGGTGGATGACCTGGCATTACCGCTCGAAAGACTCAGGATCAGGGGAGGGGGCAGTGATGGAGGTCATAACGGGCTCAGGAGCATCCAGGAACTGTTGGGGACAACCGAATACCCCAAACTTCGCTTTGGCATAGGCAGCAATTATCCCCGGGGCAGACAGGCCGATTTTGTCCTTGGCAAATGGAAAGACGATGAGTGGCCGCTCGTGCTTCAGAAAGTGACCAAATCGGTGGAAATAATCGAACATTTTGTCCTGGCCGGCCTGGCTTCTGCCATGAATCATTATAACAATGTGGTCTACAAGTTATGATTATTGCATAAGTATGGTTATTTTCGCTAACCACTGGTATTTTACCACCCGATTCGATACCCCTATGTAATACCAGGATCCCACGGATCCATTCAAGATCAGTGATTTTTGAATCATTAAACCCGTAGTGAATATGAAAATATTCTGCATAGGCCGTAACTATGTGGCGCATGCCAAAGAACTTGGAAATGAAGTGCCGGATGAACCCGTTATTTTTATGAAGCCCAAAAGCGCATTGCTTCAGGCCCATACCCCTTTTTATTATCCGGAATTCACCAATGAACTACATTATGAATGCGAGCTGGTTCTTCGCATTAGCAAGAACGGTAAATACATCCAGGACAGGTTTGCCAGCAAATATTATGATGCAGTAACCGTGGGAATTGATTTTACTGCCCGCGACATACAATCCGAATTAAAGGAAAAAGGCCTTCCATGGGAAAAGGCCAAGGCCTGGGATAACTCTGCTGTAATAGGTAAATGGGTTAACCTGGACGAGATCAAAAACAAGAAAGACATCAACTTCAGCTTGCTCAAGAATAAAGAAGTGGTGCAGCAGGGCAACTCAAACCTGATGATATTTTCATTTGACAAGATTGTTGCGCATATTTCCAACTATTTCTCCGTTAATATTGGCGACCTCATCTTTACAGGAACCCCCGCAGGTGTGGGCGAGTGCGTGGTGGGCGATGAACTCGAGGGCTACCTGGAAGACAAGCAAATGTTCAGTGTTGAAATAAAATAATTCCGCGATCGCCAGCTAACAAGTGTTCGTTTATATTTGTGGCCGATTGCACTTGTTATGATTGGAAAAGACATACTATTAAGGGCCTATGGCCACATGTGCCAGGTTCAGTATATGGCCGATACATATGAACAACATCGTTCTGTATGTAAATATGTCCATTCCACCTCCCGTGGCCATGAAGCCGTTCAACTGGCACTGGCCTATCAGCTTAGCCCCGCAGATTATGTAAGTCCTTATTACCGCGATGAGAGCCTTTTGCTGGGTTTGGGGTTTTCCCCGCTTGAACTGATGCTTCAATTACTTGCCAAGGCAGAAGACCCGTTTACAGGTGGGCGCGAATATTATTCCCATCCCAATTACAGGGGCGAAGACAAACCCACCATCATACACCAGAGCAGTGCTACCGGAATGCAGGTAATTCCCACAACGGGTATTGCGCAGGGAGTGAAATTCCTGGAAGCACACCAGCCGTCCAAACTGACATGCACAGCCGAAGGAGAATTACCGGTGGTGGTTTGTTCGCTTGGAGATGCCAGTGTAACGGAAGGAGAGGTGAGCGAGGCATTCCAGTTTGCTGTGCTGAAACAGCTGCCCATCCTTTACCTGGTGCAGGATAATCGCTGGGGTATCAGTGTGTCGGCGGAAGAAGCGAGGGCGATGGACGCCTACGAATATGCAGGCGGCTTTCCCGGTATGGGGCGTTTAAGGATCAATGGAAGCGATTTTGAAGAATCTTACCGCAGCCTGGGCGAAATACTTCAGGTAATAAGAAAGGAGAGAAGACCATTCCTGGTGCAGGCATCCCTGCCTTTGCTGGGGCATCATACAAGTGGTGTAAGGAAGGAGTTCTACCGGACTGAGGAAGACCTGGCTTTACATGCCGCCAGGGATCCCAGGCCATTACTGCGGTCGCGCCTGTTAGAAACCGGTATTACTGAAACCAGCCTGGTTGAAATGGAGAAAAGGGCCAGGGCTGAGGTTGACACTGCTTTCCAGGAAGCGGTGAGCGCTGCTGAACCTGATCCGGCTACTGTAGGTGATCATGTGTTTGTTCCCACTCCCGTATTGTTTGAACAGGGACTCAGAGAGCCGGTTGGCCGGGAAAAGATAATGATGGTGGATGCTGCCCTTTATGCAATAAAAGAGATCATGGAACAATTTCCGGAGGCAGTGCTCTATGGTCAGGATGTTGGCCGGCGACTGGGTGGTGTTTTCCGCGAAGCCGCCACGCTGGCTGAAAAATTCGGCGATCACCGGGTGTTCAATACTGCCATCCAGGAAGCATATATTATCGGATCTACAGTAGGGATGAGTGCGGTAGGGTTAAAGCCTATTGTGGAAGTGCAATTTGCAGATTATATCTATCCGGCATTGAATCAACTCGTGACAGAGATTTCAAAATCCTGCTACCTGAGTTGCGGACGTTTTCCTGTACAAACTTTGATCAGGGTGCCTGTCGGCGCTTATGGCGGCGGCGGTCCTTACCACAGCGGCAGTATTGAGTCAACACTGTTATCCATAAAGGGGATTAAAGTAGTGTATCCATCCAATGCTGCAGATATGAAGGGCTTGATGAAAGCTGCATTCCTGGATCCCAATCCTGTGGTGATGCTGGAACATAAAGGCTTGTATTGGAGCAAGGTGCCGGGAACGGAATCTGCCCGGACTGCAGAACCTTCATCGGATTATATTCTGCCCCTGGGTAAGGCTGCTGTTGTACTACCTGCATTTGCGCTTAGGGTGGAAGAAGGTGACAGTTGTTGTGTGATCACCTATGGTATGGGTGTTTACTGGGCAAAAGCAGCAGCGGCCGCATTGCCGGGGCAGGTGGAAGTGATTGACCTTCGCACGCTTTATCCACTCGATGAAGCACTCGTATATGAATCGGTCAAACGGCATGGGAAGTGTCTTGTACTGACCGAAGAACAGCAGAACAATTCCTTTGCAGAAGCGCTTGCAGGACGGATTTCAAAACATTGTTTCAGGTGGCTCGATGCACCTGTTGAAGTAATGGGCGCACTCAACCTTCCTGCAGTTCCCATGAATATGTACCTCGAATCAGCCATGCTTCCCAATGCTGAAAAAGTCAAACATTGCCTGCAACAATTGTTGTCTGCCTGATAGTTCCTGCTGCTACACACTGCCATCCGGCTTACCTGCCCTTCATCTTGTAGGCTCAATTCATCCTTTCATTTTCCCACTGGTGTAGATTTATGTTTTTGCTCCGCAGATAAGTTTGGATATTTATCTCCGAATTATTTCGTATAAATAGTTTGAACCAAACCTATCTTGATGAAAAATAGAATGATGAAAGGTGCACACCTTTCTGAACGCAAGTGCAGGGAAATTTTGCACCTGTTCTGTGAAGATCTCACAGCCACCCAAATCGCAGGAGTAACTGGTGTGAGCCGGGTTACCATCAATGCGTATCTTAAAATGATCCGGACCCGACTGGCACATTTTTGTGACCAGGAATTTCCCCGGCATCATCTTCCTGAGAACCATCTTTCCCTCAGCGGGTCACCGGATGGTTTGCCCAAGACATCTTATTTTGGTTTTACCCGAATGAATGGATATGTGTATTCAACCGGTTTAACGGATATGTCGCGCGAAAACCTGATCAGCTGGCAAAAGCAGCATATCGACCAAAGTTCCGGTTCCATGACTGCCATTCATGCGGTAGCTGATTTTTCAAACTGGCGTTTATACAGACGTGATATGTTGACTGCAGGACCCCATTCGAATACCAATGGTGATGATATCTCAGGTTTCTGGGGGCTTACGAGGAATCGATTGATGAAATTCCGCGGTGTCAATAAAAATACACTGTACCTGCATATCAAGGAGTGTGAGTTCAGGTACAATAACCGCAATGAAAATATGCACGATAAACTGCTTCACCTCATTAGTAGGCATCCCTTGCATGAATTGCAATAGATGAAATCTTTCTTTATTTCTCATGTGTGTAATGCGGGTAGTGTCTACTACCTGCTTTTTTTTGTATGACCTGAATCATAATGTGAACAGGGGTTCTGTAATAGCTTAGTATATTATTTACACCCTAAAACAAATTGGTTATGAAAAGGAAATCATGGGTCTTCTGTGGCCTGTTTTTTACATTGATTACAACAGGATGCAATAATGCAACTGAGCAGGTCGCATCAGAGCCCGCAGCGGCGGCAAGCAAGCCAATGGGCGGACAGTCTTCAGTGAAAGACGATGAATCACAAAAAGATGTGGTAAAAGTGGCAATCGGAAGTCCCGATCACACTACGCTGGTGAAAGCTGTACAGGCAGCCGGTTTGGTTGATGTGCTCTCAAATGCCGGCCCATTCACGGTTTTTGCTCCGGTAAATGCAGGATTTGATAAGCTTCCGGCAGGCACACTGGACAATCTGCTGAAACCGGAAAACAAGGCAGATCTTGAAAATATTTTACAGTACCATGTATATGTCGGAGTGATAAAAACAGATTATATGAATGATGGCCAGGTACTTGGACAGGCTAATGGCGACAATATCACCATCAGTGTGAAGGATGGTAAAGTGATGGTAAACGGAAAAGCTTCAATACTTGCATCAATACCCGCAAGCAATGGTTTGATACATGTAGTGGATGAAGTGTTGCTGCCACCGGCGAAGAAGTGAAATTCGTAAGGGGTGCTGATTACCTCTCACCCCTCACTATTTTCAATTCCATTACCATCGCAATGGATTGTGCACGCTGGATGATTAATTCGGTATTATCTCCCTCGAAAAGATTGCGGGCAGTAGATTTAAAGATGCGAAGCCATTGGTCAAAATTTTCTTTGGTCAGTGGGTGCAGGCTGTGCAAATGTTTGTGTACCGCCATCGGGTTTCCAGTATAGGATCCTGAATAGAACAGGATGTTTTCCCAGAAATCATACATGACAGGAAGGTGCTTCTCCCAGTTGACCTTAACCACATCAGAAAAAAAATGCCCAATAACCGGGTCCTGCTTTACCACCTCATAAAAGCTGTTGATCAGCATTTCAATGTCTTGCCGGTTGTTAATATCTCTTTTCATAATTACTGTGATCATAGGTCCTTGTTCCTGAATTTCCTGATGGCATAACTGGCAGGTAAAATCATCCAGGCCAGCATCACGAAAGACGCGAATATAATCCCTGCCCTGCTTCCGAAAAAATCCTGGAATAATGCCCCGGTAAAACCCATCATGGCAGAAATGTCGAGTTGCAGTAACAGCAGGATTCTTCCCAGGTCTATGGGGTTCAGCATACTTAGTCCGATCATGGTATTGTCCATCGGATAATCGGCAAACTGGAAAAGGATCATCAATACGAGACCATCGTAAATGAAAGAAAAATAAAACCATAACAGCAGTGCCAGTCCGATTCCCTTGGCCTTATCCCTTGTCAGTACTGCTGCCAGCAATGCCAGCGAAGCAAATACAATGCTTAAGCCGCAGGCGGTCAGGAGAAGGGTCAGGCCGGTACCGGTGGGACTGTACAGCAGAATGGGGATGCCTATTCCAACCAGTGCAGCCACCAGCAGCGAGGCCACCAATCCGAGATATATTCCGGATAGCAGCCTCGTTCTGCGGATGGGTTGTGCTACTAATAATTCGATAAATTCATTTGAGTTATACAGGTATATCGTACAGAAAATAATGCTGATCAGCGGTACTATGATGAGGGTAATGTTCATCAGCCCGAGGATGGATTTTGCCGGATTGTCTTCCAGCATGAACAGGCTGAGCGAAATAACCAGTAACAGTAGTGTATATGCGATGACTATCCTGTTTTTCAGGATGTCAAGAATAATATATTTAATGATCTTTTTCATAGCGGAGCTTATCTGTTTTGTTGCATGATCCTTGCCATGACCTTATTCAGTTTTTCTTCACCGGTATCTTTCTGCAGGCTGGAAACTGAACTGTGGAACCTGAGTTTTCCTTCCTGCAGGTAAACGATTTCTGAAACCAGGTCGTCAAGGTCACTCAGTACATGGGAGGTGATCATGGTCAGTTTACCTTTAGACTTTTCTTTCTGAATTTTTTCCTTCAGTATTTCACTCGATAAAGGGTCCAGTCCCGCTGTTGGTTCGTCGAGGATCAGGATATCGGGGTTGAAAAGAAAAGCCAGGCTGGCACTCACTTTTTGTCTTGTTCCTCCTGATAGTGTACGCATTCGTTTTCCATATAATGACGGAAGGTCAAATGCCTGCAGCAATTCTTCATCCAGGTGTCTGCTGCTGCCCGACCTGATATCCTTTACCATATCTATCACCTGTTCGATGGTCATATTATCCGGAAACCGGCTGATCTGTGGCATATAACCAATTTGCTCGCGGTATGCCCAGTCGCGGGCGATATTCTTATTGTTCACCGTCATGAATCCGCTGTCGGGGATAACCATTCCCAGCAGGCATTTGATCAGGGTGGTTTTTCCTGAACCATTCGGCCCGATCAGTGCAATGGTCTGTCCTTTATTGCAGGTCAGTGAGATATCACTCAATACCTGGAGCCTGCCAAATCGTTTATTCACATTCGTTGCGATGATCATAGTGGTAGTGGTTTCATACTGGGGCTGTCATCCCTGAGGTTTTCCGGTGTGATGCCTGGTATTATTTTTTCTGCTTTTTCGATGATGCTTACTATTGGACTTCTGAACAACATCATGGCACTGGAATTTCTTTCGACGATCATGGCAAAAATGCTGAGCGGCCGGTAGGGAACATCGCCCGTGCCGTTCCTGTTCAGGTCATAACCTTCATATTTATCCCAGTAATTACCTGAAAAACTGTTTAGTACAAGTGATCCATTGGTTGCTATGTCAAAACTGTTGGCAGTGAAATTGTTCAGGTCTATATTGTTGTTATCGCAGGATGCCTGCAACTGGATAGCGTAGCCATTGCCGGTAAAAATATTTTTCCTTATCCTGATGCGGCTGCTGCCTTCCATATATACAGCAGCAGTGTTACGGGAAAAGAGATTGCCTTCGGCATGGCTGTCTGATATGTCTTTCATCAGGATGCCGTAGGCTGCAGGTCCCCAGTTATCACGGAATTCGTTTTGCAGCATGGTTACATGCCTGCTGTACATTACGGCAACACCGGCGCCATTGTTGCCAAATATATTATGTACGTAAATATTGTTGTGTGAAAACATGAAATGGAGTCCATACCGGATATTGTTCTGGCTTTTATTACCGGAAATATTCGTTTCAGTTACGAACTCAAAATAGATACCATCCCGGTGGCCTGAAATATTATTATCAGCGATGATCAGGTGATCGCTTTTCCATCCGTGAATGCCATTGCCACTTTCCAGTTCACTGATACCATTGCTGCTGATCTCATTTTCACTTACCAGGGTGTAGGAAGCATGCTGGCAATAAATGCCAAAGAAGTTATTGACCAGTTTGTTTTTGCGGATGGATACATTGGAAACATTGAGCACCCTTACAGCTGCCAGGTCATTCATGCTGGAATAACCTGAATTCATTAAGGTAAAACCTTCAATGATTACATTGTCGGCTTTTACGGTAAGGATTTCATATTTCTTTTCCCCGTCAAGTACGGGATAATTGATGCCAAGCAGAATCAGGGGTTTGTCGATCGTGATACCTTTTTCACGGTAAGTACCGGGCATTACCCTTATCAGGTCTCCTGCCGCTGCTTTGTTGATGGCAGCCTGGATCAGCTGGCCGGGATATACAGTGATTGTTGCTGCCATTGAAATGACAGGCATAATCCCTAAAAGGAAAATAATAAATGTAAGTCGCCTTTTCATTATTGGTTGATACTTTTCCAGTCAACTGGTTCCAGGTCCTTATCTTTTATGAATTGATCGCGGGAGCCGGCATCCGGAAAGGCTGCAATGCTACCGCCCATGGGACCATGGATGGATTCACCCCTGGCAAAAAATGCTTTTTCCACTGCCAGTAACTGTCCGCTTCCATTGAAGTCTGAGACATACATACCTGCAATGTCTGCTGTATTCAGCCCCTTTGAGCTTTTGAATTTGTTGAGACAGGTCAGTTCGTCAAAATAGAATATTTTCCCTTTAGCAGTGATGAGTTCTGCGCCGAATCGTTTGTCCATAATGGTCATTTTGCAATGATCACAGGGAGCTTTGCCATAGGGGATTTCCTCCGGCCCGGTTTTGCAGGAGGTTAACAGGAGGCTGGAGAACAATAGTAAGCCAAGAGCCGGAAGGTTCACATGTTTTTTACGAATGTCTTTTATTTCAATCCAGACAAATGCCAGTAATAATAAACCTGCACCGAAAAATATCCATCCACCGCTGTCGGGCATGGAATAAGCGCCGAAATTGAGCAACTGTTTGTAACCAAGTAATGGCGGCTGGTAACTTTGCCCGGGTACTTTAATAGCCGCGGCCGGATCAAGGTTGTGACCATAGTTATAGAGCCAGCGGTAGAAGTCCATCATGGCCACAATACCAAAAGCGAGGATGAAACCAAACCAGGCGAAGAAGAACCATTTACGGTTAATGATTGCCGTGAGTAACCCGAATACGGCCAGTCCGATTATTAAGCCTGGCATTACCTGGAATTCAACAAAATCTTTTTCATCAATATGGTTCATCCCGATATAGTGGTTGAGTCCATTAATGATGTCCACGTCGCCGCCCAGTTTATTAGCATAGATCTGCATATAAAGGCCTTCGGGGTATTGGGGGGCTGCGAGGTCTATTTTCCAGATCGGCAGGAATATTACTGTGGCTATTGCTATTGCTGCTACCAGGCTGATGATCCTGGTAACGGGCCTGAGCTTATGGTTCATGATCACTTTGTTTAGATGAGGCGATGTAAAGAAACAGGTCTGCCATAGTGGGGCAGACCTGTTCATTGTCATCTTTATTTTGGCTGCCCGCCATTGCCGTTGTTCTCGGGTGACTTCGCATCAGAAGAATTCTTTCCGAGGCTGAATGTAAGCGGAACATTGCTACCCTTGGGGCTCACTCTCACATATCCCTGCATTTCCTGGTGTAAGGCGCTGCAGAAATCGGTACAGTAGATGGGGTAAATGCCCACTTTTTCAGGTACCCATTTCAGGGTCTGGGTTTCACCAGGCATGATCAGAAGCTCCGCATTGTCTGCGCCTTTCACTGCAAATCCGTGCGGTACGTCCCAGTCCTGCTCAAGGTTGGTAACATGGAACAATACTTCGTCGCCTACTTTTACACCTTCGATGTTGTCAGGTGAGAAGTGTGAACGTATGGAAGTCATGTAAACGTGTACTTTGTTTCCTTCCCTTACAACCCGGCTTTCTTTTTCGCCTTTGGCTGCATATGGGTGTTTGTTGTCTTCAATTTTGAAGATTTTTACAGAATTCGGCCGAATGATATCCGCATGGGCAGACTGTGCGTAGTGTGGTTCTCCGATTGTGGGGAAGTCATTAATTAACTGCATTTTATCTCCGCTGATATCGTACAGTTGTGCACTTTGAGCCAGTTCCGGACCTGTGGGCAGGTAACGGTCCTTGGTTATCTTGTTGTAAGCCACTACATATTTGGCGTTAGGCTTTTTGGTGTCACCACCGGGGATGCTCAGGTGGCCGATGGAATAATAAGTGGGAGCCCTGTCAAGAACCTTAAGGTCCTTGATATTCCATTTTACAATTTCAGAAGAAACAAAGAAGGAAGTATAGGCATTTCCTTTGCCATCAAATTCAGTGTGCAATGGTCCGAGTCCTGGTTTCTGCACTTCTCCGTGAAGGGCCGACTCGTATTTGATTACGGGGATACCTTCATATTCGCCTTCAAAGGCTTTGTCTGCAATGGCCTTCTGCATTTTTGTATAGGAGAATACAGGGATCAGGGCCGCCAGTTTTCCACTGCCTACGATATATTCACCAGTAGGGTCTACATCACAACCGTGTGGTGACTTCGGACAGGGAATGAGGTAACAGATATCCTTAAGCGCAACGGCATCCAGTACGGTCACTTCTTCCAGGATCTCATGTTTGCCGGAATGGGTGGATTCATCCCAGGTATTGCGTGCATAACGGACTTTCTTCTTTTCGCCTTTTCCTGCTTTCAGGTATTCTTCCGCTTTTTTCCAGTTAACTGCCAGGATAAAGTCTTTGTCGCGCTGGGATGCATTCACTTCGAGCAGGGTGTTGGCCTGTTCACTGTTATAGCAACTGAAGAAGAACCATCCGTGACTTGGCCCTTTACCTGCGTGGCTGAGGTCAAAGTTTACCCCGGGTAACAGCAACTGGAAAGCGATATCCATTTTGCCATCTTCCTTGCCTACGCTGATAAAACTGATGGTGCCCTTGAAATTTTGTTTGTAGGAGCTGATGGGCACGTCACCGTCTACATAATCGGGAGGAACACTGAACCTTGTGCCAGCTACCACATATTCTGTATTCTCTGTGATAAAGGGAGAGGAGTGGTTACCGGCACTGTTGGGCAACTCGATGATTTCGGCAGTTCTGAAAGTCTTCAGGTCTATGCGTGCAACCCTTGGTGTATTGTTGGCGTTGCCGAAAACCCAGCGGCCGTCAATTTCACCGTTTGTTTGGGATAACTCTGTGTGATGCAGGTCATCCCAGGGAATAAAGCCATGGGAGGTCATCAACATCGGCTTTGATTCTTCGCTGTATCCCCAGCCTTTTTCGGGATCAACCGAGAATACCGGGATTACACGCAACAGGCGGCCTGACGGTAATCCGTAAGTGCTTAACTGTCCGCTGAATCCTCCGGATACGAAGTTGTAAAACTCATCGTATTGTCCGGGTGCTACAAATGCTTTCGCAGCGGCATCACCACTGATGGCGGTGCCGGTGTTTTTTGGTTTGCAGGCATTGAAACTAAGGGCCGTCACAGTGGCCAGTATTCCAAAGCCGATGGTTGAAATTTTGTTCATGGTATGATTGTTTTTGGGCTCTCAATTATTTTACGCCGTCATTTTTACGCATGAATTCATAAATGTGCCTTGCGTCGTCGTCGGAAAGATTCTGGTTTGGCATGCGAACGAGACAAATTTCCAGTTGTGCCTGTGCCTTTGGATCGGTATTCAGCATTTCGTCCACATTGGTTACGAAATTCATGATCCAGGCTGCTGTATTTCTTTTGGTAACATCTTTCCATCCCGGTCCAACCAGTTTTTCATCGGTCAGTTTGTGGCAGGAGGAGCATTTTACATCAAATACTGTTTGTCCCTTATCTGCCATGGCGGCATCAAGAGTTGCGGGAATCTGTACATCCTTGAATTTGCCGACACCATCTACAGGGGCTGTTGCGGCAGGTGCGGGTTCTGAAGCGGAGGGAGTAGTTTCGGCTTGCTTGTCTTCTTGCTGTGAATTACCACCACAGGCATAAAGGAGGGCGGCAAAACCAGCCAGGAGGAGGAGCTTTTTCATAATGAGTTTTTTTGATGTATGAAATCTTTCTGCTGCAAGTTTAGGCAGGGTGTTAAACAGCAAATATGATTCGGGTCATAAATGGACATATGGCAACTGTTTCTGATGATTATCATGTAGATAACTGATAAACGTCAGCTGATTCCCGTCTTTAATCAGGTCGGTTTGGGGAAATTGTCATAACTTGAAGAAAGGCCTGAAATTAGATTTGTTCCTCAAATTACTCAACCATGACAGAAGGACCGGTCGTTTCAGAGGAAACCCTCCTTAGTTGGGGGGCCACTTATAAAAAGGTGAAAAAGGGAGAGATTATCTTCCTGGAAGGCACCAATGCGAGTTTTTACCATCAATTGGTGGAAGGCAGCGTGCGTTGGGTGAATATCAACGAAGATGGCAGGGAATTCATCCAGGTGATGATTGAAACAGGTGAGAGTTTCGGGGAGTTTCCTCTTTTTGATGACAACCCATATGCCGCCACTGCGATTGCCGATGAGGACAGCCTGCTCATCCGTTTGCATAAAACGAATTTTCACCAGATGTTGCGGTCCAGTTTTGATATTCATTTCACCTTTTCCAGGCTCCTGGTCTGCCGCCTCAGATTTAAATTCCTGACACTCAGGGAACTTGCATATAACAATCCGGAACAGCGCATCTCCACCATGCTCAATTATTATAAAAGGACCAAGGGACTGGGTGAAAAGCTGTGCAAGCTCCATCTTACCCGGCAGCAACTGGCGGACATGACGGGTTTGCGGGTGGAAACGGTCATCCGGACCATCCGGAACCTGCATGAAAAAGGGTCATTGACCATCCAGCGCGGTAAAGTATTTTACTAAACCTGATTCTAATCATCTTCTTCGCCCCCTGTATTTGTTTTTTTTACGGAAAGTAACCGGAATGAATCCAACAGGTAAGAAATGGTGCCGAATAGCTTTATTCAATTTATTACTGGTAGCCATAGCCGGGGTACTGCTTCGCCTGAAAATCCTGGTAGCATTGCCCTGGCTGCATCATAAGAATTTATTACACGGCCATTCACATTTCGCTTTTGCCGGCTGGGTCAGCCTGTTCCTGATGGGGGCACTGGTTGGTCTGTTACCGGAACGTTTGTCAGCGAAGTATGGCAGGATATTGCTTGCCTACGCTGTGTCGGCTTATGGGATGCTCATTAGCTTCCCCTTTCAGGGCTATGGTGCGGTTTCCATCTTTTTTTCAACCCTTTCTGTATTGTTCAGCTGGTGGTTTGCCGTTGTACTCTGGAAAGACCTCGCAGGGGCCGGACTGGCTACCCTGGTCAGCAATGCCATCCGTTGGTCGCTGGTATTCCTGGTTATTTCTGCTGCCGGAACATTTTTCCTGGCCTGGTTGATGGCTACGCATGTAAACAATGCCCGCCTATATTTTGCCGCGATTTACTTTTACCTCCATTTCCAGTACAATGGCTGGTTTTTCTTTGCCATCCTGGCGCTTTTTTTCAGCCAGTTACCATTGATACTTCAGGAAAGATTGCGGCAACCGGTACTATGGCTTGCGATGGCTGCCATCCCGGCGTATTTCCTTTCTGCCTTATGGATGAGCCTCCCTTCCTGGATGTATATCGCTGCTGTTTTAGCCGCACTTGCACAAACAGCAGCGTTCATCATACTGCTTAAAAACCTGTTACCGTATGTGCGGAATTTTTTCACTGGCAAATCCCTGCGAACAGTATGGTTGTTATCATTGATGGCCCTTTGTATTAAGTTCCTTTTGCAGGGCCTGTCTGTTTTTCCTGCCCTGAGTAAATATGCTTTTGCCTACAGACCTGTAGTGATCGGTTACCTGCACCTGGTGTTATTGGGATTCGTTTCCTTTTTCCTCTTTGGCTGGCTGATCAGGCACGACTATATACCGGCGGCAGCAAAAAAGTTACCGGCTTCAGTCTGGTTGTTTATCATCGGGTTTGTCCTGACCGAAGGAACATTAATGGCCCAGGGAATTACCTCCATGTTTTTTGTTGCAATACCCCATACAAATGAAATGCTGCTGGTGGCGGCACTTTTTTTACTGGCGGGAATTGCGTGGATGAACCGGCAGACTACTTATTCCCCGCGCCCGCTTTAATGTGGTTTCCCCGAACCGGTTTTTTACACTGTCAATGGCCTGGTATAAACGGATCATTTCCTGTGTGTCGTCAAATATGCTGATCTGGTAATTGCCTGGTATCAGGTGTGTGAACCTGATGCCCAGCAGGCGTACCAGCATGCGCCGGTCATATAGCTGGCGGAAGAGGTTTTTGGCCGTTTCCAGCAGGATATGATCGGCACCTGTATAGGCAATACTGCTTTGTTTGGTTACCGTATCAAAATTGGCATAACGCAGTTTGACGGTAACGCAACCGGCCAGTTTATTCTGTTTCCTGAGTTCATAGGCGATGCTTTCCGTCATCCTCACCAGTTGCGCCTGCAGAAATTGTATGTCGATGGTGTCAGCCTGGAAAGTGTTTTCTGTTGAGATGGATTTCTGCTCACGGTAAGGCACAACAGGACTCTCATCAATCCCGTTTGCCCTGCGCCATAGTTCGATGCCATTTTTACCCAGCAGGTTGTGGAGCATTGGGGCAGGAATTTCACTTAGGGTGTGCACTGTTTCAACACCCATACGGTTCAGTAATTCGGAGGTTTCTTTGCCAATGCCGGGTATTTTACTGATGGACAGCGGGGCGAGAAATGATTTCTCATTGCCGAAAGGTATTTCCAGCTGTCCATTGGGTTTTACTTCATTGGTGGCTACTTTACTCACCAGTTTATTGCTGGCCAGTGCATAGGAGATGGGTAGCCCTGATTCTTTGGTGATTGTTTTTTTCAGGTCGGCAACGAAGAGGCTGCAACCAAAATAACGGTCCATCCCACTAAGGTCAATATAGAACTCGTCGATGGATGATTTTTCGAAGACCGGCACTTTGTCGGCTATGATCTCCGTTACCAGTTTTGAATACCTGCTGTAGTCTTCCATGTCGCCACTGATGACCAGTGCCTGCGGGCAAAGCCGCCTGGCCAGTTTCATCGGCATGGCGCTGTGTATACCAAAACGCCTCGCTTCATAACTGCAGGCTGCCACAACTCCCCTGTCCCCGGAACCGCCCACGATAAGCGGTTTACCTTTCAGAACGGGGTTCTTCAGGCATTCAACCGATACAAAAAAGGCATCAAGGTCGAGGTGGGAGATGTGGCGGCTGGTGGTCAATGGGTCAATGGGTGAATGGGTGAATGGTGAATGGTCAATGGGTGAATGGGTGAATGGGTGAATGGGCGGTTCGGGTTCGGAGGCCGACTTTTTTCATTTCATGGACTTCCAGGTTGTACACACCAAAATCTTCTATGACCTTACCTGTCATCCGGTAAAATCCATTTCCATTCAGCGGGTAACGGGCCAGGCTATCCGGAAAATGAACGGTGTCGATCCAGTCAAGGTGCATATCTATGAAAGTCCCGAAACACATGGTGTCGCCTTTAATGGTTCTGACTGGCTTGTACGTGATCAGGTATCCCAGTACAGTAATGATGTTTCCCTTGTGGCTGGATATGTCCGCTGCTGCAACATATTTTCCCGGATCGTCATCTGCCAGGGGAAAAGGATTGTGTAATGTGAAGCCCAGCAATTCCATCTGGTCATATAATTCCTCCAGGGGATAATGTGGCAGTTCCGGTAATTCAAAATGTATGGGTGGCTCCCGGAACAATGCCGCCTTTACCGGTGTCTTTGCCTGTTGGTGTGAGTGCAGCATATTGGCTTCCCACAGGAGTTGTTTTTTGGTGCGTCCGGTAAATCGCAGCGCATTGATGCGGATCAGGATATTCAGCGATTCCTTGCCAATGGCTGTTCTTTCAATCAGGTCCTGTACATGCAGAAAGGTCCCATACTTTTTTCGTTCCTCGATAATTGTTTCGGCAATGCTCTGTTCCAGTGATTTCAGGTGAATGAAACCCACATATACATCGTTCCCCCTGATATTGGTGAACCAGTCGCTGTTATTGACGCAGGGTGGATGGATACAGGCACCCGTCCTGTGCAATTCATAGAAATACAATTCGCGGCTGTAGAAACCGCCGAAATTGTTGATCACAGCCACCATGAATTCTTTTGGGAAATAGGTTTTCAGGTAGAGGCTCTGGTAACTTTCCACCGCAAAAGAAGCCGAATGTGCTTTTGAAAAACTGTATCCGCCGAAACTTTCAATCTGCCGCCAGACTTCCTGGCTGATAGCATCCTCATAACCTCTTTCCCTGCAGTTGGCAAAGAATTTTTCTTTGATACGTATCATCTCCTTGTTGCCCCTGTACTTGCCACTCATGGCGCGCCGGAGGATATCCGCTTCGCCCATGTCCAATCCCGCAAAATGATGCGCCACTTTGATCACATCTTCCTGGTAAACCATTACCCCATAAGTTTCTTCCAGTAATTCCTTCATTACGGGGTGGATATATTCAAAGGAGTCGGGCTTGTGATACCGTTCAATATAGGCCTTCATCATACCGCTGCTGGCTACACCGGGGCGGATGATGGAACTGGCCGCCACCAGCGTGAGGTAATCGTCACATTCAAGTTTTTTAAGCAATTGGCGCATGGCGGGACTCTCAATATAGAAACATCCGATGGTGTCAACTTTTTTGATCTGCGCTTTTACGCCCGGATCTTTTTTGAATCTTTCTATCTCGTGAATATTGATACTGACCTGCCGGTTCTCCCGCACGAGACGAATGGCTTCCTTGATATGTCCCAATCCCCGCTGGCTGAGTATGTCCAGTTTATACAATCCCACGTTCTCCGCCACAAACATGTCGATCTGTGCAGTGGGAAATCCTTTTGGCGGCATGTACACAGCCGTGTACCGGCAGACGGGCGCTTCGCTGACCAGCATACCTCCCGGGTGAATACTCAGGTGGTTGGGAAAATTCACCAGCATGCTGCCGTATTGAAGTATCAGCTGCTGGATATGGTCTTCTGCTTTTTTGGAGGCAAAGGAATGATTGCGTGAATAATATCCCTTCACAGCCAACTGGTCTATTTCTGCCTTTGGCAGGCCAAATACTTTTCCCAGCTCTCGTATCAGGGCATTGTACTGGAAAGTAGTGACCATGCCCAGTAAAGCCACCTGTTTCTTCCCGTATCGTTTAAACACATAATCGATCACATCATCCCGGTCGAGCCAGGAAAAATCAATATCAAAATCCGGCGGCGAAGTACGGTAGGGGTTGAGAAACCTTTCAAAATACAGGTCCAGCTCAATGGGATCTACATCTGTAATCTGCAGGCAATATGCAACTATTGAATTGGCTCCGCTCCCCCGGCCAACATAGTAATAGCCCCGGCCTTGTGCGTAGCGGATAATGTCCCTGGTGATCAGGAAATAGGCGTTGAATCCAAGTTGGTTGATGATGGCCAGTTCTTTCTTCACCCGCTCCATGGCTGTCTTATTGCGTTTGCCATAGCGCTGGTGACATCCGTCAATGGCCAGTTTTGCCAGGAATATCCGGTCGTCTTCGGCAGTGGCGCTGAAGGTTTTTTTATTCTTGTCGGTATGGAACTCCATTTCCAGGTTGCAGGATTCCATCAGCCGGTAGGTGTTGGTAACAATAAAAGGATATTGTGCATAGAAAGCAATCAGCCTGGCCGGGGGTAGGAACATCTCATCAGGGGCTGCCTGCTGTTCTGGTGCAAGCCTTGACAATAGTGTATTGTGATGTATGGCCCGAAGCAGGCGATGGGCATTGTAATGCTTTTTATCCTGGAAACTGACAGGGTGGAGGACCACCAGTTTGTGGCGGAATTCCTGCAGCGGAAAGCTAAATAATTTAGTAATATGTGCCGGCTTTATGCCAATGTATTCATTTGTGTACAAGTTTTCCGGCTCTTTGGACTCTAATGGATAGATCACAAATCCGTCTGCCGGGTTATCGAAAAAATGTCTTTCAGCGGCTGTTTCCGGGAAGGGGATCGCCTCTTGCAGGTGGGCTGAGAGGAAACTGTTGATCCATTCAAATCCTGTTGCGTTGGCTGCAAGCAGTATATAACAAAATTTATCACCGTTCCTGATTTCTGTCCCTAATATGGGCCTGATGCCGTTTGCCCTGCAATGCTGGTAGAAATCCCAGGCATCCGACACGCAATTGATATTCGTGATGGCCAGACTGCTGATACCCTGTTCAGCGGCTGTTTTTACCAGATCTTCCGTGGAGAAAGTACCGTATCGGAGACTGAAATATGTTTTGCAGTTGAGGTACATGAGAAGGTTTCGGGTTTGTTGTTTCTGGTCAGGGAGTAAAGATAGTGAAAATGCTAAAATATTTAGTAAATAAATTATTGGCAAAGTGACAATGGTTACTTTTAGAAAATCAGTACGCTGCTAGTTTTGCCGGATATGAAAAAACTGTTCCTGGCATTAACTCTGGTGGTAGTTTTTACCGCCTGCAAGGAGAATCCTGATGCGTCTACCGGGCATACCGCAGCACCTGCTACAGCTACCGGCTCCCTGTCGCACCTGTTGGAGGGGAATGACAGATTTACGCAATTCAAACCCGTACATCCTGATGAGAGCCGTGAAAGGAGAAAAGCAGTGTCGAAAGAACAGCATCCTGAAGCGGTGGTGGTTACCTGTTCAGACAGCCGGGTGCCGCCCGAACTGGTATTTGACCAGGGGTTGGGTGATCTCTTTGTAATCCGTACTGCGGGTAATATCATGGGCGACCTCGAAATGGGCAGTATCGAGTATGCAGTGGAACATCTGCATGTGCCGCTGGTGGTAGTCATGGGACATGAGCGTTGTGGCGCCATCCAGGCTTATTTTGAAGGCGGTGCAGCACCTGGACATATCAAGTCGATCGTAGACAGTATAGCATCAGAAGAAGAAATAAAAAGCCTGCGTAAAAGCGGCGATGAACTGTTGGATCATTTCGTTCGCGCCAATGTGCAGCACGGTGTAAAACAACTTATCGGATCATCTTCTATTATCCGCGAAAAAATAGCTGCGGGAACTTTAAAAGTGGTGGGGGCTTATGAAGACCTCGACAATGGCAAAGTGACCATCCTAAGCGGAAACTGATCCGCAGGGGGTTAATACGGTTATTAACTCCTAAGCATACACGATTTGGTTTTGTGGTAAACTCATGCATTGGTGTGATGAAAATCACCATTTATCCGATGTGATCATCATTGATTTGCGATGAATAGATACTATGATCTGAACAAATGCTGTTGATCGGCGAAGTGGTGAAAGTGAAGTGTCTGATATCACAGCTATGTGGGGTCGTAATTTTTTTAACGCAATAATTATTACACTATGATAAATGAAATATGTCCTACACAAACCCGTGTATGGATAAAGCGTGGAGCCCTGCTGGTGGATGTTCGCGAAAAGGAAGAAGTGGAGCAGTTGGCTTTTGAGGTGCCTTCAATTATCAATATCCCTTTGAGTGAATTTGATGCCAGGTTTCGCGAATTACCGTTGGACAGGGAACTGGTTATGGTTTGTCGCAGCGGAGCCCGTAGCCTTCGTGCAACAGGATTCCTTATCAACCATGGCTATGACCCGGTGAAAGTGGTGAATATGAAACATGGTATTTTAAAATGGGCTTTTAAAGGATTCCCGTTAAAAGGTGATGTGGCAATATTGGGTGACCTCGGCAATTATGGTTCCTGCCATGGACATGCAAAACATTCGCACCCTCACCCGCATTCCGATTCCGGCGCCTGCTGTTAATGATTTAGGGCCGGGTTATGTGTAACCTGATTCTTTGATTTTTCAGACTGCAGCGGCGGGAGCAATATTGCCTTTCAGTTGCAGTCCGTATATCCTGCCCATTTTTATATTGCTCCATTGTTGAGGCTCCTGGGTCATTGGGCTGTATGATTCCAGTTCGAATAAAACTTTATCAATAAAACGAACCATGATATGGCCGTTTACATTATGGGATTTCATTCCTTTGATAGCAGCATCAAAATACCTTTTTACTTCTTCCTGTGAGCCGCTTTGCAGAATTTTACTAACCAGTTTACATCTGTATTCATCCAGATTTTTAGCCATTTTCCAGTTTGTTTTTTATACTTTAATCCAACATTTCAGGTAATCATTGATATCGGTGTGTACAACATGGAAATCAGTTGGGATTTCTGTTTCCAGGCTATGGTAGGTGACCAGTCTGGTTCCGGCAGGGGCATTGCACAATTGCTTATAAAGATAGTGACTGTAATATTCAAAAAGTTCAGTGGAGTATTCGATCTGTTCGTCTATTTTTTCCGTGTAGGCAAGGTTTTCGTAAAAAGAATTGTAAAAGTAGAAATGGTCGTATTGCCTGAAATCTGCCTGTGTGAAATTGCCGTGAATAAAACTGACATTGGGTAATCCAGTGGTTTCCAGGGCTGCGTTCGCGTATTGAACCAGGTATTCCCTTTGTTCAATGCCTGTGAATTGAGCTTTTGGGTAATGGAAGCCCGCTGCGAGGCAGAATTTTCCTGCGCCGCTGCCGATGTCCAGGATCCTGACACCCGGGTCGGTTACGAGGAAGGATGCGGCTTTTTTGGCCACCAATAGTGGTGTCCAGTGCCTTCTGGCAAGATCACGAATGGGTTGGGGGTAGAGTTCGTGACAGGTTGCGTCTGATACGAACCATTTTTCCGTTTCCATATCTCTGGAACTTTGAAGGTACATTTGGTAAAGTTATGGCCTGGTGACCTGGTAGCGGTTGATAAAAATCACTTTTGGCTTAATTCTTATGAGTATCAGGCATTTGTTTCAGATTGACCAGTGGGATTTCCAGTCGAAATCCATTTTGGCGGATCTTCCGGCGGAGGATTGGGCATTGATTTCGGCGCATATGACCGAAACCGAATTGCCGAAAGGTCATTTGTTGTTCCGGGAGGGAAGCATTCCTGCCGGGATACATTTTATACAAAAGGGGAAGGCCAAAAAATACCAGGCGGACCAGGATGGGCATGAACAAATCATTTATGTCGCCAATACCGGGGAACTACTTGGATATCATGCTGTATTGTCTGAAGATCGTTACCCCGATTCCTGTTCATTGCTGGAAGACAGTGTGATCGGCTTTATTCCAAGGGAAGATTTTATGGCTGCCCTGGAGCGCTCTCCGCTGCTCAGCCGTCGTTTGTTGAAGACCCTCAGCCATGAATTTACAGTTCTGGCCAATAGCCTCAGTTTGTTCAGGCAGCGTTCTGTGCGGGAACGCACCGCTCTTCAGCTGGTGGTCTTGAGGGAAAAATATAAGCTGGCGGAAGTTCCGTTACAGCCTGTTGAGATCAATCTCTCCCGTGAAGACCTGGCTAATATGGTGGGCACAGCACGGGAAAATGTGGTGCGGGTTTTGTCTGATTTTAAGGACGAAGGTTTGATCAGCACCCGTGGACGTAAGATCATTGTGCTGGATGTGGCGGGATTGATCAGGGTGGCGAATTTTAAGTAGCGTCTTCAGTTCATACTTTGATTCTGTTGTTTCATTCCTTTTTTGTTTTTATTGGAGCCTGATCAGGGGGAGATTTATGCTGCTTAAAAACTTACCTATGCAGGAAACTTCAATCAGGAATTTACTTACCGGGCAGGAAATAAAATTTTTATCCGGTCCGGCTTTTGCCGGGGGTGATAAGCTGTGGATGGAAATGGCTTTTAACGGAATCGGCGAGCCGCCTCCCATGCATTTTCATCCACTTCAGGAAGAGCGGTTTACCGTTTTGTCTGGCTACCTGGTGGTAAGGTTTTCAGACCAGGTGGTGGAATACCGGGCCGGGGATGTAATTGAAATTCCCCGGAACACGCCGCATGGTATGTGGAATGGGTATGATGGGCGGACGGTTGTTAACTGGGAAGTGTTTCCGGCGATGCGTGCGGAGGTTTTTTTTAAAGAAGTGTTTGAGATGGTCAATGATCGGTATTCGCAGCAGTTGAATGACCTGGGATTTTTGCAGAAGATCGTTTTGGCCAATAAATATTCCAGTGAGTTCAGGCTGGTGAAGCCGCCGATGTGGCTGGTTAAGTTGTTGTATGGTGTAATGTGGCCTGTGATATGGTTTTCACAGGCAGTGAATAAATATAAAAAGCCCCGTTACGGGGCTTTTATGTAGCGAGGAGCGGACTTGAACCGCCGACCTTCGGGTTATGAATCCGATGCTCTAACCAGCTGAGCTACCTCGCCTTATCTGAACGATTTGGCGTTCAAATGGAGCGCAAAAATAGAGGTTCTACCCAAATCTCCCAAAAAATAATCGATTCTTTGCTGTAGGCATCAGACGTGCGTCTGACGTACGTCAGACGCGGTTATATTCCTCCAGGGCCTTTTCCAGGCAATCCATGGCAGCGTTGATATCATTGGTGTTCAGCACGTAGGCCAGGCGAACTTCGTTTTTACCGAGGCCTTCTGTTCCGTAAAATCCGGTGGCAGGAGCCAGCATCACCGTCTGGTTCTTCCAGGAAAAGCTTTCCAGCAGCCACTGGCAGAATTTATCGGCATCATCGATCGGCAGGCGGGCAATGGCATAAAAGGCGCCTCCCGGATTGGGGCAGAATACACCCGGAATGGCATTCAGCCTGCCAACAAGTGTATCCCGGCGTTTTTTGTATTCGACCTTCGTTCCCTCAAAATAGTTGTCAGGCAGATCAATGGCAGCTTCTGCAGCGATCTGGGCCAATCCCGGAGGGCTCAGCCTGGCCTGCGCAAATTTCATGGCAGCATCCAGTAATTCCTGGTTACGGGTTACAAAAGCACCGATCCTGGCACCACAGGCACTGTAACGCTTGGAGATGGTATCCATCAGTACCACATTGTTTTCCGCACCTTCCAGCCTCATGGCACTGAAGTGATCGCCGGAATAACAAAATTCGCGGTAGGCTTCATCTGCAAACAGGAATAAATTATGTTTCTGCACCAGCTCTTTCAGCACCTCCATCTCCTCACGGCTATACAGGTAACCGGTTGGGTTATTGGGATTGCAGACCATGATGGCCCTGGTTTTGGGTGTGATGGCATTCTCAAAGGCAGAGATCGGCGGCAGGGCGAATCCGTCTTCAATGTGTGAAGTGATTGGCTTTACTACCACACCGGCGGAAACTGCAAATCCATTATAATTGGCATAAAAAGGCTCGGGTATGATCACCTCGTCACCCGGATCCATGCAGGCCATAAATCCGAACAGGATGGCTTCAGATCCCCCGGTTGTTACAATAATCTGGTTGTGGTTCACTTCAATTCCCACTTTATGATAGTATTCAACCAGCTTGCGGCGGTAACTTTCATTTCCGGCACTATGACTGTATTCCAAAACTTTGAAGTCGGCGTTTTTTACTGCGTCGATCATCGCTTTGGGTGTTTCAATGTCGGGCTGGCCAATATTGAGGTGAAATACTTTGACACCTTTTTTCTTGGCAGCTTCGGCAAACGGAACCAGTTTGCGGATGGGGGAAGGGGGCATGGCTGAGCCCCTTTTTGAAATTTGTAACATGTCGCAAAGATAGTATTGCGCTGAGATTTTTATTCCGGTTCGTTTATAAGTTTCTCGCGCATCAGGGCGAGTTCTTTTTTCTGTTCCTCGCTTATCCTGGGATAGGATGCGTCCAGCTTATCAAATTCGCGTGAGATGATGGCAGCGAGGCATAGCCTGGTGAACCATTTGTCATCGGCCGGCAAAATGAACCAGGGCGCATTGGCTTTTGAAGTGGCTTCCAGCATATCATCGTAAGCTTTCATATAGTCGTCCCAGAAAGCCCGTTCCGCTACATCCCCAGCCGCAAATTTCCAGTTCTTGGCCGGGTCGTCAATCCTTTCTATGAAACGTTTTTTCTGTTCTTTTTTTGAAACATGCAGGAAAAACTTCAGGATCAGGGTGCCATTATCCGACAGGTATTTTTCAAAACGGTTGATATCCCTGAAACGCTGCTGCCAGAAATCTTCAGTGATGTGTTCCACTGTTTCAACGCCCGGGATATTTTCATTCAGGATGTATTCGGGATGTACCCTTGTTACCAGCACATTCTCATAATGCGAGCGGTTAAAAATGCCGATTTCACCGCGGGCGGGAAGGGCTTTAAAATGCCGCCATAAATAATCATGGTCCAGTTCTTCCTTTGAAGGCGTTTTAAAGCTGGTCACTTTCACGCCCTGAGGGTTAAGTCCCGACATCACATGTTTGATCGCGCTGTCCTTGCCCGCTGCATCCATGGCCTGCAGCACAATCAGGATACTGTGCCGGTTATGCGCATATAATTTATCCTGCATTAATGCCAGGTTCTCGATACCGGTCTGCAGAAGCTTTTCCCCTTCCTCTTTCGTCATCATTTTGTGATCGTAGTCCGTTTCGAAATCTTTCTTCAGCGAAATCTTCCGGTCAGGTTGAACCATCAGGGTATCTAGGTACTGGGATAAGGATGACAGGTCCATATGAGATGTTTGTTGGTTCAAGATACTTAAATATGACGATGGACTAAATGAAAAATCCCCGCATATAATGCAGGGATTTTTCAGTATTTTATTCGGTATTATTTACCGCTTTTCTTTCCTTTTGTTGATTCATAGCTGGCATATTGTTCGGCAGTTAACACTTCACCGGAAATACGCAGTTCAAGCGGCTGGTCGGCACCGGAAACTTTTACAAAAACGGTTTTGTCGAACGGACCGGGAGCAGCGGCATTGAAACCTGCCGTGATCTTGTTACCCTTTCCCTGCGCAACAGGCTGTTGCGGCCAGGTCGGAGTGGTGCAACCACAGCTCGCTGAGGCGTTTTCAATCACCAGGGGTTTACCGGAAATGTTGGTGAATTCAAACACATGAGTTACCGGAGTGCCCTGTTTGATCTTGCCAAAATTGTGCTTCAACTCGGCAAATTTTACCAGTTCATCGGCTTTCTTAGCCTGAGCAAAAATGGCGGCACTGATTACAACTGCAAAAAGGGTAAGTGCTATTTTTTTCATATTTACTGATTTAAGTATATGGATTTATTGTTTTAATAATTGTACAGAACTATTAACAGGGGCAGGTGACAATGGTTTGGTAACCTGCCCTTTTATGAAAAATGTCCTGGTTTTTCCACCATTGTAATAAACGGTCACGGACTTTTCAAAATGTCCTTCTGCGGCGGCATTGTAACCAACGGTAATGAAAGCTTGGCGTCCGGGAGCCACCGGTTCGTTCGACCATTTGGGGGAAGTACAGCCGCAACTGGCAGAAACATTCTCAATCTTTAACGCTTCTTTACCAGTATTTGTGAAGGGAATATCGCTGGTAACAGGTCTTCCCTGGCGGATATTTCCAAAGTCATAGGTACTGGTAATAAGCAGCGGATCGGTTCCTGCCACCTGCTGGGTCTGGGCCTCTAAGGCTTGAGTTCCAGCCAATAATAAACAGAATAGAATGATTTTTTTCATATTTCCGATCTATAAACGCTAAACAAATGTAGCTATTGTGGCCGATTTTTCATCAACCCGGTGATGCCTGTTCTTCACCCGTCGGGTGGCACCCGTCGGGTGCCACCCGACGGGTGAAACAGCCTGAAATACTAACGGTTGTTCGCATTGTTCTTTTCCATTAGATTTGCCGCATGGAAAATCAAATCGAAAACGATCTGCTTACTTCAGAAAAGTTAAGTTTTGACCGCTTCTGCGATGAAGTACTCCGTGATTACCAACTGGCTTGCGAAAGCCGGGAGGCGAGCCTGATGGGTAGAAAGGAAGTGCTTACCGGCAAAGCCAAATTCGGAATATTCGGCGATGGCAAGGAAGTGGCGCAGATCGCTGCCGCTAAATTTTTCCGTCCGGGTGATTTTCGGGCCGGTTATTACCGCGACCAGACCTTTGTATTTGCCAGCAAACTCGCTACCATTGAGCAGTTTTTTGCGCAATTATATGCCAACCCGGATGTAAAGCAGGATCCTTTCAGTGCAGGTCGCCAGATGAATTCCCATTTTGCCACTCCCAATGTGGATGCGGAAGGCAACTGGCTGCCGCTTGCCCACCAGAAGAATATTTCAAGCGATATGGCGCCTACAGCCGGACAAATGCCGCGGGCCCTGGGTCTTGCCTACGCTTCAAAGGTTTTTCGCAAGGTGGAACAATTAAGCGACTTTCCGGAGCTGTCCAATAACGGTAACGAAGTCTGTTTCTGTACCATCGGGGATGCTTCCACCTCGGAGGGACATTTCTGGGAAACCGTGAACGCCGCCGGAGTGATGCAGGTTCCCCTGGCCATATTCGTGTGGGATGACGGGTATGGTATTTCCGTTCCCAAGAAACTGCAAACGACCAAGGGTTCAATCTCCGAAGTGCTGAAAGGATTCCAGCAGCGCGAGGGCACAAACGGAATTGATATCTATAAACTGAAGGGGTGGGATTATGCCAGCATGGTTGAAGTGATGGAACCTGCCATCAGGAAGATCCGTGACACCCATATCCCGGCTGTATTTCATATAGAGGAGATAACCCAGCCACAGGGGCATTCTACTTCAGGTAGCCATGAACGTTATAAAACACCGGAACGCCTTGAATGGGAACGTTCCTTCGATTGTATCAAAAAGTTCCGGGAATGGATACTCGAAAATGCCCTCAGCAGTGAAGAGGAACTGAATGATATCGAACTGAAGGCAAAGGAATATGTAAGGGAGTGCAGGAACAATGCCTGGAATACCTACCAGCAGCCTATCAGGGACCAGGTAAGCAGGGTGGCTGAACTGACCAGATCCCTGCTTTCCAACGCACCGGAGATGGTTGAGAGTATTGAACCCTTAATCAATAAACTGGTTGCCGAAAAGGAGCCGATGCGGCGGGATGTGATGAGCACGCTTGATAAAATCATCGGGTTGGCAGCTAACCATGACAGTGCTTTCTGGTTAAAGGATTATTATAAGGAACTGAAGGATCTGAATAATTCACTCTATAATACGCACCTTTATAATGAAGGTCCGAAAAGCCCGCTGAATGTGGCAGCAAGGCCGGCTCAGTACGAACCGGATGCGCCAATGCTGAACGGGTATGAAATACTCAACAGGTATTTTGACCGGCTGTTTGCCAGCAATCCCAGGGTGATTGCTTTTGGTGAGGACGTAGGTTATATCGGCGATGTCAACCAGGGCTTTGCCGGGTTGCAGGCGAAACATGGGGAGTTCCGGATTTCGGATACTGGTATCCGTGAGCTGACCATCATGGGCCAGGGAATAGGAACCGCATTGAGGGGGCTCAGGCCAATTGCAGAGATCCAGTACCTGGATTATCTCCTGTATGGGCTGCAACCCCTGAGTGACGATGTTGCCACCACCCATTACCGCACTTTCGGGAAGCAAAGCTGCCCGTTGATTGTTCGCACCCGCGGACACAGGCTGGAAGGTATCTGGCACAGCGGATCCCCTCTGGGAATGATCCTCGGAGCTTTAAGAGGTATGCATATTTGTGTTCCAAGGAATATGGTCCAGGCGATCGGAATGTACAATACCCTGTTACAGGGCAATGATCCGGCATTGATGATTGAGTGCCTGAATGGGTACCGGCTGAAAGAGAAGTTGCCGGCCGACCTGTTGCAATATACTGTTCCGCTTGGTGTACCGGAAATCATTCGCCAGGGAGCTGATATTACACTTGTTTCCTATGGGTCCACTTTAAGGGTGGTGGAGGAAGCGGCTGAATACCTGGCAGGCTTTGGTGTGCAGGTTGAAATTATTGATGTGCAGACCTTGCTGCCTTTTGACATTCACCAGGTTATCCTTGGTTCCCTCAAAAAAACAAATCGGATACTCTTTGTGGATGAAGATGTGCCGGGCGGTGCTACTGCCTACATGTTCAATGAGGTAATGGAAAAGCAGGGCGGTTACCGCTGGCTGGATGTTGCCCCGCGCACATTGTCAGCCAAGGCTCACCGGCCGGGTTATGCCAGCGATGGTGATTATTTCAGTAAGCCAAATGTGGAAGATATTGCGGCCCTGGTGAAGGAAATGATGGCAGAGTAAAATGGAGTTGAATTTTCTCACCATAATAGACCTTGCAGGAACTTTTTCCTTTGCATTATCCGGTGCTTTTGCTGCCATGGAAAAGCGGCTGGATCCGTTTGGCGTGATCATCCTGGCGTTTGCACCGGCAATAGGAGGCGGGTCGGTACGCGATGTGTTGATCGGTGATCTGCCGGTGGCTTGGTTATCCAATAATATCACTATCGGGGTGATCATTTTTGCAGCCATTGCTGCTATGTTATTCGCCTCCCGGCTTAAAAAATTTGAACCGCTGTTACAGGTTTTTGATGCCCTGGGTCTGGGGTTGTTTACCATGGTGGGCATCGAAAAAGGAATCATGCATGGGTATCCGCCCGGTATCTGTATTTCACTGGGTGTTTTAACCGGCTGTTTTGGCGGCGTGTTGCGGGATGTGGTGCTGAACAATGTTCCCTACCTGTTCCATAAGGAAATTTATGCGTCTGCCAGTATCATAGGCGGACTTGGTTTTTTCGCCTTTCAGTCGGCGGGTATGCAAACGACATTGCTCAATATCGTTTGCATACTCCTGATATTTTTTGTGCGCATGCTGGCGGTACGGTACCACTGGAGCCTGCCTGCGTTTTATAAACATCCCAACAATCTCTAGTCATCCCTTCATTTCAGACTCATCTGGTCAACATAATCAACTAATTTCCAGATATCACTTTTTACCAGTTTCCTGGTCTGGTCAATCTGGCCGCTGAGGCGGATAAAATCAATGTTGTTGGGAATATTATTAAATGCTTCTTCGTATTTGGGGTCAATGATGGACCTTGGATTGTCAAAGAAATTTGCGGTTACAAAATCATTTCTCGAATCGCCGGTGAAGGGAAGCAGTTTCTCATACAGTGCCCAGTCGGTCAGTGCGCCGATCTTTATCCTTTCCTGGTGGATCGGGTAGAATACTTCTGATTCCATCCGGACATAATCGGCTGCCTTGCCGGGTAAGGGTTTCATGAAATCGATCTGGACATATTTTGAAACAGGAGTCTTCGGGTCAAGTCCGGCGCGGTGTACATAGATCTCCCGGTTCACAACGGTCCTGCATTCCTGAAGTTGTGTCATGAATTGCTGGTAACTTAATTCCTTTGATCCGGTGATGACCTTTGTGTAAATGTCTTTTCTTGACACCGGGTTGTCAATCAGGTCTGAAAAATTGGTGGTGATCAGAACAGTTGCAAAATCATAACCGTTTTTTGTGTCGGGTGTCATCAGCACTTCATAAAAATACCAGCCCATTATTTTTTTATCCCTCACAACAGACTCATACACCCGGTGACCATAGTTCCTGACCAGGTTCCTGTAGGTGTCTTCTTTGCCCGGGTTGATTTTATAGGAAATAACTTCCAGGTAAACGGGTGGCTTGCCATTCTGTGCCCATACGCATATGGGAGCCAGCAGGGCAAGTAAATACACTGATATAGCAAGGAATGATAACAACTGTTTTCCTTTTGCGGAAACAGTATGATTCGATTTACGATACTCTTCCATATTCAAAGATTAAGGGTGAAGAAATCTTTGGTAAATGGTGCGGAAAAAGGGGCGGGATGGGTGCGGTAAAAAACCACTATGGGTGGCCGAGATTCTTATGTAAGGTAGCGTTATTTTAATTACAGGCAATAAAAAAACCTGTTGTATAAACAGGTTTTCAAAATGACGTCTATGTATGGCAGGGACTTGTCAGACAAGGTTATGAAACACTTTCTGAACGTCTTCGTCCTGTTCAATTTTATCCACCAGTTTCAAAACATCCTGGGCTTGTTCTTCCGGGAGTTCCACCGTGTTTTGCGGTATCCATTCAACTTCGGCGCTGATGGGAGTAATGCCTTTATCTTCCAGGGCTTTCTGCATGTTGCCAAAATCTGTAAATCCGCAACGTACCACCAGTACTTCCTCTCCATTTTCACCGGTACCCTCACCCAGTTCCTCCAGTCCGAAGTCAATCAGTTCCAGTTCCATGTCTTCTGCGTTCAGGCCTTCCGGTTTGAGTTTGAAAACGCCCATTTTTTTGAACTGGAAACTCACGCTTCCGCTATTTCCGAGAGAGCCGCCGCCCTTATTGAAAATTGCTTTAACGTTTGCAACTGTGCGTACATGGTTATCTGTTGCTGTTTCTACCAGGATAGCCACGCCGTGAGGTCCATATCCCTCATATAGTATCTCCTCAAAGTTTTCCATTTCCTTGCCCTGGGCACGTTTGATGGCAGCTTCCACACGGTCTTTGGGCATGTTTACTGCCTTGGCGTTCTGAAAGCAACGACGGAGTGCCGGGTTGGTGCCAGGGTCAGGGCCGCCGGCTTTTACAGCTATTGCGATTTCTTTACCAATCCGGGTGAACTGTTTTGCCATTCTGTCCCACCTGGCAAACATGGTAGCTTTACGTACTTCGAAAATGCGACCCATATAGGTTTGATGTTTGAGGTTTGATGTTTGAGGTTGCGCCGCAGGTTGCCTGCGAATGTGCAACTTCGTTTATTAGGAGTGCAAAAGTATGATAAAATGGAGAGATGGAAATACTGGGTGACAGGGGGGAGAAGAAATTAAAAGGCCCCGGTTATAACGGGGCCTTTTAATGATTACTTATAATCCAATATTTACATATGAATTATTCGAAGTCTTTTGCGTTCGGAAGAATTTCACCGGGTGTATGTCCTGGTTGGTTCAGTTTACTGTTTTTGCGGCTGTAAAGGAAATAAACGACTATACCAATCGCCATCCAGCCAAACGCAACTTTCAGGGTGGTGCTGTCGAGTGCGAAAATCATAGCTGTACAAACAATTACACCCAGGATTGGAACGAGGGGAACCAATGGGGTCTTGAAGGGACGCTTGATATCCGGGGAAGCAACCCGCATGATCCAGACACCTGCGCTTACCAGTACGAAAGCGAACAATGTTCCGAAACTGGTAAGATCGCCTGCTACGTGACCGGGAACAAATGCGGCGAACAGTCCGACGAAAATGAAGAGGATCCAGTTGGCTTTGTACGGTGTTTTGAATTTTGGATGCAGTTCACCGAAAGCTTTCGGGATCAGCCCGTCATTACTCATGGTGTAGAAGATTCGGCTCTGGCCCATCAGCATCACCAGGATTACAGAGGAGAATCCTGCCAGGATGGCGACAGTAATAGCGGTGGCAAGCCATTCATAGCCTGGCATATAAGCTGAAACGGCATAAGCTACAGAAGCCTCACGGCCTTTAACCGGGTCAACAAAATCCTGCCATGGTGATACACCGGTAAGTACATGGCCGAATAAGATGTAGAGGACGGTACAAACAGCCAGTGAACCCAGGATGCCGATTGGCATATCCCTTGCGGGGTTCTTGGCTTCCTGTGCAGCGGTACTAACGGCGTCAAAACCGATGAATGCGAAGAACACGATGGCAGCACCTCCAAGAACTCCGCCCCATCCGTGTTTGAAGGTGTTGGAATAATCGGCTATGACTTTCCCTGCCTGGTCTTTAAAGGCGGGTGTGCCTTCGGGGATCAGGTAAGGTGTATGGTTAGCCGGATCAATAAACTGCCAGCCTATTACTATAAAAACTAATACGATGGCAACTTTAATGAATACGATGACAGCGTTTACCATGGCAGATTCCTGCGTGCCCTTGATCAGGAGCATGGTCAGGAGCAAAAGGATGATCAGTGCCGGAGCGTTAACGATGCCCTGGTGCAGTGTTCCTGCAGCATCAGTGAAGCTTTCAAAAGGCGAGTGGCTCCACTCATATGGTATTCGCCCTCCCAGCAAAGTGTTCAGGTATTCACTCCAGGCAATGGATACGGTAGCAGCACCCAGTGCATATTCCATGATCAGCGCCCAGCCAATGATCCAGGCAATTAATTCACCCATGGTTACATAACTGTAGGCATAAGCACTTCCCGCAATCGGGATCATGGCGGCGAATTCTGCATAACAAAGTCCGGCGAAAGCACATCCCACGGCAGCAACGATGAAAGAAATGGTAACGGCAGGTCCGGCAGCCTGTCCCGCTGCAGCTGCAGTTCTTACAAACAAACCGGCGCCGATAATGGCGCCTATTCCAAGAGCTATCAGGTTGGTAGCCCCCAAAGTCCGTTTAAGTCCCTTTTCAGAATCAGCAGCCGATGCCAATAAATGAGACAATGATTTTTTTCTGAATAAACTCATACTAGTTTGTGGTTGTTGTTTTTTGAAGCTGTTAAGAAGCCCGTAAAATAAATAATTATTTCATTCACCGCCGCTAAACTTTGTTCAGAAGCGGATTTAGGCCGATTATTTTGGTAGCGTCAGGATTTTTTCGAATTTTCGGCCTTCCTTTCAATAAGTAAACACTCACAATGGTAAAACAGAACAGGTTAACACTCTATATCCTGGTGGCGATGGTGCTTGGGGTTATAGTAGGATATATAGTTAATAAAAATGCTTCTGCTGAATTTCTTCAGAGTTTTTCCAATAATATTAAACTGCTGACCACCATTTTCCTGAGAATGGTGCAAATGATCATTGCGCCTCTTGTATTTTCAACATTGGTTGTGGGGATAGCCAAACTGGGGGATCTTAAAACCGTGGGTCGTGTGGGTGGTAAAGCGCTTTTGTGGTTTATAACCGCCTCACTGGTCAGCTTGCTCATCGGACTGGTATTGGTGAACTTTTTCAAGCCGGGTGCCGCCATTGACCTGAGCAATGCCGATAGTTCGGGGGCACAGGATCTCATAGGTAAGACGAAGGTTTTCTCCCTGATAAATTTCGTAGAACACGTATTTCCGAAAAGTGTGATAGAAGCTATGGCGACCAACGAGATCTTACAATTGGTTGTGTTCAGTATTTTCTTTGGGATTGCCGCCACTTCAATCGGGGATTATGCCAAACCCGTGATCAAAGCGCTGGACGGGGTTGCCCATATCATCCTGAAAATGGTGAATTATGTGATGGCCTTTGCACCCCTGGGTGTATTTGGTGCCATTTCTGCCGTAATCGCCGTAAAAGGCCTGGAAGTATTTAAATTTTATGGGCTTTACCTGTTTTATTTCCTCATCGGGATAATCGTCCTTTGGCTGGTTCTTTTACTGGTTGGTTTCCTGATCCTCAGGAACCGCCTGCCCCATTTGATAAGGCGGATTGCCCAGCCGCTGCTGATCGCGTTCAGTACTACTTCCAGCGAGGCTGTATTTCCTAAACTTACAGAAGAACTGGAACGGTTCGGCTGCCGTGATAAAATAGTTGCGTTTATCCTGCCGCTTGGTTACAGTTTTAACCTCGACGGCAGTATGATGTATATGACATTTGCCAGCCTGGCAATTGCCCAGGCTTACGGCATTCATCTGGACATTGGTACCCAACTGACCATGCTGGTGGTTCTGATGCTCACCAGCAAGGGGATCGCAGGTGTGCCCCGGGCCTCACTGGTAGTGGTAACTGCTACCTGCGCCATGTTTGGTATTCCTCCTGAAGGAATAGCCCTGATATTGCCTATAGATCATTTTTGTGATATGTTCAGGAGTATGACCAATGTATTGGGAAATGCGCTTGCAACCACGGCGGTGAGCAAATGGGAAGGTGAATTAGAGAGTTAAATAGAAGAATTGATATGATAAACAAATTTAAAGGAGTCCTTGTTTTGCTGATTGGCCTGTTACCCTGGTTAACAGTCGCTGCTCAACAGGAAGTGCGGGTAAGATTTTTGAACCAGTATGAATCACCGGTAAAAACTGTGTCCATCCAGGCCGGGGGCGTTACAGGGGAATATGTTACTGACGATGAGGGGTATGCGATTATTAAGGTTGCCGCGGATGAAACTGTTCAGGTGTCAGCAGAGAACTATGAAGCAGGAACTTTTGTATTCCGGCAGTTGCCCGAAAATAAAACAGTTGTATTAACTAAGATTTTTACCTGGAAGGACTTGCTGAATCCGATGTTCTATATCGCCAACGGTGGCTTATGGATGATATTGCTGATCGTGTTTGCTGAAACAGGATTGTTTGCCGGTTTCTTCCTGCCGGGTGACAGTCTGTTGTTTGTATCAGGTATTTACAGTTCCAACCTTGCCAATGAGTTTTATAAATCCATCGGTATTCCGGCCCTGCAAAATGAATGGCTGGATCTTTTCATGCTGGTGGCCCTGATTTCTTTTGCCGGTGTGATCGGAAATACCATTGGCTACTGGTTTGGGCGCAGGATCGGCCCGGCTATGTTCCGCTGGAAGGATAATTTCTTTTTCAAAAAGCATTATCTCGAACAGGCCCATGAATTTTACGACAAACATGGGGGGGGCGCCATCGTGTTTGCCCGTTTCCTTCCGATCGTAAGGACCTTTGCCCCGATCATCGCTGGTATAGTTGGAATGGATAAGAAAAAGTTTGCATTCTATAATATTGTAGGAAGTATTGCCTGGGTTTTAAGTATGATTCTCGGTGGTCATTTCCTGCAGATTTGGGTGAAGAATCAATTTGGTTTTGAGCTGAAGGACCATCTTGAAGTGATCATCATTGTAATTGTTCTGGTAACTACTGCTCCGGTTTTATGGAAGTTAATAACCGGATCAAAGAAGAGAAAAGATTCAGCCGGAAATTAATCAACCGACCATATGACCCAGACTGCTGCCAACCGGAACTCTGTTTTTAATATCGCTGTTATTGTTGCCGCCCTCGGATATTTTGTAGATATCTATGATTTGCTGCTCTTCAGTATTATCAGGGTTCCGAGTCTGCAGGACCTGGGTCTTTCGGAGGTGCAGATCAGGGATGAGGGACTGTTTATCATCAATACACAGATGATGGGCCTGCTGATCGGTGGAATACTCTGGGGAGTATTGGCGGATAAAAAGGGAAGATTAAGTGTGTTGTTTGCCTCCATCATTATGTATTCCCTGGGAAATATTGCCAATGGCTTTGTTCAGACAGTGAACCAATATGCTGCGGTCCGTTTTATTTCCGGTATCGGGCTGGCCGGGGAACTGGGGGCAGGTATTACACTGGTAAGTGAATTGTTACACAAGGACCGCAGGGGGATAGGTACTTCACTGGTTGCCGGCATTGGATTGTCAGGCGCCGTTCTGGCCTATTTCATGAAGGAAAATTTTCACTGGCGTACCTGCTATTTTATTGGTGGCGGACTCGGATTTATGCTCCTGTTCCTGCGGATCAAAGTGGCAGAATCTGGCATGTTCCATCATGTCAAGCAAAGCAATATAAAGAAGGGGAATTTTTTGATGTTTTTCAATAATGCCAATCGCTTCAGGAGATACCTGCTGAGTATACTGATTGGCCTGCCAACCTGGTTCGTGATCGGCATACTGGTAAGTTTTTCCAAAGAATTTGCCATCCAGATGGATGTACAGGGAACGGTCGATCCCGGAAAAGCTGTGATGTATGCCTATGTTGGCATCTCACTGGGAGATATTGCAGTAGGATTGGTGAGCCAGTTGCTAAAAAGCAGGAAGAAGGCTTTGTTTCTCTTTTACGGACTGACCATTATCGGCATGTTCTGGTTTTTCAACCTGCAGGGAGCCGATACGCAGGAGGTTTACTGGGCCTGTGCACTGCTTGGATTTGGTACCGGGTTCTGGGCCATATTTGTGACGATGGCGGCCGAACAGTTTGGAACCAACCTGCGGGCCACCGCAGCCACAACCGTCCCCAATATGGTGCGCGGTTCACTGAACCTGATCACACTGTTGTTTACCGGCCTCCAGGCTTATTATGGGTTCATCCAAAGCGGAGTGATCACAGCTGTAGTGATTATGATCATTACCTTTATTTCTGCCGCACTTACTGCCGAAACCTTTGGAAAGGATTTGAATTATGTGGAGGAATGAGATGGTCAATGGTGAATGGTCAATGGTGAATAAGATGAAAGTATTAATTATAAGATTTTCTTCAATTGGTGATATAGTACTCACTACACCGGTTATGCGCTGTTTGAAAAAACAGGTGCCGGGAGTGGAATTGCATTATCTCACCAAGTCTTCTTTTGCAAGTGTATTAAAGGCAAATCCATATATCGACAAACTGCATTTATTGCAGAAGAATATCGAGGACACGATCCGCGAATTAAAAGAGGAAGGGTTTGATATGGTGGTGGACCTGCATCATAACCTCCGTACACTGCGAATAAAAAAAGCCTTAGGCTGCAAATCGAAAAGCTTTAATAAGCTCAATGTGCAGAAATGGTTACTGACCAACCTGAAAGTCAACCTGCTTCCTGAAAAACATATTGTGGACCGCTATCTTGAAACGGTCAGTCATCTGGGGGTTAAAAATGATGGTGCGGGATTGGATTATTTTATTCCGGCTGATGAAACCATCAAACAGCAGGATATTCCGGTTTCCCACCAACTGGGGTATATCGGCCTGGTTATTGGGGCAGCGCACGCCACAAAAAGATTGCCGCTTGACAGGTTGAAAGAACTGGTAAAGCTGCTGGATCACCCGGTGATCCTGATGGGTGGCCCTGATGACAAGGTCATAGGGGAGGTACTTGCTTCCATCGATCCCGTTAAAATATATAATGCCTGTGGTAAATTCAGTCTGAATGAATCTGCCGACCTTGTCAGGCAGGCCAGGATCATCATCAGTCATGATACGGGACTGATGCATATTGCCGCCGCATTCAAAAAGCCGATCATTTCTGTATGGGGAAACACAGTACCTGCTTTTGGTATGTATCCGTACTATGGGCAGCTGCAATTGGGGCAATCTGCTCCATTCCATATTGTTGAAGTGAATGGTTTGTCCTGCCGCCCCTGTTCAAAGATCGGGTATGAAAAATGTCCCAAAGGGCATTTTCGCTGTATGGAAAATATCTCCCTTCAGGACATCAAACTATTGGCACAACAGATGCTGACAGCCCGGTAGCAAACCAGGCTGTCACCCTGGTGTTATTTGGCGTAATTACCGGTCCATTCACCGGTACTGTCAAACAGGTTGAACCCAACCATGGAATCTTCACAGAAAAATACCTTGGTCCATTCGTCCTGCAGGTTGAAATAATTGTAGGTATTGGAACTTGTTTTAATCAGGTAACCTTTCCATGTTCCCTTATCATCAAAATCCAGTACCACAAACTGGTTGGCAATCACCAGGTAACCGGTCAGTTTGCTGGCCTTGTCAAACATGTAATAACCTTTCCAGGTAGTATTGCTCAGCGGGTGAAGGCTGAAAGAATACATGGGATTGATACTATGGTTGTGCAGGGGGCTGAAGTCCTTGTTGAATTTTGGATTGATCAGTTTGTTTTTTTCAGGATTGATACCCTCATTCATGGCAGGATTGATGTTCCAGTTATGTTTGGGATTGATCCTGTAATTCTTTTCGGGATTGATGCGGGGATTGTCTGTGGGACTAATAGTTTTATTCACCAGTGGATCCCTCATTTTAGGAAGTTCTATGGGTTCCTGTGCATTGGTACTTACAACCAACAGCAATAAAGCTACGGTTAGCAGGGGCTTGATCATACTCTTTTTGTTTGTATAGGTTTCAGAATTAAGCGGCCTTCGAGGCGATTGGTAAGGGTAAACTTACCCGTGCAGCTTTAAATAGGTGTTGGAGCAGACCAGACTGTTATACAAAACTAATAGAATAGTTCTGGGATCAAAATAGTTGGGGGAATATTTTTTTGCCCGGGGCACAAAAAAACCGGCATTTGCCGGTTTTTTTTGTTGTAAGATGCTGTATTACAGTGTTTTGAGCACATCGTTCATTGTCCTTACAGCCTCTGCACTTTTGTTGAACATAGCCTGCTCTGAGTCGTTCAGACCGAATTCAACAATCTTTTCCCAACCGTTCCTGCCAATTACTACAGGAACACCCATGCAGATATCAGACTGTCCATATTCGCCATTCAGCTGTACGCAACAGGTAAAGAGTTTTTTCTCATCGCGTACAATGCTTTCCACCAGTGCAGCACCGGCAGCACCAGGAGCATACCATGCGGAAGTGCCAATCAGTTTGGTAAGGGTCGCACCACCAACCATTGTGTCAGCAACAACCTGCTGTTGTGTGGCCTCATCCAGGAAATTGGTTACAGGAACGGAGTTCCAGGTAGCATAACGGATCAGGGGAATCATGGTTGTATCGCCATGTCCGCCTACGACAACTGCATTGAGGTCAGCCGGTGAACAACCCAGGCGCTGGCTCAGCTGGTACTTGAAGCGTGCGCTGTCTAGTGTGCCACCCATACCGATGATCCTGTTCTTTGGAATACCGGTGGCGCTCAGGGCCAGGTAAGTCATGGTATCCATCGGGTTGCTGATAATGATGAAAATTGCATTGGGTGAATATTTCAGGATATTCTCACATACATTCTTTACAATACCTGCATTGGTACCGATAAGTTCCTCACGGGTCATTCCGGGTTTACGCGGAATTCCGGAAGTAACCACTACTACATCGCTGCCGGCGGTTTTGCTGTAATCATTGGTAGAGCCGGTGATGCGGGTGTCAAAACCGAGCAGGGTTGCGGATTGCATCATGTCCTGGGCTTTTCCTTCTGCCAGGCCTTCCTTGATATCCAATAAAACCAGTTCTTCGCAAAGTTCTTTGCGGGCAATGTTGTCTGCACAGGTTGCACCAACGGCACCGGCACCAACTACTGTAACTTTCATGTAAGGGAGATTTATGCGGTGAAATAATTATTTGCGGGGCAAAGATATGAGTTGTTTGTACACAACCTATTTGAAAGCTGAAACCAACTGGTCTATTGCCACATTCCCTTCAAACACTTTTACGAATTCTCCTTTTTTGTTGTAGAGTGCGAAATAGGGCAGGTTTATAATCCTGAAATAGGGGGGCATAAAGTATTTTTCATCCCTTCCTATGTAAAGGTTTTTCCAGGCCGATAAATTATAGCGATTATAAAAACCAACCAGGTTTTCCATCGGCTGGTAGGTTGCCATCACCAGGTTGAATGGCTGCAATTTGCCAATTTCCTTTTGCATAACATCCACCTGTGCCACGCAGTGGTGGCAATCGGGACTGAAAAACATTATGATCGTTCCATTGCTTTTCGGAAGCTGGTCCCGAATAATCAATTGCCCGTTGATCCCCCTGAGCTCAAACGGGGGAAGGGTTTTAAATTTCAGGTAGGGAGGAACAGAGGTTGGTGATTGTTTGTCGGCCGCTGTTTCCTGGCCCTTTGAAACCATCGGGGCAAGCATCGCCAGGAATACAATCATTGGCACCAGCCTGAATACTATTCTGCTTGTTGTTTTCATGCTATAAAATTAGGACAGGATTTTGGCTATTCCTTCTTAACAAAGTTTTTTACAAATTAATTTGGATTATTCTACGATATGTTCGTAGGTTTACGAAAAGTTCGTAGGTATGGAAAAGTTGACGATTTCAGAAGAGCAGGCCATGCAGGTGATCTGGCAGGCAGGGGAAGGAAATGTAAAAACATTCCTGGAAAGGATGGAGGCACCTTTACCCCCGTATACCACCCTTGCCTCTACCGTAAAGAACCTCGAGAAAAAAGGTTACCTGAACAGCCGGCTGGTGGGAAATACCTATGTCTACCGGCCAACTATAAGCGAAGAGGAGTATAAGAAGAAGTTTATGAATCATTTTATACAGGACTATTTCAATAATTCGTACAAGGCAATGGTCAATTTTTTTGTGGAACAGAAGCAGTTGAGCAGGGATGAACTGAAGGAAATACTTGATCTTATTGAAGGAAAGGATATAAAAAGGGAAAATAAGCTCAAATAACCATTCACTATCAATCAACCCGTTTTATGGCTCCCTTCTTACTTTACCTGTTTAAATTCTCCATATGCCTGTCGGCTGTATATCTTTTATATGTATTGCTGCTGAGGCGGCTTACTTTTTACCAATGGAACCGTTGGTACCTGATGGCATACCCGGTGCTCGGTTTTTTCCTGCCATTGCTGAACATCAGCTGGTGGATGGACGAAAGCCAGGTTTCCCCGGCATTGCTGGAACTATTACCTGCATTGGGGAACTGGAAGCCTTCGGGGAAGGAGGTTCATACTAACGGTATTGATTGGTGGGATTGGGGTACCCTGGTATTTTTTGCCGGGATACTGCTGATGCTGTTAAGGGTGCTGCTTCAGTATATTTCTTTGTTGCGTATGCATAAAAAGGCGAACCTGCTGGCGGATGGATCGGTAAAATTGTATGAAGTAAAGGATCCTATTATTCCTTTTTCGTTTGGGTCAGCAGTTTATATTAATCCGGCCCAGCATGCAGAGGCGGATCTGAAAGAAATTATCAGGCATGAAATGGTTCATGTGCGGCAGCACCATACCATCGATATCATATTATCAGAATTATTGGTTGTGATCAACTGGTTCAATCCGTTTGCATGGTTTATCCGGAAAGCCATCAGGCAGAATCTCGAGTTCATAGCCGATCGCCAGGTACTGGAACATGGACTTGACCGGCGTCAGTACCAGTACCTATTATTAAAAGTGGTGGGGCAGCAGCAATTCACACTTGCCAGTCACCTCAATTTTTCCGCATTAAAAACAAGAATTACCATGATGAACAAGATCAGATCAGCCAGGGTACACCTGGTAAAATTTGCCTTTGCCCTGCCATTGGCGGCGGTATTATTACTTGCCTTCCGGAAGCAGCAGGATCCAGTTCCAGCCGTGACTCCTGAAAGCAGTTACGAACCGGGAGATAACCAGTTAAATAAACTTGCAGATTTTGCGGTGCCCGGATTAAATGTTAAACCGGAAACCGATACTGTTCCCGGAAAGAAAAATTTCTCCTACACTTTTGGTCCTACTGAGAAAGATTATTATTTAATTATCAGTGGGAAAAACGGCGAGACGATGGTAACAGTTAAAGACAAAACGGGCAAGCTCATAAAATCTGTACCAATTAGTGAGTGGGATAAGAATGCAGGAGAATATGAAAAACTATATGGTAAGCTGCCACCGCCGCCTCCACCACCCGCACCACCCGCTCACCCCGCACCACCCGCTCACCCTGCTCACCCCGCAGCTCCGGCACCACCGGTACCACCTGCGCCACCAGCAGCGCCGGCACCACTGCCTGCGGATGCCATTTATATAATTGACGGCAAAGAATCAACTATTGCAGAAGTTAACCTGATTGCCCCCGGGCAAATACAAACCATGAATGTATTCCAGAGTGATGCAGCCATCAGTAAATATGGAGACAAAGCCAGGAACGGGGTAGTGGAGATCCGCACCTCCAATGCAACTGCCCTGAAAAACCAACCAGGCAACGGCATCACGCCAAATACCATCTGGGTGGTGGACGGGAAGATAGTGACCAGGGAAGAAGCGTTGGCTTATAAGAAGGAGCAGATCAGCAGCGTCAATATTTTAAAAGCAGAATCAGCTATTCTTCGTTATGGCGAAAAGGCAAAGGACGGTGTCATTGAAATTTCCCTCGAGAAAGCAAACTGAGCCGGGTGGCTTTAAAAAATTGCCGCCTTTTACCGAATTACAGTAATTTTGCCCCCTCATTAATAATTTGGATTAAGAAAATTGTAATTCGTTATGGCAAATACATCGGATATCAGCCGTGGCCTTATCATCAAAATCGATGGCAGCCTGTATAAAATCGTGGAATTTGGTGAAAACAAGACCGCCCGTGCAGCCGCAAAGGTTTGGGCTAAGTTGAAAGGGGTGGACAATAACCGTTCAATCGAACAAACCTGGAACAGTGGTGATACCATTTACCCGATCCGCGTGGAAAGAAAAGATTTCCAGTTCCTGTACAAGGATGACAGTGGTTATAATTTCATGGACAATGAAACCTTCGAGCAGATCGTTGCCCAGGAGAACCTGATCGATGCACCCCAGTTCCTGAAAGATGGCCAGCAGGTTTCCGTATTGATCAATACTGAAAGTGATTCACCCATGAGTATTGAGCTTCCCGACAAAATTGTGCTGAAGGTTACCTACAGCGAACCCGGCATGAAGGGCGATACAGCAACCCGCACCCTGAAACCCGCCACAGTAGAAACCGGAGCCACAGTTATGGTGCCCCTGTTTGTAAACGAAGGTGAACTCATCCGTGTGAACACCAAAACCGGCGATTACGTAGAACGCGTAAAAGAGTAATTTTTTTCAGCTAATGAATACTGTGCCCCTCTTCGGAGGGGCATTTTCCTTATCTTAGCCGCCAAAATTGATCACCAACTGTAAATTCAGTACAATGGATTTCAAACAAATTCAGGAGTTGATCCGACTGATCAACAAATCGAACATCGGTGAACTTACGATCGAAGAGAAAGGTTTTAAGGTTACGATTAAGCAAAAGCAAGACAACATTCAGCAAGTAATGGCAGCCCCGGTGTATGCACCATCCGCGCCTGCGCCGGTTGCAGCGCCTGCCACTGCTCCTGCAGCACCTGCCGCTGAGGGGGAAAAACCAAAGACGGCTGAACCTGCTGCTTCTAATCTGATCACCATTAAGAGCCCCATGATCGGTACTTTCTACCGTCGTCCGTCTCCCGATAAACCCCTGTTCGCAGAAGTGGGCGATGAGATCGTCCCCGGAAAAGTGGTTTGCATCATCGAAGCCATGAAGCTTTTCAACGAAATTGAGAGCGAAGTAAAAGGTAAAATCGTGAAGATCCTGGCAGAAGATGCTTCTCCTGTTGAATACGACCAGCCTTTATTCCTGGTGGAACCCGCTTAATGCAAAAATTGTAAAGGAAGATGTTTAAAAAAGTATTGATCGCCAATCGTGGTGAGATAGCCCTGCGTGTGATAAGAACCTGTCGCGAGATGGGTATCAAAACCGTAGCGGTTTATTCCACTGCCGATAAAGATAGTTTGCACGTAAAATTTGCCGATGAAGCGGTTTGTATCGGTCGCCCCGCGGGTGCCGATTCTTACCTGAACATCCCCCACCTGATGGCTGCTGCGGAGATTACCAATGCAGATGCCATACACCCGGGTTATGGCTTCCTGGCAGAGAATGCCCGTTTCGCTGAAATCTGTGGTGAACATGGAATCAAGTTTATTGGTCCCACCCCGGACCAGATCCGCTCCATGGGTGATAAGATCACGGCGAAGGAAACAATGATCAAAGCCGGCGTTCCGGTTATTCCCGGCAGCGAAGGTTTGCTGGAAAGCCTCGACCAGGCATATACTGTGGCCAACGATATGGGCTATCCCGTGATCATCAAAGCCACTGCCGGTGGTGGTGGTAAAGGTATGCGGGTCGTATGGTCCAATGAGGAAATGGAGCGGGCCTATAATACAGCCAAAGCGGAAGCACTGGCATCTTTCAAAAATGACGGCATCTACATGGAGAAATTCGTGGAAGAACCCCGTCACATCGAGATCCAGATTGCCGGTGACAGGTATGGAAAAGTTTGTCACCTCAGCGAGCGTGATTGCTCTATCCAGCGTCGTCACCAGAAACTGGTGGAAGAATCACCTTCACCTTTCATGACACCTGAGCTTCGTTTTGCCATGGGTGAGGCTGCCAAGAAAGCGGCCGGAGCCATTAATTATGAAGGCGTTGGTACCATAGAGTTCCTGGTCGACAAGCACCGCAATTTCTACTTCATGGAAATGAATACCCGTATCCAGGTAGAACATTGTGTAACCGAGGAAGTGATCAATTTTGACCTGATCAAAGAACAGATCAAGATTGCCATGGGAGAACCCATCAGCGGCCGCGATTACGAGCCCCAGATGCATGCCATCGAATGTCGTATCAATGCCGAAGATCCCTATAATGATTTCCGGCCAAGTCCCGGCAAGATCACCATCCTGCATACACCGGGCGGACATGGTGTAAGGGTTGACAGTCATGTGTATGCCGGATACACCATCCCGCCATATTATGATTCCATGATCGGAAAACTGATTACGGTTGCGCGTACACGTGATGAAGCCATCAACACTATGTACCGGGCACTCAGTGAATATGTAATTGAAGGCGTGAAAACCACTATCCCTTTCCATCTGCAACTCATGCAGAACGAGGACTTCCGGAGCGGAAACTTTACAACGAAGTTCCTGGAAGGATTCAAGATGAAATGAGGTGACGGATTTCAGAAGGGAGAAGAAGAGATAATAGAAGGGTGCTGATTCGTGAGGATCAGCACCTTTCTCATTTCCAGATCGCCTGGAGTAACAGCTCATTAAAATTCACCAGTGAGCTGAGTTTCAGGTCGGCGGCACCCCATTTGGCTTCAGCATATTGTTCCGGCGCCGGTACTACCACGCATTTCATCTTGGCAGCTTTGGCTGCGATCAGGCCGTTAAAGGAATCTTCAAAGCACAGGCAATGGAAGGGGGCGGCCTTCAGTTGTGCTGCGCATTCGATGAAAACCTGCGGATGCGGTTTGCCATAAGGCAGCTGCCCTGCAGAACTGATACCATGCAGATATGGTCCGATACCCAGCTTTTCCACCACTACATTGATCAGTTTCATGGGAGAGGAGGAAGCCAGTCCGATTTTATAATCCTGCTGCAGGAAAAAATTGATGATGTGTTCCACACCGGGCATGGGCTGGCCCTTTTGCCTGATTTTCTCCAGTGCAGCTTCTTCAATAGTGCTGATGGCTGCGGGGGCATTCGCATGGTCTACGCCAAAATGGTTGAACCAGTGTTCGATCCACTCAATGGTCCGAAGCCCGGTGCTGGTATGGTATTGTTCCGTAGTCAGACGGATTCCGAATTGGGCGAGGGTCTCGATGCCTGCTTCCTGCCAGTATGGCTCAGAGTCGATCAGCAGGCCATCCATATCAAAAATGACGGCTTTTTTAGGCATCCGCAAATATACAATGGCGCGTCAACAAACGATGCCCGGTATAACCAAAACAAGTATATTGCGTGTTGATTGTTTGTCTATCCAACAGCACCGCATGAGTGAATTTATAGATCGTTTAAAGCAAATCCGGCTTGTGCGCAAACTGGTTTATGCTGTGGTGGGAATTGTTTCCTACCCGGGGTTAGCCATTGTGAATAAGATCAGGATATCCGGAACGGAACATATTGAAAACCTTCCCCGCAGGAATGTTCTGTTCGTCAGCAATCACCAGACGTATTTTGCTGATGTGATCACCTTCCTGCATATTTTCTGTGCAGTGAAATGGGGCAAAAGAAATGAACTCGGAATCCCTTACTATTTGCTCAATCCATATACCAATGTGTATTATGTTGCTGCCGAAGAAACCATGAAAGGCAGCTGGATCAGCAAGTTTTTTATCCTTGCCGGAGCTCTTACGGTTAAGCGAACCTGGCGAACCGGGGCAACAGAAGTAAGGCGCGGGCTTGATCCTTCCGATACCCGTAAAATTGAAAGGGCACTGGCCAACAGCTGGGTCATCACTTTTCCGCAGGGCACTACCCGTCCCTATGCTCCGGGCAGAAAGGGTACTGCGCTGATCATCAAAAAGAACAGGCCCATCGTGGTCCCGGTGGTGATCAACGGTTTCTGGCGGGCTTTTTCCAAGAAAGGATTAAGTTTCAAAAAACGTGGCTCACTGCTTACGGTAAAGTTCGGGCAGCCGCTGGTTATTGATTACGATGCTCCTGCCGAAGAGATCCTGGACCAGATCATGGATTCCATAGAGCAGAGCCGCAAATACATGATGAAAGTGCCTCACCTGGCAGAAACATTTGCCGGCAAACCCGAGAGGTCGAAATCCTGATCAGTATTATACGTTGAACAGTGCTTTCAATTCCGTTGCGTCATGTGGTTTCATCTTGCCGCCAAGAATGAGGCGTAGCTGCCTTCTTCTTAATGCACCCTCAAACAATTCTTTTTCTTCCGGTGTTTCCGGCACCAGGGCAGGAACAGGTCTTGGTTTCCTGTTGGGATCAAGTGCTACGAATGTATAGTAGGCTTCATTGCTCTGGTAACGGTATTGATGCGTGAGGTCTTCTCCCCATACTTTCAGATGAATTTCCATGGAGGTTTTGAATGCGCGGGTAATCATCGCTTCTATATGCACCACATTGCCCAGTTTGATGGGGGATTCAAAAGAAATATTATCAACTGAAGCAGTCACCACCGGTGCATTGCAATGCTTGCTTGCTGACAGTGCAGCGGCAATATCCATCCAGTACATGAGACGGCCGCCCATCAGGTTTCCGAAAAGATTGGTGTCGTTGGGTAATACCAGTTCGGTCATGATTACAATGCTCTCAGAAGGCTTTCGCTGTTCCATTTCAAATCGTTTAAGTGCTGCAAGCTACGCCAGTTCGGGAAATTTTCAGATAGAGATTTTTTCTAATCCCGCCAGGAAGTGCTCCTGAACGTCGGCACCAATGCCATTGCCCTCCGGGAGTTCCACCATGAATCCATTGTAGGTAGCGCCACCTGTAACCGGATCCAGTTTGTGCCCTACCAGGCAGGTGTCCATATCATAAAACTTCACATTGTCGAAGGCTGTAGCGAAATGAGCGGCGGCAGTGAGGGCCAGCCTGCTTTCCAGCATACCACCGATCATGCAGGCGATGCCATTGGATTCGCATACCTTATTGATGAGGATGGCTTCCCGGAGGCCCCCGCTTTTGGCCAGTTTGATGTTTACATAACTGCAGGCCTCCGTACGGATCGCCCTTTCTGCATCATAGTGATCGTAAACGGATTCATCGGCCATAATGGGTATCGGTGAAATTTTCTTTAGTGCCGGAACTAAGTGGTCATTATAGGTTCTCATTGGCTGTTCACAAAACTGGACATTGAATGCACCCATGGCGATCAGTGCTTTTTCTGCTCCTGCAGGATTCCAGCCCTGGTTGGCATCAATTCTCAGTATGATATCCGGCCCAACTGCTTCCCGAATTCCTTTTACCCTCAGGATATCTTCATCCGGATCCTTACCCAGTTTTATCTTAATCATCCTTACTCCGCGCTTTACGAAATCAACTGCCTGCTCCGCCATATGCGCCGCATTACTGATGCCCATTGTCAGGTCGGTTTCCAATTCTTTCTTTGAGCTGCCACCCAGGAAACGGTATAATGGCAGTCCGGCATTTCGGGAAGCAATATCATAAAGTGCCATGTCAAAAGCACTTTTGATGGTACTGTTGCCTGCAGTGAAAAGATGCAGTTCATTCATGCGGCCTTCGATATCGAGCGGATCTTTTCCTTTCCAGAGCCGGGCAAAATCCTGTGCCATCGCAAAGCAGGTGGATTGCGTTTCGCCAACAATCATGGGAAAGGCTGAACATTCTCCCACTCCGTATAGACCTTCATTGGTGTGTATTCGGATAAAAGTATTCTGCGCGAAATCCATGGTGCCAGTGGCAATGGTGAAAGGGTGCATGGGTATGCTGAAGCGATAGATGTCGGTGTGTGTGATAATCATGGCCGGAAAATAAGAACGAAAATAGGCCAATTGGCAGGATTTTATCCTCAACAAAAACGCCCCTTCCTTGTTGATGTACGAAAAGAAATTATGGAAACCATCAGGGGGAAATATGTGCTGGTAACGGGAGCTACCGGAGGCATTGGTCAGCAGGTGGCAAAATTGCTGGCAGGGGCGGGCGCGCATTTGTTCATTACAGGCCGTAATGCAGCAAAACTGGAGGCACTGGGCACTGCATGTAATTTGCCTGCATCAAACAGGTTTGCGGCAGATATTACTGATGCAACGGAGGTAACGGCCTTGCATGGTCGATTTTTTGAGGTGTTCCCGCAGATTGATATTCTGATAAATGCAGCAGGAATTGGTATCATAAAACCCATGGACCAGTTGGAGGAAAAGGACTTTATCCATACCTTAAACCTTAACCTGGTGGCTCCTTTTTTGCTGTTGAAAAATTTTCTTCCTGATTTCAAGGCCAGGAAATCCGGTTTAATTATAAATATTCCGGGGGTATTGGGCAAAGTACCCATGGCCGGTGCTGCTGCATACAGCGCTTCCAAATATGGACTGGTAGGAATGATCCAGAGTGTGCGGGAAGAAATCAAGAGAACGGATATCCGTTTCACCAATCTTTTTCTGGGTGGGGTGGATACACCATTCTGGGATACCATTGACCTGCGGGTGCAGCGTGATAAAATGGTGCAGGCAGAGGAAGCTGCAAAAGCCATCTGGTTTCTTTGCCAGCAACCCCTGAGCGGAGTGGTCAGCGAAATGGTGCTGCAACCGTTTAATCACCAGGCTATCTAAACAGCTTATTCTCCTTATTTTTGCGGCCACAACTTGCTATATATGGATCCAAAACCCGCTATTTCCTTCGATAATACGGAAAACGCTTTTGCTTACAAAACAGATAAGCAACTTAAAAAAGCCCATTTCCTTTTTACCAGTATGGGTTTTCAGTCACTGGTAAAACTGGGCACCAGCATCACTCCCTGGGCCATCAAATCCGGCCTGCCAATCAAGGGATTGATCCGGAATACCATATTTGATCAGTTTGTAGGCGGTGAAACCCTGGAGGAAACAGCCGGTGTGGCCAAAACACTGGGCAATTTCCATGTGCAGGTTATCCTGGATTATGGGGTGGAAGGCGGGGATTATGGTGAAGATGTACTTGACCAAACCCGTGACCAGTTTATAAAGGTTATCAACTATGCCGCCACCCAGCCTAATATTCCTTTTATGAGTATTAAGGTAACAGGTATGTCCAGGTCAGGTTTGCTGGAAAAACTGGATAAGGCAGCAACCTCGCGCAGTGGTTTTGAAGGCAGGGTACATACCGAGGTGCTCAGTGCTTCCGAATTGCAGGAGTGGAACAAGATCGTTGAGCGGATGGACCAGATCTGCAGCATCGCGGCTGAAAAAAAAGTGGGGGTGCTGATTGATGCGGAAGAAAGCTGGATACAGGATCCGGTGGATGCCCTGGTAACACAGATGATGGAGAAATACAACAAGGAATCGGTTGTTGTGTATAATACCATGCAACTGTACCGCCACGACAGGTTACAGTTCCTGAAAGACAGTTATTATTATGCCGAAAAGCAGGGTTTTGTGTTAGGGGCCAAACTGGTCAGGGGCGCGTATATGGAAAAAGAACGCAAACGCGCTGCAGACATGAATTACCCTTCGCCCATTCAACCAAACAAAGAGGCAACAGACCGCGATTATGATCTTGCCATTGAGTTTTGCATTGATCATATTGAAAGGATTGCCACCATTGTGGCCTCCCACAATGAAAACAGCAACATGCTGGCTACCCGGTTGATGGATAAAAAAGGACTGGGTCACGATCATGATCACCTGCATTTTTCACAACTATATGGCATGAGTGATAACATCACATTCAACCTGGCAAAAGCAGGTTTTCCGGTCAGCAAATACCTGCCCTTCGGTCCGATAGAGGATGTTATCCCTTACCTCATGCGGAGGGCCCAGGAAAACAGTTCGGTTGCCGGCCAGACAGGCAGGGAGCTCGGTTTGATCAAAAAAGAACTGAAGCGCAGGGCCGTATAGAGTTATCCACTTTTTTATTGTTTGGTACCATTCTTGTCGCATGTTTCATACAGCAATAGCTGTATTGTTTGCCTGTGCACAGGCCCCATCACTCCAATTTGACCTGTATGAATTGAATGCTACTTTAAACGGCTTTCTATGTTTCATTTATTGCTGGTAACCACCTACGAGGTAGGGAAGTATGTGCAGGTTGTGGCCATTATCAGTCTGCCTGTCATTATTATTACCCTTTTGCTGATTGTATGGTTGCACTACCGGAAGAAAAAGCAGCCGGACCCGACGGAGCTGCTGCTAAGTGAAGCTTATTCCAATCAATTAAAAAAACAGGCTATGGAAAACGAATTCAAACAAACGGAAACGGATGTACGCTACCTGCAGGACATGTTGCAGGAAAAACAAATGCAGATTGAGTTCCTGCAAAACCAGCTTGGGCAGCGGATTCGCAATTACCACGAGGTGGAGGCCAGGGAATCTGAGATCCTTACGCAATTGAATAATGCAGGTAAACAGGCTGATGAGCTGCGGGCGCAATTGTCTGCCAGGGAGGAAGTCGTTCGGGTACTGGAAGAGAAATTACACCGCCAGTTTTCAGTATTGTCTGCCATACACCAGCAAATGTCTGAGGGATTGGAACAGTTGGACCAATCTTCCCGGGCCCTCCATCCTTTAACAGCGGTGGGTGCCTGACATTAGTTTTCAAAGCTCATTTTTCACTGATCAGGGCAACGATTTGTTCGAGGTATTTCCGGTCAGTTTCATCAAACTGGTTAAGTTCGTCGCTGTCCACATCCAGCACGCCGGTGACCTCGCCGTTATGGAACAGGGGCACCACTATTTCTGATTTGGAAAGGCTGCTGCAGGCGATATGTCCCGGGAATTTTTCCACATCAGGAACAATGAGGGTGCTGGCCTGCTGCCAGCTGCTGCCGCATACCCCGCGTCCTTTCCGGATGCGGGTGCAGGCTACCGGACCCTGGAAGGGCCCAAGCACGAGTTCATCATTTTTGACCAGGTAAAACCCTACCCAGAACCAGCCAAACTGTTCTTTCAATGCGGCTGCTATATTGGCCAGGTTAGCCACCAGGTCGGTTTCGCCTTCCAGCAGGCCTTTTATCTGTGGGATGAGGGATTGGTATTGTTCTTCCCGGGTGCCGAGGGTGATGTGTAAGTCTTCTGCCATGAGGCAAAGTTAGGGAGAACCAAGGAGCGAAGAGGGAAGGACTGAGGCGAGTGCAGGAGGTTTCCACAAATTAGTAACAGTTTGGGCGGGTGCCGGGCCGGCGTGGGATATAACCGGAAATGGCATGGGTGGTTTGCTTAACTTGCGGGCATGCAACAGTATCATCAATTATTGCAACATATTCTCGATACCGGCACCGAAAAATCAGATCGTACCGGCACCGGCACCATCAGTTGTTTTGGCTACCAGATGCGGTTTAACCTGCAGGATGGCTTCCCACTTGTAACGACCAAGAAAGTGCACCTGAAGAGCATCATCCATGAATTGCTCTGGTTCCTGAGAGGGGAAACCAATACCGCCTACCTGAAGGAAAATGGTGTGAGCATCTGGGATGAATGGGCAGATGAAAATGGTGAGCTTGGGCCTGTTTATGGTAAACAATGGCGCAGCTGGGAAGGCAAGGATGGCAAGGTGATCGACCAGATATCGGATGTCATCGGCCAGTTGAAAAACAATCCCGACAGCCGGCGGATGATCGTGAGTGCCTGGAATGTTGCCGATCTTCCGCAGATGGCGCTGATGCCCTGCCACACCCTGTTCCAGTTTTATGTGGCGGATGGCAAACTCAGTTGCCAGTTGTACCAGCGTTCCGCGGATGTTTTCCTGGGGGTGCCGTTTAATATAGCATCATACGCGCTACTGACCATGATGATGGCACAGGTTTGCGGATTGGAGGCAGGTGATTTTGTGCATACATTCGGCGATGTACACATTTACAGCAACCACCTTGAGCAGGTGAAGCTGCAATTGTCGCGCAGCCCCTATCCATTACCGTTAATGAAGATCAACCCGGAGGTGAAGGACATTTTCGGGTTCCGTTTTGAGGACTTCGAATTGCAGCAATACCAGTGTCATCCTGCCATCAAGGCGCCTGTTGCAGTATAGGGATTTAAGTATTGACTTTTTAATATTTGACTTTTGAATATCAATATAGTTGTTGCCGTCAGTGAAAACCAGGTGATCGGAAAAGATAACCAGTTGTTGTGGCACCTTCCCAATGACATGAAGTTTTTCAAGAACACCACCTGGGGGATGCCGGTCATTATGGGGCGGAAAACCTACGAGAGTCTGGGTAAGCCACTGACAGGCCGAACCAATATTGTGGTGACCACCAATACAGAATGGTCTGCTCCCGGAACCATTTCGGTGAACAGCCTGGAAGCTGCGCTGACTGCGGCTGCAGATACAGATGCCAGGGAGGTTTATGTGATTGGGGGTGGGGAAATATACCGTCATGCATTACCCGTTACCCACCGGGTTTACCTGACCAGGGTACACACCCAGATAGAAGGGGATACCTTTTTTCCCGAACTGCCGGCTGCTGAATGGTCCCTGCACTCACGGCTCGATTTTCCCATGGATGAGAAACATGCATTTGCCTACAGTTTTGAAGTGTGGGACAGGATCGCCAAATAGAATATGGAACATCGACCTTTCAGTGTGATAACACTTGCGCTGCGTTACCTTGCTTATTATGTTCGGGCAGGTAACGGGAAAGGCCATGGTATCCATTCGCCCTTTGTATATTCTTTCATTCGCGAGGTGCTGAATGACAGGGGTCATTACTACGCGTATGACCAGGTTGAAAGATTGCGGAAGGCATTGTTGAAAGACAACAGTTTGTTGCCGGTCACTGATCTCGGGGCCGGCTCCGGGAAGGACAGTGGAAGCAACAGAACCGTGTCATCCATAGTTCGTCATGCGGCCAAGCCGGCCAAACTGGCGAAGCTGTTGTTCAGGGTTGTCAATTATTTTCAACCGGCTTCCATTATTGAACTGGGTACATCCCTGGGCATTACAGCGGCTTATATGGCTGCCGCCAATGCAAAGGCAACAGTATATACTATTGAGGGATCTCCTGCCATCGCGGAAAAAGCAGCCATCAACCTGCAATCCCTGCAGCTAAAAAATACGGAAGTGCTGAATGGCAGCTTTGATGAAATCCTCCCTGGTTTGCTGGCAAAGCTGGGAAAGGTTGACATGGCTTATATTGATGGCAACCACCGCTACGAATCCACCCTTCGTTATTTCAATGAACTGCTGCCGTTTGTACGGGATTATTCCGTCCTGGTTTTTGATGATATCCATTGGAGTGAAGAAATGGAAGCAGCCTGGAAAACCATCAGGGAGCACCCTTCAGTGAGCTGTTCGATCGATATTTTTTTTCTGGGATTTATTTTTTTCCGGCCGGAAATCAAGGTGCCACAGCATTTCGAGATCAGGTTCTGAGAATTCCTTCACTCACGTTTTCTACTATCCGTAATAACGCTTAAATTGTACGACATCAAACGTACTGTATGACCATTGGCGTTTTGAAAGAACCTTCTTTTGAGTCCAGGGTATCATTGCTGCCCGAAGCCGTAACCTCACTAGTAAAAAAAGGCCATGAATTGTTGGTAGAGAGCGGTGCCGGCCTCCGGGCCTTTGCCAGTGATGAACACTACCGGCAGGCAGGTGCAAGGATCGTGTCAAGGACTGAGATCATGACTGCCGCCATTGTGCTGGGAATTCATCCTGCCGAAGATATAACATCGGGACTTCCATCGGGCACCGTTCTGGTGGGCGTTTACCAGCCTCTGTACCAGTTTTTGCGGATGAAGCAGTGGGCAGAAGCGGGACTAACCTGTTTCAGCCTGGATATGCTGCCCCGTACTACCAGGGCACAGAGCATGGATGTGCTCAGTTCACAAGCCAATATTGCCGGATATAAATCTGTATTGCTGGCAGCGTTTACCTATTCCCGTTATTTCCCCATGTTCATGACGGCGGCCGGTAGTATTGCACCTGCCAGGCTGCTTATTCTTGGTGCCGGTGTGGCGGGCCTGCAGGCCGTTGCAACAGCCCGCAGGCTGGGGGCGGTGGTGGAAGTATTTGATACCCGTCCGGCAGTGAAAGAGGAGGTGATGAGTCTCGGGGCAAAATTTGTGGAGGTGGAAGGTGCTGCTGATGCCAGCAAAGCCGGAGGGTATGCCGTGGAGCAATCGGAGGATTTCAAAAAGCGGCAGGAGCAGAAAATTGCAGAAAGCATTGCGAAGGCTGATATCGTGATCACCACAGCCCAGATACCCGGCAAGCCCGCCCCCCAACTGGTCAGCAGCGGAATGATAAGTTCTATGCGTATGGGTTCCGTAATTATAGACCTGGCTGCGGCAACTGGTGGAAATACCGAACTGACAAGAAATAATGAAACGGTGGTAACTGAAGGTGTGACCATCATAGGGAATTCCAATCTTGCGGCCGACATGCCTTCTGATGCCAGTAAGTTGTATGGTAAGAATATAGTCAACTTTTTACAGCTGATCACCAATAAGGAATCGGCTTTACACCTTAACTGGGAGGATGACCTGGTTAAGGGCTCCTGTATCTGTCACGGAAACGAATTGGTAAATGAAAGGATAAAAGCTTTGTTATGACAACCATCATTGAAAAAATTGCACTCTACCAGGATTATATCTACATAGTAATCCTGATGGTTTTTCTGGGGATAGAAGTAATTGGCCGGGTGCCCAGTGTGTTGCATACTCCCCTGATGAGTGGGGCCAATGCCATCCATGGCGTGGTGATCATTGGCGCCATCATTGTTATGGGAAAGGCAGAAGCAGATAATTACCTGGCCCTTGCCCTGGGCTTTCTGGCAGTGATCCTGGGAACCATCAATGTAGTTGGTGGTTTCGTGGTAACAGACCGTATGCTTGAAATGTTCCGGCATAAAAAATAATCCATTCACCATTCACCATTTCCCCTTCCATGTTTCTTTCAATCATATACATCATAGCATCCATCACATTTATCCTGGGGTTGAAAATGTTGTCAAACCCGGCAACAGCCAGGAATGGAAACCTGATTGCAGCAGCGGGAATGACCATCGCCATTGCCGGCACCATTTTCCTGTTCCGTGATGACCATGGGCAGGCTTTACACAATTACGGCTGGATCTTCGGCGGCCTGGTCATAGGGGCTGTGGTGGGAACCCTGGCGGCGAAAAAAGTGAAAATGACGGCCATGCCCGAAATGGTGAGCCTTTTCAACGGAATGGGCGGCGCATGTGCTGCACTGATTTCCATCATTGAATTCAATCACCTCGCAGCGGGTATACATGCCAGTAAGGGCATCAGCCTGGGAGATATTTTCCCTTCCAGCAGCGATTACAGCGCATGGACCGGTGAAATGCTCATTATTATAGCAGGGCTGGTAATTGGAGCTGTATCCTTTGCAGGTAGCATCATCGCATGGGGAAAGCTGAATGGTAAAATCCACGACTTTGCATTTAAAGGGCAACATATCATCAATATGTTATTGTTGCTGGTCATTGTGTTACTGGCCTCCTGGCTGATCAGCGTGTACCATAATGCCAATATGCTGGTATTTTATGTTATCCTGTTGCTGTCTTTATTGTATGGGGTGTTTTTTGTGCTGCCAATTGGTGGTGCAGATATGCCGGTAGTGATTTCCCTGCTCAATTCCTTTACCGGTGTGGCAGCGGCCTGCGGTGGTTTCCTGTATAACAACAAGGCAATGCTTACCGGAGGTATCCTGGTAGGTGCTGCCGGTACATTGCTTACCATCCTGATGTGCAGGGCCATGAACCGTTCATTGAAAAATGTATTGATCGGATCTTTCGGCGGTTCAGCCCATCATACTGCCGGGATAAAAGCCCAGGGCAGCTTCAAAGAGGTTACACTTTCGGATGCCGCCGTGGTACTGACTTATGCCCACAAGGTAATGATCGTTCCGGGATATGGTCTTGCCGTGGCCCAGGCCCAGCATGCCTGCCATGAACTGGAGAAACTACTCACCTCTAAAGGCGTGGAAGTGAAATATGCCATTCACCCTGTGGCTGGACGGATGCCCGGCCACATGAATGTGTTACTGGCAGAAGCAGATGTAGACTATGGACAGCTGCTGGAAATGGAACAGGCCAATGAGGAGTTTTCTACCACCGACGTGGTACTGGTATTGGGCGCCAATGATGTGGTAAATCCGGCTGCCAAAAATGATCCCGACTCACCTATTTATGGGATGCCCATACTGGAGGTGGAACTGGCCAAAACCTGTATCGTCAACAAGCGCAGTATGAAACCTGGATATGCGGGAATTGAAAACGACCTTTTCTTCCGCCCCAAAACATCCATGTTGTTCGGTGATGCCAAGAAAGTCCTGCAGGATCTTGCCGGTGAAATTAAGAATCTATGATTCGTTAATTTAGCGGTATCAAATTCTGATTTTGTCCTTACCTCCAAATATTCTCCGGGCATTCAGCAATGCTCCCGGCTTTGACGAAGAAGCTTTTTGCAGGGTTCATGATACCGGCGAACAGGTTTCATCAGTCAGGATCAATCCCGCTAAATTCTCTGATCCGGCTGCTTTGTCCTTTGAACTGGACAGGCGGATACCCTGGACCGCGTATGGTTACTATCTTGCCTCGCGTCCATTATATACTTTTGAGCCCTTGCTGCATGCCGGTGCTTTCTACGTGCAGGAAGCCAGCAGCATGTTCCTGGAACAGGCATTACAGCAGACTGCTGATCTTTCCAGGCCCTTGCGCGTGCTGGATCTTTCTGCTGCTCCCGGGGGGAAATCAACACATATTCAATCACTCCTTCATCCGGAAAGCATCCTGGTTTCAAATGAAGTGATTAAATCACGGGCAGCTATACTCGAAGAAAACATGATCAAGTGGGGCGGATCAAATGTGGTGGTTACGAATAATGATCCCCGTGATTTTTCCGGTTTGCAGGGATATTTTGATGTTATTGTGGTAGATGCACCCTGCAGCGGAAGTGGCATGTTTCGCAGGGATCCTGATTCGGTTGCAGGGTGGAGCCATGATCTGGTGGCACTATGCAGCCAGCGGCAACAGCGCATCCTGGCTGATATCTGGCCTGCGCTCAAAGAAGATGGTGTGCTGATTTATTCGACCTGCTCCTATTCCGTGGAAGAAGACGAGGAACTTGCTGACTGGGTATTGGAAACATTCGAAGTTTCATCCCTGCCATTGCTGACCGATAGCAACTGGAATATCGTTCAGTCTTTCAGTGAAAAACACCAGGCTGCAGGATACAGGTTTTATCCTGACAAGCTGATGGGCGAGGGGTTTTACCTCACAGCGTTCAAAAAAAAATCAGCAGGTTCCGGGCCACCCAGAAAAGGAGGCCGTGGTAAATGGGAACAGGTTTCCCGGCAGGTCAGGGATGGATTAAAACACTGGATGAAAGAGACAGATTTCTCGCTGATAAGCCTGCATGAAAACATCCTGGCGCTTCCTCCACTGATGGCAGAAGAACTGGCTCTGTTGCAGTCACTTTATATCCGCAACGCGGGCGTAACCATCGGGAAATGGGCGGGTAAGGACCTTGTTCCAGACCATGCTTTTGCGCTCAGCCAGTTAACGGCGACGGGTATCCCCGTATTGCAACTGGAAAGGGCCGAAGCCCTGAACTACCTGCGTAAGGAAGAAATTAAAACAGGCACAGGGCAAATGGGCTGGCATATGGTGCAATATATGGGACATACACTAGGTTGGATCAAGGTATTGCAGAACCGTTCCAACAATTATTACCCCAAAGAATGGCGGATATTGAAGCAGGTCTGAAAAGGGAATTCCGGTTAACGGCAATTTGGCTTCAATTTTGCCGATAATCCCGCATATTTGCAAGGTGTAAAATTCATTTCCTTATGCTACAAAAGCCGTTTCTGTGGATACTCGCAATCGTTTTTTCAACTCCCCTGTTTGCTCAGCCAAACCTTCAGGTCCAGGGGAAAACTCCCGATTTATACCTGTTGCATAAGGTGCAGCCGAAAGAAACCTGGTACAGCCTGGGCCGTCTTTATAATATCAGTCCCAGGGAAATTGCTCCTTTCAATAATACTGATATGGGTAAAGGCCTGGCGATCGGTCAGTCGGTTAAAGTGCCACTGGCTGCAGGCAATTTTTCACAGGACAAAAGAAAGGGGGCAGATGAAGTGCTGGTGCCGGTTTATTACACGGTGAAAGAAGGTGAGTGGATGTTCCGGGTAAGTACCAATCACAATAAGGTACCCATCGAAAACCTGGAAGCATGGAATAATATAAATCGGAATCAGGTGAAGCCGGGACTAAACCTGGTAGTTGGTTACCTAAAGGTAAAAAAGGATTTATCCGCCCTGGCATCCGCGAATCCGGGAGATGTGGCCGTTGTGTCTGTTGAGCCGGCTGTTTCTCCCAGGGCACCCGTGCCGGCTCCAAAGGAAGAGAAACCCATTACCACACCGGTTTCCTCTGAAAAACAACCCACGAACAAGCCTGAGCCTGCACCTGTATTTAAAAAAGAAGAGCTGCCTGTAACGGAGAATAAAACGCCATCTTCCCCAATTGATTTCAGGGGTGGTTATTTCAAATCCTTTTACCAGGCAGGGGGCAGATCCGCCAGCGGTGTTGCCAATATTTTCCGCAGTACCAGTGGCTGGAAAGATGGGAAATATTATGCCCTGATGGATAATGTACCTGTAGGAACCATTGTAATGGTCACCAATCCGGTCACTAACAAATACGTATATGCGAAAGTACTGGGCAATCTTTCTGATATAAAGGAAAATGCCGGACTGGTCATACGTGTCAGCAATGCGGCCGCTGCAGAATTAGGCAGTGGGGAGGGCAGGTTTAATGCCCAGGTGAAGTATTGATCATCGGTATTACGCTTATAAAAAGAGATGGGGTCCTGCGGTGGCAGGACCCCATCTCTTTTTATAAGCGTTCTGAAATTATTTGTGTTGGAGGAAAACGGTGTCTACAGTAGTGATTTTTCCCAGTTCAACAGACACATTTTTTGTAGCCGTCTGAAAACTGTCATGTGCCGGATAATAATGGAATTCGTAATTGCCCGCAGGAATATCGCGGAACTGGTAATTGCCATTATTGGTTGCGGTAGAAGATATGGTATCAGGCCCTTTGATGGCATAAATGGTTGACATAACCGAATCGGGTGCAACGAATCCTTTCGCTATTCCGCCTGAGGGCACAAAGGATAAAACCCTGATGACCGGTTTCAGGATGTATTTGCCGCTGTTTCCGGCTTCTACCACTGATTTTGCGGCATCGAAATCAAGTACGAGACGGTACAGGACACCGCCTGTAAGGTCGTTGTGGATCTGAACTTTCAGGCCGGATTGCTGTGCACTTGGAGTAGTCAGCATTTCTTTCTGCCCGTCGTGGGTTATGATATAGTTGTCCTCTCCCAGGATCAGCCTTAGCTGGCTGAGCCTGCCGGCTGGGATGGTGGCATCAGCCAGCAGTGTGTCGCGGCCATCTGTAAGCGACAGCAGGTTATAAACGCCCGGATGAACCCCGGTGAGTGGAGTCCAGCTCGTACTGTCCCCGATATTTACCTGTATTTCTTTAATATCAACCCAAACTTCTTTGATGTTTGAATTAGGAGCATCCGTCAGCCGGATTTCCAGTTTCGCCTGTTCGGGAGAGGCATCGTTGTTTTCATTGCAGGCCGTCATAAAAATCAGGGAAGCGAACCCTGCGGCCAAAACCAGGAATTGTTTTGTTTTCATAAGTGAAATTTTAAAGACTATAACCATGTGGTGTACCAAAACTGTTCCAGACCCGAAAAATGTGAATAAGTTCTCGTACAGTCCCTGCCGTTAGTAAACCGGATATTTTGCTGGAAACAAGGTTTTTGCCCGGTGAATGAGGTTATCTTGTATTTTTGCGTGATAACCAGATAGTTAGTAATTTTAACGGACTGTTAAACATTCACACAAAATCCCTTATATGAGAAAAATTCTTTTTGCAACTGCTCTCGCAGCAACCATTTCTGGTGCAGTCAGCGCGCAGGAAGGTGAAAACGATTATTTTATTGGTGCCAAAGCCGGCCTGAATATTTCAACCTTCAAGCTGGATGGTGCAGTTCCTGCAGGCCATAAATCTGAATTCAAGTTTCAGCCTGTGGCAGGATTTTTTATGAATATGCCTTTGTCAAAAAAGTTCTCTGTTCAGCCCGAGTTGCTCTACTCCATAATGGGAAGCAATGTAAAAAATTCGGGCAGTGATCTGAAACAGAGACTGGATTACCTTTCTATTCCGCTTTTGTTCAAGTATAAAGTAAGTAACCAGTTCAACCTGTTACTTGGTCCCCAGGCAGATCTGCTGGTGAGGGCCCGCCAGGAAGTTAATTCCAGGACCACCAACAATGTGCAGAATCTCCGGAGAGATGATTATGCGGCAACAGCGGGTTTTGAATGGTGGCCAGCCGGAAGGCTGGTGGTGGGTGCCCGTTATATCCATGGACTGACCAATGTAAGGCGGTATGATGATTATGAATGGTTCAACAGGGGCGTTCAGGCAACAGCCGGTTTGCGTTTGAGTAAAAAGGCAGCACCTGTTGTTATTGCACCTCCGCCTCCGCCACCTCCTGCTGATACGGATAATGACGGTATTAATGATAACGAGGATAAGTGTCCGACCGTTGCCGGACTTGCCAAGTACAATGGTTGCCCGGTTCCTGATACCGACAAGGATGGTATTAATGATGAGCAGGATAAATGCCCATCTGTTCCGGGGATTGCAAAATACAATGGTTGTCCTATTCCGGATACAGATAAGGATGGCGTGAATGATGAAGAAGATAAGTGTAAGGATGTGGCAGGTCTGGCACGTTACCAGGGTTGCCCGATTCCTGACCGCGATAACGATGGTGTAAATGATGAGGAAGACCGTTGCCCGGACCTTAGCGGACCTGCTGATAACGGTGGTTGTCCTAAACTGGAAGCTTCCAAATTCAATGCCAGTGCGGTTCAGTTTGTAACCGGCAGTTCCACACTCACTGCTGCCGCGAAAAAAGAACTTGATAAAGCAGCACGCATCCTGAATGAGCAGTATCCGCAACTGAAAGTTGAAATTGCCGGCCACACTGACAATACCGGAAAAGCCGATAAAAACCAACTGCTCAGTGAAAAGCGCGCTGCTGCAGTAAAGACCTACCTGGTTAAAAAAGGTGTGGGTGATGATCGTCTTACCACTGTGGGACTTGGCCAGGACCAGCCGGTTGCTGACAATGCCACTGTGGCCGGACGTGCTAAAAACCGTCGGGTTGAATTCAAGGTTAGCCAGTAATCATTCGTAGAAATAATGGGAGCCGGTCTGCATCAGACCGGCTTTTTTTATAATAATTGGTATAACAACAGTATCGAAGTGCTGGTCATAATTAACAGTGTGATAATGCCAAGTATATTGGTCAGGCGTTTATTGGTATATCGCCCCATTATGACGGGGTTGTTACAGATATGAAGGATAAGACCAATCAGCAGGGGTGCTATCAATCCGTACAAAATGGCGGTGTATAACAATGCCTGTATGGGGCTGATGTCAAGGAATTGGATCAGCAGCCCCATTACAAGTGCGATGCCCATTGTTATATAAAACCCCCTGGCTTCGGAAAATTTTTTGTTGAGGCCTTCCTGCCAGTCAAAGGTTTCCGCCATGATATAGCTGAGTGAGCCTGCAAGAACTGGAATAGCCAGCAGACCGGTTCCGATAATGCCGGCGGCAAACAGCACATATGCGCTATCCCCGGCCAATGGCTTCAATGCCATGGCGGCTTCTTCCACCGTATCGATCTGGTGTATGCCTGCCCGGTACAAAACATTTCCTGCTGCCAGTATAATGAAATAGAATACAATATTGGTGAAAAGCATACCGCCCTTAACATCTGTTTCCATGGCAGAGATGATTCTTTTGTCTACCACTACATGCCGCTCTGTGATCTCCTCCACTTCCATGGAGGTCTGCCAGAAAAAAAGATAGGGCGAGATGGTAGTGCCAAGGATACCGACCAGCGCCATGAGATAATCAGTGCTGGTGTGGAAGCCTGGTATAAGAGTGTTTTTAATGGCGGATACCCAATCTGTTTTAGTAATCATCGGAATCATCAGGTAGGCGAACAGGCTGATGCAGAGCCATTTCAGCACAGTGGAAATCTTCCGGTAATTCCATACAATGGTGGCATAGAGCAGGGCCATGGTGAATATGATGGACCAGGTCCAGCCGGGAACTGCCGGAACCAAAAGATTTGAAACGGCCCCCATGGCGGCAATGTCGGCGCCTATGTTGAGTATGATGGAAGGAAAGCTGACCAGCAGTACGAGGTAGAGCACAGGCCTGGGATAATTTCGTTTAATGATTCCCGTTAACCCCTGTTTTGTAACCAGGCCAATCCTGGCGCACATCTCCTGGACGACCACCATCAATGGGTAGGTGACTATTGCAGTCCAGAGTAACCCTGTTCCGAATTTTGCCCCTGCCTGCGTGTAAGTGGCAATGCCCGAGGGGTCATCATCGCTGGCCCCGGTAATCAGTCCGGGCCCCATTGATTTCCTGAACCTTTTTAATCTGGTTTTGAAACTGGGTCGTCTTTTCATGCCCATGTAAATTAGCGTAAAGAATTCAGGAGAAATATCCTTTTGATTGATGCCATGCTCCTTAACTTTAAGTAGAAAATTTCCCCAGATGAAAAAAGCCCTGTTATTATTGATGTTGGTGCCAATGGCTTTACTGGCACAGCCAACCCAGAAGCCGGTTTTGCATGGCAAAAACTGGATGGCCATAACCGGTAAACCACTGGCTGCAACCGCAGGATCAGCCATTTTCCAGCAGGGCGGTAATGCCGTTGATGCAGCTTGTGCCATGCTGGCGGCCACCTGCACCATGTGGGATGTGCTCAGCTGGGGGGGCGAAACACAGGCTTTGATATATCATCCCGGCCTTAAAAAAGTTATAGGAATCAACGCCCTGGGTGTTGCGCCAACCGGTGCGGATGCGGAATTTTTCAGGAAAAAAGGAATGGCATTCCCACCGCAATATGGCCCGCTCGCAGCTGTTACCCCGGGAACACCCGGCGGACTTTGCACCATGCTGGCGGAATATGGAACAATGAGCCTGGCACAGGTATTAAAGCCGGCCATGGAACTGGCAGCAGGTTATCCGATAGAAGCCCAGACAGCCAACAGCATTGAGCGCGAGAAAAAGCGCATCAGGGAGTGGCCCTATTCTGCTAAAGTATTCCTGACCCATCCTGGTGCGGAACGCGAAGCGCCTGAAGCGGGTGAGATTTTCCGGCAGGAAGACCTGCTGGCAACCCTGCAGAAAATGGTGGCTGCCGAGCAGGCTGCGCTCAAAAAGGGAAAGACCCGGAAGGAAGCCATTTATGCAGCGAATGACAGGTTTTACAGGGGTGATATTGCTGCCGAATTTGCCAGGGGCAGCCAGGAGCAGGGCGGATTGATCACTACCCAGGACCTGGCCAACTGGAAGGTGATCATTGAAGAACCCATGAAAGTGAATTATAAGGGAATAGATGTATATAAATTGTCTCAGTGGACCCAGGGACCAATGTTGCTCCAGGCATTGAATATCCTGGAACCGTTTGACCTGAAGGGAATGGGGTACAATTCTTCCAAATACATTCATACCGTTTACCAGGCCATGAATATGGCTTTTGCTGATCGCGATTTTTATTATGGCGATCCTTATTTCCCGCCGGCTGAGCCAATGCAGGGGTTGCTGTCAAAGGAATATGCCCGTCAGCGCGCAGCTGCCATGAACAAGGATAGGAATGATCCGGCAGTTGCTCCCGGTGATCCCTATGCGATAGAAGGCAAGACCAATCCCTTTTCTGAATACCTGCAGAAATGGGGGGCAAAAGCGAAAGGAGAGGTGGCTGCCATAGACCAGTCCTATCTTGACCAGGTCTGGCTGGGAACTACTTCGGTGGAAGCTGCTGATAAAGACGGCTGGGTGGTTTCCATAACTCCCAGCGGTGGCTGGGTGCCATCCTGCATCGCAGGCCGCACGGGGGTTGGCATGAGCCAGCGGATGCAAAGTTTTGTGTGTGATCCCGCGCTGAATCCCTTTAATGTTGTAGAACCCGGCAAGCGCCCAAGGGTAACTTTAACTCCCACAATGGCATTAAAGGATGGCCGGCCATTCCTTTCTTTTGCGGTACAGGGCGGCGATACGCAGGACCAGAACCTCCTGCAGTTTTTCCTGAATATGGTGGAGTTCGGTATGAATGTCCAGGAGGCTGCCGAAGCCCCCAATTTCAATACCTACCAGTTTTGGTTGTCCCTGGGAGGAGATGACCGTAAGCCGAAGCCAGGCCAGATATTATTGCATGAATCAACGCCTTCATGGATCAGGAAGGAACTGATAGGGAAAGGCTACCAATTGCGGTTTGAACCCCGCACTTCCGGGCCAATCAATGCGATCTGGTTCGACTGGAAACACAACAGTTTCTGGGGCGGTTCCAGTAATTATGGCGAAGATTATGGTATCGGATGGTAAATTTTAAGCAGTTTACCTGGTCTTGTCTGCGTTTACCCAACCTATACGGATGGCAAACAATACAAGTCCCACCCGGCTTTTTACCTGTAGTTTTTCGAATAGTGCTTCCCGGTAGCCATCAATGGTCCGTTCGCTGAGCTTCATAGTGGTGGCGATTTCCTTGTAGGTCATTTCCGATGCGGCATATTTGACAAACTCCATTTCGCGATCTGTCAGCTTGATGAGTTTTTCGGGATCTTTTTCTTCCTTGTGGATGGTGTGAATGAGTTTGCCGGTAACGAAATCAGAATAATAGAATCCCCTTTCAATGATTTCAAGCATTGCTTTTTGCAGTTCTGCCTGCGTGCAATCTTTCAGCAGGTAACCCCTGCAGCCTGATCGGATCATCTGTATGACAGAGGTCTCGTCGTCATTCATACTGAGTGCCAGCAGTTTGATCGTAGGGTAGGCGACCGACAATTCACGCGCGGTGATCACTCCGTTCATGACAGGCATATTGATGTCCAGGATGGCAATATCCGGTGGTATGGAGAGGGCTTCAAGCTTGCTCAACAATGTCTGGCCGTTGTTGGCAAGAACGGTTACTTCAAATCCCGGGATATCATTGATAAGATGTGATAATGATTCTGCAATAAGCCGGTGGTCATCTGCGATGGCAACTGTATATTTCTTTTGCTGTTTATTCGGCATGTTGGACTGGTTTGGGAAGTGTGATCATTACATTTGTGCCTTCACCCTGCACACTGGTAATCTGCAGGTCAGCGCCTACAAGTGCTGCTCTCTTCTGCAGGTTTCGCAGGCCGGAGCCGGCATCGGCAATATTACGACTTACTGTTTCCTTCTGGTCAAATCCTTTGCCATTATCATTGATCCGGAGCAGGAATAAATCCGGGGTATATCTCATGGAAATGTGAATCTCGGATGCTGCAGCATGTTTAAGGATATTGTTCAGGATTTCCTGGACCATTCGGAATATGACAATTTCTTTTTTGGGGTCTATGGTAAAATCTTCTCCTTCCGTATGAAACCGGCAATTGATCATGGCGCTTTGTTCAATACGCTGTAATTCAAAGCGGATCGATTCCCGAAGCCCGTAGCTGGTCAGCATGTCGGAATTCAGCCCCTTGGAAAGCATCCTGATATAACGGATAACATCACCGAGCAGCGCATTGGTATCGCCAATTCGTTTTAACTGGGGTTGACCATCCATTTCTTTTTCAAGAATATTCAGGTTGATTCTTGCCACGCTCAGAAGTTGTCCCATATTATCGTGTATCTCCTGGCTGACATCGCGCAGGGTCTGGTCGCGACTTTCGATCTGGGTTGTCAGCACTTCCTTTTCATAGGACTCTTTTAATTGTTCCTGCTCGTGTTGTTGCCTGAGCCTTCGCTTCTGGGCAGATATGATAAAGTACACCACAAACCCACTCAGTGCCAGCATAATGATGACCGCTGCAGAAAGAGTTAATATAATCTCGAACTTGGTGGGGTTCATGACAACAGCTTATGATTCGGGATGCCGTTTCTGAAGCAGTAAGTTAACAACAAATGAGGCATAAAAGATCCATTCACTGATGATCAGGAAGGAGATGACAGCTTTTTGTCCGTCGATTTCCAGGAAATTATGGATACCCAGGGTTAAAAAGGAAATGATTGAGTGGATGAGTATCCCCATGGCAATCCAGAAAGAATAATAGTAAAGGGTCTGGTGCCAGTTGTACCTGTCAAAAAGCATGGCGATATAAAACAATACCTGCAGGATTTGCAGCAGACAGGTCAGGCTGATGATAACGGTGTTCAGGTTATCGTCCGGTGGCTGGAAATATCTGCCGTTCAGGTAGGCTGCTATCCAGATCACGGGGATGGATAAGCGGAAGATTTTTTTCAGCTTGCCGAGTTCCATTGTCAGGGCATAGGTGAGGAGGCCATAATACAAGGGCCTGAACACATGGTAAAAGGGGAAATTGTTCCCGAAATAACGCGCCATCAGCCATTCAAGGATTTCACCTCCACCAGCCACTACAAGGAACAGCCAGAAAGTCCGGTTTGCTTCGCTTAATTTTGATTCACGTATATAGCCGACCGTTATACCTGCCGCAACTAAACTTAATTTGATGATGGTGGTTGTAAAGAAATCCATGAATTTTTGAAGCTTTAAGCCGTACTGTTACTATTTTCCGCAGTTGGTGGGGCAGGGGTAATAAACCATATAGATTTCCTCTGTTGCAACAGCTTCCTGGGTGCCGGTGATACTCCTGGCGCCATATACAATAAATACAGGGCTGTTGAAATTCGGATGTTTTCCAAAATAGACGGCGATTGCTTCCAGTTGCCGTCCACTTCGGATACTGTCGATCACACTGACCGGAATCATCATGCCCTTTCTGAAATTTCCTTTATAGGATGGTTTGTCTTCATAGTTTTTTCGGTAGGTGTCTGCTTCGGCAGCAGTGATTTTTACGGCTTCGAATTTTTCGTCAGCCGTTATAGCAAGCGGTTTGTTGGAGGAACAGGCGGCAAAAAAAAATACCATCGTTAATACTGACAGCAACTGTTTCATGGATGATGTTTTTAGGAGTTTAAAGATATGTGAAATGCTTAATGAAAACTCCGGGGTTTGTATGGTACGCCCCCCGGAGTATTAGAAGTAAGCACAAGAGAAAAGCGGTTATTGCTTTCTGTTTGCTTTCTGGTGCTGCTGTTTCTTCTGGTATAGCACAACTATCATGGTGAACAGTGTCAGACCTGCCATGAACAGCATCAGCCAGGGCAGCGTTTCTACAGAAAGCTTAAGCAAGTTTTTCATTATGTCCTATTGTGATATTATTATGTAGGCCGGTAAGGCTGTGGCGTCTGAGACAACCACAACCATGACCGACCGAACCTGATTTCAAAGTAAAAGTAGGATGGGCGGCTTGATCAGGTAAGGGGAGTTTCCTCCATTGTGAGGGGGAAAAACACCCTTTGGTGGCGGGTCATGCAAAAAACAGCCTGCTTAAAGGCAGGCTGTTGTAGACTAGTTTAAGGTGCAGTGCTCTCAGTGCTCACAATGCTCACAGTGATCAACAGAAATATTGGTAAGGCAATCGTTAAGAACGGATAAGGCAATGGTTTAATAGTAATTGATGGACTTGCATCCCTAGGGCGTAAAACTATCTTATCCGTTTCAATGTGCGGAAGGGTGTTAACACCATTCCGAGGGGGTGTTTTTCCCGGTGGCTGCATTCCACCCGTCGGGTGCCACCCGTCGGGTGAACACTGTTCATCCGACGAACCCTGTTCACCCGACGGGTGAACGGTGTTCGTCGGGCAGACAGAGTTTATTTATTGTCAATGTTTGCCGGGGAGGTTTCCTCGCCTTTCAGGTAGGTGGGCAGGTTGAGCCCCGCCATATTGAAGAGGTCATTTAATGGGGGAACGGTTTTCATCATGCCGCTCACGAAATTTGCGGTTGACGTGTTTGCTCCATCACCTGCTGCTGAATCCCAAACGGTGATCTTGTCAATCTTAATATTTTTGACAGCTTCCACCTGGGTTTTAACCAACTCGGGGAGTTTTTCCAACAGCAATAACTGGAAGGCTTTTGTAGGATCACCACCTGCGGCCTGAACAACTTTTTCATAACCCTCAGCCTGTTTGGTCAGGATCTCCAGCAAACCCTTTGCTTCTGCTTCCATTTTGGCGAAAATGGCATCTGCTTCACCCTTTGCATTTTCACGGATGGTTTCAGCCTCAGCCTGTGCTTCAATGATGGCCCTTTGTTTGGCGATCTCAGCAGGTACTACGATATTGGCTATCTGTGTGGAGCGTTCCCTTTCAGAACGGGCCAGTTCAGCTCTCTGTTCTGCCTGGTAGGCTTCCTCCATTGCTTTTGCCTGTTGTACTTTTTCTGCGGTAACGGCCAGCCTCAGGGCTTCCGCTTCTTTTTCGCGCCTCGCTGCTTCCGAGTTGGCAATGGCAATCCTGGCTTCGTTTTCACCCCTTACAGCGATGGCATTTGCCTCCGCGGTCTTAACCCTTGTATCGCGTTCTGCTTCTGCCTTGCCGATTGATTCATCCTTGGCCGCACTTGCAATACTCACTTCCCTGTCTTTCTGGGTGATAGCGATCTGCACATCCCTTTCGCGCTGGGTTTCAGCGATCATGGTGTCGCGTTGTTTCTGTGTATTGGCTATTTCGACATCTTTTTCGCGATCTGCAACAGCCTTTCCGGTTTCACCGATTTTTTCCTGGGCTGCTACTGAAATCTTCGCCTCATTAATGGCTTTCGCTGCGGCTTCCTTCCCAAGGGCTTCGATATAACCGGATTCGTCCTTGATATCCGTGACATTTACGTTGATCAGTTTGAGGCCGATCTTCTTGAGTTCAGTGTCAACGTTTTTGGAAATGTTATCGAGAAATTTATCGCGGTCGGAGTTGATTTCTTCAATGGTCATGGTGGCAATTACCAGTCGCAGTTGTCCGAATAATATATCCTTCGATAATTCCTGTATTTGTTCGGGTGCCAGTCCCAGCAAACGTTCAGCAGCATTGTTCATGCTGTCTGTTTCTGTGGAAATGGCAATGGTAAACCGGCAGGGCACATCTACCCGGATGTTTTGCCGGCTCAATGCATTGGTGAGATTGGCCTCAATGGATATGGGCTTCAGGTCGAGGTAGGCGTAATCCTGAATGACAGGCCAGATAAACGCGCCTCCTCCGTGGATACATTTGGCCGAACTGCCTCCTGTGCGACCGTAAATAACCAGGATCTTATCTGAAGGGCAACGTTTGTAACGTGATAACAGCGCAGTAATGGTAATAAAACCTACCACCACCGCGATGGCGATGAGAATGATTGGTGACATATATGGTTTCAGATTTTTTTTACAACCAGTATGGTGTTGTTTTCCACTTTTTCAATCCTGACAAGTGATCCGGTTGAAATGCTTTCGTTGTCGGTAATGGCATCGAGTTCGTGAAATGCCCCCCGGACACTGATTTGTACTTTACCCTTGCCATTTCGGTTAGCCGGTATTGTTAGATAGACTTCACCGGTCATGTCAATTGTGTCCCGGATGGAAAAAGTATTATTTTCAGAGAGTTTGTAGACCTGTTGCATGATAAAAAAGAAGATCAGGACAAAGAGAAGTCCAATGATAACCGCGATGGTATATACGATGGCCTTGTTGTTGAAAACAGGATAGAATACGACTCCTGCCCAGCTGAAGCCCAGGATGAAATTTACCAGGTTGCGGAGTGAAAATAACTGGAAAGTGCTATCCCCGCCGGAAAGGTCGCTGTCGAAGTCTACTGTGGTTCCATCACTGCCGTCAACTCCGGTAAAAGTGAAGATGGTTTGAATTATAAAGAACAGGCTGGAGCCCAATGCCAGGTACCAAAATATTCTGAGGGGCATATCCAGGTCCTGTAAGAATTCAAACATGGGATTGGTTTTGGTTATTTAAGGTTAAAATAGTTTAAGCAGTCTGGGGAGTAAAAAAAATGCAGAACATGTTTCTAACAATATTTCCACCAATGAATTAGCAAGGTATATGATGGGGAAAGATTTTAAATGGTTGCATGGAAGCACTGTTTGTTTTAATTAGCCTGTGGCTGACCGTTAGGTAAAGAAAACGGGCTGTTATACAATATAACAGCCCGTTTTAATTTGGGTTTGTTCAGCGAATCATCCCCCAAACTGCTTCCTGATAATATTCAGCGCTGCACCGGCTTTGAACCATTCTATCTGCTGCTCATTGTAGCTATGGTTCGCCAGGATAGTTTCTGAACTGCCATCCTTATGGTTTAGTACAATTTCCAGCGGTTTTCCGGGAGCAAAGCTGGTCAGACCATTGATATCGATGGAGTCATCTTCCCGGATCTTGTCGTAGTCGGCTTTGTCTGCGAAAGTCAATCCCAGCATACCCTGTTTTTTCAGGTTGGTTTCGTGGATACGTGCAAAGCTCTTCACCAGCACAGCCCTTACACCCAGGTGGCGTGGTTCCATAGCCGCATGTTCGCGGCTGGATCCTTCACCGTAGTTTTCATCACCAACAACGATGGATCCGATGCCGGCAGCCTTGTAGGCACGCTGCGTGGCAGGAACCGGACCATATTCGCCGGTCAGCTGGTTCTTTACATTGTCTGTCTTTTCGTTGAAATAGTTCACGGCACCGATCAGCAGGTTATTACTGATATTATCGAGGTGCCCGCGGAACTTCAGCCATGGACCTGCCATGGAGATATGGTCAGTGGTACATTTTCCTTTTGCCTTGATCAGAAGCTTGAGGCCTTTCAGGTCGGTGCCTTCCCATGCTGCAAACGGATCCAGTAACTGGAGACGCTTGGAAGCGGGGTCAACCTTTACCTGGACGCTGCTTCCGTCTTCAGCAGGAGCCTGGTAACCGGCATCTTCCACCGCAAAACCTTTTGCCGGCAGTTCATCCCCAGTGGGCGGATCCAGTTTTACCTGCTCGCCTTTTTCATTGGTGAGTGTGTCGGTCAGCGGGTTAAAGGAAAGGTCTCCGGCAATGGCCAGCGCGGTAACAATTTCCGGCGAAGCTACAAATGCAAACGTATTGGGGTTGCCATCTGCGCGCTTGGCAAAGTTGCGGTTGAAAGAATGTACGATGGTATTCTTTTCCTGCTTCTCTGCTCCCATACGATCCCACATACCGATACAGGGACCGCAGGCGTTGGCAAATACCTTGGCACCAATCTGGTCGAATGTGCTCAGGAAGCCATCCCTTTCAATTGTATACCTGACTTGCTCGGAACCAGGGGTGATCATGAATTCCGCTTTGGTTTTCAGGCCTTTTTCAGACACTTGCCGGGCCAGGCTTACTGCCCTGCTGATGTCTTCGTAGGATGAGTTGGTGCAGGATCCGATCAGGCCTACTTCCACTTTTGTTGGCCAGCCGTTTTTGGCTGCTTCCTCTTTCATTTTTGAAATGGGGGTAGCCAGGTCCGGCGTAAATGGTCCGTTCAGATGTGGTTCCAGTTCGTTCAGGTTGATTTCTATCACCTGGTCGAAATATTGTTCCGGATTGGCATATACTTCTGGGTCAGCAGTGAGGTGCTCGTGGATCGCATCAGCCATGGCAGCCACATCCTGGCGGCCGGTTGCCTTGAGGTAGCGGCTCATGCTTTCGTCATAACCGAAAGTAGAAGTGGTAGCGCCGATCTCGGCACCCATATTACAAATGGTTCCTTTACCGGTACAACTCATACTGGTAGCGCCTTCGCCAAAATATTCCACCACGGCTCCGGTTCCGCCTTTAACCGTAAGGATGCCGGCCACTTTCAGGATCACATCCTTGGGGGCGGTCCAGCCATTCAGTTTGCCTGTCAGTTTGACGCCGATCAGTTTCGGCATTTTCAGTTCCCATGCCAGTCCGCTCATTACGTCGCAGGCATCTGCACCACCCACTCCGATGGCGATCATCCCGAGGCCGCCGGCATTTACCGTATGGCTGTCTGTTCCGATCATCATACCACCCGGAAAAGCATAGTTTTCCAGTACTACCTGGTGGATGATGCCAGCGCCCGGCTTCCAGAAACCGATACCGTATTTGTTGGAGACTGATGCAAGAAAATCATACACTTCACTGCTTTCGTGTACCGCACGGTCGAGGTCAACCTTGCTGTTGTCTTTTGCCACAATCAGGTGATCGCAGTGAACGGTTGAGGGGACGGCAACTTTATCGCGGCCGGCCTGCATGAACTGGAGCAGCGCCATCTGGGCGGTAGCGTCCTGCATGGCCACACGGTCCGGGGCAAAATCCACATAGCTCTTTCCTCTTTCGTGTGCCTGGGTGGCATCCCCCTGCCAGAGGTGGGCATACAATATTTTTTCTGTAAGTGTCAGCGGGCGACCCACCACTTTACGGGCAGCAGCTACGCGGCCGGGAAAGCTGGCGTATACTTTTTTAATCATCTCGAGGTCAAAAACCATAACTATATGTATTTGAAGGTTGATGTTTGAAGATTGATGTTGAGACTCCGCGAAATTACCGATAAAAGCGTTTCTTTTAAACCTTTTAGGCATTGAATTTGTTGGATATTGTCTAATTTGGCACTATGAAGAACTTCAAACACTTTATTGAGTGGCATGTGTTTGGTGTTTGCTCTTATATGGGCGAAAAAATGGGTGTAGCCCCTTCCACCATTCGCAAATATTTCATGTACATATCCCTGCTCACGATGGGGTCACCGATCATTTTTTACACGTTCGCTGCCTTTTGGATGAATGTGAAACAATACATATACGACCGGAAGCGTAATCCCCTTCGTTATTTCTGAGCCTGTCTCCTGCTAAAATTGTATCCCAGCGTTATTCCTGCCTGGAATGTCCTGATTTTCGGTTTGGTATCACCGTTGGTAACACTGGTCAGGCCGTAGGTATAGACTGCTTCGAGCATCAGTCCGTTTTTGAATAGATATCCCAGGGTGCCCATGGCGTTTACATTTACGGGATTGTATTGGGTCATGCTGAATTTCAGGGGGGTGGATTTATTTTCCTGTTTTACCGTTCCGGAGAATGCTCCGCCCAGTGCCAGCCCGAATTCAGTGAAAAGGCCCTGGTCGTCTGGTCCGCCAAGATCAAGGTGTAATAGCAGGGGCAGCTCGAGGTAATGTATCCTGAATGTACTGTCGGGTTGTTCCTGATTCCCGGGAAGTTGGTAGCCAACCATGCTGTACTGCAATCTGGGCGTGAAATAGAGCCGCTTGTCGAATTCTATTTTCAAGCCAAGAGAGGCATTGGCACCGGCTATGGAATTTGTTTTGGTGAGATGGCCGTCTTTTTTGTCTACGATCCTGGCGGAACTGAGATGGATGCCGGTGCGGGCGTTCCATCGAACGGATTGGGCATGAATTGAACTTGCAATAAAAAGAAGTAGAACCATGACTACGACACGAAAGGGCATACAGCGGTCGGTTTAAGGCGGTTAAGGGGGGTGAGGCGGTTAAGGCGGTTGAGGCGTGAATTTAATAGTTATCCTGAGGAACCCGGTTGCTTTCTTTCCATATCCTGGTTGAATTGTGCCGATCCTCCAATGGGAATGGACAGTGAATTCCAGGTTTTACCAAGTAACATTTTCCCGATGTACACGATCTGCCCCACATGGGAAGCGTGATGTGCCAGTTGCCGGTTGATGGCGTCCGGCACAAAATGAGGTTCCTGCCGTATCATGACCGTTTTCCCCAGATCCGCCTCTTCAAGCTTATCGATGGTTTCCAGCAGGCAGCCCCATCCTTCTTCCCAGAGCAACCTGATTTCCTCACCCGTCGGGTGCCACCCGTCGGGTGGCTCGAATTCCTGGTCGCGCTGCCGCCAGCTTTTTTCACCATCTTCGGTCAGGAAGTTGGTAAACCGGCTCAACATATTACCGTGCATATGCCGGATAATGATGGTTATTGAGTTGGAACCTTCAGCCGGACAAATGTTCAGTTGTTCCGTATTGAGCTGGGCGAGGGTTCTGTCACCCAAATCCTTATAAGCCCTGAAATGCTTGCGGATACTGCTGAGATATTTTTGGCCCAGGCTCATTTTATTTATTTTATGCGTGTTTTATTTTTATCAGAAACCTTCTGCGGCATCATCTCCCCGGTTGTCACCTATGGCCTCAATAGTGCCATCCTCCAGGATTTTGATTACCTCAGTCCTGCCGATTGCACCGCGGAATCTGATGGAATAGCCCATTTTCTTCAACCCCTCCACTATATCTTCAGGAAAACCTTTTTCGATGAACAACACATCGGGTAACCATTGCATATGAAATTTCGGTTTGTTCACAGCATCATAAGTGCTGAGGTTGAAATCCAAAAGGTTGAGGAGGGTCTGGTAAACAGAGGTAGTGATGGTGGTGCCTCCCGGAGTTCCTGCTACGATAAAAGGTTTGCCCTGCTTTAATACGATGGTTGGTGTCATTGAGCTGAGCATCCTTTTGCCCGGTACAATGGCATTCGCCTCACCGCCTACCGCGCCATACATATTGGGAACGCCCGGTTTCACGCTGAAGTCATCCATTTCATTGTTCAGCAGGAATCCTGCGCCGCCTACGACAGTATGGGACCCAAATCCTCCGTTGAGAGTAGTGGTGGTAGAGACTGCATTGCCATCCTTGTCCACCACGGAGAGATGGGTGGTTTCTTCACTTTCGGGCTGAACGGTTCCTTCCTGGATGGTCCTGCTGTTACCGGCACTATCAGGATGGTATAAACGAAGACGCTGGCTGATATATTCATCACTCAGTAATGTTTTTACCGGAACCTTGTAAAAGTCCGGATCGCCCAGGTATTTGGCACGGTCCGCATAGGCCAGGCGCTCGATTTCGGTCATCAACTGAACTGCTTTCAGGGAGTGGAATCCATATGCCGCAACAGGGAACCTTTCGGTCATTTTCATCATCATGGGAAGTAGTACCCCGCCGCTGCTCGGAAGCGGCATGGTGACCACCTGGTAGCCCTTATAATCAAAAACTGAAGGGGTCCTTTCCTTTGCCTGGTAGGATTTAAGGTCCTTTAAAGTGATGATGCCGTTTCCCCGCTTCATTTCTTCCACAATCAGTTTTGCGGTCTTTCCCTGGTAAAATCCCTTCTGTCCGCGGTCGCGCATCCTTTTCAGTGTTTCGGCCAGTTCTTTCTGGACCAGGGTATCGCCGGCTTTCCAGGGATCGTTTTTTACAAATGCGGTGGGACGGGTATTGTATTTAATAAAAATGTTCCGGTCGTCGTTGAGGTTTTTGGCTTCTTCTGGTGTGATGATAAAACCGTATTCGGCGAGATCAATTGCTGGTTGAACAAGGTCCCTGAAGGGAAGTTTTGCATATTTATGGGCGGCAAACATTCCGGCAACGGCACCAGGCACTCCGGCCGCCAGGTGGCCATTCTGGCTTTTATCCATGATGGCATTTCCATTCGCATCGAGGTACATATCCCGATGGCCTGCATGCGGAGCTTTTTCCCGGTAGTCGAGGGTGATATTCTGGCCGTTGCTAAGGTGTGCCACGGTGAAACCGCCACCGCCGATATTACCTGCGCCGGGGTATACCACGGCCAGTGCAAGTTGGGTAGCGATGGCCGCATCCACTGCATTTCCGCCCTTTTTGAGGATCATAACTCCGACCTGGCTGGCCAGTGGATGGGCGGATACAACGGCGCCATTCTTTCCTTTAAATGTTTTCTGTATCGCATAATCAAAAGCGTTAATGCGATCCTGAGCCGAAACCTGAACTGAGATGGCAACGAGTACGGTTAACAGAAAGCCTGATTTCATTTTCCTTGGATTGAGGGCTAAAAATAAGGAAACTTCCCCTTCACCCGTCGGGTGGCACCCGACGGGTGAATTTAATCCAGGCTAAAGCCCATGAATTCAGTGTTGAATGCATTTGCATTCATGGTGTGGTGGGCCTTTAATTGTTCGAGCCCGCCGAAAAGTTCGGTGCAGAAGTTGGTGGTTATGATGGATGGCACATTGTTAATGTAGAAAGGATAGGATGAGTATGCCCATGTTTCCCAGTTTAAGCTGATGCCATGGTGCAATGGATTTCGGTGGATATACCAGAAAACCCAGGCCAGTTGTGCTTCGTTCAGGATTTCCCTTCGGGCAAAAGGACGCATAAATAAGCCGCCTTTCCTGTCATAGGTCCTGTTGTAATCTTTGGCATAGGTGCTTTGGAGCCTGCTCATTTGCGTACTGAATAAATCATGATCAGTTGTTTCCAATGCCCTTATCAGGAGGTGATAATGGTTGTTCATCAGGCAATAGGCATGCAGTTCAGCAACCGGAAGGATGAACTTTTCGATTCTGGACATCCAGTCGGTATAGTCTTCCGCTCTCCTGAAAAGGAGTTCATCCCCAACAGCCCTGTCACAAATGTGAAAAAATCCTCCCGGGGTTATAATGTCAAATTTTGTGCTCATGGGTCAAAGATTAAAATCCTTTCCAAACCATGGAAGCGTTGAAACCCCTGAAATAAAAAGGTTATTTCACCCGTCGGGTGCCACCCGACGGGTGAAGAGGGAAACAGGCGCGTTTTTGTATGGGTTACCCAGTCGCGGATAGCTTATGCCCGAAGTTTTATTCGCTAAATGTTTTTTCACCCGTCGGGTGCCACCCGACGGGTGAATTCCTTAGCTTCACGAATCTTATTCAACCTAATAGCGTAAACAAGCAATGAAACGATTCTTTTTGTCTGTGGGCACCTTCCTGACAGTGAGCGTGGCCATGGCACAGTTACAATCACCCGAGCAATTCATGGGGTATAAAATTGGTACCCGTTACACTCCCCATTACCGGATCGTACAATATTTCCAGCATCTTGCCAAGGAAGCTCCCTCACAGGTCAGACTTGAGCAATATGGTGAATCAACGGAAGGCCGGCCTCTGCTGCTGGCAACGATCGGCTCAGCAGAGAATATGAAAAATGTGGAACAGGTCAGGTTGAATAACCTGCGCCTGGCCAATGCCACGCGGGACCGGATGGCGCCAAATGAAAATGCTCCCGCCATCGTCTGGCTTAGTTATAATGTTCATGGCAATGAAACTTCCTCCTCTGAAGCTGCCATGCTCACTGCCTATGAACTGGCCAACCCGGCCAATACACGGTCGCAGGAATGGCTGAAAAATACCGTGGTCCTGATTGACCCCTGCCTGAACCCCGATGGTCGCGACCGCTATGTAAGCTGGTATACCACCGTCCTGGGAAAAAACATCAATCCGCAACCCCTGGCCCGCGAACACCGCGAACCCTGGCCCGGCGGCAGGAGTAATCATTATAATTTCGACCTGAACCGCGACTGGGCCTGGCAATCACAGGTTGAAAGCCGTGCACGCATCAAAAAGTATAATACCTGGCTTCCTCATGTACATGTTGATTTCCATGAGCAGGGATTCAATGAGCCCTATTATTTCGCACCCGCCGCTGAACCAATTCACGAAGTGATCACCAAATGGCAGCGCGATTTCCAGACTATGATCGGGAAAAACCATGCAAAGTATTTTGATAAAGAGGGCTGGCTGTATTTCACCAAAGAAAGATTCGACCTCCTGTATCCCTCTTACGGTGATACCTACCCGACTTATAGCGGTTCCATCGGGATGACTTACGAACAGGGCGGAATCAGGGCCGGACTCGGAATCATCAACGAAGACGGCGATACGCTTACGCTTGTTGACCGTGCCATGCACCATTTCACCACAGGTGTCAGCACCGTTGAAATCACCTCCCAGAATGCCGCCCGTGTAGTGCGCGAATTCCGTTCCTATTTTAATAATGCCATTAATAGCCCCGCAGGCGAATTCAAATCATGGGTGGTAAAGAACGATGGTACCGATCGTGTAACCAGGCTGAAAACACTTCTCGACCAAAACGACGTGGACTGGTCCTATGCCAATCCGGCCAACCTCACAGGGGTTAACTATTTCACCGGTAAGCAGGAAGCTTTCAAGGCTGAAACGGGCGATATCGTGATCAACAACAACCAGCCCAAAAGTAATTTCATCAAAGTATTGTTTGAGCGGAAAACGAAACTGACTGATTCCGCTACTTATGATATCACGGCATGGTCGATTCCTTTTGCATACGGATTGAATTCATATGGCCTGGCCAATTATATGACGGCTACTACGAAAACCGCTCCGGTTGCGGCTCCTTCAGCCGGTTCTATGGCCAACGCTTATGCTTATGCGATAAAGTGGGATGGCCTCAACAGTGCGAAGTTTCTCGCTTCTGCCCTGCAGAAAAACCTGAAAGTACGTTATGCCGAACAGCCTTTTACAAGTGGAACCACCAGTTTTGAAAAGGGTACTTTACTGGTCACAAAGGCCGCGAATACAGGCAAACCTGTTCAGCAACTGGTGGAGGAATCCGCACAACAGGCCGGGGCAGCCGTATTTCCGATCGTATCAGGTTTTGTTGATAAAGGATTCGATTTTGGTTCTGACAGAGTAAGGGTAATCAATGCACCCAAAGTGGCCATGCTGGCCGGCGACGGTGTTTCTTCACTTGGAATGGGAGAACTGTGGCATTTCTTTGACACCCAGCTTGGGTATCCGGTGACCATCACCAGTGCCGCTGATTTCCTGCGGGATGGCATGAATCAATTCAATGTGCTGATCCTGCCTGATGGTAATTACGATTTCTTTGGTAAAAAGGAAACAAACGACGCCTTGAAAGACTGGGTCCGCAGGGGTGGAAAAATCATCGCAATCGAAAATGCAGTGGCGCAAATGGCCCGTGCGGATTGGGGCATAAAGTTGAAGGATGGCGATGCCAAGAAAGAAGAAGATAAAAGTGAAGATTACAGTCTGCTGAAAAAATATGAGGATCGTGAACGCGACTGGCTGAAGAACAGCATGCCCGGTTCCATCTTCAAAGTGGAACTCGACCATAGCCACCCGCTCGGGTTTGGGTATCCGGATTTTTATTTTTCCCTGAAGCAGGACGGTAACATCTATGAGTTCCTGAAAGACGGTGGCTGGAACGTGGGTGTTATTAAAAAAGATAATTATATCAGTGGCTTTGCCGGAAGTGAGATAAAAGGTAAACTGAAAGACGGTTTGCTGATAGGTGCACAGGATATGGGCCGCGGCCAGGTAATCTACCTTGCCGATAACCCGATTTTCAGAAGTTTCTGGGAGAACGGCAAGTTGCTGATCAGCAATGCCGTGTTCCTTGTAGGGCAATAAATTTATTTCCCCTGTGGAGGAAATGTGAAATTTCAGGAGCGGCAACTATTGGTTGCCGCTTTTTGTTATTTTAGGAACTTCATTCAACCCGAACACTAATTATGCTTAAAAGCTGCTTCCAACTGCTGTTTCTTTTGGTCCTAAACCTGCTATCATTTGCGCAAACACCTCCCTCATATACTTCCGCAGATATCCTCCTGGGACTTCAGAAGTTAAAAGTGATGGGATCTGTGTTATATGTGGCAGCACATCCGGATGATGAAAATACGCGGTTGCTGGCCTTTCTCGCCAAGGAAAAAAAATACCGCACCGGATATTTGTCGCTCACCCGCGGGGATGGCGGGCAAAACCTGATCGGGGAAGAACAGGGTATTTCCCTCGGACTCATCAGGACCCAGGAACTGCTTGCAGCGAGGCGGATCGACGGTGCAGAACAATTCTTTACCCGGGCCTTTGATTTCGGGTTTTCAAAATCCACCGATGAAGCATTAAGAATATGGAATAAGGAAAAGATATTGAGTGATGTGGTTTGGGTGATCAGGCGGTTCCGTCCGGATGTGATCATCACCCGGTTTCCACCGGATAACCGTGCCGGGCATGGGCACCATTCGGCTTCGGCAGCGCTGGCAATAGAAGCATTCCATGCTGCGGCTGACCCTAACCGTTATCCGGAACAACTTCAGTTCACAGAACCCTGGCAGGCTAAGAGAATTCTATGGAATACCTTCAATTTCGGGGGGATGAATACCACCGACGAAAGCCAGTACAAAATGGATGTGGGCGCATTCAACCCGCTGCTGGGAAAGGGTTACGGTGAAATATCGGCTGAAAGCCGCAGCCAGCACAAAAGCCAGGGTTTTGGTGTGCCTGCCCAAAGGGGATCAACAAATGAATTCTTTTCCCCGACGGCTGGAGAGCCGATAAAATCAGACCTTATGGATGGTGTGCTCACCAACTGGGAAAGGGTTAAAATGGCGGGAATGGATCAAGCTATTGATTCCGTGATACGGCTCTATGATCATCTCCAGCCTTCCCGTATAGTGCCTGCATTGCTTCGGCTGAAAGCATTGGTGGATAATTCAAAAATGGATATTTACTGGCGGCAACAGAAAGGAGAAGAGATCAACCAACTGATCAGGGCGTCAATGGGAATATTCTTTGAGGCAGTGGCCAACCAGCAACTGGCCGTTACCGGCGACTCAATTCAGATCAGTTTCAATTTCATCAACAGGAGTCCGGTTCCGGTAACCGATATAAAGGTCATGCTCAATGATACCACCATTCAACTGGCGCAAAATGCGGAGGAAAATGCGTATAAAACAGCTCGCCTGAAACTATTGGTGGATAAGGATTTTATGACCGATCAGCCTTACTGGTTGCGGGAGCAGATGGATACCGGTAGTTTCAATGTGAAGCCATTCCTGCTGGTCGGAAATCCGGAGAACCCTGTGACAGGCGATATAAAAATCAACTATACCATCGGTAGCGAAAGGTTCAGTGATCGCATTCCCCTGCAGTATAAATTCACTGATCCCGTTAAGGGAGAAATTTACCAGCCGGTGTTCACGGTTCCGCCGATCGTTGTGGGCACCATGCCGACAGTAGTGCTGAATAACCTGGTTCCGAAACACCCGCAACTGGTGCAGGTTTCCTATAAAAGTTATATCCAGCGCGATACGGTTAAAGGCGGTTTCCGTTTTGAACTGATCAATGGAACCGGAACGAAGGAGAAGAACCTGTCCTACCAACTGCCGATGCCCAAAAATACCTTGCAAACCATTAATCTTTCTTTTGATTCCCTGTTCGCCAGAGATCGTCCGGCACAGATTTATCCCTGGGTTGAAGTGCAGGAAACCGGCCGCAGGGTGCGTTACAACAACGCCATGAAGCTGATCCAGTACGATCATATTCCCACCATTCATTATTTCTTCCCCAACAGTATCACCGTTATTAATGAAGAAATAAAAGTGGCTGGAAAGCGAATAGGATATATTCCCGGTTCGGGTGATGCCATTCCGGACGCTTTGAAACAGATGGGATATTCCGTGACCATCCTGGATGATGCAGCACTGGCCTCCATGGACCTCAGTCCATTTGACGCCATCATCACCGGTGTCAGGGCGTATAACGTAAAAGAGTCACTGAATAACTCCTATGAAAAGTTAATGAAATATATTGCCGATGGCGGAAATATGATCGTACAGTATAATACATCCAACCAGCTGGGTACTGTAAAATCGCGCATCGGTCCATATCCGTTTAATATCTCACGTACACGGGTATCCGATGAAAATACTGAAGTGACTTTCAGGAATCCCGATCACCAGGTATTAAACTTTCCCAATAAAATAACTGCTGCCGATTTCAAGGGCTGGAAGCAGGAGAGAAGTATTTATCATGCATCCGGCTGGGATAAAAGATATGAAACTATCTTTACCATGAACGATCCGGAAGATAAGCCAGATGATGGCAGTCTGATTATTACCAGATATGGCAAGGGACATTTTGTGTATACTGGCCTTGTGTTTTTCAGGCAGATTCCTGCCGGGATACCAGGGGCTTACCGGCTTCTTGCCAACCTGATCGCTTTAAACCAAAAGAAAGGATTCTGATATGGCTTCATCCAATCAAACCAGGCGGGATATAGGTATTGGCATTTGTATTGTACTGGGCCTGGTGATCGGTATGTTCATCAAGCGGGTGCATATCGGGTTGCTGATCGGACTCGGACTTGGTTTGCTCAGTGCGGGAATGATTTCAGGAAAGGGGAAGGGGAACCGCTAGTGGGGAACGGAACAGTTGTGTAATATCAAAAATTAAAACTACAACCAGATGTCAGAAGAAGAAAAAGTTCCGTTGTTCCGGTCATGGACTGCCTGGTACATTCTTGTACTGTTATTCCTTGTTATTCTGATTGTAGGATTTCACTTTTTTACCCAATATTTTTCATGAGCTCACTTGACTGGATTGTACTGGTTGCCACCCTGGCTGGCATCATCGCCTATGGACTCTACAGGAGCGCTACCAGCAAGAATCTTGATGGTTATTTTCTGAGCAACCGTTCTATGCCCTGGTACCTGATACTGCTGAGCATAATGGGGACGCAGGCCAGCGCCATTACGTTTATTTCCGCACCCGGACAGGCATTTACGGATGGCATGCGTTTCGTGCAATATTATTTTGGCCTGCCGATCGCAATGGTGGTGATCAGCATATTTTTTGTACCCATCTTCCACCGGCTCAAAGTATATACTGCGTATGAATTCCTCGAAAAACGTTTTGATAAAAAGACCCGGACTTTCACTTCCTTCCTCTTCCTGGTAAGCAGGGGATTGTCAACCGGTATCAGTATTTATGCCCCTTCCATCATCCTGTCCTCATTGCTTGGCTGGAATATTTACCTGACCAATATTTTAATGGGCGGACTGCTGATCATTTACACTGTTACCGGCGGCGCCAAGGCTGTTGCGTATACCCAACAACTGCAATTGCTGATAATTTTCACCGGAATGTTCCTGGCGGCCTATATGATGGTTCACCTGCTGCCGGATGGCATTGGCTTTATTGATGCCCTCAAGGTCAGCGGAAAAATGGGTAAACTGAATGTGATCACCAGCGGTGTTAATGAAAACGGTTTCGACTGGACAGACCGATACAATATGTGGAGCGGTGTGATCGGTGGCTTTTTTCTCGCCCTTTCCTATTTTGGCGCAGACCACAGCCAGGTCGGCAGGTACCTGACCGCGAAAAGCCTTTCGGAAAGCAAGGTGGGACTCCTCATGAACGGTATCGTAAAAGTGCCGATGCAATTTGCCATTCTTTTGGTGGGCGCATTGGTATTTACCTTCTACCAATTCAATCCCTCGCCGGTTTTCTTTAACCAGGCTGTGGCCGGTAAGGTAACAGATACCTCGATCAACAGGCAACTGTCGGAAATCGAAACCAATTACCAGTTGAATGCAGCCAAACAGTCGGCCCTGGTGAGCCGCATTGCGAAGGAAGAATTATCCGACAGCCTGGTGCTTTCCATGCAATCCAACCAGCAGGTAATGCAGGATCAAAGGAAGGAATATAAAAAACTGGTCAAGACCGCTCTACCACTCGCCGATGTAAATGATACCAACTATATTTTCCTTCGCTTTGTGGTGGATCATATGCCGGTAGGGCTGGTGGGACTCCTGATTGCTGTGATTTTCCTGGCTTCCTGGGGAAGTATTGCTGCGGCACTGAATTCACTTGCTTCCTCTACCATGTGCGATATTCACCAGCAGTACAGACGAACTCCGGAAACCCCAATACAGGAATACAAATTGTCAAAATGGTACACGTTCGCCTGGGGGATTTTCTGCATCGTGGTGGCACAGTTTGCCAATAATATGGGAAGCCTGATTGAAGCAGTGAATGTATTAGGGTCACTTTTTTATGGGGTGATACTCGGCATTTTCCTGGTCGCTTTTTTCTTTAAAAAGATCGGGGGGGATGCCACTTTCTGGAGCGCCATCATCACGGAGGGGATTGTGGTACTGCTTTTCTGGAAGAGTAATATCGCGTTTCTCTGGCTGAATGCCATCGGCGCGTTGGTGCTGATCCTGCTGGCTTTCCTCATCCATGCAACGATACCGGCAGCAGGCAGGTCAAAGGGGGAATAACCTTATACTATGACTGCATTAGCCAGGGTACTGTTCTTTTTAATTTTGGTCGCCATCATTCACACCGCCTGCCGGAAAGAAGAGTTGGGATCCGGCCGCGAACTGATCGGGGTTTGGGTGGATATAGCCCATCCGGCCGATACCCTCATTTTCACCCGGGAAGGCGGGCAGATAGTATTATTCGATAATTCCATGGTTTACCGCTCAGGCACCGTGACGGCCGGAAAGCAGGATGCATTCCGATATTATATCCGCTTGGGCGAAAACCGGATTGCCACCAAACCAATTGTTCCCCTGGGTAGTTTCGACCTGGATTACCGGGAATATCCTTTTTACTGGTTGCAGGAGGGCAAACGTTTCAGCGTGGAGCCGGGCTCTTTCCGTCCCTACCTCAGTTGTGTAGGTTGCCCGCAAACCTTTGAAAAAGTTCAGTAAACCATTCATTTACGCATAAAAAAAAGTGCCTGGCCGACCGGCCAGGCACCCTACACCGTCTGACGCGCGTCTGACGTACGTCAGACGTATGTCAGAC
>NZ_MBUA01000028.1:0-34184 GCF_014332695.1 Flavihumibacter stibioxidans | reverse complement strand
CGTCAGACGCGAAACACAAAAAAAACTATTTCAACGTGGCCAGGAGCTTCTCGTTGAGGGCAACATAATCATCGTTTTTGGCTGCCTTGGCCAGTTCAATGGATTTGTTTGCGGCTGCAATGGCTTCCTGCTTCTTACCCAGTTTGGCCAGGCAATTGGCCCTCTGGTGGTGTACCCAGAAGAAAGAAGGATTCTGCTCAACAGCCTTATCAAACCATCCCAGCGCCTTATTCAGGTCCTTGCCATTTTCCAGGTAGTACATCGCCGCTGCGAAATAAGGACGGTTATCCTTATTCATCAGGTTGTCGATCTGGGACATGATCTTCTTTTCAATATCGGCTTTCACCGGAACACTTACACCGGTATTTTCCCAAACGATCTCCAGGTTCATGCTGGTTGGCTGCACATTGTCGAACAGGATCATGAAATTCTCCACGCTGATCGGAAGCTTCTCCGCTTTTACCGTGATGCGCGCCACATCCTGGTCCTGCTTGTAGGCAGCCGGACTGGTTACGTCCAGTTGCTTCGACAGGATGACGGTCCATTCAGCCGGACCGGGAATGGTCAGCAGGCCGTATTTTCCGGCAGGTACGGCTTTGTCGCCTACCATTACATCTTCACCAAAAGTGATGGTGGTAGCGTTATTGGCACCTGTGCGCCATACTTTTCCAAATGGAACCAGGTCCCCGAAAACCTTACGGCCACGCATAGCCGGACGGGAATAAGATACTTCTACATTGGATAAGGCAAACTCCTGCTTGATGGTAGTTGCCGGACTGGGAGCCGGGGTGCGCAACTGCTGTGCGTCAGCAGCCTGCAGCAGGCAAATTGCAAAGGAAAGGGATAAAATCAATTTTTTCATGATGAGCTGATTTGAGTAACAAATATAACGGTGAACCAGGTGAATTGTTGGCGGCTTTGATAAATGGTAAAACGGAGCGTCAAAGAAACGGATCGGTTAATGGGATAACCTGAAAGCGGGATGGTGGTTCGCAAGTGTTTTCCTCAGGAACTCACGGTCGAGATGGGTATAGATCTCAGTAGTGGTGATGCTTTCATGCCCCAGCATTTCCTGCACCGCGCGCAGGTCTGCACCCCCTTCCACCAGATGGGTGGCAAATGAATGTCGGAAAGTATGCGGGGAGATGCTTTTGCGGATGCCTGCCTTTGCTGCAAGGTCCTTGATCATCAGGAAAATCATCACCCTGCTCAAAGGCCCACCGCGTCGGTTCAGGAATAAAATATCCTCCGCTCCCGGCCGGATGGTTAAGAAATTCCGGCTATGCCCGCGGTAGATTCCTATCTGCCGGATGGCATTCTCACCGATGGGGACCAGTCTCTCCTTGTTACCCTTTCCCACCACCCTGATATAACCTTCTTCCAGGAACAGGCAGGAAATCTGTAAGCCCACTACCTCGCTGACCCGCAGCCCGCAACTGTACATGGTTTCAAGGATCGCTTTATTGCGCTCGCCTTCCGGTTTACTGCGGTCGATGGCCCCGATGATCAGTTCAATTTCCTCGAAACTCAGGGTATCGGGAAGGGTCCTTTTTAGTTTGGGCGATTCTAGCAATACGGTCGGGTCGGCACGAATAATCTGCTCCGCCCAGCAATATTTGTAAAAACTTCGCAGGCCCGACAAAATCCTTGCCTGCGAGGCCTGGGTCATGCCCAGTTCTGCAATCCAGCGCGTGAACTGTTGCAGGTGTTCCAGCTCAAGCTGCTCCGGACTGAAATTCCAGCCCCTTAGTTCAAGGAACTGGGTGAGCATCTCAATATCATGCAGGTAGGCTTCCACCGAATGGTCGGATAATGATTTTTCCAGCCGCAACCAGGATTTGAATCCTTTCTTGTAAGGTGCCCACATTTTCTGCATCATAAAAGTTACGGCAGCAATTTAACGCATTGAAACCTTTATATTGCGCTTTCTAAAATCATCACTGCTATAATGAGTGCATCGACGAATCCCAAAGCCGTTAACCTTCGAAAATTCCGTAAACAATACCAGTCTGAAAAAATCAAACTGAGGCGTTTCCTTACCAAAATCGAAAACGAAAGGCCAAGGGGGTTGGATAAGCTGACACCCTCACTGGAAAAACAGGTTTGGGAAGAAGTGGATTGCCTGACTTGCGCCAACTGCTGCAAAACGATGAGTCCCACTTTCACCAATGCTGACCTCAAGCGCATTTCCGCCCACATGGGAATGAGTGTGGATGCCTTCAAGGAAAAATGGTTGTTCTTCGATAAAAAGGACAAGGACTGGATGAATGTGACACAACCCTGCCAGTTCCTGGATAAGAAATCCAATATGTGTTCCATTTATGAAGTGCGACCTGCAGACTGCGCGGGCTTTCCGCACCTCTCCAAAAAGAAGGCGGTGGATTATATGCACGTGCACAAACAGAATATCCAGTATTGCCCCGCCACACTGAAGATGGTGGAAAAAATGAAGGCTGCTTCAGGAGATATCTTCAAATAAATCGATCCTTGTTGCAGCAGGCAATAACAACACGGAAATAATATCGAAACAGATATTTCGCCATTGCGGATGCTGCTCCAGGTAATCGGTTGCCGCTGCCTGCATGTGCAACAATTTTTTTCTTTTTACCTGTGCTTCGGGCATGCCGAACACATCGGCCCGCCTGGTTTTCACTTCAATAAAATGCAGGGTGTCCTGCCGCATGGCAATGATATCAATTTCCCTGCGGCCCGATTTCCAGTTGCGTGCCAGCAGGCTGAATCCCTTTTCCAGCAGCCAGTCGCAGGCCAGGTCTTCACCATTCCTGCCGGTTTTCAGATGAGTATCCAAGGTTTGAGGTTTTGCAGTATTTTCGACCCTTCTTATGAAAGAACAAAATAAAATATTTGCACTGGAAGGTAAAGTGCAACACTATCAATGGGGTGGTTTCACCTTTTTACCCGCGTTGTTATCACGGTCGGCAGAGGCCGGCCAGCCCTTTGCAGAGTATTGGCTCGGGGCCCATATCCAGGCTCCGGCAGCAATAAAAGGAAATGGCGATCTGGATGAGTTTATCAACGAGGATCGGTCTGTGCTGGGACAATCAGTGAAGCACCGGTTCGGCAGGCTGCCTTACCTGCTGAAAGTGTTGGATGTGAAAGATATGCTGAGTATCCAGGTGCATCCGACCAGGGCAAGTGCCAAAGCCGGATTCGAGGCTGAGAATGCCGCAGGTGTTCCGCTTACCGCCGGCCATCGCAATTATAAGGATGATAACCACAAGCCCGAACTGGCTACCGCATTGGGACCGTTCTGGTTATTGCATGGGTTCCGGGCTCCGGATTCAATGCGTCGCATCCTGAATGATGTACCCGAATTAAGGTTCCTGCTTGCCTTTTTTAACGGGGGAGATTACAAAACACTGTACCGTTACGTAATGGAAATGGAACCGGAGCAGGTGAACAGCCGTCTGCAGCCCCTGCTCGAACGAATCCTGCCATTGTATGAATCGGGAAAACTGGAAAAATCGAACCCCGATTTCTGGGCCGCGAGGGCCGCAATTACGTTTAATCAACCGGGACAAATCGACCGGGGTATATTTTCCGTGTACCTGCTGAACCTGGTATTCATGAATGCGGGTGATGCCATTTTCCAGGACGCGGGCATCCTGCACGCTTACCTGGAGGGGCAGAACGTGGAAATCATGGCCAATTCAGATAATGTGTTAAGGGGGGGATTGACACCCAAGCATATTGATGTTCCCGAGTTGATGAAACATGTCCGCTTTGAACCGGTAACGCCCGTGATATTGAAAGGAGAGCCAATCAGTGCCCATGAAAAAGCATTTATTACTCCGGCCGACGATTTTGAACTGCACGAGATCAGGCTGGCCGAAAAGGATGCCTATTCTTTTAAGGTGCAAACGGTAGATATTTTACTGGTGATGGAGGGCGCTGTGAAGGCGTCGGAGGCAGGCGGGCACAGCCTGCATGTGGATAAAGGTGGCAGCCTGATGCTGACTGCCGGTGCCGTATTGTCGCTGGAATCCACTACCGGTGCTCTGATTTACCGGGCCACCGTTCCTGCTGCCAGGTAATGAAAGGAAGGAGGCCCGTGAAAAACTTTAATGGCGCTTGATGCCTTTTCATTTATTTTTGTCCTCACATTTCTAATTATTATGAAACTGAACAGATCGATATTGATTTCCCTGGTATTGCTGATTGTAACAGCTGCCATCTACCGCATCATTCCTTCCCGTCCGCTTGGATTCGCCCCACATATTGCCATGGCTTTATTTGGTGGTGCTGTCCTGAAGGATAAAAAATGGGCCTTTGCGCTGCCAATTTTTTCCATGTTCCTGAGCGACCTGCTTTTCGAAGTTTTATATAGAAATGGTTTGAGTTCCATGGCGGGTTTTTATTCCGGACAGATCACCAATTATCTCCTGTTCGCAGGTTTGACCCTCATAGGTTTCGCCATCCGTAAGATTACCGTGGTAAATGTTGTACTGGGTTCATTAGCAGCCCCGACTGCCTATTTCCTGGTTTCCAATTTCCTTGTATGGGGATTCGGTGGCGGATTAGGTCGTCCTAAAACATTTGCCGGACTCCTGCAGTGTTATGGAGATGCCGTTCCTTTTTACACCGGCAGCCTGGTTGCTACACTTGTATTCAGCACCGTACTGTTTGGCGTGTATGCATGGCTGACAGATCAGCGGAAATTGACTGCAGCCTGAGGCCATCACCCAATCGGTATTTGGTCGAATCACATACGGTACATGGTCAGTAGCTGGCGTTTTTAAAGAAAGCTTCCAGTTTCGCAGGATCCAGTCTGCCATTGGTTCTCACGCCGCTGCAGAGATCCAGTCCGTAAGGCTGCACTTCATCAATGGCCTGTTTCACATTGGAGGGATTAAGCCCGCCTGCCAGAAAAACCGGCACGGGAGATTGCTCCACGATAGTCCGGCTGAGTTTCCAGTTGTGGACACGACCGGTTCCGCCCAATTCCTTGATGGCCAGTTTCGGGTTTCCGCTGTCCAGCAATAAAGCGTCAACTTCTGCTGCCAGTTCAAGTGCTTCCTCAATGGAAGATTCATCCATCACATGAATAACCTGCACCAGTTTGATAGTAGGCAGGGCCGTCCTGATTTCGGCATATTTCCCATCAGCCAGTGTATCCACGATCTGGATGGTGTTGGTGAAGGTTTTTTTATGGTGGGAAATGATATCTGCCGGTTTGGTTTCACTTGTTAACAGGAAAGTGCCGATGGGTGGGGGTGTGGAGCCGGCGATGGCTGCGATCAGGTCATCTGTAATAACACCCGGACCGCTGGGCATTCTTCCAACCAGCCCCAGTGCTGATGCGCCTTCCCTTATGGCCATCCTGGCTTCTTCCTGTGAACTGATACAACAAACTTTTATTCTCGGCCGCATAGTTTTTTGTTCTTATTAAAGTTCTGCTTTTTCTTTCAATGCCCTGTTCATTGCCTCAAATCCCTGCCTGGTTTTTTCGAGCATATTGCCTTTGAATAACGGTACCAGCCATCCGTTGAACTGCTCTCCATGGTGGAAAGTGGTGGTTCCGTCTCCATTGTCTTCCAGTTCAAAATAATGCTCGCCATCGAAAATTCCGGGTACAAAAAAATGTCCCAGCCACCTGAAGCGGCGGTTTTTATCAAAGGCCTTCACGACAGGTTTAAATGTCATGCCGGGTAATTTTACTTTGATTTTCCTGCCAACTTCTGCCTGACCTTCGATGGCCTGTACAAATGGGTTCCAGTTGGGCATTTCCCCGAAGTCCGTCAGGATATTCCATACAATTTCCGGTGCTGCCCCGATGCGGATACTGGTCTGAATAACTGCTGCCATCATACTTTGTTTTTGTAAGACAAAGCTCTGACCCAATACGTTGGTTGCTCTTGACAAATGTCAAAACTTTATTATCCCAGGGATTTTTTCCGCAGCCTGCTCAATGTCTCGGGTGTCATGCCCAGCATGGAAGCCAGGTACTGGAGCGGCACCTGGTTGAATAGTTCGGGTTGGTGCGATAGTAAGTGGAGATACCTTTCTTCTGCGCTCATATGCAGGTGCTGGAATACCCTGTTTTCGAGCTGGATAAAGCATTTTGCAATAAAACCCTTTTCAATTTCATGCCACCGGGGCAGGAATCTTACCAGGCTGCGATAGTCATCAAAGCTGATGCTCAGCAGCTCAGCATCGGTTAGTGCCTGGATATTCCACCTTGCCGGAACACGAAAAAGGAAAGCCGAAAGGTCGGTCAGAAAATAACCCGGTGTGCCAATCCACTGGGTGACTTCCTTCGTTTCAACGGTAACATATAACCGAAGTAATCCCGACTGGATAAATGTAAGGTAATGACATGCTTGTCCCGCTTTAACCAGGTATTCATTCTTGTCGAGTTTCATTGGTTTGAAGAAGGAGCTGATCAGTTCCTGGTCGCTTCGGGTGACCCCGAATAATTCGGTTATCTGCCTGGTTAATGCTTCGTTCATGGATTAAAATAATTGGTCCTGGTAATTAACTACCGGTACAGTAGTGTTCCGGTTAACAAGGAACTTATTCCGCCAGGCAACATAGGCAGCAAGTATGGCCAGGAATACCAGAATGGACAGCCCGGTGGCCACACTGTACTGTTCCGCTACCAGTCCGATCATGGATGGTCCGGCAAGAAACCCGATCAATCCCCCGCTGGCCACTGCTGAAATGCCGGCAATGGGACTAACCCCGGGGACTTTGGTAGCGGTGCTGAAAAGGATGGGTACAACGCAGGAAAAGCCCAGTCCGATGAGTGTAAAACCCGCGATGGCTGCAGCTATGTTTGAAAAGCCGATGGCCAGGAGGAACCCTGATCCGGCAACCAGGCAACCTGTGATGGCCATTCTTTTGCTGCCCAGTTTGGGAATCCAGGTGTCGCCATTAAAGCGCCCGATGGCCATGGCTATAGAGAAGCCTGCGAAGCCAAATCCGGCAATCGCTTTGCTGCCCTGCAGTGATTCTTTGAGGTAGATGGCACTCCAGTCGGCCACGCATCCTTCCCCCATAAATGTAACAAAACAGATGAAGGCAAGTCCAAGTACACTACCCGTGGGTAAGCGAAATCCGGAATCTGATTCTATGTATTGGTCGTATTTGAAAAAACCCTGTTTCAGGGTCAGCAGTACAAGAATCAGCAGGGCGGCCACCAACAGTATCTGCCAGGCTGTTGACAGGTGAAAGGAATAAAATAATCCGGCCAAACCTGCACTGATGCCGCCTCCGAGACTGTACATGCCATGCGAGGTGCTCATGATGCGCCTGTGATGCTTTCTCTCCAATTGATCTACGATGGCATTGGTGGAAACGCCGTTCAGGAATCCAACCAGGCCGTTGGCGTAAAGTGCCAGCCAGAGCATCACCGGGTTAAGGGCAATTACCTGGGCGATAAAAATCAGGCAGATCAGGATATGCCCCCAAAATAACCAGGTGCCGACTTTGATTTTTCTGAATACTGCCGGCGCCAGAACCACTCCGGTTAATGCACCGGCAGGAGCCAGCAATAAGGAAAGGCCCAGTGTGGCATCTGTCAGCCCCAGCCGTCCTTTTATCTGGGGGATGGCTGCCACCCAGATGCCCAGCAAAATGCTGGCGACAGCAAAGAGAAATCCGATACTGATACTTGGTTTGTGCCGGAAATAGGTAATGGTATTATTAAGCATATCAATCATGTAAAGTTAATGAAGGGGGCATCACATATTTATGTGGTTTTCATTTTTTCAGGTAACCTGATTAGCACGAAAAGCTTCTAAAAGCTTAAATATTATCGATGAAAAAATTACTATTTGGCCTGTTGGTCCTGGGTTCCAGTTATGTGAATGCGCAAAGCGCCAATACAACCAGGTTTGACAGCCTTACCAATGCGTACCAGGCTAATGGCTACCATGGTGTTGTATTGGTGGCCAAAGGAGACCAGGTATTGTACGAAAAGGCATATGGACTGGCCAATTTTGAGAAGAAGATACCGCACCGACTGACAACTGAATTCAAAACCGAATCTACAGGCAAGATGTTTACCGCCACGGCCATCTTCCAGCTGGTGGAGAAAGGCAAACTGACACTCAGCCAGACTTTGCAGGAACTGTTGCCCGAAATGGGAATTGCCAAGGCGGACAAGATTACGGTTGAGCAATTGCTGAACCACACTTCTGGTTTGCAGAGTCCCTGGGATCATCCGCAGTTTTCTTTCAAGAAGGATTACACGAAAGAGGAACTGGTACAGATTATCAAGGAAGTGCCAAGGGCTTATGAAGAACCGGGCGGGCCGATGTTTTACAGTAATTCAGGTTATAAGATTCTTGGCTGGATCATTGAAAAGATCAGCGGGCAGCCATTTGATGAGTATTTCAGGAAAAACATCTTTGATGTGGCGGGAATGAAAACCATCCGGCACCTGGGCGACACCGTTATGCCCGTAGCAACCGGGGCGCAGCCTTACAGGGTCATCCATAGTGGTAAATTCATCAGGATGGATGAAACCCTGGGCCGAAAAGCAGGTGCTGCCGGCGGCTGGATCGCGCAAACCAAAGACCATTACCGCTTCATGCTGTCCTTGTTGGAAAACAAACTGGTCAGTGCCGCTACCCTGCAGACCATGATCAGCGGAAACGGGAAAGCACCTAAAAATCCGTCTTACAGGTATTATGCATTCGGACTGGAGACCTACTTCAACACTGGTGTTCCCGGCACGCTATTAGTTGGCCACAATGGTGGCGGGGCGGGCTTTTCCGTTGATGCCTATATGGATACTGCCAGTAAAATAATTGTAATATCCTTTACCAATATGTACCAGGACAGCCGACGCATCATGGCGAATTATTTTAAAATGGCAAAGGGCCTGCCAGTGGACCCTGTGGAGCAATTGATGTGGGTGCGGGTATATGATAAGGTCAGGGCAACCGGAATGGAATATTTTTCCGCGCATGCCGATTCATTACTCAAGGAAGTGAATGTTCAGCCACATCCGGGAATGTTTGGAATGGTAGGAGATGCCATGGGAGCCGGCGGTGATGAGGCACTCAAACTGCAATGGTTAAAACTGGGTGCGAAATATTATCCTGAGGAGCCGATGTTGCAGTTGTTTATCGGCGATACTTACCATGGAATGAAAGACAAGCCCGGTGCAAAAGCAGCATATGAGTCCATGCTGGCACTGGCTCAAAAGCGCAAGGACGCAAGACTTGAAAAAATGGCGATGGAGAAATTGAAACAGGACCTATAGTTGTTTTGTCAAAACCAGCTGGTGGCGGCAAACTATGCCATCTTCAATGATGGGTTCGGGGTAATGAAGCGTGAAATGATTCCAGCGAACATCTGTTAACTCGAATCCATATTGCTGGTAAACCTGGAAGGGGCGGATACTTGAATTGCCGGTACATACCTGAAGGATATTATAACCCAGCCTGGTCGCAAGCGCGGCGGCATCCTTCAGCAATTGGCCGGCAATTCCCTTTTCGCGCCATTCCGGTGCCACGGCGATATTGCGGATTTCAGCAACCTGCTTTGTTTCGGGAGTAAGTGCGAGGACACCAACGGGTTTTCCATTGATGAGTGCCTGTAATACTATGCTGCACATGATGTAATGCTGAACCTCCTCCTTATGCGGATCAGCCATCAAAAGCAGGTCCATCGGGGGAGTGGCATCTTCCGGTAACTGCTGAATTACCAGGTCGGCCGGTAAACTCATCTTGCTCATTAACCAAATATCCGATAAATGGGCATACTTATCATAAATCTTAGTCATGTGACCGCCATTCCTTTTCAGGCAGTTTACATTTGTTTCATGAAAAATATGTTGAAATGGTTGCTTTTGCTGATGCTGCTACCGGCGTTGGAAAGTAAATCGCAACACATCGGAAAGAAATTTCCAAAGGAAGACATTTTATCCCGCCAGCAGGTTGAGAACCTGGCCGTTTTTGCAGAATGGTGGGGCTTCCTTAAATATTTTCACCCGGCTGTTGTAAAGGGCCACATCAACTGGGACAGTGTTGCTGTTGACAATATTCCAGGGGTGCTGAAGGCAGAGCGGAAGAAGGACCTGGATAAGATATTGACCCGGTTATATAACTCACTGCCACCTGCGGAACCGGAACGCCACATGAAGCAACCTTCGGGCGACAGTATATTTTCAATATTCTCCCTGAAAGATATTGAGGCCATGGCATTACCGGCCAGAATGAAATCCGGCTTCGGGGAACTCTGGCAGTATCATTCACCGGATACCAACCGGAAAGCCACCGTTAAGTACAAGCAACACACGCTTGACTACCCGCTGTTCATTGATACATTATACAATGATGGCGCGGCAGATGCATCAGTGCGTTTGCTGGGATTGTTCCGTTACTGGAATATCATCCGGTATTTTTATCCGCACAAGGAAATAGCTGCCACAGATTGGATCGGGGTATTGAAAAATCAGATCCCTTCCTTTTACAAAGTGCAGGGCAGGCTTGAATATGGGAAAACAGTTCGCCGGCTGTCTGCCTCTCTCCACGACAGTCATTCTTTTGTGAATGACAGGTATTTCGACAGTCATTACTGGGGCCCTAATCCGCCGTTTACGATTGCCTGGCTGGCCGGAAAATATGTTATTTCTGAAGTGCCGTCTGATTCTGTTGCGAAGGAATATAATTTCCGGACGGGGGATATCATCACATCCATTAACGGCAGTCCGGTTCAGGACAGGGAGGCGGAATTGTCAGGCATCATGGGCGGATCCAATGATGCGGCCTTACACAGAATGATATCAGGCTATCTGCTGAATGTGGATTCCACAGACAAGGTGAATATCCAACTTGAAAGGGATGGTGAGGTTATAACAACAACCATTAAACGATATCCTTATGCGGTCATATCAGGATGGGGTAAAAAGAATAGCGAATTATGGAAATATGTGGCTGACAGTATTCTGTATGTCAGGGCTTTTGGCATCCGGAAAAAAGATACCCTGCCGGAATTGCTTGGCGCGATGAATGCATCAAAGGGTGTGGTGATGGACCTGAGGGGTTATCCGGATTTTAATACGATCATGGTGTTGCAGGATGCCCTGCTGACAGACTGTAGACCCTATAGTTTCCAGACAAACTGGCTGGCCAATTATCCGGGCTTTTTCCGGACCAGCCGGATGGAATACAGGCCGTTTGAAACGCTGGAACTCCCCGCCTATAAAGGGAAGCTTATTGTGCTGGTGGATGCGAATACCGGCAGCCTGCCTGAGAGTGTGGCGGCCTCATTGTCACAGCGGCCGGCTACCCTTGTGCTGGGAAGCCAGACAGCAGGTGCCACAGGCAATATGACCTGGGTTTACCTGCCTGGTAACCTGTCAATAGGATTCACGGCGGTGGGTGAGCGAAGTGCCGGGGATCGTTTTGTCCAGCGCAAAGGGGTGAAAATTGACCTGCCCGTAGGGCAATTGATATCCGATCTGCGCAAAGGTGAGGATACACAAATTCTGGCCGCTGTCAGACAGCTTCAGTGATCAGTTGTTCTCTGCTTCATACCCCTCATCAATCAGCAGGTGTTTGCCGTCAGCTGCTGTAGTTGCCAACACATCACAGCGGTTATTGAATGGGTTGTCTGCATGTCCCTTCACCCAGTGGAAGCGGATATTGTGTTGCAGGGAAAGCCGGTAATACCTGGTCCAGAGGTCCTTGTTCTTTTTCCCGCCTTTGAAATCGGTGGCTATCCAGTTGCGGAGCCAGCCCTGTTCTACAGCTTTTACCACATACTGGCTGTCGCTGTAGATGGTTATGTGTACGCCCGTTTTGGTCAGTGCTTCCAGTCCGGCAATCACTGCCATCAGTTCCATGCGGTTATTGGTCGTCCTGCGATATCCCTGGGATAATTCCTTTTCTTTGGTTCCCCATTTGAGGATGGTGCCATAGCCGCCGGGGCCGGGGTTTCCCCTGCTTGATCCGTCGGTGTAGATGATGAGTCCGGGTTGATGCATGCGCGAAAGTAGGGGGAAAAGGTGAATGGGTGAATGGGTGAATGGGTGAATGGGTGAATGAGTGAATGGGTGAATGGGTCAGACCTGGAAGACTCCAACTGCCATTTTAGCAACATCCGGATTATGGTTTGCTGCATGGATGCCTTCGGAGATCACCAGCCTGGTCCTGGCGGGGTCGATGATTTCGTCTACCCATAACCGTGCGGCGGCATAATAGGGGGATGTCTGCTTTTCGTAACGACCCTTTATTTCGTCCAGTAATTTCTTTTCGTCCTCCGGCGCCACTTCCTTTCCCTTTGCCTTCATGGCCGCCACCTGGATCTGGAGCAGGGTTTTGGCTGCCTGCTCTCCGCCCATTACCGCGATGCGGGCTGTTGGCCAGGCATAGATAAAACGCGGGTCATAGGCTTTGCCGCACATGGCATAATTACCGGCGCCAAAGGAGTTGCCGATGATGATGGTGATCTTGGGTACCACCGAATTTGCCACGGCGTTCACCAGTTTCGCACCGTCCTTGATGATGCCTGCATGTTCGCTGCGGCTGCCAACCATAAAGCCGGTGACATCCTGGAGGAATACCAGCGGAATTCTTTTCTGGTTGCAGTTCAGGATAAAACGGGCCGCCTTGTCCGCACTGTCGTTATAGATCACGCCGCCCAGTTGCATCTCACCTTTTTTATTCTTAACGATCAGGCGCTGGTTGGCCACAATGCCCACTGCCCATCCGTCAATGCGCGCATACCCACAGAGTATGGTCTTGCCGTAATCTGCCTTGAATTCGTCAAACTCAGATTTGTCAACGATGCGCTCAATGATCTGGCGCATGTCGTAGGGCCTGGTATTTCCTTCCGACAGGATGCTGTACAATTCAGCCGGGGATTTTTCCGGTGCCTGCGGCGTGATGCGGTCAAAGCCGGCCACCGGTTTTTGTCCCAGTTTGTCCACGATCTTTTTTACCTGGTCGAGGCATTGCTGCTCGGTCTCGAATTTGTAATCGGCAATGCCACTGATGGAAGTATGGGTATCTGCGCCGCCCAGGGTTTCGGTATCAATATCCTCGCCGATAGCTGCTTTCACCAGGTAGGGGCCTGCCAGGAAAATAGAGCCGTTTCCTTCCACCATCAGGGTTTCATCGCTCATGATCGGCAGGTAGGCGCCGCCTGCCACGCAGGGTCCCATCACTGCTGCGATCTGTGTGATGCCCATGGCACTCATCCTTGCATTGTTGCGGAAGATGCGGCCAAAATGTTCCTTGTCGGGGAAGATCTCGTCCTGCATGGGCAGGAATACCCCGGCACTGTCTACCAGGTAGATCACCGGCAGGTTGTTCTCCATGGCGATCTCCTGGAGGCGAAGGTTTTTCTTGCCGGTGATCGGAAACCAGGCTCCGGCTTTCACCGTCTGGTCGTTGGCCAGGATCACACACTGGCGACCGCTCACATAACCAATGCCGGCAACCGTACCACCAGCGGGACAGCCACCCTGGTCTTCATACATTTCAAAGCCCGCAAAGGCGCCGATCTCCACAAAACTGCGCATATCATCCACCAGGTATTCGATCCTTTCCCTGGCGGTGAGTTTATTCCTCTCATGCTGTTTTTCAATCGACTTCCTGCCTCCACCCAGGGCGATCTTTTCAAACCTGGTCCTGAGTTCACTCAGAGACAATTTCATGGAATCCTCGTTGCGGTTCTGTTCAATATTCATGGCGGGTATTTGACTGGCTGCAAAATACGGGAAGGATTTTAAAAACAAACAACTGTTAGTATTGGCTTATTGTCCCGAACATTCTATTATTGCCGGTAGTTTTATGATCAACAGGCACCAATGAACCAAAGATACCGGTATACAGGATTATTCATGCTGGCAGGGATGGCATTGTTCATCAGGATATTTTCAGCATTTCCCCAGGCTGTGGAAAAATATTATTCCAACGGTGCTTACCCCGTGATCTCCAGGTCGCTCAGGTGGCTGTTTGGCTGGGCTCCGCTGAGCATTGGTGACCTGTTGTATGCACTGGCGGGGATCGGGCTGATATCCTGGTTATACCGGCTGATCAGGGCCATTGTTCAGAAGCGGGTGGACAGTGCCTGGTTGCTTCGGGCAGGCGTAAAGGTTATGACCCTCTGGTTATGGGTCTATGTGTTATTCAATGGGTTGTGGGGATTGAATTACAACAGGCTGGGAATCGCCCGACAGGCGGGTTTGAACGTCAGTCGGTATAAGACCTATGAAGTGGATACCCTGGTGGTTACGCTCATAGACCGGATGAATGCCTTACGTGAACCATCACTGCCGGAGAGGGAACCGCTCCACCACAAACGTACCTTGTTTACAAAGGCCTTTGGCGCCTACCAGGATCCCTCGGGAGAAGTGCCATTTCTCAAATACGGCGGCCAGTCAGTGAAACCATCCCTATACAGTTATGTGGGTAACTATCTCGGCTTCACCGGTTATTACAATCCGTTTACCGGGGAGGCTCAGGTGAACACCACCGTGCCTGTTTTCGTACAGCCATTTACCACCTGTCATGAAATTGGTCACCAGTTGGGATATGCGAAAGAAAATGAAGCCAACCTGGCGGGCTTCCTGACCGCGAAACACAGCAACAGCAAGGCTTTTCGCTATTCCGCCTATTTCGATCTCTACCTTTATGCCATGCGTGATCTTTACCTGCGGGATTCGGCTCGCGGGATGGAACTGTCTGGGCGGTTGTCCCCCGCCGTTAGGGAGGATCTCAAAACCCTGCGCGATTTCAACCAGCAACACGTGGGGGTGCTGGAGCCCCTTGTGCGCAGCATGTATGCACAATTTCTAAGGGTCAACCAGCAGCCATCGGGACTAATGAGTTATAACCAGGTGGTTGCGCTGGTGATAGCGTATATGCGAAAACATGGTATTGAACGGATTTGAAAGTTAAAACAGGTTCTTCCACATCATGCTCTCAATCGGCTTATCGGGCTGTCCGCTGTATTTGGCGTTCTTTTTCTGGTTGTATTTTACCTCGATTTCGCCATCAACCGGAAAATAGATGAGCTGTCCAATGGGCATGCCTTTGTAAATCTTTACCGGCTGCTTCACAGAGATCTCCAGGGTCCAGTTGCCACAGAAACCTACATCGCCCTTGCCGGCAGTGGCATGAATGTCGATGCCCAGGCGTCCTGTGGAGGATTTGCCTTCCAGGAAGGGAACGTGTGCATGGGTTTCGGTATATTCATCCGTTACGCCCAGGTAAAAAATATGCGGGTATAATACAAAGCCATCCTCAGGTATTTCAAAATATTCGATCTGGTTGTGTTTTTTGGCATCCAGGATATGCTCCTTATAGGTTGCCAGCCATTTTCCCAGGTGAACATCATAGGAGTTACTGCCCAGGCTTTCGCGGTTGTAGGGTTCAATTTTGATGGTTCCCTTGTCCATTTCTTCGAGGATACGCTTATCCGACAGAATCATGTGCTTCGCTTAATTTATATTTGGAAATCGGTAGCCGCTTTTGCGTGCTGCAATGTTACCAGCAAAATTGCAACCTTGGCTTTATTTTATCAACATAATATCAACCAGTCCACCCGACTGGCAATCTGGAGGATCGAAGAGCCCGAATCTTTTTTCCTTAAAAAAGTGCCGCTTCACCAGCAGGTAACCCATCCCTATAAACGATTGCAGCACCTGGCAGGCAGGTACCTGTTGCCGTTACTTTTTGACGATTTTCCGCTGGAAGAGATACTGGTGGCCGATACCAGGAAACCTTTTTTGCCGGGGGAGAAATATCATTTTTCCATTTCCCACAGCGGTTATTATGCTGCCGCCATAGCCAGCAGCCAGAACCGGGTGGGCATTGATATCGAAATGGTATCGCCCCGTATTGAAAGAATTTCCCATAAGTTTCTCTCCCCTGAGGAGAAGGCTTTTTTACAGGAATGGGAACTTTTTGACCAGCTCCAACTGGAACTGACCACTGTTTTATGGAGTGCCAAGGAAGCGATTTTCAAATGGCATGGAGAGGGACAGGTAGATTTCCGGCAGCATATGCGAATGAAAGGTCCGCTCAATTATTCAGTCAGCGAGTGGATGCAACTGCCCTTCCGTTTTGAAAAAGGAATCAGCATGCCGCTTGATCTGCATGCACGTATTTTCGACCAGCTGGTACTGGCGTATGTGGCCACCTGATTTTGCATGGCTGCAAATTTTATCCGCTGGTCACGGCATCAGGCAATTCATCCGTTGAAATCAACTGTTCATACTACCTGGTGGGGCAGGAGATGGGTTTACTGCTAATTTGCAGCCTCAAACCTATCTAAGTATGAAAAAAATTCTTGCGGGTGTTGCCGTACTGGCAGCCACAGCGGTATCGCTATCTGCGAACGCCCAGAAAATCAGATTAACAGAAGGAGACCTCGCCAAACTGGCTGCCGAAAAGCAGCTCAATCTCGAATTCGACTATTCGGACATGAAAGTGGGTAAACTCAGCGAGGAAGAATTCATTAAAAAGAAGACGGCCGAATACAACAAAAAAGAAGCGGGAAAGGGCGACGCCTGGGCCAAGGCCTGGGTGGAGGATCGTGAAACACGCTTCGAGCCTAAGTTTATACAGGGATTGACGCAATTCAGCGGTATTACGGCGGGAGTAATGCCCGGTGCAAAATACACCTTGAAAGTTCATACCACTTTTACAGAACCGGGATTCAATATTGCTGTGATGCGAAAGAATTCAGAGACCAATATGGAAGTGGTGCTGGTGGAAACCGCCAACAAGGATAAAGTGCTGGCTAAAATTACCCTCGACAAATCTCCCGGCGGTGCCTGGTTTGAGAATGATTTTGACACCGGCGAAAGGATTTCTGAATCTTATGCCAATGCAGGAAGGGTGTTGGGTGGATTCATTCGAAGCAAGGCAAATTAAGGACGAATGGTTGATTGATACAGCCGCTTCACCGGAAGCGGCTTTTTTTGTAATTTGACATCCTAAAATTAACCAATCAATGAAAAAAATGCTCCTGGGAGCTGCTGTTATTTTATTCAGCGCCGTATCCCTGAATGTGCAGGCACAAAAAATCAAACTGGTCAATGGTGACCTGGGCGTGCTGGCAGGCCAGAATGAGATCAATACCGAGTTTGTCTATGATGGCATGTCGGTCGGAAAGTTCAAAACAGAGGAAGAGTATATCGCCAAAAAAACGGAAGAGTATAACAAGAAAGAAGCCGGCAAGGGCGACAGCTGGGCGAAGTCCTGGAAAGCTGACCGCGAGGCCCGCTTTGAGCCCAAGTTCAATGAGCTCTTTGGCGAAAGCAGTGGGATTACTTCGGGCGGATCACCTAAGGCGAAATATACCATGATCGTAAAAACCATTTTCACGGAACCTGGTTTCAACGTAGGCATCTGGCGCGAGAATGCCAGCCTCAACCTGGAAATATCCATTGTGGAGACAGCCAACAAAGGGAAGGCCCTGGCGGAGATCACCGTCATGAAAGCCCTCGGCCGTACTTTCGGCGGTTTTGATTTTGATACCGGCGTACGCCTGGCCGAAGCCTATGCTGATGCGGGTAAGGCGCTGGGTAAGTTTGTAAAAAGCAAGGTGAAGTAGGGGCAGGCGTCTGACGTTTGTGTTCGGTGAATTCCGTAATCCTAAACGTCAGACGCCTTGGGGGAACACAGGCGTCTGACGTTTGAATGAACGGGACAGGCGTCTGACGTTTGCATCCGCGGTATTCCGTAATCCTAAACGTCAGACGCCTTTCCGTAGATCTAAACGTCAGACGCCTTACCACCCCCTTACCCCTCATCCTCCTCGCTTTCCTCCAGCAGGTGCAGGTCCACGGACTCGGTGCCTGCGATGCCTTCAATACTGCCACGGATATGCGCGGCGTTGAGTAATACTTTTTCCAGTTGTTTCTCGCGCGATTTCCAGAGTTTCTCCATGGCGTCGCGCTCTTTCTGGATCGATAGTTTCATGCTCATGAACCCTTCGCGGATGGCCTTCCATTGCTCGCTGAATTCATTGCTGGTAAGGTAGTCGTACAACATGTGCATTTTATCTCCCCTGTTCTCCTGGTTGCGCACGGCAGTATAGACCTTTATGATCCCGTCCCTTAACACCTGGGCCAGTGGTTTCACTTCCGCGAAAGAGCAAATCCAGATGCCGCTTTTTTCACCGAACTGTTCCATGTCGTCGGGCATGGTCTGGGTTACGAGGATGGCGATATCGGCCCCCTGGCTGCGCATATCGGCCTTGAGTTTTTCGATCCAGTCCTTGGTGAATCCCTTTGTGCGCTTGCTCTCATAAATGATCCTGCCACATTCCTGCCCGAACTGGTTGCGAACCGTCTGGATGCAATCGGCTCCGCGCACCCCTTTACCAACTTCACTCACGATATCAAAGGGGAAAGTGGCTTTCAGCATCTCTTCCAGCGCCAGTTCCTGCACTTCACCCTGCAATTGCGTGCTGCCCTGCTCGGCCTTGCGTCTCATTTCATCGGCCAGTTTCTTCTGGTCTTCCAGTTGTTTTTCCAGTTCTTTCAGTCGCATCTGGAACTCGGATTCCTTTGCCGCGATCCGCTGCTCTTCCAGTTTCCTCAGGTCTTCTGATAGTTTGCCCCGCTCTTCCTGCAGCTTGCGCTGTAATTCAATTTCCAGTTCCGCTTCCTTGTTTTTCAGCTCCTGTTCCTTGCGCATGAAATCCAGTTCTTTCTGGCGGGCATTCCGCAGTTTTTCTTCATTCTCGCGATTGGCATCCTGCAGCACTTTCAGCTGGTTCTCAAAATCGGCATACATGCTTTTGCGCAGGTGCTCTTCCAGTTGCTGGTTCTGTTTCTTCAATTCCTGGTCGAGCTGCTGCCGGTAGGCCGATTCCTGCTGGCGTTTGAATACTTCAAAAGCTTCGTCCTTCCTGCGCAGTTCTTCCTCCTTCTGGTTGCGGTATTCGATCATCTTCTCCCGCAGCTCCTGTTTTTCTTTTTCGATGGCTTCTTTCAGCTCATCGTTCAGGGCTTCTTCCAGTGGAAATTCATGCCCGCAATTGGGGCATTTTATATTGGTTGCCATTGATCCGGTTTTGGTGGCAATATATGGATTTGATCGTCATCTGCAGTTAATTTGGTCATCCATTGAAAATGCCCTAATATGAATACCCAAATTGCCATTGCTTATGCGAAAAGGTTTCAGCATTCATCCCTTTATCGGTTTTTTACTGGTGTCGGTTCTGTTGGGACTTTGCTTCGGGTTGCCACCAATGGGGATTGTGTCCGCTGTTGAAAAAGGAGTGGGGGATATTATGTCCGGTTTGCTGATCCTGCTGGTGCTTGGCGCCATGTTTGGCAAGATCATCGCTGAAACCGGCGCCGCACAAAGGATTGCGGCACTGATGCTGAAGATGGCCGGACCAAAATACATCCAGTGGGCTATGGCCCTCATTGGCTTCGTGATCGGTATTCCACTGTTCTATGGAGTCGGATTCGTGCTGCTGGTGCCGCTCGCTTTTTCCGTATCCTACAGCAGTAAATTATCTCCGGTATTTGTCGGACTGCCAATGCTCGCTGCATTATCGGTTACTCACGGTTTCCTGCCGCCGCACCCTTCTCCTTCGGCCCTGGTGGTGCAGTTCGGTGCGTCCATGGGACATACCCTGATCTACGGCATCATCGTGGCCATTCCTGCCATCATCGTTGCTGGTCCCATTCTTTCGCGTTTCCTGAAACAGATGCGCAGTGAACCGCTGGAAGCTTTTCTCGCCCCCGAAAAAAAAGAACAGGACCTGCCCGGAAGTTTTGTGAGCATCTTTACCGCTTTACTCCCCATCGCGCTGCTGGTGATCACTACCCTGGTGCCTGCCATCTCTCCGGGTGATACATCGTTGAATAGCATCCTGGCTTTTATCGGATCGCCTTCCGTCGTGTTGCTGATCGCCCTGGTGGCGGCGGCGGTTTTGCTGGGAATGCTCAACAGAATCTCCATGTCGCAGATCACGGCCTGGTGCGGCAGCGCCACAAAAGACATCGCCCCCGTATTATTAATAGTAGCCGGCTCGGGTGCTTTGAAGCAGGTGCTGACAGTATCCGGTACCAGCGACATGCTGGCGAATTCCCTCCAGGGCCTGCCTTTGCACCCACTGGTGCTGGGCTGGCTGATGGCCGCCATCATCCGCGCCACCATCGGCTCTGCCACAGTAGCCGGACTCACCACAGCGGGTATCATGATGGCCTTCCTGCAGCAAACCGGAACGGATCCCAACCTCATGGTATTGTCCATCGGCGCCGGCAGCCTCGCTTTTTCGCATGTGAACGACTCCGGCTTCTGGCTGTACAAAGAATATTTCAACCTCAGTATTAAAGAAACCCTGCTCTCCTGGTCAGTGATGGAAACTTTGGTTGCCATCGTTGGATTAGTTGGCGTTTTATTGCTGAATTTTATACTTCACTAAAAGACTGAAAGATGACTACGCTGAACGCAGACGAAAGATTTGCACAACTCGGACTCACCCTGCCGCCCGCTCCCAAACCACTGGGTGTGTACAAGCCCTGCCTGGTGGATGGAAAATATCTCTATGTTTCCGGTCATGGCACGGTGCAGGAAGATGGCAGCCTGATCATCGGGCGAATAGGCGAAACCGTTAGCATGGAAGATGGCAAACTGGCAGCAAGGCAGGTGGGACTCGCGATTCTTGCCACCATCAAAGCCAATATCGGCAGTTTCAACAAGATCAAAAGGGTGATCAAAGTGCTGGGAATGGTGAACTGCACCCCCGATTTTGAAAAGCATCCTTTCATCATCAACGGGTGCAGTGAATTGTTCGCGCAGGTTTGGGGAGAAGAGAACGGCATCGGAGTGCGCAGCGCGGTAGGCATGGGATCATTGCCTGATAATATCCCCGTTGAAATTGAAGCCCTCTTTGAACTGCATGAAAGCTGATCAAATGGAAAACAATAAACCCTGGTACCAGATTGATGGTGCCGACATGCTCGATTCCCCCGCCCTTGTGGTTTTCCCGGAAAGGGTGAAACAGAATATTCAGGCGGCGATCGCTATGGTCGGCTCTCCATCGAGGTTGCGCCCCCATGTGAAAACCCATAAAGCCGCTGAAGTGTGCCGCCTGATGCTGGATGCCGGTATTCACCAGTTCAAGTGTTCCACCATCGCGGAAGCGGAAATGCTGGCACTCGAAGGGGCGCGGGATGTATTGCTGGCCTACCAGCCCGTTGGGCCGAAAGTAGACCGCCTACTGCACCTGGCGAGCCGTTTCCCGCAAACGACCTTCTCCTGCCTGGTGGATGATCCCTTTGCCGCTTCGGTTTTGTCTGCCAAAGCCCTGGATAAAAACCTGGTGCTGCCGGTATATCTCGACCTGAATGTGGGCATGAACCGCACCGGCATTACCGCAGGCGATGCGGCGGTGCAGTTATACGTCCACGTTAGTCAGCTCGATGGCCTGCGGATATTTGGCCTGCATGCCTACGACGGACATATCCGCGAAACGGATCTAACGCTTCGCACCCGTCAGGTGGACGAAGCTTTCGGTCCAGTTTACGAAATGATCGACAGCCTGGAAAAGCAGGGCTATCCCGTACCAGCCCTGATCGCAGGCGGCTCACCCAGTTTCCCTGTACACGCAAAAAGGGAAAGGGAAATCTGCAGTCCGGGTACCTTCGTGTACTGGGACAAAGGCTACGGCGATAAATTCCCCGACCAGCCCTTCGTTCATGCGGCACTGGTAGTAACCCGGGTGGTCTCCAAGCCGGGCACCAACCGGATCACGGTGGACCTGGGACATAAATCCATTGCTGCTGAGAACGAACTGGCCAACAGGGTCTTCTTCCTGAACGCAGCCGGACTGGTTCCCGTTGGGCAGAGCGAAGAGCACCTGGTGCTGGAAACCGCGCATCCGGAGGCCTTCCAGGTGGGTGACCTGCTCTATGGGGTACCCTACCATATTTGTCCCACCGTTGCACTGCACCAGTTTGCCACCACCATCGAAGACCACCGGATTACTGGCAGATGGATGACCGTATCGCGGGATCGTTTTCTTACCATTTAAAGAGTACCATGTTTACCATAGACGCGCACCTCGACCTGAGTATGAATGCACTGGAATGGAACCGCGACCTCACCAGGCCGGTGGTGGAAATAAATGAACGGGAGCGGGGACTAACGGATAAGCCTGACCGCGGAAAGGCGGTTGTCTCCCTTCCTGAACTGCGGAAGGGTGGCATCGGACTGGTGGTAGCCACGCAGATCGCGCGTTATGTGGCGCCGGATAACCCGCTACCCGGCTGGCATTCTCCGGCACAGGCCTGGGCACAGAGCCAGGGACAACTGGCCTGGTACCGCGCCATGGAAGCGGCGGGGGAAATGGTGCAGATAACCGACAAAAAATCGCTCGAGGCCCATCTTCGGCTGTGGATGGACGATAACGACCACAGCACCATACCCATCGGGTATATCCTGAGTCTGGAAGGGGCGGACTCGATCATAGATATTTCTTACCTGGGCAAGGCTTACAACGATGGATTAAGAGCCGTTGGTCCGGCACATTATGGTCCGGGTCGCTATGCCATGGGTACCGATGCCACAGGCGGATTAAGGCCCGGTGGGCGCGAGTTGCTGAAAGAAATGGAGCGGCTGAATATGATCCTGGATGCGACCCATCTTTGTGATGACAGTTTTTGGGAAGCGCTGGAAATTTTCGGGGGTTCCGTTTGGGCCAGTCATAATAATTGCCGGGCCCTGGTAAACCACAACCGCCAGTTCAGCGACGACCAGATCAGGGCGCTCATAGAAAGGGGCGCAGTGATCGGCGGGGCCATGGATGCCTGGATGATGGTGCCGGGATGGGTGCGCGGTCAATCGGATCCCCGCACCATGAACTGCAACCTCGAAGTGCTGGCAGATCACCTCGATCATATCTGCCAGTTGGCCGGCAACAGCCTGCATGTCGGCATCGGTTCCGACCTCGACGGTGCATTCGGCAAAGAACAATGTCCCTATGATGTGGAGACCATCGCTGATGTATCAAAGCTGGAAAGCATCCTGTCGCGCCGCGGCTACACCCAAACTGATATCGCCAATGTCTTCCACGGCAACTGGGTCCGCTTCCTGTTGAATGCCTGGTAATGTGTATTTGTGGTAGGATGCTGATCTTGAATTTGCCATTTACATATGCGGATCGGCGATTTATACACATTTATGAATTTTTAGCCATTCATTGCGGCTAGTTTAGGAACAATAAATTTTTTGTATGAAAAATCGTGTTGCTAAACTGTTTTTCCTGCTGGTATTGGGTATGGCTAAGTTGCCTGCAGGCGCGCAGGTTAAAATTTATGTACACCTGGATTCCACATTGAAACAGAATTTCAGCGGAAGGTTGTTTTTATTTACGCAGAATGACACCACAAAGCAGGTAACTGACCAACAGGATTTTGAGCGGCCACAGGCATTCTTTGCCAAAAACATCCGGAACTGGTCTAACGGGGATGCCCAACTGTTTGGGGAAGGTGAAGAAGCCATTGGTATTCCCCTGAACGGCCTGCAGCCAGGATACTATAAAGCTGCGGCTTTAGTGGATGTTAACGAGGAGGAGAGAGCTTTTAATTTTAGTCCGGGTAACGCCTATTCACGTAAAGATGTCATTTTCAAGGTTGACAGTGCCGGAAGGGGGGAAGCGCATATTCGTATCAATACCTTGATTGAAGAAAGACCGTTCCTTGAAACGGAAAAAATAAAACTACTGAAACTGAAAAGCAGCCTGCTGACGGATTTTCATGGTAAGGATGTACTGATGAAAGCAGCGGTTGTGTTGCCCGAAGGATATACGTCAGAAGATTCGGCAGCCTATCCTGTGGTATTTGTTGTGCCGGGCTGGGGAGGGACGCATTACGATGTATTACGTGGAAAATTTGCGTCTGAACGGTACGGGTTTAACCAGGGGAAGAAAAAGATTTATGTGTACCTGAACCCTGAAACCCAGACCCGCTGGGGCTTACATGCATTCATTGATTCGAGGGTGAATGGTCCCTGGGGCAGGGCGCTGGTGGAAGAACTGATCCCTCACCTGCAATCAGCATACAGGGTGTCAAAATCTCCCCGGCACTATTTTGTGGTGGGTCAAAGTTCTGGCGGTTATGCGGCACTGTGGTTACAGTTGAATTATCCTGCTGCCTTTAATGGTTGCTGGGCGGTTTCACCCGATCCCATTGATTTCAGTAATTTCCTGGGAGTGAATCTCTACAGGGATAAAAACATGTTTACCAAGGCAAATGGCGATGTTCGACCCTTATATATAGTGAAGGGGAAAGCCCTGAGCAGTATCCTGGCTTTCAGTAGGGATGAACAATTTTATGGTGATGGTGGCCAGATGCAATCCTTTGAAGCCGCTTTCGGGAACAAGGGGCCGGATGGACGTCCTATTCCAATGTTTGACCGGCATACAGGGGACATTCTGCCGCAAGTGGTGAAGGAATGGAAGGCGTATGACCTGGGCTGGTATGCCAGTCAGCACTGGAAAAAACTGAAAAGATCAATTTCCGGAAAGATTCATGTGTATGCAGGTAAGAACGATAATTTCCTGCTGAATGAGTCTGTGGTTGAATTTTGGAAAAAGGGTGCTTTACTGGAGGCCGACTGGAAAGTAGATCTGATACCGGCAGCAGACCACTGGTCCATCTGGTCAAAGGATTTTACCACTAAAGTGCAGCAGGAGATTGATGCCAGGATTCAATAAGCCAGGGAATCTCTATCTTTAATCATTATGACCAATATTGTATTGGTTGGTGATTAAAAATTACACATTCTGAAATGAGGAAGATCCGAGTTCTTGTAGTGGGTTGTGGCAATATGGGTGCCTCCCACGCAACCGCATACCATCACCTGGATGGCTTTGAAATCTGCGGCATTGTGTCAAGGGGAGATAGTAAGGAAGTATTGAATAAAAAATTGGGCGGTGGATATCCACTGTACAGCGATTATGCGACAGCGTTAGACGCCACCAGCCCGGATGCCGTCTGCATCTCCACCTATCCCGAAACCCATGAAGCCTATGCCATCATGGCCCTGGAAAAGGGCTGTCATGTATTTATCGAGAAGCCGCTGGCCGATACGGTGGAAGGTGCGGAGAGGGTTGTGGCGGCCGCGGTTAAGGCAAATAGGAAACTGGTGACGGGTTACATCCTTCGGCATCATCCGTCCTGGCAATATTTTATCAAAGTGGCGCAGGAAATGGGTAAGCCCCTCGTGATGCGCATGAACCTCAACCAGCAAAGTTTCGGCAGGACCTGGGGCGTGCACAAGAACCTGTTGCAGAGCCTGAGTCCCATTGTGGACTGTGGGGTGCACTATATTGACGTGATGTGCCAGATGACGCGGGTCAAACCGGTGCAGGTCAGCGCGATTGGAGCAAGGTTATCTGAAGAAGTGCCGGCGGGAAATTATAACTACGGTCAGTTGCAGATCCGTTTTGAAGACGGTTCGGTGGGCTGGTATGAAGCGGGTTGGGGACCCATGGTCAGTGATACCGCTTTTTTTATCAAGGATGTATTCGGGCCAAAGGGTGCTGTTTCCATTGTGGCGAAACATGCCAGTGCGTTGGGGAAATCAGATTCCATTGAGTCGCATACACAGACGGAGTCCATCAAGATCCATCATGCTGCGTTGGATGAATTTGGTCAATTTGTGCAACAGGATGAATGGGTGGACCTGGCCGATGAGCCGGATCACCAGGAACTCTGCAACCGCGAGCAGTTATATTTCCAGCGTTCCATCCTGGACGGGCTTGATCTCACCGATCATATGGATGACAGTGTCAACAGCCTGCGGATTGCTTTCGCCTGTGATGAGTCGGTACGGACAGGGCAGGTCGTAAGTTTATAAGGAATTATAGATATTCAGCTCGGACATTTTTTCCAGTGGGTTCATAATATAGGTCAGCAAGCTATTGTCCTCCAGCAGTTCCACCACTCTGAATCCCTTGTAGGCTGTGCCCCAGTTGCCGCCGAAATGTCCGTCGAAGAGGAAGGGGATATTGCCCATCATCTTCACACCGTCCTGGTCGTGGTCGTGACCGTTGAACACGGCACGCACATTGGAGGAATCCCTCAGCAGTTGCTGGAAATCTTTCCCGTCCACAGCGTGTTTGGTCCATTTCACCGGCGTGATGTGGATGAAGATGAAAATATTTTTCGCACTCTTATACTGTTTTAATTGCTGGCGGAACCAATCCGTATCGGGAGCCAGGTATTTACCCTTTTCGTCAGCCGTGGTGCCCAGCAGCAGTACATTGTCGCCCATTTCCACGGTATGGTTAACCGGCATATTCCACACCTCCTTCCAGCGTGCCTCGCTAACCATATCGTGGTTTCCCTTGGTAACATAAAATGGGGGCTTGATGGCCTTCAGGGCTGCAGCAGCGGGCTCGAGGAAAGCAGGGTTATCGTGGATGATATCTCCGTTCACGATGCAGAACTGCAGGGGAGAAGCGGTATGAAAGGAATTGATCGAAGCCGTGATCAGGTTGAAGTTTTCTGCAAACGGTGTATTTGGTTGTCCATAGTGACCGTCTGATGTGATGGCGAAACGGAAGCGATTATCCTGGGCGGGATGGCCGTTATAACCGGTAGCATCCAACGGGGAAGCCTGTACGCTGCGGATGCTGCCATTGGCCATGAGCAATAACATGGAAGCCGACAGGTTTTGGAGGAATTTTCTTCTCTGCATGATTTGACAATTTTGTGGTAAACATCAGGCGGAGCCACTAAGATCCACCGATTTCGTGGCCTGCATGAAACACTATTACCCGGCAAACATCAGGATAATTACACAAAAATCTGCGGAATTGCCCCTATGTTGACCATTAGTTAATATTGGCAGTGCTGGTAAAAGCCTGGCAGGGGCTGTTGGCGTAGGTAGGGAGAAAAGCGGGATTTATTGGTACGAATGAACCACCATGGTCCGTGTTTTTTTGTTAAGAATTAAGCAAGAAGGCAGGATCTTTTGGTGTGGCTGAACCAACCATAGAATCTTTTGTTGCGGATGGACCATCCATTGCATCTTTTGGTGCGAATGAACCACCCATTGCATATTTTATAGTGGCCAAAATTGTCAACTTTTCCTAATGCCGAACATTCGTGTAAATCCCCAACGACCTCAAGCCTAAGATTTTGGGAATCAGTGAAGACGGGAAAGCCGGGACAGTCAGAATAGTCAGGACAGTCAGTGAAGACAGCTCAGTCAGGGAAGTTAGGACTGTCAGTGAAGTAAGGACAGTCAGGGAAGTCAGAATAGTTAGAATAGTCAGGATAGACAGGGAAGTCAGGGAAGTTAGGACAGCGAGGACAGGATGGGAAGTGGTAAGTGCGCATATGCCGTATTACATTTTGGTTTCGCAGATTTGACCGATCACCTGGAAAAAGCTAATGCTCATTTTTGGTCTGGTGAGGAAGTAGGCGTTTTCGGTTTGGTGCGCAGGTGGTTTTTGGCTCTCGAAACTGTTGGTTTTGGCTCCCGAAACTGTTGGTTTTGGCTCCCGAAACTGTTGGTTTTGGCTCCCGAAACTGTTGGTTAGGCATCCATATCCGATGGTTGGGGGATTTTATTTGGAAACAAACTATTTCGCCAATAGTTGATCGTGCTACCCGGGAATATTGCAATATTACCGGTAGGATATAATAGTCAGATATCTTATACTCTGACACTTGCAAGTATGCGTAGCAATATATATATTACCGTGCTGAATGATTGTCTGCGGTTATGTGACCGAGGAGGCGAAGCTATTAGGGAAAGTAAAATTTGGTATGGGAAAGCAGCTATTTGCAGCAAGTTATTCTAGTATTGATGAATTGCGCTATCCAGATAGCGCAATAGAAATTTTAATCGTATACTACCAGGAGACAATTCATTGATGCATATGCGCAATCCAGATAACGAACAACCTTCTCTCTGAAAACCAAAACAATACAAATTACGCAATACGCGGACAATTCATAAATACATTCGTTGTATGCCATAACAAACCCTTAATGCAGAGAGCTTTTACTTTTTTCATAATCGTTTTACTGACGGAGACTTCTTTTGGACAGCTTCCGAAAAATACAATGAAAAAAATGGGACAGAACCCAATTGTGTTTTTAGACAGCGTAGAATGTGAAATATCTTATTTGTTAACAATAAATCCATTTGACATTTCAAACATAAGTATTGTAAAACCAAAAAAAGCTAAGACACTTTTAAGCGACAAAGGTGTTGACGGAGCTATTTATGTAACGACTGTAAAAGCAGCCAAGACTATTTACTGGAAATATCTTAGCTCAAAGTCTGACGAGTACCGCCGTATTTTCACTTCGCCTCAGGCTGACACAACTGCTCAATACATATTAAACGGAGAGGCATTGTCTGACAGTGCTGCTCCAGGCAGTTTGTTTCTTAAAAACAACAAGAACTTTAAAACCATAAATGTAATTGACAAACAAGAAGGAAAATATTTAATGGACAATGTAGTTCCCAAACGTTATATTGTAATCATTACTGCTAAACGGCCCAAAGGACTTGTAAAGCAGAAGTCTACAACATAGTTACGGCATACAACAAGCGGTTTGGCAATATGGGGGGCGACGCAAATAAAACCAACATTTTGTTCGCTATTTGACATTAATTCCAACCATAGTATAAAACCGGCCATTGGAATAAACAATGAACTTATATTTATGAATTTAACATCGGCTACGAAATGACGATTTACAAATACCACCATATCGCCAAGCCGTGAACGTTGTGCGCAACCAGAACAAGCAATCCGTAATAATGAGAATGCCAATTAGAACCGCTTTACTAATTCTTGTATTTTACAGTTGTGGGGTGACAAAGCCATTGCCACAAGATTGTAGCGGTTTTCGCACTGGTAGATTTATTTTAAAAATCTACAACGAAAGCGGAATGGGACATTGGAATAAGCTGACCTACTATGTTACCCGTGCTGACACTTTAGAGATTGTAACGTCAACTCATTTTACACAGGATACATCAATTTATAGGATTACCTGGACAGGACCTTGTGAATACAAATCACTTCTGCTTAATCCTAAAATTGAACTGGATAGCTTTCTACTTCAACAAAACCCTACTGGCACAAGCCATAAGATTGTGAAAGCAACAGATGACTACTTTATTGTGAAAAATTATGGAAGGAAAGATACAATTTGGAAAGCACGATGAGCCGATTGGTATGCGCACAACAGTCGTATTAGCAAAAGACAGGGCGGGACGGTAAAAGTCATCGACATTTAATCTTTAATGAGCAACAGATCAAGCTTGTAAATTTTCAATTGATCTTTCGAAAATAATATTTAACCATAGAATAAAATAACCTATTGGCCGAGCGGGACGCTATTAATGCCCTGCTTTCGCCAATACGTAAACGTTGCACGCTACTTGTCCTAATCCTATAGTGTAGCTACCCGGACAGAAATTCGAGCAGCTTACTATTCGGGACGACTTAAATTTGACATACCGAGGGTTCAAGCATATCAGAATTTGAACATTACAATTAATAGCTGATTGGGGTGCTTGAATTGTAGGACGCAATATTGGTTGAAACTTTTCCTGTGGGCACGGTACCCCCTGTTCTTGTTAGCAAGCAAAATAGTAAGGTGGGCAACTCTCGATGCGACATTTCATATTGTATGGCAACACCACCTACCGCGACTGTAGAATTCAGCTATCGGTGTAACACCGCACCCTGATATTCTAAAGTGTTCAAAGTTGGTAAGGTGGGTTGTAGAATTAATAGTTGGTTTTCTGGAATTCGATCACCGCAGTCTCCAGGTGCAAGAGCGTAATGAAGTGTAAAGTGGGGTGCGGAAAAAATTAGCAAAGGTATTGAAGTGAAGCATCCGCGACGCGACAAGTAGACATTTCCATATGACTTGAGCCGGATCTGCTGCAATGAAAAAGTATAAGTAAATTATTCAAATCCGGAGTGAGTACGCAGCGTGCAACAGTGGTATTGCTATAAATGCGGGCGGGACGACTCTGAAATTCGAAGAACAAAACACCTTTTAACAAACAAAACAGTCGGACATGCTGCGGGGCCGCACTTCAGCAATACCCGGCCGTTGGCTGCTATACAAAACGACCTCACTATGCAAAAGGTGATTACGACACTTATACTTTTTTTCATTGTGACACAAACTTTTGCACAACACCAAAGAATGTTATCAACTTATTTGTTGACACAATACAACAAAACACTTTATGACAGGACAATTGGTAACAATCCTTGGGGAGTGGGTTTTGGACTTCAAAGTATTCTTAACAGCAAATCAAAATTTAAACCAACAATTGAACTAACAGGTGACATTTACTTGGAAGACGATAAGGTTTTAAGACTAAATCCTGACGGGTCGACACCAACGAATTACAACGATGTTCGTGGAATGGTAAATCTTTTTATAGGGACATCTTTTAACCCGACACGAAGTGTTTACTTGTCGTTTATAGCTGGACCAAGTTTTATAAGTGGACAGACAATGCTAGGGATAAAACCATCATTTGGTTTCTACTTTTCAAAATCACAAAAGTGGACAGGTAAAATTTCGTACATCAATATTTTTGATCGCGAAAAGACAACAAAAGAGGACTTCGGTTCAGTAAGTTTAGGTGTTGGACTTAAATTATTTTGACAGTACAGCAGCCAACAGTCGGTTTGGCAATAATGGCGGCGGGACGCTCTTAAATTCAACATTTGAGTTGTTATGGAGCATCAGTTCAAGCCAATGAAAAAAGCCGGTCAATAAAATGTAAAAAATCTTTTATTTATAAATGTAGCAGCGGTTTCGGCTGAAGAATTTCAACTACCGCCTTATCGCCAAGCCGTATTCGTTGTGTGCAATTCTGGGGACCCACATTCCGACACATTAAAAACTACGCCTACCCGGTTGACAATATCAATACTTGATTATTTAATATTTTAAAAATGAATTGCTACATATTTCTTTTGGTTGCATTCTCATCGACATTTCATGTTAACGAAAAAGCATGCGACAAACTAATTCAGGGAAAATATATGGCAACTATTGACAAACAATTTAAAGACACGTACGGAAGTTTTCAGCTAACAATAAATGACACCACTGCAACCAGAAAAATAGGATTTTTGACTGACGTTTATAAGATACAAAAAATCAAAGAGTGCAATTTTTGGTTTACCAAGACCTACACGGTCGACACAAGTAATATGACTGAACTAAATAAACAAATATCTAGTCTTGGACAACCATACTACGACATTCAGTTTATCAATACAGACACTTTAAAGTTCGTATATCGACAAAATCCACACATTATGATAAATTCCGGAATACTTGTGAAAGTAAAGTAGAGAAAAGACTTTGGGAAAGAAGAACTGCACACAACATAAATATTGGCTAAAGCAGGGCGGGACGTTGGCACTTCTTCAGTAGATCAATGATGGGCATGGGATCAAACTTGTCACGATTTCTACTAGGCTATTGGAATTATAAATGAACATTTGTAAATAAATAAATCTGCAAGCCAAGCGGGACGTTAGTAATGATCCTGCCTTCGCCAATACTTGAACGTTGGGCGTCATGCCTGGGCACCATAAATCGTGTCGCGTTACTAAAATCGTTTAACATTTGGATTTTGTTACCTAAATAGGTAACTTTGCTTACATGGAGCAAAAGGGTAAGGTAAGGCAGGTTTTTGTATATGGTGAATACTTTTGGGAGTTCTATAATAGACAAACGCTGAAAGTCAAAACCCGCATTAACTGGACGATTGGAATTTTAGAGGAAATCCCGATTGTACCTGAAAAGTATTTGAAACACAATATTGGGACTGACCTTTATGAGATTAGAGTAAGTGCTGGGAGTAACATTTTTCGAATATTCTGTTTTTTTGACGAAGGCAGGCTCGTTGTACTTTTAAATGGATTTCAGAAAAAGTCTCAAAAGACACCTGCCACCGAAATCGAAAGAGCGGAACGATTAAAAAAAGCATATTATGAAGACAAAGAAAAATAATTTAGTATCGTTTCAGGAACACCTTGACAAAGAATATGGCGTAAAGGGAACAAAGAAACGGGACAAATATGAACAAGGCTACGAGTCCTTTAAGCTCGGCGTTATGTTGCAAGAGCTTCGCATTAAGAATAATCTAACTCAGGAGCAACTGGCGGAGAAATGTGGGACGACTAAAAATTATATATCACGTATTGAGAACGACGCGAGTGATATTAGGCTATCGACATTGATGAGAATAATTAATGAGGGACTTGGCGCAAAATTGGAACTTTTAGTGCATACCTAATAGTTCAAGGCACGAACGCCCAACAAAAGTATTGGCAAAAGCAGGGCGCGACGACTAAACATCAGCAGTAGATCATTGATGAACGTTAGTACAGTCTTGTAACGGCTTCAATTGGGCTTTTGGGTAATAAACATGAACTTTAGAAAATTATAAATCTGCTGGCCGGGCCGGACGTTAGTAATGCCCCTGCCTTCGCCAATACTTGAACGTTACCAGCAGTAATATTCCGACAGCATGAGCATCAAAAAACTTTGGACAAAACTATTCAGCCAAAACGACGAAGCGCCAGAAATTGCATTACACGTTTCAGGAGCAACAGTTCGACATAGAAATCCGTTTGAAGAGCTTGAAGTTCCAAGAAATGAAGAAGGCTTTTCAGAAGAGTTCATAAACAAGTGGGTCGTTCCATTTTATATGAACAGTTTATCGAATGCCGATGAATCAACTATTAAATCATTTGTGGACGCAGCTAAAGAAATAAACCTTGACACGGTAAAACTGTTATTGAGTGACTTTGACTGGCGAACTCGAATAACAGGAGCTTTCTTTTCAGCCATTAACAATTACACAGAATTAGAAGACATTATCGGTAGACATTTACTAAAAAGCGAAGTTTGTTACGCTGGCTCTGGCTACTGTTTGGCGTTAGCGACTTTTCAAACAGACAATGCAAGGGAGTATCTAATAAAATATTTAGACTATTACCTAAACAGAAAAGATTTGTGGTTTGACCAAGCCGATGCTTTTTGTGCTTTGGAATACCTTGACAAAGAAGAAGCAAACAAACGACTTGACAAATGGAATTTATTTGTAGCGGATAAGCAATACTGGAGTTTAGATAAATCAAGACAACATTTCAATAGTTGTATTTTGACTCTTGAAAAAATCAGAAAGGCAAAGAATGACGGTTAAGAATTACTGCTGGTAACATGCAGTTTTGCGTTAGCTGGGCTGACGTAAGGGGAGAGCCCAGCAACAGTAATTCTATTCATCTGCATTTCGGGCTCGACCAAACACGGATGAACAATAGAATATAATATCATCTTTTACATCTTGTATCAGCTTCAGTTCCGGACGGGACATTCTTCGAATGCCCCGCCGAACGCAAAGCTGTGAACGTTGGCTGCAATTTTAACAAACATAAAAATGAAACAAATAATTCAATGGATTGGACACTAGTTATAATTCAGGGAATTGTTATCGCCGGCTTCACCAGTTGGATAAACTACTTAGTAGGAAGATGGCAAAAAAAGCTTGATTTTCATTATGACTATAAAAAGTATATACTGGAAAAAAGGAAGGATGCGTACTCTTCAATAGAAAAGGCTTTTAACGAACTCAGGAATATCGAAAAAAATTATAACGTAGCGGACATTTCCCAGTCAAACAAAATTCTGAGACGAGTTATTGAATCGACCCAATCATCAATCTGGGCAACTCCAGAACTATTAATTAAGCTCAAAGACTTGCAAATGTTTTTTGCAGAACTCCTTGTTTTTAACAACATGAGTTCGTTTGAAGAGGGCCAAGAAATGACCCCAACAGACATTAAAAGGTTTTGGGACACTTTCCGAAAAAAACACTCAAAATATCAAGAGCATTTAAATGGACTAGAGACGGTCTTTTTTTCTGACCTAATGAACTTAAATGATATTGATAAGTTCATTAAAGTGCGATCAACCTGGAAGGGGTTTTCTATCGATCCTAATATAACTCAATAAAAACTGCAGCCAACAAGGGCATTTGGCTTACCAGGGCGGGACAATGGAACTTCAGCAGTAGAACAATGATGAGCATTGGCCCGGGCTTGTCACGGTTTCAATTAGGCTTTTGGTTATAAATATGGACATTAGTAAATAATATATCGGCTGAGCCGGGCTGGACGTTAGTAATGGCCCTGGCAAACCAAATCCCTAATCGTTA
>NZ_MBUA01000027.1 GCF_014332695.1 Flavihumibacter stibioxidans | reverse complement strand
ATCACACCAGGAGCCAGTTTGGCAGCAGTGATGGAACCATCTGCTACTTTGGAAGTAGTAATAGCAGCATCCGCTACCTTGGCTGTCGTTACCGCATTGGCGGCAATTTTATTGGCAACAATTGCATTGTCAGCCACTTTGGTGGAACCAACAGAAGCATTCGCCAGTTTGTTAGAAGTAATAGCAGCATCCGCAACCTTGGCTGTGGTTACTGCATTGGCAGCAACAGTCGGATTGGGATAAGTACCACTAAGGTCGCCGCCAGCCGTTCCACTTACCGGAATAGAGACAGGAATAACACCTGGTGCCAACTTAGCCGCTGTGATAGCCCCATCTGCAATTTTAGTTGTAGTTATCGCATTGGCAGCAACAGTTGGATTGGGAAATGCACCTGTAAGGTCACCACCTGCTGTACCGCTGACTGGTATTGATGTTGGAATGATACCCGGGGCAAGCTTATCTGCAGTAATGGCTCCATCGGCTATTTTATCCGTTGTTACAGCCCCGGAGGCCAGTTTATTTGAATTTACGGCTCCATTTTTTATTTGCGGATTGGGAAAATTACCGTTCAGGTCTCCCCCTGCTGCGCCAACCGGATTGGCAGATTCTGCCCGGAAAGCAAAGGGCACACTTGTTAACGGAGAACTGCCCATGGAAACATACTGTGTTCCTCCCTTTGGATCAATTTCAACCTGGAGGAATTTTCCACCGGCTTTAGACCATTCCACACCTTCCAGATTTCCGGTAACGGAGGAAGCCCCTTCACTGCCAATGGCGGTTGAAAAAAGGCCGAACTGGTTCGTACTGACACTGCGTGTTTCCTGGTAAACGATTGTTCCATTGCTACTTCCTTCCCTGATGGAAAGTCGCAAAGCAATGGTCTGATTTGACAAAGCAGTCCCGTTTACATTCCTGGCAATACCCTGGTAATTAATCTGTTTTGGTACCTGAGCTACAAGCGAGTTACATAAAAACAGTCCTACCACAAATGGCATAACGTGTTTTATCATTGGATTTGGATTTAGAGATTTAATCGAACTTTATTACTTTATACGAACCTTTTTTAACCTTGGAGCCGGCGACAGGCTCTAATTCAACATACAGGTAATACACTCCTGCCGTATACCCGGTCATATCAACCGACTGCGTATATCCGTAGCCGTAGTAATGAAAACCGGACTGTGCCATTTTACTGCCAGTCTGGCTGAATATCATATACCTCAGGTAACCACTCTGGCGCATGCTGAACTGAACCTTCAATATGGTCTTAACAGGGTTGGGTAATAATTTAACCTCCCCCGGTGCAAATGAGGGATCCGTTACCATCACCAGTGGGCGGGCAAAATCCGGCTGAAGAAAGCCCTGTGTTACCAGGAATGATTTACTTTCAGAATATCTGGTATCGATTCGGACCAATTCACCAACACTCCAGTCTACAACAATATTATCATTGCTGAAACCTGATCCGCTGACATTGACCGTACCCGTGCTAACTTGCTGGGCCTGGGATAACTTACCGGCAAAGGTTAAGACCAAAAGGCAGGCAATACCTTTTTTTACCATCATGAAATTCATAGTTTGGATTTCGTTGCTTATTTCTTATGGGTTAGGATCATCTTTTCAGTGAACACTTCATCGCTTAGATGAACCTGAACCACATAGGTTCCGCTGCTCCATCCCCTGAAATCATCAAAACTGATGAGGTTATTTCCGGGAACTACAGAAACCTTTTGCATTAGCATTAACGCACCATTCACAGAAAAAATTTTAACATAGGCAAAATCATTTTTTCCTGAGAGGACCTGAAGTTGCATCCTGTCCTTTACCGGGTTTGGTAATATGGTAAATCCTGCACTACGATTGAGTCCTCTTTCAACCTGAACAATAGAAGAGTACCTTATGCTGCCATCCACCCTGACGACTCTTATCCGGTAATATACCGTATTGCCATTTACTGAATTAAGATTATCGTCTGCTAAATAATTAACAAAACCTTCCTGGCTATTACTGTTCAATGTTTTAACGGCCGAGAAATTAGTTCCGTCCGTACTGCGCTCAATAACGTAGTAACTCACATTTTCATTGGCAGAAACATTGAACTCCAGTTTAGCGAGTTGCCCTTTCAGGGCAGCTTTTAAGTCAATCCTGTTGATGGGAAGAATGCCACAATCCGGACTTTCCAGTATAACAACCGTATCAGCAGCATATTCACCGCAACCCGCCAGTAATTGTTGCCTTACGATATAGGTCCCGGGGGTATCTACCCTGATCGTATAACCGAAAGTATCGCCAACAATATTTCCATCGGGTGTTACCCAGGTATATGTTGAGGTTGGCAATGGGTTCAGCACGGAAATCGTACTGATCATTTCATCACCACAGATCATAGGGATATCTGCAAAAGCATCTGCCGCCTTAAATTCAAAAAAGTCAAACGGTCCTACAAAATCTTTCAGTTCGGCAGTGAAAGAAGATGATGCTCTCGTTTTTACCAGGATACGACGGAATGGCATATCACACTGGCTTCCGCCAAGCAGGTTAATGGGGTCAAGCCCAAGTGTACCCATGTTTACAGAAAACTCAAGGAACTGGTTGGCATCAAAATCAGTCTGTACGGTATTATCTTTCCTTACCAGTTTAAACGGTCCTGCCCAGCTTGCAGCGGCATTCTGAATGCCGGTATAAAAATAATTTCCATTTTTGGGCATAATGCCGGCATATCCATATGTCGCACCGGCAGCAGCGCCGTCAAATTCTCCGGTCCAGTTAAAATTGGGCGAATTAATCAGCAGGGCGTCTTTGTGAACCCAGACTTTTGCAACCAGGTCCTGTAAACCGCTTCCGCCGAATTCGGCGGAAAAAATAACATCCCCGGGAGTGGTCACCACCCCGGTTACCGGATCAAATTTCCAGGATGTATGACCTGCGTCCGGACCAAAACCGGAAAATTTAGTAGTTGCCCTGTCATAAAAAATATCAGTTTGATATAATTCAAAATCAAAATAGCGGCTTCCGGAAGTAGCATCAATGGCAATTCCACCGAAGAAAAACAGGGAATCAGATACCGTATGGTAGGTATTGGCGCCATTCCGGCGAACATGCACAAAAATGTCCAGGATATCATTTTTTTGCGGAACGCTGGCCTCGATGGCTCCTATCCAGTCTGCAGGGCTATCCCCGTTCTTATTGGACATGGCATAAACAGTAGAATCCGCACCATGATAGTCGCGGATAAAAACGGCATCGATCAAAGTCCGCCCATCTACGATCTGAAAAGGATCATATTGCATGGTTCGGAAAAATGGAATCTTTCTGAAATTCAGATCTGTGTTATACCGCGTGGTAATAAAAGCAGCACCGCTGGTATCTATCACCCAACGGTAGGCCCTGTCGTTGTACCTGGCAAACCAGTCATGGGAATCCTGTACGTTCTGTATAATATTATTTCGGTATCCCGAATTGACCTCTCCTTCCACCCCAAATTTTGCTTTGACGGTAGGAGTAACAGTCTGTGCCTGTATATGATAGATGCCAAACAGCATAACTATCATAGTTATAATCAGCTTTTTCATAGCATTTAATTGGATTTTTAATAACGATAATGTGAATAGCACCGCTATTCCCATCATTTCAAAACTTCAATTAAAAAAGCTGATTTGTGCCTGCAGAAAAAGGTATAGAACAACCTGCAGGCCGAAGTAAATTGTAAGCAAAGTAAATGTGCTTTCATAAGATGCTGATTTTAGACAAAGGATCTGGATTAACTAACAACGGCTAAGTAAGCAGATTTATTCTTTAAAAACTAACTATTTACCATGATTTTTTCAAAACCCGTATATTTTCATTAATGCCCTCGTGAAAACACTTTTTCCCGTTATACTATTTTTACTATTGCTCGGATAAAAGGCAAAAAAAAAGCCGATACCGTTTGGTATCGACTAATTTTCAATCTGTTAGAAGAAATGCCATCCTGTGAACAGGACGGCCTCTAACGATTGCTTGCCATATGAAAATTCTTATTTTTTCAGAGAATCAACAGTAGCTTTTGCGCTATCAACAACGGCAGTAGCAGCAGAATCAACAGCAGCAACAGCGCTGTCAACAGTAGCAGTTACAGCAGAATCAACGGTAGCAGCAGCAGAATCAGCAACAGCTTCAGTTGTTTCAGCAGCGTTGTTACAAGCAGCAAATGCACCAATAACCAGGACGAAAAGGAGCTTTTTCATTTGTTCTTTTTTTGTTTTGAATGATTGATTTGAGTATTTATACCGGAACCGCAAAAAGGTAACCCGGCTTGCAAAAAATTTTTTAGACCTTTTTTACGGGTTACTATTTGTTATTTTGGGTATTAAATATAGCTGTGTGACAACAGACCCATTAGAAAAAGCATTGTTGAAAGGTTTGGCGGAAAACGACAGGAAGGCCACTGAAACCATTTATAAAGAAAATTATAATATGGTTCAGTCGATGATTATCAATAATAATGGTTCCGTAGACGACGCCAGGGATATCTTCCAGGAAGCCATGGTGGTTTTATATGAAAAGGCAAAATCCGGGAATTTTGAACTGAGCTGCCAGATAAAGACCTATATCTATTCGATTTGCAGACGATTGTGGCTCAAGCGTTTACAACAGTTGAACAGATATCAGACCGATGTAGGTGGTGTTGAAGATTCGGTACCTGTGGAAGAAGATCTTGAACAGCAGGAACAGAAAAACATGGAATTCCATGTCATGGAAAAAGCAATGATGGGCCTTGGTGAGCCCTGCAGGAGTTTACTGGACGCATTTTACCTGCAGAAAAAAAGCATGACGGAAATCGCCAGCGGATTTGGTTACACCAATGCCGATAATGCGAAAACCCAGAAATACAAATGCCTGTCCAGATTGAAAAAATTGTTTTTCGCCCAATATAAAAACCAGGTAGTATGACAGATGATGTGCAAATATTGGAGGCCGTTGAGCGGTATATCCGGGGTGAAATGGATACCCCTGAGAAGGAATACTTTGAGCAATTGCGTACATCCAACCCTGAAATTGACCAACTGGTAGTGGAACATTCCATTTTCCTGCAACAGATCAGTCAGTTCGGTGAACGCAAGAACCTGAAATCCCTCCTGAATGAAACCCATGCCAACCTGGTAAATAGCGGCCAGATCAGGGAGGAAGCCCCAAAGGTTAAGGTCATCCAACTGGTTAATAAATACAAAAGGGTTTTAGCAATGGCTGCTTCTATTGCAGGCCTTACCGCACTCGCCATCAGCGGACTGGTTACCTATTTTACACCGAAAAGTAACCCTTCTGAGATCGCTCAATTAAAGAAGGAGCTTAATGCGGTTAAAATTTCACAGAAACAAACCCAGAAAGAAATCAGCACTTTTAAGAACGCTCCCACCCGCCCGGCAACCCCGGGGAAATTCGGTGGCACTGGTTTTCTTATAGATGGCAAGGGATACCTGGTTACTTCAGCCCATGTGGTGGCAAAAGCAGACTCCATATATATTGTCAATACAAAGGGCGAATATTATAAGGCAAAAACACTTCATGTAAACGACCACACCGATATCGCCATCCTGAAAATAATTGACAAGCGTTTTGAACCCATCAGCAGGCTTCCTTATGGCATCCGTAAGGTCAGGGCCGAACTGGGTGAACAGATCTTTACACTGGGATTCCCGCGGACAGAAATAGTTTACAATGAAGGTTACCTGAGTGCAAAAACCGGTTTCAACGGAGATACTATATCCTATCAGATTGCCATTTCAGCCAATCCCGGTAACTCCGGAGGCCCGATTTTCAACCATTCCGGGGAAGTAATCGGTGTATTAAGTGGCAAACAACTGACTGCGGAGGGCGTAGTATTCAGCAGTCAGAGTAAAAATATCTTCAAGGCACTGGAAGTCATCAGGGAAGACAGCACTGCAGGAACCATTCGGGTGAACAGCCAATCTTCCGTAAAAGGAATTGACAGGGTTCAGCAGATCAAAAAAATAGAGGAATGCATTTATAATGTAATGAGCTACTGATAACTCGAAATGAGTAAAAAGAAAGGGGTAAGAGGAAAATAATTTCCTCTTACCCCTTCTTCATTGATCCTGTGTCCCCTAGGCCCAGAGATTCTGGGGGTATTCTCCGGCAGCTACCAGTGCATCAAGACTGGATTGTACACTTGGCGCATCTTCCTTATAGGTGACCCCAAACCAGTTGGCGGATGTCTGAATCACCGGAATAATTCCCTTGCCGGATTTTATAAAATCATCCGCAACAATCGGGATAAAAAATTCAGCCTTGGGGTTCCCTGCATTATCCTTCACAAATTCATCAAACATAGCCTGGCTGATTTCGAATACAGATGGATGGAAACACCAGAAATTCATTGATACACTGGAATCAAGAGGCAATTCCTTTGGTGAAAGCGCATCGTCACACAGAATCTTACCTTCCTGCATGGAGATATTGATTCTTTCGGCAATGGACTCAAGATTTCCACTGGCATCTACCCGGCAAACACCGCGGTTAACAGTTCCATGATCAGACAGGGTTTTCAGCAATTCATACCCGATGATGGACCAGGTGGTCGCATTGCATTTTTCTGTCAGGAACTGGTATGCTTTTACAAATGCGTCGCGTCCATAGAAATCATCGGCATTTATCACAGCGAATGGTTCATTCACAGCATTTTTAGCACACAATACAGCATGTGCGGTTCCCCAGGGCTTGGTACGATCTGCTGGAACGTCCATCCCGTTAAGAAATGATTTGAGGTCCTGGAAAACATAATCAACCTTAATTTTCCCTTCCAGTTTTTTCCCGAAAATTTCCCTGAAATCCGATTCGAAATCCTTCCTTATAATAAATACCACCTTGCCAAAACCGGCCCTGATGGCGTCATATATTGAATATTCCATAATGGTTTCACCACTGGGGCCAAACGATTGGATCTGCTTCAAACTTCCATACCTGGAAGCCATTCCCGCCGCCAGTATCACGAGTGTTGGTTGCATTCTTCTAATTTTGTTTTAGGGCACGAATATAAATATTCCACATGATTAAGTCAATCCGGCCAGAGACAGTTAATATAGAGGCCATTAAATATGCCGCAATACAAACGGTTGATATTTCTTTACTGAGGCTGGACAAAATCCATCCGGTCATCAGCGGTAATAAATGGTTCAAACTCAAAGAATACCTCAAACTCGCCATTGAAGGAAATAAAAAAGGGATTATTACTTTCGGGGGTACCTGGTCCAACCATATTGTGGCTACCGCCTGTGCAACGCGTTCGGCCGGACTTTCCAGTATCGGCATCATAAGGGGGGAAGAGCCGGCTACCTTTAGCCAAACCCTTCAGGATGCCCAGGCTTTTGGGATGGATCTCAGGTTTCTAAACAGGGCCGCATTCAGGGAAGCAAGCAAAGCCCCTGACACTTTTTTACCTGAAACCAATGACTGGATGGTTGTTCCTGAAGGCGGCAAAGGGGAATCCGGAGTCGCCGGTGCATCATCCATCCTTGACCTGGTACCGGACCTGGATATGTATACCCATATCTGCTGTGCCGTTGGCACAGGTACGATGCTGGCCGGATTAACGAATGCAGCCCGTCCCTGGCAGAAACTGATTGGAATCAGCAGCCTTAAAGGGGAAGATGGGCTGACCGCTGCTGTTTCCGCGATGCTGAAACCAGGTGCGGCCCGGTTTTCCATCTTTTTCGATTACCATTTTGGCGGCTATGCCAAACACCCACCAGCGCTGGTTGACTACATGAACCAGTTCTTCCGCCAAACCAGGATACCCACTGACATTGTGTATACCTCCAAACTGCTGTTTGGCATTGAGCAATTGCTGCATTCCGGGTATTTTCCTGAAAATTCGAAAGTACTGGTTATACATAGCGGCGGTCTTCAGGGCAACAGGTCACTAAAGGCAGGCGAATTGATTTTTTAATATTTCAATTGCTTTTTTAATATTCCACATGCATAACCTGTGTATTATATTTGCCGGGATGGCACGGATCATATGTAAACGCTTCCGGTTTTTGCCGGTACTTTTTTTTCTGTTTTCCACCGGAACCTATGGCCAGGACACCCTGCCCTCCTTTTCGGCGCAATTAAGGCCCGGCAACAAAGTATTGGTTAGCTGGAACAACCATTTCGGGAAAAAAATCAGGCAGATTAGCATTCAAAGATCAGCTGACAGCCTGAGGAATTATAAAACCATTATGACCCTCCCGGATCCGACCATCCCCCAAAATGGTTACCTCGACCAGAAGGTGATCGACACCAATCATTATTACCGCCTCTACATTCTTCTTGACAGCGGAAAATATATTTTCAGTCCCTCAAAAAAAGCAACCAGGCCAAAACCTGCACCTCCGGCCACTGTGGTTAAGACTGAAAAAAAGCCTTCCGAACCGGTCCAAAACAAACACACCACCCCCATTCCCCCTGCCCCCGTTGCAGAAAAAAACAAACCTGCCGGGGAGACCGTTGTGCCTGCCCCAATTCCCGAACGATTCATCCTTATTGAACGAAGAGATACTGTCATCGGGAGGATCAGCGAGAAACAAATCCAGCGCTTCCGTGATTCTGTCAGCCTGAAAACAAAGGACACCCTGGTAATGCTCCACCCCGACACCCTGGAGATCAGGCCATTTATTCCGGCAGATGTATTCAGGCCATCGAGATTTGTATTTATGGACAAGTCCGGACTCCTTCATATTGAACTGCCGGACGCCACCCGGAAAAAATATATGGTCAGGTTTTTTGAATCAGACAGGACGCCCCTGTTTGATATCAAGGAAATCCGGGATGAGCTGTTGTTGCTCGATAAGGCCAATTTCCTGCATGCCGGCTGGTATTTATTTGAATTATACGAAGAGGGTAAACTCAAAGAGAAAAACAGGTTTTTTATTGCCCGTGATTTTTAACAGGTTAAACATGGTCCCTGGAAGACCGACAGTAATATTTAATTGTTATCCGTTGCGATCTGCACATTAAAAACCTCCCCGAAGCTGCGTTTCAGGTCTTCTTTTACCTGTTCAAAAGGCACTGGCCTGCCCAATTCCTTTTCCAGGGAGGTAACCGATTTCTGGCTTATTCCACAGGGTACGATATGGTCAAAATAACTCAGGTCAGTATTAACATTAAATGCGAACCCATGCATGGTAACCCAACGACTGCACCTTACTCCCATCGCACAGATCTTTCTTTCCCTTCCAGGAATGGATGGATCGAGCCAGACACCTGTTTCGCCGGCGGATCGCTCGCCTTTCAACCCATACACAGCCATGGTGCGGATGATTACTTCCTCCAGGTTGCGTAAATACTTTCCGATATCGGTGTAAAATTTTTCAAGGTCCAGGATTGGGTAACCTACCAATTGCTGCGGACCATGAAAAGTGATATCACCTCCCCTGTTTGTCCTGAAAAACTCAATCCCCTTTTCTGCGCGTGCTTCATCTGAAATCAGCACATGTTCCATATGCCCGCTTTTACCCAGGGTATAAACAGGAGGATGTTCGACAAATAACAGGTGGTGCACAGTTTCTGCGGATATTAAGTCCCGGGAAGCCTTTTTCCCGAGATTTTCCTGCAAAAGACTTTCCTGTAAATCCCAGGCGGATCGGTAATCCATTTTCCCCAAATCCCTGAACAATACTTGCTCCATTCTGCAAAATTAGCGGAAGGCTAGCCTTGGTTACCTATTTTTGCCAAAATTTGTTTGGAGATGGCAATAAACCTGGCAGAAGAGGAATTGGAAGACCAGCAGGAAGCGACCGACGAGTTGTATGAACAACATGTATTCCGGATCGATCCCGGCCAGGAGCCTTTGCGCATAGATAAATTCCTCGTGGCAAGGATTGAATACGCCACCAGGAATAAGGTCCAGAAAGCCATTGAGGCTGGCAGGGTAATGGTCAACGGCAAAACAACCCAGTCAAATTACAAGATCCGCCCGGGTGATGAGCTGGTGGTGTATTCACACAGGGAAAAAAAGGGTGAACATATCATTCCCCAGCCCCTGCCCCTGAATATCCATTATGAAGATGACCAGATTCTGATCATCAATAAACCGGCGGGACTTGTGGTGCACCCTGCTTCCGGTAACCCGGATGGCACTTTGATCAATGGAGTAGCCTGGTACCTGCAGCAGCAGAACAAGGATATTTCTGAAGAGAACCTGCCGCGGTTTGGAATGGTCCACCGGATTGATAAAAATACCAGCGGACTGATGGTACTGGCTAAAACCGATAAAGCCGTTACCTCGCTGGCAAAACAATTCTTTGACCACACCGTCTTTAGAAGATATATCGCACTTGTATGGGGAGATCCGGCCGAGGAAGAAGGAACAGTCATTGCACATATCGGACGCCACAAAAGGTTCAGGAAACTTTTTGATGCCTACCCGGAGGGTGATTACGGCAAGGATGCCATCACCCATTACAAGGTGCTGGAACGTTTCGGTTATGTATCACTGATAGAATGCCGCCTTGAAACGGGCCGAACCCACCAGATCAGGGTGCATATGCAACACATTGGGCATCCGCTGTTCAATGATGATTTTTACGGAGGCGACAGGATTGTTAAGGGCACGGTTTATACCAAATACAAGCAATTTGTAGACAACTGCTTTGCCATTTGCCCCAGGCATGCGCTGCATGCGAAAAACATCGGGTTTACACACCCCGGCACCGGCGAACAAATATTTTTCGAAAGTGAACTGGCGGAAGACATGAAGCAGCTCATAGAGAAATGGCGGCGTTATGTCAGGGCGAGGGGAAACAGTTTAATGGAATCCGAATAAGGTAGCCGTGAAAATTCCGGTTTCCCTTTTTTTCAATGCCACTTTCCAACTGCCGGTGTAACGTATCAGTGTGGGTACGACCTGGCCATTCAACTGGTCCATTTCCACCTGCATCTGCACATCAAAATCATATACCCCCGCGTCATAACTGAGGTCATAGGTTCGTCCGACAATTTTCATGTCCTTCTGGTCGAACCATGTTTTCACACTGTTGATGACGATATCACCGTTTTGCCGGGCGGACAGACCGGCACGGGTCCGAATGCTGAAAACATAGCAGTTTTGACCGCGGTAGCTTTCCATATCAAGTTCAAAATCATAGAGTGACGCCATTGGCTCCTCGTAAATATTGATCTTATTGCCGATAAAAGGGATGCCGGGGATTTTTCGGCCGGGATTAAAGAACAGCATCTTTAACTGCTCCTTGTGTTTTTCAAGGCCTTTTTTATGTCGCAGGCTAAGTTCGGCTGCGCTGACAGTGTTATTCTCATTACAAACTTCCCCGTTGGTAAAGAAAAGTCCGGCGTACATCTCTGCCGTATAATAATTCCACCCGCCCTTTTTATTCCTTATATCACCGCTTATTTTTTCATCACGGGTTTCCATCCGCCTGCAACCACTGTCAAAATACTGGATGGTCCGGCTTTGCAGCGAACCTTTCACATTTGATTTTTTATCCAGCATCCGGATATCATTCAGTGCGGTATAATTGCTTTCCCGGAGATTTTTAAAAGCCCGGTAAAAACTGGTATCCAGTTGAATTCTCCGTATAAAGCCCGGTACATCCATCCCCGAACGCACCACCACTTCCTTCAGGGTAACAACCTTATTGTCAATATTAAGCAGGGAATCCTGGGAAAAACAGTGATGGGAAGGAACCAGCATACAAATGGCAATTACGGGCTTTCTGACCCATGCAACTGCCAATCTGAAAATCTGGTAATTTTTCACTTATTTGGAAAACATCATTCGGTAATCGACGCGGATCTTTCCCCTGGAAATATCGTCCAGCTTGCGCTTCAGCAATTTCCTTTTAAGGGGTTTGATATGGTCAATAAACAGTTTGCCTTCAATATGATCATATTCATGCAGGATTACCCTGGCAGTGATGCCATTGAAGGTCCTGGTTTTGGGCAGGAAGTTTTCATCCACATATTCAATGGTTACCTCTTCGGGCCTGAAAACATCTTCCCGGATCTTAGGTATGCTGAGACAACCTTCATTGTATGCCCAATCTTCCCCTTCGAGGGTTTGGATATGCGCGTTGATGAACACTTCCTTGACACCTTCATCATTGGGAAATTCTTCCTTCTCCTCTTTATCAAGGTTGGCAATTATCTGGGCGCTGTCCACCACAAACAACCTGATATCCTTATTAATCTGGGGAGCTGCTAGTCCCACCCCATTGCTATGATACATGGTTTCCCACATATCCGCTATCAGGTTTTGCAAAGCCGGGTAGTCGGGAGTGATATCCTTTGATATGGTTCTCAAAATCGGGTGACCATAAGCCACAATGGGTAAAATCATGCTTTCAGTAATTATTCGAGGTGCAAAGTTAAGGATTCCTTCCCAGCCATTCCTGCAGCATGATGGTGGCTGCAATTTCATCCACCAGGGCTTTGTTGCGGCGGTCCTTCTTTTTCAGGCCCGATTCCAGCATGCTTTGTTTGGCCATTTTTGAAGTGTACCGTTCGTCAACTTTTTCAACAGGCATCGCCGGAAAGTTCTTTTTCAGGTCGCGGATGCAGGCTTCAACCAGCGGGGTGGCATGGGTATCAGTATCATCCCAGTTTTTGGGTTCGCCGATAATAATCCTTTCCACCGGTTCACCGGCAAAATACTGTTTCAGGAAGGGGATCAATTCTTTGGATGGAACGGTTGTCAGCCCGGTAGCAATGATTTGCAGGGGATCTGTTACGGCAATCCCAGTGCGCTTTCCACCGTAATCGATCGCTAAAACTCGCGCCATCAGATTCTTTGAAGTTTAAGATAAAAAAATTGAGCCCGGTTCCATATCTCCATGCCCCATTCACCCATTCACCCATTCACCCATTCACCCATTCACCATTGACCCATTCACCATTGACCACTTGGCCCCTTCACCTTACCAGCAAATCAGCAATCACCAATACGGCGAAGACCACACTGGCGATGCCATTGGCGGTCATGAAGGCGATGTTCACACGGGTGAGGTCATTGGGCTTAATGATGGAATGCTGGTAAATGAGCATGCCAATGAATACAATTACGCCCAACCAATACCACCAGCCGAAATGGCCATGTACCCCTGCGACAATCACACTGGTGGCGCTGAGCAGGTGCAGCAGTTCGGAAACCCACAAGGCTTTCTGTTTGCCCAGCGCAGCAGGAATGGAATGCAATTGCTGGGATCGGTCAAATTCTTCATCCTGGAGAGCATAAATGATATCAAAGCCACTTACCCAGAAGATCACAGCAAAGGAAAACAAGACCGGCAGCCAGTCGAATTTGCCGGTAACAGCCAGATAGGCGCCGATAGGTGCGAGCGACAATCCCAGGCCCAGCACCAGGTGGCAAAGGGCAGTGAATCGCTTTGTAAAACTATACCCGAGAACTACCAACAGAGCCACCGGGGAAAGGTAAAAGCAAAGCGGATTGATCAGCCAGCTGCAAATCACAAACAGCAAACTGCTGAAAATGGTAAACAACAATGCTTTATCTGCGCTCACAATTCCGGATGGAATTTCCCGGATGGCTGTCCTGGGATTTTTTGCATCAAAATGACGGTCGAGGTAGCGGTTAAAAGCCATGGCAGCGCTACGGGCGAAAACCATACAGAGCACCACTAACAGGAATTTAACCAATACCTGCCGGTAATCCTGTGTCAGCAGCCCATAATAGCCGGTTGTACCGGTTGCCGCCAGGAAAAACCCGATCATGGCAAATGGCATTGCAAAAATGGTATGCGAAAACTTAATCAGGCTTAGATAATTCTTTATTGTACTCATGTCGATATCAGTAATATTTCAAGATGCTCTACCTACAAACGCGATCTGACCATTTCCCATAAAACAATTCCTGCCGCAACAGAAATATTAAGAGAGTGTTTCATACCTAATTGGGGGATTTCAATACAGCCATCGCTCAGGGCAATAACTTCCGGATCCACGCCGCTTACTTCGTTCCCAAAAACCAGGGCCAGTTTTTCATCCGGCTCGGCAGCCAGCCGGTTCAATTTATAACTGTCAGTTACCTGTTCCACTGCATAAATCCCGTATCCTTTTTCTTTTAACGTATGAACAGCCTCTACGGTTTTGGAAAAATACTGCCATTTTACCGTTTCAGTTGCCCCGAGGGCAGTCTTATGAATATCGCGGTGAGGTGGCTGGGGGGTAAACCCGCATAAATACACAGCTTCCAGCAGGAAGGCATCTGCCGTGCGGAAAACGCTACCAACATTATGCATACTCCTGATATTATCCAGCACCACCACAATCGGAATCTTGTCAGCCTGCCTGAACTCCTCAACCGACTTCCTGTTAAGCTCTTCCATGCTAAGTTTGCGCATCCAGCAAATATACAAACTTCCCCCTCGCCCAACTCCTGTCCCAATATCGAATCCCCCGGAGACCCATCCACCCGCTCCTCACCAATTATCCCCACCGTGAAAGCACCCTTGCACTCTTGTCCGCTTAGCCCCTATATTTGCTGGTTATGTCGAAAAGCAGTGCAGATACACCCTTAATGCAACAGCACAAGGCCATTAAACAGCGTTACCCCGATGCTATATTATTGTTCCGTGTGGGTGATTTTTATGAGACTTTTGGCCCGGATGCCATTATATCCTCACAGGTACTTGGTATTACACTGACCAAAAGAAATAACGGTGCAGCCTCATCTTCAGAACTGGCGGGCTTTCCCCACCATGCACTGGATACCTACCTGCACAAACTGGTAAAGGCAGGATACCGTGTAGCCATCTGCGACCAGCTGGAAGACCCGAAGATGGTGAAAGGAATCGTCAAACGGGGTGTTACCGAAATGGTCACCCCGGGTACCGCCACCAATGAAAAACTGCTGGAACATCATTCCAATAATTTCCTGGGAAGTTTATATTTTATTGATGACAATCAGTTCGGAATCGCCTTCCTGGATATCTCTACAGGCGAATTTTTTGTTGCGGAGGGTGATCGCGAATATGCTGATAAACTCCTGCAAAGTTTCCAGCCTTCGGAAGTTTTGTTCCAGCGCCACAAACAAAAACAGTTCAAGGAATTATTCGGAGCCAGGTTTTATACCTATACCCTTGATGAATGGATCTTTCAGGAAACCTATGCACAGGAAACCCTGCTGAAACATTTCCAGACCCATTCACTGAAAGGATTCGGGGTGGATGATCTAAGTACCGGCCTGGTAGCAGCAGGCGCCATTATCCATTACCTGAAAGATACAGAGCATCCCAACCTGCAGCATATTACAGGCATGCAGCGAATCGACAGGGAAGATTTCTTATGGATGGACAGGTTTACCATCCGGAACCTGGAACTTCTGGGCGGACCTAACAGTGAGGGTCACACGTTATTAAAGGTGCTTGACCAGACCGTATCCCCCATGGGCGCCAGGTTGCTCAAACGATGGATTGTATTCCCGCTGAAAGAAAGTTCCAGGATCAACGAGCGTCTGGACCTTGTGGAACATTTTATCACCCAGGTTGACCTCCGAAACCAGCTTTCCCAGCATATCAGGCAGTGTGGTGATATTGAAAGGCTTGTCAGCAAAATCCCGCTTAAAAAAATTGGTCCGCGTGAAGTGTTGCAGTTGTCAAAGGGCCTGCAGCAGGTGGCGCAGATCAAACTGCATTGTGACACTACCGGTAATGACTACCTGAAACGATTGTCTGACGCACTGAATCCATGTAACTATATCGCCGAAAAGATCCAGCAGGAACTGGTGGAAAACCCGCCACCAGTAATTGCCAGGGGTTCCTATATTGCCGCCGGCGTGAATGCAGAACTGGATGATCTCAGAAATATTGCCAGTACAGGCAAGGAATACCTCGTTCAATTGCAGCAAAAGGAGGCGGCCGAAACGGGAATTCCCTCGCTAAAAATCGGATTCAACAATGTTTTCGGTTATTACCTCGAAGTAACCAATACCCATAAAAACAAGGTTCCGGCAAGCTGGACAAGAAAGCAGACCCTGGCAAATGCAGAAAGGTATATTACCCCCGAGTTAAAGGAATACGAGGAAAAGATTACGGGAGCTGAAGACAAAATACTGCAAATCGAAGCGCAGTTGTTTGAGTCGCTGTTAAATGAACTGCAGGATTATCTTTCGCCCATCCAGACCAATGGAAATATTCTGGCTATTATGGATTGCCTGCTGAGTTTCGCACAAAATGCCCTTCAGTTCCGATATAAACGGCCACAGATACATGAAGGCAGCGACCTGCGGATCAATGCAGGACGGCACCCGGTAATTGAGCGGTACCTTTCCCCCGGCGACCAGTATGTGGCCAATGACATTATTCTGAACAAGACTGACCAGCAGGTAATTATCCTCACCGGTCCCAACATGAGCGGTAAAAGTGCCTTGCTGCGACAGGTGGCCCTGATTACCCTGATGGCCCATATGGGTTGTTTTGTGCCTGCTGATGAAGCCATTCTGCCGGTAACGGATAAGATATTTACCAGGGTCGGTGCATCTGACAACCTTAGCGGGGGAGAATCAACCTTTATGGTTGAAATGAACGAAACAGCCAGCATCATCAATAATGTAACGTCCAGAAGCCTGATACTGCTGGATGAAATCGGCCGGGGTACATCCACTTATGATGGCATCTCCATAGCCTGGAGCATTGTTGAGTTCCTTCACCAGGCGCCACAACAACCGCTCACCCTCTTTGCCACCCATTACCATGAACTCAATGAACTGGAAAACAACTGGCAACGGGTAAAGAATTTTCATATCACCAATAAAGAAGTAGGCAATAAAATCATTTTTCTGCGCAAACTTGCTCCGGGTGGCAGCACCCATAGTTTTGGTATCCATGTGGCGCGTATGGCCGGCATGCCTCCTGTGCTGATCAACAGGGCCAATGAAATCCTTGAACAGCTCGAATCCAAACACCTGCATGCTGCCGGCGGAGACGAAGATTCAAAAACCGGCAGAACCAGTTCCGGGGAAGCTTCGCTCTCAGAAAAAGTAAAAGATCTTGGTGGCCCCAGAATGCAGTTGTCCATCTTTGACATACACTCCCAGACATTTGATGGCATCCGGAAAATGCTGGAAGGGATTGACATCAACCGTTTAACCCCGGTAGAAGCTTTGCTGAAACTGCAGGAAATCAAAAATATGATTCAATAATTGCCTGCAGTACTTAATGATATTATAACCAGGATCCCTGTTCCGGTAAGCCTGCAACACTTAAATTGCGTACCATGAAAAAGTTTCTATTCTCCGTTTTATTATGTTCTGCTATCTTAAGTTTGAACGCACAACTGAAAACGATTACAGACTTACCTGTCATATTAGACAATTACCTCTATACGGGAAACCGGGTGGTTGCCAATATCATATATGGCGGGGAAGGTGTGTATGAAATCACGGAGGGTAAAAAACTGGTTGAGGTTAAGGGAAATCAAATTGTCCTTACAGAAAAGGGGGAGAAATTGATCAGCAAAAAGAAACGGATTGCATTCAGCCTGGCTACCAGAGAGGCAAACGGAGCCCCGGCAAAAACGTTTATATTGCTTGCCGATGAATTCCAAAAGAACCCGGTTGTTGCACACAGGGGAGCCTGGAAGCATTCCGGTATGCCGGAGAACTCAATTGGCGCCTTGAAACACGCCGTCAAACTGGGCTGTGCAGGCTCTGAATTTGATGTTCAGATGACATCAGACGATTCCCTTATTATTAATCACGATGCTTCTTACAAAGGGAAAAATATAGAATCGAACAGCTTCAGCGAACTGGCAAAAACCAACCTGGAAAATGGTGAGCCTTTGCCCACCCTTCGTCAGTACCTGGTGGCAGGAATGCAGCAACAAGGTACAAAGCTGGTGCTTGAAGTGAAACCATCCGACAAAAACAGGGACAGGGCACTATTAAGAGCCCGTAAAATTGTTGAACTGGTACATTCAATGGGTGCACAGGCCTGGATCATGTATATCAGCTTTGATTATGATATCCTGAAAGAAATCCGCCGGATTGATCCTTATGCCCACCTCCAGTTTCTCAACGGAAACAAATCTCCGCTGGAGTTGAAAGCGGATAAAATGGATGGACTTGATTATCACTTCAGCGTGTTCAGGAAAAATGAAAACTGGATCAGGGAAGCTATTGACAACAAGCTTGCACTCAATACATGGACGGTAAACGATACCCCTACCCTTCAATATTTCCTTTCCCAAAAATTTGATTTCATCACCACCAATGAGCCCGAGTTATTGTTCGAGGAATGGAAAAAAGCAACTACTACCAAATAACCCCTCCTTCACCCTTCACCATTCACCCTTCACCATTCACTAGATCAGCCCCCTGAGCGTACTCACCACAAAATCCACTTCTTCCCTGGTATTGTGACGGCTGAAGGAGAAACGCACGGCCACCTGGTTGGGATTGTTATTAATAGCCCTGATGACATGTGATCCCTGGTCAACCCCGCTGGTACAGGCACTGCCACCGGAGGCACAGATACCCTTGATATCAAGGTTGAATAATATCATTTCTGACTTTTCGGTTTTGGGGAAGGAAACATTCAGTACGGTGTACAGGCTCTCGCCAAATGTATCTCCATTAAAGTATACTCCTTTGATGTTTTCTTTCAGTTGATCGGCCATATAACGCTTCAGCCCACCAATATACATGCTGTCTTCCGTATACCTTTCAGTTGCCAGTTCAAGCGCTTTGGCGAAACCCACGATTCCATAAAGATTCTCGGTTCCGGCACGCATATTTCTTTCCTGTGAGCCGCCATGAATCATTGGCTTGATCTGTACATTTTCATTGATGTATAAAATCCCCACTCCTTTCGGACCATGAAATTTGTGCCCTGCGCCGGTGATAAAATGAACTGGTGTGTTGCGCAGGTCGAAGGGGTAATGGCCCACTGTCTGTACCGTATCAGAATGGAAGATGGCATTGTATTTCTTGCAGATTTCCCCCACTGCATGGATATCAAGCAAATTGCCGATCTCATTATTGGCATGCATAAGCGTCACCAGGCACTTTTCTCCGCTTTCACCAAGGATTCTTTCCAGGTCTTCCAGGTCCACATGCCCGTTGGTACCCGATTTCACATAACTTAAAGCTGCTTCACCCTTCTGGTTCAGGTATTCCACCGTATGCAAAGTGGCATGGTGCTCCAGTGGCGAGCTGATGATATGCCTGCAACCCAGGTCATGGACGGCCGCAGTAATGGCTGTGTTACTGCTTTCCGTACCGCCGGAGGTGAAAAATATTTCTGCGGGGTGCGCATGAAGGATCTTAGCCACTGTTTTCCTTGCATTTTCAATGGCCAGCCGGCTTTCCCTTCCATAGGAATAAATGGATGAGGGATTGCCGAATTTTTCAGTCAGAAAAGGCATCATGGCTTCCAGCACAGCAGGGTCCAGTGGGGTGGTTGCAGCGTTATCGAAATATATCCTTTGCACTTGCGTGAATTTTGGTGAACAAAAAAGCTCCCCGCAATGGGGAGCCGCAAATGTCAAAAATTATTTTGATTTATCGCCTGATATATCTCATGCCTGGATGAACTCCTTGATATCCTGCATCAGGCGCAGTGCAATATTATTGGCCGTGGTTTCAAAATTGCTTTCCGCGTAAATCCTGATGATTGGTTCCGTATTGGAAGTCCTCAGATGAACCCAGTCCGAGTCAAATTCGATTTTCAAACCATCTTCCGTGTTTATCGGCTGCTTTTTGTACTTTTTTTGAATAAGATCGAAAATCGCTTTTACGTCGATATTCTTTTCCAGTTCAATTTTATTCTTGGAAATAAAATAGTCGGGATACCGGGTACGGAATGATTTAAGCCCATTCTTATGGTTGGCAAGCGCGCTCAGGAACAATCCAATGCCGATCAGCGCATCACGGCCATAGTGGAGATCTGGCACTATAATACCCCCGTTGCCTTCGCCCCCGATCACGGCATTCATTTCCTTCATTTTCTTCACCACATTCACCTCACCAACCGCTGACGGGAAATATTCACCACCATGATTCAGGGTGATTTCTTTCAGCGCTTTGGTTGATGACATATTGGAAACAGTGTTCCCTTTCCTGTGTCCGAGAACATAATCCGCCACCGCAACCAGGGTAAATTCTTCGCCGAACATACTGCCATCTTCGCAAACAAAGCAAAGGCGATCCACATCAGGGTCCACTGCAATACCAAGGGATGCCCCCGATTTTTTCACTTCAGCACTCAGTCCGGATAAGTTTTCAGGCAATGGCTCGGGGTTGTGGGAAAAACGTCCGTTAACCTCTCCGTTCAGCACAATCACTTCATCCACCCCCAGTGCTTTCAACAGCCTGGGCACTGCTATGGCGCCACTGGAATTGATGGCATCCACCACAACCTTGAATTGTTTAGCCTTGATGGCTTCCCGGTTAACCAGCGGGTATTCAATAACGGCTTCAATATGTTTATCGAGATAAGTATCATTGCAGGTTATGGTTCCCAGTTTATCTACTGAAACGAACTGAAAATCTTCCCGGGCAGCGAGGTCCAGCACCTGCGCGCCAGCTTCAGCGGATATAAATTCCCCATCACGGTTCAGAAGTTTCAATGCGTTCCATTCCTTGGGGTTATGGCTGGCTGTAATGATAATACCACCATCGGCCGCTTCCCATTTTACCGCCATTTCAACCGTCGGAGTGGTTGACAGCCCGAGATCCACCACCTGGATGCCCAATCCCACCAGGGTCTGCACCACCAGGGTATTGACCATCTCACCAGAAATGCGGCCATCCCGGCCAATTACTACTTTGGGAGTTTTGTTTTCGGCTGCCAGCATGGTTCCATAAGCCGCGCTGAATCTTACGATGTCGAGGGGAGTCAGATTTTCATTAGGATGCCCGCCAATAGTGCCACGAATGCCTGAAATACTTTTTATCAATGCCACGGTTCAAGAGGTTTATGCCTCCAAAAATAAGCGATTCCGGTAAGTGTCGAGCAGATGTGGAAACTTAGATTGATCAAAAATTGGAATCCGCCCTTTACTTTTGATCAAAATTAGGACAATGCCGACCGACAGATGGCTACAGGACTGGTTCAATTCTCCTTATTACCATCAGCTCTATTTCAGGCGGGATGACAAAGAGGCGGACATGTTTGTCAGCCGTATGGTCAGTCACCTGCATCCATCCCCCGGCGCCAGGATGCTGGATATTGCCTGCGGGAGAGGACGTCATGCCAGGAGCCTTGCCGCCATGGGATTTGATGTCACAGGAATTGATATCTCTGCCGCCAACATCGAGGAAGCACTACTTTCCGGTCACGATCACCTGCATTTTTTTGTGCACGATATGCGGCTGCCCTTTCTGATCAACTACTTTCAGTATGCATTTAATTTCTTCACCAGTTTCGGGTATTTCCGTACCGAGAGGGAGCATTATAACTCCATTCGCACCATCGCCCAGTCACTCCGGACAGGAGGTTACTTTGTGATGGATTACCTGAATGTGCACTACGCCGAGGACCACCTGGTGCATGAGCAGGATATCGAGATCGAAGGAGTGAACTTTTACATCAAAAAATGGCTCGATGAAACCCATTTTTACAAAAAGATCGTCATAGAGGACGAAAAACTGAGTGAGCCCCTGGAGTTTATGGAAAAGGTCGCCAAGTTTTCCCTCGGAGATTTCAATGACATGTTTTCCTTCCACAATCTGCAGATACAGGAAGTATTCGGCGATTATGAATTCGGGCACTATGATGTCCGCAAATCACCCCGCCTGGTGATGCTGGCCAGAAAAATCTAGTCCTGTTTTTTATTATTCAGCAACATATACCTCGCCGTTTCATAAAATGCCTGTGACCACCATTCATACAGGCCTGTATCAGGAACCTGCCCCATAGCCGGTTCTGCAAAGTCAGCCCATACCATATTGGTTGATTTCCCCTGCATGGAACGATTATAATAGTACTTGTTGAAAATCACCCCCAGGTTTTTATTGTTATAATCCATGATAAAGGCCATATTGTTTTTACCGCTGTCTTTATGGTTCATGGCAAGAAGATCGCGGCCTAAACCTGTATTACGGTAAGGGATATTCGCAATTCCTGCCAGGGTTGGTAGTACATCCACCTGTGAGGCCAGGTCGTGCATCCTTCTGGCAGGTATTTTGCCCGGGGCGTAAAAAAGCAGGGGCACGTGATTGGAAGAAAGTGAATTATCCGTCCAGGATTTCGGGAACATGGGGCCTGCATTTCCGGATATGCCATGATCTCCAATAAAGGCAAATATGGTATTATTGAAATAGGGCGACCGGGCAGCTGCCTCCATGAAGGTTTTGAATGAAAAATCGGTATAGCGGAAAGCATTCAGTTCCTCATTGGATTCGAATCCGTATTTGCGCAGAGTATCGAGCGGAAAGGTTACCAATCCCAGCTTTTCGCGGTCCTCCTCCGGGATGGTATAGGGCCGGTGGTTATCTGCTGTCTGGATAATGGCAAAAAACGGCTTATCCTCTTTTTTCAGCACCTTATCCGCTTCCAGGAAAAGGTTTTTATCACTGATGCCCCATACATCCACCCTTGGAACATCGTAACTGCCTTCCTCATACAGGTTGAGTCCGTGAATATTATTGGTAAGTATTCCCCTGATATTGGCCCAGCTGGTGCTTCCTCCGAGAAAATAGAATTTTTTGTGACCGGTAAAATCATTGATGATGGTATGCTGGTCAACCATCATCGGGTTTCGGCTGGCAGTCTTTACCAGTTCTACATCGGGAATTCCGGTAATGGTTGCCCAAACACCTTTGGCGGTTCCGATCAGCGGCGTAAAACAGTTGTCGAAAAACAGTCCATCCCTGCAGAGCTGAGAAAAATAAGGAGTCGTATTGAGCGGACTTCCCCACATGGAACTCTTATACCCGCTGAAACTTTCACAAATCACCAAAACTATATTGGGGGGATTGGAGCCCGGCCAGTTGGAAACAGAATCGGGATTTACCTGCCTGCGGAAATTGAGTTTTTCAGCATCGGGGTCCTTTACCTCCAGCCATTTGGCCATTTGCGGATAATGTGCTTTAACTTTCTGGCGGTCAAAAGAGGAACTCCTGAATTTAAATGAGCTGACGAAAGCCTGTATCGGATTGAGCGCTATGTTGGCGTAAAAATCTGTGCCGAGGTTGAAAGCGTCGCTCCAGCGAAGCGGATATTGGCCCAGGCGGCCAAAAACTGCCAGTGCGAGGATCAGAAAGGTGAACACTGAAACAGTTACCCTGGTCCATTTTGAGGGGAAATAATCCGATTTTTCTACCGCCCTGAAAAGAAATTTTATCAGCTTTGACAGCAACCAGGTCAAAGCTATAACGGAAATCAATATCCGAATCACCGGGTAGGTCTGCCAGGCCATGCCTGCTGAAATTTTCGCATCTTCCAGGAAACTCAGGGCGCTGGCGTTCAGTCGCTGGTTCAGGTAACGGAAATGCAGGAAATCAATTACGTAAAACAGGGTCAGGAGCAATACAACCAGGGTAAGCGACCATTGCCATACCTTTTTTGCCCGGGAGTTCAGGAATGGATTAAGGGGTCTGAAACTGGTAACCAGCAGGATAACAAGGCCCAGAACTGCTGCTACGCGGGCATCAAAGCGAAACCCCAGCCAGAATGTACGGCCGGCCAGCCCGGTTTCGGCCATCGGTAACCGAAAGACATACCAGGAGAAAACACGGGCAATACTCATAGCCAGTACCAGTAACAAACAAATTGCCAGCAGCCAGCGGATATTTCTGGGAATCCTTTTCATAATTGGCAAAAATCGGGATTATTTAAACTTCACACCAGTGTTTGATCTAACTACTTATTTTTGTAGCTGTTATATCACATCATGGATCTGATTGAACGGTTAATTGAATACGATAAAGCGCTGATGATTCACATCAACAGCGATTGGAACCATCCTATGCTGGACCTGGTTTTCAAACATATCCGTGAAACCTATTTCTGGGCCCCGCTGTATATTTTCTTCATCATGCTGGCCATTTTCAATTTTGGCAAGCGAGGCTGGCTTTGGATTCTGGCTGCAATTCTGACCATTTCAATTACCGATCAGGTCAGCAGCAATCTCATCAAAAACAATATACTGAGGCTTCGCCCCTGCCGCGACCCCGAAATTGCTGAGCAGATCAGGATATTTATCCGGTATTGCCCCGGCAGCAGCAGTTTCACCTCCTCACATGCCACCAACCATTTCGGGTTTGCTAATTTTGTAGTACTTACCCTGCGGCGGTTTACAGGCCCCTGGATAAATGTCCTCTACGTTTTTGCAGCTGCTGTTTGCTATGCCCAGGTATATGTTGGGGTGCATTACCCCGTGGACGTTATCTCCGGGGCATTGATCGGCGCCTTTATTGGTTATGGAATGAATGCTATCTTCAACAGACAAATAGGCCTGCCAATGCCCGGGGTTAATTGAACAATACCAAAGAATGATTGAAATATTTATAATATTAGGACTGATTTTACTGAACGGAATTTTCTCCATGGCCGAGATCGCCCTGGTGTCAGCCAGGAAGGCCCGGCTGGAAAGCCAGGCGACCAAAGGAGATGAGCGGGCACGCGCAGCGCTGGAACTTGCCAGCCATCCCGATACTTTTTTATCAACCGTACAGATCGGCATTACCCTGATCGGCATTTTAACGGGTATTTTTTCCGGCGATAAAGTGACCGACGATGTGGCCAAATTCTTTGCCGGCTTCCCCTTTCTGGCCACTTATGCCAATGGGATCGCCACCTCCGTGGTGGTAATTATCCTTACCTACTTCAGTATGGTTCTGGGAGAACTTTTACCCAAACGGATAGGTCTCTCCAACCCGGAAAAAATTGCCAAACTGGTGGCAGGCCCAATGCGGATCATCAGCCTGATCACCCACCCATTTATCTGGCTGCTCAGTAAATCAACCCATCTTTTGTCCAAACTCCTGAATGTACAGCGAAGTGATACCCAGGTAACTGAAGAAGAGATCAAGGCCATTATCAGCGAAGGAACCGAACAGGGTACCATTGATGAGGCAGAACAGGAAATCATTGAAAGGGTGTTCCATCTGGGCGACCGCAACATTACCTCATTGATGACACACCGTAGTGACATCATCTGGTTTGACCTGAACGATAATGAACAATCCATCAAGGAAAAGATCATAAAGGAGCCTCATTCCATTTACCCGATTTGTGACGGGGATATAGACAATATAAAAGGCGTGGTATCCATCAAGGACCTCTACATTACCAGTGATCTCACTTTATTCAAACATATTATGAAACCGGCCATGTTTGTGCCGGAAAACAATACGGCATATAAAGTGCTGGAAAGATTCAAGCAAACCCAGGTGCATTGCTGCTTTATCGTGGATGAATACGGAAGTGTCCAGGGAATGATAACCCTGAACGATATCCTGGAGGCTATTGTAGGGGATCTGCCCCAGCCCGATCTGGAGGATTATGAGATCATCAAGCGCGAGGATGGCAGCTACCTGGTTGATGCCCAGATTCCTTTTTATGATTTCCTGTCAAGGTTTGAAATGACGGACTGGATGAATGAAGGTGAACACGAATTCAATACCCTGGCAGGCTTTATCCTGCATAAGCTGGAACGAATACCCCAAACAGGCGATACCCTTGAATGGAAAGGGTTCCGCTTTGAAATCATTGATATGGACCAGCTCAGGATCGATAAGATACTGGTGACAATATCAGAAGACATCCGGGAAGGTATGGACGAGGATTAAAGCACAGGCCGGACTAGTCAAATTCAAATACAGCCTTCGTATCAGGGAAAGATACCTTATTACTTTTTCGCTGGCCTTTCACCGTTACATGAATGAGGTGGATCTGTTTATCGAAAACGTCATACAACAGGTCATTATTCACTTCCAGGTGTTTAACCGTGCTGATATTATTCACCTGGATATAACACCAGGCGGCTTCCCTTTCCTTTTCATACCCCAAAAATTCAGCTTTCACCATTTGTCCGTTGACTTTTAACTGCAAATGATGCTGCAGGTAAGCTGCAACCTGTTCATTAATCTTGTCAGAATCCTTTGGGTTGGCCAGGTCAACAGTAGTTTTATACTGTTTATTCAGTGCCGATTCAAAATCATCAATAAAAAGTTTTACGCTGATCTCCAGGGTCTTTTCCTTTTCATTGTGCTGCACTTCCGTAACACCCACATAAAAGGGATGAAAGATTGCCACCAGGGAAGTCATCAACCATTTAAACAAAACTACTGCCATTGAACATTTTTATTTTTCCGGAACAAAACTCTGTATTATTTTGACAGCTTTACACACAATGGGAGATTTTAACCTTTACTTCGGTCTTGGCGTTGAGCATATACTGACCTGGGACGCCCTCGATCACATATTATTTGTTTCCGCACTATGTTTGAGGTACCGGGTTACTGACTGGAGAAAAGTGGCGATCATGGTAACCGCCTTCACGATTGGCCACAGCATAACACTGGTGCTAAGTGTGCTGGGATATTTTAAGATGCCGGTTGACTGGATTGAATTCATGATTCCGCTAACCATTGCCGGAACAGCACTGAACAACCTGTTTTATAAAACCGGAAAAAATTCAGGGAAACTTCCGTTGATTTATTTTTTCGCCCTGTTTTTTGGAATGATACACGGACTGGCCTATGCCAACCTGTTGCTGGATCTGGAAGGCGGCGAAAACCTTGGCAGCCACCTGCTGGCATTTAACCTTGGTATTGAAGTGGCCCAATTGCTGGTGGTGGCGGTGGTTTTGATGCTAACCTTTATATTCGTTGAGCAATTGAAAATTCCGCAGCAATGGTGGCTGGGTGTTATTTCCTCCATTATTCTGGCATTTTCATTAAAAATGGCTTTTGAAAGAATTCCTGAATTCAACACACATACACAAACAGCAATAACAAATGAGAAGACTACTCTTTGCATGCCTGGGCTTATTTGCCGGATCGGCAATGGCCCAGAACATTCAGAACAATCCGGGTTCCAATCATGGCAACAAGTTTGAACAGCTGGGCACCATCATGCCCACGCCGAACGAATACCGCACTGCCAGTGGAGCCCCGGGACCCAAGTACTGGCAACAGCGCGCAGATTACGACATCAAGTGTGAACTGGATGAAGAAAAACTGTTGCTCAAAGGAAGCGAAACCATTACCTACTTCAACAATTCGCCAGATGTACTGACCTATCTCTGGTTGCAGTTGGATGAGAATGAGCACAGCTCTGACCGCAATGCCAATTACCAGGATCCTTCTACCATCGGGAAACAGTCTGTTGACCTGATGCTGGGCAGGATGGAGGAAACAAAAAACGACAACGGTGTCAACATCCAGAAAATGACTGATGCTTTGGGCAAATCACTCAGGTATACCGTCAATAAAACAATGATGCGGGTTGAATTGCCTGCAGCACTGAAACCCGGACAGAAATTCATCTTCAAGATCGATTGGACCTACAAGGTTACTGACAGGATGAAAGAAGGTGGCCGTGGTGGATACGAATTCTTCCCGGAAGACGGCAACCACCTGTTCACCATCGCCCAGTGGTATCCCCGCCTGGCTGTTTACAGTGATTTCCAGGGATGGCAGAACCACCAGTTCACCGGTCGCGGTGAATTTGCCCTGACCTTTGGCAATTTCAAGGTACAGATGACCGTTCCTGCCGACCACGTGGTAGGTTCTACCGGCGAATGCCTGAACTACCAGCAGGTGCTGAGTCCCGGCCAGCTGGCACGCTGGAACAAAGCCCAGACAGCCAAAGATGTAGTGGAAATCGTTACCCTTGATGAGGCAAAAGCAGCAGAAAAATCAAAGAGCAAGTCTAAAAAAACCTGGATTTTCAAAGCCGATAACGTACGTGATTTCGCCTGGACCTCCAGTCGCAAATTCGTTTGGGATGCAATGCCTGTTACTGTTGAAGGCAAGAAGATTATGGCAATGAGTTTTTATGGCAAGGAAGCATACGGACTGTATCGCCCATACTCCACCAAAGCCGTAGCCCATACCATCAAAACCTATTCAAAATTCACCATCCCTTATCCTTACCCGGTAGCCCAGAGTGTTGAAGCTTCTAACGGTATGGAATATCCGATGATTTGTTTCAACTATGGTCGTACTGCACCAGATGGAACTTACAGTGAAGGTACCAAGTACGGTATGCTGGGTGTTATCATCCATGAAGTTGGACACAACTTCTTCCCAATGATCGTTAACAGTGATGAGCGCCAGTGGAGTTGGATGGACGAAGGCCTTAACACATTTGTTGAATACCTCACAGAAGAATTGTGGGATAGCAAATTCCCCAGCCGTCGTGGCCCGGCAGCCTATATTGCCGATTATATGAAGTTGCCGAAAGACCAGTTGGAACCCATTATGACCAACAGTGAAAACATCATCCAGTTTGGCCCCAATGCGTATTCCAAGCCTGCAACCGGTTTGAATATTTTGCGTGAAACCATCATGGGACGCGAGTTGTTCGATTATGCCTTTAAAGAATATGCCCGTCGCTGGGCTTTCAAGCACCCAACTCCTGCTGACCTGTTCCGCACCCTGGAAGATGCCAGCGGTGAGGACCTTGACTGGTTCTGGAGAGGCTGGTTTTACAGTACCGATGCTACCGATATCGCCATCGATACCGTTAAATATTTACGTCCCGAATTCACTGATCCTCCCAGCATGAATGCTTCCGGTGTGAGAAAAGTGAAACTGGATAAGCCGCAGGTGAATACTTTTGAGGATATTTCCAAAGTACGCAACCGCGAGGACAAGAATATCGTGTTTGAAGTGGACCGCGACACTACCCTGCGTGATTTCTATTGGAGATACGCCCGTGGCCTGGAGCCGGTTGACACTGCTACCTATGAAGTACCTGCACAGTCCAATGTGGTAAAAGCGGATGAGGAAGTCCAGAATAAATATGGCAATAAACATATCTATGAAATTGCTTTCTCTAACAAAGGTGGCCTGGTAATGCCTATCATTGTGGAATTCACTTTTACCGATGGTACAACTGAGGTGGATCGCATTCCTGCACAGATCTGGCGTAAGAACGAGAACAAGGTTACCAAGGTTTACCTGAAAGACAAGGAAGTGAAGTCTATCAAACTCGACCCGATGCGCGAAACTGCTGATATCAACGAAGGCAACAATACCTGGGGAACCATCGCTGAACCCAGCAAGTTCCAGCTCTTCAAACTGAAGCAGGGAGCACGTGGCCAGAGCACTGGCATCACTCCTATGCAGAAGGCAAAAGAGAAGAAAGAGAAGAAAGCGTTCTGAGAACCCATATAACAAATTAAATAAAGAGGGGGGGCTGCTGGTAATCCAGCGGCCCCCTCTCTTTATTCCTGACAATCCTGGTCATTATCCACGCATCCCCTTCGATTTTGCTCCCTTCCCCGGCCTGCCGGCAAATTTTCCGGGAAATGTCAGCCCCGGACAGGATTGGGTCAAATTACATCGGGCCCAGCTGCCGGAAAAATTGCGGCAACCAATAAAGTTAATCCCCATTCCAGGGGGCCTGATCTGCCTTGGTGGTTGACAAGAATAAAAATAGCCGCAATGGCAAAAACCAGCGAAAAAAGCAGGGCAAGCTTACCGGAAAACTGTTTGACTATCTTATCTAATACAGTATTTTGACACCAGCCAAAATTCCATCGACAAAAAACAAACCTCCGGGCCATTAATTTGTTGTAACACAATTAGATTTAACCTATGGTACGTTTACTGCTGATTATTGCACTATCGCTCACCTTTTTTCATTCCCGGGCTGGTAAAATCGACACCCTGTCAATCTATAGCGCGGCCATGAAAAAAGACATGAAGGCCATCGTCATCAAGCCTTCATCCCAGCCCCCATCCCAGGGGTATCCTGTTTTATACCTCCTGCACGGAATGGGCGGCGCCTACAATCTATGGATCACCAAAGTGCCTGAATTACAGCAAGCGGCAGATCGTTATGGATGCATGATTATTTGTCCGGATGGAGGCAGGATGACCCTTTATTTTGACAACCCGATTGACTCCTCTTACCGGTTTGAATCTCATTTTATAAAAGAATTGATTCCTTATATCGATGCGAATTTCCCCACGGCCAAAGACCGCCGTTTCAGGGCAATTGCCGGTCTCAGCATGGGTGGATTCGGGTCATTCTTTATGGCCAGCAAATACCCTGAACTGTTTGCCGCAGCAGGCAGTATGAGCGGTGCCCTGAATGTTGACAATATTTCAAAAACTGTACTGGCTAGAAACAATGCCAGTATGGCCGACAGCAGTTGTTGCAGCATCAATTGGAATAACCTGCAAAAACATAATTCCGGCGATTCGATTTCTGGTCAGAAACTGGCGCTTGCCATGGAATGCGGGCTGGATGATTACCTGCTGCCAGTTAACAGGTCGGTACACCGGAAATTGATGGAGCTACGGGTTGCGCACGATTATACTGAAAGGCCCGGCCGTCACGACTGGAATTACTGGCAGAATGCAATTGATTACCAGTTATTGTTCTTCAGGAAAAGATGGGATATGGAATTGTCAATACCCGACTGAGCCGTCCCGGACTTTAACCTTCTTTTTCCCGGTATTCTTCTTTTCAAAATCAAGCACTTCTTTGGGCTTTTGGATTTTTTTTGCATTGGCAGGAAGAGTATCCCTTGCCAGTGTCATAGGGTCATTGCCCTTTTCAAGTTTCCCCAAAAGGTATAACTCGGTTTTATTGATCAGTCCGGATACCGGATCGTAATACTGCCAGGTGCCATGCCTGATGGAAGAACCTTCGTTCTTAACGATAACCTGGTTAAAATTTCCCGGGCTCATCACATCTTCCACATCAATGGTGTCATATAATTTATCGGGATTGAATGCGCGCCAGGATTCTTCCCTCACCACATTACCCGCCATATTGAAATACTGGCTTTGTCCGTCCAGAAATCCCCACCGAAAGTTTTCCACTGCAAGCAGATCGCCCATCAGGGAATATTTTCTCCAGCGGCCTTCCTTCCGGTCATCCGTATATTCACCTTCCTCTTCAAATCCCCTTTCGCCCCTGATTGTTTCATACCGGTGGACCCAGGGTCCCTGTTTCCTCCCGGCAAGGTCTACCCTATTCAGAGTATCACCTTTAACCCCAATGATATAATCTTTCCACTGGGCAAAACTGCTCATAGAAACGAACATGGTTATGATCAAAATCCAACGCATAGTTAGTATGTTTGATGATACGCTAATAACGAAACCCAAGCCAATATGTTATCCGTTCTGACTAATTTAGGTTCCAACAAATATGCCGGAATTCTCTTCCTGTTACTCGCTTCACAAAGCTACGGCCAAATAGCGCCTACTCCAGCCACGGAAAGGCTTAAAGGAATGCAAAATCGCAGCATCCAGGCGCAAAACTCCGCTTTGAACGAGGTGGAATTCCGGAATATTGGTCCAGCCATCATGAGCGGAAGGGTTGTTGACATAGATGTGAACCCCGAAGATCCGACTGAATTCTATGTTGCCTATGCTACCGGCGGGCTTTGGCATACCACCAACAATGGTCAATCTTTCACTCCGGTTTTTGATAAGGAAATGGTAATAGGCATCGGGGACATCGCCGTAAACTGGCGTTCCCCCAAAAAGACCATCTGGCTGGGAACAGGAGAAGTCAACAGCAGCCGCTCCACCTATGCCGGAATCGGGATGTACAAATCAGAGGACAATGGCCGGAACTGGGAATACCTTGGCCTGCCGGAATCACACCATATCGGTGAAGTGACCCTGCATCCCGGTGACCCTTTGGTTGCATGGGTGGCAGTCATGGGGCACCTTTATTCCCCCAATAAGGAAAGAGGAATTTACAAAACGGTTGATGGGGGAAAAACATGGCAGCATACCCTGGCCATTGATGACAATACCGGGGCAATTGACCTTCAGGTAAATCCGGCAAATCCGCGGGAGTTATACGCTGCAATGTGGTACAGGACCCGCCGGGCCTGGAATTTTGAGGAAAGCGGTAAAACAAGCGGCATATATAAGAGTACTGACGGAGGGGAAACCTGGCAACTGACCAGTGGCCCGGGATCAGGCTTTACAAGCGGGGAAGGCGTTGGCCGGATCGGGCTGGCAGTATTCCCGCAAAACCCACAGATCGTTTATGCCGTGGTTGACAACCAGGCTCCATTGCCTGACACAGCAAGAAAATCTGACAGCACTTATACCCTGAACGATTTTAAGGCGCTGGATAAAGCAGGTTTCGAGGCGCTTGACACTGCCAGGTTGAGTAAGTTTTTAAGGGCCAACCGTTTCCCCGGGAAATATACTGCAGCAACGGTGAAGGAGATGGTTCGCACCGATAAGGTAAAACCCACCGCCATTTACGATTACCTCTTTGTGGACGATGGCTTCCAGAACAAATCGGTAACCGGCTGTGAAGTATATCGCAGCGATGATGCCGGTAAAACCTGGAAAAGAACCAACACAAAGCAAATTCCTATCTATTATAGTTACGGTTATTATTTCGGGAAGATCTACGTATCGCCGCAGAATGCCGACAAGGTGTTTATTCTGGGAGTCAATGCACAGGTTTCAACCGACGGAGGTAAAACATTTACAACGATTGATAAAGGGAATGTTCATTCCGACCATCATTCGCTCTGGATCAATCCGAAACGCGACAGTCATATCATCAATGGGAATGATGGCGGTTGCAATATCAGTTATGACAATGGAGAAAACTGGTTCAAAGCCAATACGCCTTCGGTAGGCCAGTTTTACGCGATCGCAGTAGACAATGCGAAACCCTATAACGTGTACGGAGGTCTGCAGGATAACGGTGTTTGGTTCGGGCCATCGGACTTTAAGGAAAATATCGACTGGACAGACAACGGTGAATACGCCTATAAAAGATTGGGCGGAGGAGATGGCATGCAGGTGCAGGTAGATTCCCGCGACAATAAAACCGTATACAGCGGATCTCAGTTCGGATTTTATACCCGAACCAATCTGGCTGCGAAGGAAAGAAAGTTCATTCAACCAAAGCATGAGCTGGGGGAATATCCCTTGCGCTTCAACTGGCAAACCCCAATCTGGCTCAGCCGTCACAACCAGGATATACTCTATTACGGTTCCAATAAATTTCACCGTTCTTTAATGAAGGGGGAAGAGATGCAAACACTTAGTTCAGACCTGACCAATGGGGCCCGAACCGGTGATGTACCTTTTGGCACCATAACCACCATCAGTGAATCGCCGCTAAAGTTCGGCCTCCTGTATATCGGAACGGATGATGGCAATTTACAGGTAAGCAGTGATGGTGGTTACAACTGGACCGCTTTGGGTAAACCGGCTAAGAAAAATCCGGGATTACCGCAGGGATTATATGTATCGCGGGTTGTTGCCAGCGAGTGGAAGGAAGGTCGCGTATACGTAACCCTGAATGGCTACCGTAATGACCATTTTAATGCCTATGTATTTGTGAGTGAAGACTACGGCAAAACCTGGAAGCAACTGGGAAGTGAACTGCCCATGGAATCTGTCAACGTGATCAGAGAAGACCCGAAATCAGAAAGCATTTTGTATATAGGAACAGATGGCGGATTATATGCCAGCATCGATGGCGGAGGAAAGTTCATGCCATTTACCAAAGGTATTCCGGCCTCCGTGCCGGTGCATGATATTGCCATCCAGAAAAGGGAAAACGAGATTGTCGTGGGCACCCATGGCAGGGGTATTTATATCGGAAAACTGGATAAGGTGCAGGCTTTGAAGAAATAGGTGTCTGACATGTGGTGTCTGACATCTATGATTTCTGAATACCGTAATCTCAGATGTCAGACACTACATGTCAGACACTACATGTCAGACACTACATGTCAGACACTACATGTCAGACACTACATGTCAGACACCTGAAAAATATCGTACTGCCAGCTCATACCCGGTTAATCCCAGGCCACAGATGGTGCCCTTTGCTTTGGCGGAGACATGTGAAATTTTCCGGAAATCTTCCCGCGCATGTACATTGCTGATATGCACCTCCACAACAGGGGCGGGAACAGCGGCAATGGCATCGCCAATGGCTACTGAAGTGTGCGTATATCCGCCGGGGTTCATAATGATGCCGTCGGCTTCAAAACCGGCCCGCTGTATTTCGTTGATGAGTTCTCCTTCCAGATTACTCTGGTAATAACTGAATTCAATATCCGGAAACTTTGCCTTGAGGGAGTCGAAATAGCTGTCAAAGTCTTGTGAACCATAAACGCCTGGTTCTCTTTTACCAAGCAGATTCAGGTTCGGGCCGTTGATGATGGCGATTTTCATAATTGTAAAAATAACAGATTCGGGTGGTTATTAAGAAATGCCAAACGGGATGAATGCCACTTAGCAACCTGGGTTCAATATTGCCAATTGCCATTTACCAACATTCATATGCAGGATTTCCGAACATAAAAAACGGAGGTCCTGGCTGACCAGGACCTCCGAAGATATAAATGTTTGCTTTGGTCAATTCTTGGATGCCCTGATCATTCCAATAAAGTCATCGAAAAGGTAACGGCTGTCGTGCGGACCTGGCGTACTTTCGGGATGGTATTGTACGGAGAAGGCTGGTTTACCTTTTACCCTGATCCCTTCAATGGACTGGTCGTTGAGATTCACGTGGGTGATCTCAATATGGTCAGCCTTTTTCACTGCTTCGGGATCCACACCGAAACCATGGTTCTGGGTGGTGATCTCACATTTTCCGGTGATGATATTTTTAACCGGATGATTAAGGCCGCGGTGGCCATGGTGCATTTTGAAAGTAGGTATCCCATTGGCGAGGGCCAGTAACTGGTGACCGAGGCAGATGCCAAACAATGGCTTTCCCTCAGCCATGATAGATTGCACCGTATTTACTGCGTAATCCATCGGAGCCGGATCACCGGGACCATTACTGATGAAATAACCATCGGGATTGAATTTCCTAAGTTCGTCGAAGCTGGTTTTAGCCGGGTGAACCCGAACAAAAGCACCCCGGTCCACCATGCACTGAAGAATATGTTTCTTCACACCGAAATCCAGCACAGCGATACGGATATCACTGGCGGGGTCGCCCAATTCATAGGGAGCATCGGTAGTTACGGTGCTTGCCAATTCCAGTCCATCCATGGAAGGCACTGCCTTCAGCATCGTCTTCAACTGATCGATATCCAGTATTTCGGAAGAAATGATACAGTTCATGGCGCCCTCTGTACGAACCTTGGCGGTCAGCGCACGGGTATCGACCCCTTCGATGGCAACTATATTGTTTTCTTTGAGGTATTCGTCAAGTGATCCTTTAGCCAGTCTCCGGCTGAACTGTTCTTCCAGGTTACGGGCAATGATTCCGCGAACCTTTACTGAACCGGATTCAACATCCCCTTCTTTCACACCATAATTCCCGATATGTACGGTGTTCATGATGATTACCTGGCCAAAATAGCTGGGATCCGTGAAAACCTCCTGGTAACCGGTCATTCCGGTATTAAAGCAAAGTTCACCGGTGGTGGTACCAATGGTTCCAAAAGCCTTACCATAGTGAACCGATCCATCCTGCAGGACGAGGACAGCTTTTTGTTGAATTGCTTGCATCATGATTTTGGAAAAAAGTTTTGCAAATATCCGTAAAAAAAGGCAGAATGGAAATCCATTCTGCCCTTATTGAAAAATCAATCATTCATCCTTATTCGGCTGCTTTTTCTTCAGTGGAAGGAGCGGGAGCTTCGGATGCAGGAGCTTCAGCGGCGGGAGTTTCAGCAGCAGCTTTTTTGCTACCACGACGGGTCCTCTTCGCAGGTTCGGCTTTAGCTTCAGCAGTTTTTCCGTAAACTTCGTTAAAGTCAACCAGCTCGATCATAGCCTGTTCAGCGTTATCGCCTACACGTGCTCCGAGCTTGATGATGCGGGTATAACCACCTGGACGGCCGGCAATTTTAGCGGCGATCACATCGAAAAGTTCAGCAACAGCTTCCTTATTCTGGAGGTAGCTGAATACCACCCGACGATTGTGGGTATCATTTGACTTAGCCTTGGTGATCAGCGGCTCTGCATATACACGCAGGGCTTTAGCCTTAGCCAGGGTAGTAACGATGCGCTTGTGTTCGATGAGGTTGATAGCCAGGTTGGCCAGCAGGGCCTCGCGGTGAGCTTTTTTACGGCCCAGGTTGTTTTGTTTGTCTCCGTGACGCATGACATTTAAATTTTACCGGCTGCACCGGGTCAGGAATTGCAGCCTACTGTTAGTGAATTAGTCTTCTTTATCGATTCCGAGCTTTGCCAGGTCCATACCGAAACTCAGGCCGCGCTCATGCAGTACCTGCTCGATCTCAGCCAGTGATTTCTGACCGAAATTTCGGAACTTCATAAGGTCTTCCTGCTCGTATTGTACCAGCTCGCTCAGGGAATTGATTTTGGCAGCTTTCAGACAGTTGAAGGCACGAACGGAAAGATCGAGATCTTCCAGCGGGGTCTTCAACACCTTGCGCAGTTGCAGGGTCTGTTCGTCTACCAGGTCTTCTTTTTTCTCTTCCTTGTTATCGAAAGTGATATTCTCATCAGTGATGATCATCAGGTGCTGGATCAGGATACGTGAAGCCTGCTTCACTGCCTCTTCCGGATGGATGGTGCCATCGGTTGCAACGTCCATGATCAGCTTTTCGAAGTCTGTTCTTTGTTCCACACGGGTGTTTTCTACGCTGTACTTCACATTCTTGATGGGAGTATAGATAGAGTCAATGGGAATAAAGCCCAGGGGAGCATCTTTCTGCTTGTTTTCATCAGCAGGCACATAACCGCGGCCCTTGCCGATGGTCAGTTCGATCTCCAGTTTGGCAGAAGGATCCATGGTACAGATCAACTGCTCGGGATTCATGATCTGGAAACTTTGAGTGCCTTCCTGGATCATACCGGCAGTGAATTCGCTCTTGCCTTTGATGTGCAGAACGATTTTCTCATTGGATACTTCCGTATCTACTACCTTCTTGAACCGAACCTGCTTGAGGTTCAGGATGATATCTGTCAGATCTTCTGTAACACCCTTGATGGTAGCAAATTCATGTTCAGCCCCTTCAATTCTGATACCCACGATCGCAAAACCTTCCAATGAGCTGAGCAGCACCCTGCGAAGGGCGTTGCCAATGGTTACACCATAACCAGGCTCCAGCGGACGGAATTCGAATTGTGCTTCAAAATCATTTGCTTTCTGCAGAACGATTTTGTCGGGTTTCTGAAAGTTTAAAATGGCCATTTGTATGTTCGATTTACTTTTTGTTGTGGGTTACTTACTATCCGCTATTACTTAGAGTACAATTCAACGATCAGTTGTTCCTTGATATTCTCAGGAACACTTTCCCTTTCAGGATAGGTGATGAATGTACCGGTCATAGTAGTTTCATTCCAGTCGATCCAGCTGAATTTCTGGTTCTTTCCACGCACCTGGCTGGTAAGACCTGTTTTTTCAGTTGAAGCTGGTTTGAAAGTGATGATGTCACCGGCTTTCAGTTGGTAGGATGGAACATTTACCACATCACCGTTCACCATAATGTGCTTATGGCTTACCAGCTGGCGGGCAGCAGGACGGGAAGGGGCAATACCCATACGGAAAACTGTGTTGTCGAGACGGGCTTCCAGCAATTTGATCAGGTTCTCACCAGTAACACCCTTACGACGGGCAGCTTCCTCAAAAGTTCTGCGGAACTGCTTCTCCAATACACCATAAGTGTATTTGGCTTTTTGCTTTTCGCGGAGCTGCAGGGCATATTCTCCCAGGCTCTTGCGCTTGCGGGCGGCACCATGCTGACCGGGAGGATTGCTGTTTTTGTTCAGCCATTTTCCATTCCCTAGGATGGGCTCACCGAAGATTCTTGAAATTTTGGTCTTTGGACCAGTGTAACGTGCCATATCAACTTGATTTTTTAGTTGCGATGTACAATCATTAAAAATCTTAAAATCAATTGTACACCCATGTTAGAAAATACAAAATCCGAAACCCAAAGCCTGAATTGACCTTGGGTTTCGGTATATGAAAAACAATTATACGCGGCGTTTTTTCGGCGGACGACAACCGTTATGTGGTAACGGAGTAACGTCTTTGATCATCACCACTTCGATACCTGACTGACTCAGGGAGCGGATAGCGCCCTCACGTCCGGAACCAGGTCCTTTCACAAATACGTCAACACGTTTCAAACCGGCATCCAGAGCGGTTTTAGCGGCATCGGCAGCAGCCATCTGTGCGGCATAGGGAGTGTTCTTCTTAGAACCCTTGAAACCCATTTTACCGGCAGAAGACCAGGAAATAACCTGACCGTTCTTGTTGGTCAGAGAGATAATGATGTTGTTGAATGTAGCAGAGATATGGGCATCACCATATGCATCTACCTTTACGATTCTCTTTTTGGCAGCGGCTTTAGCGCTGGTTTGTTGTTTAGCCATTTAGATAAAAGGTAATCTTTAAAAAAATTTTCCTGATACACATGTTTCAGGATCGCGACGCTCCTCCCCCTCCCAAGCTGGATCCGGTAGCGGCGCTATGTCTTACTTCTTAGGAGCTTTCTTCTTACCAGCAACTGTCTTACGTTTACCTTTACGGGTACGGCTGTTGGTCTTGGTACGCTGACCACGAAGCGGTAACCCTTTACGGTGACGCAGACCACGGTAGCAGGCGATGTCAAGCAAACGCTTGATACTCATCTGTACCTCGGAGCGCAGCTGACCTTCAACTTTCAACTCGTCGTTGATGAAGTTACGGATGGCAGCAAGTTCATCGTCGTTCCATTCATGAACCTTCTTCTCAAAACTAATGTTTGATTTAGTCAGAATTTCACGAGCGGTAGAACGGCCAATGCCGAATATATAGGTCAGGCCTATTTCTCCTCTCTTGTTTTTTGGTAAGTCAACACCGGCAATACGAGCCATAATCTGATTCTATTTTCAATTTAACTAATGACGGATGCAGGGCACAGCCAGGAATTAACCTTGTCTTTGCTTGTAACGTGGATTCTTCTTGTTAATAACATACAGCTTGCCTTTTCTTCTCACGATCTTGCAATCGGCGCTGCGCTTTTTGATGGATGCACGAACTTTCATGATGCTTATATTATTTATATCTGAAAATAATTCTACCCCTTGTCAAATCATATGGACTCATCTCCACCCCCACTTTGTCACCAGGTAAAATCCTGATATAGTGCATCCTCATTTTTCCTGAGATAGTCGCCAATATTTCGTGGTCATTCTGGAGCTTCACCTTGAACATAGCATTCGAAAGTGCTTCTACAATAATTCCATCCTGTTTAATGAGTGCTTGTTTTGCCATACAGATTTTGGGAGCGCAAAGATATGAATATTTGTCAGAAAAAATAAAAAAATGGGGATTTTTTCCCCATTTCTATTGAATATGATGCATTTACATGGTGAATATAGTCAGATTTAAGCTCAATTACGCCCTAATTCCACTTTTGTCATGTCATAATAGTGGTTCTGGAGTTCATGCACATGAATGGCATGCTTGATGTGCCGGCGGTCTTCCCGGTACCAGATTTCAAAATCATCGAAAGCCCCCTCGGCCCTCAGTGCTATCCTGAACGGCCCTTTCTTGTACTTGATCCAGCCGTCCCCATTGGTCTCCTTTTCAAAATTAAATTTGATGAGCTGCTCCTCATTTAAAGGTATTGCCCGCAACTCTTCCGGCTTGAACCAAAACTCCTGCACTTCAGTCTGAACACAAACTTCCTTGTCCTCCTTGTTTAATTCACTAACAATGCCTTCCCACAACTCACCTTCATATTCGGCCATTACATAATCGCCTGGCTTGATTTCACTGAATTTGATCATATGGCAAATGGTTTTATAAGTTCAATTTAACGAATTCCCCTATTGGTCGCTCAGAAGAACCCGTCAAAATCACCGGAGGATAAAATATTTTACTGTTTAATCATCTGATTAAATTATTTGTTTAATTTTGGTTCTCAGTAAAAATGCCCCCCCGCAATGGAACCGAATACTGAAGAAAAAATCAAAGCGGCCGCCGCCCGATTGTTTACCACCAGGGGATTCGCTGCCACCCGCACACGCGATATCGCTGCCGAGGCCGGTATCAACCTGGCCCTTCTGAACTATTATTTCCGCAGTAAAGAGAATCTCTACCGCATTATAATGGCTGAAAACTTTCAGGTATTCTTCCGTGGAGCGTTGCAGATCTTCCAAAACCAGGAAACCGGAGTGCAGGAAAAGATCAGCCTGCTGGTGGACTATTACATCGGCCGGCTATTGGAAAACCCTGATATCCCTTCCTTTGTAATCAACGAACTGCGTACCAACCCCAATGCCCTGATCCAGCAGGCAGGAATGCATGAGGCACTAAAAGACACAAATATCTTTTCCCAAATCAGTCAATACCTGGAAGATAGAGGTTCAGACATGGAACCGGTTCATTTTATCCTGAACCTTTTGGGGATGACCATTTTCCCTTTTTTGGCTGCACCGGCGTTTCAATCTGCCCTGGGCCTGGAAAAGGAACAATTCTCGCAATTGCTGGCCCAAAGAAAAAAACTGATCCCTGTATGGATCGACGCCATCATCAACGCAAATTCATTAAAGGCATCAACACATACTTCATGAAAAAGCATGCTTTTATCTTGCCACTACTATGCCTGGCAGTGTTTAACGGAAATGCCCAAACCCTTACCCTGGAAGAATGCCAACAGCTGGCCAGGAAAAATTATCCGCTAACCCGGCAGTATGAACTGATTGATCATACCTCGGCTTATTCCCTGGAAAACGCCGGAAAATCATGGCTTCCCCAAATTGCCATCAACGGCCAGGCCACCTATCAGTCAGACGTGATTCATTTTCCAAAAACGGCGCAGGGACCAGTTTTCCCGACACTCAGCAAGGACCAGTACAGGATCAGCGGAGAACTCACCCAGCTTTTGTACGATGGCGGTAATACCAGGCTCAACAGGTCAACCACAGAAGCACAGTCAGGGCTGGAAAAAGCCCGGCTGGAAGAAAAGCTTTACCAGTTGAACAACAGGATAAACAACCTCTATTTCGGTATTCTGTTATTGAATCAGCAAATAATACAAAATCAACTTTTGCAGGGGGACATAAAAAGCGGTATTAAGCGCACTGAAGCCGCCCTGCAGCATGGCACTGTTTTCAGGAGTCAATTAAATGAATTGAGGGCCAATCTCCTGCTTGCGCAGCAAATGCAGACGGAACTGCTGACCGCGCGCCGGAACTGGCTGGACATCCTGTCTGCCTTTACCGGTCAGACACTCGACGAAAATACTGTTTTACCGGAACCACCCATACCAGGCCGAAACAATACTATTTCCCGGCCCGAATTAGCAGTGTTTGAACAAAGCAGGAAACTGAACGAGCTGAGGCAGCAGGCCATCAGCGTGAAGTCAAGGCCGCGGATATCCGCTTTTTTCCAGGGGTCCTGGGGAAGGCCGACCTTTGACATCGTCAGCAACGAATTTGGCGTTTTCTGGATCGGGGGATTGCGTTTCAGCTGGAACCTCGGCCATCTGTACACGAACAGGAATGATAAAAAACTGATAGAGACCGATCAAAAGCTCATCGACCTTCAAAAGGAAACATTTCTCTTTAATACCAGTCTTGATACCAGGCTGGAAGAAGGGGAAATCACGAAATACCTTAAATTAATGGAAACTGATGAAGAGATCGTACTGCTGCGAAATGAAGTAAAAAAGGCTGCAGCAGCCCAGTTGGAGAATGGTGTGATCACCCCGCACGACTTCCTCATACAGGTTCATGCGGAAGACCAGGCCAAACAGCAATACCTGCTGCACAAAGTCTCACTGTTACGCGCACACTATAATCTATCATATCAATCAGGCAAATAAACCCGGATCACATGGAACAAAAACTGTTTACCCTCACAATAGCAATGCTCCTGCTGGCGGGCTGCAAAAACAACGGCAATATTCCGGATGCCTCCGGCAATTTCGAAGCCGATGAGATCATCGTTTCAGCGGAACAGGCTGGTAAAATATTATCGCTTGATATCAGAGAAGGTGATACCATTTCCGTCAATGCCGTAATTGGCAGGATCGATGTAACCGGCATCGGCCTGCAAAAGGAACAGGTGGAGGCATCCCTCCGCTCCCTGCGGCAAAAAACCACCGACCCCACCCCGCAACTGGAACTGGTAAGGAAACAGATCGCTGTCCTGCAAACACAGCTGGATCAGCAACTCAGGGAAAAAGAAAGGACCGAAAAACTCCTTGCCGCCGATGCCGCCACCAGGAAACAACTGGATGATGTTGAATCATCCGTCAGCCAGATCAGACGCCAGATCGCCGTTTCACAGCAACAGCTCGAACTCTACCGTTCCAGTATTGCCACACAGAACAGGAGTATACTGAGCGAAGAAGACCCGCTCAAAAAATCAGTTGAACGCATCCAGGACCAGATCAACAGGGGACAAATCATCAACCCCGTAACCGGCACAGTGCTTGTAAGATATGCTTATGCCGGGGAAATGACGGCGGCAGGAAAACCACTTTACAGCATCGCCAATACTGACACCATCACGCTGAAAGCTTTTGTAACAGGCACCCAGCTGCCCCGGATCAGGCTTCATCAGGAAGTGGAAGTAAGGATCGATGAAGGGGCAGATCAATATAAACATTACAAAGGCCATATATACTGGATCTCCGATAAAGCTGAGTTTACGCCCAAGACCATCCAGACAAAAGAAGAAAGGGCAAACCTTGTATATGCCATCAGGATCGCTGTGAAGAACGATGGTTTCCTCAAGATAGGAATGTACGGGGAAGTTATATTCAACCGGAACAATCCATGAAATGATCTCACTGGTCAACATAAGCAAAACATTTAATAGGGGTGCCCTGAAAGCACTCTCCGGCATCAGCCTGGAAGCGAAATCCGGCGAACTCTTCGGACTGATCGGTCCTGACGGCGCCGGGAAGACCACTTTATTTCGCATACTCACCACCCTGATGTTGCCAGACAGTGGTGATGCCCTGATCAACGGGCTTGACATCAAAAAGGATGTTACAACCATCCGCAGTAAACTGGGTTATATGCCTGGAAGATTTTCCCTGTACCAGGACCTGACCGTGGATGAGAACCTGAAGTTTTTTGCTACTCTATTTGGCACAACGGTACGGGAAAACTATGCGCAGATAAGGGATATCTATATACAGCTGGAGCCTTTTAAAAACCGGCGGGCAGGAAAACTGTCCGGTGGCATGAAACAGAAACTCGCTCTCTGTTGTGCGCTGATCCACCGGCCCGATATACTGCTGCTGGATGAACCAACAACAGGTGTGGATGCCATATCCAGAAAGGAATTCTGGGAAATGCTAGCCCGCTTAAAAGCCGATGGCATAACCATTATGGTATCGACCCCATACATGGATGAAGCCAATTTGTGTGATACCATCGCCCTCATAGACCAGGGCAGGATACTCTCTATTGATACGCCCGGAAATATTGTCCGGAATTACCCCCGTCCGCTCTATGCTTTTAAAGCTAAAAATTTATACCGGCTGCAGCAGGATCTCCGCTTACATGAAAACATCCATTCCTGTTTTGCATTTGGCGAATACCTGCATGTAAGCTTCAGGGATGAATCCGCAGTCAGCCTCCCTGTTATGGCCAAATGGCTGGAAGAAAATGGACACCAGGAAATTATCCTGAAAAATCAGACACCTGTTATTGAGGATTGTTTCATTGATCTTTTAAAACACTGACATGAAGGAAAAGATCATCATTGCAGAAAACCTCAGCAAACAATTCGGTCACTTCAAGGCCGTTGACAATATCAGTTTTGACGTAAGCAAGGGTGAAATCTTTGGTTTCCTGGGTGCCAACGGCGCAGGCAAAACAACCGCGATGCGCATCCTCTGCGGGCTCTCCTATCCCAGTTCGGGCAAAGCCAGGGTTGCCGGATTTGATGTTTACCACCAGCAGGAGCAGATAAAGAAAAACATAGGCTATATGAGCCAGAAATTTTCTCTTTACGAAGACCTCACCGTGCTGGAAAACATCCGTTTTTTTGGCGGTATTTACGGCCTGGGAAAAAAGGAACTGAAAAACAAATCTGATGAATTGCTGCAAACCCTGCATCTGTCGGGGGAAACATCCAAACTGGTAAGATCTCTTCCACTTGGCTGGAAACAAAAACTGGCATTCTCCGTTGCCATCATTCATAAGCCTGTGATCGTATTTCTTGATGAACCGACGGGGGGTGTGGATCCCATTACCCGGAGGCAATTCTGGGACATGATCTACCAGGCATCAGAAAACGGGATCACTGTGTTTGTCACCACGCACTATATGGATGAAGCCAGTTATTGCAGCCGGCTTTCCATTATGGTGGATGGACAGATCAGGGCTATTGGCAGTCCGGCAGAACTGATGGAACAGCATCATGCAGAGAATATGGACCAGGTATTTTTTGACCTGGCGAGGACCGCCACCAGGTCAGCTGATTAAAACAAATAAAATGAAGCAATTCCTTGTATTTGTAAGAAAAGAATTCCTGCACGCCTTCCGCGACAGGAAGACGCTGCTGATCATGTTCGGCCTTCCCATAGTACAGATCATCCTGTTCGGGTTTGCCCTTACCAATGAAGTGAAGAACTCAAAACTGGTCATAGTCGATCCTTCCCGCGACGAAGCTTCACAGGCACTGACGAACAGGATCAGGTCTTCGAAATATTTTGACATTTACCGGGAAGCAATGAGTTATGCCGAAATGGAAGCGGCTTTCAGGTCAGGAAAGATCAAGGCTGCCATTGTTTTTCCGCAGGACTTTAATGAGCAATGGAAACATTTGAACAATGTCCAGCTGCAATTAATTACTGACGGTTCTGACCCCAATACCGGTCGCACCATTCAGAACTACCTGACTGCAATCATTAATGATTTTCGAAATGACAGGGTAAATAACGGCAATGCCCAGGTGCTCATACATCCGAATATCAGGATGCTCTATAACCCATCACTGGAAGGCACCATGAATTTCGTTCCCGGGGTGATGGCTCTGGTATTGCTGCTGGTTTGCACCACACTAACCGCTGTTTCCATCGTGAGGGAAAGGGAACTGGGAACCATGGAAATATTATTGGTGTCACCCTTTAAACCAGTTTATGTCCTCCTGTCCAAAGCGGTCCCCTATTTTATTTTGTCCATGGTAAATCTTTCGGTCATTCTCCTGCTCGGAACCTATGTATTAAACGTGCCCGTTAAAGGAAGTGTGAGCCTGCTTTTATTGGCCAGCGCCCTGTTTATCCTTACCTGCCTGTCTATGGGGTTGCTGATTTCAACCCTTGCGAAAACACAACAAACTGCCATGATCATTTCCATGATGGGCATGATGCTTCCGACTGTTCTGCTGACCGGGTTCATGTTCCCGATTGAAAATATGCCGGTACCTCTGCAGGTAATATCCAATATTGTGCCCTCCCGCTGGTATTACCTGATCACAAAAGATGTGATGCTGAAGGGACTCGGTTTTTCGGCCATCTGGAAGGAATTACTGGTCCTTGGCGGCATGACGGTTTTTCTCCTGCTTTTCAGTCTTAAAAAATTCAATAACCGCCTGTCATGAGAATGCTGATCATACTGCTGAGAAAGGAGTTTCAACAGATATTCCGCGATAAGAGTATCCTGCCTTTGATTATTGTGCTGCCAATCGTACAGTTGCTCATCATGCCACTCGCAGCCGATTATGATATCAGAAATATTTCATTGGGGGTGATTGACCATGACCGGAGCCCGATTTCACAGGAATTGTTATCTGTAATCGGGTCATCAGGATATTTTATCATCAGGAGTGAACATACCAGTTACCAGGAAGCCCTTGGTGAAATTGAAAATGAAAAAACCGATATTATCCTGGAAATCCCGGCATCCTTTGAAAGGAATATTGCCAGGCTGGGTGGCGACGAGGTATTGATTTCCGCCAATGCCATCAATGCTGCCAAAGCAGGAATCGGTGCATCCTATCTTAGTACGATCATTACCGGGTTTAACAGCAATATCAAAGTCAACCGCCTGAGGGCATATGGACTGGAACCGGTTCCCCGGATTGACATAACATCATCCAGCTGGTTTAATCCTTACATGAACTATCATTATTACATGGTTCCGGGTATTCTGGTAATGCTGGTCACCATTGTCTCCGGATTCATGGCTACCCTGAATATCGTCAGGGAAAAGGAAATCGGCACCATCGAACAGATCAATGTTAGTCCGATTAGAAAACACCAGTTCCTGATGGGCAAACTTGTTCCCTTCTGGATCATCGGAATCATTGTCTTTACAATTGGTTTGGGAATAGCCTGGCTGGTGTACGGCATCGTTCCAAAGGGAAGTATTGGGCTCCTGTATCTTTTTCTGGCAATCTACCTGGTTGCTGTGCTGGGATTCGGCCTGCTCGTTTCCACTTTTACTGAAAACCAGCAGCAATCCATGTTTGTGGCTTTTTTCTTCATCATGATATTCATCCTGATGAGCGGCCTGTTTACCTCGGTTGACAGCATGCCCCCCTGGGCCCAATGGATCACAAGATTCAATCCGGTCACCTATTTTGTTGAAGTGATCCGGATGGTAATGCTCAAGGGAAGCGGGTTTGCCGATATCAGGCAGCACCTGCTCACCATCATCGGATTCGCAATATTTTTTAACGGCTGGGCGGTATGGGTTTACCGGAAGACTAGCTAGAGGGAAGGTGTCTCCGGGGAAGGTGTCTCCGGGGAAGGTGTCTGACGTTTAGAATTACTGAATTCACCGAACGCAAACGTCAGACACCATTAAACACCATTAAACCCAAACCTCAGACACCTGAAATTATTCGGCCCAGGACATGGTATAACCTTTGTTCTCAATTTCCAGCGCCTGCACCGTCAGTTGCAAAGGGTGAAATGTATCTACCATTACGGCCAGTTCTCCGGTTTCCTTTTTCCCGATACTTTTTTCCACTGCGCCGGGATGAGGGCCATGGGGTATGCCTGCAGGATGCAGGGTGATCATGCCCCTGGTAACATTTTTCCGGCTCATGAAATCTCCATCCACATAATACAGTACCTCGTCACTGTCAATATTACTGTGATTATATGGAGCCGGAATGGCCTGGGGATGATAATCGTATAAACGCGGAACGAAAGAACAAACCACGAAATTATTGGCTTCGAAAGTCTGGTGTACCGGCGGGGGCTGGTGGACGCGCCCGGTAACAGGTTCAAAATCGTGGATGCTGAAAGCAAAGGGATAACAGCATCCATCCCACCCAATTACGTCAAAGGGATGGTGTGCATAATGGAGGCCGTACTGCACACCTTTCTTCTTTGTTTTTATCAGGAAATCCCCGGCCAAATCATATGTTTTGAGATCCTGCGGCCCACGGATATCCCTTTCGCAGAAAGGCGAATGCTCGAGCAGTTGCCCGTATTTCGACAAATACCGTTTGGGGTAACGGAGAGGACTAAACGATTCTACAATAAACAGCCGGTTTTCCGGGGTGGCAAAGCTGATCTGGTAGATTGTACCCCGGGGAATAACCAGGTAATCGCCATAGGAAAAGGGAAGCCCGCCATATTGTGTATGCAGTACCCCGCTGCCTTCATGGACAAAGATCATTTCATCTGCATCCGCATTCTTGTAAAAATAATCACCCATGCTTTCCTGGGGCGCAGCCAGTACGATATGGCAATCGTTGTTTACCAGCACCGGTTTCCGGCTCTGCAGGAAATCTTTCTCGGGCTTTACCTGAAAGCCTTCAAAGCTGCGGTGTTGCAGCATTTTTTCCTCCGCCACTACGGGCATTACGTTAACCGGCTCATCGGTTCGGATGATCTGGGTAGGCGGATGGCAATGATATAGAATCGAATAATCGTTTGAGAAACCCTCCGTTGAAAAAAGCTGTTCGGAATAGAGCCCGCCGTCGGGTTTTCGGTATTGTGTATGTCGTTTATGGGGAATAGACCCCATGGCTATATAATGAGGCATATAAAGTGATTTTTAAATTAAAGTGTAATAGCAGGACAACTTATTCAAGGCTGAAGTAAGGCATCAACCAACTACCCATTGCCAGTGTTGCCAGCAGGAAAACAAATTTCCAGCGGCGTTTATCGATCCACCAGGTAAAATTTCTGAAGAATGGCATAATTCAATCGTTCAGCTAATGTACAAAATACTATTTTGGGAGATGACCAGAATCGGATTGATTTCAGACACGCACGGTTACCTCGACGAATCGGTATTCGGGCATTTCAGCCGATGCCAGGAGATCTGGCATGCAGGAGATTTCGGAAATATATCAATAGCAGAGGAACTGGCGGCTAAAACCGGGTTAACAGTAAGGGGAGTTTTTGGCAATATTGACGGGTATGACGTCAGGAGCGTTTTCCCCGAAGAACTGGCATTTACCTGCGAAAAGGTGAAGGTTTTCATGAAACATATAGGGGGTTATCCGGGCCGTTATGCCCCGGGCGTGAAGCAACGTATCCGGGAAGAAAAGGCACAGCTCTTTATTTCAGGACACTCCCACATTCTGAAGGTACAGTTTGATGCTGACCTGCAGTGCCTGCACATGAACCCTGGCGCTGCCGGAAAACAGGGCTGGCACCAGGTTCGCACCATCATTCGTTTCGTCATTGATGGGATCGAAATGAAGGACTGCGAAGTGGTGGAGTTAGGGAGGCGATAAGATGTGACGCAAGCTGATGGGAATTCCGTAACTTTTGGCAACTAAAAACCTGACTGCATGGCTAGCAATATTCATCGCCGCGACTGGCTGAAACAAAGCACCCTGGCTGCACTGGGAATCGGATTTTCACTGCGATCCCTGGGCGGGGAAGATTATCTGCCCCGGGAACTGGGTAGTGAAACCGGTCTGATCAACCTCGGCTCCAATGAAAACCCATACGGACTTGCGCCTGGTGCCAAAAAGGCCATTAGTGACCTGATCAGCAGCGTTCACCGTTACCAGTATAATATCCCGGCCCTCCAGACTTTCAGGAAAGAACTGGCGGAATACTATGGAGTAACTGTGGACCATATCCTGGTTACGCCGGGCTCAGGGGAAGCATTGAACCTGATGGCGAGAGCATACAGCCAGGGCAACCTGGTAACAGCCACGCCAACATTTGGCATTTTACCCAATACAGCTAAAAAGATCGGAGTAGCCGTAAAGGAAATACCGCTTGACAACAAAAAAATACATGACCTCGATGCGCTCCTAAAAGCCATCGATGCCAATACCTCGCAGGTCTATATCTGCAATCCGGCCAACCCAACCGGAACAATCGTACAACCTGCTGCACTGAAGGCCTTCTGCGAAGAAGCCAGCCGGCGCACCATGGTTTCCATTGATGAAGCATATATTGATTTCCTCGATGCACCCTATAACGAATCAATGTTGTCGCTGGTAAAAAGCGGCAATAAAAACATTGTGATCATCCGGACTTTTTCGAAAATTCATGCCATGGCAGGAATGAGGGTGGGTTTTATTCTGGCTCATCCCGATACCATCAAAACCCTTGCTGCCAATTATTTCGGGAACAGCAATTTCTGTATGAGCGCATTGTCCATGACCGCGGCAATGGCGAGTCTCAAGGACCAGTCACACAGTGTCAGCAGTAAGCAGAAAAATGCTGCAGCCAGGGAGTTTACTACAAAGTCACTGCAGGAACTGGGCTATCACTGTATTCCCTCCTATACAAATTTCCTGTTCTTCCACTTAAATAATTACCAGGGAGATTTTGCAAAAGATATGCTGGCAAAAAATGTATTGCTCCGGTCGCATGATTTACCCGACGGGAAATGGTGCAGGGTTAGCATCGGCACCATGGAGGAGATGAAGAAATTTGTGGAGATTATGAAAGGAGTACCAAAATAAACGGCTGTTGCAACGGTTTTTTCCCGGTTCAACAGCCGCAATATTGTAATGAGTGCTACAGTGAATGTGCTTACATTCCAGGGAACCATGCCCTTGCAATTCCTTCACGGAAAGGCCAGGGTACGAGCAGGAATATCAGTACCAGTGCAGCAAGAAACCATCCCAATGCTTTTTTATGTTCAGCACCGGCAGCATTAGCGGGTTTTCCCTTTGCTCTTCCGATGGTAATGAACACAATCGCCAGGATCATTCCAACCAGGTGTTCTACAGCAAAAAAGCGTTCAGGAGCGTTTTTCATAACTTCTCCGAATCCCTTTGACTGCAGGTTCTGCAAACCAAGTGCACCTGCAAACCACTGGTACAATCCAATCAGCAGGGTGATATGGGCCGAGATCATCAGGAAAAGATCCACCTTCCTGTCTGACCCCGAATAGGCCTTGGCACCGCTCATACCTTTGTAATGTTTGATAATGGCAACCAGCAGCAGGATGATGATCACCCAACGCATTAAATTGTGTAAATGAAGAAGTCCGTTGTACATAAATTATGGTTTGTTGTTTGTTGTTAATAATTATTCCGCCCAATCTGCTACAAATATATTCGTATCTCTTGTTCCGCCATTATTTCTGTTGCTGCAGAACACGATTTTACTGCCATCATAACTGAACATGGCAAAAGCATCAAAGCCTTTATCGCGGCTGACCTTTACCCGGTTGGTGCCATCCCCGTTCATCATATAAAGATTGAAAGGGAAGCCCCGCTTGTATTCGTGATTGGAGGCGAATAAAATCCGCTTGCTATCCGGCATGAATACAGGTGCCCAGTTGGCCTGTCCGAGGCTGGTGATCTGCTTCATATCACTGCCATCCACATTCGCTGTATACACTTCCATTTTTGTGGGAGCAACCAGGTGTTCGGCCAGGAAATCCTTGTACTCTTTTATTTCTTCAGCTGTCTGGGGCCGGCTGGCACGCCAGATCAGCTTTTTGCCATCGGGACTGAACCAGGCACCGCCGTCATACCCAACGGTATGGGTTATCCGCTTTTCCTTACCAGTTTTCAGGTCCATGATATACAATTCAAGATCACCATCCTTATCGCTTGTATAAACCATTTTTCGGCCATCAGGTGAGATAGTGGCCTCCGCGTCATACCCTTTTGCATGGGTAAGCTGCTTCACAATCACGCCATTTGTATCGGCCATAAATATATCATAGGAAGCATAAAGCGGCCAGATATACCTGTTGCCGTATTTACTGCGATCGGGAACTGGGGGGCATTCATCCCCCCCCAGGTGCGTGGAAGCATATACGATGTGTTTGCCATCCGGCAGGAAATAAGCACAGGTGGTACGCCCTTTGCCTGAACTTACCAGTTTGGGAACAAATGCTTCCTTTTCATTTGCAGGTATCTTTCCTATGTAAATCTGGTCGCAGGGTATGCCTTCTTTTGCGCTGGTCTTTTGGAAAACCAGGTATTTACCATCATAGCTGAAATAAGCTTCAGCATTATCTCCGCCAAAAGTGAGCTGGCGAAGGTTCCTGAAATGTGTTTCTTCAGGGTAATGCAGGGTATCGGCCAGACTGGCAGGTGCCGGATTCTTTGACAACAACTGATGACTACCGTTATTTCCGGTAAAAAGCAAAAAACTACTTAACACAACAGTACCGAGTCCGGCCAGGTTAAAAAATGAAATCATAATTATCTGCTTAGTTTAACGCGCAAATGTATTGGTATAATATCATTTTTACTGAAAACCATAGCTTTGAAGTATGAAATCATGGATTAAAATAACAGGATTAACCCTTTTGTGGGGGATTATTGCCTGCAATTCCGGTGAACCAAAGGAAAATGGCAAGGCCAATATTCTGGAAATGCCTCCTTATGCCGGCATCACTGACAGCATCAGGATGGACGAAAAGAACCGTGAACTCTATATACGCCGTGCGGGACTCTTAAACCAGCAGGGTGAACATGAACTGGCCTATAAAGATCTGGAGAAAGCATGGGAGCTGGCACCGTCGGAACCACTTGCGGAAGCGCTGGTGAACGGCCTGTTTATGATGGGGAAAAATGAGCGGGCTTTGAACCTGCTGAATGAGCTGACCAATTCCTATCCGAACAATACCAACCTGAAACGAAGGATGGGAGAAGCCCTGCTTCACAGCGGAAAGTACAACCAGGCCATCGCTGCCTATGAAAAGATGACTGAAGAAGACTCGCTTGATTTTGAATCCTACTATGAAAAAGGCCTCCTTTATATGGAAATGAAGGACACGGCCGCAGCCCTTCGCGATCTTGAAACCAGTTTCAGGATACAACCAATACAGATGACAGCCCTTTCCCTGGCCAATATTTATGCAGAAATTAAAAATCCACGGGCGCTTGAACTGGCCGACATGGTTATCAGCCGCGATTCTGCAAGGGAAAATGTTGATCCCGTATTCATCAAGGGCATCTATTATGCCAATATAAAAAATACCGCAAAAGCACTGGAACAATTCAACCAGGTAATCAGGATGGACTGGAAATTCCATGAAGCCTATATTGAAAAAGGAATCATTTATTTTGAACAAAAAAACCTTGACGAGGCGCTTCAGCAATTCAAACTGGCTTCCACCGTTACCAACACATTTCCGGATGCTTATTACTGGCAGGGGCGTTGTTATGAAGAACTTGGCATGAAGGATGAGGCACTGGCGAGTTACAGTCGCGCTTATGCGCTAGATAAAACCTTCACCGAAGCCATAGAAGGCGCAGAACGAATCAGGGGAAGAAAGTAAAAAACTTGTTTGTGGTTTGTAGTTGATTAAATTAGATAATTCAAATACTCAATTCTTTACATGATCATATCTCCTTCATTGCTGGCGGCCAATTTCCTGGACCTGCAAACTGATTGTAAAATGCTCGATGAAAGTGAGGCTGACTGGTTTCATCTTGACGTTATGGACGGCCGCTTCGTTAACAATATCAGTTACGGCCTTCCGGTCATCCAGCAAATGAGGCCAACTACCAAAAAACTGTTCGATGTTCATCTCATGATCGAAGAACCCGAAAAATATACCGAAGCATTCAGGAAGGCCGGGGCAGATATCCTTACCGTGCATTTTGAAGCCTGCCGCCACCTGCACCGGAATATCCAGCAAATAAAGGAAATGGGCATGGTGGCCGGGGTTGCCATCAATCCGCACACACCGGTGCAAATGTTGCAGGATATACTGGAAGAAGTTGACCTGGTCCTGATCATGAGTGTTAACCCGGGTTTTGGAGGCCAGAAATTCATTCCGCACACGTACAATAAGATCAGGACTTTGCGCCAGCGGATAGACCAGCTTGGACTGCCTGTAAAAATTGAAATCGATGGCGGAGTGGACCTGAACAATGCAAGGCAGCTGGCCGAGGCAGGGGCGCATGTACTGGTGGCGGGCAGCGCGGTTTTCCATTCACCGGATCCCAAAGCAACCATCTCAGCCCTGAAACATATTACAGATTAATATGCGGCGCGCGCATTCAAAACAGCACTGTTGAAACCTTTCCTCTTTGCTTTCATTTTAATGTTTGGCCTGGCTGTAATGCCGGGTGTAGCAAACAGCCAGACTGCCATTATCTCCGGAAAAATCCTGGATGAAAACGACTTTCCATTGCCGGGTGTGAATGTTACCGTCATGGGAAAACAAGGAGGCACAAGATCCGGTGACTCGGGGCAATTCCGGCTACAGGTGCAGCCGGGCAAGGCTTTCGCACTTATATTTTCGCATACCGGATACAAAACGGTGCAGCGTAATTTTTTACTCAATAGCGCTGAAGAGGAAATGATTACGATAAAACTGGAGAAAGGCAGTACTGAATTAAAGGAAGTAACGGTTACAGATGAACGAAGCAGACGGGAAGCAGGGCTTGTAACCATCAATCCCAAACAAGCCATTAATATCCCCACCCCCGGTGGCGGTATTGAAAGCCTTATCAAGGTATTTGTGGGCTCGAACAATGAACTTACTTCCAACTATACTGTACGGGGTGGCAGTTATGATGAGAACATCATCTATGTTAATGATTTTGAGGTTTACCGTCCTTATCTGGTGAGGAGCGGCCAGCAGGAAGGGCTCAGTTTTATCAACCCGGAAATGACCAGGTCCGTAAACTTTTACAACGGCGGTTTCCAGGCCAGGTATGGCGATAAATTATCATCGGTGCTGGACATCAGGTACAAAAATTCCGGAAAGGCGGGCGGCTCAGCGTATATAAGCCTGCTGGAACAGGGATTACACCTGGAAGGTAGCGGCTTTAAGAATAAGTTCAGCTATATCATTGGCGGCAGGCACAGGAGTAACCGTAACCTGCTTGGCAGCCAGGAAACCAAGGGCAATTACGTTCCATCCTCTGCTGACCTGCAAGGCTTGCTGAGCTGGCAGTTCAATCAAAAGTGGACAGCCGAACTCTTCGGAAACCTGTCCCAGACCAAATTCACCCTGGTACCGGAATTCAGTCAGCCGTCAGCGTCTGTTTTTTCCCCCTTTTTCACGTCCAACCTGGGGATGGACATATATTTTGATGGCCGTGAGCAGGACCGGTATAAAACCAATATGGCAGGATTGTCCTTAAACCAGCAGGCAGGAAAGAATCTTCGCCTGAAATGGATGGCGTCGCGATTCAAGAACAGGGAATCCGAATCCATCGATATTACCGGCGCCTATCTTTTTGGTGAACGATCATTTGACAAAAGCCAGCCCGATTTCGGGCTGATCGTCAATCCGCTTGGCGCCGGCATTTTTCAGAACTATGCCCGCAATTTTTTAAACATTAATGTTTGGAATCTTTCCCACAAAGGCTTTTATGACAGAGGCAACCATTACTGGATGTGGGGAATATCATTTGACCACCAGCGAGTCAGTGACCAAATCAGGGAATTCGAGTTCCAGGATTCCGCCGGTTATTCCCTCCCCTACCAGCCGGGTGAATTATCCCTTTTCAGAGCCTTACATTCAAATGCCGATTTTTCGGTTAACCGTTACAGTGCCTATATCCAGGACAATATTACCCTCGGCGATTCCTCCGGTGTATCGGTACAGGCGGGATTCAGATTAAACTACAATGACCTCAACCGGGAAATCCTTATTTCACCCAGGGCTGGCATTTCCTGGAAACCCATGAAATGGAAAAGGGATATTATTTTCAGGGGAAGCGCCGGATTATACCAGCAGCCTCCCTTCTATCGCGAAATGCGCCGCTATGACGGCAGCATCAATTACAGCCTGCAAGCACAGAAAAGCTGGCAGGTCAGCGCCGGTATGGATTATAATTTCAGTGCATTCAACCAGGTACTGAGGCTCACGACAGAAGCGTATTTTAAAAGTATGTGGGATGTGGTACCATATGACCTAGATAATGTACGCATGCGATATTATGGTACGAATAACGCCAAGGCATATGCGACCGGAATTGAAGCCAGGCTGTTCGGGGAAGTGGTAAAAGATGCAGAGAGTTACCTTAGCGTCGGATTCATGCGCACCCGGGAAGACATCAGCAATGACTACTATTACCAATACAATGTCGACTCATTGAACCGGCCGGTTGACAGCAGCCTTACCCAAAACGGCTGGATGAGAAGGCCCACAGACCGTTTCATGACAGTAGGATTGTTTTTCCAGGATTACCTGTCCACCAACAGGAACTTCAAGGTTTTCGTCAACGCCATTTACGGATCAAACCTGCCCTACAATATCCCCAATTCGGTAAAGTACCGGAATGCCTTAAAGATTGACCCATATATCCGGGTTGACCTGGGTTTCAGCGCCCTGTTGCTGGACAGCGACAAAACGAAACGCCGCAGCCACAGCCCTTTCCGGAATGTGGAAAACATCTGGGCAACCCTCGAAGTATTCAATATCATCGACCGGGCCAACACCATTTCCTACCTGATGATCAAGGATTTTTCAAACACTACTTATGCCATACCAAACCGGCTGACCCCAAGGCTGCTTAACCTGAAGTTAGTGGCGAGATGGTAACAGAAGATAGTATCTTTGCTTCATGACGAAACTCTCCGTTAACATCAACAAGTTTGCCACCATCCGGAACAGCCGCGGAGGCAATAATCCGGATGTGGTCAAGGCCGCTATTGATGCGCAATTATTCGGTGCAGATGGCGTGACCGTACACCCAAGGCCTGATGAAAGACATATCCGGTACTCGGATGTCAGGGCCATAAAACCTATCATTACCACGGAATTCAATATCGAAGGAAATTGCCGTGAACAGAAATTTGTAGACCTGGTACTGGAAGTGAAGCCGCACCAGGTTACGCTGGTACCGGATGCAGAAGGACAGCTCACCTCTGACCACGGCTGGGACACAATTACACACAAGGATTACCTGGTTGAGATGATAAAAATATTTAAGGGGGCCGGGATCAGGACCTCCATTTTCGTAGACCCGGTAATCGAACTGGTAGAAGGAGCCGTAGCCACCGGCACCGACAGGATCGAATTGTACACCGAAAGCTATGCCAGGCTTTATCCTGAAAACAGGGAGGCAGCGATCAATCCTTATATTGCTGCAGCCAGAAAAGCCCATGAATTGGGGCTAGGGCTCAATGCCGGCCACGACCTGGACCTCCACAACCTGAAATATTTCGCCCAAAACATACCCTGGCTGGATGAAGTGTCCATCGGCCATGCCCTCATCTGCGATGCGTTGTACCTTGGTTATGAAAATGCCATACAGTTATATAAGAGGCAATTGGCCGGGTAAAACCAGCGAAGCAAAATCATTTTGACCTTCTATAAAGGAAAGCATCCCCTCTCAACAGCGGATGCTTTCCCTTTAAGCCATCGTTTGTAATATCCAGTGTGAACATTTTAAAGAATACTTCCATCATCCAGGGCTCAAAACCAAAGCGGTAATAATTATGTGTCTGATCCTTTACCCGGAACACGGAAATCCGCTCCGGTACAAACCGGAATTGCAACAGGATTGAATCGGCCTCAGCATTTTCAATGAAAATTTCACCGTGTGAATTGGAAGATCCTCCCTTTGTTTTATCGCCATTCTTCAGAATGCAATCAACAAAAGCGAGGATGTTCTTATTTTCTTCTGCTATTTCGATGAAGAACCCTTTTTCACTTACGGTTCCGGATTCAATCAACCTAAAATCGGTTCCGGGCCATTTTTCACTGTCCAGTTGAAGGATACCGTTTTCCACCCTCCATCTCCCCTTGCCGCTCCGATCCAAAGCGCCCTGGGAAAAGAAAAAATCAAAGCTCGAATCTGCATTCAGCCTGAACCCCGATGCTGTTTCCCTAACCGACTGGAGATAATATTCTCCAACAAGTGTGTTACCTGATTGTGAATGGCTGTGCATGGCAGACAGGAATAAGGTCAGAAGAAAAACAAACGGTTTCATGTACCGTAAATTACTAATCTTCGCCAATATCCACCATTCCGGTCTTTACCGGTTTGAGTGTTCCCAGGAAATTGTAAATAGCAGACAATTCATCGTCGGTCATGCGTCCATAGGCTGTCCATGGCATATGGCTGTGTTCAATCAGTTTACCCATCCGGAACCGGCCTATGAACATTTCCCTGGACCAGCCAAAAATCCGGCTGCTGCTGTCTGGTGTAAGGTTGGGAGTAACCAGGGTAGGCTTGCCCGGCTCTTCGAATATCATACCGCCTGCCATCGGCTCTCCAATATAATTTCCGACTCCGTCGCGTTTGGTATGGCATTCATTACAATTTGCAACTACCATGGAAAGATAACGGCCATACACAGCCGAAGTATCGGGTTTTATATGGTTCAGGAAAGCCTCTGATGGACCTGATGGCTTCAGCATAAAAGCTCTGATTAGCTTTCCCATCAGGTTGTATTCCTGTTCGGGGATTTTGTTTTTTACAGGCTTCAGTTTCCGCAGGTAGGATATTACCGCAGTGAGGTCATCGTCCGTCATATCCTGGAAAGGCATAAATGGCAATACCATTTCCCCATTGGCATGTATACCATACCGGATGATCCGTGCGATCTCGGGATCAGTCAGTTTGCCAATACCTGTTTCCTTATCAGGCGTCAGGTTTTTGGTGTAAAAATTCCCGAAGGGCAGTTCAAATTTATAGCCACCGGAAAGCTCCGGTTCCAGTCCCGCCCTGAGAAGTGAATCTTTGTCAGCGCCGTTGCTGTGGCAATCCACACAATGACCGGGGCCGAGTACAATATGCCTGCCTCTGGCAATAATGGCACTGTCTGTTGAAGCACTGATTTCTGGAAAAGGCGCATCGTAGGTGATGTGCTGGCGAAAGCTGGTGGCAATGGTAACGCCACCCAATAAAACCAGGATAATTACTCCCAGCCATTTGAGAATCTTTTTCATTCAGAAAAGGTTTTGATGCCGAAAGTATAGCGACATCAAGGAGCCGGCAAACCCAACAGGAATGAACTGAGAATATTAAATCCTGAATTGTAAAAAAATATCGGCAGAAATCAGGGCTTTTGTATATTTAGTTACTAACCGATATCTGAAAATTTATTCCATTATCCTGAATTGTCAGCCTATGCCGGCAACAATTTCCTGAAATCCCTGTTAAGGCTTTAACGTTCCATTTTCTTTTACTGTCCGGGGCAGACAGGCATTTGTGCCTTTCTGCTGGTTGTCTGTGCGAATTGTCGTAAATTAAAGGTCCGCCGGACCAATTGCCATATAAAAATCTTTAGAGATGCCATGCTCTGAGAGAATAAACGATTGCACGCCTTGTAAAAGTGAGCCCAGGTCACTTTCGCAAAAAAGGAAAGGTATGGGTGTACTGGCCGGAATTATACTGGCCGTGCTTCCTAAATGCCCATTCTGTGTGCTTGCATTTTCAAGTACCATGGTACTCTGTGGCAAGGGCGGGGCTGCCAGTTCCACCGAATTGCACAGTTCGACTTCCACCCTGCTGATCTCTCTTTTCTTTTGTCTGCTGACCATTACCAGTCTATTCCTGAGTTATAAGGATCGGCGTACCTGGTATGCAGTAGGGCTGGCAGTTGCAGGAAGTACCTGCATCATCATAAGTGTACTGCACAGTGGCGGACAGCCTTTATATTATTTAGGTGTAGCCATCATCCTGTCGGGCATTGCATTCAACATGAAGAAGTTCCGCTGGATGGAAAAAATCTTTCAATTGACAAGCCATATAAAAAACAAACAGTTATGATTCCCCAATCCTTTCAGTACGAATCACCCGGCACTTTAGAAGAGGCCATCCAACTGCTTCACCAGTATGGTGACGAAGCTAAGATCCTTTCAGGGGGGCACAGCCTGATCCCGATGATGAAGCTGCGTTTTGCCACGCCCGAAGCGCTGATCGACATCAACAATATTCCCGGTCTCTCCTATATCAGGGAAGAAGGCGGGAAGATTAAAATCGGGGCACTCACCCGGGAGGTGGATCTGGAGCGGTCTGAAACCCTGGCAAAAATTTTCCCGATTTTCAGGGATGCCACCAAACTCATTGCTGATCCGCAGGTTCGCAATATGGGTACCATTGGTGGGAACCTGGCACATGGCGACGCAGCCAATGATCATCCCGCGGTAATGATGGCCCTGAATGCCACCATTGTTGCCACAGGTGCGGATGGTCCGCGTGAAATCCCCATTGATGAATTCTTCTATGGCTTTTACATGACCGCCCTGCAGCATGGGGAGATCCTGACCGAAATCCAAATCCCGGTTCCGCCGGCAGGTACGGGGAGTGCTTATCACAAACTGGAGCGAAAAGTGGGTGATTATGCCACCGCAGGGGTGGCAGTGCAGCTCACCCTCGGTGATGATGGCATGGTAAAAGCAGCCGGCATCGGCCTCACCAATGTAAATCCCACCCCAATGCGTGCCGGTCGTTCGGAAGCTGCCTTGATTGGCAAACCGCTTTCAGAAGAATCCATAGATGAGGCTGCCCGGCTTGCTTCTGAAGATTGCAGCCCTTCTTCAGACCTCCGGGGAAGTGAAGAATACAAACGGGCAATGGTGGCCGTACTCGTAAAACGCATGATCCACGAAGCCGCCAACAAGGCCCGCCAATAAAATCAAAAACGAAAAATCCCAACGATATGCTTAAGCAAATAACCGTTACTGTCAACGGCGAACAACACACACTGGAGGTGGAACCGAGGCTGCTGCTGGTTCACATGATAAGGGAATTGCTGAATCTAACGGGAACGCACATTGGGTGTGACACATCCAGCTGCGGCGCCTGTACCATCCTGCTGGACGGGAAATCAGTCAAATCCTGCACCGTGCTGGCTGTTCAGGCCAATGGTAAATCCATCACCACCATTGAAGGGGTGGCTAAAGACGGACAACTGTCTCCATTGCAGGAGGGTTTCAAGGAAAACCATGGCCTGCACTGCGGATTCTGCACGCCTGGAATGATATTAAGGGCCACTGAGCTGCTGGCCAACAACCCGAACCCGACCGAAGAAGAGATCCGCTGGGGAATTGCGGGTAACCTTTGCCGTTGTACCGGCTACAATAATATCGTGAAGGCCATTCAGTATGCGGGCGCCAAGATCCGCGGAGAGGAACTGCCTTCCACCGAACCTGAATTCGTATAATCCATTCATCAAACGATTCAACCATTTGCTATATGAACAAATGCAAAACATCCAGGGAAATCGGTGGCATGGGCCATTCCCTCAAAAGAAAGGAAGACATCCGCTTTATCCAGGGCAAAGGCCATTATGTGGATGATATAAAACTTCCGGGCATGTTGTATATGGACATTGTAAGGAGTCCTTATGCCTATGCAAAGATTAAAAACATCAATATCGAAGCGGCCATGAAAGTGCCCGGTGTAATAGCCGTGGTAACGGGCCGGGACCTCGAAAAATACAACCTGCACTGGATGCCCACCCTTATGTCGGACACCCAGATGGTGCTGCCCACTGATACGGTGATGTACCAGGCACAGGAAGTGGCGGCGGTGATTGCTACCAGCAAATATGCCGCCCGCGACGGACGTGAAGCCGTTAAAGTTGAGTATGAACCCATGAAACCGGTCATCGATCCTTATAAATCACTGGAGCCCGGGGCACCGGTTTTAAGGCCCGACAAACCCGGCAAAACTGACAATCATATCTGGCATTGGGAAGCAGGCGACAAGGCCAAAACCGAGGAGGTGTTTTCCAAAGCTGATATTGTGGTTAAAGAACAGATGCATATCCCGCGTATCCACGTTGCCTCCATTGAAACCTGCGGCTGCGTGGCAGACTATGACAAGATCAACAACCATCTCACCATGTACATGACCACCCAGGCACCGCATGCTATCCGCACAGTGATTGCGCTGGTGGCCGGGCATGTGGGACTGACAGAAGAAAAGATCCGCGTGATCTCACCTGATATTGGTGGTGGGTTCGGTGGCAAGGTTCCTGTTTACCCGGGATATGTCATCGCGATAGCCGTTTCTTTCCTGGTAGGAAAACCGGTAAAATGGATTGAAGACCGCAGTGAAAACCTGCAGGCAGATTCCTTCGCCAGGGATTACCATATTACGGCTGAAATGGCTGGCACAAAAGACGGAAAGATACTGGCCACCCGGTTCAAGATTCTGGCCGACCATGGTTATACAGATGCATCAGCCAACCCATCCAAATTCCCCACGGGAATGTTCTCCATCGCAACAGGTTCCTATGATTACGGAACCGCCTTCATGGAAGCAGATGCAGTTTATACCAACAAACCGCCAGGGGGTGTTGCTTACCGCTGCTCTTTCAGGGTAACGGAGGCCGTACACGCCATCGAACGCATGACGGATCGTTTTGCGATGGAGGTTGGCAAAGACCCTGCACAATTAAGGCTGGATAACTTTATTAAAAAGGAAGACTTCCCCTGGAAATCTCCTACAGGCTGGATCTATGACAGTGGCGATTATCACAAAGGGTTATTGAAAGCCATGGATGCCGTGAATTATCACCAGCTGCGCGCAGAACAGGCGGAGAAAAGAAAGAAAGGTGAACTGATGGGAATCGGCATCTCCACTTTTACAGAGATCGTTGGTGCCGGACCATCCAAAGATTTTGATATTCTTGGAATCAAGATGTTCGACAGTGCTGAAATCCGGGTGCATCCGACCGGTAAGGCCATCGCCCGCTTTGGCACCAAGTCGCAGGGCCAGGGTCACGAGACCACCTATGCCCAGATTATTGCAGAAGAACTGGGAATACCGGCAGAAAACATTGCAGTGGAAGAAGGTGATACTGATACTGCACCGTACGGACTTGGAACCTATGCATCGCGCAGTACCCCCACAGCAGGAGCTGCTGCGGCTATGGCTGCCCGTAAGTTGCGCGACAAAGCCCGCAAGATCGCTGCCTACCTGCTCGAAGTAAGCGAGGACGACCTCGAATGGGAACCCGGAAAATTCTTTGTGAAAGGAGCGCCGGAAAAATCCAAGACCATACAGGAGATCGTTTTTGCATCCTATACCAATCACCCGCAGGGCATGGAAGCCGGATTTGAGGCAACGCATTATTACGACCCGCCGAACCTCACCTTTCCTTCAGGCGCCTATATCTGCGTGGTTGATGTGGATAAGGAAACCGGGGCCATCAAAGTTCGACGTTTCGTGGCCATTGACGACTGCGGAAACATCATCAACCCGATGATCGTGCAGGGGCAGGTACATGGCGGACTGACCCAGGGCATTGCCCCTGCTATGTATGAGGAACTGATCTATGATGAAGCGGGCAATATCCTGAACGGAACCTTTATGGACTACCTGGTGCCAACAGCGGTAGAATCACCCAAATGGGAAACCGGCCATACGGTAACGCCATCTCCCCACCACCCCATCGGTGCAAAAGGTGTGGGCGAATCACCTACAGTGGGTGCGCCACCGGCCATTGCCAATGCCATCGTGGATGCGCTGAGCCCATATGGAATCACGCACCTTGATATACCGATCACCCCGTTCAAGGTTTGGAAGGCATTGAAAGAAAAAGGAGCTATTTAGCGCGTAACAAACAAACCATGTAACAATGACAACGAGCATAACAAAATCCTTCCACGTGGAGCATCCCATAGATGCGGTGTGGAGTAATCTTACCAACCCGGCGCAGGTCGTCACCTGCGTGCCGGGTGCTTCCCTCACCGAAACCGTCGATAACGACAATTACAAAGGGGAAGTGGAGTTGAAATTCGGACCGGTAAAAGCCAAATATGATGGCCTGATCACTTTCCTGGAGCGCAATGCCGAAACCAGGAAAATGTCGCTCAAAGGCGTGGGAACCGACAGCAAGGGAAAGGGTGGCGCAGACATGAAAATGGACGGACAACTGGCAGAAAAGGACGGCGGCACCGATGTGAATGTGACAATGGAAGTGAATGTAACCGGCATGATGGCACAGTTCGGATCACGGCTTATCAATGATGTATCCAACCAGGTATTCGACCAGTTCGTGAATAATTTCAAGAAGCAACTGGCCGGTGAGCAGGTGGATAATACATTGAGCGCGGGTTCAATGGTTGGCGGAATGATCAAAGGAATGTTCGGAAAAAAATAATGCGGTGAACCAATTCAATAACCAGGAAGAGATCATTACGGCGCTGGACAGGATGCAGTATGTTTTGGACGAGGAGTTCGCCACTTCTATTTTTCTCATGCTGAAATTGCGGAAACCCCTTCTGCTGGAAGGTCCGCCCGGTGTGGGTAAAACAGAGGTGGCGCTCGCCCTGTCGCATTTACTCGATACCAAACTGATACGTCTTCAGTGTTACGAGGGACTTGACATAAACTCAGCGGTATATGAATGGAATTACCAGAAACAACTGCTTGGTATCAAACTTCAGGAAGAAAGCGGGTTGTCGGTTGAGCAGAAGGAGAAGCATATTTTCGGCAGCGAATACCTGTTGAGACGCCCCCTGCTGGAATCCATCACACAGGAGCTCGGGTCGCCCGTGCTGCTGATAGATGAGCTTGACCGTTCCGATGAAGAGTTTGAAGCCTTTTTGCTGGAACTACTTTCGGCTTTCCAGATAAGTATACCCGAGATCGGCACCATCAAGGCCAAACACAAACCCTTTGTTATACTTACGTCTAACCGTACCCGTGAGTTGAGTGATGCGCTAAAAAGAAGGTGTCTTTACCATTGGATCGACTATCCCGACCTGGAGAAGGAAATGCAGATTGTAAGGAAACGCCTGCCCGGCATTGAAAACAAATTACTGGAACAGGTAGTACGCACCGTGCACCAGTTCAGGTTCAGGAAACTGGCAAAAACACCAGGCGTATCGGAAACCATTGACTGGGCAGAATCATTGATGGCACTGGGGTACAGGGAAATCAACCAGGCTGCGCTTGAGAAAACATTAGGTTCCATTTTAAAAACGAATGAAGACATTACACTGATCAGGGCAGAGGGCCCGGATGCATTCCTGGCATAAATATTTTTTGCCCCATGAAACAACAGGCATTTGAAACCACCAGTATTACCCAGGGTATTGTGGCTTTTGCGCAGTTTGCCAGAAGCCATGGGCTGAATATTGGCCTGACAGAAACACAGGAAGCATTATTGGCAGCCGACACAGGCCTCTTAACCGAACGAAAACAGTATAAAAACGCGCTTAAAACGATCTGGTGCAAGTCCCCCGGGGAACGCCGGTTATTTGAAAAGATTTTTCTCCTTTACTGGGATACCAACCCCATTGATCTGCCCTCCCAAAAAAACAAAACAACTGTTCAGGGTACCGTGGAAAAGAAGACCAATGCCTCCCTGGTAATGCTGGGAATGGGTGCAGCGGGTGAAACGGAAACGGACTCGCCCCAGGTTTCCGGTGCCAATGAAAATGAGCGACTGAAAAAAACTGACCTGTCCAGGATCGGTGGAACGGATGCTGAAAAACTGGAGGAATTATCCAAAAAACTGTTTCGGGAGATGGCCATGCGGATGCGCAGGAGGATGATGGATTCGAAACAATCTGACCGGATCAACCTGCGGCGAACTATCAGGAAAAGCATTTCCTGTGGCGGAGAACCCATAGAACTGTTCCGGAGATCACAAAAACCCAAAAAACAACGGTTGATCGTTCTGCTGGATGTAAGCGGTTCGATGGACAAGTACAGTCATTTCCTGCTTCGTTTCATCTGTGCACTGCGACAGCATTTCAGGCAACTGGAAGCATTCACTTTCAGTACAAGATTGCTAAGGGTCACGAAGGCACTGCAACTCAACCGCCTCGATTCCGTACTGGCCACCATCAGCGAGCAGGCCGATAACTGGTCGGGTGGCACCAGGATCGGTGAATGCCTGGAAAACTTCCGCGAAAAATATGGCAAACAATTGCTGAACGGTTCGCCCACTTTAATTGTTTTAAGTGACGGGCTGGATACCGGGGACCCTGAACACCTGGCAAAAACATTGCGCACCATTCAGATGCGCACCAAAAGAATCATCTGGCTCAACCCTTTAAAAGGAATGAAAGGTTATGAACCCACAGCCAGGGGTATGAAAGCAGCCCTGCCTTCCATTGATACCTTCAGGCCGGCACATAACCTCGAGAGTTTACTGGAACTGGAAAATATTTTACAGCATGCTTGATCAATTTTTAAATACATGCCAGGACCTGCGCAGGAAACAGGAACCCTTTTCCCTGGCCATTGTGGTAAAGCGTGAAGCGCCCAGCAGCGGCAAGACCGGCGATAAAGCGATTATCAATAAATTTGGCGAGATCATCGGCTGGGTTGGCGGTGGTTGTGTGCGGGCCATCCTCATCAAGGAGTCAGAGGAAGCCATGAAAACAGGAAAAAGCCGCCTGGTCAGGATTGGTCGCGGCATTAGCAATAACCAACAGGAAGGAGTTATGGAATATAAAATGACCTGCCAGAGTGAAGGCACCGTAGAAGTATTCATCGAACCGGTTTTACCGCTTCCCCACCTGGTAGTGATGGGCAAAACAGCCATCGCAAAGGCACTGGTGAAATTCGGCAAACTGGCAGGTTACCGCGTGACCGCCATAGCGGAAGATGCTAAAATCGACACATTCGAAAAACCGGATGAACTGATTACACGCTACCACCTTGAACAGGTAAAAACCACTCCCGCCTCCTGCATCGTAGTGGCCACACAGGGAGAAGAGGATGAAGCGGCCATGGAACAGGCACTGGGTAAGGAACATGCCTATATTGGTTTTGTGGCAAGCCAGAAAAAAGGCCAGTCAATGCTGGAATATTTAAGAAGTTCGGGGCTGAACGAGGAACGGATAGCTGCCATTAAAACTCCTGCCGGACTTGATATCAACGCCAAAACGCCAGAGGAAGTGGCCATCAGCATATTGGCTGAGATTATTTCCGTAAAAAGCAGCCTGCCTGCCACTGCAGGTTTTACCCAGTTTGACGATACCCGGCAGGAAGCGGGTAAGCCCAAATTTTACATCAACCCGGTTTGCGGGGTTCCGGTGGATATCAACCACCCGAAACATATCCTCGAGTATAAAGGAGAAAAAGTCTATTTCTGCTGTGATGGCTGCAAGACTAAATTTGAGCTGGAACCGGAGAAGTATATGCACCGGGAAAAAGCCTGAGCAGGCCGAAAATGAATAGCCATGAAAGAGATCCAATCGATCATAAAAGCGTATGATGACAGTCGTGAGTCCGGCAAAAAATCTGCACTCGTTACAGTTGTTCACCTGGAAGGATCATCCTATCGCCGTCCGGGAGCGCGCATGCTGGTGACAGATGAGGGGCAGATGACAGGTGCCATCAGCGGGGGGTGCCTGGAAGGTGATGCCCTGCGAAAAGCCCTGCTGGTACTAAATCAGCAGCAATCGAGGCTGGTCACTTATGATACCAGCGATGAAGACGATGCCACCATTGGCGTGCAGCTGGGCTGTGCTGGTGTAATTCAGGTGCTGATGGAGCCCATCAGGGAAGACATCCCGGGAAACCCGGCAGAACTTCTCCGCAAGGCAACTGCAAAACGCCAGAAATTTGTACTGGTCACCCTCTTTGACCTGGAGGATAAAAAATCTTCGCAACACGGCACCTGCCTGCTGATGGAAGAGGACGGTACTATAAGCGGCAACCTTGGGGATGATAACTTACGGGCAGCACTACTCGAAGATGTAAAAACCGCATACAATGAACAGCGTTCTGCATTCCACAATTATGTATCCAACGAACACAATATTCATGCGTTCATCGAATTTGTGCAGCCACCTGTGTCCCTGGTAATCATTGGTGCCGGCAATGATGTTCTGCCTGTAGTGGCTATAGCAGACACCCTAGGCTGGGAAACCAGGGTGGCAGATGGCCGTCCTACACACGCCAAAAGAGAAAGATTTGTCAGCGCCTGCCAGGTGCTGGTATCCAAACCGGAAAATGTACTTCAACAAATACCCATCGACGAACAAACCGTATTTGTCCTGATGACCCACAATTACAATTATGACCTGGCTATGTTGAAGGCCCTGATCAAAACCAAGGTGGTATATATCGGTGCGTTGGGGCCAAAGAAAAAGCTGGACAGGATGCTGGGTGACCTTAAAGCGGAAGGCATTGAACCAACTGCTGAGCAGTTATCCCGTATCTATGGCCCGGTGGGGCTGGAGATCGGTGCAGAAACCGCAGAAGAAATTGCCCTTTCCATTATATCGGAGATAAAATCCGTAATGACGGGAAAAAGCGGGCAATCACTCCGCCACAAACAGGATGTAATCCATTCCAGACAGGAAACTCTAATAATTGAAAAACACATCCGTTGACAACTGGCAACCATAGCGATATGCATTGTGGAATTGTGATCCTTGCTGCCGGTTCCTCCAGCAGGCTCGGGGAACCCAAACAATTGTTACCTTACAAGGGGAAAAGCCTGTTGTGGCAGGCGGCCAATACTGCTATGGCAACAGGTTTAAAACCAGTGGTGGTGGTGGTGGGTGCAAACAACGAACTGATCAGAAAAGAACTGGAAGGGATGGCCTTACACATTGTGGAAAATACAAATTGGAATAAAGGAATGTCCACCTCGCTAAAGGCTGGGCTGGAAGCAGCTATCGAACGGGAGCCGGCATTGGATTCGGTAATTTTCATGGTATGCGACCAGCCATTTGTCAGTGTGGACCTTCTGAAGGAATTGATCCGCACCCGGCAGTCGGGCTGGAAACCAATCGTAGCCAGCAGGTATCAGGACAACCTGGGCACTCCCGCCCTTTTTACCAGGAATATATTTCCTGCACTGCTTGAACTGGAAGGGGATGCCGGGGCCAGGAAACTGATCAAACAGTATGGAGAGGACGTTGCAATCGTTGATTTCCCGGAAGGAGCTATCGACATCGACACAAAAAAAGATTACGAAACATTCATTCAGCAAGCGCAATGGAGAAAAAACTGACAGATACATTTGGACGGTCGCACAATTATCTTCGGATATCCCTCACCGATAATTGTAATTTCCGTTGCTTCTACTGCATGCCGGAAGAGGATTATGATTTTACCCCGGCCAGCCGGCTGATGCAGGCTGGTGAAATTGAATCCATTGCCCGGCTCTTTGTGGAACAGGGCGTTGACAAGATCCGCCTTACAGGTGGCGAACCACTGGTAAGAAAAGATGCCGGCGATATATTGTTATCATTGTCACGCCTGCCTGTTAACCTGACCCTTACCACCAATGGAAGCCGGATACATGAATACATCGGACTGCTGAAAGAGGCCGGCATCCGTTCCCTTAACATCAGCCTGGATACCCTGAACCGCGACAAATTTTTACTGGTTACCCGTCGCGACCAGTTCTTTCGGGTATATGACAATATCCAGTTGCTGTTGCAGGAAGGTTTTCATGTGAAAGTGAATATGGTGGTGATGAAAGACATGAACGAAAACGAGATCAATGAATTTGTGGAGTGGACCCGCAGGCAACCTGTGCATGTTCGTTTCATTGAATTCATGCCATTCAGCGGTAACAGATGGACAAGTAATAAAGTGGTCACCTGGCAGGAAATCCTGCAGGAAGTCGGCACACAATATGATATCCTTCCACTGGAAAACGATCCTCACGATACAGCCAAAAAATATATGGTACCCGGCCATGCCGGAACCTTTGCCGTCATCAGCACCATGAGTGCCAATTTCTGCGGCTCCTGCAACCGCATTCGCCTGACGGCAGATGGCAAACTCAAGAATTGCCTGTTCTCGCAGGAAGAGACCGACCTGCTCAATCCATTTCGAAACGGTGAAGACATCCTGCCCCTTATAAACGCCAGCATTAAGGCCAAGAAAAAGGAACATGGCGGGCAGTTTACCGAAGATTTTGAAAAGATACATGCCGAAACCATTCACAACCGCAGTATGATCACCATCGGCGGATAGCGGGGTACTTAACAAAAGAATTTTAGTATGATTTCTGTATCAGCAGCCCTCCAGTTAATCCGGGAGCATTGCAGTCCACTCCAACCCCAAAAAATTGCCTTAAAAGATGCGGCAGGCAAAGTGCTTGCAGACGACATAATTGCACCAATCGATATCCCTGCCTATCCGCAATCCTCCATGGACGGATATGCTTTTTCCTTTGCGGGATGGAAAGCCGTGGGCGATCTAGGTCTCTTTGGTGAAATTGCCGCCGGGCGCGGCGACAAAATGGAATTGCCTGCAGGCAAGGCAGTCAGGATATTTACCGGCGCTCCAGTTCCTCCAGGTGCGGATACGGTGGTTATGCAGGAAAAATGCCGGATTTCAGATGATGAACTCTTAATCGAAGACCCTGCCTTACAAACCGGCGATAATGTAAGACCAACGGGATCAGAGATCAGTGCCGGTGCACTGGCCCTGGAAAAAGGCAGTTTACTTACACCCGCAGCCATCGGGTTTCTTGCAGGAATCGGATTGACAGATGTAAATATTTATCCATCACCTGAAATAACCATCATCGTTACCGGAAATGAATTGCAGGCACCGGGAGAACCCCTGTCCTATGGCCAGGTGTACGAATCGAATTCATTGTCACTGACAGCAGCGCTGGCTTCACTGAATATTCCGGTAAAAATGGTATACCGGGTGGAAGACCGGTTGGAAGCGCTGGTCAAAATACTGGAACATGCACTGGAAAACAGTGATATGGTTTTACTTACCGGCGGCATTAGTGTAGGCGATTACGATTTTACGCTGAAAGCTGCCCTGCAATGCGGGGTGGAACAGGTATTTCACAAGATCAGGCAGAAACCGGGCAAACCGATTTTGTTTGGAAAGAAAGGACAACAGCTGGTATTCGGCCTTCCGGGGAACCCGGCATCGGTTCTCACCTGTTTTTATGAGTATGTGCTGGAAGCCATCAGCATCCTGCAAAGCAGGCAGGTGAAGATGGAAAAACGGGAAACCAGCCTGGTCAACGGCGTTAAAAAACCTGCTGGTATCACCCATTTTCTGAAAGGATTGTACGATGGTGTATCGGTATTATCGCTGGATGCACAGGAATCCTACAAATTAAACTCCTTTGCCAAAGCCAATTGCCTGATCAAAATACCGGAAGACATTACTTTATGCCAGCCAGGTGAGCTCGTAGAGATCCACCTCCTGCCCATTTAAAACATACCATGGAAATAAGCAGCCTGTTTTTTCTATTACTTTTTACGGTGGCGTTTTTGTATGCTTCCGTCGGACACGGCGGTGCCAGTGGTTACCTGGCCCTGATGGCTATATACGGATTTGCTCCGGAAGTGATGAAACCCACCGCCCTGCTGCTGAATCTTTTTGTATCGCTTACCGCCTTCATCCAGTTTTACCGCGGCAGGCATTTTAACTGGAAAATATTTCTGCCCCTGGCACTGGCTTCGATCCCCATGGCTTTCCTGGGCGGGCAAATCAGCCTTGATGCCTCTGTTTATAAAAAAATACTGGGTGTTTTATTGCTGTTCCCGGTAGCGCGATTCTTTTTCCTTCCCCAAAAGGATGAGGAATTACAACAGCCATCAGGAATGTACTGGTCTTTACTGATGGGCGCCGCTATCGGATTTTTATCCGGCTTAATTGGCATTGGCGGCGGAATTATATTATCACCAATCCTCCTGCTGGCAAAGTGGACTAACCAGAAACAAACTGCCGCGATCAGCGCCCTGTTCATTTTCGTAAATTCGTTGTCCGGACTTTTTGGCCAGCTCACCAAGGGTATCCATTTCAGCAGCGACATGATCCTGATGGTGGTGATCGCTTTTGGAGGTGGATTGCTGGGTGCCTGGCTGGGCTCCCTTAAATTCAGGCAGGAAGCCCTTAAATTTATCCTTGCCGGGGTGTTGAGCCTGGCAGCTTTTAAACTATTATTTACAACGGCATGAGTAACCCAGAGATCAGTATCATGGTGTTCGGACAACTGACCGATATTACCGGAACATCCAGTTTACAGGTACCCCTCCAGGCGGACAGTGATTCGATGAAAGCTGAACTGCAGAAGCGGTATCCGGCGCTGGTTTACGCACGTTATATCATGGCAGTGGATAGAAAGCCAGTAACAGGAAATGTTTCATTATCCGGCCAGTCCACCATTGCACTCCTGCCACCATTTTCAGGAGGATGAACATGTCTGTCAGCAATCATATATCGGACAGGTATAACCGCCAGCTCATCCTGAAGGGATTTGGCGAAAAAGCGCAGGAGAAACTTGCCTCAGCAAAAATATTGGTGATCGGCGCCGGAGGACTCGGTTGTCCGGCACTGTTATACCTGGTTGCAGCGGGGGTCGGACAGATAGGAATCGTTGACCACGACCAGGTTTCACTGAGCAACCTGCACCGCCAGGTATTATATGATATGGATGATATCGGGAAGCCAAAGGCTTCCATGGCCGCTTTAAAACTGGGCAGGCTTAATGACCAGGTAACCATCACCCCCCTGCCAATTCGTCTGCAACCAACAAACTGCCTCGGATTACTGGCAGAATATGACATCATCCTTGATGGTACTGATAATTTCGCAGCAAGGTACATGGTAAACGATGCCTGTGTGCTGCTGGATAAACCTTTGGTGTATGGGGCAGTGTCGCAATACGAAGGGCAGGTGGCTATTTTCAATGTGGGCGAAACCCGGACCAACTACCGGGACCTGTTTCCCCATCCTCCGGCTGCGGGTGAGGTCCTGAACTGTGCAGAAGCCGGCGTACTGGGTGTTTTACCCGGCATTATCGGCACCATGCAGGCAGCGGAAGCCATCAAACTGATTACGGGCATTGGTCAGCCGCTTGTTAACCGGCTTTATACCTTTAATGTGCTTGGCTATGACAGTTATGAGCTGATTATTGAGCCGACCCCTCTTTCTGCTTCACTGATACCACCGGATGCTGAGCATTTCAGTGAAACCAACTACGACTGGTTATGCGGCCTGGTGTCAACTGAATTTGAAATAGACAACAGCATTTTCCACAGCCTGCTCAGCAAAGAAAACACCCTGATCATTGATGTTAGGGAGGAAGGTGAAACACCCCTTGCAGATGGATTTCCACACAGGCAGCTTCCACTATCTTTACTGAAGGAAAAATTGCAGGACCTTGAAGCCGAAACCGTGGTATTCTTCTGCCAGTCGGGCAAACGCAGTCTGCAGGCGGCACAATGGTTGAAAGAGATCAATGGTCCGGTAAAAAATATATTTAGTTTACAGGGGGGCATCCTTAACTGGCGGTCACCAATAAGCGAATAATATGGAAAAAAGAAAACCAAGGAACATATTTGTACATGGTGCCATCAGCACCTCCTTCATTGCTGAAAATATTGAAAGGCACCACAGCCGGCATGAGATCGGCGGCCACAGCATTTTCCTGGGACAGGTAAGGGCAGACCAGGTTGAAGGCAAAACAGTTTCCGCTATTGAGTATACTGCATATGAGGAAATGGCCCTGGAAAAAATGCAGGCCATCCGGGATGATATTTTCGGAAAGTATGAACTCACCTGTGCGCACATATACCACAGCCTGGGCAAAGTGGAAGCAGGGGGAATCTGTCTTTTCGTATTCACTTCTTCCGCACACAGGAAACCGGCCATAGAAGCCTGTTCCGAACTGGTGGAGCGAATCAAGGCCGAACTTCCTGTATGGGGAAAAGAATTGTTCGAAGATGCTTCCTATCAATGGAAAGAAAATAAATAGCATGGTAAATATCACCCATAAATCGCCCAGTCTTCGCCAGGCAATCGCCACTGCTGTTTTAAAAGTTTCGGCCCAGGAAACCATTGACGCCATTGTACAGCGGAAAGTGCCCAAGGGCGATGTATTTGAATTTTCACGGGCTGCGGGATTGCTGGCAGTTAAAAAAACCAGTGATGTAATTCCGGATTGCCATCCATTGCCTGTGGAATATACTTCCATTACACATCGCATTGAAGGCCTGACAGTGATCATTAACGTTGAAGTACATACGATTTATAAAACCGGCGTGGAAGTGGAAGCCATGCATGGTGCTTCCGTTGTGGCACTCACCATGTATGATATGCTCAAGCCCATAGACAAGGGAATAGAAATCTCCACCATCAGGCTGGAAGAAAAAAAAGGTGGCAAGTCAGACCTTAAATATGCTTTCCCAAAAACCGTAAAAACGGCTGTCATTATCTGCTCCGACAGTGTTGCAGCGGGCATCAATGATGATTTTACCGGGGAAAGGATGGAGAAAAAATTGTTGAATTACCAGATTGAGCCGGCACTGCGCCAGGCTATACCTGACGACTTCAGCGCCATCCAGGCCAAGGTAAAAGAATTATCTGCCTCCGGTTTCCGGCTGGCATTGTTTGCCGGCGGTACAGGTCTGGGCCCCCGCGACCTTACCCCTGATGCCATAGCCCCGTTGCTAGACCGGGAAGTTCCTGGTATCATGGAAACTGCGCGTAATTACGGTCAGCAAAGAATGCCTTATGCCATGCTATCGCGTGGCGTGGCAGGTTTTATCGGCGATATGCTGGTGCTAACCCTGCCTGGCTCGCCGCGCGGGGCCGAAGAAACAATGGATGCCTTGTTCCCGCAGTTATTACATGTGTTTAAAGTGGCGGAAGGAGAAAGGCATAACTAAATTTGGTAAGCAGGCCTGGTTTCAGGGATGTGACGGATAATGCCTCCGGTCACATGGTAAACCAATAAGTAAACTTCACCACCAGTGCGCGGTTTTTGACCGACATATATTCAGGAAAGTAGTTATCGGTGTAAACAATAAAGAAATCCGAAGCTGGTTTATACCGCCATTGCAACCTGGTATTCAGGTTCACGTTTTTGGTTTGCTCATTGTACTGGCCAAATGCGGTAAAGTATAATTTATTGGTGAAGGTTACGTCCACACGCGGACCAATCAGCCAGTAAGTGCGTTTACCCCAGGGCGTTGGCAGCCGCAGGTCATTGTAGCTGGTACTCATAGTGATACCCACATAGGGCTGGAAACGATACCCCAGTTCATTGGTAACCTGCAGGCGCGTGCCATCGGCAAAGTAGCCGCCATACCGCACCAAAGCCGAATAGGTGAATAAACTCCGGGGTCTGGAGATATATTCAATACTGACATTATTCCACCGATGTTCAGTTCCTGTCTGTAAAGAATCCATTCCTGAATTAGTGGGATCAAATGGCCTCAGCAATTTTACATAATTGCGTGCAACCAGGGCCGTAAGTGTGGCCTGGTTCCGGAAGTTGAACTTATAGGACAGATAGGTTTCGTAATCGGTTTTTTTAAGTTTCTCATCCATGTAATAAACACTCTGGGCAATGGGGCCATGACTCAGTATTTTCCCGGTTTTCGGAAAAAACTGGTAGCCCACCTGGGGGTTCACCCTGATGTAGCCGGTGCGGGGCACATATCCCACTTCTGCCAGGTAATCCTTGCCTACATATTCGTGTTGCCACCCAAGTGCCCATTTCCTGTCGGTATAATTGAGGTTGGCTGCATGGGTGATGGTGCGGCCGCTTGCATTCGGACTGAACGACTTCAATACCAGTGCCTTGCCGGTCCAGAAGTTACCAGGCGATGCCAGGTTGTATTCTATGCCGATATTTCGGTTATAGTTACTGGCTTCAGGCGTAACGGGATCATTGTCGGGTTTATAGTTGATCGATTGCTTATTCATGAAAAGCAACCCTATATTGGAGCGCGAGAATACTTTACGCTGCAGGGAAACCACGGCAAAATTCTGGGCAGGCAGATCCATTTCACCCACAGATTTGGTTTGCATATCCATGATACCGATACGCCAATCCTTGTTGAGTTTGCCACTCAGGCGGGCTCCGAACTGTATGGGCACATTCAGGCCGATACGGCGGGAGAAAAACGGCCGGATATTGGTATATCCGAAATTGCCGAACATATCAGCATTCTCCAGGAAGAATTGCCGTCTTTCGGGAAAGAAGAGTTCAAAACGATCCAGGTTGGTTACCTGCTTATCCACTTCCACCTGTGAGAAATCAGGGTTAACCGTCAGGTCCAGGTTCAGCGCCGAGGTTACTCCGATTTTCACATCTGCGCCAATTTCCTTCTTATAATCTGTAGGGGTTTTATTCTGGTAGTCGTGCGATAAGCCACCAAGCACATAGGGAATCACAGAAATGTTAGCGCCGGTAACGGGGGGAGGCTGGTCCCAAACCAGTGTGCCGGTATAGGCCAGGGATACGGTCGGGAATTGCCTCGGAACCGGTGCCCAGGAAGATTTTTCGGTTGTCTTCAGGTCGTTGCGGCTGAAATTGATCCCCCACTTGTTCATTCCCTTTTTAAACCGGATCGTTTTAAATGGCACTGCCGCTTCAAACACCCAGCGGTCCTCATAATTTTTTACAGATGACACCCATTTGTTATCCCAGCTGAGGTCCATTTTCCCGCCTTCATAAATGATGCCATCCCATTGCGCACCGGCAGCATTGGCCCCGAAAGAAAAGCCATTGGTTCGGTCTTCAAAAGGGTCAAAGAAGAAAAGGAAATTATCGTTCTTCTGAAAGGCAAAATCCCTTCTCAAAGATTCCACCACATAAGGACCGGGCGCGCCATTGTAGCAGATAGCAAGCACATAAAGATTGTGGTCATCATAGGTGATTTTAACCTCGGTCTTCACATTGGCAAAGCTGGTATCCATGGGCAGCACCATAAAAAAATCTCGGGCAGCTTCTGCACCGGCCCAGGTTTGTTCATTGGCCTGGCCATCTATTATAATACGTTCACTTGTTTTTTGAATATGGAGCTGGTACTGTTCGGTATTTTTCTGTGCAGTTCCGGAAATCGCAATAAAAAGGCAACAGAGTAACTGAAGCGGTAGGTATTTATACATGCCTGCTAATCGTAATAAGTAATAAATAATAACCTTAACCTGATGGCAGTCTGTTTCCGGCAGAAAAACCGGCAGTCTGCACTTCATCTTCCAAATATATTTCAGAAACTTTATTTGATCGTGTAAAATATACACTTATAGAGCACCGGCAGCCTGCATCAGCTAAAGCAATAAATATTGTTTACACCACAAATGCTTTTACAAATGACCTAACTTAGGGATCCCCTGTTCATCAAATAATTAATCAGAATACAAGGAACATGAATTTTCGATTGCCTGCCCGCTGCAAAGCCACCACATTGATCCTGGCTGTAATATCAACAGCAATCAACACAGGCATTGCACAAACAACCATTACGAAATGGCCTATGGGTAAATCCGCTGCCATTTCATTGACCTATGACGATGGCAGTATCAACCAGTTTCGGCAGGCCATGCCGATCATGGACAGCCTGGGATTTCCCGGAACTTTTTTCATTGTAACGGGAGCCATTCCCGGGTCAAAATATTCATCGGCATTTATCGGCAGGCCGGTGAAGGATATCATTGAAGAGACCAAAACGCAGGCGACCGGCAAGGATAATTTTTTTGAAAGGGCATCGGCGGTAGGGCATTTGGGGTACAGGGGAACCCTTCAATACCATTTTGAGGCAGGAACCCTTTTTGAACAGGGGAAGTTGGATGAAGCCTACCGGAAGATAGATGAAGCCTACGCCAGGGTGCGAGCGGGTGAGTTTGCAGCAGGAAAGGACACGAGTGGCGAGGCCATGGAATCAGGTTTGAATACCTGGGAAGAATTTCGCAGTTATGCCAAAAAAGGACATGAATTCGGAAGCCACACCATTTCTCATGCCCGGCTGGCGGTACTGGATGAGGTGAACATGTTATACGAACTGGAAAAAAGCAGGGAGGATATCCGCAGCCAGTTGGGAGAACAGCACTGTTTTTCGGCCGAAGGTCCTTTTGGGACAGAAAATGAACGGGTGATGGAAATAGCTTTCCAGCATAAACTATTTCCCGCTCTCAGAAACCGCATGCCACATGAATACCTGGAAGAACTGAACAGGGGCAGCAAAAAAGCGCCGGGGGCCAGTGATAAAGAATATGTGCAATGGCAAAGGGGACCCTTGTCAGCCACGCCAATGGACCTCATGCGATCCTGGATTGACACGCTGGTGGCGCATGACAATATCTGGCTCACCTTGGTTTTCCATGGAGTAAGTGGAATCGGCTGGCAGGCCAAACCAGCGGAGGACCTTGCCGTTTTCTTCGGGCACATCAAGCAACATGAGCAGCATCTCTGGGTGGCTACCTTTGGGGATGCAACACGTTATATGCGGGAAAGAATGGCCTCCACGGTCAGCAGCCAGCAAAATACCGACAGGATCACAGTGAAACTGGAAAATGACCTGGACAAAAAATTGTATTACCTCCCCCTCACCTTAAAGACCTACCTTCCAGACAGCTGGACAGCCATCAGTATCCGCCAGGGGAAAAAAGGCCTGAAACATGTAATTGGCAAAGATCAGCAAGGCCGGTATATCTTATATGAAGCCAGTGCCAACCGGAGGCAGATTGAAATCAGGAGAAAATAACCGGCAACCTGAAAACATCAACTTACCGGTTTGCCCTCTTTATTGATAAAGTATTTTTTGCCGTTTTTGGTTACCTCAGCCTTACCACCTGCAAAATCATTCGCATCATCAAACTGAAGCGGGATGATTTCCTTGCCATTCCGGTCTATATAGCCATATAGTCCCTTTGAATACACTTTGGCAAGACCATCTTCGAAATAGCTGATGCGATCATATTTGGGTGAAAAATATGTTTCATATTGCAGGCTGCCATCATCTTTGAATTGCTGTTTCAATCCCGATTCCTCCCCTGATAAATAAGATCCGCTGGTATACAATTTCCCATCCTTGTAGCGCTTGTAAGGACCATTGTACAATCCATTACTCATGTTTGCCTCGAACTTTAAAAGTTTGTTTTCATAACCCTTGAAAAGTCCCTCCCCCAGTCCGTTTTTTACCGACCCTTCTGAAAATATCTCTCCATTTTCATAATATGATTTAAATGATCCGTTTAATGGCCAATCCAATGCCTTTTTCCCATTTTCATGGTAGGAAGTAATGCTGGAAACCGGTCGACCTGATTTGTATTCTGCAGTGATTTCCGGTATAAGTAAAACATTACTGTCTTTATCAAATTTATAATGGAACCTCTGTTCCATTCCATCCTTCTCAAACATTTTGTCAGTTACGATAAAACTGGTGTTGGATATTACTTTGCCCTTTAATCCATACACGAGCTTCAGGCGGTTTCCGGATTCCAGAATTTCCCTGGTGAAATAAGCAGATTTATCCAGGTTGGAAACCGGCAGACCCTGTTTGTCGTAACTTAACTTTTTCCTTCCAGCCATTCCTTTCTCTATCAACTCCAGTATCCGTTCCGCATTGCCTAATGCCAGATCCTTATCAAGGCCCACATATCCAAAGACGGGAGATAATGAGGCATCACAAAACAACAATAATGGTGTGGCAGTAGTCAGAAGTTTCCCTGCAAAAGCTTCCTGTTTTACTCTCACATGCAGGAACTGTATATTGGCCAGGTCCGGTTCTGTTTTTGAAATGATTTTTTTGTGCTGGCTTTCCTTGTCTTTTTCCCGTATCATTTCATAAACCACCAGCACATTGAATTTCCTGGCAAGTCCCTGTTTATTTAATTCCATTAATATAGCCATGCAAGCGCCGCAAAAATCGTAGGTGCTAACCAGCAATAAAGGTTTTCCCCTGTGGTGGATATTTTGGCGTATATATTCAGCAAGGGGTTTTGTTTTGCCCGACATATCTTCTACCTCCACATCTGGCAGGCTTTTATTGTTGAGGATACGGGTGTCATCCAGGCTGAATTGACTTAACCTGGAAAACCGGGGATATTGCTGAAGTTCCTGGGCGGAAATTTCATGAGTGAGGACTAATAGAAGCAGGGTGGCAAAGAAACATTTCATCTTGATAACTTTCGGTTCTGTATAATACGAATATTCCGGTAATTGATTGCGTAATACCAATTGCACCTGCCATGATTCTTATATTTTAATTTTCACAATGCATGGAAATGACTAACTTTTATGGTCATTATTTCTAATTCTTTTCCCTTTGAAGCTGGATTCATTCAACTAAAAAATCATTACTATGATTGATTCAGCCAAACAGCCAGCGATTATTGCCACAGACACCTTATACCAGCGGATGGGTGGAGAGGAAGGAATTGCAAGTTTTGTAGACAGTGTGGTGGAAGCACATGTAATGAACCCTGTCATCAGGCCCAGGTTTCTGCCTTACCTGGATTCACCAGATAAAGTTGCCCTGATTAAAAAACATTTTTGCGAATTCCTGGGCGTGGGTTGTGGTGGACCGGAAACATATTCAGGCAGGGATATGATCAGCGTTCACAAGGGGATGAATATTAGTGAAGCAGAGTATATGGCGGCAATAGACGACATTCTCAGTGTATTGGAGCAAAGGCAGGCAAATGAACTAACCAAACAGGAAATCCTGTATATGGCCTATTCGGTGAAAAACCAGATTTTACACGTCTGAAGGCTTATTCACAACCCAGCAACTCACACAACTTTTCATGCAGTTGCTCGCCACGAAGGTTTTTTGCGATAATGATGCCGTTGGGGTCTAACAACAGGTTCTGTGGAATGGATTGGATCTTGTATTTGACTGCAACCTCATTTTGCCAGTATTTGAGATCGCTTAGATGTGTCCAGTTGAGCCGGTCATCTGCGATAGCCTTTATCCAGCGTGCACGGTTGTTATCGAGCGACACTCCCAGTACGGTGAAGTTTTTAGCCCTGAAACGCTCATAAGCGCTTACCACATTCGGATTTTCCTGACGGCAGGGTCCGCACCAGCTCGCCCAGAAATCAACCAGTACGTATTTACCTTTGAAAGAGGACAGGGCAACCTGGTTACCTGCCGTATCAGCCTGGATAAAATCCAGTGCGGGTGCGCCTATGCGACCAATCTTGCTGTCTGCAATACGGTCAGCAAGAAATTTTCCATAGAAGCTCGATTGAACTTTTGGTGCCATCCCTTCAAAACTTCTCTCCACCCTCACCATATCATCTACCACCTGCATCAGGGTAGCCCACATAAAAGGAGCGATGTTTTCATCCTTATGCTCTGTAGCAAAGGTATCTGCTGCCATACCCAGTTCCTGAACCAGTGATTTATACACTGTCATCAGGCTATCGTTTACCCCTGTCTTGTTAGCCGTTTCACTTAACTGGGAATATCGCCGGAAAAAAGGATCAAAACGCTGCTGAAATGCCTGGAATGACGAATGGGCAGGTGATCCGGTCAGTTTTATCTGCTGTATTTCATCAATATTCCCTGACAGCTCCATTTTATCATTATCAATGAAGAGCAATCCCTTTTTTCCTGACGGTGAAAAACTGATATTGTACAATTTGCTTTCGGGCAGATTACCTTTCAGAATGAAATCCTGCTTACGGGATATGGCACGGGCGAGGGTATCACCCTCCTTGTCCGGGTTGGTAAGGTAGACGCCTGATTTGTCGGCCAACCCTGTCAATTTCCCCTTTATGGTGAAACCATTTTTTTGTGCCATTGCAAATGCTGGCAGCAACAATATCAGGACAAAAATTTGTTTCATAGACGGGGCCTTTTTCTGAGTTCGGTGGATTTTATTTGGAATGACGGTCCTTTAACACATCAATCACATCCTGCAAGCTAAAACCTTTGGCGTTAAGTAAAAGCAAATAATGGAACATGAGGTCGGCGGCCTCGTTCAGGAACAGGTTATCATTGTCATCCTTGGCCTCAATTACCAATTCAACAGCCTCTTCCCCAACCTTTTGCGCGATCTTATTAATGCCTCTTGACATCAGTTTCGACACATAGGATGTGTCGGGAGAAGCCTGTTTGCGCAGGTCAATGATATCTTCCAGGTAAAACAGAAAATCTTCCTGGTGATTCCTTTCGCTCCAGCAGGTATCTGCACCGGTATGGCAGGTGGGGCCCACCGGATGAACTTTGATCAGCAGGGTATCGTTATCGCAATCAACCGACATGGATTTTAATTCCAGAAAATTACCGCTCTCCTCCCCTTTTGTCCATAGCCTTTGTTTGGAGCGGCTGTAAAATGTAACCTTGCCGGTGGATTCGGTTTGGTTCAGGGCGTCCTGGTTCATATAACCCAGCATCAATACTTTTTGTGTCTGGTGATCCTGTATAATGGCAGGAACCAGGCCATCGGGAAATTTCTGGAAATCAACTTTCATGGGTCAAATTTAATCAATTTCTTAGTTGGCAGGCCGCACGGGAATCCCCTTTTCGGCCAGGTAATCCTTCAGTTCGGGAATACCCACTTCTTTAAAATGGAATATGCTTGCTGCCAGCGCCGCGTCGGCATGCGCCTGTTCGAATACATCCACAAAATGTGACATGGTACCACCACCGCCACTGGCAATAACGGGAACGGATAACCGATCTGCCAACAGCCGGGTGATATCCATCGCAAATCCCTGTTTGGTGCCGTCGTGGTTCATGGAAGTCAGCAGGATCTCTCCAGCCCCCAGTTCAACGCCCTTCACAGCCCAGTCAATGCATTTCATATCGGTTTTCGTCCGGCCCCCATTCAGGTAAACATACCACTCGCCATCGTCTTCCCGGCGGGTATCAATGGCCAGCACCACACACTGGCTGCCAAATTCCTTTTCAAGCTCCCTGATCAGTTCCGGCCTTTTAAATGCAGCCGTATTAACGGATATTTTATCGGCACCGTTCTGCAGCAGCACACGCACATCTTCCACACTACTGATACCGCCACCAACTGTAAACGGTATATTGATCTGGTGGCTGATCCTGTTTACCAGTTCAACCAGTGTTTTTCTTTTTTCAACGGTTGCTGTGATATCCAGGAACACGAGTTCATCAGCGCCCTGTTGGGCGTATAACCTGCCCAGTTCCACCGGATCTCCGGCATCCCGCAGGTCCACAAAATTGGTTCCCTTTACCGTTCTTCCGTCTTTGATATCCAGACAGGGAATGATTCTTTTTGTAAGCACTGTTTATTATTTATGGCCGTCATATCGGGCGATACACCCGGCCTGTTAAGCTAAAAAATCTACTCTATGCAAAAGTCCTGAGTTCCTTCAGCGTGATGCGGTTTTCATAAATCGCCTTACCGACAATGACGCCACTGCAGCCGATCTCAGCCAGTTGGAGAAGGTCATCCATCTTGCTGACACCACCACTTGCGATGAAATGAAGTCCCGGGAATTTACCCAAAATGTTTTTATACAGTTCCAGTGAGGGGCCTTCCAGTTTGCCATCCTTGCTGACATCCGTACAAAACAATTGTTTCACCCCATATCCCAGGTATTTTTCAATAAAATCATAGATCCATACATCCGTGGTCTCCAGCCAGCCACTAACGGCAATTTTTTCATCTTTGACATCTGCTCCGAGCAGGAATCTATCTGCGCCGTACTTGTTCAGCCATTGTACAAACCCGGCCTCATCTTTTACAGCCATGCTGCCAATGGTAGCCAGGGCTGCTCCGGAATCAAAAACGATGCTGAGGTCCTGTTCTCTTTTAATGCCGCCGCCAAAATCAATGACCATCGCGGTTTTGGCAGCAATCTGTTCCAGCACCTTCCAGTTTTTTACGGCACCTGCTTTTGCACCATCGAGGTCTACCAGGTGCAGTCTTTTCAGTCCTGAATCCTCAAACTGTTTGGCCACTTCAAGCGGATGCTCATTATAAATCGTTTTCTGTGCATAATCGCCCTGGGTCAGCCGCACACATTTTCCGTCGATAATATCAATTGCGGGAATAATCTCCATTTTATTAAAGCGCTTTAAATTCTTTTATAAGGTTAGACGGGAATATCTGTTTGACAGCATCCAGCACTGCATTCAATGCGATTTCAATATCCGTGTCTGTGGTGCGGTAATTCACCAGTGCAGCGCGGATACAGGGTTCCCCGTTATACACCGTTGGTGTCATGAACAACTTGCCTTCTTCATTCAGTTTTTTCAGTAAGGTGGTGGTTTGCAGGTGATTGGCGTGGTCCGGATGAATCCTGAAACATACCGTATTCAGCCTGACAGGCGCTGCCAGCTGGAAATAACCGGTTGCCACCAGTTTTCCGGCAAATAAATTTGCGAGCCGGATATTGTTCTCCACCAATTGCTGATAGCCTTTTCTTCCATAGGCCATCAGGGTAAACCAGACAGGCAGTGCGCGAAAGCGGCGTGAATTTTCAGGACCATAATTCAGGTAATTAAACTGTTCCCAGGGATTACCCAGGTAAGGCGCTGAAGAATTCTGGAAGGTCTGCATCTGTAAAGCTGCATGTTCTTTACGGGTAAAGATCATTGCGTTGTCATAAGGCACATTCAGCCATTTGTGAAAATCGATTGTAATGCTGTCGGCATGTTCCCAACCTTTCAGCAAATGCCTGAACTGGTCACTGCAGGCAGCGAAACCTCCGAATGCGGCATCCACATGTATCCAGCAATTGTATTCAGCTCTGATGGCTTCAAGAACGGAAAGATCATCAAAATCAACGCTGTTAACAGTTCCGCCGCTGGCCACAATAATAAAGGGTTTGTTTTTGTCAGCGGGCAACAGGGATTTCAATGCTTCCATATCCATGGCTTCCCGCCCTGGCAGGCAGGGTACCAGGGTAAGATTGGAACTTCCCATTCCCAGCATTGACATAGCCTTGATGGTACTGGAGTGTGCTGTGGCAGTATAAACAGGAATTTTCTCCTGAATCCCCTCCCGGGCGATATCGATTCCTTTCTGGTGTCCGTACCACTGGCGGGCTACTGCCATCCCGGAAAAATTTGACATGGTGGCACCTGTTACACAACCGCCCATAAATTCATCCGGCAGCCCAAACAGTTCGAGCAGCAGCTTAACTGTTTGTATTTCAAGTAGGGCGGAACAGTCTCCTGCCCCGGTGGTATTCTGGGTGTTCTGGTCGAATACCGACGTAAGCCAGTCGCCCATGATCGAAGCGGGTGTGGACCCTCCGGTAACAAAGCCCCAGTACCGCGGACCTGATGATGCCACAATATTGGGAAGGAAAATTCTTTCAAAGAGTTCCTGGGTGGAAAGCGCTCCCATTCCCCGTTCCGGCAGGTTTGGCCAATCGACCGAAGGGGCGGCCACTGCCGTTGGTCTTTCATTAAGTGAAGACAGATATCTTTCGCTTAATTGCTCCGCAGCGTGCAATATGTTTTTAATATCTGCCAGATCTTCTGATAACATAGGATGGTGTAAAGTATGTGGAGGAAGGGTTAAATTTTTTCAATGAAGTTTTGAAGTATCCGCTCACCCACAGCGGCAGATTTTTCAGGGTGAAACTGCACCCCGTAAAAATTATCACGGTGCAATGCCGCACTATATGGACTGATATAATCGGTTACAGCGATGGTGTGTTCTCCCAGGGCAGCATAATAACCATGTACAAAATAACAGTAACTATTATCAGCAACCTGGTCAAAAAGTGGTGTCTTCAATTGTGAAATACTGTTCCAGCCAATCTGTGGAATTTTAAAGCGTTGGTCCGGACCATTCCGGAATGATTTCACCTGTTCATCAAAGATTCCCAGGCAGGCAGTATCATTCTCTTCCGACCAGGAGCACATCAGTTGCATGCCCAGGCAGATGCCCAATACGGGTTGTTTCAGCCCCAGGATAAGTTGATCCAGCTTCCTTTCCTGCAGGTAACGCATGGCACTGCTTGCCTCCCCTACGCCGGGAAAGATGACTTTATCTGCCCGCTGTAAAAGTTCCGGTTCATCGGTAACGGTTGCAGTGGTGCCAATTCGTTCCAGTGCATACAACACACTCTGGATATTGCCTGCATTGTATTTTACTATTGCCAGTTCCATTAAAATTCATTTTCCCTGTCCTCATGACAGGATATTTGTAATAATCGTTGCCAGGTCTTATGCCAGCACTCCGGACAGAAAATTCTTTATCCCGGTTTTCACATCTTCAGAGCCATTCAATGCTTTAATGAAGGCCGATCCTATAATGGCTCCATTGGCGTTTTCACAGGCTGCGTCAAAACTTTCCCTGTCCTTTATCCCAAATCCAACCATCACGGGGTTTTTCAGTTTGTAATTGCGTAAGCGTTGCAGGTAGCTGTTCACATCTCCCATCTCTTTATTGCTGCCGGTGGTGGAAGAAGAGGACACCGCATATAAAAACCCGCTGCTCAACTGGTCCAGTTTTCGCACCCTCTGTTCGGATGTTTCCGGCGTCACCAGGAAGATAAAATCCAGTCCGTACTGTTTCACGATGGCGCCATATTCTGTTTCAAACTCATATTCGGGCAGGTCGGGAAGGATGAGTCCGTCCACTCCCGCTGCTGCGGCATCTTTGCAAAAACGTTCAAAGCCATATTGCAGCACCGGGTTCATGTATCCCATCAGTATAACCGGAACGGATATCCGCTTTCTGAAATCCTTCAGTTGTTCAAACAGCCTGGCGATGGTCATACCGTTGGCAAGAGCTACTGAGCTGCTTTCCTGGATAACGGGTCCGTCTGCAAGCGGATCACTGTATGGCATCCCAAGTTCAATCAGGTCGGCCCCATACTCCTGCAGGGCTTCCATCACTTCCAGCGTACTGTCAGGACCCGGATAACCTGCCGTACAGTACACATTGAGCACCCGGTTGGGTTTAACTGCAAAAAGTTCTTTTATCCTGCTCATATTATTTTATTCATTTTATTCCCGATTATTCTCCCAGCATTTCCATTTGTTTCATATAAGTGGCGAGGTCCTTATCTCCCCTGCCGGAAAGGCAAAGCACCACCTGGTCGGTGGGTTTCAATTCCAGCCTGTTCAATGCTGCAAATGCATGTGCAGTTTCCAGGGCGGGAATAATCCCTTCCAGCCGGGCTACCTCAAATGCAGCGCGCATCGCTTCTTCATCCGTTGCACTCATGAAATGCCCACGTCCGCTGTCGAACAAATGGGCATGTAAAGGGCCGATTCCGGGATAGTCCAATCCGGCTGATATGCTGTGTGGTTCAATCACCTGGCCATCTTCCGTTTGCATCAGCAGGCTTTTGCTGCCATGGAGGATGCCTGGTTTACCAAGTGCTGTGGTTGCTGCACTCAAGCCACTGTTCACGCCATGTCCGGCTGCTTCTACGGCTACCAACTGTACGGACAATTCATCCAGGTAATGGTAAAATGCCCCGGCTGCATTGCTTCCGCCACCCACACAGGCAATAACATGTGTAGGCAATTCTGAACCTGTTTTTTCCTTTAACTGCCAGCGGGTTTCTTCGCTGATTACGCTCTGGAAACGGGCCACCATATCGGGGTAAGGATGCGGCCCCACCACACTTCCGATGATATAATGCGTGTCTTTCGGATTGTTGATCCAGTCGCGGATGGCTTCATTGGTGGCGTCTTTCAGGGTTTTACTGCCACTGGTGGCGGGAACTACCTTAGCCCCAAGCATACGCATTCTTGCCACATTGGGTGCCTGTCTTTCGATGTCTTTTTCGCCCATATAAACAATACACTCAATTCCTTTCAGGGCACAGACCGTAGCAGTTGCCACACCATGCTGTCCGGCACCGGTTTCGGCTATGATCCTTGTTTTCCCCAGTCGGAGTGCCAGCAATATCTGCCCGATGGTATTATTTATTTTATGTGCCCCGGTATGGCAGAGATCCTCGCGCTTGAGGTATATATTGGTACTGAATTGTTCACTAAGACGTTTGGCATAATATAACGGTGTGGGGCGACCGACGTAATCACGCAGCAGGTCGCGAAACTCGAGCTGAAACCCGGGCTCCTGCATGATCTCCAGGTAACGCTGCTGCAATTCCTCCACATTGGGATGCAGCATTTCAGGGATAAAGGCCCCACCGAATTTTCCGTAATATCCCTGCGGTGAGGGAGTCTGGTATGATGTTGTTGGCATATTCTAGATTTTTTTTGGCTCTACTATTTCAGCCCCTCGATGAATTTTTTCACTTTTTGCAGGTCTTTTACACCCGGACTCGTTTCAAATTTGCTGTTGATATCAATGGCGAAAAGTCCTTTTGCTTCGGGGTGGCTGGCAAATTCATTCAGGGCCGCTTCATCGCCAGGCTCAATGCCACCACTCAGGAAATATGGCTTTCCGATATTCTGGTCTTTCAATACATTCCAGTCGAATTTTTTCCCGGTACCTCCATAACCAACACCCATCGTATCAAAAAGGAACATATCACAGACATCGAGGTAAGGCTTAACCATCCATTCTATACTATCGTTGTCGCTCAGCCGAAATGCCTTTACCACCGAAACGTAATCGGCAATCTTTTCGCAATACCTGGGCGTTTCATCGCCATGTAACTGTACCATATGAAGCCTGCATTCATCCACCATCTGTAACACTTCCTCTGCACCGGAATTCACAAAGACTCCCACTTTATTGATATTGTTTTCCTTCTTCAAGTCATTCGTGGTGAGATACCTCAACACATAGCGGGGACTCCGCGGATAAAAAATAAATCCAGCAAATGACACACCCAGGCCTTGCAATTGGTCAACCTGTTCTATTTGTGTCATTCCACATACTTTAACTCTCATACAGTGCCTCAGATTTTAAGTGTTAACGGATACTGGAAGCAATCGCTTTTAAAAGTCTGTCCAAAGGATATCCGGCCATTGTCAGCTGGCCGTGACTTATTTTTTAAAGTTTTTCAGGTCGGCTACGAATTCCCGGAATGCCCGGGCAGGGTCGGCAGTTTTCATGAAATGTTCGCCGATCAGAAAACCGCGAAAACCATTATCCCTGAAGAGTTGAACATTTTCTACCTTATCAATTCCGCTTTCAGCAACTTTGATGGTATCCTCAGGCAATTTTGATGCCATCACAAGGCTTCTTTCTATATCAACAGTAAAGGTCTTTAAATTCCTGTTATTGATACCAACGATGGGAGTAAATTCACATACATGTTCCAATTCGGCCTCATCATGCAACTCGAGCAATACTTCCAAACCCAGACTGTATGCGGTTTGGGCCAGGGAACGAACTTCTCCCGGACTCAGGCAGGCTGCAATCAGCAGGATTACATCCGCCCCCATAGACCTGGCTTCCACCAATTGGTATTCATCGATGATAAAATCCTTTCGTAGAATGGGTATATCATTCACCCTGGCTGCCACCAGGTCGGCGGTGGACCCGCCAAAAAACTTTTCGTCTGTCAGTACCGACAGGGCCGAAGCACCGTTCTCAGCATAGGCCCTGGTAACTTCCAGCACATCAGCTGTGGCATTGATGACTCCTTTTGAGGGCGACCTTCTTTTGAACTCGGCAATTATTCCGGTGCGGGTACCGTCCAGTAAAAATTTGGCCAGTGAAAATGTATCACGCCGGAAACCATCCGTCTGTTCCAACTGCGCTATCGTGTGTAATGCCTTCCTCTCTTTCACCTCAAGTCTCTTCTCCGCAATAATTGTATCCAGAATGTTCATCCTATATCATTTATTTATATTGTTAAACCCGGGAATATCCAATTCCGAACAAAACACCCCTTATTGTAATTCCACCAATTTCCTCAACGCATCCCTTGCCCTACCGCTCTCCATGCTTTCCACTGCGGCATTGTAGGCGTCGTCATAAACCGCATAGTTTTTGGTGGAGTAAAGGGCCATAGCCGCATTTGCCAATACCACCGCATTTTGCGCCCAGGTACCTTTACCATCAAGAATGGTCAGGAAAATCCTGGCTGCTTCCTCTACAGTATTGCCACCATAGATATCGGAAGGCATCACCATTCTTTTTCCCAGTTGTTCCGGCGTAAACACCTGTTCGCCTTCATTGGTGATGACTTTAGTATCTGTAGTAAGTGAGATCTCATCATAGCCGTCCAGACTGTGAATAATGGTAAACTGCCCGCCGACCTGTTGCAGCAGGTAATTGTAAATCCTGGCCATTTCGAGGTTGTAAACACCAACCAGCTGGTATGCCGGAGCAGCGGGATTTACCATCGGACCCAGCATGTTAAAAAAAGTGCGTATTCCCAGGTTCTTACGGATAGCCCCAACCGCTTTCAGGGCCGGGTGAAACATGGGGGCATGGAGGAAACAAATCCCCGCGTGATCCAGTTCCTTCTGCAGGGCAATATTATTGTTCTTGAATTTATACCCCAGGTTTTCCATTACGTTGGAGGCGCCGCTAACTGTGGAAGCCCCGTAATTGCCATGTTTGGCCACTTTTTGTCCGGCCCCTGCAACGATAAAACAGGCCAGTGTGGAAATATTGAAAGTATTCTTGCCGTCGCCTCCGGTACCTACTATGTCCAGTACCTTATTGCCATTCAAATCTACGGGGATGCACAGTTCAAGCAGGGCATCCCGAAAACCCTGTAATTCATCAATGGTAACACTGCGCATAAGGTACACCGTCATGAATGCCGTCATTTCATGCTCATTATACATGCCCTTACCGATATTCATCAGTGCCTCCCTGGCCATCTGACGGGTAAGTGTTTTATGTTCGAATAAATATTGAAGAAGCTTTTTCATTGCCGATTATTATTGCTTATTGATATTTTCACCATTCACCATTCACCATTCACCGTTCAAGCCAGTTGCGCAGCATCTTTTCTCCGTCTGGTGTCAGGACGCTCTCGGGGTGAAACTGCACTCCCTGTACATCATAAGTGCGGTGACGCAGGGCCATGATCTGGCCATTCGCATCGCGGGCGGTGATTTCCAGTTCTGCAGGAAAATTCCTGTCATCCACCACCCAGGAATGATACCGCCCAACTTCAATGGTAGCAGGCAACCCGCTGAATACATCATTCGGCGCCAGTTTTCGGTCCTGAATAATATCAATGGGGGTTGAAACTCCATGATACACCTCATCCAGGTTGAGCAGGTCTGCGCCGAATGCCTGCCCGATGGCCTGGTGGCCAAGGCATACACCCAGAATCGATTTCGTGGGGGCATAGGCTTTAATCAAAGGCAGCAGCAACCCGGCTTCTTCAGGAATCCCGGGGCCGGGCGATAGAATGATCTTATCAAAGCGTGCGGCCTCTTCCAGGGGTAATTTATCATTGCGGATCACTTCCACTTTCTGGCCCATGATCTTTTCCACCAGGTGTACCAGGTTGTAGGTGAAAGAATCGTAATTATCGAAAACAAGGATATTCATGTTACTTCAGCTATAGTTTCAGAATTTTATAACGATACTGCTTATCCGATTTGCTGCGCCCTTTCAAGGGCTTTCTTCAGCGCGCCGAGTTTGTTATTCACTTCCTGCAGTTCACTTTCTGGTTTACTGGCGGCAACCACACCCGCACCTGCCTGGTAGGTCAGCGTATTTTGCCGGCTCAGGAAAGTACGGATCATAATGGCGTGGTTACATCTTCCGTTGAAGCCCATATAACCGATTGCCCCGCCATAATAGCTGCGGCCGGTAGGTTCAAACTGGTCGATCAGTTGCATAGCCCTGAACTTGGGAGCACCACTGAGTGTTCCGGCAGGGAAAGTCCTGGCCAGCAACAAAAATGGATTGGTGCCTTCGGGAACTTTTCCCGTAACCTCGCTCACAAGGTGTATTACATGGGAAAAATATTGCACCTGTTTGTATTTGGCAACAGTAACGTCTTCGCACATGCGACTGAGGTCATTTCGCGCAAGATCCACCAGCATGACATGTTCAGCATTCTCCTTTGCATCATTCAGCAGTTTTTGAGTTTCCTGCTGGTCAACAGCATCATCACCGCTGCGCTTATAGGTTCCGGCAATAGGGTGCACTATTGCTTTTCCGTTTTCAATGATCAGTTGTGCTTCAGGTGAAGATCCCATCAGTTTGTAATCACCATAATCAAAGAAAAACAGGTAGGGCGATGGATTGATGCTTCTCAAAGCGCGGTACACATTAAATTCGTCGCCCTGGAACCCCTGGCGGAAACGGCGGCTAAGTACGATCTGGAAGACGTCACCCCGATGGCAGGAGCTAATCCCCTTTTTTACCATTTCAATATATTCCTGGTCGGTCAGGTTGGATTCCTCCTCTCCCTTCAGTTCAAATGGGTAAACCGGTACATCCTTACTGCGGATCAGGGATTCCACCATGCCAGGATCAGACTCCAGTCCCGCGATTTTATTTTCACAGAGATACAGTTCGTCCTTGAAATGGTTGATGGCAATGATGTATTGATAAAGGCGGTACCTCATCAGCGGAAGAGCAGATTCCTTCTTTTCAGCAAATCTGATGGTATCAAAGAACTGAACAGCATCATAGGAAGTATAGCCAAAAAGGCCCTGTCCAAAGCTTTGAATCTTATCCTGAATAGGTGCAACCTCAAACCGCTGCATGAATGCCCAGAGCTGGCCAGGCACTTCTGCCGGGTCCTTGATGGCAACCCGCTCGGGCTTTTGTCCCGGATACTTATACTCAATACTGTCCAGCGACCTTATCTCCATACCGGCGATGGCGTTGATACAGATAAATGAATAACTGTTATCCGCCGCGTGATGATCCGTACTTTCCAGCAGAATGGTATCGCGGAAACGGTCACGCAGCCTGAGGTAAATCCCAACCGGCGTATACACATCTGCCAGCATGGTTTTTACGGTTGTTTCAATCCTGATCTTTTTCATTTCGTTTGCCATAGTTATTTCGTTTCATCGATCCTGTCCGGTTTTTGCAAAATCGGGCTCAGTTCCGGAAAATAAAAAAGCCCCGATGACTCATCGGGGCTCTTCAATTATGTGTACAATAAACACAGTAATGGCATTACAGCACCCCGGAAGAGTTTGTATGCCACCACCACTGAATATTTTGAACGTTTTTAATCATCAGATCACAAATATGGCACAGCAAATCCGTATGAACAAAAATTTTTTTAAGTAGCTTACTAAAAATTTGCTATATGTTAATTCAGCATACGCATACGGAGAGTAAGGGTGTTTTTTTTGTTGGGCAGGACGGAATTGTATTGGCAGAGCTGGTTTACACCATGCCTTCCTTTGACAAAATGATTCTTGAACACACTGAAGTTTCTGAAGAATTGAAAGGACAGAACATCGGCTACCAGCTGGTTGATACCGCTGTGGAATATGCCCGGCATCACCACCTTAAAATCATCCCGCTCTGTCCTTTTGCCAATGGCATATTCAAGAAAAGGGCTGATTATGCTGATGTGCAGTATGGTGAATAGTGAATGGTTAATGGTGAATTTTATTTAAACCTCAGACAATGAACATAACTGTTTTCGGCGCTACCGGCCAGGTAGGACGCCATGTTGTCAACCAGGCATTACTGAAAAATCACTTTGTCAGGGCTTTTGGCCGTAATGTGCATGAACTTAAAGACATAAATAAAAACCTTGAACTGGTCAGGGGCGGCGTTTTTGATACGGAAGACATATTCAGGTCTCTGAAAGACTGTGATGCCGTGATCAGTGTATTGGGAGGCAGTTTTGACGGGCAGGACAAAACCCGTTCCCTCGGCATGAAAAACATTATCGCCCAGATGAAAAATACCGGTGTCATACGCATCGTGGCACTGGGCGGAAAGGGCATACTGGATCATCCTGATGGCGGACTGATCATTGACCAGCCGGAGTACCCGGAAGAATATTTACCGGTTGGAAGAGAACACCAGAAGGCCTGGGAAGAATTGCTGGGCTCCGGGCTGAACTGGACCTTCGTCTGCTCGCCCGATATCATTGACGCTGATCCGCAGGGAAATTTCATCACGGCAGCCAATGTTTTCCCGGAAGGAGCACAATCAAGGATCAACTCCGGAGACCTGGCCCTGTTCATGCTTCAGGAAATTGAACAGGAACAGTATCCGAAACAAAGGGTAGGTATCGGAATGGTTTGAGAACAATCCACCAGTTATTTCGGCATCCCCTCGCCAATTATTCCCCCGGCCACCTGGATGGTGGTTGCATGCAGTCCTTCATTTTCAATAATGAACCGGATGGTATCTGCAATTTCCACGGGATGTATCAGCCGGCCAATGGGGATTCCGGAAATGATTCCGGCTAGAATATCCTCCCGGATGAAGGTATTTGAATTACTAACAGATATCCCTGCGGAACTGAATCTATGTGCCGGGAGGGAAATACAGGCCTTTATTCTGCGCAACCTGGTAAGCAAAGGCACCACGGCTGCATTTGTGGTCAGCAGCCGGCCGGCCGGCTGCTGACCCGGATATTTATAACACTCCTTTGGTGGAAGGCAGGTAATTACTGATGGGATCCCGTTTTACGGCCATCCTGATTGCTTTTGCGAAAGCCTTGAAAATGGCTTCTATCTTGTGGTGTTCATTATCGCCCCTGCATTCGATGTTCAGGTTGCACCTGGCTGCATCGCTGAAGGATTTGAAAAAATGAAAGAACATCTCGGTGGGCATTTCGCCTATCCTTTCCCGTTTGAATTCTGCGTTCCAGACCAGCCAGTTACGGCCCCCGAAATCGATCAGCACCTTGGCATCGGCTTCGTCCATCGGCAGGGCAAAACCATATCTTTCCATACCGCGTTTATCTGCCAGGGCTTTGGCAAAAGCTTCTCCCAGGGCTAGTCCGGTATCTTCAATGGTATGATGTTCATCAATGTGCAGGTCACCTTTTGTTTCCACCACCAGGTCGATCTTCCCATGTCGCGCAATCTGGTCGAGCATGTGGTCAAAAAAACCCAGGCCGGTGGAGATATCAGACTTCCCGCTTCCATCCATATTTACCTCTACCCTGATCTTTGTTTCATTTGTATTACGGACGTGACTTACCCGGCGAAGACCCAGTTTGAGGAAAGCATAAATTTCCGCCCAATCGCAACTCTCCAGCGCCACCACAGAGGAACGCAGTTCTTCCGCCTGGTCCTTTATTTCGCCCCCGCCAAGAGAAGGATCCAGGTTCATCCAGATCGCCTTGCACCCCATGTTTTTTGCAAGCTGCACATCAGTAATGCGGTCACCAATTACGAAGGAATTCTCGATATCATAATCCGGATTATTGAGGTACCCCTCCAGCATGGCAATTCCCGGCTTTCGGGTTGGCTGGTTTTCATGGGGAAAGGTCCTGTCGATGTGAACGGCACTGAAATGTATCCCCTCTCCTTCCAGGCTTTTCATCACAAAATTTTGCAGGGGCCAGAAAGTGTCTTCCGGGAAGCTATTGGTGCCCAGTCCGTCCTGGTTGGTAACCAGTACCAGTTCGTAATCCAGCTCCCGCGCAATCCTGCCCATATATTCGAACATTTTCGGATAGAAGGTCAGTTTTTCAAAAGCATCCAGTTGATATGTAGGCGGTGCTTCATAAATCAGGGTGCCGTCCCGGTCAATAAATAAAATTCGTTTAGCCATGAATGTGGTATCAAATTATTATTTCATTCTATTTCTTTCAGCCTTAACCTCTGCCAGTGAAACCTGTCCTGCTTTATTTCCAAAACTGTTTCGCACAAAACTCAGCACATCTGCAATTTCCTGGTCTTTCAGGTGAGCATGGGCAGGCATGGGATTTGAAAAATATTCACCCTGGATTTCTATTTCTTCATCCAGCCCTTTCAGCACTACATTGATAAGTCTTTTTTTATTACCGGTTACCCAATCAGTTTTCGCAAGTGGCGGGTTCATATTGGGAACACCGGTACCATCGGCCTGGTGACAGGCAAGACAATAACTCTCATAAACTTTTTTACCCCTTTTCATCACTTCGGCGGAAACAGCTTTTTGCGTGCTTGCTTTCCGTGCAGGTTTTTTTTGTTGCGTTGGAGCATCCTCAAACGAACTGAAGATTGTTCCGGCAAGGATCATACATCCAGCCAGTAAAAAAATGTTGGTACGTTTCATTTTGTTTTATCAGCCTTTATAAGTTATCCGGTAAACTGTTCCTTTCACATCATCCGTTACGTAGAGGGAACCATCTGCGCCCTGTGCCAATCCGCATGGACGATGTTTCGCATCCCGGGGGGATTTCACCTCCTCCACACCTGCGAAACCATCGGCAAATACTTCCCAGTTGCCTGTTGGTTTCCCGTTTTGGAATGGTACAAAAACCACATAGTATCCCTCCTGTTTCAGGGGCGCGCGGTTCCAGGAACCATGGAAAGCGATGAAGGCGCCGTTCCTGTATTTGGCGGGAAACTGGTTGCCGGTATAGAACAATAAGGCATTGGGCGCCATATGTGCAGGGAATGCCATGATCGGCTGCTCCTTTCCTGCGCAGCGTTCCACTTTCTTACCGTCTCCGCCATATTCGGGACCAAGTAATTTCTTCTTTTGCTGCAGATCGTAATAACAGAAAGGCCAGCCGCAATCTGCACCTTCCTTCACCATGAACATTTCTTCTGCGGGTGTTTCTGCATTCTGTTGCGCATCAAACATCTCCGGATATAATTGGGATAACTGGTCGCGGCCATGCTGCATCACAAACAATTCGTTGACCTCGTTGTTCCAGTCAAGCCCCACCACATTGCGCAAGCCAGTTGCATAGCGGGTTCCATCAGCATAGGACTGGCTTTTACCGTCGGCCTTAAACCGCCATATCCCACCTGCTGTTTCCAGGATCGGGCAGGGATCCTGTCCGGGTGAACCTTTTGTACGATCAACCAGTTGACAGGCATTGGAGGGTGCACCAATATTAACATAAAGATTACCGGCGTTATCCAGTGCAATGGATTTTGATTCGTGCTGGCGTTTATCAAGCAGTCCGGTTACAACCAGATCTGGTGCTTCGGGATTCAGTACTTCAGATTTTTCGTTCAGGCGATACCGGTATACAGCCTCATTCGAGGAGGCGTACAGGTATCCGTTTTTAATGGCAATACCGGTACCACCATAATTCCCGAAACCGGTGATGTTTTCATACACCCCGTCCTTGTTGGCGTCTTCAAGCCGGAAGATGCCCTTCCCGTTTTTAAGCCTTTCCAGTTTTACAAACAGGATGCCATCAGTTGCCGCTGCAATATGGCGGGCATTTCCCAGTCCGTCTGCCGCAATTCCGGCAACAAATCCCGCCGGAACTTTTATCTCTGACGCTGCATTGGACGCGACGAGGGTCCTTGCGGCCGTAGCCAGCAAACTGGTATCAGAACAGCCTGATCCGCCGGCAAGTGCAGGCATCGCCACCAGGCCTGAAAATACAGTAACAAAGAATGAAACCTTGAGCATATCGCAAATTTTGAAGTGTGAATTTACCATAATTATTCATGCGTACCCGCCGGTTCAAATGCAGCCAGCGCAGCCAGCAGTTCATCGTTTTCTGTTTCAGTGCCCACTGTAATTCTGAGGCAGCCTTCACAGAGTATCACAGAACTCCTGTCACGTACAACAATACCTTTATCGAGCAGGTACTGGTAGATGGCTTTCGCATCCGTTACCTTAACCAGTAAAAAATTGGCATCGGAGGGATAAACTTTTTCCACCATATTCAGCCCTGGTAAAGCCGCTTCCAGCCGACTCCTTTCCTGCACCAGTACGCGGATCATTTCATTAACCTGCTCCACTTCGTCCAGCGCTTTCAATACCAGTTCCTGGGAAGCCTGGTTGATATTGTAAGGTGGTTTGATTTTATTCATGACCGCAATGATGGACTCTGAAGCAAAGGCCATCCCGACGCGAAGCGCTGCCAATCCCCATGCTTTTGAAAGTGTTTGCAGCACCACCAGGTTGGGGTAATCCTCCAGTTCCTGTACGTATGACCGTTGCCGTGAAAAGTTGACATAGGCTTCATCCATTACCACAATGCCAAAATAATTGTTCAGCAGCAGTTCAACATCTTCCCGGATCAGTGAATTACCTGTGGGATTGTTGGGTGAACAGAGGAAGATCATCTTGGTATGATCGTCCACCGCTTCCTCCAGCGCCGGCAGGTCAAGCTGAAAATCCGGTGTAAGGGGAACTTTTTTAATCTTTACATTATTGATATTGGCACTCACTTCATACATGCCGTACGTGGGCGGAACGATCACGATATTGTCCAGCCCCGGTTCACAGAAAGCCCTGATTAACACATCAATACATTCATCGCTGCCGTTACCAAGAAATATGTGCTGTGGCGCCACTCCTTTGATAACAGATAATTTTTCCTTGACTTCCCACTGCAGGGGATCCGGATATCGGTTATACCACTTCGTTAGTGGTGAACCGAGTGAATTTTCATTGGCATCCAGGAAGACGCGGGCCTCCCCTTTGAATTCATCGCGGGCGGAAGAATAGGGAACCAGGTTTTTGATATTGGGGCGAAGGAGTTCGTCTAAATTAAACATGGGCATTAGTTTGTGATCCTGTATCTGACAGCATTTGCATGGGCATCCAGTCCCTCTGCCGTAGCCATTTCAATAACAGTTTGGGAAATATTTTTTAATCCGTTTTCCGTCAGTTGCTGGAAGGTGATCTTCTTTACAAAACTATCCAGGCTAACGCCGCTGTATGCTGTGGCATAGCCATTGGTCGGAAGGGTATGATTGGTTCCGCTGGCATAATCACCCACACTCTCCGGCGAAAAATGACCAATAAAAACCGACCCTGCGTTGATCACCATCCGGGCCAGCCCTTCTGCATCCCTGCAGGCAAGAATCAGGTGTTCAGCTGCATACCTGTTGAGCAGGTCCATGGCAGTTTGCGTATCGCGCACCACCACCATGGTACTGTTGACCAGGGCTTTGCGGGCAATTTCAGCACGAGGGAGGCTTTCCAGTTGTTGTTCGATTTGTTGCTCCACCAGCGGGATCAGCGATTCACTGGTAGTGACCAGTAATACCTGGCTGTCGCTTCCGTGTTCTGCCTGGCTCAGCAGGTCGGCTGCCACGAAGGAGGGGCTTGCAGTCTCATCTGCAAAAACAGCCACTTCGCTGGGGCCGGCCGGCATATCAATTGCAATACCGCTTTGCTGTATCAGTTGCTTGGCACAGGTTACATATTGGTTACCGGGACCGAAGATCTTATACACTTTGGGGACCGTTTCCGTTCCATAGGCCATGGCTCCAATAGCCTGAACTCCGCCAAGCTTGAATATCCTGGTGACACCGACCACCGACGCGGCATAGAGAATGGCCGGGTGCAACTGTCCGTTTTTATCAGGGGGTGAACAAAGTATGATTTCCCTGCAACCTGCAAGGGTGGCGGGAATACCGAGCATCAGCAGGGTACTGAACAAAGGTGCGGTGCCGCCGGGAATATATAATCCGACCTTTTCAATACCTACCGATTTTCGCCAGCAGCGAATTCCCGGCATGGTTTCTATAAACTCCGGAACCTGTTGCTGGGCCGCATGAAACTGCCGGATATTGGCCGCTGCCTGTTGAATCGCATTTTTAAGTTCGGAAGAAACCATGGTTGCGGCATTAGTTATTTCTTCCTGTCCAACGGTAAACTGTGCCATGTCAACGCCATCGAACTGCCTTGTATAGTTGCGAAGGGCCTGGTCGCCATTGGCTTGCACATCCTTCAACACTGCCATCACCTTTGCCTCCAGGGCACTGCTGTCCATAACGGGTCTTGCTAACAGGGAGGGCCACTCGCTTTCGGACGGAAATTTGTAAACTTTCATGATACAGATTTTCCTGGTCAGACAATCATTTTTTCAATCGGCACTACCAGGATTCCCTGGGCGCCCGCTTCTTTCAACTGTTCGATGATATCCCAGAACTGGTTTTCACTCAACACGCTGTGCACACTGCTCCAGCCCGGTTCTGCCAGGGGAAGTACAGTGGGACTCTTCATGCCCGGCAACAGTGAAATGATCTCTTTCAGTTTGTCGTTGGGTGCATTCAGCAAAACATATTTGGTATTCTTGGCTTTTTTAACTGCCCGGATCCGGAAGATCAGCCGGTCAAGGAGTTTCAACTGTTCATCGTTCAGCTGGTTGTTACGGATCAGGACCGCCTGGCTCTTCAGCACCGTCTCTACTTCTTTCAGGCCGTTCATGAAGAGCGTAGAACCGCTGCTGACCAGGTCCACAATGGCATCAGCCAGCCCGATACCGGGTGCAATTTCCACAGAACCGCTGATCTCGTGGATGTCAGACCGGATACCTTTCTCCTGCAGGAAGCGTTCCACCAGAACGGGATAGGTGGTGGCAATCCTTTTTCCCTGCAGGAATTCCACTCCGGGGTAGTCTTCATTCCGTTTAACGGCAATACTCAGCCGACATTTACCGAAACCAAGTTCTTCTACCACAGTTACGGCTTTTTTCTTTTCATACAGCACGTTCTCTCCCACAATGCCGATATCAGCCACTGCGTCTTCCACGTATTGCGGAATATCATCATCGCGCAGGAAATAGATCTCAAGGGGAAAGTTCTCCGCTTCCGTTTTCAGTTTATTGATGCCATTCTTTACATCAATGCCGCAATCCTTCAGCAGTTTGACCGAATCTTCATACAAACGGCCGCTTTTCTGGATGGCGATCTTCAATTTCTGTTGCATACGTGTAGGTTAATAAAAAAGGGCCTACCAGTGGTAAGCCCTCAAATGTTTATATATACGCAAAACATCATCCGCTTACCGCGAAGGCAATACATGATGATGATGGTGATTCTGCGTTGTTTTAATCATAACGGATGCAAAAATATAATGAACCACCGCAAACCACCAAATTTTTTTCACCCGTCGGGTGCCACCCGACGGGTGGCACCCGACGGGTGAATTGAACAATCTTACCTAAATTGAATCCATAAAATGTACACATGAGACGAATATTATTAGTAGCACTGGCGGGACTCTTTGTCCAGGCCGGATTTTCGCAGGACGCTTTTCAGTACCAGACGCCTCCCAAAGACATTGTTGACCTGGCACTGGCCCGGCCAACCCCATCGGTCAGCATCAACGGCAAAGGCACCTGGATGCTGATGATGGAGCGGGCATCCTTTCCTTCGGTGGAGGAACTGGCACAACCGGAATTCCGGGTGGCGGGTATCCGCTGGAACCCGGCAAATTTTGGGGGCAGCCGGCAGAGCTATTTCAACGGCATTCAGGTCAGGGATATCAAGACAGGAGCCGTGCGTTCCGTAAGCGGACTGCCCGAAAACCTGCGCGGAACCAATCTCAGCTGGAGCCCGGGCCAGGAATCATTTGCATTCCTGCATTATGGCAATAACCGGGTGGATCTTTATGTGGTGAACATCACCACAGCAAGTGCCCGCAGAATAAATGGCCAGCCGGTAAACGATGTAATGGGTACCGCTTACGGCTGGCAAACGGATTCCTCGATCCTGTACAAAGCAGCGGCCAATGTGAACCAGTCCGTGCCGGTTCAACCCAAGGCGCCATCGGGCCCGGTGGTGCAGGAATCACTGGGAAAGGCGGCCGCTTCAAGGACATACCAGGATCTTATCAAATCACCTTATGACGAAGCAGTGTTTGAATATTATGCCGGTGCGCAATTGTACCGGGTCAGCCTGGGCAAGTCTGGTACCGAGGAGAAAAAGCTGGGTGAACCGGCCATTTTCCGCAGTTTCAGCATTTCTCCCGATAAACAATACCTGCTCACCGCAACCATTCGCAAACCCTTTTCCTACCTGGTACCCTGGAGCGGATTCCCCACCCAATATGATGTGGTGAATATGGAGGGAAAGCTGGTTCGGACCATCGCAAGCAATCCTTCCTCAGAAGGCGCTCCCATTGGATTTGACGATGTGGTGACCTTTCCAAGGAACATTGACTGGAGGGATGATGAACCAGCCACTATCTTTTATGTGCAGGCGCTGGACAAAGGTCTCGGCCGGACAAAATCAGAATTCCGAGATGCTGTGTACACCCTGGGCGCCAACGGAAACGAACAACCGAAGGAGCTGGTGCGCACCAAAAGAAGGTTCCGGGGAATTGAATGGGGTAACAGTGAAACCGCTTTATTGTATGAGGGTATGTTTGCCGACAGGAAAACCAGGATCAACCTCCTGAATCCACTCACCGGCAAGGCCGACAGCCTGCATGAGCGCAGTTCCAATGATGCATACAACGAACTGGGCACGCCGGTTACCACCCGAAACCAGTATGGCAGGCAGGTTTTGCAGATCCTGAAGAACGGCAATATCCTGCTCACTTCCAGCGGCGCATCCGATAAGGGAGACCTGCCACTGCTGCGGTCGCTGAACCTGAAAACCCGCGCGGTGAAAGAATTGTGGCGATGCCAGGAAGGTGTATATGAATATGTGGTCAGTGTACTGGATGCGGAAAAAGGCAACTTTATCACCCGCAGGGAATCACCCACGGAAACGCCTAATTATCTACTGAAAAATTTCATGAAGCCCAAAACAGCGGCGGTGGCACTGACCAGTTTCACCAACCCCTACCCTCAACTGGAGGGCGTCAGCAAGGAAAAGATCTCTTATAAAAGGGCCGACGGCATTGATCTTACCGCCACCCTTTACCTTCCCAAAGGCTATGATGCCAAAAAAGATGGTCCCCTGCCCCTGTTGATCTGGGCCTACCCGAGAGAATATAAATCCGCCGCGGATGCCGCACAGGTACGCGGTTCCAAATACACTTTCACCGGCGTATCCTATGGCGGTCCGATATTCTGGGCCACACAGGGGTATGCGGTAATGGACAATGCCGAAATGCCGATCGTTGGAGAAGGAAGCAAGGAACCCAATGACAATTTCATCCCGCAATTATACCTGAACGCACATGCCGCCATCCAGGCAGCCGCTTCCCGCGGAGTGGGCGACAGTACCCGTGTTGGGGTCGGCGGACACAGTTATGGCGCTTTCATGACAGCCAACCTGCTGGCACATACGAACCTGTTCAAGGCAGGCATCGCGCGAAGCGGAGCCTATAACCGAACCCTTACCCCGTTTGGATTTCAGGCGGAGGAACGCACCTACTGGCAGGCTCCCGAAGTCTATTACAATATGAGTCCGTTCAGTTTTGCCAATAAGATCAAAACGCCCCTCCTGCTGATCCATGGTGAAATGGACAACAACTCAGGCACTTTCCCCATCCAGAGTGAGCGACTCTATAATGCGGTGAAAGGGCATGGCGGCACAGCCAGGTTTATCACGCTTCCCTACGAAAGCCATGGATATGCCGGGAAGGAAAACATTCTCCACATGTTGTGGGAACAGCATCAATGGCTGGAAAAATATGTGAAGAAAGCCAATGAAAAGAAATCCTTTTAAAGGGTTCGAATAAGCGTGCTGTTTCATCACCCGTCGGGTGGCACCCGACGGGTGATTCTGTATCTTTGTCCGATGAGCGCACAAATAGGCAAGGATATCGGGCTGGCGGCAGAGAAACTCAGGGCGGGTGAACTGGTGGCCATTCCGACAGAAACCGTATATGGACTGGCTGCCAATGCCCTGAATGAAATGGCTGTGGTCAAAATTTACCAGGTCAAGAACAGGCCGCAGTTCAATCCACTGATCCTGCATGTGGCCAATATGGAGCAGCTCAGAAAACTTGGCCTCGAACTACCCGAAGCTGCCAGGGAACTGGCTGCCAGGTTTAGTCCGGGTCCCCTCACCTATGTAATACCAACCTCCCCGAAAATCCCGGATATCGTAACCGCCGGCACCCAGGCTGTGGCGGTACGCATCCCAAATCATCCGATGACCCTCGAATTGCTGCAGCAACTGGAATTTCCGCTGGCAGCCCCCAGTGCCAATCCATCGGGATATGTGAGTCCCACTTCCGCGCTGCATGTTGCCGGGCAACTCGGCGACCAGGTTGGCTATATATTGGATGGAGGCGACTGCAAGGTGGGACTGGAATCCACCATCATATCCTTCCTGGAGGAGAAACCCCGGCTGCTGCGGTATGGCGGCATCCCGCTGGAATCCATTGAGGCAGTAATCGGACCGGTGGAACTGCCGCAGGAGGGCTACAGCGATAATCCGGTTGCCCCAGGTATGCTGGCCAGGCATTATGCCACCCGCCACCCCCTCCAGTTGGGAAAGGCGTCAGAATTAGTGGAGACCGCCCTGAAAACCATAGCAGCATCGCGTATTGTGACCATCACCCTTGAAACTGAAATCCCCGGAATTCCGGCCACCCACCAGTTTGTACTATCGCCGGAAGGCAACCTGGAAGAAGCGGCCAGGAGGCTGTTCGGGGCACTCAGGCTGGCGGATGAGATGGAAATTGACCTCATCATCGCTGATATGTTTCCTGAAAAAGGGCTGGGGCGGGCCATCAATGACCGGCTGAGAAGGGCATCGATACGTTAAAATCTGCTGAAATCAGTTATTGGGCCCATCTGGAATAAACTTTGATTAGAAATCAGCGTCTATACTGTACCAACATGACAAAACACAACTACCTGGCGATTCTAGTACTGCTGCTCCCCGGATGGGGGCTGCAGGCAGAGGCACAAAGTACCAACAGGCAGCCGGAGCAGGCTAAGAAACCGGTACTGGCCGACAGTATAGCCTTTCACCTCTACACCGACAGCCTGAAAAAAGGCGTACACAATTACATCAATGTAGATGGAATATACCCTGGCGGAAGGTGGTTACCCATGACCAGTAAAGAGATCCGCTTCAGCAGTGATGGCGGACAATTTGAAGGCAACAGCCTGGTATTACCCCAGGATTTTAACCGGGAAAAAGTAACCATCACGGCCACTTATTTACCCAATCCCAGGTTAAGCATTACCACGACTGTTTACCTGAAAAAGCTACCCGACAACGAGAAGCTGAAAACGAAGGAACAGGTACTGGAAGAACTCAGTACTCCAAGTGGTAGGAAGAAGAAAAGCAGGGCGGGCAGGTAAGTGTCGTTATAATCATCCTTCGTTCATCAAGGCATTACCAAGGCATTACCAAGGCATTAGGAAAGCATCAACTAACGCTTAAGCAATGATGGTGATAGCTTGCAACCTGATCTTTGAGGCCGGCTTATGAGGAAGCTTACAATGCCGATACGCTGCAGGGTTGGTTAAAAGGGATTAATCCTACCATATGGAACAGTAACTTTTAGTGCTCATTTTGCTCCGGAATAAAGAGGTCAGCCAGGGTGGAATATCCACAATAGTTGCCTAAATTTGTGCAAATCAGCTAACAATAGCTGACAAAAACCACCTTTCAGATATGGAAACCGGTAAAATCATCTCAGCACTAAGGGATAAAAAGGGTTGGTCACAAACAGATCTCGCCGCTAAAAGCCAGGTCTCCCGGGTCATGATCGGCAAATACGAGCGCGACGAAGCGGTACCATCCATCGATGCCGCCAAAAAAATCGCCGATGCCCTGGAGGTATCCCTGGATCACCTCGTCGGCGAAGGCGTACTCAATGGATTTGATAAAAAAACACTCAAGCGTTTGCAGGAACTCGAGCACCTCGAAGAGGATAAGAAAAAAACACTTTTCGACCTGATCGACACCTATATCCGGGATGCCAAAGCCCGTAAAGTCTACACCCACTAAAATAACCACCATGGAGGAGATCGTACACCTGCGCATAAAAAAAGAATATGCCGCGGAACTGATTGAAGATTTGATTCGTGCGCAAGCTCTGGAGCTGGTAGGAGAAAATGATACCGATATACCGGAGTGGCAAAAAGAAGCGGTGCGCCAGACCCTGCGTCAGGTACAAGAACATCCTGAGCAACTGCAGTCCTGGGATGTCATTAAGCAAAAATACAAGCGGCCCTGATGAGTACTTTTGAACTCGTCTTATCTGCCGATGCCGTTAATGATATTGATCAGGCTGTTGACTATTACAACGGTCTCTCCGATGGGCTGGGCTTTGAGTTCACTGATACCATCAACCGGTATTTTGCTAAAATCCAGCAATTGCCTTCAGCTTCGGCTATCCGCTATAATCAGGTGCGCGTGAAGCCCGTAGATACTTTTCCGTTTACCATTCACTATACGGTAACGGAAGCGCAGATCATTATCCTCAGAGTGTTCAATATATATCAGAAGCCGGTGAAGTAAGACCTGCCAAATGTGGTGAGTAAATCGTGGATATCCAAAAGCTGGGCAGCGAAGTCAAAGCCGATGTCTTCGCCCTGCTCAATGCCTTCCTGCAATCCCATAAAGCAAAAAAAGTATTCGCCCACAAAACGATGAAGCCGCTCAATGAGCGGCTTCATCGTTTTGTGCCCCTTTGCATAAATATCAAATTTATGGACCTGAAGAAACATAAATAAAAAACAACCAAGCCAATCAATTCAATAGCCACTCCCCTGACGTCTATATGTTTCTGAGAAGTAAAATAGACGTAAACAAAGTATTCTGCAACTATTACTAACCCTACTAAAACAAGAAAGTAAATTCTTCTTTTAGCTTTGAAGGCCAAGAAAAGTGGAGCAGAAAACAATATCATGTTTATAACAGGAATCAATGAAATTATCCATAGATAATAAAACAAGTCGCTGCCATTTTTAATGTTTTGTATCTGCAGCATCTTAAAATTATTAGTGACGAGCATAAAAATCGCATATACTAACATATACTTTAGAAGCAGGTAAAGCAGAATATTTACAAACGAAGGCTTAAGCATAATTACAGTCTTTTATACCAGTTTGCAGGCAAGTAAGAGGTGTTATATGTTGGTCGTGGTGGATAATACCCACCGCTTGAGATTATTGGGGACGTATGCCCAGAACCCGGAGCACCATGAGTTTTTTCAAATGAGGGCTGACTGTACTGCATAACAGTCATACCATTGACTTTAAGAGTTGCAGAGGGAAAAACGTCAGTTGCAGCAGAGACAGAAACATTGCCTTGTGCAGAGATATTTACATCCAACTTTTGAGCAACGTTTACAATGTTATAACCCATTTGGTTTAGTCCAATTTCTTCGCTTTTAGAAACACTTGCATGTTGCTCCATACTAACGTTAAATCCGCCGTCAGCAGTTGCTGCGGCATTAAACTTATTTTGGTCCTTTCCCAGTCCAGGATAAAAATCTCTGCCATTGTCTATAGGAGACGTTGGCGTGGGACCAACGTCTGGATGATTACCTGCGGAAACACTTGTTAGCTCACCCTTTTCATTTTCGTTCCCTGTAACATAGACTGTTGTTGTCAGTTTATCACCTGCAGGAAGGTTTCCTAATGGCCCATCCCAAAGTTTTGCATCAATATAACTGTTGAACTCAAACTTCAACGTTTTGCCTAAATACGTTTCGCCTACCTGTGTCGATGCTTGTGAGTTTGCGTTGTTGTCCCATCTTATTTTTCCTGTCTTGTCATCTTTCACAAAATCATTTACACTCATTCCATCCGGGTCAGTAAATCTAATCGGATTGTTTAATGCATAATTATAGGGTGACCACCTTCGGTATTGTTCCGATAATGGATCAATCGTATGCCACCTTCCTATCTGCGGATCGTAGTTTCGTGCGCCGAAGTCGTACATCTCCAAACCAGAACCATCCAAGAACTCTTTTTCTTGTTTCTCCTTCCCTCCAAATTCATACTTATTATCCAACTTCCCCATGGCCTTGGAACTAATGCCTGCCATGGTGAGTCCAAACGGATAATAATGCGTCTCTTCCAGTATCGGTCCTTTTATATGCGTTACATGAAGGTTGTCAAAGTACACGTCAATATTCGGTGTTTCATTACTTACATAAATATACAAATAACCGTTTTTATTAACAGGTAAATTTGCCCAGATGTGTTCGTATACATTAGGATTATCAGTACCATTGTTATAAACTGATTCTGCTGGCACCTGTTCGTACCCACTATAACCACTGGCTATGATATTACCGCTGGCATCTTTTGCAATTTTTAGCTGCTCATCAAACAACACCCAACTTACGAACGCTTTTGGACGGGTACTGGCATAGCTGTTTTGTGTGTTTAAAAAACTGCCGGCTCCTGGTGTAAACACACCACTATTTTGCAATTCAGTCATAGTACCCTTTGTTGCAGCATTTCCAACATGAGCCGCCATCATGAAAACAAGATCAACAATAAAATCTGTGATTGGCGCAGAAGGCGTAGTGCCATTTGTTTTGTACCAGCTATTTACACGCAGGTTAAATTTATCCCCTGCCATTACTTTAAGCAGCACACCCGGCCCTATACGTTGACCACTTCCTGTAACTTTGGCTACTTTTTCATTAGGACTTGTGTAATTATCAACCGGGTAGCCAACGGGTTTAGCCACCCTGGTATTCCCAATGTTCGAAAAAACTGCCTCTTCTCGAACAGCAGTTCCTTCTTCCATCGATGCAAGATCAGAACCTTGCTCTTGCTCATCAGTAATCACTGTGCGTACATTGCCCAAATGATCTTTGAGCATGTAGTCAAACACGAAGGCTGACATGTCCGCCTTCATTCGTATCCGTCCCTCTTCATTGTTTACCTGTCAATTATATTTCAACCAGAAACAGTGATATGCTTACCAGATGCTATTGGCTTAACCGTATTACTTTATACTTCACTGCCGATTTTTTGACTCAGTGATGGTATGAATCTTTAATGGATGCCGGAATACCGACACCATACACAAAAAATGAAATACCCTCCGGTGAGGGAAGGTATTTGCCTATTCAAAGCGGAAAACTTTTGCGTCATTGGTATACGCTAGTCCCCACCTTACATTTTCTTGGCGTCTTCCAGGAACTTGGCCAGGCCGATATCGGTCAGGGGATGTTTCAGCAGTCCCAGAATGGAGTCCAACGGACAGGTACAAACGTCGGCACCCAGCTCGGCGCATTTGATGATATGATTGGGGTTGCGGATAGATGCCGCCAGTATTTCTGTCTTGAATCCCTGGATACCATAGATATTGGCGATCTGGCCAATCAGTTCGGTGCCTTCCCAGCCACTGTCGTCGATCCTGCCAATGAATGGAGATACATAGCTGGCACCCGCCTTGGCAGCCAATATGGCCTGTCCGGCTGAAAACACCAGTGTGCAGTTGGTTTTGATGCCGTTATCGGTAAACCACTTGATGGCTTTGATACCGTCTTTGATCATCGGCACTTTCACCACAATATTGGGATGGATGGCAGCCAGTTTCTGGCCTTCCTCTACCATGGCCCTGAATTCCGTGGACAGTACTTCCGCACTGATGTCTCCATCTACCATTTCACAGATAGCCTTATAGTGGTTGATGATATTTTCTTCGCCCTTGATGCCTTCCTTGGCCATCAGGGAGGGGTTGGTGGTTACACCATCGAGAATTCCGAGTTCGTTTGCTTCCTTGATCTGCGCGAGATTCGCAGTATCGATAAAAAATTTCATGTAGGTGATTTTGGTTAATCGCTGACGAAGATAGCAAATTGGAAGAAGAGTGCAGAAACCGTAAAGTGAGGGAAATAAAAAATGGCAGGCTACTCACATCGCGCCGCTACGACCACCTACCCTTGCTGTCTTCCGACCCTGGGGGAGTTCAGTAGGAGCTGGCCGTGTGAGACCTGCCGCCGCAAAGATAAGGGGCCGGAAGGAAAAAAACAAAAAAGGTGAATGGGTCAATGGGTGAATGGAGGGAGAAGTTAAAAGGCACCGCGGGGCCGGCCGGCGAGGGAGTTGATCTTTGTTACCGAAACCAGTTCATCAGAACGGCCACCGAGCGAGCGATAATAAACCAGTATGGTATAATTATTTTCCGTTTCCCAGTAATTGCCCTCGGTTCGACCAAAATCAAAGGTGGCCGCAGCCCCCTCCCCTTCTTTCAGCGCATAGGCATAATCGTAATACCCCTGCTTTAACCAGATGGAGGTCTCATACACGCCCCTTTCCTGGTTGAACACCATCTTCGACTGGCTGTCCCTTCCATAATTGGTCAGCTCACCAAACAGGTAAAGGTCCTTTTTAAATGGCATGCCTGCGGGAGGCCGGAAACTGAAATATACCGTCGCATAATCACCCTGCCAGTAAGGATTCATGCCATCCAGCGTCTCATTGTAAAACATGCCGTTGGCATCCCGGTAATATACAAAACGCAGCGGCGAGCGGTCAGCGTCCGTGGTAACATACACATTGGTTGCGCCCGATTTGTACACCGCACTGTCCACCCGGTCAGTCTGCAAACGGAAACTGCGCAGATCCAGCCATCTCCACTCCTTTCCTGCCGCAAACACTGCATCCTGTTCGGTATTATATTCCAACTGGTTCTGCCGCATGAAAGTGGGCCGCAGACCGGATTTCCTGTTATCCCAGCGATTGTTCTGCAGAATGGCAACAGTTACCTGCTGCATGGCATTCACCATATTCAACTGTCGGGTATTGACCGTAAATACCAGTTTCTGGTGTGTGGTAAACACCTGGTTATTGAAGGGTTGCTGTACCTGCACTGAAACGGCCGCCTTTTCCTCCACCACCAATACCCTGCGGGTAAATGCCAGCCGGGAAGGATCCCCGTTCAGGAAAACCTTCAACAGGTAATTACCCGAACGTGATGGAGCACAATTCCTGTCGGGCACCACCTGCTGGTAGTGTGTATAGCGGGTGAGTGCTACCGAAGATGCCCTGTAGGTTATTATCCTTTGTTGTGTAAAGCCGCGGATATAATCCATGGGACTCAGAACAGCCGGTGTCCAGTCTGCATTACAGAGTTGCCAGGTATAGGAATAGGCCTTGGTTCCACCCTCCCGGTCATCAAAATGAAGTTCCAGTTGGTCACTGCTGCCAAGGCGGATAACCGGGTAGCCCAGGGGATTGCCGGCAAGGTGAAGTTTTACATTCTGGATATTGGAGTAATAAATTTCATCCGGCTCCTGGGCCACAAGCGAAGCCTGCGGCGCCAATAAACACAGCGATACCATAACCATAAAACCAATACTAATACACTTCATTGTCCAGTCTTTTTTGAGATTCCGCATTGAATGCCTTCACAAGTCTACAAAACACGGCCGGTTAAAAATAGTTTTCTCCGTTATATTTGGCCCCTAAAACCATGCCGTTTGAATATTGCAGGATATATCGCCAGGAAGATCGCCTTCAACACGCAGAAGTCCTTTTCCCGCTTCATCATACGGCTGGCCATTGCGGCCACTACCATCAGTGTTACCGCCATGATCATCGCGATGGCTTTCACCAATGGGTTCCAGTATGCCATCAGCCAGAAGATCTTTAATTTCTGGGGGCATATCAGGGTTCAGCATTACGAGCCGGATAAAGTAATGATCGCTGAAGAGTATCCCATCGAGAAAAATGATACTGTCCAGAACCTGAAGAAGGTTGTGCCCGGCATAACGGGCATCCAGGCCTATGCCACCAAAAACGCCATTCTCAAAACATCGGAAAGCATTGAGGGCGTGCTCTTTAAAGGCATAGAAAAAAATTACGATACGGCGAGATTGCAATCCTTCCTGAAAGAGGGTCACTGGATGTCTTACCCCGACAGCGGGTACAGCAACGAGATCATTTTATCGGCCTATACCGCCAACCAGCTCAACCTGAAAGTAAATGATCCCATCCTGATCTATTTTATCCAGAATGATGGCAGCGCACCCCGTGCAAGGAAACTCAATATTGCCGGCATCTACAAAACAGGCATTGAAGACTACGACAAACTGATTGCCATTGGTGACCTTCGATTGATCCAAAAGCTCAATAACTGGCCGGAAAACCAGATCGGGGGGTATGAAATCTTCCTGGACGACTACCGCAGGATGGATACACTGAATGAAACCATCTTCACTCATTTACCCGATCTCTGGAACAGCAAAACCATTAAAGAGATCTATCCCAGCATATTCGACTGGTTGGCATTGCAGGACCAGACAATCGGGATCGTTCTGCTCATCATGATCATTGTGGCCGTGCTGAACCTGATCACCTGCCTGATCATCCTGGTACTGGAAAGGACGCGAATGGTGGGAGTCCTGAAAGCCCTGGGGGCGTACAATGGCACCATACAGAAAGTATTCCTCTACCATGGCGCCATTATTACCCTGGCCGGAATCTTACTGGGCAATATCATTGCGTTTACCCTCATCTATCTTCAATCCAGGTATGGCTTTATAAAACTGCCGGAAGAAATGTACTATATCTCCAAAGCCGAAGTAAAACTGATTCCCTGGCAGATCCTGGCGGTTAATGCGGGGACTTTTATCATTTGCATGGCAGTTCTGCTGATCCCCAGCCTGATCATCCGGAAGATACAGCCGGTGCGGGCGATACAATTTAAATAGTGAACCGGTCAGGCTTCTTTAAGCTGTGAGAGAAGGATGCCTGTAGCGACCGCAGCATTTAACGATTCTGCGGCGCCTGTGCGGGGAATGGTGACAAAATGTTTCAGGTGCTGCATCAGTTCGGGCCTGATTCCCCTGGATTCATTTCCGATAACCAGTGAACTTGGGCCATGTATTTTCACTTCCTTCATAGGAGTACCACCCAATGTAGCCGCCAGGAAATCCCGATGGGCATGGGCTTTCACATATTCAACCAGGTCTGTATAAATGATTTCCACCCGCCCGATGCTGGCCATGGTACTTTGCACCACTTTGGGATTAAAGGCATCGGCACAGTCTTCACTGCAGACAATCTGTTCTACCCCAAACCAGTCCGCGATCCGGATAATGGTTCCCAAATTGCCCGGATCCTGAATCCCGTCCAGTAATAATTGCCATCCGCCGGGAACCACCACCAGGTCGGGTTTATAAAAAATAGCTAAAACCTGGTTGGGGGTTTTGAGGAAGGAAAGCCGCTCCAACTCCGAATCAGTAACTTCCACCGACCCTGGTTCCGTTTTCCTCTGCGGCGCAAAACTCCACCAGTCGGCCGTTCCATACAATTCCTTCACCTTCATGTAGGGCATAGACAGTAACTCTGCCACTACCTTTGGCCCTTCTGCCACAAACACAGCTTCCTCATCCCTGAATTTTTTGTGGCTTAAACTTTGGATATATTTGACCTGATTTTTTGTAACCATTACCTTATATTTTTTCAGCAGCCTATGCCAGCAAATATAACCAACACCCGCATCCGTAATTACTATTACCGGATGCTTATTTGGTTACCCCTGCTGCTCGCCGCCGGTTGCAGGACGATAAAGAATTACCCGGTTGAAAAACCTTTTATCTATAAAACAACCGTAAAGGTAGATACAAAACTTCCATCCAGTGAAAAGAGCAACCTGGTTTCCCAACTGGAAAACCAGCTGGATGACAGTCTGCAGGTAAAATGGACCAGCAAGCGATTCCGGAAAATCCTCAACCGCCCACCCGTTTTCGACACTATATATGCTGCAAAGTCCCTGGACTATATCAATGACCTGTTGCGTGCTTCGGGATTTATGTACGGCAACATCAGCTGGGATTCGAGCATTAACCTGGTAGAAAACCAGCAAAGGGTCAATGTAGTCTTCAACGTGGTAACCGGGAAAAGGCTTAGGCTGGATTCCATTGGTTATGCTTTCCGCGATTCCACCCTTCAGGCAATTGCCCTTGCCAGCCGCAGGGAATCCCAATTGAAAAAAGGAGATGCTTATTCCAATGGCAGCATATCGCTTGAACTGGACAGACTGCTCAACATATACAGGAACAATGGTTACCTTAAGATCAACCGGGAGGACGTATATGCAGAAGTAGACACTGTGGTGGCAGCCCTGATAGACCCCGGGCTGGACCCATTTGAACAGATCCGGTTGCTGGAAGAGGTGCAGAAAAGAAGGGAGAACCCGCAAATTGATATCGTATTCAAACAACGCGGCACGGAAAACCCAGAGCACCTGCAGCAATACCGGTTTCGTGAAATCCGGATCTTCCCGGACCGCACCCTGGTTCAGGATGGTGCCGGCCAGACACCAGACACCATCAGAAAAAACGGTATCAGTATCATCAGCACAAAAAACCTGTTCAAAACCCCATTCCTGCTGAGGAATAATTTCCTCCTTCCCGGTGCCCTATACAAACAGGAAGATGTTTCCCGGACCAATAACGTACTGGGACAAATGGGCGCCTGGCAACAGGTGGGTATAGACCTGCTGCCGGTGGACAGTCTTGCAGTAGTAGATGCGGAAATCAATATGTTCCCTGCAAAGAAACAAAACCTGACGGTTGACCTGGAAGCAAGCCGCAATGCCACGGATCTCATTACCACTTCCAACTTGTTTGGTCTTGCGATCAATTTTGGCCTGCACGACAGGAACGTGAACAGGCAAGCCATACAGGCAAATACCAATATGCGCTTCGGAATCGAACTGGGCAATCGCGGCAGGATCATCCAGACCCTTCAGGGAAGTATAGGCCAGAGTTTCAGCATACCCAAGTTCGTGACTCCCTTTCGGGTTAAAGCGGAAAAAAACCTGCTAAGTACCCGCACGCTGATCACGGCCAGCGGAACATTAACGGACCTGCGCGATTTTCTTACTTTCAGGTCACTGAATACAACTATCGGTTATGAATGGACGAATAAAAAGAATCGCAACTGGTACTATAGCCCCTTTAATATTGAATATGTAAGGACCATCAAAACCGACAGTTTTTACAAGGAAGCGCAAAAGATTCCGAACCTCAACTACCTGTACAACGATGGCCTGATCATTTCGCAATACCTTATCCTGCGCCAGTTCTGGACCAGGGGAAAGAGACTGTACAACTTCAAGATCCAGTTGGAAGAGAGTGGCGGTATTTTTGGAAACATCAAAACCCTTGACCTTAACACCAGGCTTTACCGTTTTGCAAAAGCTGATATCGATTTCAGGCATTACATCAACAATCCCAGAAGTTCCTGGGCGTTCAGGTTTTTTGTCGGGGTGGGCATCCCTTACGGAAAGCAGTATGATACGGCGGGAAATATCATCAAAGAAAATAACCTGCCCTTTTTCAAATCCTATTTTGCAGGTGGCCCCAGCAGTATGCGCGCCTGGCAGGTGAGGCAGCTGGGACCGGGCTCTTCTAAATTTTACGCCAATTCACAATCCTTCCGCTTTGCAGACCTGCAGCTTGAAACCAATATCGAATACCGGTTCAATCTCGGAACACTTTTTGGCATCAACCTGAAAAGCGCCTTATTTACGGATATAGGGAACATATGGTACCGGAACAACCAGGGCAATCCTGAGCTGGACGAAGCCGCATTTAAACTCAGTCGCCTCTACAAGGATATCGCAGTGGCAGGAGGTACCAGCCTGCGGTTTGATTTCAATTATTTCATGATCCGTTTCGACTGGGCTTATAAGATGAAGGACCCTTTCTATTCAGATATCAGCAGTGGCTGGTTCCAGAATGTAAAACTACTGAAGGGACAATTCCAGCTTGGAATAAACGCACCATTCTGACGGCACAGGACACCCCCAACCACAACCCCATCTTCAAACTTCAAACTTCAACCGGTTCGTGATAGTTGTTACCGCCTCATCCATCGTTAGTGCATCTTCCACTTTATACTCACCGATCCGCGTGCGCCTTAAGCTGCTCAGGTAAGCGCCGCATCCAAGTGCCGCACCGAAATCATTTGCAAGGCTTCGGATATAGGTGCCCGTTGAACAAACCACCCTGAATGAAACCATCGGCAGGGATATCTCTGTAATTTCAAATGCAGCAATCGTAACGGGGCGTGGTTCAAGTTTCACATCCTTGCCCTTTCTCGCCAGCTCATACACCCGCTTGCCGTTGATCTTGATGGCAGAATGAATGGGTGGCACCTGCATGACAGGCCCGGTAAATTGTTCCGTGGCGGCATGAATGGCATCAGCCCCGATTTTCGCACCGCCGGGGCCCTCTATAAAACTATCATGAACTATATAACCCGGCGTTGGCACCGGTTCAGATTCCAGGTCATAAGTGGGTGTGGCCGCGCCAAGTGTTATAGTACCCGTGTATTCCTTTTCACGGGCCATGTATTCATTGATCTTCTTGGTGAACTTACCGGTGCAGATAATCAATAAACCGGTAGCTAAAGGATCAAGTGTTCCTGCATGACCCACTTTTTTGATCCTTACCAGGTTCCTGATCTTACGAACAGAATCAAATGAAGTCCAGTCCAGGGGCTTATCTATCAGCAGCACCTGGCCGTCGGCATAGGGATTCACCATCGCATCCGGCATTGTCTTTTTTACAGACTCTCCCTGCTGATTGAGTTGCTCAGTTTTATGATGCTTTTCCTCCGGTATATGCTGTTGTCCTTCCTGCACGGTAAAATTTTCGCAAAGGTAAGCCAGGCAAAATTAACGGGTGGCTTCTTTTAAAGCAGTCCAGCTTTCTTCAAGTGCTGCAGTTTTATTATTTCCGCCGGGATGCTTCGATACAAATTTCTGCGCGGAGGCTTTACGCTCCTCCGTTAATGGATGGGTACTTAGAAAGCCGGGCATGCTAACCTCTTTCTCAGATTCCTTCAGGCGGTCCATCAGCCATATCATTCCTTTAGGATCTACACTATTCTGCAACAACCTTTCCATTCCCTTTTCATCTGCCTCTTCTTCCAATCCGCGGGAATAAGACAGGCTCCTGAGTTTGTTGGCATTTCCAGCGATGGTGGTTCCCAGTGCACCCATATCGCCCAGGACCAGGCTAAGCACAAAAGTACCGGTAAGTTCCTGCAACATGTTGCGCAGGCTGTGCCGTTCATTTACATGTGATGCTTCATGCCCCAGTAAAGCGGCCAGTTCCTCAGGGCGCTGCATTTGCTGCAATATTCCCTTGTACACCACAATATGGCCGCCCGGAATAGCAAAAGCGTTCACTTCCTTTTCATCCACGACGGTGAAATGCAGGGTGTAGTTTTCACTCAGTTTCAGTTTCTCAGCAAACGCTGCAAGTTTTACCCCCGCCGCAGTATCAACAGGCATACCTGATACCATGGAGGAATAGATCATCTTGCCCAGTTCCGCCTCCTTTTTGGGGGAAATGAGCTGGAGGCCAATGCTGGATACACCAGCCACCAGGAGGTAATAAAGCGCCGCAGCAAGACCGGCCATAGCCAGCAAAGCAGCCGGCAATACCAGTTTACCCATTCTTTTTTTCCTTTTCTGCAGTTTTACATTGGTAGCTTTCAACAATTCTGTTAAAAGAAAATGCTGTTCCGGAACTTCCAGTTCGGCGGATCTGTCGGGCAACAATGAAAACCTGGCCGAACCCTGTTCCCGGGCAATCAGACTGATGCCATTATAAGGATAAGCAGCAATAAAACTATTTTCATCCGGACTGTAGAGCTGGATAGCATTATTGAACAATAACATCCGCGCCGGCAGAAAACCGGCTGACTTCTTTTGGAAATATTGTACGATCGTTGAATCCATTCTACATAAAAAATTATCTGCAAAGTTGCCGAGAATTTGCCATAATTCAGATTTCCTGCCGGGCTTTTAGTTCAAGATATTTGTTAATTGTATTGATTGTAAGCAGTGATGGCGGCGTCAATAAGGATACAATCCCATATTTGCCCAACTCTTTCACCATCAGCCTTTTTTCGAAGGCAAATTTTTCTGCTATCGTTTTAATATAAAGCTGTTCGATATCATCCACAGGTTTTTCCGTCAACTCTTTCAGCCCGGTGTTCTCGAAGAACACCACCAGAACGAGGTGGTTCATGGCCATGCTCCTGATAAATGGCAACTGCCTTTGAAGGCTGCTAAGCGACTCAAAATTGGTGAACAACACCAGCAGGCTGCGTTGGGTAATTCGGGTGCGGACCAGCAGGTGCAGTTTTTCGAAATCGCTTTCCAGGAAACGTGTTTGCTGCCTGTACAACACTTCAGCGATACGGTTCATCTGCATGGCCCTTCTTTCGGCGGCAATTACAGCGCCTATATTTTCATCGAAGGTCACCAGGCCGGCCTTATCGTATTTGATCAGCGCCACCTGTGATAAAATAAGGCTGGCATTGATGGCATGGTCCAGCAGGGTCATTCCGTCAAACGGCATTTTCATGGCCCTGCTTTTATCTACCAGGCAGTAAACCTGCTGGCTTCTTTCATCAGTAAAATTATTAACCATTAATTGCCCACCCCTTCTTGCCGTGGCTTTCCAGTTGATATTCCTGATATCATCACCGCTGACATACTCCTTGATCTCCTCAAATTCCAGGCTATGCCCCACCCGCCTGATTTTGCGCGAGCCTGCCTCCGATAAATTGGCAGTATGGGCCAGCAACTCGTATTTACGCAGGGTCTGGAAAGATGGCCAAACCTGGACCATCCGCCCGGCCTCCTGTACGATCCTCCGCTCGGCCAGCCCCAAAGGACTTCTCACCATCACATTAATATCACCAAACCAGTATTCTCCCCTTTCCGCAGGTCGGAGTACGTACTCAACCTGTTCAACTGCTTCCGGTGAAAGTTTGAGCCGCAGGATAAAATCCCGTAATTGAAACTGAACAGGCACTTCATCAATAACAGCAAGCCTTGCGGTGAAAGTGAATTCGTTTTTCAACTGAAGTACCACCTGGTTGGGATCGCCATTGCTGAATTTATCCGGCATTTTCCGGCTTATGGTAATTCCATGCTGGTTACCGAACAATACAATGATATCCGCAAGCAGGGTCAGCAGTACTATAATTCCAGAAATAAATGCAATGGTGAAGAGGAAAGTAACAGCATAGGAAAGTATACACAACAACACTATACCCGCCAGCGCCAGGTAAAGTCGCCGCGTAAAGAACAACTGTCGGAATAAATGTATCAAGCCGGTCATCAGCGGGGAATATCCGTTGCGTGAATGATATCATTGATCACTTCATCCGGTGTACCGCCTTCCATCTCCTTTTCGGGTGTAATGACGATCCTGTGCCTGAGTACCGCAGGTGCTATGAACAGGATGTCCTCCGGAGTCACAAAATCACGGCCATGCATAGCTGCAAATGCCTTGGATGCCTTCATGATTCCAATGGATGCCCTTGGTGAAGCGCCCAGGTAAATATGTTTGTGGTTCCGGGTCCGGCCAACAATGTCTGCAATGAACGCCATCAGCTTTTCTTCCATATGAACCTGGCTCACCTGCTGCCGTAAAAATTCAAGTTGCTCAGCCAGCAGTACCGGCTTAACCTCCTGAAGCAGATCCGGCAGAACAGATTTGTGGTGGAATTGAAGTATCCTCAGCTCTTCTTCCGGTGATGGATAACCGACGAGAATTTTGAACAGGAACCGGTCCAGCTGCGCTTCAGGTAAATGATAGGTACCCTCGTGCTCTACAGGGTTCTGTGTGGCCACCACTATAAACGGAGGGGCAAGCGGATAAGTGTTACCGTCCACCGTCACCTGTCTTTCCTCCATTACTTCAAACAGGGCCGCCTGGGTTTTGGCCGGGGCGCGGTTGATTTCATCAATCAGCACAATATTGCTGAAAATAGGTCCGGGGCGGAACTGGAAAGCCGCATCCTTTGGATTGAAAACAGATGTACCAACCACATCCCCTGGCATCAGGTCAGGGGTAAACTGGATCCTGGAAAAATCAACATTAATGGCACGGCTGATCAGTTTGGCGGTCAGCGTTTTGGCCACACCGGGTACGCCTTCTATCAGCACATGCCCGTCAGCAAGGATGGCCGCCAGCAGCAGTTCGATCATCTGGTCCTGCCCCACTATTACTTTCCCAACTTCCTTTTTCAGGTTTTCGATAGCCTCATTAAGGCTCGCCAGGTCAATGCGCGATGTGAAAACATTCTCTTCCATCAGGACTTGTTTTTATAAAATTTTTCTAATTGACGATTCAGTTCAAGCAAGGATTCATCATCCGGGTTACCGTTGGCTTCCAGCTGCGCCAGTGTTATCAGAAGATCTTTTACCCGGGTTTCAGGAAACCCGCTTTTCTGCGCCAGCAGCCTGATATAATCAGGATCAGTTGACACGGTGTGAAGGTTATAACGGTGACGCACAAACTCCTTAAAATGCCCCAGCATCTTCAGGGCAAGGTCGTGATTATCCTTTCTCTGGTAATAAAGGCGGCCTACGGTTGTCACAAAATCAACCGAACTGTTGGCCAGGGGTTCTTTCACGGGGATAACCCTTTGCCTTCTTTTCATTTCACTAAAGAGGATAAAGCCAAATATCAGTAAAGCCAGCAACAATGCCCAGCGAAGTGAAGGACTGGCCATAATGACTCCCAGGGTGGAAAAATGTGTATTCTCCCCTGCGTTCCGGAAATAGTCGTCCCAGATCACTACTTCAATATCCTGACTGAGCTTTGAAAATGCCTGGTCAAAAAATGACTTGTTCTGCTGGTGAAGCAGGAAGAAATTTGAAAAAACATAAGGATTCGAATGCAGGCTTACCGTACCGTTATTGCCATAAGCCACCTGTACAAAATTGGGTTTATTGTTCCATGAATACCCAAGAACCCTCGTATTGGAGGAATCCATGGCATTGACAAACTGCCGGGCACTGAACCCGGGGTAGGAATACGACAGGGTGTCTTTTCCTGAGGAACCCACCAGTTTTACCGCCATCCCTTTAAAAGGCTGTTCCGCCGGGGAAAATTCAGTCTTCAAACCGAAAGCTTCCAGCAAAGCAGTGTCTATACTGATGGCGCTTAGAAAAAGATGATTCCCCTTTGAAACAAATTTTTTCAACTCATTTAATTCGCCCTCACTGGTAAAAATTTTGGGGGATATTATTACATATAATATACTCCCAGCACCTACGGAATCTTCCGGATCCTCCTCTTCAAAATCAGCCGCAAAAAAACGGTTCTCCGGGCCGGGAGAATTTTTCCGAAGTTCTACCCGGGCATCCGGAAAAAGATAACCAATATGTTCATAGGCATACCAGGAACCATAGGGTATCTTGTCTTTATACCGCATGGTAACACGTTCATTCAGGATTTTTTTGCCTCCCCAAAAGCAACTCTGTAATAAAAAAGCCGGCAATACAACCAGGACGATATGGATCAAAATCTTTGCTCTCATCAGATCCTGTTAATTAGTTGATTAAAACGATCGGCCACCTGCCGGTACATTGATTCACTGACCTCAAAATCACCGTACCAGGCATACTCATAAATCCGGGTGAGCGATTGGAACTCATGGTACCGGGGATGTTGTCTTAAAGCCAACAGGTATTCAGCATTGGTGGTTTCAGCATGCCAGGTGATCAGGTCCCTGTCATGCAGGCGATGAAGCATCTGAAGAAAATGGTACCGGATGGCCATTCTGAAATCATGATCCCGCAGGGCTTCCGCAATTTTCATATCCCAATTCAGGGTAGCTTCTGTCGGTAAATCCAATGTTCTTTTTTTGCGGGCGGAAGAATAAAAAATGAACATATTATTGGCCTTCAGGACAGACCAAAGGGCCAGCAATAAAAGAATAACAACAATCAGGTAAATAAGGTACCTGAACCAGGGGCGCCTTAAAAAATCCAGGAAGCCGTTCAATGGTACGGGTGGCTCTTGTTTGATTGCCCAGTATGCCGGATCATTGGCATAGGCAAACTGTTTATCCTTCTGAAGGGAAGCAACAATAGAATCAGGGACTTCCCGTACATAATAATTCTGCCATACAGAACTATCCTGGGCAAACAACTGATTGGTTGAACACATTCCCTTTAAAAGGAAAAGCAGCACAAAAATTACATATGGCCGGAGAAATTTCAAATGGATACTGGCAGTTTAGGAGCATTTTTCATCTTTCGTGACAGGCTGATCGGATACCAGACAAAATACCAGATAATAAAAAATAAAGACAGGAGCAGTATCCCGATACTCAGCCAGGCGGGCATGGTGGAATGACGTGTGATGAATCCTTCAAAAAAAGCCGCCACTATAAAAACCGGTACCAGGCCGATCATAATTTTCAATCCGTTCTTTGCCCCTGTCATCAAAGATTGCAACCTGGTGTAGGTGCCGGGAAACAGTAAATGACCGGCTATCACAAACCCGGCAGCGCCTGCAATAATGATGGCAGAGATTTCGAGTGTACCGTGAATCCAGATTACCAGCACAGAAGGCCAGCCCAATCCTTTTGCAAAAAAATAATACTGAAAAGACCCAAGCATCATCCCATTTGAAAAAAGCATGTAAACGGTTCCTATACCTGCAAACACACCAGACACAAAAACCATAAATGACACCCTGATATTATTAAGGGCTATTTGAAGAAACATGGACCATTCATCAGTTCCTTTATACACACCAAACGGATCGCCCTTTTCGATGTTATCTTCTGTCATTTCTACATAGGCATTTCCAAGTACACCCCTTACAAAGGTTTCGTCCTGTGCCGCTGAAAACGCTGCCATGATGGCGAATAAAAGGAAAATGCAAAACGAATACAGCAGTTCCCTGTGGTAACGCCTGATGGTCAGCGGCAATTCGGTTTTCCAGAAATGCAGGATGCGCGACTTCTCCTCTTTTTTATTCCTGTAAATAGTCAGATATATCCTGGATGCAAGTCCGTTCAGGTATTCTGTCACCTTGCTGCGGGGATAAAAGGTTTTGGCGTACCCGAGATCATTCACCAGTTCAGTGAATTGCCTGGCCATTTCATCCGGACTGGACGCAGGTTCCTGCTGGATCTGCTTCCATTTATCCATATTATTTTTTAGGAATTTCCCTTCCCGCATAAGAACCCAATATAAGGTCAAAAATTAATTCCCGGAAATAAGACGCTGTTATTATCTTTTCACCAGATTTATCAACTGCATGTCAATCGCAAGGCTAAATACAGGGTTTAATATTGAGGTTGAATTTCCCATCAGCCCCTTTCATCGCCGAGTGATTGCCTGGGCCTTTGATTTGACCATCATCATTATTTATATCTGGCTGAGCAATAAACTGGTGGCCTATCTCCCCGGGAATAACGGAGCCGGCACTATTGGCTGGTTGGAAACCATCCTCTGGCTTCCGGTTGTACTCTATCATCCCGTTTGTGAAATAACCATGAATGGCCAGAGTATTGGAAAAAAAATCGCCGGCATCAGGGTAATTGCGGTTACAGGCGGGCAACCAACCATAAGCCAGTACCTGTTGAGATGGCTGTTTAAAATCGCAGACTTCCCGTTGTGGATAGCTTTTGCCGTGTTTGAAGGGATGTGGCCCTGGTACACATTCCTGCTGGTGTTCGGCGGGCTTGCCTGTATTGTACTAACGGAAAAATCCCAGCGTATCGGCGACCTTGTTGCAGGGACCATGCTGATTGATACCAGGTTCAGGGGGCGTTGGCAGGATACGGTATTTACCGATGTGGAAGAAAATTACACACCGGTATTCCCGCAGGTACTGTCACTCAGCGATCATGATATGAATACGGTAAAACAGGTATTGCTGAATGCCGGCAAGAACAGGAATCCTGCCCTCACCGGCCGTGTGGCAGATAAAATAAAAACAGCGCTGAAAATACAATCCGACCTGGAACCGGAAGAATTCCTCGGAGTGCTGTTAAAGGATTACAATGCATTGTCAGCGCGTTGAATATTCTGTCATTAAACTGAAAATGCCAGCGCAGTCAAACCACCGATCATAGCGAGTGCATAGATCGATAAAAGCACGATGGTCAGGATGCCCAGGAATTTAAAGCAGGACTTCAGGTTACGGAAAGAAGTCTGCAACTGGTGGGCGTCTGCGGCCCGGAGTGCCAACTGCATGCTGCCGGCAAAACGGTAGAGATAAAGACAAGGGATGAAGTAGAGCGCAGCCATTGCAATATAGACGATGGATAAAAGGAAACCACCGCCCGGCATCATACTGTTCTGCATCAGCGAGCCCATGAATGAACCCATACCGATAGCCAGGATTACCATCAAACCACAGCCGATAAAACCAAGAATGGATAAAAATTTAGCCCATTTGGCGGTTTCTGTGAGATAACTGCTGGATTGGTCATCGATTTGAAGATCAAAGAGATTCGTGTTGGTGTTGGATTGTTCCATGTTGGAATTTTTAAAGGGGTTTAATGGTTGAATAATTAATGAGTGCCCCAGCCGAAAAGGGAAGCGACACCCGTTATGGATAAAAAGATTAAATAAAGGATTACAAGGATGCCGGTGCTGATGGCAAGCCACTTAAAAAAAGCAGCAAGGGGCTGAAAAGCATGGTTCAGCAATTCGTTATCATTTTTTTTGATACCCTTTAACAGGCGTGAAGCATATTGAAAAAGCCAACTGGTCGGAAAAATGAACAGTACCGCAACCAGGATGCTGGCCCCATTTGCAGAATAGTCAGTTGAGCCATCCAGGAGGTTTTTAATTCCAAGCCAGGCCATCCCGCCAATAAAAAACAATCCTGTAAAAGCCAGTCCCCTGGCCCATCTGGCAGCCTGCCGGATAGCTTTCAAACCCTTTTCGTTCAGATAAAAATCAGGATGCGACTGTTCTTCCTTGTTGACCATCTGGTAATAATGAAGGCTTAATATATAAAAAACATGCACAACCAAAAAGATTGTGCATGTTTTAATTTTATTGTTCTACAAATGGAAAATCAATATGCCCGGGCAAACAGAACGCGTTGCGTGCTGGGTTTGCCGGTAAGGATACATTTTCCTTCTTCGGCTTCGTTTCCTAAAGGAATGCAGCGAATGGTTGCCTTGGTCTTTTCCTTGATGGCCTCTTCGGTTTCAGCGGTACCATCCCAATGCGCGGCAAGGAATCCACCCTTTTCATCCAGCAACCGTTCAAACCCGGCCCAGTCATCTACTTTGGTGATATGGCTGTCGCGGTAGGCCTTGGCCTTGTTAAACATATTCTGCTGGATCTCATCCAGGAGGTTTTTGACATATTCAGGTAATCCTTCCATGGATACGCTGGTTTTCTCCTTGGTATCCCTGCGGGCAATTTCCACCACATTGTTTTCAAGGTCACGTGCCCCGATAGCGATCCTTACGGGCACGCCCTTCATTTCATATTCGGCGAATTTCCAACCCGGGCGAGAGTTGTCGCTGTCGTCGTATTTCACCGAAATGCCCATTTTTTTCAGGGCCTGCATGATACCGTTCACTTTTTCGGTGATCAATGCTTTTTGTTCATCGCCCTTGTAAATAGGAACGACCACTACCTGCAGGGGGGCAATTTTAGGCGGCAGGATCAATCCCTGGTCGTCGCTGTGTGCCATCACCAGGGCGCCAATCAGGCGGGTACTCACGCCCCAGCTGGTTGCCCAGACATATTCCAGTTTATTTTCCTTTGTCAGGAATTTTACGTCAAACGCCTTAGCGAAATTCTGTCCCAGGAAATGGGAGGTTCCAGCCTGGAGGGCCTTGCCATCCTGCATAAGCGCTTCAATGCAATAAGTATCTTCTGCACCGGCAAATCGTTCACTTTCGGATTTTACTCCCCTTATTACCGGAACAGCCATGTATTCCTCCACAAACTCGGCGTAAACGTCGAGCATTTTGCGGGTCTCCGTAATAGCTTCTTCGCGGGTGGCATGGGCGGTATGGCCTTCCTGCCAAAGGAATTCAGCCGTACGCAGGAATAGCCGGGTCCTCATTTCCCAGCGAACCACGTTGGCCCACTGGTTTACCAGGATGGGCAGGTCGCGATAGCTTTGGATCCAGTCCTTATAGGTATTCCAGATAATGGTTTCGGAGGTAGGGCGAACGATCAGTTCTTCTTCCAGTTTGGCTTCCGGATCAACCACCACGCCTCCTCCATTGGGATCATTTTTCAGGCGGTAGTGGGTAACCACTGCACATTCCTTGGCAAAGCCCTCTACGTGGGCAGCCTCTTTGGAAAGGAAGCTTTTGGGAATAAAGAGGGGAAAATAGGCATTCACATGGCCCGTTTCCTTGAACATGCGATCCAGTTGGTCGCGCATGTTTTCCCAGAGGGCGAACCCATAGGGTTTAATTACCATACATCCGCGAACGGCTGAATAATCGGCCAGTCCGCCTTTCAGTACCAGGTCATTGTACCATTGCGAATAATCCTCGGCCCTGCTGGTGATCTCTTTGCTCATTATAAGTAGTTGGGTTTTAACAATTAGCTTGCAACATTTAATTAGAGAAGGCTGTCTTATATTTGTAGATTTATACAGCGAACGCAAAAGTAATTTTTTAAACTCATTAACAGCTGCGCTATGAACCTCAAAATTTCCGGATTAGTGGCAGGAATTGGCCTGGTGGCTTTAACCGGTTGTTCTTCCGTTTACCAATCGGGTCAGACGCCGGATGACGTATATTTTTCACCCGGACGGTCAGCCGTTGCTGCCGGCGGAGAGGAATATATGGAAACCAATTCCCGCAGGAAATACAATGACAGGTATTACACCAATCCAGATTACCGGGATGACCAGTACCTGAGAATGTCGATCGCGGCCGGAAGACGTCCATATTTCTACGATGATTTTGCCATGATGGATCCATGGATGCGCAACAGCTGGCTCTATAACAGTTATATGGTCTGGAACAGCCCGTTTAACAGCCCCTGGAACTCCATGTACATGTGGAACAGTTTTTATAATCCTTATTATGGAATGGGATCTGGCTGGTATGGCGGCGGTGGCTGGTATGGCAGCGGATGGAACGGTGGCGGCTGGTACGGTGGCGGAATTCCTGGTAAGCCGGGTGGCAATTTCTTTACCGCACCAAAACCCAGCAGGCCCGCTTCAGCTTTCACTATGAGCAGTTACCTGAATACCAATAGTGGCAACAGGAACGGTTACACTCCGCGAAATTACAATGGCGGCAATTATAATAACTCCAACAGGAACTATTATAATACCAATAACAACAGAAGGACCCTGTTTGGCGGAGACGATAACAGAAGCTTTAACAATTCATCAAATGACAGGCCTACCAGAAGCTATACTCCCTCATCGAATTCCGGTGGAAGTTCCAGGAGCAGTTCCGGCGGCAGCAGTGGTGGTGGCGTAAGCCGACCGACACGTACAGGTAATTAATTAGGACGGTTCATATTTGACGGAGGAAACAACCTGGCAACCGGTGCATTTGTTTCCTCCTTTTTTATATCCCTGAAAAAGAACTAAAGTAAATGCACATGCGAAAAGGAATATTCGTGATTTCGTTTGGATTACTCTCCTTTGCCGGTTATTCGCAGGTACCTGAAGACGCCCTCAGAATGTCCTGGAATACGCCCTCAGGAACAGCAAGAAACCAGGCAATTGGTGGTGTGATGGGGTCACTGGGTGGTGATATTACCGCTAATTTTATCAATCCGGCCGGACTTGGACTTTACAAAACCAGTGAGTTGGTGCTGACTCCCGGTTACAATTTCATAAACAATAATGCCAGTTTCCGTGACACCAAAAACAGCCGGAACAGCAACAATCTTTTCCTGGGCACCAGTGGTTTTGTATTTGGCATGCCAACCAACCCCAGAAATAACAGCAGTGCGGCTTTCAGCATAGCTATCAACCGTTCTGCAGATTTCAACAATAAGGTTAACTACCGCGGACAGAATAATTTCAGTTCCTTATCGGAGTCCTATGCGGCGGAGATAGCCAGTTCCGGACTAACACTTGATGAAGCACTGAACAGTAACAGCATATCCTTCCCGGCAAGGATGGGATTATACACTTACCTGGTAGACACTTTAACTACTTCGGGCTTTGGTACGGAAGTGGTTGGAACCCCTTTAAGGTATGCCTACGAGAAGGATACCGCTTTCCTGCTTAACCAGGATAATTATATTGAAACCAGTGGTGGCATTACCGAGCTCGCCATAAGTTTCGCAGGCAGCAACAAGGATAAATTATTCTGGGGTCTGAGCCTGGGGGTTCCCATTGTAAATTATGAGCGCAGCAGTGTATTAACGGAGTCTGACGCCAGCGACAATGCCCGTAATTACTTCGACTACGCAACCCTCCGGGAAAAATATACCAGTAAGGGATTTGGCCTGAACCTGAAGATGGGAATGATTTTCCGCCCGGTGGAATCTGTGCGGTTGGGCGCAGCGATCCACACCCCCACCATCTATGGCCTGAAAGATACTTATGACGCCACCATGGAAACTGCGCTGGAAAATTACAACCTTCCCACATCAGTAAATGTCAAGACCCTGAATGAGGGCTACCTGCCGGAATACAGGTATGATTTGACATCACCCTGGAAATTTATGGTGAGCGGGTCCTATGTGTTCCGTGAAGTGGCCGATACCCGGCAGCAGAGAGGTTTTATTTCAGCTGATCTTGAATATGTCACCTATTCCACCAACCGTTTCAGAAGCGCCGAAGAGAATACCATTGAAGATGATGAATATTTCAAATCTGTGAACTCAGTAGTGAAGCAGATTTACAAGGGGGCCATCAATGCCCGTATCGGGGGTGAGTTGAAATTCAACACCCTGATGGTCCGCGGAGGCTTTTCCTATTATGGCAATCCTTATGACGACGACGCGCTCAATGGTAAACGCATGTATGTAAGCGGAGGGGTGGGTTACCGTAACAAGGGATATTTCATTGACCTTGCCTATGTACATCGGATGACCAATGACATAAGTTTTCCCTACCGTTTGCCCGACAAGGCAAATACTTTCGCAGATGTAAAAGGAAGCGGCGGGAATGTGGTGGCAACAATAGGACTTAAGTTCTAAATAGTTCTTTCCACCAGTGTCCCGAATCCTTGATTGTTCTGAGCTGGGTTTTAAAATCTACGTGAACAAGACCAAAGCGGGCTTCGTACCCTTCGGCCCACTCGAAATTATCCATCAGGGTCCAGGCAAAATAACCGGATATTTTTATCCCTTCTTTTTTTGCCTGTAATAAGGCTGCAAGGTGAGATTGAAAGTAGGCTATCCGTTCCGGATCATTTACCCTGCCCTGCGAGAGCGTGTCTTTAAAGGCTGCCCCATTTTCGGTGATCATCAGTTCACGGATGGCACCATATTTCCAGAACCTTTTAATGATATTATAAAAGCTTGCAGGATTGATTTCCCATCCCATGGCGGTATGCGGAACTTTCCGGACAGCAGGTTTCACTTCCGTTGCCTGCAGAATGGGAATAAACGGGCTGTGTTTTACCACCACCGGAAAATAATTCTGCAGCCCGATAAAATCCATATCAAACTGCATGCGGTCAACATATTTCCAGGACTGGTTCTGGCGCCACATTTTATCCATCAGCCCCATATCATCTTCCGGAAACCCCTTACCCAGTAAAGGTTCTATGAACAATCGGTTCATCAGCAGATCAAGGCGACGGGCAGCCTGCAGGTCTTCAGGCCGGTCTGTATAGGGAATGATTTCGGAACAGGAAAAGGTAGTCCCGATTTTCGCATCCGGAATGTACTGCCGCAGAACACGTCCGCCATCTGCCTGTGCCAGCGCCGCGTGATGCACTGATTTCAGGAAACCTTCCAGGCTTTTTTTTCCCGGCGCGTGTTTTCCCAGCATATAACCAAGCGATGTAAATCCAACCGGCTCATTCAGCACCAGCCAGTGTTTAACTCGATCCCCGAAGGCCTTTGCGCAGATCTTCGCAAAGTGTTTGAACCAACGGTTGATCAGGGGGCTTTCCCAGCCTCCCTCCTGTTGCAGGACCTGCGGAAGGTCCCAATGGTAAAGTGTGACAAAAGGAATCAATCCAACCCGCAGGCATTCATCGATCACTTCATTGTAAAACCGGATGCCGGCTTCGTTCACTTTCCCCGAACCGTCAGGAAGCACCCGCGACCAGGAAATGGAAAAGCGGAAACTATTGAATCCAAGTGCTTTTGCCAGCAGGATATCGTCCTTGTAGCGGTGGTAAAAATCGCAGGCCACAGAAGGTTTGGCACCCTTTTTTATCGCACCCTTTCTTCTTGCGAATACGTCCCATATAGAAAGGCTGCGGCCGTCTTCCTGCACGGCCCCTTCATTCTGGGCAGCAGCGATGGCCACTCCCCAATGAAAATCTTCACCGAAAGCGGAAGCCTTCAATATTGCCGGCTCAATGGATGGCTGACCTGGTTGTATGGAACTGAACATTCCCTCAAAGTTCGGCTGCCTGCCGCTGCCCCATATTATCTTTTTGTGAACACGCGTCTGACGTGCGTCTGACGTACGTCAGACGCACGTCAGACGCGTAACAAGCCATTTTTTGATGGCGGCGGTGTCAGCGGGGTGATACCAGGTGATGGAAGGGTCGCGGCGAAACCAGGTCAGTTGCCTTTTGGCATAGTGTCGGGTATTGATCTTGATTTTGTCGACGGCCTCCCCCAGGCTGCATTTCCCCTCCAGGAAATCGAGCAACTCAGAATAACCCACAGTTTGCAGCGCATTGGGACGGGTGCCATTCCGGATAGTGTATGACATGTGTTGAAAGATGTCAGACACTTCCTGCAAAAGACCGGATTCCATCATCAGGTCAACACGGCGATTGATGCGATCATATAATTCGGCACGCGGCAGGTCGAGACCAATTTTATGGACAGCAAAAGGACGTGGCTGTTTTTGCCCGGATTGATATGTTCGTATACTCCTTCCCGTCGACAACACCACTTCCAGCGCACGCATCAGGCGCTGCGGGTTCTGCACTTCGCCGGAGGCATAAAATATGGGATCATGGGCCAGCACCTGCTCCTGTAGCCAGGTTAGTCCATGTGTTTCGTAACCGGCGATAATTTCTGCCCTTATGCCGGGCTTAACAGCAGGAATCTCATCCATACCCTCACAGAAGGCTTTTACATACAGTCCTGTTCCGCCCACCATAACTGCATTGTCATGCTGGCGGAATATTGCCTTCACTGTTTGCAGGGCATAGGCCTCAAACACTGCTGCATTTACTTCATCAAGAATGGAATGGGAGGCAATAAAATGATGACGCACTGCGGCAAGTTCCTCTTCGGATGGGCGCGCCACACCTATATTCAGTTCACGAAAACATTGCCGGGAATCGGCAGAAATGATTTCGGTACCCAACCAGCGGGCCAGCTCAATTGCAAGGGCTGTTTTTCCAACAGCTGTAGGACCCACTACAATGATTACTGATTTTGAGGTTGGAGGCTTTAGGTTTGATGCTGATATATCGTATTCCTCCGTCATTTTTTAGTTTTTCACCCACTACTCCCGGCACAGTTCGTAACCCTAAAATTCCTCTTCCCCGGTGGTTTCCTCCGCACCAAACTCTTCACCCTCATCAGTATCGGAGTCAGATTCGCCCTCTGTACCAAAGCCTTCAGCACCGGACTGCAGGTCATATTTCTCTTCCATCTCGGCGAGTTTATCACCCACCAGTCCCTTGGTGCCATATTGGGAGGGAGCTATCCCTTCCACCCTGACAGTTGCGGGGTAATCCAGCTTAGGGTTTTCTTCTTTGGACACATTGATCAGTTCCACGAGAAATGTCCAGTTCCGTACAAAATCATACTGGTAGATGAATTTCTGGTTGGGATCAAATATCTCGGTTCCAATGGCCGTATCGGCCATAAGAAGCGGAGCCACCTTATAGTCCCTGTTGTATTTTTCGAGGCTGATCTCGCGTCCGCGCTGCCAGTTATCGTTACTGCGATAAAAAGTAGCGGCGTGCTTATTGTCAAATTCGTATGCTTTCAGGATGGCCTGGTGCAGGTCCTGGAAACTCTGCTTATGCCTGATGGCGATATCCCTGTAGACACTGTCATCTTCTTCAAAATAGATCCTGAACTTCAGTATGGCCATAAAAATATCTGCTGTTTATAGAGCGTAAAATACTTTTTTTATTGAAAACCACACAGCCTAGCGTACCGGTTGCAGGTTGAATTCTGCAGCCTTTTTTACCATCAGGCTGTAAGCCGCATCATAGCTGTTTTCAATCTCGCCATCCAGGATTGCCTCCCTGATGGCATTTTTGATTTCACCTACAATTTTACCCGGCGGCAATCCAAACACTTCCATGATCATTTCACCGGTAATGGGAGGCTGCCAGTTGCGGATACGGTCCTTTTCCTCTACTTCCTGCAACCGTTCGCGCACCAAATTGAAATTGGACAGGTAGCGCCTGACCTTGAATTTATTCTTCGAGGTTATGTCAGCGGAACACAGCATCATCAGGTCATCCATTTCGTCACCGGCATCAAACAGCAGGCGACGAATGGCACTGTCTGTGATATTCTCCTTTGTAAGGCTGATAGGCCTGAGGTGTAATTCCACCAGCTTGCGCACGTAGCGCATTTTTTCATTCTGTGGCAGTTTCAGCTTAGTGAAAATTTTCGGAACCATACGTCCGCCAACCACTTCATGACCATGGAAGGTCCACCCATGGCCGGGTTCGAATTTTTTTGTGGCGGGTTTTCCGATATCATGGAGTAGTGCAGCCCAACGCAACCACAGGTCATTGGTGTGCTGTGAAATATTGTCAACTACCTGCAGCGTATGATAAAAGTTATCCTTGTGTCCCTTCCCATCAATGTATTCGGCGCCTGCGAGGTCAACCATTTGCGGGAAAATGATATGCATCAGCCCGGCACGATAAAGCAGGTCAAGTCCAACCGAAGGTTTCGGACTCAATAATATTTTATTCAATTCTTCGGTTATCCGCTCCTGTGAAATTATCTTGATCCTATCCACATGCAGGCAAATGCCCTCCCAGGTTACGCCTTCAATCTCAAATCCCAGTTGGGAGGCAAACCGGATAGCCCGGAGCATTCGAAGGGGGTCATCGGAAAATGTTTGTCCGGGTTCCAGCGGCGTGCGGATTATGCCCGCCTTCATATCTTCCATCCCATTGAATGGATCCACGAGCTTTCCATAGTCATCCCTGTTCAGGCTGATGGCCATGGCATTAATGGTGAAATCGCGGCGCAACTGGTCTTCTTCAAGGGTACCCGGTTCCACTTCCGGGTTTCTGCTATGATACCGGTAACTTTCTTTGCGCGCTCCAACAAATTCGACCTCAAACTCCTCCACTTTAATGGAAGCAGTACCGAAATTTTTATAGTACGCCACATTGGGTCTGGGCTGAAAGCGTTCGGCAACCTTATGGGCAAGTTCTATTCCATCCCCCACACATACTATATCTGCATCTTTGGTCGGGCGCCCCAGGATTTTATCGCGCACGAATCCCCCGATCACATAACAGGGCATCTGAAGCTCGCCTGCAGCATGTGCAATCTTCTTAAGCAAAAACAATTCTTTTTCCGTGCAATTAATATCCATGGGGCGGCAAAGATAGTGAATGGTGAATGGTGAATGGTGGATGGTGGAGCAAAGGTAAAATTTCACGACATTTAGGGTATATATCAAATTTCCTGTGTATGGCCAGTTCCACAGCAGTCAGTCCGGAGGACTATATCAGTGAATTACCGGCGGAGAAGCAGGAGGCTGTCAGAAGGCTTCGGATGACAATCCTTGACAACCTGCCCAAAGGCTTTTCAGAAACAATGGGATACGGTATGATCGGCTATGTAGTACCGCACAGCCTCTATCCCAAAGGCTACCGATGCGACCCCAAACTTCCCCTTCCCTTTATTAACCTGGCTGCCCAGAAAAACCATATTGCGGTTTACCATATGGGGCTTTACGCCGACCCGGTGCTGCTCGACTGGTTTATGAAAGCGTATGAAAAAACCGGTATGGGAAAACCGGAAATTGGCAAAAGTTGTATCCGGTTCAAAAAGCCCGAAAAAATCCCCTATACGCTGATCGGCGAACTGGCTACAAAAATGCAGGTAACCGACTGGATCGCCCTTTATGAAAAACTCAGATAATCCGGTAGTTTTTATAATCAAAGAACCGCTTGCCGGTTAATTTTTCCAGGAAATTTTTGAAACGGTCTTTCAGTTTCGGTTTATTTTTCGAAATATCAAACTCGAAATTCCAGTTTTTACGGGCAACGATCTCCTGCATTACTTTCGGATGGCTTCCCTCGAATTTTTTCAGCACATCAATCTGGCCGTAATTGAATTCGCCTTCATCGAATTTAATTTTTTCCGGCACCTGGCCTTCTTCGCTCCAGTATTGCCTTACTCCCAGGGCCTTATTCTGCATGGCTTTGGGCTCCCGCACCCACCCATAGTGATAGATATATGCATCAATGGGTTTCACCTGTAATTTTTCATTCTGTCCCTTGCGAAATCCCTGCGCGTCCTTATAAGAATAGAAAGCAGGATTATTTTTGATCACCCTGATCTCATTACGGTACCAGCGGGATGACACGCCCACATAATCAAAGCTTCCCCAGAAATGCATGTATTTGAAAAGAAGCCCGTCTACCCTGTCATCGGACTGGTATTTAATCATCGCCTCTTTCACGTTATCAAGGTATTTTTCATGCAGCACTTCATCTCCCTGGATATAAACTGCCCAGTCGCTGTCTTTGGCAATTTCCCGGAAAGCCTTGTTGGTTTCATCGGCCAGCACCCTGCCACCTGTTTTAAGGTCATTATTCCAAACCGTGTCAATGATACGGATCTTTGGTTCATTCATTTGCCCGATTAATTCACGGGTACCATCGGTACAATCGCCCACGGCTACCACAAATTCATCGCAAAGTGGTAATACGGAACGAATTGCAGGAATGATGGGGTACCCGTAGAGAACGGCATTTTTAATAAATGTAAATCCACTGACTTTCATAGCGCCAAATATCGGGAATTCCCGCATAAGCCTGTCAGGATGCACCGGATAGCTGTAATTCCCGGAGGCGGTGATATTTCAGGAATGCATAATAGGCGCTGAAAAAAGCGGCAGCGAAACCCAGCCGGCCATCCAGCAGGCCCAAACGAAACAGGTATATCTGGAGGAATCTGAAAAATGGGTAAAAATATAACTTGAACCAGCCTGCCTTCTTGCCATTCTGCAAATATTTTCTGGCCATCAGTTCTCCGTAGCGGTTCATTTTCACAGCATATTCTGAAAGGTCCTTCATCAGGCTGTGAATAATAAAACCATCCAGGGTCTTCACTTTACCGCCTTCGGCCACCAGTATTTTTTCATGGATCTCGGCATTGTCCCACTGCGCGTATTTCCTGTTGAACACCTTGAGTTTGCACTCCCTCCCCCATTCGCCATAAGCCATTCTTTTATTCCCGATATAATTTTTAAATCGGATCTTAAATGCAGCCCTGGGGTCTTCAGGCGAAAGGTTCAGTAAACTTTGTTTCAGCGTTTCATCGATGGATTCATCAGCATCCAGGAAAAGTACCCATTCGTATTTTGCGTGGGCCAGTGCCTTGTTCTTGGTTCGTCCGAAACCTTCCCAGGCAAGGGTTTCCACCCTGGCACCCAGGGACCTGGCTATAGCAATGGTATCATCCTTGCTGCCTGTATCTGCAATGAAAATATCATCCGTCAGGCCGGAAAGGCTGCTGATGGTCTGGCCGATAATGTCAGCTTCATCTTTGGCGACGATCACTACAGAAATCTCTTGCATGCGGGGGCTTGAACTTGGAAAGGGCAAAATGACTTTTTTTTATGAATTGCAAAAAATCTTTTTTTGCATAAACAATTGGAAATGAAAATATCAGGTTTCAGCTACGTAAGGAATGGATTTGATTACGGGGTTCCCTTCCTGGAAGCATTCCAATCCATTTTACCCGCCTGTGATGAATTCATCGTGGCTGTCGGCGACTCCACCGACGGCACCCGTGAGGCCATTGAAGCTTTACAATCAGATAAGATCAGAATCATCGACACCGTATGGGATGACAACCTGAGGGTGGGTGGCAAAATTTTCGCGCAGCAATGCAATATTGCGCTGGACGCCATTTCAGGAGACTGGGCCTTCCATATTCAGGCCGACGAAGTGATTCATGAGAATGACATCATGAAAATCCGTAAAACGGTGGAAGAAAATGATGGCGACAAGCGCGTAGAGGGTTTCATCCTGCCATTCCTACATTTTTGGGGAGGGTACAATTATATCAGAACCTCCAGAAGGGTTCATAAACACGAAGTTCGTTTGTTCAGGAACGGCATCAGGGTACAGTCCTACGGAGACTCTATGGGATTCAGGAAATACCATAACCTGGAAGCATTCCATGCCGGAACAGAGAAAGGCGAAAAGCTGAGGGTTAAAAAGATAGACTGCCCGATTTATCACTACACTGAAGTTCGGGGTCCCAATATGAAAACAAAAAAAGCGGAGGCCATCGGAAAGTTTTATGATGAGGGTAACCCAGAGGCCAAACCGAAGATCAACTGGGAAAAATATGGTTATGACCGCCTGGAAATCTTCAAGGGCACCCATCCCAAATTAATGGAACCCAAGGTAAAGGGGCAGCACTGGGAATTCACTTTCGACCCTGCCAAAGCGGTATGGAGAAAAAAAGACCGGATCATGCAACCCATTGAAGACATCCTGGGTTTCAAAATCGGCGAATACAAAAACTACAAACTCATCAGGTAAACAGAAATCCCTGCGACAGGGCCTTGCAGTATTGTCCGGCCCGAAATCCATTCCATTCCGTTACGGGTAGCAAAACCAATGGATGCCGGAATCTCTTCACCAGGTGTAAACTGAATTCATCACGGGCAAGTGTGACCGCTATTCCCTGGTTTTCATCGAGCCAGCTGTTGTCCACGTCCAGCACACCCGTAACGAGGTGTGCGGTTGGCAATACATCAGATTCCAGTTCGTCCATGATGTTCAGGGGTGGCGCACTGAGGTACACAAAGAGGTCGCGCGCATCAGCCAGCATCAGCACCGGGCGGTTTACCCGTTCAAAAAAAGGCGCCGGAGTCCTTGCGTCGGCCGCCAGCAGCCAGCCGGCTTCGGTATGAATAAGAACCGGGCGGCCCTCTTTTAATTCCTGCAGGCAGCCAATGATATCTGAATTAAAATCAGGCATTTGCAAATATATAGGTGCTATTACCCAAGTCGGGATTAGAATTCTATTATCTTTGGCAAAATTTTTTAGCTATATGAACCTTCATGAATATCAGGCCAAAGAATTACTGAAAAAATACAATGTTCCCGTACAGGAAGGAATCGCCTGTAGTACCCCCACTGAAGCAGAAGAAGCTTACCGCCAGATCCACACCCAATATGGCAGCAAGTTTGCCGTAGTAAAAGCCCAGATCCACGCCGGCGGACGCGGAAAGGGAAAGATCCGCGGAACAGAGCAGCGCGGTGTGGCGGTGGGTAAGAATGCCGAAGCCGTTAAAGAAATCGCCCAGAACATTCTTGGCGGAACACTGGTTACCATCCAGACAGGTGAAGCCGGTAAAGTTGTAAGCAAAGTGCTGGTTGCACAGGACGTGTATTACGAAGGACCTAATCCCGTAAAAGAATTTTATTTGTCCATATTGCTGGATCGTGCGAAGGGACAAAACGTGATCATGTACAGCACTGAAGGTGGAATGGATATTGAAGAAGTGGCACACAATACGCCCGACAGGATCTTCAAGGAGTGGGTTCACCCCGGTGGTCCGCTGCAGGGTTTCCAGGCGCGTAAAATTGCCTTCAACCTGGGACTGAGCGGAGAAGCTTTCAAGAACTGCGTGAAGTTTGTGACCAATCTCTACAACGCATATGTAGGCCTGGATTGCGGCATGCTCGAAATCAACCCACTGTTCAAGACTTCTGATGAAAAGATCATTGCGGTGGATTGCAAAATGAATATCGACGACAACGCGCTTACCCGTCATGCGGAACTGGCAGCCATGCGCGATATATCTGAAGAAGATCCTACAGAAGTAGAAGCCGGAAAATACAACCTCAACTTTGTAAAACTCGATGGCAACGTAGGTTGTATGGTAAATGGTGCCGGTCTGGCCATGGCTACCATGGATATGATCAAACTCAGTGGTGGTGAGCCTGCCAACTTCCTGGACGTAGGCGGTACTGCAAATGCACAGACCGTTGAGGCCGGTTTCCGGATCATCCTGAAAGACCCCAAAGTAAAAGCTATCCTTATTAATATCTTCGGTGGTATCGTTCGTTGTGACCGGGTTGCCCAGGGTGTAATCGACGCTTACCAGAGCATGGGCAATATTGATGTGCCCATCATCGTGCGTTTACAGGGAACCAATGCCGAAGAAGCCAAGAAACTGATTGACGAAAGCGGACTGAAAGTTCAAAGTGCCATCCTGCTCAGCGAAGCTGCTGAACTGGTGAACAAGGCGGTAACTGCTGCGTAATACACTATGGTGTCTGACACTTTGGAAGTGTCAGACGTCTTCGAATGGTGTCTGACACTTCCAAAGTGTCAGACACCTTATATTTCAGATGTCTTACATAACTTAGGAGGATGAAAAATATATTCATCCTCCTTTTTTTATGCGGCAGCTTCAATGTATCACAGGCACAATGGAAACTGGTATGGTCTGATGAGTTCAATACACCCGGGCAACCGGACCCGGCCAAATGGGGCTATGATATTGGCGGTCATGGCTGGGGTAACCAGGAAAAACAGTTTTACACCAAAGCCGACACCAATAATGCCGTGGTACGGGGCGGATCCCTGATCATTACCGCACGTAAAACCGGGGAGGGAAAATACACTTCGGCGCGACTTATCACCAGGAACAAAGGCGACTGGAAATATGGCCGTATAGAAGTGAGGGCGAAACTGCCCAAGGGCCGTGGGATATGGCCAGCCATCTGGATGTTACCCACAGACTGGGCCTATGGCGACTGGCCGGCCAGCGGAGAAATCGACATCATGGAATTCGTAGGGTATATGCCCGACTCCGTATTTACCAGCGTGCACACAGAGACGTATAACCACTCCATCGGCACCCAGAAAACCAGGGGAATCCATCTCCCCAACACTTCGCAGCAATTTCATATTTACGCCATAGAATGGCTGGAAAAAAGCATCGTCTTCAAAATCGATGACCGAACCGTTTACAGCTTCAGCCGGGAAAAAGACGATCCTGCCGTGTGGCCCTTTGACCAGCGCTTCCATCTGTTGCTGAATATTGCAGTAGGCGGAAACTGGGGCGGACAGAAAGGGGTTGATGACAGCATCTTCCCTCAAACCATGGAAATCGATTATGTAAGAGTGTCGCAGCATTAGGATACTCAAAAATCTTTTCAAGGGACGCCGGTTCACCGGGCGAAAGCTGGTAAACTGAACAAAATGGCCGAAATATTCAGAGATTTAACTCCCTCCTGATATACCGGTAATATTCAACGTCGAAACAAACAAAAACAACTTTATCTATTGAGTCGTTTCCGGTAAGAAAATCTACCACAGTTTTAACCGCAATTGCCGCCGCTTCTTCCTTTGGATATCCGTAAACACCGGTACTGATTCCTGGAAAAGCAATACTTCGGCAATGGTTCCCAACAGCCAGTTTCAGGGAATTCCGGTAACAGTTCGCGAGTTTTTCCGGTTCGCCATGGGTTCCGCCGTTCCATACAGGCCCTACTGTATGAATGACATATCTGGCGGGGAGATTACCACCCGTGGTGATGACCGCCTCGCCGGTTTTACATCCGCCCTGCCGGGCGACAATCCTGCGGCAATCCTCCAATATGGCAGGACCACCTGCCCGATGAATGGCTCCATCTACCCCTCCGCCACCTAAAAGAGACGAATTGGCCGCATTCACAATACAGTCGGTTACCACCCTGGTGATGTCCCCTTGTTGAACTTCTATCCTGGCAATGATTCCTTTCATAAAAATCAATTGGTACCAAAAGCAGGCAGCCCCACCATAACTCAGGCCTGTTTCTTCGGCGGAAGGGCGAAGGCTTTGGCCTCGTGTTCAAAATTCCCCTTATGGGAACCGTCACAGAAAGGCTTGTTCTGTGACAACCCACATCGACAAAGACTCACGATCTCACGCCCGCCGAGGTCATATACATTTCCTTCCTTGTCGCGAATTTCAAAATCACCTTCAATTCTTACAGATCCGTTGCTATTCACAGTAATGATCGCAGCTGCCATTGTTTTCAATTTTTAGCCACGAAAATAAGGGTTTAAATTGCAGCATGGTACATGCTGAACAGATCATCTCTCAAACCAAAAAATGGATCACCGATGTGGTGATCGGTTGCAATTTCTGTCCATTTGCCGCAAGGGAAATGAAGCGCAACACAGTCCGGTTCACCGTTTCAGAAAGCCAATCCATAGAAGAATGCCTGACTGCTTTTCTGGAAGCCTGCCGGCAGCTGGACGATGACGAAAGTATCGAAACCACCCTTGTAATCTTTCCGAACCTGACCGGCGACTTTGAGGAATACCTCGACCTGGTAGAAATGGCGGAAGAGCTGATAGCATCCGAGGATTATGAAGGAGTTTACCAGGTGGCGAGTTTCCATCCTGAATACCAGTTTGCTGGCGTTGCTTCAGATGACCCGGCCAATTTCACCAACCGTTCCCCCTACCCAATGTTACACCTGCTGCGGGAGGAAAGCCTGGAAAAGGCCCTGGAGTTTTACCAGGGTGATCCGGAAGAAATTCCGGAAAACAATATCCGCTTTGCCAGGGAGAAGGGACTTTTATACATGAAAATGCTGCGTGACAACTGCTTTTAGACCGCTTATCTAAATTCACATACTGTTGGTTTGTCCTCCGGAAAAAGGCCGCTAGCTTTGCCAGCTCATCCAGTTCTGCTGCCCTGAAAATGTGCGCCTGAAAATATTTTTCCGGTGACGATAGGGGTAAATGACCAGTTCCCTGTCGTACCTGAAAAGCAGCATTGGCAGTAGCACTGATTATAGACAGCAGATACCAAACCAACAGCATGGCCATTACAACAGCCGGGCACCTTATCCTGCGGACGGATCACGGACTGATGCGTTTCGAAGAGGTTTTTAAAAGCCATTTTAAAAGCCTGCATGCCTATGCCTTTACCATCGTAAAGGATGACATGCTGGCCGAGGAAATGGTTCAAAATGTCTTTTGCAAACTATGGGAGAAAAAGGATCAGTTGCAGATCAACTCCTCTGCAACGGCCTACCTATACCGTTCCGTTTACCATGAATGCCTCAATTACCTGAAACATCAGAAAGTACAATCGGCTTACCATGCCTTTATGGCCGCACGCCCGGCAGATGAACCGGCGCCGGCTGCCGCTAAACTGCAGATGGGTGAACTGGAATGGCACCTCAACAAGGCGCTGAATGAACTGCCGGAACAATGCCGCACCATATTCCAGATGAGCCGCTTTGAAGAGCTTAAATACCAGGAAATTGCCGACAGGCTGGGACTTTCCATCAAAACCATTGAGAACCAGATGGGCAAAGCATTGCGCTTATTGAGGGAAAAGCTCTCGGAATTCCTGCCTTTAATACTGTTAATCCTCCTAAATATATAATACCGTGCAGTATCCGAACAATCATATGATCGATGAGCTGCTGGTGAAATTTCTCCTGGGCGAATGTACCCCGAAGGAAGCAATGGCGGCAATGGACTGGATTGAAGAATCTGACGCAAACAGAAGCTATTATGATCATTTTTCACTGATCTGGACAAAAAGCAGGGAGATTGCCGCCAGCAGTAAAGTGGATGAAAATGCAGCCTGGGAAAGATTTTTAAGAAAAGTGAATCCGGCAGATGGCGGGAATGCAGCAGTGAAAAAAGAATGGACGAGAGCAGAGGATGGCGAAAGGAGTAAGATTGTGAGGATATCCGAAAGGAATTTCCTGTTCAGGGCTGCGGCTGTACTTGCCGTGATCATTACCGGCCTGATGGGATATTTCGCTTTTGAGCGGCTGTTAAAGCCGGAGGACATCCAAGTGGCCACCACCAACAATACCGGCAAAACAGAATTACCCGATGGTTCAAACATCATACTGAATAAACATTCGGCACTCTCCTACCCTTCCCGGTTCAGGGGCAACAGCCGCCAGGTGAAACTGAAAGGAGAAGGTTTCTTTTCCATCAAGCCCAATAAGGACAAACCTTTTATTGTGACCGTGAATGACTTTACCGTTACCGTCCTGGGCACTTCTTTTAATATCCGCGAAACCCCTGACAGCACGGTCATTGTGGTAGAAACCGGTATTGTAAGGGTAAATGGGAAGGGCAGCCAGCTTGCACTGCGGGCTGGTGAAAAAACAACTATACATCACCGTGAGGGCGTGCTGAAAAAGGAAAAACAACCTGACCAACTGTACAATTATTACCGGACCAAAACATTTACCTGTGACAATACCCCGCTCTGGAAACTGGTGGAAGTACTGAACCAGGCTTATGGAGCCAATATTATTATCGGAAATCCTTCGATCCGGAACCTGCCGCTGACCACTACATTCAACGAAGAACCACTCAACAAAATTTTAAACATCATTACCCAAACCCTGGATATAAGCCTTCAGCAACAAGGCGATAAGTTCATCCTTCAATAGTGTATTATCATGTATCAGTTGTCAAAGCGTGCAGGAATTTCAACAGGATGGATCGCCATTTTCTTACTGTTTTCAGCTGTTTCACACGCACAATCCTTATTGAACAGAATTGTAAATATTTCTGTAAATCGTCAACCTGTGCAGGAAGTATTGGAAATAGTGAGCAACCAGGGAGATTTTTATTTCAGCTACAATACCAGCATCATTAACCGGAACAGGCAGGTCAGCATTTCTGCCGGCAACCGTACCGTGCAATCCATACTGGAATATATATTTCCATCGGGGTTTGAGTTTCTGGAATCCGGCAACTATATCATCATCCGCAGGTCTCCGTTAAAAATCACCCTGGTTACGGAACAAAGCGAATCGAACGATAACATTTATCATGTTACCGGGTATGTGCGTGATGACCAGACCGGGGAACAACTGGCAGACGCCAGTGTATATGAAAAGCAGCGACTTGTTTCCTCCCTTACCAATGCGAACGGTTATTTCAGCATCCGGCTCAAATCCAGGTACAAAAAAGCTGCTCTGACCGTCAGTAAAGAATTTTACCAGGACACGACGGTTCCCATACAGGCCGGGTATGACCAGCAATTAAGCATTACTCTTAGCCCGGCTGAAATCAGCGGCACCAATGTAATCGTTGGCCCCGGAACCTTGCCTGCACCGGACTCTGTTTATATTGCCGTACCGCAACCTGATAGCAGTACGATTTTGTATCTCTACAAAAAAATGGATTCAATCAGGGTACAACGCACCGCTATGGGGCGTTTTCTGCTTTCGTCCCGACTGCGGATACAGAGCATCAACCTGGGGAAGTTTTTTACGGCAAGGCCCGTTCAATTTTCGCTTACTCCCGGTTTGTCTTCCAACGGCCGGATGAACCCGCAGGTGGTGAATAATTTCTCCTTTAACGTTTTTGGCGGCTATTCAGGTGGCGTGAATGGTTTTGAGCTGGGAGGGCTTTTCAACCTCGACAAAAAGGACATGAAATATGCGCAGATCGGCGGATTGTTCAACCTGGTCGGCGGCAATATGAATGGTTTCCAGGTCGGCGGGCTGCAGAATACGGTACTGGATGATGCCGGCGGGCTGCAGGCAGGTGGTATCAACAATTTTGTCAGGGGACAATTCAGCGGCGTACAGGTTGGTGGCGTGGTAAATTTCACCAATAAAAACTTCGAAGGTTTGCAGATTGGCGGTGTGGGCAATATTACCGGAAACAATATGAGCGGGGTGCAGATCGGTGGTGTATTTAACTATGCCAAAAGATTGAAAGGTGTCCAGATTGGCCTTATAAATATTTCCGACAGTTCAGAAGGTTACAGCATAGGCCTGATCAACGTAGTCTTCAGGGGATATCACAAACTGGCTTTTTACAGCAACGAAGTCCTGCCTTTCAATGCCGCATTCAAAACCGGCAACCATAAATTATACAGTATCCTGCTGGGCGGAGCCAATCCTGATACCAGTAACAAAATATTTTCTTTTGGATACGGGATTGGCCGGGAATGGAAGCTGGGCAAATCCCTTGCTCTTAATTTTGAGCTGAATTCCCAATACCTGTACATGGGATCATGGGACTACCTGAACCTGCTGAACAGGGCCACATTCAGCCTGCAATTCCGCATCGGAAAATACTTTGGCATCTATGCCGGACCGGCATACAATGTTTTCATATCTGACCAGGACAGAAAAGTTGCAGGTTACAGGTACCCTGTACCGGGAGGCTCCCTCCAATCAAACAGCCTGGGCGGAAACCGTAGCGGCTGGCTGGGCTGGCAGGCAGGATTTCATTTTTTTTAGCGAAACTTATCATGACTCAATAGGGGTAAATCCTTCGCTCGTTGTCGAACCTGCAAAAGACGATTTTTATGACAAGCAGATTGAGATTAACCCTTATCCTTTCTTTTCTTATTTTTTGTATGCCCGCTGTTTTATGGTCACAGGCAACACAAACCCTGCGCGGCCAGGTTACGGACCAGTTGTTGCAGAAACCACTGGCAGGCGCCACAGTGGCATTACCTGGTCAAAACAAATCAACCATCACTGATGAACAGGGAAATTTCCGATTCATCCATGTTCCGATCGGTTTACAGCAAATACGGGTAAGTCATGCCGGTTATAAACCGGCACAGCTGGATAATATTACCCTCATATCGGGTAAGGAGCAGGTATTGAATATTTCCCTCGAACTGGATGTGCAGGTCCAGGAAGAAGTGGTGGTAAAAGCCAGGGGAGTAAGAAACAGGCCGCTCAATGAGCTGAGCCTGGTAAGTGCCCGTGCATTTTCCGTGGAAGAAACACAGCGATATGCTGCAGCAGTTAATGATCCGCTCAGGATGTCGACCAGTTTTGCGGGTGTGGTGGCCGCTGATGATGGCAATAACCATATTGTTATCCGTGGAAATTCTCCTGCTGGCATGTTGTGGCGGATGGAAGGGGTGGATATCCCCAATCCAAACCATTACGCGGTTACAGGTGGAAGCGGAGGCGGAATTTCCATCCTTAGTTCACAATTACTGGCGAACTCTGATTTCGTAACCGGTGCTTTTGCAGCAGAATATGGAAATGCACTCAGCGGTGTATTTGACCTCCGTTTACGGAAAGGGAACAATGAGAAAAGGGAATATGCATTCCAGGCGGGTGTACTGGGACTTAACCTTGCAGCAGAAGGCCCTTTTTCCAAAAACTACAAAGGATCCTACCTGGTAAACTACCGCTATTCCACCCTCGGATTACTGATCAAAATGGGACTGGACATGCCTGGTGGTGCAACCACCAATTTCCAGGACCTTTCCTATAATGTTTACCTGCCCACCAAAAAAGCAGGCACATTTACCCTGTTTGGATTTGGCGGCTTAAGTGACCAGAAGTTCAATCCTGAAAAGGATGTAACGAAATGGGAAGAGGAGATTGATCGTAAAAGCGGGGTATTCAAAGGAAATACCGGCGCGGCAGGGTTCACCCATTCCATTCGCCTGGGCGGAAACTCGTCCCTGAAATCAGCCCTTGTTTTTTCAGGCCAGGAAAACGGATACAATGAAAAATACCTGGAGCAGCAGGACAGCATTGTCAATACTTTCAATGCAGGCTACCTGACGAAGAAAATCACCCTGTCCACCACATTAAACCAACAGGTCAGCCGCAGGCATTCCTTAAGAGCGGGCATCATACTGAACCAGATCAACTTCAGGTATGAACAGAAATCACGTGACCAGCCGGGTGAGGAAGCTGAGCAAAAACTGGATATAAGGGACAATACACAAACAGTACAGGCATTTACGCAGTGGAGTTTCAAAGCGGGGAATCGGTTAAACATAACCGGTGGATTGCATTTCCTGTACCTTAACCTGAACAAATCCGCAGCACTGGAGCCAAGGGCAGCCATTAAGTGGGATGCGAACAACCGAAACAGTTTCAGTGCAGGGTATGGATTGCACAGCCAGATCCAGCCAATGGGTGTTTACTTTGCCAGGACGCCGCAGAATGGTAACTGGACCGAACCCAACAGGAAACTGGGAATGACCAGGTCGCATCATTTCGTTCTTGCCTGGAACAGGCAACTGGCAAAGGGGTTGAAACTGAAGACCGAACTATATTACCAGCACCTGCTCAATGTACCGGTGAGCATTTATGATACCAGTAGTTATTCCAGTATTAATATGATCGCGGGATTTATGACCGAAGCCCTGGAAAACAAAGGCAAGGGTAAAAACTACGGGCTGGAAATATCACTGGAAAAGCAATTGCGGAATTATTTCTATTTCCTGTTATCAAACTCACTCTACCAGTCTAAATATACAGGCGCGGATGGCATTGAAAGGAATACACGCTTCAATGGCAATTTCGCAAATACTTTTACGGCAGGTAAAGAGTTTGTGCACCACAGTAATAAAAGAAGTATCGGAATCAATATAAAAACTGTTTATGCAGGAGGCTATCGGACCACTCCTATAGATCTTCAGGCATCTATCAATGAAGGATACACGAAGTATGTGGAATCAAAGGCATATTCCGGGAGAATCCCTGGCTACTTTCGCACAGACCTGCGCCTCAGCCTGAAAATGAACAAGCCGGGATATACCAGCACCTTTTCGCTGGATATCCAGAATCTGACCAACAGGAAAAATGTGTATGATTATTTCTTCGATCGCCACAAAGGTGAAGTCGTCACCTATTACCAGACAGGGATCATTCCGGTGTTTAATTACAAAATAGAATTCTGACTTTTTAAATAATTATAATATGAAATCAGCTAATGCATTCTTACTGTTATTTTTCAGCGGGCTGTTGATATTAGCCAGCTCCTGTTCAAAAATAAATGGCGAAGGGCCGGTAGTAAGCGAAGAAAGGTTTGTAACCAATTTCTCTACTCTTCACTTTGGCACGGGGGGCAACCTGTATTATGAACCTTCCAGTGAATTCAGTCTGGAAATCAGGGCGCAGAAAAACATCCTCGACGTGATTGAGACATATGTCTCCAACAATGAACTGAAAATCAAGATCAGGGATAATACCGTTATCCATTCGCATGACCCCATCACGGTTTACCTGAAAGCGCCTGACCTTGAAGGCATGTACATAAATGGGTCAGGAGATATTTTCGTGCAGCAGGCGATCAGTCCGGACAGATTGAAACTGGAGACAAATGGATCAGGAAAGATTGACCTGGCAAAGGTTTCCACCGGACTCCTGGAAACCAGGGTAAACGGTTCGGGCGATATTATTGTGCGCAACGGATCGGCCACTGAAGAAAACTGCCGGATCAGTGGCAGTGGCGACATCCACCTGCTGGGGCTGGAAGCAGAAACTTCCTATACACAAACCAGCGGTTCCGGTGATATCTCCCTTTGGGTAAATGATTTACTTGACTGCCAGATATCCGGAAGCGGAATGGTAAAATATAAAGGCAGTCCACAGGTGAAAGTAAAAATATCCGGATCAGGCAGAGTGGTTCCATGGTAAAAGTCAAATCCGCAACCAGACAGGATAAATTTATTCAGGAAAACGGATAAATAACGAACTTTAAACGGGCATTATAACGATGCCCGTTTTTTACATGAAAAGATCCATCATCACTGGTACCGGTAAATTTATCCCGCACCAGGTCAAGAAGAATAGCGAATTCGGGATTTATGTTTTTTATTCTGATGACCAGAAAAGAATAGAGACACCCTCTCCGGTTATTGCCGATAAATTCCGCCAGATCACAGGAATTGAGGAAAGGCGTTATGCCGAGCCCGGATTAACCGCCTCCGGGATGGCGGCCGAAGCGGCCAAACAGGCCATTGCCGACAGTGGTATTGACCCCGAAACCCTCGACCAGATCATAGTTGCCCACAATTATGGCGACATCGATACCGGGAATATCCAAAGTGATACCGTACCCTCGCTTGCTTCCAGGGTAAAACACCAATTGGGTATCCGTAACCCTGATTGTGTAGCCTATGATATTCTTTTCGGTTGTCCGGGGTGGTTACAGGGCGTAATCCAGGCTGACCTCTATAACAAAGCCGGCGCAGCCACCCGCAGTCTTATAATAGGCACAGAAACACTGTCGAGGGTAATTGACATACACGACCGCGACAGTATGATCTTCGCGGATGGAGCCGGCGCCTGTATAATCGAGTTTAAGGAAACCCCCGAATCCGGCAGCGGCATCCTGGGTGCGGCGGCACAATCAGATTGCGGGCCTGAACTGGGCTTCATTGATTTCGGCCCCTCCTATGGCCCCGATTCCGATGAACATCACCGATACATCAAAATGAAAGGCAGGAAAGTGTATGAATATGCCATTTCAAAAGTACCTGTGGCCATGAAAGCCTGTATGGATAAAAGCGGCGTGGCAATTGACCAGCTTAAAAAAATATTCATCCACCAGGCCAATGAAAAAATGGATGAAGTGATTATCCGGAATTTTTATAAACTATACGACCGGCAAACAATACCTGACCAGGTCATGCCCATGAGCATTCAATGGCTCGGTAACAGTTCCGTAGCCACCATCCCTACCCTGTTCGATCTTGTCAGAAAAGGTGAATTACCTGACCACGAACTGCAGCCGGGTGATATTATAATGTTTGCCTCAGTTGGTGCGGGCATGAACATAAATGCTGTATGTTACAGGTATTAATAATAGGTGGAGGTCCGATCGGACTGGCCTGTGCGCTGGAAGCAGCCAAAGCAAAACTTGATTACCTGGTGCTGGAAAAGGGGTGCCTGGTAAACTCGCTGTACAACTATCCCTCAAACATGACCTTTTTCTCTACTTCAGAACGACTGGAAATCGGGAAAGTACCGTTTGTATCCAACAACCCAAAACCCACCCGTGCTGAAGCCCTGGAATACTATCGCCGCGTGGCAGTAAGCCATGGTGTCAATATCCGCTTATTCGAAGAAGTGAAGGCGATCAAAAAATCCGGTAAAGGATTTACGGTTACATCTTCCAAAGAAAAATACAGTGCCGATAACATTATAATAGCAACCGGCTTTTACGATATTCCCTTCAAACTGAATGTGCCCGGGGAAGACCTGCCCAAAGTGACACATTATTACAAAGACCCTCATTTTTATGCCTTCCAGAAAGTGGTGGTCATCGGCGCCCAGAACTCGGCCGTTGATGCTGCGCTTGAAACCTGGCGCAAAGGAGCGGAGGTTACCATGGTGGTAAGGCAGCCTGAAATTGGGCAGCGGGTAAAATACTGGGTTCGCCCCGATATCATCAACCGGATTAAGGAAGGATCCATCAAAGCATATTTCAACAGTTCTGTTTCGTCTATACGCGACCGTGAAATAGATATTAATACGCCTGATGGAATGGTTACAATAGAGAACGACTGGGTAATTGCCATGACGGGTTATGAACCGAACCTGGAATTCCTGAAAAAGACCGGCATCAGGCTGTCAAAGGATTCCAGCCACAAGCCCGAATACAATGAAAAAACGCACCAGACCAATATTCCCGGCATCTACCTGGCAGGGGTTATATGCGGCGGCATGGACACCCACAGCCTTTTTATTGAAAATTCCAGGATCCATGCAAAACGGATCATTGCAGATATCAGGAAGCATAAGAAGGCTGATCCTGTTACATAAACGAAGAAGCCAGCAAAACCAGCAGCAGGCCGGCAATGGAAACAATTGATTCCATGATGGTCCAGGAAAGCAGGGTTTCCTTTACTGTCAGCCCGAAATATTCCTTGAACATCCAGAATCCGGTATCATTAACATGTGAGCAGAACACACTTCCTGCGCCAACAGACAACACCATCCATTCAGGCGACACCCCTCCTGCCGCCACCAGGGGTGCCAGGATACCTGCAGCTGTCAGTCCCGCGATGGTAGCTGAACCAATCACCACCCTGATGGTGGCAGCCACCAGCCAGCCTGCCACGAGCGGAGGAAAGGAATTCGCAGTTGCAAAGCCCGCCACTTCATTTGCCACGCCGGTTACGGTAAGCACCTCCTTGAAAGCACCACCCGCCGCGATTACCATCATTATCATGGCAATGCTTTCTATGGCCGAACTGTAATATCCCATAACAGTGGTGATGGTTTTACCCTTCCTGATGCCCAGGAAATAGCCTGCCAGCAAAGCCGATATAAACATGGCAAATACCGGATCACCGATGGCCGCCAGGAATTTTGCCACCCGTTGTTCGGGATTAAGAAGCGGCAGTAAACCGGCCGGAACGGCGATCAGTAATACAGGCAATAGCGCCACCATGATGCTGGTTGTGGCACCGGGCAGGTTCTTTTCTTCTACAGCGAGTTCCGATGGCGGTGCCATGGTGCCATGGTGCCGGAACCGCCTGCCAAACAGGATGCCCGCCATCCACAGGATGGGAATGGAAATGATCAATCCATACAGGATCGTTTTCCCGACAGATGCTTTAAAGATAGCGGCCAATCCAACCGGTCCGGGATGCGGTGGCAGGAAGCCGTGAGTAACCGAAAGTGACGCAACCATCGGAATCGCCACATACAATATGGGAACACCGGCACTGGCAGCGATCGTAAAAATAAAAGGAACCAGGATCACAAATCCGGCATTGTAAAACAAGGGTATGCCCACCAGGAAGCCCATGAACAACACGGCCCATTGCAAATTGCCGGCACCGAATTTTTTCATGAGATAGCGGCTGATCACGGCGGCAGCCCCGCTTTTTTCGAGCAACTTCCCCTGCATGGCACCCAGGCACAGTATCAGGGCCATGCTGCCCAGGATGCTGCCCACTCCGTCCTGGACAGCCTTCATCAATTTTGGGAAGGGCAGGCCATACATAGCCCCAACCATCAGGGTAACTAGCAGCAGGGCAATAAAGGGACTTACTTTACGGATGGTTAACAACAGCAAAACAAGGATGGCGACAACAATAATTACAACTGACATAGGCGAAGAAATCGTTCGTAGTTTCTGAAATATGTATTTTTTGTTTGTACTTCCGGGTGATATACTTCTCCCCTGTCATCTGAAAGAGCCGGAAAGTCCTCCCAACGCCGTATCATACCCACGGCCTTCATTCCAACGGCTACCGCACCCAGCGCCGAGGCATCGGCATCATCCCTTATTACCAGGGGTCTTTCAAGGATATCTGCCATAACCTGCACCCACCACTTGCTGCCTGTAAAACCGCCACTTGCATAGACTTCACGGACAGGTCCATGCGCCGCTTCCAGTTTTTCAAGCAGTACCCTGAATGAAAAACAGATGCCTTCTATAATGGATCTTTTAAAATGGGATTGGCCATGTGTATTCTTCACCCCGGCAAAAATACCGGTTGCCTCCGCGTCCCAAACCGGGGCCCTCTCTCCCCCAAACCAGGGGAGACAAACAAGGCCATCACAGCCAGGTATAACCGAAGCAGCCGAAGTCGTAAACTTTTCCAATGCTGTTGGCAGGTCATCAGGCAGCTCCATCACCTGGCGCTGCCACCATTGCAAAACGATCCCGCCATTATTGATTGCCCCTCCTGAAACGGAATGTTCCTGGTCAAGATGGTAGGTAAATAACTCCCTGTTCCTGTCCACGGTAAAATCCGGAATGGTAACCCTGATGGCACCACTGGTGCCGATTGTCAATGCAGCAACTCCCTTCGCCAATGCGCCACTGCCCAGTTGGGCCAGTACGCCATCGCTGCCACCGATCACCCAGCGTGTAGTTTCCGGCAGGCTGCAGGCAGCCGCAAACCCGGTAGGGCTGGCACTGACAATGTGTGTTACCGGTACAGGTGCAGCCAGCTGGTCCAAACGCAGTCCGGCAATTTCCATTGCATCCGGATGCCAGTGCATTGTCTTCTGAGAAAACAATCCGGTTGCGGATGCAATGCTGTGATCTGCTTCCCAGCGACCGGTAACCTGGTACCATATAAATTCCTTAATGCCGGTGGCTTTAAAAGCCCCTGCCAGTAACTTGGGTGAAGAACGTTTCATCCATGCCAGCTTGCATAAGGGCGACATGGGGTGGAATGGGGTGCCTGTTTCAAAGAAAAGTTGCTGAACCAGCGGGTCATTTTCCAGTTCCCGCACTACGGGCTGGCTGCTGGTATCTGCCCAGGTATATAAGGGAGTCTGGGGTTCTGCTGCTTCATTCAGCAATACCAGGCTGTGCATGGCAGTACTGAATGTAACCACCAGTTCCTGGCCTGTAAAAACCCCGGTCTCCGCTGCTTTTTTTAACAAAGTGCGTACCGCCTCCAGGATCTCAGCACAGTCAAGGGTATCACCAAATCCTTTGGTGTAGCCTTTTTTAGCCTGGAAAAGGATATTAATGGCAGGGTCGCAAACAATGAGTTTGGTATGGGTAGTCCCGATATCTAGACCCGCAAATAATGGCATAAGCAGCTTTACTGAGCCGAATATAAGGATTCATTGCGAGGCCCCTCAAAGTTCATTACGTCAAGCGGAAAATAACGGGTCTTTCTTTTGTTCAACAATAATTGCTCTTTCAGGTAGGTGGCACCCGCTTCCAGGTTTCGCCCGTCCCTGGCATCATAATCCGTGAGCACCAGGTCGGATGCTTCTTTTACGGCCATATCAGGCTCATCGAGGTAATAATAAAGTTTGGCCAGCAGGTAATGGGTGGCATACCTCATCTTCCGGTCTCCCTTGCTGCTGCCGCTGTAATCCTTTTTCAATTTTTCAAAATAGGCAATGGCGGGTTTTACTTCCATCCTCACCTGGTCTAATGGCTCATTGGGATTCAGTTTAAAAAGGGCATTTTTGATGATGGACCAGTTTGAACGAAAACGGTCATATTCAGGGTGCCTGCGGTTACCCAGCAGCCATACATCTTCATTTGACCGCCGGTCTGCATATCCGTATTGTTCGGTTAAAGTATTGGATAAACCGTTTATCGTACGATACAGGACATCCCTGCTCACCTGGGTGGTAATAGTGAACATATTCAGGAAAATATTTGCCGCTGCCGCCCTGCTGCCAAACTCTGTCCCCCGGTAAGTGTGTTGGTTAGAACGGGATACCAACTGGTATTGCTGCATCTGCCTTCCTTTGTAATCCTTCACCATCACATGGGCTGCATACGTGTAGGTTAGAACAGGGGCATACCAGTTCTTACGGCTGACGATATTCCCATTCTTGTCCTTTTTGACTTCCTCCCGGGTGGTAACATCTGTTTTCATGATGATCAGGTCTTCCATTTTCAGGTGCACGGAAATATGGGCCAATCCATCGAGCCTGCGCCAGCCCTCAATTTCAAGCATATGCTGCGGCTGGTCATTGGGGTTAACCACTTTCATTAGCGGGCCTGTTTCGCAGGTAAAATTGTAGGTATGATAGGAGGTGTCGATCTGCACCCTGGGTAATACCCGGTAGAGCACCGAAAAATTGTAGCGGTCGAGATCAACTTTCTGGGCATGAGCCGCGCCTGCCAAAAGCAGTACGACCCCTAAAAGCCTGATTTTTTGCATGATACAGGATTTGGATCCAGTCTATAACGTCCCGACCGCTATTTTATTCTATTTCCGCTTTTTGCCAAATGCGTTCAGGAAGGTCGATTCGAAGCTGAGGAAATAATTATTGCGGGCTATACGGTCCATATTACCGCCTGCTTCAAAGCGTGCACCCAGGTTCAGCTTGGAGGAACTATTGAAAATCAGCTGCAAGGCCGGCGCCACATCCATGTAATACATTCCCCGCTCGAGCCCCTTCATTCCCAGAAGTTCCACATACAGGTTCAGGTTGACCTGTTCATAATCCGAATAATTTCGGGGAAAGAGCAGGTAGCCGGCCGACAGGCTGTAGTTGAACGCGTTCTGGTCGTGCATGGCACCATGGACTGTCCCGAATTTTTCATCAAAAACCCGCATGAGGCTGGCAGTTCCAGAAACTGCCAGCTTATTTACCAGCTGCGTGCCGATGATCCCCGCCTGGATACCGCTGTTGTCGCCATCAAGGTTCATCTCATCAAATACCAGGTCATTCCTTGAATAAGCGCCATCCACAAAGGCTGCCATCCGAAAATGGCGGTGAATGCCATCCTGTGAATAAAACCGCCATTTCAGGTATCCCTTCACAGATTCCCAGCGAAGCCTGTCCGAATAAAAATCCGAGAAACTGGTACTGGCCCGGAACATCAGGCTCTTGCTGATACCGGCCATCAGTTCCGGCATATAACGCTGGTTCAGTTTACCTGTAAGCTGATTGTCAGCCAGCCGCATGGTCAGCTTGGCGCTGAGAGATTTTGCCGGCACATTGGAAGCAGGGTCCGAGAAAATATATAATTCCTGTGACCGGGTAATTGTTGCCAAGCACAGCATCCACCCGGTAATCCATATCTTTCTTTTCATTTGAATTTATTGCAGGGCTTGTTGCAGGTATTTTTCCAGCTCAACCTGGGTAGGGTCAATCGAGATGATCCTGCCGTCTTTATCCAACAGGAATGAAGTGGGCAGTTGTTCTATTCCCCAGGCAAGTGCGTTGGGCGCATTCCAGCCCGCCTCATTCACCTGCCACCATTTGATCCTGTCGGTTGCAACTGCTTTTTGCCAGTCAGCAGGATCCTCATCCAGGCTGATGCCATAGATCTCAAATCCTTTTGACTGGTATTTCCTGTACAGGGGAACCATTTGCCTGTTCGATTTCCTGCAGGGAACACACCAACTGGCCCAGAAATCGACCAGCACAACTTTTCCTTTGAGGGATGAAAGCGTTTTCAGCCGGCCTTCTTTGTCTTTTAGCACAATCTCCGGGGCCTGGCTGCCTATTTTCGGTTGTGCATTAGCGGTAGCGAAAAAAACCACCGACAACATGCCCAAAATGAATGTTTTCATGTAATGATAATGCCCACCCCTAACGGGTGGGCCTTATTTAAATGGTTACGTGATAAATACGGGTTCCACCGCTTACACCGTCTTTTGCACAACAGTCCCCGGCCTTGCCGGTCTGTACGCAACTCATGTTGCTGGACTTGCTGTATTTTTTGAATTCCTTTGCACCAAGGAAATTCCTGTCAACGATAGTGACCTGCTGCTCACCATCCAATACCCGGTTGGCCACTGATAAAAAATGATAGGTCTTGCCATTGATGGTGGCATGGGTGTCATTTTTTATGGCCACCTGGCTGAAACTGCCGGTAAGCTGCAATTTAGAAACAGAGAAGCCCGCGTCTTCCACTCCTTTCCGAATGGCATCAATATCAACATCAGAACCGTCTTTGAATACGATTCCGAAACTGGATGATTTAATATCAGCCTTTACGGAAGAAACAAACGGGAGTTGTTCCAGCGATTTATTAATGGCTTTTGTACAAAGGGCACAGGTGAGTCCGCTGGCCTGGAGGGTAGCTTTAGTGAATTGCGCGCCGGCGCTATATCCTGACAATACAATTGCCAGGACCATTATGAGATTCTTCATGTTTTTCAGTTAGGATTTACAACAGGATTTGTCTTTGCAGCAACCGTCTTCTTTTTTGCATTCGGTACCGGCTTTACAGGTTCCGTCCTTGCAACAGGTATCCTTGCAATCGCCTTTCTGGCAGCAGGCTGCTTTTTCGGTAACGGCGGCTGCTTCTTTGCGATCGTATTTGCAACAGCCGTGAAGGTTATCGTAAGCGGAATTGTCAGCAGTGAACTTTTCAGTATCATATCCTGCAGCCGCAATGGCCTGCTGGATCTTATCGGAGCTGGTTTTCCTGCCTTTGTAGGTCAGGGCAAGTTGTTTGGATTCCTCATTCCAGCTGGCAGTACTGGCACCGGCTGATTTTGCAGCAGTTTCGATGGTCTTTTTACACATGCCGCAATTGCCCCATACCTTGATGGTTTCCTTGTTGGTTCCGCTGTTCTGGCCAAAACTAAAAGTGGAAAGTAATATAAAAGCAAGCGTGCTTAATAATGAAAGCGATTTCATGATTTGAGAATTTTAGATGGAATAAAAATGATTCAATGGCTGAAAGCCATTAGAAAAAGGTCACACAGGGGAGTGACTTTCTCAAATCCTGTATATGCAAAGCAATTCCTGTTTCGAGGGTGACACAGCCGGCGGTGGGGCGTTTGCCCTGCCGGAATAATCCGGGTGAAGATAAACCGTCTGCTGGTACAACTCAGGCCATTGCAAAGTGGTAAGTATGGCCACCGGCGCATCGAGTACAAACTGCAGGGTGGCTGGTTTTTGGTCGGAAGATACCTTTACCAGTTTGTATTCATCCTTGCAACAATGGTTTCCTTCATCATTTTTATCCATACCGCATTTCCCGCATTGGTCCTCCTCATCTTCTCCGATCCAGGCAATACCCGTTTCGGCGATGCGGCCCATGCAATGGTGTACCTCCAGCAGCAAACCACTGGAAACCAGTAAATACAGGAACGAGAGTGATATGGTAAAAATCTTTTTCAACAGGACAAAATTAGCAGGGAATTTGAATTATCCAAGTCTGCAACTGTTAAAACCCGCCAGGCTGCTGTTAATTGACAAAACTCCAGAAGATCCCGATGCGGATCTGCAGGCCCGGATAAGCGTAACCGGGTGCAGCCGGATTGTTATTGGTAAAACCAAAAACGCCGTCTTTTGCCCGCACGGTATTGATGTTTTCTGCCCTCACATAAGCAGCAAAACTCCTGATCCTGAAATGCACATATGCAGCGATATCGGGAAGGTTCATACTAACCGTTTGGGAGTTCTGGTAAAAAAAGCGGCTTAACAGCGGTGAATACTGGTCTGCTTTATAGGAAGTATAATATCTTCCTTCAAGGCCGGTGGCAAAGCGGAGGTTTTTAAACCCAAGTGTTCCCTCATAGCCAAATCGCTGGTGGGTGAAAAACAAAGGCAGGTTAAGGGGAGCGTTTCCGGCTTTTTGCTGCATCTGTAACCTTACCATCCAATGCCAGCGCTTACCCACACGGAAGGTTTTTTGCCCACCCAGCTCCAATACATTGAATAATCCGGATGACTGGCCCGCTTTGTAATACTCGTAGAAATAGGTATAGTTGCTGACCAGGAAATAACTGGCTGCGATCCTCCAGCGGCCTTCATCGTTTTCTATGGCGCCGAAGATCCGGGTGATATTCTCTTTATTGAATGCAGGCTGGTTGCCGAAGCTGAAACTGCCCGCATTGTCAAATATAAATGAAGGGGTCCGGTTCACATTCTGCATACCAACCTGTATGGCGCCCAGTTTTTTACTGATCACTCTTTTAAGGCTGCCGCTTACATCAAAGTCCGCGTTGTTGAATCCCGCGAGGTAAAACCTCCCATTCGCTTCCAGGTCCCACTTTTTGTTTTTTGTCTTGTTGCGGTATTCACCATGCAAAAACATGTTGTAATAGGTTCGTTTCCCGTCCGTGAACAACCCGCTCAGATTCTGCAGCGAAATGCCCGCTTTGAGGAATTGCTGTGGATTTTTGTCATCCGGAAAACTGTAAAGGGAGAAATCATTCACCAACTCATTCCACTCCTCTTCTATATTGAAATCATTCTGCGGTGTCAGCAGGAAATTATAATTCTTCACATAGAATGGGGTGTCGGGGCGTGAATCATAGTACCTGAAACGATACCGGTTATATTGAATGGTATGTTCCATCCTGAATTTCGGATAGAACAACTGTATTACGGTAGAATCTGTTACAAGGGAATCCTTTTTACCCAGGTCATATTGCTGGCGCAGAAAAAAATTACTATAACGCTGACGGTTACCCGTATTTAGCTTGCTGTTCAGGAAACTGGTACCTGCCTGCACATAATCCCCCAACTGAACCGGGATCGTACTTCTTTCCTTGTAGGTGGTAAGATTATTGAGGTAATCCTGGTCATTTTTAATACCACCGTTTTCATTGGACTGCATGGAGTTGCCCATGGCGATAAAATAAAGATGGTAGCGCCGGTTCCTGGACTGGTAATCGCTGTTGAACAGGTAACTGTTGTGGTTGGTGTTCTGGTTCTTGAAAAAACCGGGTGCATTGATCAGCCGGTATTGAAAAGCGAAGTTCCAGTTGGGCTTGATATTCTGTGTATGCAGCAGATGGATCATCTGTTCTGATCGGCTGCCCAACAGGTAACCCATCTCAGAATACGGCCTGGTAGTCTGGAAAAATCTGACCTTATCGATGCCCAGCTTATACACATCGAAAGCATGAAAACCATGATCCCATCCACTGACCATCCTTGGTGCAAACCCGTATGGACGGGCTGCAGTTCCCAGGTTACCGAGGGATGTATAATCTACCGGCAACGGGTATCGCGCATAAAAGTCAACAATAGAGGAATCGAGCATCTGCAGGCGTGAGGTATCGAGATACCGGTAACGGATCGTGATGGAATCCTCGTTACTGTCGCGCCGCTTCAGGCTGTCCTGCCCTTTTGAACCGCCAGCCCCCATCCTGCCCATGCCCCTCAAACGCCCCATAGGGTCCTGCGCCAAAACGGGCAGGGTTATTACCATGAGTACCAACGAGAATATATATGCGCTTTTTCTCAAGATCAGATTGCTTGAACCAGTTGCTTAAAAATTGCCGTCAGTTTGGGCTCAGCAGCTGCGGCCGCTTCCAGCACCTCCTGGTGGGTGATTATATTTTCCTCTTCGCGTATGCCCAAATCCGTGATGACGCTGATGGCAAAAACTTCTACCCCCATATGCCTTGCTACAATCACTTCCTGCACCGTACTCATTCCAACTGCATCTGCCCCAAGAATGTGCAGCAATTTGTATTCGGCACGGGTTTCGAAAGTAGGTCCGGTTACACCCGCATATACACCCTGGTGCAATTCAATCCCCAGCTGGCCACCGATTCCAACTGCTGTTTCAATGAGTTTTTTGTTATAGGGTTCACTCATATCCGGAAAACGGGGACCGAGTCCGGATTCATTTTTTCCGATCAGCGGGTTAACCGTAAACAAACTGATCTGGTCCCGGATGATCATCAGGTCCCCCACTTTAAAATCAGTATTCATGCCACCGGCAGCATTGCTCAGCAGCAGGGTCTGCACGCCCAGTAATTTCATCACCCTTATCGGATAAGCTACTTCACTGGCAGAATAACCTTCATAAAAATGGAACCTGCCGGCCATGGCCACTACTTTCTTCCCCCCCATTTCGCCAAAGATCATTTTACCACTATGCCCCTCTACAGTTGATACCGGGAAATGCGGCAACTCGCTGTATGGGATCTCTTTCTCCACGGTCATCTCGCCCACCAGGTTACCCAGGCCACTGCCTAATACAATCCCCACAACAGGTGATGCAGGGTATGCTGCCCTGATATATTGAACCGTTTCTTCCAGTCTTTTCATCAATTCTGACATAAATGAAGTTTTAATAGTTACGCCGGGACGGGGCGCAAATATAAGGATTGCCGGACCGCTCTGCCAACCGACCAATTAACTATATGTCATTTTTAGGATAGTATTACCGCCAATTATGGTCAATTTTGGCAGTGGCATCATACTTGACCTATACCCCTTCCACCTCCGGAATGATTAAAAACAGGCCGGAAGTGTTATTTTGTCATATCAACAGATGATTATGAATCAATCGACCTTTTTTCTGAAGCCGGAAGACGAAATGGATTTTATTCCGATCATACCCCTTAATGAACACGACAGCGATGACAGCCAGGACCTGGTTATTCCGGCTGACCTTCCAATATTGCCTTTGAGAAATACTGTTTTATTCCCCGGTGTCGTATTACCCATAACCGTAGGAAGGGATAAGAGTATCAAGGCCGTGAACGATGCCTACAAGGCTGACAAACTGGTAGGTGTACTTGCCCAGAAAGACAGCAATGTGGAAGATCCCGGCACCGCAGACCTGGAATCCATCGGTACCATAGCCAAAATTGTAAAACTGATCAAGATGCCCGATGGGGGCACTACGGTGATCATCCAGGGCAAACGACGCTTCCAGTTGAAATCATTCACTTCTGAAGACCCTTATTTCAGGGCCCATGTTGAATTGCTGGAAGAGCAGGCAGCACCGGAAGATGAGAATTTTGCTGCCTATATTGATAATATCAAGGACCTGGCAAACCAGATCATCCAGTTGTCGCCGAATATACCGTCAGAGGCTGCCATCATTCTGAAAAATATTGAGAACCCGGCCTTCCTGATCCATTTTGTTTCCAGCAACCTGAACACTGAACTGGGTGAAAAGCAGAGCGTACTGCAGACAAATGATATTGTTGAGAGAGCCGAGCAGCTGATGCAGTTGCTGCAGCGGGAATTGCAGTTCGCGGAACTGAAAAACAAGCTGACCAATAAAACAAAGACCGAGCTCGACAAACAGCAGCGGGAATATTTCCTGCAGCAGCAGATGAAGAGTATCAAGGAAGAACTGGGCGGCGATACCAATGAACTCGAGATCAAGGAAATGAAGAAAAAGGCGGAGCAGAAAAAATGGAGTGCCGCCGCCAAAGACATGTTCCAGAAAGGTATCGAAAAACTGGAAAGGATGCATCCTTCCACCCCCGACTACTCCGTGGTGTACAACCACCTCGATCTGATGCTGGACCTTCCCTGGGAAGACTATACGGATGACAAGTACGATCTGGTGCATGCAAAGGAAGTGCTGGACCATGATCATTACGGGATGGACAAGATCAAGGAACGCATCCTGGAATATATTGCCGTTTTGAAACTGAAGGGTGACATGAAAAGTCCGATCCTTTGTTTCGTAGGACCTCCGGGAATCGGTAAGACCTCTCTCGGCCGCAGCATTGCCAGCGCCATCGGTCGCAAATATGTAAGGCTTAGCCTGGGTGGACTGCACGATGAAAGTGAGATCAGGGGGCACCGCAAAACCTATATCGGCGCCATGCCGGGTCGGATCCTGCAATCCATCCGCAAGGTGAAATCATCCAACCCGGTAATGATCCTGGATGAGATAGACAAGGTAGGTGCCGATCAGCGAGGCGACCCTTCCTCTGCCCTGCTCGAAGTACTTGACCCTGAACAGAACAACACTTTCTACGACAACTACCTGGAGCTTGAATATGACCTGAGCAAAGTGCTGTTCATCGCCACGGCCAATAATATCAATAATATCCAGCCTGCCCTGCGCGACCGTCTGGAGATCATCGACCTCAGCGGATATGCCGTGGAGGAAAAGGTGGAGATCGCGCGCAGGCACCTGGTGCCCAAGCAAAAGGAAGCACATGGCCTGGCAAAAATGAATTTCCGTATCAGCGACAAAGTACTGGAAAAGATCGTGGAGGATTATACCCGCGAAAGCGGTGTGCGCGAGCTGGATCGCCAGCTGGCTTCCATCATGAGGGCCCTTGCCAAAGAATTCGCCATGAATGGCAAAGTGAAACAAACCGTTGCCTTGGCAGATGTGGAGCAGATCCTGGGCAAACCGAGATACAGCAACGAGATCTACAAAACAGCCAACATGGCCGGGGTGGCCGTTGGTCTGGCCTGGACCTATGTTGGGGGTGACATCCTCTTTATTGAAACCACCCTCAGCGAAGGCAAGGGTGAACTTCGACTGACCGGCAACCTGGGCAACGTGATGAAGGAAAGCGCCAGTACGGCACTCACCTACCTGCAGGCCAACGCACGTAAACTGGGCATTGACCCTGAACTTTTCCAGAAAAGAAATATCCATATTCACGTTCCGGAAGGCGCCGTTCCGAAAGACGGTCCGAGTGCAGGGGTAACCATGCTGACCGCACTGACATCAGCCTTTACAGGCAGGAAAGTGAAACCCTATCTTGCCATGACAGGCGAGATCACCTTACGCGGACAGGTGCTGCCCGTGGGTGGCATCAAGGAAAAAGTGCTGGCAGCCAAAAGGGCCGGACTGAAAGAACTTGTGCTTTGCTGGCAGAATGAAAAGGATGTGGAAGAAATCGACCCAAATTTTATAAAAGGGTTAAACTTTCACTATGTAAAAACAATGCAGCAGGTGCTGGACCTGGCTTTAGTATAATATTTTAAACAAACCAACCGCATCATTGTAAATAATAATGAATGAATTATTTCATGTTGGTTGTTTTAGGGTTAATGATCCCCCATTTCGATGGGGGATTTTTATTTAATTTACCGCCCTAACCATTTTACCCCCTAATGAAATGCCGGCTGATCATTTTACTACTTTGCTCCTTCCTTTGGAGCCGGGGCCAGAACGCCGGCGGAAACGCTGTATATAATTTTTTACGGCTGCCAGCCGGCAGCCTCCACACAGCACTGGGAGGTGAAAACATCAGTGTTATAAGCCGGGATATTACAATGGTTTACCAGAACCCCGGCCTTTTAAGGCAGGAAATGCACGGGCAACTGGGACTGGTTTTTTCTCCCCTGCCGGCCGGAGTGAAACAGATTCATCTTTCCGGCGGATTGCACAGCCGGCAAATCAATACCAGCTTCGCGGCAAGTGTGCAATACCTTGATTATGGAAATATCAGCCGAACGGATAATTCCGGCAATGCGGCAGGCCACTTTAAACCCCGTGATTATATTACGCAATTGATGGCAGCCCGACGATATGGCAACCGATGGTTTTATGGTGCCGCAATAAAATTTATCAGATCTGAATACGATATCTACCGGTCAAGCGCAATCGCAATGGATATTGGGGTGAATTACTACGACAGCAGCAGAAACCTTCAATTCGGTCTGGTCATGAAAAACATGGGGATGCAGTTGAGTGCTTATACAGGGGAAGGAAATGACAATCTCCCTTTTGACCTGCAACTCGGTTTTACCAAAAGGCTGGAAAAAGCTCCCCTGCAATTTTCGGTAACAGCAAGGGAATTACACCGCCTGGTTTTATATAAGGCCGACAGTTCAGGGGGCTTTGATCATATCATGCAACATTTTGTATTTGCTGCACAATTATTTATCGCAGACAAAATTGAACTGTCGGCCGGTTACAATCATCTGAGAAGGAAGGAATTGCTGATACCCAATACGGCCAATGGCCTTACCGGTTTTTCCATGGGACTCGGCATCATATTACCCCGCCTTCAACTACGCTATGCCCGCGGCTTTTACTCCAACAGCAAAGGCGCCAACCAGTTGGGACTGAATATAGACCTCGCCCGCTGACCGTTCAGCATTCGCGGTTATTACAGGTAATTCAGGTTTGTTTTGGGTGTTAATGTCAGCAGGGTTTCATACATCAGTTGTATGGTCTGCTCAATATCGTTTTTATGCAACATCTCCACGGTTGTATGCATGTAACGCAGCGGAATGGAAATCAACACAGAAGGGCAACCGTCATTGGCGTAGGCAAATGAATCGGTATCGGTTCCGGTACTGCGGCTCACGGTGCGCATCTGCAAAGGGATTTTTGCTTTTTCAGCCACATCCTGCACCAGGTTCAGCAATTTGTTGTGGACAGCCGGACCATAGGTGGGTGAAGGCCCCTTGCCACAAACCACATCACCTTCGATGATCTTGCTGATCATCGGGGTGGATGTATCATGGGTTACGTCGGTGATGATGGCTATATTGGGCTTGATCCTGCGGGCGATCATCTCTGCGCCGCGGAGTCCAATCTCTTCCTGCACGGCATTCACCACATATAAGCCGAAGGGTAGTTTCTTTTTATTTTCTTTCAGTAACCTGGCAACTTCCGCGATCATGAATCCACCGATACGGTTATCAAATGCCCGGGCGATATAGTAACCGTTTGCCAGTTCATCAAACCCATCCTGGTAGGTAACCACCGCCCCCACATGGATACCTAGATCTTCTGCCTCTTTCTTACTGCGGGCACCGCAATCGAGAAACAGGTTATCGACCTTGGCTGCAGGTTCTTTCTGTTCCGGATTTGACAAACGGGTATGAATAGCCGGCCAGCCGAACACCGCTTTCACCAGTCCTTTTTTACCGTGAATGAATACCCGCTGTGATGGAGCGATCTGGTGATCGACCCCACCGTTGCGCTTCAGGTAAAGCAGGCCCTCCGGGGTAATATAATTAACAAACCAGCTGATCTCATCAGCATGGGCCTCGATCACCACTTTGAAAGGGGCATCGGGATTTACCACTCCCACCACCGTGCCGTAGGGATCAACAAAATGGGTGTCCACATATGGTTTGATATAGTTCAGCCACACTTTCTGACCTTCAGTTTCGAAACCCACAGGTGACGGGGTGTTGAGATAATTCCGCAGAAACTTATGAGAGTTTTCAGTGAGTAAACCGGTCGCTTTTTTTTCTGATTTGCTTTTGGCCATTTCCTTACTTTTTATCGGTTAAAGATAAAGATTAGATGCTTCCAACGATTACCAGGAAGGCCTGCAGCAGCATCATGCCATCCACCCCGGCCAGGTAAACATAATCGTTGTTGATTTTTTTGCTGAATTCCATTATCCATTTGGTCAGCAGGGCAGATAAGAGCATGGCATTAAAATATGGAAACTGGCCGGTTCGGACCAGTTGCCAGACGGACAATGCCAGAAACACCAGCAACAGCAGGTCAGCCAGCCGGTAGGATTTTTTTATTCCCAGCCGCACCGGGATGGTGCGGATGCCTGCCGTGGAATCGGATTCCTGGTCGCGGATATCAAAAAGCAGGCATAACACAAACATGAACACAAAGCGGCGCAGAAAAACCAACCAGTAACTGGTGGGATCAATGCCTGCCTGGTCAGCAGGAAACCAAACGGTAACGAGGGTCCATTCAAGAGCAAGTAGGCTGATTTTCAATATACCGTGATCTTTTAACCTCTTTTTATAAAACGGTAATAATGGAAAAGAATAAAGGGATGCCAATACCGCCAGTACCAGCAGGACGATGAAATGCCGCGATTCGAGCCGCCACACTGTGGTGAGCATCACCAGGAGTCCGGTGGCAAGCAAAACCCTTTGGACCTGCCTGTTTCTATGGCTCCATTCCTGTCGTACAGAAGGGAAACCTGTTTCCTGTTTAAAAAAATAATGCAGGTTGTATTGTGCCAGACAGGCTCCGAATACAAACAGGTAAAAGTTAAGTGAATTGAAAGGCAAACCCAGCAGTATACTGGTCTCCATGCATAAAGCAACTGCGCAAACCGCGATAAAAACAGACCCGAATAAAAGGAAATCGAAAAATCTGCGCATGCCCAAATTTACTGCCCAAGCAATACAATTGGCCCTGAAGAAATAGTGTCGCTTACATTTCCTGCCTTATCTCTCAGGGCAATCCTGAAAATGAGGGTATCATTTTTATCGAGAGTGCCCTGGTCCCGCACAAAATCCTTGTAATAACCAAACCTGGGAAGTCGCAGTTGAATTTCCCCTGAATTCTTTTCTGGGAAACTAGGTGTACGGTCGTAGGCCGGGGAAGAAACGGGACCGCCGACCAGGTCGCGTACATTCAGGTAGAAGGCCTGGTAATAGATGGCGGAATCCACGCCCGACAAATCACCTTCCTTATCAGTGAATTCAAGGGATATGCTGAACAGGGCTTCGTTATCGGCTGAAACAATACTGGTATGTTCCTTTACTTCAATACTTGGTTTGGTATTGAATTTATCTTTGTTGCATCCAGCGAGTATAGCCGTGAACAGTAAGACGGGTACCAGTTTCCTAATCATAAAGCATCTATATTGTGAACGAATTTATCAACAACCCGCTGATTAACCTAACATGCGCAGCGAATTGATTCATAAAATTTTCTCAATGTCCGGTGCTGGTGACGACCTGGTCCTGGATGTTTTCCGCTACCAATATGAGAACAATGATGTGTACAAAGGGTTCTCGGATGCCATTGGGCTTACCCCCCGTAACGTAAAGGATATTACCGGTATTCCATTCCTGCCTATCCGTTTCTTCAAAAGTCATGCTGTTCAGACAGGGAAATATGAGCCGGAAGAATGGTTTGAAAGCAGCGGCACCACAGGCACTATTAACAGCCAGCACCTGGTCAGGTCGCTGGACCTGTACCGTAAAAGTTTCACGGAGGGATTTCGCTGCTTTTATGGTGAACCCCGCGACTGGTGCATCATCGGCCTTTTGCCGGCCTATCTCGAAAGACAGCATTCCTCCCTGGTGGTGATGGTGGATGAACTGATAAAGCTGACAGGCCACCCCGACAGCGGGTTTTACCTGTATGATTACGGGAAACTCGCCGACACGCTTGGCAGGCTGGAAGGATCCGGACAGAAAACACTGTTGATTGGGGTCACTTTTGCCCTGCTCGATTTTGCCGAACAATTCCCGATGCCATTGCGGCATACCACAGTAATGGAAACCGGCGGCATGAAGGGGCGGCGCAGGGAGATCACCCGGTCTGAACTGCACGATGTCCTGGCAGGAGCCTTCAATGGGGCATCCATACATTCTGAATATGGCATGACCGAACTCCTATCCCAGGCTTACAGCGGGGATAACGGGCTTTTTTATTGCCCGCCCTGGATGAAGGTACTGCTCCGGGAGGAAGATGATCCCCTGACAATCGTCGCCCAAAGTTCACCCGTCGGGTGCCACCCGACGGGTGGCACCCGACGGGTGAACGGGGTCATTAATGTGATTGACCTGGCCAATATTGATTCCTGCAGCTTTATTGCCACTGATGATATGGGTAAAATGGATACTGATGGCGGTTTTGAAGTGCTGGGCAGGGTGGATAATTCAGATATCAGGGGCTGCAGCCTGATGACCATATAATTTTTTTTGCCCGAAAGCAGCATAACCGTATAACTGGCAGTCTTATTTATCCGGCAGGTGTTATCAGCCTACCAACTGACCAAATCTTACTGCTTATTTGCTTACCAGCCACTTACCGGGGACTAATTAGTTCCCGGTTTTTCATTTGGGCAGTGCCGGCTCAGCTATTCCAGATTTCATCGTCCGTTAACCGGTAAATCTCCATGATATCTTTCAGTAGTTTTGGAAAATCGAGTTTCAGGTCAATCAATTCGCCTGTGTGAAGGTCAAATACCCAGCCATGAACTTCCGGGTAACCTGTTTTGATATAGGCTTTTTGCAGGCTGGCCAGTTTGAGCACATTGATACACTGCTCCTGGACATTCAATTCGACCAGCCGGTTGTACCGCAATTGTTCATCATTGATGGCATTTAACTCATTCCGATGCATCCGGTACACATCACGGATATTACGGAACCAGGGATTCAGTATCCCCATATCGACCGGCTGCATGGCAGCTTTCACCCCGCCGCAATTATAATGCCCGCAAACAATGATATGTTTTACGTCCAGTGACCTGATCCCATAATTCAGGACAGTCATTACATTCAGATCTGTGGCGTTAACCAGGTTGGCCACATTCCGGTGTACGAAAACTTCACCTGGATTTACCCCCATGATCTCTTCAGCAGTTACCCGGCTGTCACTGCACCCGATGTACAGATAATCCGGGTTCTGTTCCCTGGCGATCTTATCAAAAAAAGCAGGATCTGAGGCCTTCCTTTCGGCCATCCATTTTTTATTGTTTTCAAATATCTGGTCGTAACTAGTCATGTCCAATATTACTGTATAAAAATCTCATCCAAAAAAATCCAGCCCCGTTCCCCTTTGCCACGATGCCATTTGGGCAACGAACTCACCTGCTTCACCACCAGTTTCAACGCTCCCATCTTCCGGGCCGGGAAATTTATGGTATAATAGGATTCATATGCTGCCGTATCCCGGGCAGGTTGTGGTGGTTTTAGTGAACCGAGCAGTTTCATCTCTTCCCCAGCCAGGCCTCCCCATAACTGGATCTCCGTTGGCGGCATGATATAACTGCTCACATCCACCAGTCCGCTCAGGGTAACAGAATGCAGTTCCCTGGCCTGGTTCAGGTTCATGCGCAAATCCATCGCTTTTTCCTTATAGCCAATGATTTTACCGCTCCTGAAATTCAGGTCGCTTTTCACCCCGTCAAAAAGGGTGGCAGCAAGATTTCCTTTATACTGCGGGTCAGGGAGTGTGAGTAAGCGCAGAGAATCAGGACGTAATCCCGCCTCCAGGAAATGCCTGGTTACCGCTTCACTGCCGGTCCAGCCCTTTTTAAAAGCCCTTGCTTTAAAAATCATGGTCTGGTCAACGATCATCCCAGGTTTGAAAACAGGGGAACTGATGCTGTCAGGCTCTGTCCCATCTGTGGTATATCGGATCTCGGCTCCTTTTATAAAATGTTTCAGTTCCAGCACAACCGGTCCGCTGATAATGCGCTCTTCGTTTTGGAGAATGGGTGGGTTGAGCCGGATGCTGACACTGTCGCCCCGGTAACCAGTTTCAATAACTGTTCCGGCATAGGCTTTCTGAAGCTCTGGTAAAGCGGAGTTGTCCACCCCGGTGTTCCACAGAAAGATTTTTTTTACTGGCAGGCGATGTTTCAGGAGGCCGGAAACGGTCACCGCGGTTCCGGACAATGAAAGCTCCCTTAACTCCTTTAGCGATTGCAACACCTGCAGTCCCGAATCGCTGATATTGGTAAAGGATAAGTTCAGGTAACGCAACCTGGCAAACTGCAATATCTGCTGCAGGTCACTGTTTGTAAGCGGCATATTTGCCAGGTTCAGCGAAATCAGCTGGGGGCCGACTTTTTGCAATTCTTCTACCTGAACAGGACTGAATTGCGCTGCCCCGAAAAACCGCGCTTCCAATGCCGGCGAACCAATTGCAACCGGGCTTACAACCCGGTAATGATTGTTAAGTTGCTGAACGGTGCCCGGATCCGCCGCTTCAAACGTATATGTTTCATCTGCACCTGACTGAAAAAGATGTGTCGTGAGTAGCCGTAAACTATCAGCGGGATCCAGGTCTGCCAGTTTTTTATCCATAGGACTGCCGGATTTGATCCAGTGAAAGAGGATGGCTGTTTCTTCCGGTGTGAGCTGCGGTTTGCCTTTGGGTGGCATATGTTTTTTATCTTCAACGGGCAGGTGTAAACGCCGAAGCAGGAGTCCGTAATCTGCCGCAGTTGTATCCCACAAAACACCGTTCTTCCCCCCTTTCAGGATGGCAGCAGAGGTTGCCATCACCAGTTCTCCTTTTGCCTTACGCGGATTATGGCAGCTATTGCATTTTTCATCAAGCACTGGTTTAATAACATGATCAAAAACCATGGCGTCTTCCAGTGCAACCACTGGCTTTGCCTTGTTATCCTGCACCGGGGCAAAAAGAAAGTCCTCGCCATGGGTAAGGCCTGCACCCTGGTGACCTGTAACCACCAGCAGCGACAATGCGGCAGCCGAACCGATAAAAAGGAATTCCCTTTTTTCACGCAATTTGTTTCTGGCAGCATACCAACCCATCATAACCAGGGATAACAGGATACCACTCCATTTATGCCAGGCTACGGCATCGGGATCATAGCCTTCTTCCCTGGACAGCAGCAATCCCATCAGAGCGCTGATGCCGGTTGTAAACGAAGTCAGTAATATCAGCTCGTTGGCCAGTGGTGATTGCTCCCTGACCGACAAAAGTTCCATCACGACCACCAATACCACCATCGCAATGGGGAAATGTAAAACCAATGGATGCATCCTCCCTGCCACCTGCAGCCATGACGGGATCACGAGGTAATATTCGGCCAGTGCAAAAAACAGGAGAAGTATGTTGCAGGCAAAGACAAGGTTAAAAAGAATCGTTTTCCAGTTACGCATTAACTTATTATGTCTTTTACCACCTGGCCGGCGACATCAGTAAGCCTGTACCGGCGCCCCAGATGCTTGAAGGTTAGTTGTTCGTGATTCAGGCCCATCAGGTGAAGCACCGTTGCATGAAAATCGTTTACATGAACCGGATTGCTGGTGATATTATAACCATATTCATCCGTTTCACCATACACACCGGGTTTTACTCCGCCTCCGGCCATCCAGATGGTGAAACAGCGGGGATGGTGATCCCTGCCGTAATTATCTTTTTTCAAGGGGCCCTGGCAATAGTTCGTGCGTCCGAATTCGCCGCCCCAGATCACCAGTGTTTCATCCAGCAATCCCCTTTGCTTCAGGTCTGTGATCAATGCCGCGGAAGCCTGGTCTGTATCGAGGCATTGCCCGCGGATTTCACCAGGCAGGTTACCGTGACCATCCCATCCCTGGTGATATAGTTGAACGAAGCGCACCCCATTCTCAGATAGTTTTCTAGCCAGCAGGCAATTAGCGGCATAGGTTCCGGGAACCATACAATCGGGTCCATAGAGTTTCACAATCGATTCAGGTTCCCTGCTGAGGTCGGTTACTTCCGGCACGGCGGTTTGCATGCGATAAGCCATTTCATATTGCTGCACTTTGGCATTGATCTCGGGATCACCGAACTGCCTGAAATTTTCTTCGTTTAATGCTGACAGTTGGTCCAGCATTTTCCTGCGGTCGGTCTTATTTATGGCCTCGTGATCGTTGAGGTATAAAACCGGATTTTCACCACTACTGAACTGGACACCCTGGTGTACTGAATCGAGAAATCCATTGGTCCAGAGTTTGGAATAAACCCCCTGCCCGTTTCCCTTTCCTTTGGACAACAGCACACAGTAAGCAGGAAGGTTCATATTCTCGCTGCCCAGGCCATAGCTCAGCCAGGCGCCCATACTGGGACGGTTTCCCACCTGCGCGCCTGTCTGGAAAAAAGTCAGCGCAGGATCGTGATTAATAGCTTCGGTGAACATGCTTTTAATGATGCAGAGGTCATCCACCACACCGGCAGTGTGGGGAAGCAGTTCACTGATCCAGGCCCTGGCCTGACCATATTGGGAAAAATCAAACAGGGAGCCTGCCAGTGGAAATTTTGTCTGGTCTGCAGTCATACCGGTCAGCCTTTGTCCCATCCGGATTGATGCCGGCAACTCCTTTCCGAACTGCTCGCGCAGAAGCGGTTTGTAATCGAACAGTTCCAATTGCGAAGGAGCTCCATTCTGGAACAGATATATGATCCGTTTTGCCCTGGGGGCAAAATGCGGAAGGTGCTGAATAATCTCCTCCTCCTTCACCCTGCCGCTGAAAAGATCCGGGATCAGGAGTGACCCCAATGCCACACTGCCAACGCCCAGACTCAGTTTCGACAGAAAGCGCCGGCGGTTCATATTCAGGTGATGCTGCAATACTTCTTTTTCCATCTTTATGATTTTACAATGGCCTCTTCCAGGTTGTACAGGAGGTTGATGGTCTTCATCATTGCTGCCAGCAAAGACCTGTCGAGACTGGTGTTCAGGGGGTATTCACCCACTTTCAAAGTGGCTTCCGCATTGAGTTGTTTCTTTTCAAACAGTTCCAATTGCTGCGAAAAATACTCCTTCAGCATGTTCAGTTCTTTTGAAGTCGGTTTCCGGCAGAGTATCCGCCTGAAAGCATTTTCCATATTCGCATATGCATCTTTGTCAGCCTCCAGCAATTTCTGGGCAAAAACCCTGGATGCCTCCAGTACCGTAGGATCGTTCATCATGGCAAGGGCCTGCAAGGGGGTATTTGTCTGCAGTCTTTTTACCTCACACTGATCGCGGTTGCTGGCATCAAATAATATCATGGAAGGGGGTGGCACAGTGAGTTTTATAAATGTGTACATTCCCCTGCGGTAAAGGTCCGCGCCTTTATCCTGTTCGTAGGTTGCCAGCACCCCGCGACCTGATGTGGCACTTTCCCACAAGCCATCCGGTTGATATGGTTTCACGCTTGGCCCGCCAATAACGGGCACCAGCAGTCCGCTGGTCGACAGTACCATATCCCTGATGAATTCCGCTTTAAGACGATTCCGGGGAGCTCTTGAATAGTAAATATTTTCCGGGTCCTTCTCCAGGGCTTTTTTTATCACCCGGGCCGATTGCCTGTAAGTGGCGGAGCTGACCAGTTGTTTAACCAGTCGTTTGATATCCCAGCCGTTCTCCATAAAGTCAACCGCCAGCCAGTCGAGCAATTCAGGATGCGATGGCAATTCACCCTGCATACCAAAATCGCCACTGGTTTTTACCAGCCCCTTGCCAAAAAATTCTTGCCAGACCTGGTTTACAAACACCCTTGCAGTAAGCGGGTTATTTTTATCAACGGTCCATTTTGCCAGTCCCAGCCGGTTCCGGGGAAGTTTCACCGTATCGTATTGCATAACGGCTGTAAGGGCAAGCGGACGAACCTGCTCAGCCGGCTGGTCATATACGCCCCTGTTCAGCACAAAAGTTGGACGGATCGTATCACGTTCACCCATAACCGAAATTGTCAGTTCCCCGGTATCCTTCCGGTTAATAAAGGATAGTGTATTCCGTAATTCCACGTCCGATAATTTCAGTACAGGCGCTTTGGCCGGTTTGGAAACGGACACATCTCCTTCGTACCCCAATTCATAGGTATTGTTAAAGAAGGCAAACAAACTGAAATAATCCTTCTGCGAAATGGGGTCATATTTATGATCGTGGCATTGTGCACATTCAGCAGTAAGTCCGAGTATGGATTTTGTATAGGTCTTTGTTTTATCTAGCACGTATTCAATCCGGTACTCTTCAGGAATCACCCCGCCCTCTTCCGTGTATTTATGGTTGCGGAAAAAGGCAGTTGCCAGTACCTGCTCTTTGGTGGCACCAGGAAGCAGATCACCCGCCATCTGCCAGGTGAGGAACTGGTCATAGGACATATTTTCATTAAAGGCCTTGATCACCCAATCGCGCCAGGGCCACTGCGTGCGGATATTATCATCCTGGTAGCCGTAACTATCGGAATACCTTGCCACATCGAGCCAGTGAACTGCCATTTTCTCCCCATACTGTGGGGATGCCATCAGGGTTTCCACTGCCTTTTCATATGCATTGGAAGATTTGTCGGCCAGGAACTGGTCCATCAATTGTTCTGAAGGCGGCAGTCCGGTGAGGTCAAAAGCAACCCTTTTGAGTAATCTCTCCCTGTCGGCTTCCGGGCTGGGTTCGAGGCCTTTTTCTTCGAGTTTGGCCAGAATAAAATAATCGATTTCATTCCTGGCTTCCCCGGGACGATCAATTTCCGGGAGAGAAGTTTTCTTTGGTGCCAGGAAAGCCCAGTGCGGCTCATATTTGGCACCCTGCTCGATCCATTTGCGGAACAGGGCTATTTCATATTCGTTCAAAGTCCCCAGGTGCGAATCCGGAGTTGGCATCTGGTAGTCAGGATCGACAGAAATGATGCGCCGGAACAATTCGGATTCATCCGGTTTTCCGGGCACCAGCGCGAAAGCGCCCCTGGTTTCCTTCAGGGGGGCATAGGCAAATTCAGGCAGGTCCAGGCGAAGCCCGGCTTCCATTTTATTCAGGTCCGGGCCATGGCATTTAAAACATTTGTCAGACAGTACCGGCCGGATATGAAAATTATAACTGACGGTTGGAGGAAGTTTATTTTGCCCCTTCTCATCCCGGTTCATACAGGCATGATGAATCAATGCCATGCCCAGCAGTGTAGTCAGTACAAGCAATTGTTTTTTCTTCATAAGCAAGGAGAGCAAAGACTCCTTTAAATTTAATTGATTCCTGTCAGACCCGACCAGGTCATGAATATTTTTCTTTGCAGGGGTGTTGGGGTGCTGAATTTCCTGATCTGGTAATTCCGGCGAAACCGGGTGGATGCGATCATCGGAACAGAAAGCGGTTTGCTGCTTTTAAGGACACCGAACTTAATTATATCGCCGGGAAGGTATTGGCCACTCATTTCCTGCAGTGCATCTTTGCCCGCCGGTAATCCATTTATAGACAGGATAGCTGTTCCCGGCGCCAGGCCTGCTGCCCAGGCGGGTGAATTGAAATCAACGCTGCTAACAAAAAGGGTATCATTCCTGAAATTTGTTTCCAGTCCGACCCAGGCACCGGCAATTTTTTCAGCGGCTGTGTCGATATCCAGTCCGGCATAGGAGAAGTATTTTTTATAATCAGGCTGCTTCACCGTATATACATAGCCGAAAAACTCTTCCAGTGAAGTGCCGGCAAATTTTTCGCAGGTCGCCCTGAATTCCGTTTCGGTATAGCCCCTGCCCTGCCTTTTATAGATATCATTGTAGAGCCTACGCATTACATCGTCCAGCGAGTACCGGTTGGATGAATGGTGCCTGATGGCAAAGTCAAGCATAATGGCCAGGATGGGACCTTTCTCATAGTAGGAAACGGTTTTATTGAATGCATCACCGGTTCTTCCGAAAGGTCCGTCGGACCAGGTATCATAACTGGCCTGCGTAACCGATTGAAAGAGCCTGCCGGGCTTTGCTTCAAAAGCCGCGATATTGGCCCGGAAACTTTCAATTAATTCTTCTTCCGTCATAAGCCCGGCCCTGCGGACAAGGAGTTCGTCGTAATAAGCGGTAACTCCTTCCGCCACCCACAGCATATTGGTACGGCTGCCATGATCATAATCAAAGGGGCCCAGTTCAACAGGGCGGATCCTTTTGGCATTGTAGTGGTGAAAATATTCATGTGCGAGGAAACTCAGCATGCGCAGGCGGCCGGCCCTGTTGTCAAGCCCCCTGCCACTGAAACTGACTGCTGCAGAGTTCAGGTGTTCGATGCCCCCCATACCCGGACCAATACCCAGGAAACTATAGGATTTGAAGGGGATATCTTTCATCATATCCACCGAAACTGATACAATTTTTCTGAGGTCGGCCATCAGGGCCGCCTGATCAAGTTCACCGGGCTGGTGGGCAAGGAAATAATGTGGTACCCCCTTTACACTGAAGGAGGGGAATTCAACCAGGTTACCCATCAGGATCGGGCTGTCGTACAATACATCAAAATCAGGGGCGGTAAAGCGATGCCCGTCACCAGGCAGTTTATCCAGGCCGGTGGCAACCGTTTTCCAGCCGGGGTAAGGTGCCACCGCAACTTCAACCGGCTGGTTGAGCCTGCCTGCCAGGTGCAGAAACGATCCGGTCGGGGCAATAAAAGCATGATCACCGTCAATGAAATTGGTGGCCACGAAATTCCTGCCAGCCTTCACCCGGTAAATGATTTTCAGCATTTGTTCATTACCGTTATACACTCTCCAGGTATTGTGATCAGCCTTTTCCCACCTGACCGTATCGGTTCCTGCCGAGACCCTGAAGCCTTCCACCTGGTCGGCGTATGGCAGCACCTGGTAATAACCCGGCATCCATACCGGCATGCTGAAATCATTATAGCCAGGTGTGAGATTGTTACAGGTCAGTTCCACCTCGTACAGCTTCCGTTCGGGCTCGCTGACAGACACCCTGAACCTGAAATGGTTGTTGACGGACTGGGCCAGGAGGCAGGAAGAAAACAATAATAATAAGGGAAGAAGTATCTGCTGCTTTACAAACATTGAATTGAATTTGAACAGTTGAAAAATCAATCCTTAAAGTAAGTAAAATGAAATTGATGCAGCAGGCAAATTATTGCCCCGGTTCACCGGATTTTAACCGGCAAGCCATGGCGCAGGCTAATGAGATACAGGCTGAACTCCTGTAAACGATCAGGCGGATTGGCGGATGATCAGTTCTGCTTCCATATTTACCTGTGTGACCTTGTTGTTCTTCTCGATACTATCCAGCAGTATATTGGTAGCCAGTTGCGCCATTTCACACAGGGGCTGTTTCATGTAAGTGATGGGTGCATAAAACAGGTCCAGCGCCTCCGATTCATCAAATGAAATGATGGCCAGTTCATCGGGCACTTTTATGGAAAGCGAATTGATCAGTTTTACTGCGCTGTTGGCAATATAGCTGGATGAGAGAAGCAGGGCATCCACCGGTTGTTTGCCTGCCAGCAGTGCGGTTACAGCTCGCTCTATTGCCAGTTCGGAATTAACCAGTGCCACTTCCTTTAACCGGCCCTTCAGGATGGGAAACTGTTTGTCTTTTAAGGCGGCCAGGTAACCCCTTTTTCGTTCATTGAGGTGATGCAACTCCGTGTCATAGGCAACCATGCCAATATGTTTCCGGCCTTTTTCCAGCAGGTAGTTGACGGCTTTATAAGCGGCACCGAAATTATCCAGCGCCACATAATTGGTATGCAGTTTCGGGAAGTAACGGTCCACCAGCACAAAGGGGATATTATTATCAATCAGGTAGTGAAGGTGTTTTTCCATTTTGGCGCCGGCAGCTATGATCAGTCCATCCACCTGGCGATCCAGGAAAGTATCCATCAGTTTCCTGAATTTATCCTGGTATTCATCTGAGCTGCCGATGATAACTGTATATCCCTTTTTATCGGCTTCGTCCTCAATGAAGCGGGCCAGTTTTGAAAAAAACGGGTTGGAAATATCCGCGACGATCAGGCCGATGGTCTGGGTCTTCCTTGTTTTCAGGCTGCGGGCGATCTGGTTTGTCCGGTAATCCATTTCATGGGCCACTTCCCTTATACGTTCAGCCACCGCTTTACTGATGCGGCCTTCTTTCTTGTTATTGAGGACATAGGACACCAGGGCCGTTGAAACGCCAACTTTCTGGGCAATATCTTTTAAGGATGCTTTTTTTTTCATCTGGCCTTTCAATCGTTGTGATGACATAAAATTAACATTTAATCGATTAAACCAAATTAACCACTTTAATAATTGATTATCAATTAAGTACATTCTATAACCTAACCGATAAAGATTTTTGGCTGCCTACCGGAGATTTATGCTGTGGCACAGTATTTGGCACTGTTTAATCGTTTAAACAAAAACAACTATTTTTGCCGTTCAAACACTAAAAAATTTCAACTATGAATACGCCCAAATATATCGGACTCATTTCATCTGAAACCAGCCAGCTTCCGCAACAGCTCAGCACCGGAAGCATCCAGAATGGTTACAGGCTGAAGAAAGTCTTACCCTTTGAAGAATTGTCAGCGGGACTTGCAGCATCCAGGTATCCCGGCGCAGAGATCGTTGACAGTCTCAGTGATATCATCCACGACGACAGCATCGAGCTGGTACTGGTTGCAGGCAAAGGCAGCGGCCAGCCTGCCCTGGTCAAAGAGGTCATGGATGCCGGCAAACACGTCCGGATATTATAAACTTAACACACACACATGAACACAGTAGTATATCCTCACATCTCAAAAAGAAAAGCTTATGTAGCACTTGCCAATAAAAACGATCAACCAACACCAACAACCGAAACAAACGCAAGCAAAATGACCAATGACCAGCCGGGCGTCGAAAAGCCCATAAAAAAAGGATTGTTCTCTTCCATGAAACCAAGTCTCCTGACACTGACACTGGGAGGTTTTGCCATCGGCATGACTGAATTCATGATGATGGGCGTACTTCCTGATGTGGCCAGTTCACTGGCTGTCACCATTCCCACGGCAGGGCATCTTATTGCCATCTATGCACTCGGGGTAGTGATCGGCGCACCGCTGATGGTGAGCCTCGCTGGAAACTATCCCCCAAAAAAAGTACTGATGGGACTCATGCTGATGTTCGGTGTATTCAATGCACTTTTTGCCATGGCACCCAGTTATGAATTGCTGATGATTACCCGGCTGATGTCGGGACTTCCGCATGGCGCCTTCTTCGGTATGGGCGCGGTGGTGGCCAGCCGCCTGGCAGAACCCGGAAGGGAAGCGAGAGCCGTTTCCGTCATGTTCGCGGGATTAACCATCGCAAATATCATGGGGGTTCCGCTTGGTACCTATATCGGCCACAACCTGAGCTGGAGACTTTCCTTCGTGATCATCGCCGTTATCGGGCTACTCGCCGCGGCCAGCATCAAACGATGGATGCCTTCTTTGGAAACATCCGGCAGCAGCAGTTTCCGGAACAACCTGCAGGTATTTAAAAAAACAGATTTCTGGATCATCATAGGAATTTCGGCTATTGGTACGGGTGGACTTTTCGCCTGGATCAGTTATATCGCTCCCCTCATGACCGAAGTGGCAGGATTCAGCAGCAACTCCATAACCATTATCATGATCATCGCAGGCCTGGGAATGGCTGTAGGTAACTTTATGGGGGGCCGCCTCGCTGACAAGTTCTCGCCCCTCAGGACTACCGCCATGTTATTACTTTCCATGATCCTGGCACTGATGATCGTAGCCGCCGTAACAAAATTCCAGGTGGCAGCCATCATCATGACATTCATAACCGGCGCCCTTGCTTTTGCCGTGATCGCACCCATGCAGATGCTGATCATTAATGCAGCAAAGGGCTCTGAAATGATGGCATCCGCCTCACTGCAGGCCAGCGCCAATATGGGCAATGCACTGGGGGCTTATCTAGGCGGATTACCCATTGCAGCCGGATTCGGTTATACATCACCGCAATACGTTGGAGCGCTGCTGGCATTTTCAGGATTTCTATTTTGCGTTTTACTGGCCTGGAAGTACAAACAGGACAGGAAACTTGTTCCGGAGTGGCAAAGAATTAATTAATCAATATTCAGTAGATTGAAGGATGAATAAAATCATCCTTCTTTTTTTTGTATTCATAACTGCCCTGCAGGTTACAGGGCAAAAAACGGTGCCGAAAAAACATTCAGGCAACCCTCTATTTCCTGGCTGGTACGCAGATCCTGAAGCAGTGATTTTCGACAGGGAATACTGGATATTCCCAACTTTTTCTGCCCCATATAACCAACAGGTTTTCTTTGATGCCTTTTCATCAGAAGATCTGGTAAGCTGGAAGAAACATTCGCGCATACTGGACACCTCTGCCATCAAATGGGCCAGCAGAGCCCTCTGGGCACCTGCAATCATTGAAAAAGACCAGAAGTATTTCCTTTTCTTCGGCGCCAACGATATCCAGAGCGACCAGGAAAAAGGAGGGATCGGAGTGGCAATTTCTGACAATCCCGGCGGACCATACCGCGATTACCTCGGAAAGCCCCTGATAGACAGGTTTCATAACGGCGCACAACCTATAGACCAGTTTGTCTTCCGGGATGATGATGGCAGCCACTACCTGTATTACGGCGGCTGGAGACATTGCAATGCAGCCAGGCTCAAAGACGACTTCACCGGATTTGACCCCTTCCCTGATGGCAGCATTTTCCGTGAAATCACACCAGAGAATTATGTGGAAGGCCCGTTTATGTTCAAAAAGAATGGCAGGTATTATTTTATGTGGTCGGAAGGTGGATGGACCGGCCCCGACTACAGTGTTGCTTATGCCATCGCCGATTCACCCCTTGGACCTTTTAAAAGGATCGGAAAGATCCTGCAGCAAAACCCTGCCATCGCCACCGGTGCGGGACACCATTCAGTAATATCAATTCCCGGCAAGGACCGGTATTACATCGTTTACCACCGGAGACCCCTAACCGAAAAAGACGGCAATTCCCGTGTCACCTGTATTGATGAGCTGTTGTTTGATGAAAACGGCCTGATCAAACCGGTTGTCATTACCCATGAAGGAGTGAAAAAACAAAAGATCCGGTAGCCCATGTAATGCCATTATTTCCACTCAAACTGGTGTGTACCGGCAGCGAGGTGAATCTCCTTTTCTCTCTGCACTCCACTACCGGAGGGCAATCTTAGTGTAGCACTGGCATTGGGCGGGATGACAACCTTATACAGCAGTTTCTTCCCCTTTCTTGTCCAGCCCGAAATAATTTCCCCGTATGGCGATTGATGAATGGCCTCGAACCGGTCCAGAGTGGCAGGAAAATTCGGTGCCAGCATAATATGCCGAAAGCCTGGTGAGTTTTCATCTGGTTTGATACCACCCAGGCCTTTATATAACCAGGCCCCGATTTCACCAAACATGATATGGTTCATGGAAATGTCTGACTTGGCGTCAATGGGCCAGTTCTCATACAGAGTGGTTGCACCATTCTTAATCCACCATCCCCAGGAAGGAAAACTGTCGCGTGTGGCCAGTTTGTAAGCCAGCTCTGCATAGCCGTTATCACTCAGGGCATTCAGGATAGTTTTGGTACCAAGCAGTCCAACATCTATTTGACCACCATCTGCCTCCACCCTTTTGGCCAGGTTGGCTGCCACCTTTTGCTTCCTTTCTTCAGGCACCAATCCCCAGTGCAATGCAACACTCAGCTCCGTTTGAAGACCTGTTCCATAGATCCCAGTCCCCGGATTGTAATATTTCGCATTAAAAGCGGCATATATTTTCCTTGCCAGCGTCTTGTACAAAAGATGATCTTCCTGCCGGCCCAGTAGTTTAGCGGCTTTCGAAAGGATTAGCGCGTCTGCATAGAAATAAGCAGTAGAAGTAAACTCCACCGGTGTTTTTGATTTAACAGGCACCCAGTCGCCCTGTCCCCAGGTGCAGATTCCATCCGGGCTTACAGAACTGAGGTAATCCACATAACGCCTGATATTTTCATAACTGCGCGACAAGAGGGTAGTATCGCCATAAAACAGGTAAACCTGCCAGGGGATGATCGCAATGCTGCTGGTCCAGTCCGGACCATTGCCCCATTCATATCCCCATCCGCCGGTCGGAATAATGGATGGCAAAACACCATTGGGCTGCTGTTCATCACGGTGGTCGGCCAGCCATTTCTCATAAACCGTGATGGCGTCAAAATTATACAGTCCCGTTTCGATGGCAATATGCGCATCGCCTGTCCAGCCGTTCTTTTCGCGCTGCGGACAATCCGTCGGGTAACCATACAGGTTAGACAGGTAGGAATTATTCGTGGCCTGCCATATCTTTTCAATGAGTGGATTGGATGCACTGATCTTTCCTGCAACCGGCACATCGCTGTGCACGAAATATGCTTTCAGGCTGCTGGTATCCAGTTGAATCGGATGGCTGGCAGCCACTTCTACATACTGGAATCCTTTGTAATTAAAGGAAGGCGTGAACTCCTCCTCCCCATTGCCTGAGAGAATAAATATATCAGTTTGAAAAGGATCGCTTTCGCCCGTTGGCCGATAGTGCACATCAATATTGGATAAATCAACCCGGCCATTCTGGTAAACCCTTTCGCCGTGTTTCAGCCTTATTACCGTTCCCGGTTCACCCTTAACCCTCAGACGGCTTACCCCTGCTATGTTTCTGCCAATATCAAACACATACACCGTATCATTAAATTTTCGCATATACCTCGCCGGTATCTCGACAGTGTTTCTGACGGGATGCATGGACTGGGCGACAATATTACCGGAAGGGGCTGATCTCAGCGTAACCGCCTTCCAGGCTGAATCACTGAACCCGGGCCGGTTCCAGCCAGCCATTACTTTGCGGGCATCATAATGTTCCGCAGTATAGATACTATTAAAAACCAGCGGGCCTTCGGCGCTTGTTTTCCAGTCCTTTCCTGTACCAAAAGTCTCCACAGTTCCATCAAGGTATTCGATCCTGATATCCATACAGAAGGCAGGCCTGGCCCGCCATGGCGCCTGGTGAAAATTCCACACTGCGGTGGATTGGTGATTATACCAGCCATTGCCCAATACCACACCCAGGGCATTCATTCCAGTTTGTAATTCCCTGGTGATGTCATGCGTAACATACAATGTCCTGCGGTCAAACCTGGTGTACATAGGATCAAGTCTGTGGTCACCTGCCCTGCTGCCATTGATGAATAATTCAAAGAGTCCGGCTGTGGCAATATAAGCACGGGCCGACCTGATCGCTTTTCGCAAGTGGAACTCTTTTCTGAAATAAGGAGCCGGCTTATGATCAATGCCGTTCCCGTCGCTGATCCAGGCACCGCGCCAGTGGCTGTTTTTCAGAAAACCTGTTTCAAAACTGGCCATGGGTGACCATCTATCCGCCAGACCATTCCTTTCCCATATCCTAACCGCCCAGAAATAACGGGTGAAGGGCTGCAAAGTTTTCCCTTTGTAGGTATACAACTGTTCGGAACCCTGTATTTTTCCACTGTTGTAAACCAAGGCTTGTTCCTGCAATAGGGAAGAATCGGTTGATACAACCAATTGAAAAGATTCCTGTCCCGCTCCGGGCCGCCTGTCCTTTATCTGCCAGGAAAAGCGTGGATTTTCACTGTCAATCCCTTTCGGATCAACCAGGTATTCTGTTTTAAGCTGAATAACTTCAACGGAGTCAACAATTCCTTTTCCGGGTTGTTGACTCAAAGTATTAAGAGGCAGATATGCTATGAAGCAGAATATAGGTAAAAAGCGCATGGTAAATATCATTGCCCGTTAAATTTAAGGAAACCTTCAGGTTTTAATCTTTTCCTTTGCAGGTATGTATTTTAAGACACATGAGATAAAAAAAATTGTATCATCAGGTTGCTTATTAATGGCAGCCTGCCTGGTATTGGGAATTTCCGCCAATGCGCAAAAGCCTGAACAGTTGAAAATAAAAATATCAGGCATAGTCAAAGATGCCAGGACCAGCGCTCCTGTAGCATCTGCGACAATCAGTTCTCTGACTGTAATCAGTACAGGCAGCAATACAACCGATACCATTTCCAATCTTTCCATCACAGACCAGCAGGGATATTTTCTGATAGTAGTGCCCGAAGGCAGCTATTCAATGCTCACGGTTTCTGCCATCGGCTTTGAACCCCTTGATCGTAAAATCAATTTTACCGCTGGCAGAAATGAAATAAATGCAGGTGATTTTATATTGTCAAATGAAGCCACCAGCCTGGCAAATGTCGTTGTGACAGCTAAAAAACCACTTATGTCTATCGGAGTGGACCGACGGATTTTCAATGCTGACGCCGCCATCACCAGCAAGGGCGGTAATGCGGTAGACCTGATGAAAGCTATTCCTTCCCTCTCGGTTGACATAAACGGCAATGTGTCTTTGCGCAACAGTTCACCACAAATCTTTGTAAACGGCAGGCCAACTATACTGACCCTGGAACAGATCCCTGCCGATGATATCGACCGGGTGGAAGTGATCACCAATCCATCTGCACGGTATGATGCAGGCAGCACGGGTGGCATCATCAATATCATCCTCAAAAAAAACCGGAAAGCAGGACTCAACGGTGTGGTATCTGTTGGGGCTGGTACGCCGGAATTGTTTAACAGCAGTTTGAGCCTTAACTACAGGAAAGGGAAACTGAATATTTTTGCCAGCGGAAATTACAACCAGTCGGGAGGCATTGCAAAGGGAGAAGCCAAAAGACAGAACAAGGACAACGGCATTATTACGGACTATTTCACCCAGCAGTCAGAAAGGGAAAGAACGCGCCGTTTTTATTCAGGTCGATTCGGCATGGACTATATGTTCAATGACTTCAACAGTATTTCGATCAGCCAGGGACTGGTGGATGGGAATTTCAACAACAACGAAATCCAGGACCAGCGATATTTTGACCTGAACAACCAATTGACCCAAACCGGACAAAGGAATACTGCAGATAAGTTTGGTTTTAACCGCAGCAATACCCAGGTGAATTATAAGAGGACTTACAGTAAGCCTGAAAAAGAGTGGACTGCAGACTTTACCTACAGTCGGGGCAGGAATGGTGGCGATGCCATTATCATCAACCAATTTTATGATGCACATGGCGAATTGAGCGGCACACCTAATCAGGTTAACAACTACTCAACAGGCACAGGCAATCAAATAACCATCCAGACTGATTATGTGAACCCTTTGTCGGAAAACAGCAAACTTGAACTGGGTGCCCGCTCCTATCACAATCTATCCAAAGACAAACTGGATGTATTTTCTGTAGATGGCAGCAACCAGCAAAAACTTCCCCTGAGTAACAATTACCGTTTCAGGGAAATGATCAATGCGGTATATGCCAATTATTCCAATAAAAAAGGCAAACTGGGATACCAGGGTGGATTAAGAATTGAACAATCTTCATTCAGGGGAGAATTGCTCGACAGTGCCAAATCCTTTGGTTATGATTATCCGTCCAAAGGAACAAACCTTTGGAATGCCGTTTTCCCCAGTCTTTACCTCACCTACGAACTTACGGAAGGCAATGATCTGCAGGTAAATTTTTCCCGGAGGATCAGGCGCCCCAATTTCTGGCAGATCAATCCATATGTTGATATCTCCGACCCGATGAATATCAGGAAAGGGAACCCCGAATTGCAGCCTGAATTCACCAATTCATTTGAGTTAAATTATAACCGCACTTTTAACACGGGCAACCTGCTTATTTCAGGTTATTTCAGGAACAATACGGAGGACATCACTTCCTATAGTGACACCATCAGCACTACTGACCTGCAACAGTTAGATAATGCAGCCATCGATCCTAATGCCATCCTGACCACTTTCATCAACGCCGACCGCACCAATCGCATGGGTGTGGAACTGACCTGGCAGCAAAGGATTGGAAACAGTTTTGATTTCACTCCCAATTTTAATGCGCAATACCGGGATGTAAAAGCCAGGGTGAATGGGCTCAACCTGGGCAATACGGGATTTAACTGGAATGCCAAACTCATGGCCAATTATAAGGTGATCGATCCCGACAGCCGTTTCCTGAATAATTTTTCCTTCCAGGTATCGGGTGAATACGAATCACCGCGCGTGATGCCCCAGGGAAAGCAGAAAGAACAGTATTATGTTGATTTTGCCATCCGGAAAGACTTCCTGAAGGATAATGCCGGCACCCTTACTTTCAACGTAAATGATTTGATCAATACCCGCCGATTCGGCAGCATAACCGATACGGAGAATTTCTACCAGGATTCTTATCGCCGCTGGAACGTAAGAACAGTGCGCCTCACTTTCAGTTACCGGTTTGGCAAAAATGATTTTGACCTGTTCAAAAAGCGGGATGGTAATGGCGGGAATGCAGAAGATGAGCGAGGGTAGACAACTGAGTGAAAAATGTTGAAAACTTTGTTTTCATAATCCGGAATATGCGCTTATTTTGATATTGTTATGGACAACCCTTATTCTACTCTTCAAACCATTTACAACATCGTCAAAGATGATCCCCACCCAACCAGCTACCCCTGTAAGCCGGCGCAGATCATCGTTCGCCAGTTTTTACCATGGGACACCATCCTGGTTCATATCAACCGCTTACACGAGGAAGGCCTGGTAGTGTTGCAGCAACATGAAAGGTTTACCCTGGTAAAAATCACAGAGGAAGGTTTGATCAAATGCCAGACAGGCAGCGCGCTGGCTGCAATCAATGCAAATTCAATCTGATCTGCGCAAAACACCTGCGCAAAACACCTGCGCAAAACAAGCCCCTCTACAAAAAAATCCATAACCAGGATTTTTTCCTAACTTAAAGAAGGATTTAGTGCTACGATTGTGTTATCGGCCGCCGGGCCGAATTCCTAATGCCATATATCTGTTATGCAATTAAACGGAAAACACACCGTCAATGCGGCGCCATCTGTAATCTGGAAGATGCTGATGGATACCGATGTACTTGCCAAAATCGTCCCGGGCATTTCCAGGCTGGAAAAAACCGGCGACAATACCTACAAATCAATCCTGGATATCAAACTGGGACCGGTGAACAGTTCCTTCACCGGAAACCTGCAAATGGAAGACATTTCCGAAGAAAAAGGATTTGCCCTGAAAGTGCAGCAACACAGCAAGATCGGCAATGCCAATGCCGCCATTAAAATCGACCTCCTGCCCCTTGGTGAAAACCAGACCGAAATACAATTTGATGGACAGGCAAAAATGACCGGGTTGCTGGCCAGCATGGGCCAGCGGGTAATGGGGGGCGTTTCCGCCACCCTCACCAAACAGTTTTTTGCCAATCTCGAAAAAGAGCTGGATAAACAATAAACCATCTATACTATGTCCGTAAGAATTCATGTACGTGTAAACGGCGTGGACTATCACCACGACGTTGAACCAAGAACCCTGCTGGTGCAATACCTGCGCGACACACTTCGACTAACGGGCACGCACATAGGCTGTGACACCAGCAGTTGTGGCGCCTGTACGATCCATGTCAATGGCAAGGCCGCCAAAAGTTGCACCATGCTGGCTGTGCAGGCCGATGGCTGCGAGATCACCACCATTGAGGGGTTGTCCAACGGCATTGAACTGCATCCCCTGCAGGAAGGTTTCAGGGAATGTCATGGACTGCAGTGCGGCTTCTGCACACCGGGAATGATCATGACCGCAGCGGATCTGTTGCAACATAATCCCAACCCCGGTGAATCGGACATTCGCCATGCTCTTGAAGGCAATTTCTGCCGCTGCACCGGCTACCACAATATTGTAAAATCAGTTCAGTATGCTGCTGAAAAAATGCAGGCTGTTCAGCAAAACAAAAAGGAGGTTGCAGCATGAGCACTACTAACGGATGGATTGGAAAATCAGTAAAACGGGTAGAAGACAAAAGATTCATCACCGGCAAGGGAAACTATACGGATGATATCGTTCTCCCCCACCAGACCTATGCGTCTTTTGTTCGCAGCCCTTATGCGCATGCCCGCATACTTTCCGTAGACACCAGCGCCGCAGCAGCCATGCCCGGAGTGGTCGCCATCTTTACCGGAAAAGATGTGGCTGAAGTGAACGGTGTTCCCTGCGGCTGGTTGCTTCATTTTAAGAATGGCGACCCTATGAAGGAACCCAAGCACCCGCTGCTGGTGACCGACAAAGCCCTGCATGTGGGAGATGCCGTAGCCATCGTGATAGCGGAATCAGCCGCAGAAGCAAAAGACGCAGCCGAAGTCGTCATGGTAGACTACGAGGAATTGCCCGCGGTAACAGACGCATTTAAAGCCACACAGGCAGGCGCTTCGCTGGTGCATGATGATGCGCCCAACAATATCTGTTTCGACTGGACTCTGGGAAATCCCATTGAAGAAGTGGATGCCGCGATTGCTGCCTCGGCCCATGTGACCACCCTTGAGTTCGTGAACCAGCGCATGGTACCCAATGCCATCGAACCCCGGGCCTATAACAGCAGCTACGAAGCAAGCACAGATAAATATACTTTATACACTTCCACACAAAACCCACACCTCATCAGGTTGCTGATGTGTGCATTTGTATTAGGCATTCCTGAACATAAAGTGCGCGTGGTTGGTCCCGATGTTGGGGGCGGATTTGGCAGCAAGATCTTCCACTATACCGAAGAAGCACTGCTGACCTGGGCCACCCGTAAGATCGGCCGCCCGGTTAAATGGACTTCCACCCGGAGTGAAAGTTTCCTGTTGGATGCACATGGACGTGACCATATAACCAAGGCTGATATGGGCTTTGACAAGGATGGTAAAATCACGGCCCTACGGGTGAAAACCTATGCCAATCTCGGAGCCTATCTATCCACTTTCGCCAGTTGTGTACCGACCTATTTACATGGCACCTTGTTGCAGGGCTTGTACACCACACCCAAAATCAATGTGGATGTAACTGCTGTATTCACCAATACCTGTGTCGTGGATGCCTACCGCGGTGCCGGCCGCCCGGAAGCCACCTACCTGCTCGAAAGGCTGGTGGACCTCGCCGCACTGGAACTCAACACAGATCCGGTGGAACTGCGCATGAAGAATTTCATCCCGCCATTTGACGGAATCACCCAGCCCGGCTACCAGACCCAGGTGGCATTGCAATATGACAGCGGCAATTACCAGGGCGTTTTGAAAAAAGGAATTGAAATGCTCGGCTATGCCGACCTGCGCAAGGCCCAGAAAGAGGCCGCTGCCAATGGTCGTCTGCTGGGCATCGGCATATCTACGTATATAGAAGCCTGTGGCATCGCTCCTTCCGCCGTCGTAGGATCACTGGGCGCAAGGGCAGGGCTATACGAAGTTGGACAGGTCAGGATTCAGCCAACGGGGAAAGTGAGCGTTTACACCGGCGCACATTCACATGGCCAGGGGCACGAAACCACTTTCGCACAGGTGGTGGCCGACAAATTCGGCATCCCGATGGAAGATGTGGAGATCATTCATGGCGACAGTGAGGCAGTTGCCTTTGGAATGGGCACATACGGATCAAGAAGCCTCGCCGTTGGCGGCAGCGCCATTGTGAAAAGTATTGAAAAGATCATTGAAAAAGGCAAGAAAATCGCTGCCCATAAACTGGAAGCCAGTGAAGGCGATGTCAATTTTGAAAACGGGAAATTCACGGTTAAGGGTACCGACAAATCGGTGAGCTTCGGCGATGTTGCCCTCACTGCCTATGTGCCGCATCATTATCCGAAGGACCTGGAACCCGGACTCGATTTCAGCAGCTTCTATGACCCGGCCAATTTCACCTATCCTTTTGGCTGTCATATTGCCGTAGTGGAAGTGGAGAAAGAAACCGGCAAGGTCCACCTGAAACGGTTCGTGGCAGTGGATGATGTGGGTAATATCATCAACCCGATGATTGTGGAAGGACAGATCCACGGCGGTCTGGCGCAGGGCATCGGACAAGCCCTTTTCGAAGGCGCCGATTACGACGAAAACGGCCAGTTAACCAATGGATCCTATATGGACTACTGCATGCCCAGGGCAGATGATTTTCCGATGTTTGAAACCGCAAGCCAGGTAACACCCTGTCCGCACAACCCTTTAGGCGTGAAAGGTGCCGGAGAGGCAGGAGCTATCGGTTCCACTCCGGCTGTGGTGAATGCTGTGATCGATGCGCTCTGGAGTGCCGGTCACAAGGTGAAAGACATCAGGATGCCCATGACATCAGAAAGAGTATGGCGAGCCATGCAATCCTAAACAAACAAACAAGAAATTATGATACCCGTAGCATTTGACTACCAGAAAGCAGGCTCGGTTGACGAAGCGATCGCAGCTTTATCATCGGGCGATTCCAAAATACTGGCAGGCGGTCACAGTCTCCTCCCTGCCATGAAACTCAGGCTGAACCAGCCAGCCAAACTCATCGACATTTCCAGGATCGAAGCATTGAAAGGGATCCGCGAAGAAGGCGGCGAGATCGTGATCGGTGCCGGCACCACACATGGTGATATCGCAACCAGTGAACTGATCAGAAACAAATTATCCTTTTTTGCAGAAGCTGCTGCACTCATCGGCGACGTGCAGGTGCGAAATTATGGCACCATTGGCGGAAGCCTTGCCCATGCAGACCCGGCAGCAGACTGGCCGGCCCTGGTTTTGGCTGCCGATGCAGGCATAGAGGTAAAGGGAAGCGGTGGCTTGCGGAAAATTGCCGCAACTGATTTCTTTACCGGTTTCTTTTCTACTGCTCTCGGGGAAAATGAAATCATTACAGCCATCAGGGTACCTATTCCCGCAGCCGGAACAAAAATGAATTACCAGAAATTCTCACAACCAGCTTCCAGGTTTGCCATTGTGGGTTGCGCAGCAATGCGTTCTCCTGATGGTAAAACCAGGATCGCCTTTACGGGAGTAAGCGAAAATGCATTCCGGGCCACTGCTGCAGAAAATGCCCTCTCGGGCCAGCCGGTCTCAGATGCATCCATAGGGTCCGCTGCTGATCTGGCCCTGGCTGGGGTTAATGTCCTGGGTGACCATTTCGCCTCCTCAGAATACAGGCAGCACCTTGCAAGGGTTTATCTGGCCAAAGCATTGAATGCTGTAAGCTGACAACTGTTGAAATAACGCGTGCATGACAGTACATAAGAAGGAAGAAATTGACCTGCAGGATATCAAAAAAATGCTGCTGGACCAGGGTTATATTACCGATGATAGTGTGGCCATGTCGGTTTACCTGTCGCTCAGGCTTAATAAACCCCTGCTGATTGAAGGCCCCGCCGGTGTGGGTAAGACAGAGATCGCGAAAGTGATGGCCAGGGCCCTTGAAACCGACCTGATCAGGCTACAGTGCTATGAAGGACTGGATGCCACGCATGCCCTGTATGAATGGAATTACCAGCGCCAGCTGTTACACCTGAAGATGACCGAACAATCAGAGCAAAGCATTGAAGAAAAGGAACAAACCATTTTCAGCGATGCATTCCTCATGAAGCGCCCCCTGCTGCAGGCCATCACACACCACCAGAAGCCTGTATTACTCATTGATGAAATAGACCGTTCAGACGAAGAGTTTGAAAGCTTCCTGCTGGAAGTGCTGAGCGACTGGCAGATCACCATTCCTGAAACAGGCACCATTAAAGCCAGTCATATCCCGCAGGTGATACTAACGGGAAACCGTACACGCGAATTGAGCGATGCATTGCGCAGGAGATGTATGTACCTGTATATCGGTTATCCCGATTTTGAAAAAGAGTGGATGATCGTAAAAACAAAACTACCGGGGATCGAATCCAGGCTGGCGGAACAAATCACCCGTTTTGTACAGGAGTTGAGGGCTATGAAACTGGAGAAATCTCCCGGAATCGCAGAGACACTCGACTGGGCGGCGGCTTTATCAGCTTTACACATTGAATACCTTGACAAGGCCATCATTGAACAGACCCTTGGTCTGGTTATTAAGGACTGGAAAGACACCCGCCAGGTGCAGCTATCTCTCAGTGAGCTGATGGAAAAGACCGGCATCACTTCCAAGCTGCCTTAATCATGATCAGCCGTCAAACATCCCTGGCGAAAAATATCATTTTATTCTGCAGGTTCCTGCGGACTAAAGGCTATGCTATAGGACCGCCGGAAGAGAACCTGTTATTACTTGCACTGGCGGAAATAAATATCGGCAGCAAACAGGAATACCAGCTTGCCATGAGAGCCACCCTGTGCAAATCGCAAAAAGAGCTGGAACAGTTTGATGACCTCTTCAGGCAATTCTGGAAGGAACTGGATAAGGCCGTTGACGCCAAAGAAAAGCAGGTGCCGGAGAAAAAACAGGAAAAGCCAAAACCCGGTCCGGATGCATCTTTCAGGGCATTGCAGACCTGGCTGCATGGGAACCGAAATAAGGATACGGAAGAAACTGCCACTTTCAGCACCCGGGAAAACCTTGCCCGGAAAGATTTCAGCAATATCCCCGATGACGAGTTGTATTCACTGCAGCAATACCTCAGAACAATAGCAAGGAAACTCTCAGTGAAGGCTAACCGAAGGCATGAGCCATCCGGTAAAACCAGGCAACCCGACCTGCGCCGGACACTGCGTAAAAACCTTCGGCGCGGTGGTGAATTATTGGATATTGTTTACCGACGCCCCAAAAAAAACAGGATGAAGCTGGTGATCCTCTGTGATGCCAGCAGGTCTATGGAACTTTATACCGCCTTCCTGCTCCAGTTCCTGTATGCATTCCAGCAGGTTTTCAACCGGGTGGAAACTTTTGTATTCAGCACTGGACTTAAACGAATAACATCACAGTTAAAACAGCAGGAATTCTCTGACACAAAAAAAATATTAGGCACTGAAAAACTGGGCTGGAGCGGAGGCACAAGGATCGGAGCCTGCCTGGCGGACTTCGTGCGTGAGTATGCGGATAACCTGCTGGACAAAAAAACGATTGTGATCATCCTGAGTGATGGCTGGGACACCGGCGATCCACATGAGATCGCTGGTGCCCTGTCAGCCATTCATAATAAGTCTAAAAAAATCATCTGGCTCAATCCTCTTGCAGGTCATTCGGGTTACCAACCCGATACGGCCGGTATGCAGGCTGCCCTTCCCTATATTGATGTATTGGCAGCCGCGCACAATGCCGATAGCCTGAAAAAATTGGGCAACTGGCTGTAAATTAATCCAGTCCGCCCTTCCGGTTTGCCTTTCTTTGTGCAGGCCATTCCATTTGTTTACCCGTCACCGGATTTAGCGGCAATACTGCTTTTTCCCGGGAAGTCTTTTCCTTTTCCTCACAGGCCATATACACGAGTATTGCCGTCAGGATAGCATTGCTGCGTACGTCGTCGAACACAATTTTATCGTAGGTATCCCGATTGGTATGCCAGGTATAGCTGCCATATGACCAGCTCAAAGAGCTCAGTGAAAATGCCGGTGCACCAACAGCGACAAAAGAGGCATAATCAGATCCGCCGCCACCGGGTGTTCCGGGGAATCTTGTTTCGATTTCTTTGCGGATATTCTCCGGAACTTTTGACAACCAGCGGCCAAGATAGTCATAGGAATGAAGGAAACCCTGTCCCGCCAGGTTAACCACCCTGCCGGTCCCGTTATCCTGGTTGAATACGGCCTGGATATTGGATACGATCTCCGGGTGGTCTTCCACGAAGGCCCTGGAACCATTCAATCCCTGCTCTTCACTACCCCAGTGACCAACCATAATCGTTCTTCTGGGGTTGGGGTAAATCTTCTTCAATATACGCATGGCTTCCATCATCACGATGGTACCGGTAGCATTATCGGTAGCGCCGGTGCCGCCATCCCAGGAGTCAAAATGGGCGGAAAGCAACACGTATTCTTCTGGTTTCTCAGAACCTTTGATCTCGGCGATGGTATTAAACGTTGGCACTACACCCAGTTCTTTTGAATCGGCACGAATGCTGATCACCGGCCTGATACCCGATTCAGTCAGGCGATAGAGCATGCCATAATCTTCCAGCGCAATGTCAACGGTGGGAATCTTCGTCGTATTGGCTCCGAAAATTTTATTAACCCCAAAACCAGAAGACCAGTTGGATAAAATGATGCCGGCTGCTCCCGCTTTTTCCAAAGCACGCGCCAGGTCTTTGTTACTCAGCCCAGTCTTGCTGATCCTTTTCCGCCAGGCCTCGGACTGAGCCGCCCTGTTTTTCTTCATTTTCTCAAAGGAATCTTTGGTGGCATATTCTTCCCAGTTATAATCCGGACGCCCGGTTGGCTGGTTCATGGAAATCAGTACGAACTTCCCCTTAACTGCGGGTAACCATTGCTGAAAGGAAATGGAATCCGGCTGGTCCGCGATAATAATAGTTTCTGCGGTAACAGATTTTCCTTTGGTGCCGGGACTCCAGGCGAGCTGCATTCCTTCCAGGGATTTGACCCTTGGCGAGATCATATCAATATGGGTTGCCCCCCGTTCCCATCCGCGCCATTCCCCCCATGTTTCCATGCGGGCGGGGATGCCCCATTCATTGTATTTTTTGATGGCCCAGTCTTTTGCCTGGGTCATCTGTGGCGTCCCTACCAGCCTCGGACCTATACCATCCACCAGCTCATGCGCCAGTTTTTCAAGATGTGAATTCTCCGTGGCCTCCTTTACAATGCCGCTGACGATTAGTGAATCATTATTGTTTGCCAGTCCCACTGACCCGACAAACAATAACCCTGATAACAAAATTGGCTTCAAATTTCTCATGTTGTTTGTGCTTGTTTTATTCCAGATTACGCGCCATATATTCAGCAATCTTTTTTTCTGATTCGTGCGGACTTGCGGAAAGGGTATCAACAATCCTTTTCTGCTCCACAGCAGATTTGTTCTGACTAAGCTTTTGGACAGCCTGCAGGTCATCGACATGGATCTCAAATGCAACGATACCATTCAGCATTTTAAGTTTGAATTCCAGGGGAAGTCCATCCCACTGGACCTTATACCCGGGTTCATACTGATTTATCATATCCTCCAGCATAGCCATGGCAGCGCCCGGCTCAGAAACCAGGCTGGCATTCCCATATGCATGAACGGAGATATAGTTCCAGGTAGGCACGGATTGTTCCTTATCGTAATGTTTGGGGGAAATATACGCATGGGGTTCGCTGAAGATCACCAGTACCCGACCACCGTCAAGATCTTTCCATTGATCATTTGCCTTTGCGAAATGAGCAGCCATGGTAATCCGCCCCTCTTTACGCGAAACAGTAAAGGGGAGATGGGTGGCTATGGGAAGATTATTCTTTGCCGTAACTATCGTTGCAAAACTGTATTGCTGCATGAAAGAAAATATTTCCTCTTCGTTTTCGGCACGGAAATGCTTTGGAATATACATGTTAATTTTAAAAAATCTCTGATGAAAAATGGTTAAACTGCTTCAATCAAAACTATAAAGGCTGCCCGGATTTTCGGAAACCTGTTTGATGAACGGAAAATTGTCCTGCCTTCCGGAAACATCAGCAATTTTTGCAACCGCGCCAAATTTGTAATTTGGTCAGCTAAACCACATAAAAAAACATAGATGCCAGCATTTATAATTGATGGAATCCGCACTCCTATCGGAAGTTTTGGCGGAACCCTGGCGCCAGTCAGGGCGGATGACCTGGCGGCCATGGTGATCCGCGAGTTGATGAGAAGGAATGCAAACATATCACCTTTCGAAATTGATGATGTGATACTGGGCTGTGTGAACCAGGCGGGTGAAGACAACAGGAACGTGGCCAGGATGTCACTGCTGCTGGCCGGACTGCCCTATACAGTTCCCGGGGAAACTGTGAATCGGTTATGTGCTTCGGGGATGAGCGCCGTTATAAATGCCGCCAGGGCCATTCATAATGGTGATGGCGAACTCTTTATTGCCGGCGGTGTGGAGCACATGACCCGCGGGCCATATGTGTTATCCAAGAGCAGTAAAGCATTTGGCACGGACCAGAAAATGTTTGACAGCAGTTTTGGCTGGCGGTTTATAAATCCCGAAATGGAGAAAATGTACGGGGTGGACGCGATGGGCGTTACTGCAGAAAACCTTGCTGCCATATACAAAATTAGTCGGGAGGATCAGGACGCATTTGCGTATCGTTCGCAGATGAAGGCAGCCAATGCGGCCTCCGGCGGGCGTTTCGCGGAAGAAATATTACCAGTGCATATTCCCGGCAAAAAAAGCCATACCAGTTTCGAACAGGATGAGTTTATTAAACCCGCCACCACCATTGAGGGGCTGGCGAAACTCAATCCCGCTTTCAAAAAAGAAAATGGCACTGTAACAGCCGGTAACGCTTCCGGCCTGAATGATGGCGCTGTGGCATTGCTGGTAGCATCAGAAACGGCCGTTAGAAAACATGGTATTCAACCAAAAGCAAAGATCCTAGCCAGTGCAGTCATAGGTTGCGAGCCCCGTATCATGGGAATCGGCCCGGTTGAAGCCACCAAAAAGGCCCTGGCGAAAGCCGGCCTTACACTGGACGATATAGACATAATAGAACTCAACGAAGCTTTCGCCGCACAAAGTCTTGCCTGCATACGTGAACTGGGGATGAAAGATGATGATCCAAGAATTAACCCGAACGGAGGAGCCATTGCACTGGGGCACCCGCTGGGAATGACCGGTGCAAGGATCATTTATACTGCTTCCCTGGAATTACAAAAACAACAAAAAAAATATGCATTGGTAACCATGTGTATTGGAGTTGGGCAGGGTTATGCAGTAATCCTGGAGAATGCGTTCTGATTATATTTCCTGAATCATTTGATGAAGCACCCAATGCGGGATTGACACAAAAAAAGAGATCCCTGATAATTCTACCTATCAGGAATCTCTTTTTTCTGTTCCAGTTAATCAAAATGCCTCTGAACATTTCCAATCTGACGGATCTGAATTCGTATCATGCGCTTGCCATACTATTACCAGAGATTATACATTACCTGTTACTTCTTCCGCCACGGGCTTTAATTACCACGTCTATATAGGTCAGATTGTTCAAATAATCAACCACAGCGGTACCACCTCCTCCTCCATCTACCGCTGCAACTTCGATTTCCTCAGCCGGAGTAATGATACCGGTATTAGCATCAAAGAATGTATTAAGTACAGTACCAGGTCCTGATTCATCAAAACTAAAAGTAATCCGGTAAACGCCTGCTCCATCGTTGAGTTTCTTCAAATCCCAGGTATAGCCAAAAATGATCTTACCCTTCACATTCACCTCTGCATTGTAATATCCGGGTCCATCGGCAGCTTCATGCACTGCCTTGCTGAATACTGGAGCATTTGCATCGCCTATCCAGATATGGTTTGTTGCATCCCATGTGAGGTTTGGTGACAATGAAGTGAGTCGCTGAATGGTAAGTCTGGCGTGCCGTGAGAAAACTGTAGCCTTACTTCCTGGTCCGGTTACAACGGTATTGTTTAGTTGAGTCTGAAGTCCATGCATTTCGTCTACGCCCCATCCTGATACATGCCTCATGGCATATTGTAATACAGGTGCCGGCAGGTTTTCATACAATACCACTTCTGTCCGGACTTTTGATGTAAGATTCCAATCTATTGACTCCAGGTTATCACCCCAGTCAATCGAATCAACATTTAAGATTTCGGTGGCCGGTTCGTTGTAGGCTTTCCAGAAATTCCTCGCATCCTTCTGCAGGTATGCTTTGTAAACTGTACTGGTTCCGTCTCCGGGAGTTGAACCATCCAGACATACAGCCGGATTAGCCGGGTTGGGCTGGCAACTATAGATAGGAGCCTGCGGGTCAATCGGATCCACACCCCACACATACCACCATCCACCCTGAAGCAGTACATCCGTGTCAGTAAGGCCTGTAGGCGCTACTCTCAGAGGCAGTTCTGCTCCTTCAGACCAGATTACGGGGAAAGACAGGTTGTTTCCAACAGATTCATCTCCGCCGGATCCGCCACCATATTTTGCCAGCACTTCCTGGTTATCAGGAAACATTGCCTCTTTCTGACAACTGGCAAATAATATTACACTCGCGAAAAACACACTGGCTCGCAGCAAAGTATTAAACGCTTTCATAATTATTAATTTTTAGGTTAAAAATGAATTACGTAAACAAAGAGAAAATCTATATAAGTTCTTACAGGAATTAATATCAGAGTGATATTGGGTTACAGAGGTATTAGAATATCCAGCAGCATTAATTAAACCACATTCGAATGTAACAAAACATAAAATCAGGAAAGATGACTTCAATCAATTCATTTTATAATTATGATCATTTTTTTTTGGATAAATATTATATAACGTAATCGTATACCCGAAAATAAATATTCAGAAACTGCCCCTGCCGCAGAAGTACAAGGGCAGTTTAGAATTTTACAAACTAATGGGGTTCGTCATGGGAATCATCATGGCATCCTTCAGACACCAGATCCTGGCTGATAGAAAACAATTTATCTGCGGTAAAGCTGTTACCCTTTACCACTCCACTGATCCTCACTGAATAATTACCTTCCAGGGTCAGGCCGGAAAAAGTCTGTTCAGGAATCAATGCACGGGAACCTCCTTCATTATCATTGCCGGGAAAATCGTCTCCTTCGCCCCTTTGTATGGCATTGACCGACTTATCACTTCCTACACCGCTATCAAAAGCATAAAAAACATCAGGGTTTCCGTATATACCTGCGTTTACTTCATAATGCCAGTTAGCATTATCCTGCAGGGTATGGTCCGGAGTGCGGGTTTCAATAACCTGGCCATTGTGTATCAATTCAATTTTCAGGTCTGTAAGCCTGGATGTCAGGTCATCATTTCGCATGGAAAATGAATATTTCTTCGACCAGCTATTGCTGCCGGTTGTTTTTTCCAGGAAGGAGGCCGATGCCACAAAAATATTGGTAAGGTGTACATCTACTGAGCGGCCGTCAACAATTTCAAGAGTCCATCCTGTTTTTTCCGGATAGGTACCCGGCACTTTGGGGGTACAGGTTACGGTTTTAGGCTGTTCCTCCCCGGCAATAAAACTAACAACCTGCAAAGGTGTTCCATACCAGAAATTACATTTGTTATCCTGGAAAGCTTTATGTTTTCCACGTTCAATCTGGCCGGAGCTGGGGTTACCGGAGGTTGTCAGCGTAAAATATTCATCAAAGGAAGCAAGCGCATCATTTCTTTCAGCCCAGTTATAGGACCATGTCTGATATGTCCATGGTTCAGTCGTTAAAATCTGGTAATGCCTGCTTATTCCCCTTACATTAACCTGCACTGACTGGGCGGTTTTGGATCCTGCCCTGGAATCAGATGGCAATTTTATGGCAGCACTGTTCAGTAAATCATTTTCGGCAATCCGGGCATCGTTCACAACTTCTTTCTGACAGCTGAATAATACAAGGGAAAATACCACAACCAGGACCAGTTGTTTATATAAGTGTTTCACGATTGTTGTATTTAGTGAATCAATAATAACTACATCTGCAACCACCCTTACTGATGCCAATGAGCATTGGCAATATCCTAAATCACTCAACCTTAGGTTGCTTTAGGGCAGTAGGTCTATTTTCACTGTAAGTACATTGGTCGGAAGTTTTCCCGTGAATATTGTGCTGCCATCACGGTATTAAAGTTGGCTGATACCCTGAAATATTTTTACCATACAGATGCTCACCACACTGGAATACAAGGGATATCGGTAAAATAACTGGAGGAAGAAATTAAACAGGTTAATTTCAAAAGTGAATATAATTCAACATATATATAACCAGAATGATTAAAGTCACACACCGTTAGGATAAATATCACGATAAAATAAGTGAAACCCTTGAAAGCTGTTGCTATCAAGGGTTTCACTTATTTTGTGCCCAGGACTGGATTCGAACCAGCACACCTCGCGGCGCCGCCACCTGAAGACGGTGCGTCTACCAATTTCGCCACCTGGGCATCCGTTGTTTGTGTAACGGGGTGCAAATATACACAAAGAATAATTCCCTCCAAAAATCTGAAAACTTTTTTTCACCACTTCCCGCACCGTTGTTACCTAACTCCCACACTCATTTCTTCCACCCGATCAGCAACACTCCCACTATCACCAATGCTGTACCAATAATCTGTTGCGTATGTATTACTTCGCCCAAAAAAATATTGGCCTGGATAATCGTTGATATAGGTCCAATACTGGAAACAATGGCCGTATTATTGGAGCCGATCCTTTTCATTCCGGCAGATATCAAAAAAGAAGGCACAACCGTTGAAAGGATTGCCAGCAGGAACCCGAATTTCCATATCTCCGGTGTAAACTGTGTTTCTCCAATTTGATGCGTCAGCAGAAAATGTACAAACACTCCAACAGTGGCTGATAACATGGCATAGGCTGTATAACGGGTAACACCTACCTGCGGAATCAACCGACCACTACCCGACATATAAATGGCATAGGTAATGGAACAGGCAAATACCGCCAGGCTGCCCAGCATGAAATTGGGATTACCGGCATCCAGCCTGAACTCCCCATAGTAAGCAATACCGATTCCAATATAGGTAAGCAATAAAGCCCATTTTTGCCGCTTCCCCAGCACCTGCTTAAATACAAAAAAATTGATCAGTGCAGTGAAACTGGGATACAAAAAAAGAATCAGTCTTTCCAGTCCCGCAGAAATGAATTGCAAGCCTACGAAATCGAACCAACTGCTCACATAATAACCCATCAGTCCGGTCAGGAATACCAGCACCCATTGCCTGGAACTAAGGCTGGCAGGTTCTTTCCGGCGCACCCACCAGGCCGCCAGCAAAAAAAAGGGCAGGGAAAAAACCATGCGCAAGGCCAGCAGTGTGATGACATCGAGCTTTACATCGCGGAAGGCCATTTTCACCAGTACGGCCTTGGTTGAAAACAAAACTGCACCGGAAAAAGTAATGAGGATACCAATCCAGTGCAGTTTTTTATGATCAGTTAATTCAGCCACTATACGCTTACATTAAAATCGCGCAGGGCATCATTCAAACTTGTCTTCAGGTCGGTGCTGGGCTTGCGCTGGCCAATGATCAGGGCGCAGCTTACATTGTATTCGCCGGCAGGAAACTTCTTGGGATAGGTACCGGGAATCACCACGGACCTGGCCGGAACACGGCCCTTGTATTCCACAGGTTCTGCGCCGCTTACATCAATGATCCTGGTACTCTGGGTGAGTACCACATTGGCGCCGAGCACCACTTCTTTTTCCACATGTACACCTTCTACCACAATACAGCGGGAGCCGATGAAACAGCCATCTTCAATAATAACCGGTGCAGCCTGGAGCGGTTCCAGCACGCCGCCGATCCCAACGCCCCCACTCAGGTGAACCCCCTTGCCTATCTGCGCGCAGCTTCCTACGGTAGCCCAGGTATCAACCATGGTACCTTCATCTACATAGGCCCCGATGTTTACATAACTGGGCATCAGCACCACATTCCTGGCAATATAGGCGCCATATCGGGCAACCGCATGAGGAACCGCGCGAACACCCAGGGATGCGTAGTTCTTTTTAAGCTCCATCTTGTCATAGAATTCAAAGGGAGGCATTTCCCAGGTCTTCATCTGCTGAATCCCGAAATACATCAGGATGGTCTGCTTCACCCATTCATTTACCACCCAGCCATTTTCGCCGGGGCTTGCCACCCGCAGGCGGCCTTTATCCACTTCTTCCATTACGGCACGAACCGCATCGCTGTAGGTTTGGTCTTTCAGGAGTTCCCGGTTGTTCCAGGCCTGAATTATCTGGTCTTGTAATGACATTGCTTGTTGAAATTTTGGCGAAAATACAGATAAAGACCTTTTCACTTCACCCTTCCCCTCCTGCTACAATATCTTTATCCCCACACCCACCTGGAAACCTTTGTTCTTCCAGGCATTGTCAATGTCCCCGGAGTTGATCTCATTGAGGTTGGTGAAATAGCGCCCGGTAATACGAAAGGCTCCGAAATTCAGCTGGGCACCTGCCGCAACGGACACCACCCCGGCATTGAAAGCATCCCTGCCATTCTCCAGCAGGTTTTTGTCTGAGTTCAGCAGCACCCCGAACTGCGGACCGGCATGCACAGAGAACCAATCCAGCAATCGATAGTTCAGGGTGATCGGAATAGATAAATAATTCAGTTTAACCTCCTGGCGACTGGAACCTTCCACCGCGTTGTTGATGATGTCTTCAAAATCATCAGCAGTGCGGGTCTTGTATTCGGTCCATAGCAGCTCTGGCTGGATAAACCATTTTTTACCGAGTCCTACTTCCGCAAAACCACCAAGATGGTAACCATAATTGAATTCATCTGCCATGGCTTTGCCATCAACCTTGGTAATATTGGCACCGCCTTTAATGCCAAAATGCAAGCCCTGCGCCTGCAGGAATGAAACGGCCATCAATGAGGCCACTAGTAACACGAGTCTGGATTTCATACAGTTGGTATTTGAATGAAAGGTAGCCCAAGTTATATGCCAACGGTTATGCGTGCCTGTTAAATTAAAATCAAAGAATAAAACATTAAACTTTTCTCGTTTTGAAAAGTCTGAAGCCGCTGATCATCAAACAAGCTCGATTACCGTTATCTCGGGCAATATTCCCACGCGGCCGGGATAGCCTATAAACCCGAAACCGCGGTTTACATACAATTTCTGTTTGCCCGATTCATACAATCCTGCCCACTGGCGATACATATATTGAACCGGACTCCACCTGAAGCCCGGAATTTCCACCCCAAACTGCATGCCGTGAGTATGCCCGCTCAGCATCAGGTCTATGTCCCCGTATCGTTCCCGAACCTCTCCATCCCAATGACTGGGATCATGGCTCATCAGGATTTTAAAGGGATATTTATCCGCCCCTGCATAAGCATCGGGCAGCTTTCCATATTTGGGAAAATTCCCCTTGGCACTCCAGTTTTCAATTCCCAGCAAAGCAATCTGGTGCCCGTCTTTTTCCAGCACCACATGTTCATTCATTAACAGGCGCCAGCCCATTTCAGCATGAACGCCCTTCAGGCTCTCCAGGTTATCCATTTTTACCCGGTCAGATTCCCATCGGTAGTAATCTCCATAATCATGGTTTCCCAACACTGAATAAACCCCCATGGGTGCATCCAGTTTTGCGAACAGTTTTTTAAACTCATCCATTTCCACGGCACGGTCATTCACCAGGTCACCGGTAAATAATATGATATCTGCCTGCTGGTGCAGGATTTTTTCAATTCCTTTCCGAACTGCCTGGTGATCGGTGAAGCTGCCCGCATGGATATCACTGATGTGAAGGATCTTCATACCCTTAAACGCACCGGGCAGGTTCTCAAAAGCCAGCTTCAGCTTTTTTACATTGTAATTATACTTATTGGTAAACCCGTAAACAAGGGTCCCGAACAGCGTACTACCTGCTGCCAGCCCCAGCCAGGAAAGAAAGGCAGATCGGGTAATTCCGTTTTCAGCAGATTGGAGGGATGAAGAGCCGGAGAACCTGGACGCAATCCAGGTGGTGCCACGGCGGAGGTCATCCACCACAAAAAACATTGAACTGATCAGTTTTGCAAAAAACAGCCCGATGATAATGGCCACCAGGTAAGTGCGCAGTGATTTAGGCCATTGCTCTGATTGCAGATTGGGCAAAAAGATGAATACCAGTACGGCAAGGATCGCCACCGCCCAGTAGGCGCCGAACAGGACCAGCCTGAGTTTCGGGCTCAGGGATTGGCTCACAAGCTTAAGTACCTGAAAAATATAGAGGTCCAGTGCCAGCAAAACGAAGACAATCACCCATATAAATCCGGAATTACGCATAGATTAAATTTAAAACTCAATAAACTCATTCAATTGCTGGTTAATGGCTTTAAGGGTCGGTTCATCCTTTACGGAACCATCGGGATTCAGTAAAACCGTCACCACCGAAATCGGTAGTTTATTCGGGTGCACCACCACCTTCATATAATTAAGGATGCCGGTCAGGTGCTCCATCCCCCGAAGATTGCCTGCCCGCCCGGTGGAAACGCCGGTCAGCAGGGCTTTTTTACCCCACCAGGCCCGCTGGATATCACTGCTGTCAAAGAGAGATTTCAGCACACCGGGAATGCTCCCGTTGTATTCCGGAGAAATAAAAATGAACTTTTGGGTGGGAACCAGTATCTCTTCTTCCAGTGATTTGATGGCCTGGTTCCGGGTACTGACGTCCAGGTTTTCGAGGGAAACCAACCTTGCTTCAATGCCTTTTTCCTTTAATAATTGCTGGTATTGTGTAGCGATTTTAATCGTATTACTGCCCGTTCGGTTGGTACCGGATATGATTGTGTACATGAATATTTGTTTCGGCCTGCAAAAATCTGCCATTCCATAACAACTGCCAAGATGGTTTGTTCCGCTTTTTTTACGCTGAAACGTTATTTTTGCCATCCTGACCAAAAAAATGATCTGAAACATGCAATTCACCTATTACGGACATTCCTGTTTTTCCGTATCCATCAATGGTAAAAACCTGCTTTTCGACCCTTTCATCAGCTACAATGAACTGGCCGCAGGGATTGATGTGAACAGCATCAAAGCAGATTATATCCTGGTTTCACATGGGCATGTGGACCATATAGCGGATGGAGTTTCCATTGCCAAAAGGACCGGGGCCAAAATGATTGCCAACTGGGAAATCCACGAATGGCTGAATAAACAGGGAGTGGAAAATACCCACCCGATGAATATCGGTGGAAGCCGGGACTTTGGTGATTTCAGGGTGAAATGTGTGGTTGCGCAGCATTCCAGCGGACTTCCTGACGGTAGTTACGGCGGCAATCCCATGGGATTTATTGTGTATTCAGATGCCGGCAATTTCTACTATAGCGGCGACACAGCTTTAACCCTTGACATGCAGCTCATTCCGCGGTGGGCAAAACTTAATTTTGCGGTATTGCCAATTGGGGACAACTTTACCATGAATGCCGCCGATGCACTTGCCTGCGCTGAAATGATCCAGTGCCAGCAGGTTATTGGTGTTCATTACGATACATTCGGATACATCAAAATTGATCATGAAGCCGCCAGGCAGACTTTTTCTGCCGGTGGTAAAAAGCTGATCCTGGCCGCTATCGGCGAAACCATCAGTATATAACCTGAACCCTGAAAAACAGAGCAAGAACGAGGATCTTATTATGGCTAGAATCATTGGCGTTGCAAATCAGAAGGGTGGTGTAGGCAAAACCACCACTGCCATCAACCTGGCAGCGAGCTTTGCCGTGCTGGAATTCCGCACCCTGTTGGTAGATGCCGACCCACAGGCAAACAGTACCACGGGTACAGGGTTCGACCTGCACAATATTACACAGAGCCTGTACGATTGTATGGTGAACGGCACGCCCATCCGGGATGTGATCCTGAAAACCGATATTCCGCACCTCGATGTAGTGCCATCCCATATCGACCTGGTGGGCGCCGAGATCGAAATGATCAACTACCCGAACCGGGAAAATGTGTTGAAGGGCATTCTCGAACCCATTCAGAATGATTACGACTTTATCGTGATCGACTGCTCCCCTTCCCTGGGCCTTATCACGGTAAATGCACTGACCGCCGCCAATTCTGTCATCGTACCGGTTCAGACCGAGTTTTTTGCCCTGGAAGGATTGGGCAAATTGCTGAACACCATCAAGATCGTTCAAAACCGCCTGAACCCCGAACTGGTGATCGAGGGAATCCTGATGACTATGTACGATGGCCGCCTGCGTCTCTGCAACCAGGTGGTCAGCGAGGTAAGGCGTCATTTTGACGAACTGGTATTTGATACCATCGTTCACCGCAACACCCGTATCAGTGAAGCGCCCTCCGTGGGAAAACCGGTAATATTATATGATGCCTTTAGCAAGGGTTCGGTGAATTACCTGAACCTGGCCAAAGAGATCCTGCAGAAAAACAATATGACCCGTATCAGCCAGGAAGAACGAATTATAGAAATGGAAGAACCCGAAGAGGAAGAAGAAGCCTGATTACTTTTTCACTCATTGACCCATTGACCCATTGACTCATTCACCATGAACAAACCAGATAAAAAAGAAGCGCTTGGAAAAGGAATCCGTTCCTTGTTGCAGAATATTGATGCCGATCTGAAGAATACTGCCGGACAACTGAAGCCACAGGTAGTGGAAGCCGCTACCAGCATGCTTCGTATCCCTATCGGCCAGATCGAAACCAACCCGAAACAACCCCGCCATGATTTTGATGAGCAGGCCCTGAATGAACTGGCCGCCTCAATCAAAATCCATGATATCATACAGCCCATTACCGTATCGAAACTCCCTAACGGCAAATACCGCCTGATTTCAGGAGAAAGAAGGTTCAGGGCATCAAAAATCGCAGGACTCAAAGACCTGCCGGCTTATATCCGCCAGGCCGATGACCAGCAATTGCTGGAACTGGCCCTACTGGAAAACCTTCAGCGCGAAGACCTCAATGCCATCGAAGTGAGCCTGAGTTATAAGCGCATGATGGACGAACTGAACTACACACAGGAACAGGTGGCCGAGCGCATGGGCAAGGAAAGAAGCACGGTTGCCAACTATATCCGGCTGCTGAGACTGCCACCGGATATCCAGGTTGCTGTACGCAATGGAGATATCTCCATGGGCCATGCACGTGCCCTGATCAATGTGGACGTGGTGGACAAGCAGTTGTATATTTTCAATGAGATTAAAACAAAGGGACTTTCCGTTCGCCAGACCGAAGAACTGGTGCGCAAGATGTACAAGGAAGATGCCCCGGCTGTTAAAACTGAGGCAAAAACTTCACTGCCGCCTGCTTACAAGAAAATAGAAGATAATTTAGCGTCCCATTTCAGCACCCGGGTAAAACTCAACCATAGTAAAAAAGGCCATGGCAGTATTACCCTTGAATATTACTCAATCCAGGAACTGAACAAGATCCTGGAAGCGATGGGTGTTACGGTGAATTGATCGCATGAAAAACAGATTCCTGATCGGATGCATTACTGCCGCCCTGCTGGCGGGAGTACCAGTTTTTTCGCAGGTGGACACCACCCGAAAGCCTGTTCCCGTTGATACGGTTCCTATGGTAGTGGTTCCCGCAGCACCGGCAGATTCCGTCATCACCAAAGTGGGTGGCCAGACCATTAAATCAGCCATCCCTTCAGAAACAGCCCAAAAGGACAGCCTGCCTTCGGGGAAAATGGAACCAAAAAAACATGATCCCCGCAAGGCCACCATACGTTCGGCCATTATTCCCGGCTGGGGACAGGCATACAATAAGAAATACTGGAAGATCCCGGTAGTATATGCGGCACTCGGAGTAACCGGCTATATCTTCTTTGACAATATTAAAACCTACAAGGAAGTACGGTACGCCTATAGGGTTACGGTTGGTAAAGACACTGCCAACTGGGTAAATGTGGCCGATTATCTCAAACCATTTGTGGAAGGCGGTTATACCACATCACTCGACAATTACCGCAGGGAGTTCAGGAGAAATATCGACTATTCCGTCCTGGTGTTTCTGTTGTTCTGGGGACTTAATGTGATTGATGCCACCGTGGATGCACACCTGAAGGAATTTGATGTGAGTCCTACCCTGAGCATGAAATTGAAACCAATGCTTCCCTCCCAGCCTGTTGCCGGCGGAATGCCTGCCGGAACAGGTATTTCACTGGTATTCGACCTGCACAAGGCGAAGCCTAAGACCCTGTTTGGCAAGTAGGGCAAATGGCAGCTTGCTTCAATTTAAGTAGCTTTGCCATGATATAATTTACCTCTCTTACAGATTTATCAGCAAAATAAACAACTTTAAAACTCCCGGATAAAAATGAAAATCGCACTCATCGGATATGGTAAAATGGGACAGGCAATCGAAGCCATTGCCCTGCAGCGGGGTCATGAAATTGTATTGAAAATCGATATAAACAATGCACATGAAATGAACCATGAAAACCTGTCCAAAGCCGATGTAGCCATAGAATTCACGAGCCCCCACAGTGCCTATGAAAATGTGATGAAACTGCTGGAATACAATACCCCGGTTGTGTGCGGCTCAACGGGATGGCTCGACAAATACGAGGCGGTGGAAGAGTATTGCCTGCAAAAGCAGGGCGCGTTTTTATATGCCAGTAATTATTCCGTCGGCGTTAACCTGTTTTTTGAACTCAACAAAAAGCTGGCTGCCCTGATGGCCAACCAGTCGGAGTATGCCGTTTCAATGGAGGAAATCCATCACACCCAGAAAAAAGACGCCCCTTCCGGTACTGCTGTTACCCTGGCAGAGCAGATCATGCACCATATCCCCCGTTTAAAAAAGTGGGTTAACCATGCATCCGGCAAACCGGAGGAACTGGCGATCGTCAGCGAGCGGATTGATCCTGCCCCCGGCACACACAAGGTTTTATACAGTTCCGCCATCGATGATATAGAAATTATCCATACTGCGCATAACCGTACCGGTTTCGCCACCGGTGCTGTAATGGCTGCCGAATTCCTGGCCGGCAGGAAAGGCATTTACGGCATGAAGGATGTGCTTGGTTTCTGATTGCCCGCACGGGTGTCCGCGAAGAAGGATTAATCCTTTAGCAGGGATTCAACGGTATCTTCAAACTCTTTTATAAAATTCGTATACTGGTCGCCGGTAGCTGGTCCGTAAAATCCAGAATGCACTTTTTTCACCCCGCCGTCCCTTCCGATAAATATCAGGCTGGGGAACGCCTTTATAGGGCTGAGCTGGGGCAGTGTCTTTTCAGTACGAAGCGTGTCTGAACTGGTCACCCCGGTAATCAGCATGGGGTAGGTCACGGCGAAACGCTGCTGCAATTTTTTCAGGCTTTTCCTGGACCTTTCCACATCAGTGCTGTATTCATATGCCAGGGATATTATTTCAAGTCCCCTCGTGAAATTCTTTTTATAGTAAGCGCTCAGGAAGTTTGTTTCATCCATGCAATTGGGGCACCAGCTTCCCATCAGTTGTATGATCACCACTTTATTCTGAAAGCGTTCGTCTCTGATACCGACCATATTTCCATCCAGGTCGGGGAAACGAAAGTCCAGGGGCCCCGCACCCGGCTTTACATGAATAGCAAAAGCCTCCCTGGAAAGACCAGCAGAATCATTCCTGCGACCGCTGAGTTTTTCAACCGTTGTAGGGCCTGCATAAATGCCTCCCCCGCTGATGGTGTTTTCATCTTTAATGCCAGCGGAAATAAAATAGACATGGCTGCCGTTAAACGTACTCAGGAACAGGCTGTCCCCTTTTACAATACCATCCAGGTATCTGTAATCGCCGGTTGGGGTAAGAATCGTTCCTGTTAGCCGGCTTCCTTTTTGTTCCAGTTCAGCAATAGCCGGCCTTGTGGTGCCATTCGGACGAATGATCTCCAGTTCCCACTTTCCGCTGACCCGGAACCTGGGCGGGGCACCCGGAAGGAAACGGGGTTCTTTCCCGTATTTTGCCATGAATGGCATCACGAGATTATTGCCGGCGGTACCCTTAATCCAGTTTCCCCTGAGAGATCCGTCTGCCTGTAACTCAAGGGCGAAAGACGCTTCAAAAAATGGCATTTCAATAAAAACAGAATCACCTTTTAAATTAATCTGCCTTACCTCCAGCCTTTCCTGTGCATTGTGGATGCGGATAACAGGTCGGCGATTGTGATAGCTGACATCGAAATTGAATACAATATGATGCCCATCGGCTCTCAGCAACTGACCTTTCCACAAACCGGATTTCAGCGTTTGAGCATCGAGGTTAGCCGATACCAGGAAAATTGCCGCCAGGAAAACAGATAACATCCTCATATTCTTCAATCTTAACCTGTAAAATACATCATAATGGCCACAGTTGCCTGCCAGGCTTAATTCCCGGCTAGTTCATGCCTGAGGTTTTCGAGCATGTCTGCCGTCATTTTTGAGAGGTCATACTCATGGTTCCATCCCCAGTCACGGCGGGCAATACTGTCATCAATACTTTGAGGCCAGCTGTCGGCTATAGCCTGCCGGTAGTCAGATTCATAATTGATGGTAAATTCCGGAATATGTTTTTTGATTGCGGCTGCGATTTCCTTTGGAGAGAAGCTTACACCGGAAAGATTATAGGAAGTCCGGACCGATATCCTGTCTGCCGGTGCCTCCATCAACTCTATCGTGGCCCTGATGGCATCGGGCATATACATCATGGGCAGGTAGGTATCCTCTTTCAGAAAGCATTTGTAGTTTTTTTGCTCCAGCGCCTCGTGAAAGATTTCCACAGCATAATCAGTTGTACCACCACCTGGCGCAGACTTATAGCTGATCAGTCCGGGGTAACGGAGGCTGCGCACATCCACGCCAAAACGCTGGAAATAATAATTGCACCAGAACTCACCCGCGTACTTGGAAATACCATAAACGGTGGTAGGTTCAATGATGGTGTATTGCGGGCAATCCTTTTTGGGGGAGGTAGGGCCAAAAACAGCGATGGATGAGGGCCAGTAAACCTTGTGCAGCTTTTCCTCGCGGGCAATATCCAGCACATTGAGCAGGCTCTGCATATTCAGGTGCCAGGCGAGGTTTGGATTTTTTTCACCAGTGGCGGAAAGGATGGCTGCCAGCAGGTAAACCTGGGTGATATTCTGGCGGATAACCAGTACATGAAGCATCTCTTTGTTCAGCGCGTCGATGGAAACATAGGGACCTGTTCCTTTCAGTAATTCGTTTTCCTCCCGAAGGTCAGAAGCAATAACGTTGTTGTTACCATATATTTTACGAAGGGCAAGGGTCAGTTCAACGCCTATCTGTCCGCAAGCGCCGATAACCAGGATTTTTTCTCTTGTCATGTGCAGGCAATTTAAAGATGCAAACCTAAGGAGGAATATGGTTATTTGTATGGGGTTTATTACTCCTTCCTCTTCTTATCTTTGCCGCATGCAACCATTCCTTACCGACCTGTTCAAGGGTCAATCATACGACGAGAAGAATTTTTTCCTGATTGCCGGACCGTGTGTAATTGAAAGTGAAGAGCTGCTTATGGAAGTGGCCGGAAGGGTAAGCAGCATCTGCCGCAACCTGGGCATTCCCTATATTTTCAAATCTTCCTACAGGAAGGCCAACCGCACCAGCGCAAGTTCCTTTACCGGACTTGGCGATGAACTGGGGCTGAGCCTGCTGAAAAAAACCGGCGAGGCATTTAATTTACCCACCACCACCGACATTCACGCACATGACGAGGCCGCCCCTGCTGCCAGGTACGCCGACATACTGCAGATACCCGCCTTTCTGTGCCGGCAAACCGACCTGCTTATTGCTGCCGCAGAAACGGGCAAAGTCGTTAATGTTAAGAAGGGACAATTCCTGAGCGGGCAATCCATGAAATTCGCCGTGGAAAAAATCCGTAATGCCGGAAACGAAAAAATCATTCTTACAGAAAGAGGAACCACCTTTGGTTACCAGGACCTGGTGGTTGACTACCGCAATATTCCCTGGATGAAAGAACATGGTGTGCCGGTTGTGATGGATTGTACCCACAGCCTGCAGCAACCCAACCAGGTATCGGGCATTACCGGCGGTAACCCCCAGTTGATCGGCACAGTTGCCAAGGCGGCAATTGCTGCGGGGGCAGATGGACTGTTTATCGAAACCCATCCCAATCCGGCCATTGCGCTCAGTGACGGCGCAAACATGCTGCAACTCGACCGCCTGGAGAGCCTGCTCCAGGAACTCGTTAAACTCAGAAAAGCCGTCATCTGACCAGCGGCTTTTTCTCCTGATCCCGGATTTCACCCGTCGGGTGGCAGATCGCTGCCTTTCGCCTCAGCCACCCAGACGGGAGAAATCTTTCCCCGCCCCCAAAATTCTATGTTAAAATCAATTAAACCCATCAGCCGGAATAACCGTCTCAAATAGTAATTTCGTTAGTTTATAGAATATTAAGGCCTGCAACGTAGCGAATAATTAATTTTGAATGTTAATCGCCGGATCCTGAAAAGAATACTCTCCATAATTGGTTACATATTATTATCGCTGCTAACCCTGGTGGTATTGATCTATTTTTTGCTGCAAACCGGGTTTATGCAGAATTACCTTGCCCGGCAGGCAGCAAACAGGCTTTCCAAAGCACTCAATACAGAGGTTAAGGTATCCTACATCGATATTGATTTTTTTGACAAACTCGAACTGAAAGGCACGCTGGTTCGTGACCATAATAAGGATACCCTTCTGTATGCCGGTGCTGTTAAGGTTAATATCACGGACTGGTTTTTCTTCAAGGATAAGATCGAGCTGAAATACATCGGGCTGGAAAGTACCATGATCCACCTGAAACGAACCGATTCCGTCTGGAACTACCAGTTCCTGGTGGATTATTTTTCAGGACCCCCATCCACCAAAGAAAAACAACCCATTGAACTCTCGATCAAAACCGTCGACTTAAAAAACATCAGGGTGCTGCAGCAGGATGCATGGCGGGGAGAAAACCTTGGACTGTCGCTGGGATCACTCGTTCTCGAAGCCGAACAGTTTGACATCCCGAATAAAAAAATCAGCATCCGCAACCTCGACCTGGCAGAGCCTGTATTTTCCATATACAATTATACCGGTAACCGGCCGCCGCGTAAAAGGGTCATAACAGACAGCATCCCTCCCAACGATCCGGACCATCTCCGCTGGAATCCGGGCAAATGGTCGCTCGGTATAAAAACGGTAACCATAAAGAACGGGGTGTTCAAAAATGATATTGAAACGGAGAGAAAGCCTTATTACTATTTTGACGGTGCGCATTTCCTCTTCGGAAACATCAACAGCAGATTTACAGATGTAAAACTGGTAAACGATACCTTCAGCGGGGCCATCCGCATCGCCACCAGGGAACGAAGCGGGTTTGAGGTAAAACAGCTGGAGGCAAATATGCGCTTTCATCCCGAAGCAATGGTATTTGAGCAGCTACACATCAGGACAGAAAAAAGCCGGCTGAAGAACTACTTCGCCATGCGTTATGACAGTTTTGATGACATGGGATATTTCCTTGACAGGATCAGGCTTGAAGGCAACTTTGCGGAAGCCGTCATCCACAGTGATGATATTGCATATTTCACCCCCGAACTGGCAGACTGGAAACAGCGTTTAACCATCTCCGGTAAAGCAAGGGGCACCATCAGCGACCTGAGCGGAAAGAACATCGAAGTGAAGTCCGGTGACCAGACCTACCTGAATGGCGATTTCAGTTTGATTGGCCTGCCAGATCCCGATAAGACCTTTATTGATTTCACTGCGCGGGAATTCAGGACAACCTATGCGGATGTACAACGCATTGTACCAAAAATCAAAAACATCACCGAGCCAAGGCTTGACCTGCTCGAATACCTCCGTTTCAAAGGAAACTTTACCGGCTTTCTGAAAAATTTTGTCACCTACGGTACTATAGAAACTGCCCTGGGAAGTATTTCCACGGATGTAAACATGAAATTCCCGGCTAATGGGGTCCCTCTTTATTCGGGAACCATCCGCACAGAGGAATTCAACCTGGGAAAATTCATCGACAATACACTGCTGGGAAGTTTTGCTGTAGAAGGTGATATCAAGGGTAAGGGTTTCAGCCTGAACACCCTGGATGCCGGCCTCAAAGGGCGTATCCCCTTTATCGTTTACAATGGTTATGAATATCGCGATATCGATATTGACGGAAAATTTGCCCGCCGTCTTTTCAATGGAAACCTTGCAGTAAACGACGAACACCTGGAAGCCACCATGAAGGGACTTGTAGACCTGTCGGGAAAAGTTCCGAAATTCAATTTTGACGCACTGATAGTGAACGCGAACCTTCGTAATATGAGGTTTTCGAAAGAAGAGCTCGATATCAACGGAACCTTCAACATGGACTTTACCGGAAATACCGTAGACAACTTCATAGGAACCGCCAGGGTATCAGATGCCTCGATTTTCAAAAACGGCCAGCGTATTTCCTTTGACTCTTTGTTTGTGGAATCTTCCCTTCAGAGCAACGGGAATAAGACTATTACGGTAAAGAGCAATGAATTCGAGGGGGTACTCGCCGGAAAATTCAATATCAGTTCCTTGCCGGATGCATTCCAGACCTTCCTGAACAGGTATTACCCCAGCTATATCGCCGCTTCCAAAAGGAAAGTGAGCAATAATTTCAGTTTCTTCATCACCACCAGGAAGGTGGATGATTACCTCGATCTGCTTGACAAACGACTGAAGGGTTTTAATTATTCCACTATCAACGGCAGGCTGAACACCGATGAAAATATTTTCGATGTGGATGCCGACATCCCACAATTCGGTTACAACAAACTTGCATTTTCAAATGTGAAACTGGAAGGCAGGGGTAACTATGACTCGCTGGCAGTTTCAACAATTGTGGGTGACATACAGGTGAATGACAGCCTGCATTTCCCGGGCTCACAGGTATCAGTAAGCGCCAGTAACGACCTGTCGAAAGTGCATATCAGCACCAGTGCCAACCAGACCCTCAACAGGGCCGATATCTCCGGCGAGGTACAAACATTAAAAAACGGTATCCGCGTACTCTTCAATCCATCCAGTTTTGATATCAATGAAAAAGAGTGGGTCATTGAAAATGGTGGGGAAATCATCCTTACCAAAGAACTTGTCACGACTGACGGAGTGCGGATTTACAGCGGTGACCAGGAGATCATGATCACATCGGCGCCTTCGTCTATTGGTAAGGGTAATGACCTTAAAGTGGACCTAAAACAGATCAATATCGGCGACTTCGCTCCCTTCTTTGTGAAAAGCAACCGCCTCGAAGGTTTGTTTACCGGAACAGTGGAAGTGATCGATCCCTTCACCAACCTGCAGGTTGAGGCAAATGCCAGGGCAGATCAATTCCGCCTGGACAACGACTCCATCGGCGTTCTCGACATCAGCAGCACCTATTCTTCCAGGTCAGGCAAAGTGACTTTTAAAACCATCTCTGCCAATGAAAACTACAATTTTGACCTGGCCGGCCTGGTGAATACCAAAGACAGTTTAGCGGATCAGGTGGATATTACGGTAAATCTCCAAAGGACAAAAATCAGTTTGCTGCAACAATACCTTACCGGCATTTTCAGCAAGCTGGATGGAAATGCCACCGGTCAGTTGAGGATTGCCGGAAAAGGAGGCAACCTTAAATACCTGGGCGACATCAGCCTGCAGGACGGCGGATTGCTGGTGGATTATACCAAAGTATATTATAAGATACCATCAGCCCTTGTGAAGTTTTCGGACGGCCTGATTGATTTCGGCAGGTTCCAGTTACAGGATACACTGGGCAACAAAGGCGAACTGCTGGAAGGAAAATTATATCACAACAATTTCAACGACATGGCTTTTGACTTCAATGTCAGAACCAGTAAATTATTGTTGCTGAACACAACCTCACTGGACAATAAATATTTCTATGGGAACGTGGTCGGAAAGGCCAACATGCGGTTCAGTGGCCCCATGTACGATATGAATATGGATGTCAGCGGCGAACCAACCGACAGCAGTAATATTTATATCGCAACCGGTTCTTCCAGGCAGAGTGCGGAGGCCGATTTTATCGTATGGAAGGAGTACGGTAAAGAGATGGAAGCCTACAAACCTTATGGTGAAGAAAGCAACCTCACCATTGGCCTTGACATAACCGCCAATAACAAGGCCAATGTGTACATGATCATCGATGAAGCAACAGGTGACATCATCTCCGCCAAAGGCCATGGCAACCTGAAAATGCGGGTGGGCACCAATGAGAACCTGACCATGACAGGCCGTTATGATATTGAAAACGGATCTTATGATTTCAATTTCCAGGCATGGAAAAAGAATTTCAAGCTGTTACCGGAACGTAACAACTATATTTCCTGGAACGGAGATCCTTATGAAGCCACCATGAAGATTGATGCCCTGTATGAAGCCAACAATGTTAAGTTCAGCGATCTGCTGAGCAGTGGCGGATTTGGGGTCGACGATGAAAGAGTTAAGCGTTACAGGGGAACGGTATATATCATCGCCAATATCACGGAAAAATTATCGGCACCCAGGATTCGGTTCCAGATCGAATTACCCGACAACAGCCCGATCAGGAATAATTTCCAGGCACAGACCCTGCTGAGTATAATCCACAAGGATGAGAATGAACTGAACAAGCAGGTTTCTTACCTGATCCTGTTCAATAATTTCGGTCCGCTTACAGCTGCGGGCAGTTTGCAGAACAACAGCTCATCCTTTGCCAATACTGCTTTTGAAAGCCTGGTGGTAAGCAGTATCTCCGGCTTTCTATCCAATGTGATTTCCAATGAATTCTCCAAGATCCTGCAGAATGTTTTCAATGATAAAAGCCTGCAACTGAATATGAGCGCATCCCTGTACAGCGGCACCAATATTTCAGGGCAGTCTAATTCGCAGATCCTGTTGCCGGACCGTACCAATATCAACCTGAGTGTGGCGAAGAGTTACCTGAATGAACGGCTGACCTTTATGGTGGGCAGCGCCATTGACTTCGGGATCAATTCGAGGCAGTCGGCAACCTTCCAGTTCCTTCCGGATGTATCGGCTGAATACAAACTGACGCCTGATGGTAAATTCAGGATCACCTTCTTTTACCGCAACAACTGGAGCTATGTTTACCAGAGTGCCCTTCAGCGTTCGGGTATCAGTTTATCCTACCGGAAAGAATTTGATCGCATCAGGGAATTGTTCACGCGCAAGAAAAAGAAAGCATCCATCATTCTGCCTGTTTCGACTGACAGCACAGAGCAATAACCTGGAAACACGAACGGGTCAACTATTGTTGGCCATCCGGGCCTGCTATCCTTCATTGTCCAGTATCCGGTGTCCCATCTTGTCCCGTTTGGTCTTCAGGTATTTTTCATTGAAGGGGTTCGCCTTAATCTTAATGGGAACACAATCGACGATTTCAATGCCATATCCTATAAGTCCGGCACGTTTTTTCGGGTTATTACTGATCAGCCTCATTTTGGTGATACCCAGGTGACGGAGAATCTGCGCTCCTACCCCGTAATCCCTCTTGTCCATGGGGAAGCCGAGGTGAAGATTGGCCTCCACGGTATCCATGCCTTCTTCCTGGAGTTTGTATGCCCTGAGCTTGTTCATCAGGCCAATACCCCTGCCCTCCTGGTTCATATATAAAACAACTCCCTTGCCTGCTTCTTCCACCATCTGTAATGCTTTATGCAGTTGTTCTCCGCAATCGCAACGCAGGGATCCCAGGATATCGCCGGTAAAGCAGGATGAATGCACCCGAACCATAATTGGCTCATCCTTTTCCCACTCCCCTTTAATCAGGGCAATGTGTTCATTCTGGGTGTGCTTTTCTTTAAAAGCCACCATTTTGAAATGCCCATATTTAGTAGGCATATCCACGCTGACAACTTCATCGATCAGGCTGTCTCTTTTAATACGGTATTCGATCAGGTCTTTAATGGAAACGATCTTGATTCCCAGCTTTCTGGAAATCTCCTGAAGTTGAGGCAAACGGGCCATGGAACCGTCTTCATTGAGGATTTCCACCAGTACCCCGGCAGGTTCAAGCCCCGCCAGCCGGGCCAGATCGATGGTAGCTTCTGTATGTCCGGCCCTTCTGAGTACGCCGCCTTTTTTGGCGCGGAGCGGGAAAATATGCCCCGGACGGCCGAGTTCATCCGGACGGGTATCGGGATTTATGAGGGCCAGGATCGTTTTAGCCCGATCGTGTGCAGAAATGCCGGTAGTACATCCATGCCCGAGCAGGTCGACCGAAACTGTGAAAGCAGTTTCATGCAGGGCAGTGTTGCTATTGACCATCATTTCCAGTTTCAGCTCGTCGCAGCGCTCTTCCATGAGGGGGGCACAAATCAGTCCGCGTCCTTCCTTACTCATGAAATTGATCACTTCCGGCGTCACATGGCGGGCTGCGATCACAAAATCGCCTTCATTTTCCCGGTCCTCGTCGTCCACCACAATCAGCATTTTACCTTCCCTGATATCATCAATAGCACTTTCGATACTATCCAGCATATAAAATATTTATTACAAAACTAACGAAAGTTAGCCGTCCCCGGATAAGGTGTCTGACATCTTGCGTAGTGTCTGACATCTTTCAGGGTGTTTGACACCCGGGTAAATGTCTGTTGCCAGGCAGGCTATCTTGCAGCCTGGGTATTGTCTTACATCCGGTGGCCTGTCTTATACAAGGGAGACTGCCTTTTTCTGGGGTACAGTCTTTTACCAGGGATTCGGTATTTTACCAGGTATTCGGTATTTTTTTGGGTACTGTCTTTTAAGAGGGATATGAACATTTACAAGGGGTACCGTCTTATACAGGGATGCGGTCTTATACAGGGATGCGATCTTATACAGAAGTAGGGGCATATATCCGGGATAATGCCTTTTACAGGGATATGGTCTTACACAGAAGTACGGTCTTATATCCGAGGCAATGCCTTTTACCCGGAGTATGGTCATTTATGATGAGTACTACCATTTATCATGAGTACCTCTATTTATTATGAGCATTGCCGCATACAAGGAGTATTACCATTTACCAGGCGAAGCGACTTGCATTCTGAAGCAGTAGATCCTTCGATTCGGTATCTCAGACAATTCGGCCGCATTCAAGATGTCAGACACTATTCAAGAAGTCAGACACCATTTAAGATGTCAGACATCTGTATACTGCAAATCCGCCAGCAATCAACTTATCATGGTAAATGGGTAGTTTTAACGGCTAAACATTAATCTGGTGCAGCATTATAATTTGTTAATATTGTCATAATGGTTTTCGTGGATTATTGCCTTTCTTTGCACCAAATTTGTAAAACATACACATTATGCTTTTGAAGAGAATTGTACGATTAGTATGCCTTTTTATGGCATTCGCGATCAGCACAACGGCTCAGGTTACTACCAGTAGCATGAGTGGATTGGTTAAAACCAATTCAGGAGAGCCTCTTGTAGGCGCTACGGTAACCGTGACCCATGTACCAACCGGATCAGTTTATACAGCTGTAACCCGTTCCGGAGGCCGTTATGACCTGGCCAACATCAACCCAGGTGGTCCTTATCGCATACAGGTTTCTTTTGTAGGCTTTCAATCTTCTACCAGGGAAGACATTTTTGTAGATCTTGGTGAAACTGAAAAACAGAATTTCAGCCTGAAAGACACCCAGGAGCAATTGACAGAGGTCGTTGTTTCCGGAAGGGCACGTGCCCGGGAAACCGGAAAAGGCGGCACAGAAACTTCTGTAGGCCGTGACAAGATGGCTAACCTGCCAACGGTTGGTCGTAATATCTCAGATTTCCTGCGTTTTGTACCCCAGGCCAAGATCACCGGTGATGGTGGTGTTGCGATTGCCGGTCAGAACAACCGGTATAACTCCTTCTATATTGATGGTGCAGTGAACAACGACGTATTTGGTCTGGCTGCCAGTGGAACCAACGGTGGTCAAACAGGATCTTCTCCGATTTCCATTGATGCGATCGATCAGTTCCAGGTAGTGGTTTCGCCCTATGATGCTTCTCTTGGTAACTTTACAGGTGGTGGTATCAATGCCATTACACGTAGTGGTACCAATGAATTCCAGGGAAGTCTCTATTACTTTTTCCGGAACCAGAACCTGAGTGGTATGACACCTTCAGGTGACAAAGACAAAAGGACAAAACTGAGTGATTTCACCAAAAAAACCTATGGTTTCCGTGTGGGTGGCCCGATCATCAAAAACAAGCTCTTCTATTTCTTCAACATAGACATGCAGCGTGATGAAACTCCGCAGCCTTTTGATATTTCCACCTACAGAGGCACATCCAGCAAGGCAGATATCGACAACCTGGTTTCTGTTTTAAAGAGCAAATACAGTTACGATGCCGGCGGATACCTTGACAACGCTGAAAAGCTGAATGCCGACAGGGTTGCTGCTAAAATCGACTGGAATATCAGCACCAAGCACAAGCTCAGCCTCAGCTACCGTTACAACAACGCAGAGCGAAACAACGTTAGCCGCAGTGCAGTGCAGACCATTAACTTTTACAACAATGGTTATGTAATGCCCAACAAAACCAATTCTGGTTCTTTGGAGCTGAACAGCCGTTTCTCGAACAGGACAAACAACAAGTTGTTGCTCACCTTCACCAATGTGGTGGATGACCGTGGTCCCCTGGGCGGCGCTTTCCCCCGTGTTAGCATCACTGACGGTAGCGGAAGACTGGTATTCGGTACAGAAGAATTCTCTACCGGTAACCAACTGAAGCAAAAGAACATCGCACTGTTTGATGTATTTAAAATCTATAAAGGAAAGCATACCATTTCACTGGGTACGGATAATGAGTTCAGCGACTCCTATAATATCTTTATCCGCCAGAACTATGGATCATATGTATTCCCCAACCTGCAGACATTCCTGGATGGCGGGGTTGCTTCAACCTATAACCGTTCCTACTCCCTGGTTGATCCGGGTGTAACCGGCGATGAAAGCGTGAATGCTGCAGCCAAATTCAAGGCGCTTCGTTTGGGCTTCTTCGTAAACGACGAGATCAAGGTAACTGATAATTTCACCCTGAACCTCGGTCTCCGCGCAGACAATACCATTTACCTGGATGATCCCCGTACCGACAGGTTCTTCAACGATACCGCAGCTGCAGCCATCAGCCAGTACTATGACCTGCGTGGCGCCAAAAGTGGCCAGATGACTGATCCAAAGTGGTCAATCAACCCCCGCATTGGTTTCACCTATAAGATCGAAGACGAAGGTATCACCATCCGTGGCGGTTTCGGTACTTTTACCGGTCGTGTACCCCTCGTATGGCCTGGTGGTGTTTACAACCAGAACGGTGTAAGCATTGCAGGTCTGAACCGCTCCAACGTAGAGTTCCGTCCTGACCCGTACGGTCAGTATAACCTGCAGGACTTCGGACTGAGTGCAAGGCTGCCATCAGGTGAGGTAAACCTGATTTCAAAAGATTTCCGTCTGAATAAGGTGTTCCGTACCTCATTAGGTGTTGACAAGAACCTGAACAATGGCTGGAAGCTTTCAGTGGAAGGTGTATTCACGAAAAACATCAACGAGATCGCCTACAAGCAGGTTAATATCCTTCCTCCTACTCTAAAATCTGTCGGGGCTGATGTTCGTAATGTGTACGATCTCAGTGGAAGTTTCCCCAAAAACATCCCGATGCGCGCCGACGGCAGCAACCCCTATACCGGTGTTTTTCTGCTGTATAACAACGACGACAAGAAAGGATTTGCCTACAACTTCACCTTTACCATTGACAAAGCCTGGAGAAACGGATTTGCCTTCAATGCCAACTACACTTACGGCAACTCCGTGGTGATGAATGAAGGTACCAGCTCCCAAAACAGCTCCCAGTGGAGGTATATGGAAACTGTAAACGGTCGTAACTATATGCCCCGCAGTACCAGCGACTTCGATATTGCACATCGTATCAACGCTTACGTTGCCAAGAAGATCACTTATGCCAACAAGTTCCTGGCAACCACTTTCTCACTTGTGTATAATGGCCAGAGCGGATCTCCGTTTAGTTATGTAATGGGCCGCGGTATGGTTCGTGATTTTGATAACAATGAAGACAATGACCTGATCTATGTTCCCCGTAACAGCAATGAGATCAGGTTCGTACAGAACGGAGCACTTACTCCTGCCCAGCAGTGGGACCTGTTCAATACCTTCATTGAAAAGGATGACCATCTGAAAAATCGTCGTGGTCAGTATGCTGAAAGGAATGGTGCCCGTCTTCCTTTCACCCATGTTGTTGACCTGAAGATTCAGCAGGACTTCAATATCCGGATTGCACGCAAGAACTACCAGTTCCAGATCACTTACGATGTATTCAACTTTACGAATATGCTGAACCGTGAGTGGGGCCGTCAGTTCTGGGCTACCAACGACAACTACAGGATCCTGGATTTTGCAGGTTATGTAAGTGCCACAGACCTTACACCTACCTTCCGCTTTACCCAGCCTTCCGATGGAAAGCCTTACACTGTTAGTGATGGTGCTTTCAACAGCAGTCGCTGGACCAGCCAGATCGGACTCCGTTTCAACTTCTAACGGAATAATATAATAATAGAAAAAGCCACTCAAATGAGTGGCTTTTTCTATTTCAATTGTTGATTACTTTATCACCCATTCACCCATTCACCCATTCACCCATTCCCCTATTCACCTTTCCCCAGCGCCCAGGCCAGGAAAGCCGGCATAGCCCTTGCCCAGGTATCCACATCATGGCGGCCATCTGCCAGTTCCAGGTAGTGCATGTCGTGCTGGCGGTCATAGCCCTTTCGCTCAAGTTCAGCCATCAGTCCGAGGGTGTCATCAATGGAATCGATGATACCATTATTATTACGGTCATTGGTTTCATCCTGTGTGCCGGTCATGAAAAAGAATTTCAGCCAGGGGGCATAATTCCCTTTACGGACCAGGTCGTGCATGATCCGGTGTTTGTCATCGTCATAAGCAGGATCATCCTGGTCAATGGTCCGCCACCAGAGTGACCCAGAGAACACCCCCACCCGGGTAAATTCATGCGGATGCGCCCACACGATATCCATAGCACTCAGTCCGCCCAAAGAAAACCCGGCAAAAAGTTTTTCACTGAACCTGGGAATGCCCAGTTGTTTCCTGATGGAAGGTAATAATTCCTCGAAAATAAAAAGGGTATAGTCGCCGGCCTTATTACCCCTGCCCATATAGTCAGGAACGCCGGCCGTACCGTATTCCATTTTTCGGTCAGCGCCGGCATGAATGGCAAGGCATACCAGCGGACGGGAGTCCTGTGCTGAAAAAAAATCAGCCAGGATACTGCTCAAGCCCAATTTTTCCATATCCTGGCCATCGTTGATCAGCAACAGTGCCGGCAGATCGCCGGGCTGCAATCCCGCAGGGACAAAGGCATCTGCCTTAACGGTCCGGCCAAGGCGGGATGAAACTATTTCGAGGCTGGAGATGTTTATATTGTGTATTTTCTCAAGGCAGATCAGGTCACTCATGTCTTTACTCCCAAAAATGTTATAGCGATGAAAATACAGGAATTCTTTCAAAAATCAGCAGAATGATTTCCTCCATATATCATCCTATGATCGCCAAATAATAGTATATTGAATACAGTTAGTAACCATTAAACGGCGGCATCACTTATGAAAAAGATCGGCATACTTTTCGGCCAGGAAAGAAGTTTTCCCATGGCTTTTATCGAAAGGGTCAACAGTAAAAATATCGAAGGCATAGTGGCGGAACCTGTCAGGATCGACAAGGTAATGCAGGGTGAGGCAACGGATTATGCCGTTATTCTGGACAGGATATCCCAGGATGTCCCCTTTTACCGGGCCTTCCTGAAAAATGCTGCACTTTGCGGTACGGCTGTCATCAATAACCCCTTCTGGTGGAGTGCTGATGAAAAATTCTTCAACAATTGCCTGGCTACCAAGATCGGGGTACCCGTTCCGAAAACAGTGATACTCCCCTCCCGCGACCTGCCGGCTGATACCTCAGACCAGTCATTCAGTAACCTGACCTACCCGCTCGACTGGGAAGGCATTTTCAATTATGTAGGCTTTCCCGCATATATGAAACCATTTGCAGGCGGGGGCTGGAAAAATGTGTACAAATTAGTGAGCATGGATGACTTTTTTGACAAGCACAATGAAACCGGCGAGCTCGTCATGTTGCTGCAGGAAGAGATCGTTTTCGAAGAATACTACCGTTGTTATTGCATCGGCGGCAAATATGTACGCATTATGCCATACGAGCCACGCAACCCGCATCACCTGCGCTACCAGGCAGACTTTGCCCCCAGTGCAGAGCGGCTGCAACAAATGGAAGAAATCGTATTGCGCATCAACCATTACCTCGGTTATGATTTTAATACGGTGGAACTGGCCGTAAGGGATGGAGTGCCCTATGCCATCGACTTCTGCAACCCCGCACCGGATGCTGAGATAAAGAGCGTTGGGGAAGATAATTTCGCCTGGGTTGTGGAGACTGCGGCTAATTTCGCTATTGAAAAAGCCCTGGCCCATAAGCCCGGTGCCGACAACCTGACCTGGGGTGAATACATCAAACGCAGTGCAGCAAAAACCCCCTTGATCCCCTAACCCATTCACCATTCACCATTCACGATTGACCATATGAGTTCCATCAATTACCAGCAGTTTACCCTTGGCATTGAAGAAGAATACATGGTGATTGATCCACAGACCCGCGAATTAAAAAGCCATGAACAAAGGATTGTTCTGGAGGGACAAAAGATCATCAAAGACAAGGTAAAGGCAGAAATGCACCAGGCCGTTGTAGAAGTCGGCACCGATATATGCAAAGACATCGATGAGGCCCTGAATGATATCGGCACACTTCGCAAAACCATAGCATCCGTTGCCGGTGAACTGGGATTTGCCATGGGCGCTTCCGGCACCCACCCATTCAGCCATTGGGAAAGACAACTGATTACCGATCATATCCGTTACAGTGAGATCGTCAACGAACTGCAGGAGGCAGCCCGAAGCAACCTCATTTTCGGACTGCACGTACACGTAGGTATGGAAAGCCGGGAAATGGCCAATCACATCGCCAACAGCACCCGCTATTTCCTTCCGCATATCTACGCACTCAGCACCAACTCCCCCTTCTGGGAAGGTCGCCTGACCGGATACAAATCTTTCCGTACCAAGGTTTTTGACAAGTTTCCGCGTACAGGCATACCCGAATATTTCGCCACCATCGAGGATTATGACAATTTTATCAAGATGCTGGTGAAAACCAACTGCATTGACAACGCGAAAAAAATCTGGTGGGACCTTCGTGTGCATCCTTTCTTCAACACCGTAGAGTTCAGGATCTGCGATGTGCCCATGACGGCACACGAAACCGTTATTATTGCTGCGCTGTTCCAGGCAATCTGCGCCAAGATATACAAGCTCCGCACCAATAACATGAACTACATCCAGTACTCACGGGCATTAATAAACGAAAATAAATGGCGTGCCAGCCGGTACGGTATTGACGGCCGCCTCATTGACTTTGGGAAAGAGGAAGAAGTCAATACACGCGTACTCATATATGAGCTGCTCGATTTTGTGGACGATGTGGTGGACGAACTGGGAAGCCGGCATATCCTGGCGCTGGTACCCAACCTGCTCGATTCGGGAACGGGTGCCGACAGACAGATGAAGGTTTACCAGGAAACCAACAGTATGATCGCAGTGGTAGACTATATTAAAGACCAGTTTTTGTATGGAATATAACCTTGTAACGATAACCCATAAACGCAGGTGCACATTCAAGCTGTTCTGGCTGTATATCCTGCTGGCAGCAGGCCTGTACAGTTGCGCACTGACTGCCCCCTACGACCAGTTTGTTTACAAGGAATCAACTTCCTTAAAAGTGGATGCGCTCAAACTGATGGACAAGGCCGCCAAACCCTTCGAATCGCAACAGGAAGCAGTTGAGAAACTGAATGATCAGCTGGACAAGCTGTATGAATACGAACTGCACCGGAGGAAAAACGGCATCAGGATCAGCATGTGGAACCTGCTCAGGGACCCTGAAAAGAATCTGCTTGGCGGCTTTCTGAAAAGATGGAAAGAAAAAAGCACACTTGGTGAACCATTTATTGATGAGGCCAGGATCCAGATAGGCAAAGCATTTGACCAATTGGCCGAACTGGAAAGCGGAAAGATTACCCCAAAAGAATTACAGCAATAGCACCGGCCCGGAAAGCAGCCTGAACCAAACCTAAAATATACCCATGGCAGCAGCAGCGGTTAACTTCGAACATATCTTCAAGACCATCAAACAACAGGTGGAAGACCTGGCTAAATTGTTTGTAAAACATTATACCAAACAGGCAGTTAAAGACGGCAGGAAATTCCTGGAGGATACAAAGGAAAACCTGAAACGCTGGACCATCCTGCTGGCAGAAAAAAAGCTTACTACCCAGGATTTTGAATGGCTGGTCCTGAGCCAGAAAGACCTGGCCCAGATGGTGGCATTGAAACAGGCGGGGTTGTCGGTAATCCGGATCGAACAATTCCGCAACGGCCTGCTCAGCCTGGTGGTCGATACCGTTTTCGGGATTGTGTTATAAGCTGATCTCCTTTTCCCGGTTTCCACTATTTTCGTTGTTACCAAACAAGCTCCACATCATGCATATTAGTAGCCCCGGCAGGACATTGCTTCCCGCCCTCCTGATCCTGGTTTCCGGTTTATTTACCGCTTGTACCAACCCATCCGAAGCAGACCTTCTTGTTCAAAATGCGGTCATATACACGGTGGACAGCAGTTTCAGTATGGCGCAGGCCATGGCCATTAAAGACGGTAAAATCCTGGCTATCGGCAGCAACGCTGAGATCCAGGCAGCCTATAAAGGAAAAGAAACCATTGATGCCGGGGGAAAATTTATCTACCCGGGCTTTATTGATGCCCATGCACATTTTTATAGTTATGGTTTAGGCCTCCAGACAGCCGACCTGGTAGGCACGGATAGTTGGAATGCCATCCTGGATTCACTCCAAAGTTTCGCAGCAACCCACCCCGAAGGCTGGCTGATCGGACGTGGCTGGGACCAGAATGACTGGTCTGTAAAAGAATACCCCGGCAATGCCGATCTGAACAGACTATTTCCAAACCGCCCTGTTCTCCTGAGCAGGGTCGACGGCCACGCAGCCATCGCCAATAACAAAGCTTTGGAATTGGCTGGCATCAAACCCGGTGATAAATTAACCGGTGGAGATATTGAAGTGGTAAAGGGCAAACTGACCGGCATCCTGATCGACAATGCCATCGGCCTGGTTTCGGCAAAAATCCCCGCGCCTGATGCCGCACAAATGAAGGCCGCCCTGCTGGATGCCCAGGCCAACTGTGTGGCAATGGGACTGACCACAGTGGATGATTGCGGTCTCGATTATGAAGAAGTAATATTCATTGATAGTATCCAGAAAGCCGGTGACCTGAAAATGCGTGTCTTTGCCATGCTCAGTGATGCTAAAAAGAATTATGACTACATTTTCTCCCGGGGAAAAATCAAAACCGACAGGTTGAATGTCCGTGCTTTTAAAGTTTATGCAGATGGAGCACTTGGTTCAAGGGGAGCCTGCCTGCTGGAACCCTATTCTGACAAACCTGGCCAGACCGGCTTTCTGTTAAGTAATCCGGAACATTTCGATTCGGTGGCAGCCCTGCTTATAGAAAAGCAATTCCAGATGTGTACCCATGCCATTGGTGACAGCGGCAACCGGACCATCCTGCACACATATGCCAAATACCTTAAAGGCAAAAACGACCTTCGCTGGCGCATTGAACATGCACAGGTTGTGAATGCGGCAGACTTTAAGTTGTTCGGTGAAAACAGTGTAATACCCTCCGTACAACCTACCCATGCCACATCCGATATGTACTGGGCAGGGGAACGCCTGGGAAAGGAAAGGGAAAAAGGGGCGTATGCCTTCAACGACCTGATGAAACAGAATGGCTGGATCGCGCTTGGAACCGATTTCCCGGTGGAAGACATCTCCCCGTTTAAAACCTTCCTGGCCTCAGCCATTCGTAAGGATGCCAAAGGCTACCCGGAAAACGGGTACCAGGTGGAAAACGCACTCAGTCGCGAAAATACCTTGAGAGGGATGACAATCTGGGCGGCAAAAAGCAATTTCGAGGAAGATGAAAAGGGAAGCCTGGAAAAAGGCAAGCTGGCCGATTTTATTATGCTGGACCGGGACCTGATGAAAGTTGCCCCAGGCGACATTCTCAATACACGCGTACTGGCAACCTGGATTGGCGGAGAATCTGTCTATAAAAGATAATTTTCACCCGGTGAGCCCTTCACCCGTCGGGTGGCACCCGACGGGTGAAGGGCTCACCGGCCGGTAAAAAATGCAGAATTCTGTATGTTTGCAGCTATGGCATCTGATCCGGGAAAGATAAGGGTAGCAATCCTCGACCTCTATGAAGGGGTGGAAAACCAGGGTATGCGTTGCATCAGGGAGATACTGAACCAATACGCCGACGCGCATCACATCCACCTGGAATGGGATGAGTTTGACGTCAGGGTGAAAAAACAGGTTCCGGGAACAGATTACGACATCTATATTTCAAGTGGGGGTCCGGGCTCGCCGCTGGAGAGCGAAGGCAGCGAATGGGAACAAGTCTATTTCAGCTGGCTGAACCGGCTGGAAGCCTACAACCGCGATGCAGCCAATGCCCGCAAGAAATTCGTGTTGTTTATCTGCCATTCTTATCAACTGGCCTGCCGGCACTATAAAGTCGGCACCGTAGCAAAAAGAAAATCCACGGCCTTTGGCGTTTTTCCGGTTCATATGTTGCCCGGCTCGCAGGCCGAGCCGATTTTCCAGGATCTCAAGGATCCATTTTATGCGGTTGACAGCCGCGACTACCAGGTAATCCAGCCCGATCATGTCCTGATCAAAAAAATGGGTGCAAAAATCCTGGCCATTGAAAAGGAAAGACCCCATGTTCCATTTGAAAGGGCGATGATGGCCATCCGTTTCAACGATTATATGGTGGGAACACAGTTTCACCCGGAAGCCGATGCCACAGGCATGAGTATGTACCTGCAAAGGGAAGACAAAAAGCAGACTGTCATTAACAGTTACGGTTTCGAAAAATGGGAAAGCATGATCGGTCATCTCAATGACCCCGATAAGATTTTATGGACCTATTCCCATGTATTGCCCAATTTCCTTGCAGAGGCAATTAAAAATCTTCAGGTAAAAGGACCGGCGTTTGCCCGGTAGTTTTTTCACCCATTCCCCTTTTGACCTTTTCGCCTTTTCACCTATCTTCAATCCAAAGCCAGCCATATGGTTCCCGGATTAAGAGAGCAATACAACAAAAGCTTCACAAAAGAGCGTTATAATGATTTCCTGAGGGACCTGAACACCCCGCATCCCGGTGCCATCGAGTTCAGGGTTGCTGAGACACCGGTCTTTATTGACAAACAATTCCAGTTCAAACTGATCGATGCCTGTGAAACAATTGTGGATGTCATTACAGACGAATCCTTCAAGGCAATGACCGACCGCAGTATTCCAGCCGGTGAAAATGTACCACAGGAAAATGCCTTCCCCCATATGATCGCATTTGATTTCGGCATCTGCATCAATGCCGCAAATGAACTGGAACCCCAACTCATAGAAATGCAGGGATTCCCTACACTTTTTGGGTTCCAGGTGATGTACCCAGACATACTGCGTAAACATTTTGACATCCCCGCCAATTATTCACAATTCCTGGGAGGATACAACAGGGAATCATACCTGTCGGACCTGAAGGACCTGCTTCTCGGACCTTACAGTCCCGAAGAAGTGATCCTGCTGGAGATAAAGCCCCACGAACAAAAAACGAAAATCGATTTTTACTGCACCCGGGATTACACCGGCATCCAGCCTGTATGCATAACCGAACTATTGCAGGAAGGTAAAGCCCTCTATTATCTCAAAGACGATAAAAAAGTCCGTATCAAGCGCATATACAACCGTGTTATATTTGATGATCTTCATAACCAGCATGCATCGCTTGGATCCTATGTAGATATTACCCAGGAACTGGATGTGGAATGGATACCGCATCCCAATTGGTTTTACCGCATCAGCAAGTACACACTTCCTTATATCCGGCACCCCTATGTTCCGGCTACTTATTTCCTGAATGAATTAAAACAGGTGCCCGCCGACCTGGAGAATTATGTGCTGAAACCATTGTTTTCCTTTGCGGGACAGGGTGTGGTAATAGATGTTACGATTGCCGACATTGAAAGCATAAAAGATCCTGAAAACTGGATCCTTCAAAAGAAAGTCAGGTACGCTGACGTAATTCCCACCCCTGACATCCCGGCCAAGGCGGAGATCCGGATCATGTATATCTGGAAAGATGGATGGGACAGGCCAAGACCAGCCATCAACCTGGCAAGGCTCAGCAAGGGTAAAATGATTGGAGTCCGGTATAATAAGGATAAGGAATGGGTTGGCGGAAGCGTTTGTTTCTTTGAACATTAATTTTACAGATATGCAACACCTAAACGATATACCAACCAAAGAAGTGGTACCCGGATTATTCGGAAAATTCCTGCATGGCGACAAGAGCACCCTGGCCGTATGGGATATCAAAAAAGGCAGTATACTGCCGGAACACCATCATGAAAATGAGCAGATCACTTATATTCTTGAGGGGGAATTGGAAATGACCATCGGGGGTGTTACCACCATATTCAGGGCAGGAAACGTACAGGTGATCAAGTCCAATGTACCTCACAGCGCCATAGCATTGACGGACTGCAGGGTAATTGATACCTGGGCACCTGTACGCGAAGCCTATCGTTGAATTATTCTTCTGCTGTATTTTTCATCTTTCCTAAAACGGCATAGGCGTTTTTCAGGACAAGCTGCTTGGCGGCAAGATCCACAGATTTACTGCTGATTGCCAGCAGGCCGTTGGCAGCTGTATCCACTTCAACTTCCACCATCCCGAACTGGTTGTCACCAATTGCCTCAAATACATATTGTTTTCCGCCGTATCGCACGATCGCTTCATCCGGCACCGTTACTGCACTGGCTTTATCCAATTTAATTATTGCACTCAGGAACATGCCCGGCATCAGGTTTTTCGGCATCTTATCAAAATGACAATGCACCACACCACTCCGGTTCTCATCCACATTCCGGGTGAAGATGAGCACATCCCCCTCATACATTTTGGAAGGGTCATCCACAAATTTCATTTCCACCTTCTGCCCTATTCTAACTTTGTTGATATCCTTTTCAAAGACGGTTAAGGCTGCATGCATGTCATCCGGATTGATCAGCTCAAACAATACATCCGTCGGATTGACATACTTGCCAATGTTGACATTGACTTTTGACACGTATCCGTTAATAGGGGAACGGACCGCAACTGAACGGGAAAGGTTTTTATCGTTCAGGTTTGCAGGATTGATACCTATCAGCATCAATTTCTCGGCAAAACCTTTCAGCAGTACCTGCTGTGACTGAAAATCGGATTTCACCTGCTGGAAAACTTTTTCAGCGCTCACTTTATTCTCGCTCAGTAATTGCTGACGGTCATATTCCTGCTGCAGATAAACCAGTTTGGACTGGGCAATCAGATAGTCCTGTTGCAACTGGACCAGCGACTGGTCTTCAATTACACCAATCACTTCCCCCTTCGACACATGCATGCCGGGTAAAAGCTTGGTTGATTTCAGGTATCCGCCAAGTGGAAAACTTACTGATACAATATTTTGCGGTGGTACATCTACCACCCCATTAACCTGCAATTCTTTGCTTATATCAGCAATAGTCGGCTTCCCGGTTTCGATTCCGGCACTGGTCAGCTGGTCTTTTGTCATTTGAACCGATTCGGCGGCAGGTTGTTCTGTTGCCGCCTCCTCTTTGGTTTCTGTACCCGAAGTGCAGGATGCAAATGCTGATATTATACCTGCTATAATTAAGAAGTTTTTCATTTGATTCATTTTCCATTGATAAATTCAAGTTCTATTAAATTCTGGTTGAACATCCGCAATGCCTCCAGGTAATTCAAGCGGATGGATACCGACTGGTTCATTAACTGCGTCCATTGCAGGTAATCAATTTCACCATTGGTAAAAGCCATCCTGGCCTGGCTTTCAAGGGCCAGCGCATGTTGCCTGCCGGTAGATTCGAAATAACTGAGCTGGGCCGTTAGTTTCTGTTGCTCCGCCAGCAATGAAGCACGCCGGCATTCGAGCGTCTGGCTTGTGGCCTCAGCCTGCATGGAGGCAGCTTCGGCCTGTACCGCCGCCGCCTTTACCCGAGTGCGTGTCGCTTTCATAAACAGTGGGATTCCCATGGTAAGATTCACCGAATGAAACCTGTCGCCGCTACCATAAAACTGTTGGCTGATGCCATCCTTGCTTTGATACCCTTTGAAAGACTGGTTGATATACCCCAGTGAAAATTCAGGATTTAATTGTGCTTTGTCTACCGCACCGCCGGCTTTCGCGATGGCAGCCTGCTGAAGCTGGTACTGTACCAGCGGGTGCTGCTCCACCGGCGAAAGTGAATCCGTAAGTGAAAAGCGCGGCCTGCTATAATCGGGAAGAAAACTTACCTGCCGGTTCACCAATGAAGCGAGGCGCTGCTGTACTGCATTTCGATCATAATTCAGCTGACCTATCTGCAATTGCAGCTGTTCCATTTGCGCATCAGCCGTGGTTTTCTCCAGCTGGTTTGATTCCCCGGCCTGCAACCTCAGGGTCGCGGCCTGGCTAAACCTGCTGTAAACACTATCCAGCGACTTCAACAGGTATTCCCTTTCACGAAGGTCCACCAACTGGTAAAACAGGGTCCTGATTTCGCGATTCAACTCGTTCAACTGAACTGAAACCAGTTTTTCCTGTGAGGAGCGATGGCTCTCGTAAAATGATCGCTGACTGCGGTACACAACAGGGAGGTAAAATCCCTGGGAAAGGGATAATTTACTGTCCGTATGAAAACTGTTCACGTTACCGTACTCAAGTCCCACCTGGGTTTTAGGCAATTCAACTGTTCCCGTTGCAAGCGTTTTCCAGTAATCTGCCTGCTTTTTGCCAGCCTGGATACCCAGGTTATTGCCGGCAGCCATTGACAATAATGAATCAAGGGTAACCAGTTGTTCATTTTTCATTTGTGCATGAACGTTAGTAACTGAAAGCAGAACCAGGATCCCGGCAATCACAGCAGGCTTATGCCCTGGCCTTTTCCTCTTTTTCTCAATCCAGACAAACAAAACCGGGAGTACCACCAGGGTCAGCAAAGTTGCTGTCATCAGGCCGCCGATGACTACGGTGGCCAGTGGGCGCTGGACCTCAGCACCAGGACCATGACTGAGGGCCATTGGCAGGAAGCCAAGTGAAGCCACTGCTGCGGTCATCAGTACCGGTCGTAAACGAAGCGCAGTTCCTTCCATAACTATGTTATTGATATCTTTCCTTCCTTCTTTTTTCATGCGATTGAATTCGGCCAGTAATACGATGCCGTTCAGAACAGCCACCCCGAAAAGGGCAATGAAACCAATACCTGCAGAAATGCTGAAAGGCATTCCCCGCAGGGTGAGCGCCAACACACCGCCTATGGCAGAGAGGGGAATGGCAGAAATGATCAGCAAGCCGTATTTAAGGGACCCGAATGAAAAATAAAGCATCATAAAAATCAGCAGCAGTGCAACCGGAACGGCAATGGTTAAACGCTCTTTTGCCTCCTGGAGATTTTGAAACTGTCCGCCGTAGTTGATATAATATCCCGGCTGAAGATTCAATTGTCTGGTTGCAATCGCCTGCAATTCACCCACAACACTTTCCACATCCCGGCCCCTGACGTTAAATCCAACCACAATCCTTCTTTTGGCATCCTCACGCTGAATCTGGTTGGGTCCGTCTTTCACTTCAATGAAAGCGACCTGGCTCAGAGGAACCTGTGTACCCATCGGGGTTGGCACCAGCAATTGCTGGATATCACTCACATTCTGACGCCCCTGCTCACTCAGTCTGACCACCAGGTCATACCTTCTTTCATTTTCATATACCAGACCGGCACTTTCCCCTGCAAATGCCGCCCTCACCAGGCGGTTCACATCATTGATCTGTAAACGGTAGCGCGACATCGCTTCCCGGTTATATTTGATTACTATCTGTGGCAGGCCGGTAACCGATTCAACAAAGATATCGGTAGCGCCATCCACCTTCCGGATAAGGCCTCCCAATCGATGCGCGTAATTGGCAAGGGTATCGAGGTTCTCACCGAAAATCTTACAAACCACATCCTGCCTGGCACCTGAAATCAATTCATTGAAACGCATCTGCACCGGGAACTGGAAACCCGCGGTTAAACCGGGTATCTTCGAAAGTTCAGCACTCATCAGGTTTGCCAGTTCATCGTAGGAATTGGCAGTGGTCCATTCTTTTTTATCCTTGAGCAGAATGATCATATCACCCATTTCAATAGGCATTGGGTCTGTAGGGATTTCACCGGCTCCGATCCGGGTAACAATTTTCTCGATCTCCGGGAATTTTTTCAGGAGCAGCCCGGCACCCTGCCGGGAAGCCTGGATGGAAGTGGTCAGCGAACTGCCCACCAGCATCCGGGTATCAACAGCAAAATCACCCTCTTCCATTTCGGGAATGAATTCACCTCCGAGCCGTGTCAGCAGTACTACAGTCAAAGCAAAAAATGCCAGTGACAATCCCACCACTGTTTTGGGAAACTGGAGGGCTTTGGAAAGCGCAGGTTTATAAATTGCCTGCACCTTTTCCATCATCCGGTCTGAAATATTATGCTGCAATTTCAGTTTCTTATTCAGCACCATGGAAGTGATCATGGGAACATAGGTGACGGATAACAGGAAGGCACCTACCAGGGCAAATGCAACTGTCTGGGCCATCGGCTTGAACATCTTGCCTTCTATACCCACCAGTGACAGGATGGGCAGGTAAACAATCAGGATTACGATCTGGCCAAAGACAGCGGCATTCATCATCTTCCCCGCTGCCGAACCTACCTGGTCATCCATCTGGCTCTGGTCAATTTTCTTTACGCCGCCTAGGGAACCGGAATGATACAGTTTATGCATGACCGCTTCAACGATGATCACGGCGCCATCCACTATCAACCCGAAATCGAGGGCACCAAGGCTCATCAGGTTTCCCGAAACCCCAAACAGGTTCATCATGCTGATGGCAAACAACATCGCCAGGGGGATAACAGAAGCCACTATGAGCCCGGCCCGCAGGTTACCCAGGAATAATACCAGTACAAATATTACGATCAGCGCACCTTCCAGCAGGTTTTTCTTTACCGTTGAAATGGCATTGTCCACCATTTTGGTACGATCATAGAACACCTGTACCTCCACTCCTTCGGGCAGTGTCTGCCGGATGGCTTCCATTTTCTTTTTCACCGCCCTTACCACCTCCGAAGCATTGGCGCCCTTCAGCATCAACACCACGGCTCCGGCCACTTCCCCCTTATCCGCATCGACCATGGCACCGTACCTAACGGCATGACCTATGCGAACACTTGCCACATCACGCAGGTAAACAGGAATCCCTTCCGTGGTATGCTTTATGAAAATATTGCTAATGTCATCGATGCTGCCAGCCAGTCCTTCCGTGCGGATAAACAATGCCGTTGAATTCTTTTCGATATATGCGCCGCCGGAGTTCTGGTTGTTCTGCTCCATTGCAGTAAACAGTTCTGCCACCGTGGTATTCATGCTTTTCAGCTTGTCGGGCATAACCGCCACTTCATATTGCTTGAGTTTTCCGCCAAAGCTGCTGACATCGGCCACACCTTTGGTGCCCAGCAATTGCCTGCGGATGATCCAGTCCTGGATGGAACGCAGTTCGGTCAGGTCGTATTTGTGTTCATATCCGGGTTTCGGTTTGATGATATACTGATATATTTCACCCAACCCGGTGGTGGAAGGGGCCATCTCAGGAAGGCCCATTCCGGCAGGGATCTGCTCTTTGATGGCATTCAGTTTTTCCGCTACCTGCTGCCTGGCCCAGTATATATCGGTATCATCATCAAAGACAAGGGTTACGACTGACAAACCGAAACGTGAAATGGACCTCATTTCGGTAATTCCCGGGATATTGGCACAGGTTTGTTCAACGGTAAATGTTATCAGCCTTTCCACTTCGGGAGCAGCCAGTGTGGGAGTAACCGTAATCAACTGCACCTGGTTACTGGTAATATCAGGGAGAGCATCTATAGGAAGGCGGGAAACATTATAAGTGCCCCACCCTATCAGGGCTATTACGAACAGCCCAACAATCAGCTTGTTCCGTATGGAAAAGCGGATAATCTTATTAAGCATATTTTAAGTTTACATGATCAAAAAAAGGTCGGTCGGATCATGCAAATCGCGGTGGCTGGAATATGTTATCCAAGGCCTGCCTGGAAGGAAAATATTCAGGATGCAGGTTGAATTCCTTTTTCACTTCGGCCATTACCCGGTCAATTTCATAGGCAACAGGCTCTTCACAAACTATACTGATAGTAGTTACGCAGTCGGTGGTCTTAAAAGGCAATTGCATATCACGCTGGTAATCGTTATCCATAACTGTATGTCCCTGGTAGTGCTCCTTCAGGAAATCCAGCAGGGTTATGCCTGCATCCAATCTCCGATGCTCACGAAAATGCTCCACCAGGATAGGCAACTTCAGTAGCTGGTGCAGTTCGGTTTGCCCCATCAGAAAAAGGAAGAGAAAAAATATGGTGATGTGTGCCTTCACCATGTAAATATAGGCAGGAATAGCCTACCATCGAAGTGATTTTCATCACTCATGGCCTTTCCATGCATATCTGAAACCGATGAAAATTTTCCTTCCCTGGTTGGGTGCAAACACATAGTTGGGGTCAAAACTCAGGGCATAGGGATTGTCAGGAGTGGCTGTCACCTTACCGTCCGGTGCCCTGATTACTCTTTTGTCAAAGGGGTCATCAGCCCTGGCAATGATGAAGGGATTGTTTCGCGCAGGGGTAAAGTCCAGCAGGTTTTTAACGCCGCCAAACCATTCAATGCCATTACTGCCTTTGTGGCTGAGCTGCAGGTTTTGCAGGCTCCATACCGGGGATTTCGGATTGCGCGGATCCAGTGAAGATGCCAGGGGCAGCAACATTGGGCCATAAATATTACCGGTATAATCCAGCGACCAGCCTGATTTTCCAAAACTGTAGGAAATGGTCCAGGTACCGGACCACGGTTCGGTCAGCATCTGCTGCCTTGTTGTCTTTTTCCCGCCGGAACCTTTTTCCGTAACGCTCACATCCTGCAGGGTGAAACCCGAAGTCAGACGGAGGTTGTTCAGGAAAGCTGCTTCCAGGTTAAGGCTGAACCCTTTTGATTCCGCATAACCATCAAGGTTAGCATATATGATCTTGTCAGGATCAGTTTCATAGTCGGGCAGGATCCGGTTGGAAAAATAGGTATACCAGGCGGCCGCTTCCAGGTTAATGTAACCATTGTCAAGGGTAAATTTCCTGGTGTAATTCAGGTTACCGTTATAACTCCTCTCGGGCTTCAGTTCACCATCAATTTCAACCTTGCGGGCACCGGTAAGGGCCGCGTGGTCTTCGGTGAAGAGGTTAACCACCCTGAAACCCGTACCCAGGTTAAAGCGCAGGTGATCCATTGCCGAAAGCTTCCATTTCCAGGCCAGTCGGGGTGTGATAATATTGCCATGTCTTTTGTCGTAATCATAACGGACACCCAGCAGCAACTGATGGTGGTCACCCAGGGAGATATCGTCCTGAAGGAAAATGCCGGGAAGAAGAATTTTTTCGGGGAGGTTGTGCATTCCGGTTGTATCAGCAGTTACAATGGTATTATCATCGTACCAGGTATAACGGCCAACTATACCTGCCAGCAGTTGGTGATGCTCTCCTGCATCCTTCTCCCAGGTAAGCTGGCCGAAACCAATGTGCTGGCTGGCATTAAAAATGATATTGCCATAAGCCGAACGCTGGGAATGGGTATTGGCAGAAAATGAAAAAAGCAATTTTTCGGTTGTTGGTAACTGGTAGTTTCCGATCAGTTCGGCCCTGTTGGTACTGATTTGTTCCCCATATACGGAATCGCCGCCACGAAACTTCCTGGCCCACTGCATTTCACCGCCCCAGCGGTCCTCGGTTATAAACCGGATGGCAATTGCACCCGCCCTGTTGTCTTTCCGGTTCCAGTTGACTTTCTGAAAAACCGACAACCGGTTTTGCAGGGTAACATCTGTAAAATTATCTTTATTCCTGTCGTACCGATGGGTGGAATTGTAATAGTTCAGCCCGGTCAGGGCCTGGCTTTTCCTTCCGCTCCGGAACTTAAATCCCGCATCGAAATTATGTTCGCGCCGGCTTGTACCATTGTATTCAATTGCCAGTGCAGGCGCTTTACGGGGATGTTTGGTGATGATATTGATCAGCCCCCCTATGGCTTCGGATCCATACAAGGAGGAAGCCGGCCCTTTTACTACTTCAATCCTTTCCACCAGTGAATTGGGGATTCCCTGCAATCCGTACACGGAAGCCAGGCTGCTCACGATTGGCATACCGTCTATCAGTACCATGGTATAGGGGCCTTCGAGTCCGTTAATATGGATATCACCGGTGTTGCAGACATTACAGTTCAACTGCGGGCGAATGCCGTTTACCAGTTGCAGCGCATCAAATATGGTAGGGGTTGGGTTTTTCCTGAAGAACTGGGGAGAATAGACTTCCACCGGCACAGGGCTGGCACTGCGCTGTACCGCCCGCATGGTTCCCGTTACCACTACTTCATCCATTTCCCTGCGGGATGGCTGCAGGCGGATCAGCATTTCCCCAACCGATGCAGGCAGTTTCAGCGTTTCAAATCCCACTGCCGACACCACCAGTACCAGCCCGGTGGCAGAAATGCTGTCCGCCACTTTTCCCAGGCTCAGCCGGAACCCACCGGCGGAACCCGTTATGACCGATTTGCCACTGCTTTCAATGCGGACGGTAGCGGCAATCAATGGCTCATCACTTCCCCACTTCACCACTTTCCCCCTGAGCCAGGTTTCCTGGGCCCGAAGAGTGGTAAATGCCAATGCCAGCAGCAGCAGGAATGAAAAATGCTTATTCATTATTTAGGCTTGTCTAAATTTATTTTTAGACAAATTTAATGAAAAATATATGACTGGACTGAATTCAATTATTAGGTTTTTGGATAATATTTCCCGGGTTGGCACGTTATTGGCATATTACCGCCATATAAACCCTGTTTAAATGAAGCAGACAAAAAATGCCGACAAGCTTTTCCTGGCAGCCATCTTTACCTCACTGGTTGTATTTTATTCTGTATTTGCCATGGTGCTGGCATAATCCCCCAAATCCTTCACAACGGTTCATTTCTTCGCCATAATTTTGTGGCATGAACCTGAAGATCAGACCCATAGAACCGGCAGACAATCCCCTGCTGGCCACCATCATCCGGACGGCCCTGACCGAATTCGGTGCCAACAAACCAGGCACCGTATACTACGACGAATCCACCGACCACTTGTATGAATTGTTCCGGCATCCCGGAAGTGCATATTTTGTTGCTGTTGAAAACGGCAAAATCATAGGCGGTGCAGGCATTTTTCCCACCGAGGGACTGCCGGAAGGTTGTGGTGAACTGGTAAAAATGTACCTCAGTGCCGAAGCAAGGGGGAAAGGGCTGGGTCGCAGGTTGATAGCCCACATCCTCGAAACAGCCAAAGCAATGGGTTATCACCAGGTTTACCTCGAAACCATGCCCGAGTTACGTAAGGCTGTGAGTGTGTATGAGAAATTCGGCTTCAGCTACCTGGAGGGCCCGCTGGGTAATTCGGGTCATTTCGGCTGTGATGTCTGGATGCTGAAGGATATCTGAGTTCCCGTTAATTGGACTTATAGGTCTCAACAATTCCCCTGGGTGATAAATAAATCTGGAAACCGATCCGGAGGGCAAGTCCGCCATCATTGGAAGAACCGGAATAATTGGAATTGGCATAGCCCACCAGGGTTTCGATGGCCACATGTTCATTTACAAATGCAGCCAGTCCGGGTCCGATGAAGAAATCTGCCCCGTTGGAGGTGCTGGAAAAGCCCGGGCCTTCCACTTTTACGGAAGTGAACAGGTATTCGGTATGAGCAAAGGGCTTCAGGTTATTTTTCCCGAAATAATAACGGGCAAAGGGACCAAGGCCGAATGCAGTGGTCTTGTCATCGCCGGCTTTATTGTACAGGAAGTTAAATGTGCCGCCTGCTGCAAAGTTTTTCAGAAAAAAATAGCCGGCTGCGGGGGTAAGGCTGAAAGTTGTATTGGTGGTAGTGTTTAAAGTAAAATTGCCTCCCACCAGCCAGTCTGCTTTCTCTGTCTGGGCTTTTATGGAAACAGTTGCCATCAAAACCCCGCCAAGCAGGACCAGGAATTTTTTCATATTCTACAATTTAACGACTTCATATAAGCCACTGAAAAGATACAACTTTCCTGTAGCCAGTTCTTTACACTGGTAACGTTTTCTTAATTTTTTCCCCTTGCTGAAAACCCTTCCGCCTTCAATCACGAAATGGCTTCCTTCGGGAATTTCCTCCACCAGTGTTCCCCTGGTATCGGGATGATCGTGGTTCCTTAATACCCGCATCAGGTGCTCGTCGGCACAACTGCTGGCCGGAAGGTTGTGCAGGCTTTTCAGCAGGGCCTGTTCCACATCGTCCGGGAACAATTGTTGTCCGAGAAAATTCTGCAACAGCAACCTGTACAGGTGCTTCCATTCTTTCCCATGCGCGGCCACCCTGTTACCATATTGTTCAAAAGTGACCAGGTGCGCCAGTTCATGCACCAGGGTTATCAGGAAAGCATAGCGGTTCAGGTTTCCATTCACGCTGATCCTGTGGTTACGGTCACGGATGGCATGCCGGTAATCACCCAGCACGGTTCTTCGTTCCCGGGTTATGGTCAGGTGTACCTTATAATCATGCAGGTAACGGGCTACCAGGTCGAAAGATCCTTCGGGTAAAAAATGTGATAACTGTAATAAAGGATATTCCTTTTTGGGCATGGATCAGTGGGTCTTGGTCATTTTCAGCACTACCCGCAATTCTATGATGGTGTAAACGAAATACAGGAACATACAGGTAAAAAGGGCTGCTTTATTTACCCATTCTCTTTCGAGGTAAATATAAATGAAGGCGGCAATAGCCACCCCGAAGAGTTTCAACAGCATGCCACTATACACATTGCGCATAAAAACATGGGTCGACTGGTGGTTCACCGCTCCCAGATTCAGGAACATGGATACAAGAAAAATCAGGAAAAGCAGAAGGTTGCCTGCGATCAGGATGGTGGTATCCATGCCGGCAGCCTGAAGTTTGCTTTTCAGGGTAAGGGCAATGGTGTTGACAAGCAGGAAAACCAGCACAAGGCTGTAATATGCCTTTTTATGACCCGGATGGTTCTTTTCCATTATTTGGTTTTGCGGTTTCTTTTACAAGTTTATAAATGGTGACGCAAATTACGAGCAAAGGTAATATCCAAACCAATAAAGGGGTTTCAGACTTTAGTTTTTTGTCGGCACGGATACCTATATACACAGAAAGGCCCAGGGCTGCCATCAGCTGGCTGCCCAGGCCTATATATTGCAACAAAGAACTGCCTTTATCAGGCGGCTTTGGTATCTTTTTGCTTTTCATTTATGTTAGTGGCAGCAGGTGTAGCATCTGCTCCCATATGGCAGCCGCCATTGAAGGTTGCGGCCGGCTCAATCTGCAGTTTGCCTGCATGGATATTGCCATTCACCACACCGCTTGCTTTCAGTTGCAGCAGTTCCTTTACCCTGATGGTGCCGGTTACTTTCCCCATGATATCAGCCTGAACGCCATGGATATCGCCTTCCACGATGCCGTTGGCACCAATAACCACTTTTGCGGTACTGTGCACATTGCCGATCAGCTTTCCGTCAATCCGGAGGTCTCCGTTACTGGAGATATCCCCTTTGAGGGTGGTGCCGTTTCCGATTAAACTGGTACTGTTGCTGCTGCTTACTTCGGATGCAGCTTCTGACTTGGATTTTCCGTTGAACATAGCTTTGGATTTAATCTGTGGTTGTTTCAGTTGGCGGAATGTTAAGCGAGGTTGTATCCAGCTTAACCGTCACATCTCCCTGTAAAACACTCCTGATACTTTGTAAATACTGGTCTTTGTACTGCATGGCCTGCTCCAGTGAATCTGTCCGGATCTTCAGTTGCCTCAGTTCTTTGGTGGCACTGGCGCTGCCATAACCCGGAATATACAACTTTAACGGTGTAAACACAATCAAAGCCACTGTCAACCCGGTCAGCAATACAAAAATGGTACTCAGCCCGATATACACACTCAGCCTCGACAATTTGAAGGTTACGACCTCCTCGTAGCTGTCGTCGTTCATCACAACCAGGCGATACCTGTTACGTAAACGTTTAAAAGTGGTATTAGTATTGCTTTCAGGCATTAAAATTGTTCTGTTATTGGTGAAAACCGGACACAACTTACATAAAAATCAAGCCAAATAATTTGGCTAACTTTAAAATAATTTTCTTGCCGGAGAGTTATTATCAATTTAGTTTGCGCAGATGATTAACACCAGGGGCATCAGATACCTTATTCCTCTCACTGTATTTCTTTCCTGTTTTTTACCCGGAATGGGGCAGCCTACGCTCAGTGCAGATGACCTCCGGAAACCCAAGAAATATGAAAACAGGCAGTTGAGGGCCGAAAAAACCGGTGAAAAAAAATTCACCGCCCCCAGGCGTTTCTTCCAGAACACTTATACCCACTACAATTATTTTTTCAATGCACAGAACAAGCTGAACCAGGTTCTTGAATCTGCCAAGGCTTCCCATACAGACCAGTATTCAGAACTGCTCAGTTTTTACAATTACACCCTGGAAAATACTTCCAGCCAGAAGACTGAACTTGATTCCGTTATTTATAAGGTGAATGCCGGGATATACCTGCATGATCTCCGGAGCAACTGGATGGACAATCTATACCTGTTGATGGGCCAGGCCTATTACTACCGCAATACCCTTGACACGGCATTCATGAGCTTCCAGTACATGAACTATGCTTTTTCACCCAAGGAGGAGGATGGATTCGACAAAGTGATTGCCAGCAATGCCAATGAAGGAGGCAATGTATTGAAAGTATCCACTGTGGAGAACAGGAATATTATTGACAAGGCTTTTTCAAGGCCACCCAGCCGCAACGACGCTCTGGTCTGGCTGGTCCGCACACATATCTCCCGGAATGCCCTGGGGGAAGCAGCCACCCTTATTCAAACCCTTCGCAATGACCCGACCTTCCCTGAAAGGCTGGCTCCCCAACTGGCCGAAGTAACTGCCTGGTGGTTCTACCAGCGGAGCCAATATGACAGCGCCGCATTTTACCTTGAAAAAGCCCTGCCTGCCGCCGCCAGCAAACAGGAATCAGCCAGGTGGGAGTACCTGTTGGGACAACTCTATGACCGGGCCGGACTAACAGACAAGGCCAGGGATGCTTTCCTGCGCTGTATACGTCATACGCTGGACCCTGTGATGGAAGTGGCCGCACAGTTGCAGGCAGCGCAACAATTCACCGGAACAGAAGACATGAACTGGCAGACGGTGATCACCAACCTGGAGAAAATGGCCCGGCGGGAGAAATACCACAACTATCGCGACCTCATATATTATACCATTGGTAAGATAGAGGTAAAGCAAAACCTGCTGCCCGAAGCCCAGGGCCATCTGCTGAAAAGTGTAAAATACAGCAGGCCCAATACTTCACAAAAGGCCATGTCTTACCTCATGCTGGCTGATGTCAGCTTCGACAGGAGGGATTACCAGCCTGCCAAACAATACTACGACAGCATTGATGCCAACCTCCTTCCCGACACACTAAAAGCACCGGTGGCTAAAAAGATGGTGATCCTTGAGATCATCACCTCACAATATGCCATCATAAAAAGGCAGGACAGCCTGCAATTGCTGGCCGCCATGCCAGAGGAAGAAAGGACTGCCCTCCTGAAAAAAACACTGCGGCAATTACGCAAACAGAAAGGCCTGACAGAAGAAGAAACAGCAGGCAGGCCTGCAGCGCCGGGCTTCCAGGCCGGTGCCAATGCAGCCCCCACCGACCTGTTCACCAGCCAAAATGCCGGCGAATGGTATTTTTACAACAATGCCCTTAAAAGCCGCGGATTTAATGAATTCCGTAATAAATGGGGGAACCGGCCCAATGCAGACAACTGGAGGCTCAGCAGCGGAACGGCCAACCAACCCCTGAAAAAAGAAGTCGCCGCAGCGGCCGAAAAGCAGGAAGAGATTTCGGACACCGATCCAAGCCTGGAGAAACTGGTGGCGGGTATACCGCTTACGGAAGCGGCGATGAAAACCTCGAATGATTCCATCCGGGAGGCAAATTTCCTGCTGGCATACACCCTGCAGAACCAACTGGAAGATTATGCAGGTGCCGCCGGCCACTACGAGAAGTTGCTGGAAAGGTTCCCGGGCAGTACCCTGGAAGCCGAAGTGTTATATAACCTGGCCATCTGCTACCGGATGCTGGGAAAATCCGATGAATTAACAGCCACCAACAAACGACTTACCACCGGATTCCCCGGCAGTCGCCTGGCTATGCTGGCAACTGACCCCAAAGCTGTAAAACTGGCCGACAGCGCTGATTCGAGGCAGGCCACGGAAACCTATGACCGCATTTACGACCAGTTCATTTCGGGCAGGTTTGATGAAGCCCTGGCAGCCAAAAAGCGGGCAGACAGTATCTATGGGAATCATTACTGGACACCGCAACTGCTGTATATTGAGGCCGTATTCCACGTAAAACAAAGAAATGACAGCCTGGGAATATCAACCCTTGAACAGATCATCGGCCAGTTCCCGGAACATGGACTCGCGGAAAAGGCCAAAAACCTCTTAAGTGTATTGCAGCGGCGGTCAGAAATTGAGGCCTATCTCACCCAATTGCAGGTTGAAAGACCGGCAGAAGACTCTACCATCGTACCGGCACCGCAAACCGACCTGCCCCCTATTGTGGTGGCAGCGGATACTGTAAAAACTGTCATTGCAGCCCGACCGCAGCCCCTGGCTGACACAAAAAAACCGGCAGCGGACAGCAGCCGCCTGAAAAAGGAAGCACCGAAAGTCCCGGTAGCCAGCCTGTTCAACCGGCATGCAGACCAGCCCCATTTTGTGGTGGTGGTGCTCGATAATGTGGACCCGGTTTATGTAAATGAAACAAGGAATGCATTTACCCGATATAATAAGGAGAAGTATTACAATGATGCCATGAATGTGCTGATTGTGTCGCTCACTGACAGCGTTAAAATGGTATCGATCAGGGGGCTTGCCAATGAGCAGGCGGCAATAGAATATATCAAAAAGGCACGTGAGCTGGCGCCAAGGGAGATCATTCCCTGGTTAAAGTCTGATAAATACTACTTCCTGCCGGTGGCAGAGGACAATATGAATCTGCTGATGGACAGCAAGAATCTCCCTGCCTACAGGGATTTCCTGAAACAGTTGTTCCCCGATCAATTTTAAAAGAGATTTAATCAATAGTTATATTTTAGGGCTCAATATTTGAAGCATCCCATATCAACAGGAAAAATTTATGAAACATACCGTCCGTGTTTTCTGGAAAATATTTTTTATCGGATTTGCCGCCTTCGCTTTGTTGTTGCTACTGATCAATGTAGGTGTATTTGGCAAGCTGCCCTCCCTCAGTGAACTGGAAAATCCTTCCATTCTTCAGGCTACGGAAGTGTATGCATCGGATGGCACGCTGATGGGCAAATATTTTCGGGACAGGGGTAACCGTAGCAATGTGGATTACGATGATATTTCGAAACATGCGATCCATGCGCTGGTTGCAACGGAGGATGAAAGATTTTATGAACATTCCGGGATTGATGGTCGTTCAGTTGCAAGAGCAATTATTTTCATGGGCCGGGAAGGCGGGGGCAGTACCATTACACAGCAGCTGGCCCTCAATATGTTCTCGGAAAGGGCAAAAAATCCCATTGCCAGGGTGATTCAGAAATTAAAGGAATGGATTATCGCCATTAAACTGGAACGCAATTTCACCAAGGAGGAAATTCTCAACTTATACCTGAACACGGTTCCTTTTGGGGAGAACGTGTATGGGATACGGAATGCCGCGCTTACATTTTTCCAGAAAGAACCTGACAGACTTGCCCCTGAAGAAGCCTCCGTGCTGATCGGACTGCTGAAAGGAAATACGCTATACAATCCCCGTCGCAATCCCAAAGCGGCCATGAACCGCCGCAATGTGGTGCTGGACCAGATGATCAAGAACGGCTACCTGACAGAGGCGGAAGGGAATAAACTCAAGCTCAAACCCATTGTACTTAACTACCGGAAGCAGGATGAAACGGCCGGACTGTCGCCCTATTTCAGGGAGGTATTGCGCGAGGACATCAAAAAATGGTGCAAGGAAAATACCAATCCCGCCACCGGGGATCCATACGATATTTACAAGGATGGCCTGCGGATCTATACTACCATCAACCCCCGGATGCAGATTTATGCAGAGGAAGCTGTTGCCAAACACATGCCGGTTTTGCAAAAAGCATTGAACGCCCAGAATTCCGTTAAAAAGGGAAAGGTTTGGGAAGGCCGTAACAATATCCTGGAAGCTGCCATCAAAAACAGCGACCGCTGGCAGAATGGCAAGGAAGACGGATTATCGGAAGAAGAGATCAGGGCCAGCTTCAAACAGAAGATTCCCATGAAGGTCTTTGCCTGGAATTCGCGCCGGGAGAAGGATACAGTGATGACCCCACTGGATTCCATCAAATACCACCGCCAGATGCTGCAAACCTCCTTTATGGTCATGGACCCGGTTACAGGTGAGGTAAAAGCCTGGGTGGGCGGCATAGATTTCAAAACCTACAAATACGATCACGTAAACCTCAATACCAAACGCCAGGTGGGTTCATCCATTAAGCCCTTCCTTTATTGCCAGGCCATTGAGGAAGCCGGTTTTACACCTGAAACGCCGGTGGAAAACGTGGCCCAGGACTTTCCGGGTTTCGGGCTGGTTCCCGCAAAAGCCGTTTGCAGCGGCAAAACCGTTAGTATGGCCAGTGCCCTTACCTATTCACTGAACTGTGCCACGGCTTATATAATGAAACAGATCGGCCCTAAGCGCTTTGTGGAATTCCTGCACAATATCAATATCAACAGTAAGATGGAAGCCTACCCTTCCATCTGCCTGGGCGCGGTTGACCTTTCCATGTACGAAATGTTATATGGCTATACCATGTTTGCCAATCGTGGCTTCAGTACGCAGCCGACTTATATTACCCGGATAGAGGACCGTAATGGTAATGTGCTGGAAAGCTTCCAGACTAAAATGAACCAGGTGATCAGTGAGGCTGCGGCCTATACCACCACTAAAATGCTGGGCGGACCGGTGGAAGTGGGTACCGCAGCAGGCCTGAGAGCCAGGCTGGGTGCGGCGGAAATGGCAGGCAAAACCGGAACCACCAATGACAACGCCGATGCCTGGTTTATAGGCTTCACTCCTCAATTGCTGGGTGGAACCTGGATAGGTTGCGATGACCGTTTTATCCGCCTCGAAAGCGGACTCGGATATGGTGGCCAGGCAGCCAGACCTATCTGGGAATATTTCTTCCAGAAAGTATATGCCGACAAAACCCTGGGAATTGACAGGGAAGCCCGCTTTTCACAACCCGAGCAGATGCGTAATGAAACCATGTATGATTACATGAACATCATTGACCAGACCCCGCCTCCGGGCGCCGAAGGAGTGGACCAGGGCAATGGCGGTGCAGATCAGTACATGATGGAGCCCGACACCAACCATGTTCCCGTGGAATCAGAGCTGAGTACAGAGGAGGAGAACGTTTTAAAAGAAGCCAACCAGGGCAATAAAAAAGACGATAAAAAACCGGTGGATAAAACCACCCCCGAACCTCCAAAGGAAAAGAAAAAAGGAATCCTCAGGAAAATATTCGGGGGCAAAAAAGATAAAGAAGAATAATTACTGCAGTTCCTTTAACCACTGCTCAGCAAAAGGCTTTGTAACATTATAAACCTCCGTGCCGGCGCGATAGATCATTTTCCAATCGCTTCCCTTGCCTTCAAATGCGGGATTGACAAACTTCATTTTCCCGTATCTGGGTTCGAGTTTTGCATTGAAATCAACTGTTGCAGCAATTTCCAGGTATTTTTTCAATTGCCTGGCAATCAGCAGCCTGGAATCTTTGGGAAAATTTTGTTCCCACTTTACCAGGTCCTCCTTGTGAGAGGCCATCTGGTATTCATACTGTTGTAGTTCGGCCTGGTAATAATTTTCAATCGTTTCGCTTTTGGGATCCTCATAATCCTTCAGCATTTTTCGGAACATTTCCAGCGTTGGCTTCATGTCCTTTTCCATTTCCGGCATTTTTTTGATGAGCTCTTCCGAACTCGCAATGCCTTTTTTCATCTCTTCGATCTTCTCCTTCCGGATATCTTCCTTACTGCGTACAGGTTTTGCAGGTGCAGCCGGCATAGCTTGTTTTCGTTCGTTTTCATACCATGTCCTGAAGTCTGCACCATTAAGGTAGGATTTGGCATGTTGCAGAAGTTCCCTGCTTACCTGTGCCCGGCTCCCGGCCGCCAGTTTCAAAGCACCCTTTGCTCCGTAATGGTCAAGATAACTACCGAGAAAGCTGTTCCTGATTTTGCTCTCTCCCTCCTGGCGGGATATGCCAAGCTGTTTCCAGAGTTCATCATTGAGTTTTCGGGAGCTTGTAAAGGATACCGATATCATCAGTATCAGCAAAGCGGTCAGGGCGAAACCTGCCCTGAGCCATTTGTGGCCGTTAGAGTTGTAATCCTGGTTCATATTATAAGGTTTAATAGCATGGTAAAATTCCATTCCCGGAATGAAATCTAAAACCCAATAATGATGAAACCGCAGGATTCTGTGATGGACAGTAAAAAACCGGCTGTCCCTGGTTGGGACAGCCGGTTTTCTCTGTGTATTTGTCTTAAAGCCGGGCTTACTGGCTCACTTTGAATTCCACCCGACGATTCTGGGTGCGACCTGCTACGGTTGCATTATCTGCTACCGGCTGGTCCTGGCCGAAGCCTATGGTCGACAGGCGTTCTGCGTCAACCTTTTTCTTAATGAGGTATGCTTTAACTGATTCAGCACGCTTCTCGCTGAGTACCTGGTTTTTGTCGGCTTTTCCGGTATTATCGGTATGACCGGCAATTTCCACTTTCAACTGAGGATACTGCTCATTCAGGATACGGGCTGCTTTATCCAGTTCCTTGCGGGCGGCAGCAGTAAGGGTTGAACTTCCGGTAACAAACTGTACGGCACTTGCATTGAATTTGGAAGCTTCCAGTTTGGGACAACCACCGTTATCTGCAGGACCTGATAGATCGGGGCACCTGTCTTCTTCGTCGTTTACACCATCATTATCACGATCAGGGATAGGGCAACCCTGGTAGCGGGCAACGCCTGCCACATCCTTACACTTATCTTCCTCATCGTTAATGCCATCGTTGTCTGAATCGGGAATCGGACAACCCTGGTAACGGGCAATACCCGGAACATCAGGACACTTGTCGTCTTTATCGGCAATTCCGTCGGCATCTTTATCAGGACAACCATTCAGTGCAGGAAGTCCGGCTTCTGTAGGACAGGCATCCACAGAATCAACGATTCCGTCCTTATCCGTATCGACCGGCACAACCACTGGCGGCGGCGGAGGAGGAATAACTTTCACTTCCCTTGGTTTGCCAATATTTCCGGCAAAGCCTATGCTGTGATAAAAATGGTAGTTGGTGGTATTGGTGATCTTCATGCGGTACTGTGAATTGACCATCAGGAAAGCTTCATCAAAGAAGTTAACCTGCAAGCCAACACCAACGGGAAGGAATGCACCGAAATAACCTTTCCACTTGGAAGCGCCCAAACCTGCAGACAGATACGGAGATACCCAGTATTTATCACTCAACATTTTGGCATTTACCATTGCATCCCATTCGAACAGGGCAGCATCGCTATTAGAGCTTTTCCCTTCAATGGGATATTTCAGGAAAGACAATCCGAGCGTAGTGGAAAAATCAAGGTGATTGGTTAGTCCCTGGAGGTAATTAGCCGCAAATCCAAAATTATGATCTCCCAGCTTTGCCCACTGGTTATCTTTTAAAACTGAGCTGAGGGAGCTTGACCTGATTTTACTGGGAGTTTCAAAATCATTCCCGAAGAAATGAATACCTAATGCGGGACGTTTTTTGTATTCATTGTCCTGGCTGAATGCTACTGAGGTAAGGCTGCATACAGCTAACAATGAAAATATAAGTTTCTTCATATGCGTAGTTTATTTACACTGCGGCAAAAATAGAACCTACCTATTAAACTTCGAAATTATTTATTCGCATCCGTTATTGTCATATCCGCAGGTTTCTCCCTGCCTAACACTTCCAACCTGACTTTCACCAGCCCCTTGGAGATAAAACCCAGTTTTTTAGCCGCCACTCCCGACAGATCTACCAGCCTTGGATTTTTGTAATGCAGTCGGTCATTGACTTTTACGATCACAGAACGGCCGTTCCGCTGGTTGGTGACTTTTATCCAGGTACCTAACGGAAGACCATTATGCGCAGCGGTCATTTTATCATGATCGTAGAGTTCTCCACTGGCAGTTTTCCGGCCATGGAACTTTTTGGCATAATAGCTTGCCACCCCAAACTGGATCTTGTCCGTATTGGACTTGCGCTTTTTCTTTACAGGAGGTTTAACCCGGGATGCGGAGTCCTGGGAAATGGCCGATCCATTGTACAGCAGGCCAAGGGCCAGAATGATACGGGGAAGGATCTTCATGGTATTCAGTTAACAGGTTTGGACTTAAAATGTTTTTCAGACAAAATTTTGTCGATGCCGTAAATATCTGAAAAAAACCGGAGCCCCTTCTCCCCGGCCTCGCAGGTAAAATACCTGATATAAATAGGAATATGCGAAAAATCAGAAATAATATGTTTTTCCTGACGGCTGATCCAGGCCTTTATTGTATCAGGGTGGTAACGGATTTCATCATCCCTGACAAGGAAATGAGATAATTTTTCCCATTCCTGTACCCTCACACAACCATGGCTAAGCGCCCTGGCATTTCTTGAAAACAAGCCCCTGGCATTGGTATCATGCAGGTACACACTGTATTTGTTCCTGAAATTAAACTTCATCACACCCAGGGAATTGTCATCGCCCTGGCGCTGGCGAAGCAGGTAAGGAAAATTCCTGCGGTTTAATTTAGTCCAGTCGATTGTTTCGGGACTGATAACACTGTCGTATTTATCAACAACCATCAGGTTCTGCTTTGCCAGGTAGCCGATATCTTTCTGGATCTTCGGCAGCATTTCCTTGAAGATGATACTGTACGGAACCGTCCACTGCGGGTAGGTGATTACGTTAGTAATCTGGCTGTTCAATACAGGGGTGGGGGTTTTTGCAGCTCCCACTATTACTCTGGACTCCAACACAACTGTATCATAATCATAAACCCTGAGCTGATAGGCCGGAAGATTCACTATGATATAAGTCTCCGGCATGCTGTCAGGTAACTGCCTGTAACGGTGTAGGTTAATCGCAATTGTCCTGAACTTTTCCGAATCAGTAAAATTCAGGCTTTTCACCGTTAACTCAGCGGCAAAGCCTGTTGCGGGAATTCCCATTGACTGTTGGTACTTTTTCACAGCCCTTACATATGAATCAGCATCATCAATGGTCCAGCCCTTGTCCAGGAGCCCTTCTTCCTGCAAACGCAGTGCTACATTGCGAATATGTTCCAGAGAATCCTCGTTGGGATACGGAATCACCTGGTAGTTACGGAAATCAAGGGAATCGAGAAAAGCCGGCAGTGCGGCCCTGATGGCACGATAAGGCTGGTGGACTGGTTCGAGAGATTCCAGTATGTTTCTGGGATTGCTCCCGGAAATGACTTCCTGAAGCAGGCTGGCGAGTTTTTCAGGAGAGAAGGCAGAATCAGGCCGCAGGGAAATACTGTCCCTTTCCAGTTGTCCGTATTTCAGGTGTGTGGCAAGTTTAAGAAACGCATCTGTCAGTAAAATATCTGCCCTGGTCCAGAGTGCAACATTCTTTTTAGCGATGGTATCGATCACCACCTGGTTTCTGATAGACAACAGTGCGGGTAAATGATAATCTGACGGAAACAGCCCATATAATTTTGCCTGGCTGATCATATTAAACAGCGAGTCGCCGGAAGGATGCCATTCTTTCGCATCGCTCCAGAGCGGCTGAAAACCGCCCCCTTCATAAATGCTTTCAATAACCGGAACATTAGCAATAAGTGTGGAATCGTTCAATTTTCCGCCGGAGTCACCGATAAAACCAAGAAGTTCCGTTAACTGGCTTTGGGCTTTCCCCATGATATCCTCCGGTTGTTCAACGATTACGATTTCCTCAGGAGGTTTGGCAGGAGACTGGCATCCGGATATGGCAAAAATGATGGTCAGTGCGGCCACCAGCGGATAAACTATGCAGAGAATTTTACTGTCCTTTTTTATCATTAGGGGAAAATGAACATCCTTTCCATACAAGATAAGTATTCCCATTCATTTCTCACCCCTCCACAACAACCACCTCATTCACCACCGCATCCACGTTAATGGCTCCATAGATATGCGGAAAGGTATCCTGCGTAGAAGGCGACCATTCATGCACCAGCTGGCTTCTCAGCTTTGCCGGATCAATTTCAAGTTTAACCAGGCCCGTTTTGCCGGCATAATACCTGCCCAGCACCCCCTCTACCTGGTGATCCAGCGAGGCGTGAATAAATCCTTCATCAGCCAGTGAGGGTGCTGTATAAAACCCTGAGGTTTTGGCCTTTTCCCATTCCAGGAGGGTTGTAATATGATAAATCATAGAAAGGTTTACTAATAAACGTAACCTGAATTATTTATTGCCCGACAACACGCGGAACTTTGTTTACCTGCATCATCAGGTCGGTCAGCACCATAGCTGTAACAGCCTCCAGCACAACAGGAACCCTCAGTGCAATGCAGAGATCGTGCCGTCCTTTTACTGAGAAAACTTCCTTTTCACCGGTTTCCCAGTTAAGGGTCAGCTGCTCTTTTGGCGTGGAGGATGTGGGTTTGATGGCAATGCGAAAAACCAGTTCATTCCCGTTACTGATACCACCAACTACTCCGCCGGCATGATTGGTGCTGGTTTTACCGTTATTGTCCTCAATGGAATCATTGTGTTCCACACCAAACATTTTAGCCGCGGCAAAACCGGTTCCGAACTCAATTCCCCGAACGGCCGGAATGGCAAATACGGCATGACTGATCAGTGATTCAACCGAATCAAAAAAAGGTTCGCCCAGGCCTGCGGGTAAACCATTGACACGGCATTCCACAATTCCACCAACTGAATCCTTGGCATCGATAGCTTTTTGAAGCCCTGCTTCAAGATCCTTTTCTCCGCCAATTTCAAGAATGGTTGCCCTGATATTTACCGGCTCCAGAATTTTTTTGGCAATAACCCCTGCAGCCACCAGGCCAACTGTCAAACGGCCGCTGAAATGCCCGCCACCCCTGTAGTCCTCAAAACCGCCAAATTTCTGGTGGGCAACAAAATCTGCGTGCCCTGGCCTGGGGACAGACCTTTGTTTTTCATAATCCCCCGACCGGGTATTCTTGTTTTCAAAGAGGATGGTCATGGGCGCACCGGTTGCGCGACCGTTGAAAAGGCCAGTCTGGAAAACAGGTATGTCATCCTCTTTCCTGGGTGTAGTACCTTTCATCACCCCGCCTTTCCTTCTTTCAATATCGGTTAAAAAATCTCCGGTGCTTATTTCCAGTCCTGACGGCACTCCGTCCAGCACCACACCCACAGCCGGGCCATGTGATTCTCCAACTATTGTAACCCGAAACAATTTGCCAAAAGCATTCATATAAAATCAATTCTGTGGTTCCACCCTTCCGGGCAATCTGTTTTCTTTTCCTGTTTTGTGTGTCGGCGCATCACCCTGGCAGTATTAAACGGCTCATTTCTGTTCAATTGTTAACGAGGCGCCGAGTGAGCTGATGTGTTCATAAAAATCGGGATAGGATTTATTGATGGCTTCTGCCCCTGCGATAACGGTTGGCCCTTGTGCACAGAGGCCGGCCACAGCGCAGGCCATTGCGATCCGGTGGTCGTGGTGAGAATGCACGGGGGCGCCTTTCACCCCTTCCCCGCCCCGGATGATCATCAGATTGTCCTGCAATTCAATGGGCACGCCCATCTTTCCAAACTCTGCCTGCAGGGTAAGTGCGCGATTGCTTTCCTTGTGCGTGAGCCTTTCTACACCTTCAATAACGGTGGTGCCCTTGCAATAGGCGGCCAGTGCCACCAGGGGCGGAAACAGGTCGGGACAATCAGTGGCATCAAACTGGAAGGCTTTCAAAGGTATGGGACGAAGGGAAATCTGCTCTGCTTCGATACTGATACCGGCACCACAGCTGACCAATGCCTGTAAAATGGCTTTGTCGGCCTGGGTGGAAAATACATCAAGTCCTTTCACTACTATTTCGCCTGCAATGGCTCCGGCCACCAGCAGGAAGGCCCCTCCACTCCAGTCGCCTTCCACAGTATAGCTGCGCAGGCTGGAAGGGTCCGGTTTAAAATCACTGCCGGGAAAATAAAATGATTCGTAATTCCTGTTTTCAGGAACCGGCAGGCCGAAGGCCTTCATTACGTCCAGTGTGAGGTCCACATATGGTTTGCTTTTCAGGTTGGTTACATGAATGGAAACATCCTTTGCCCCCGAAGCTGCATAAGCCAGTAATAAACCGGTAAGAAACTGCGAGCTCAGAGATCCGTCGATAGTAATATCGGCAGGAACCAGGGGGCCCTTCACTTCGAGCGGAAGTTTTCCTGCGTTGGTCCTTATCTCCACTCCCAACAGGGGTAAAACCGTATCAAAAAAATCCATCGGCCTGGTCACGAGACTTCCTTCCCCCGTAATGGTGATCGGCTTGTTATTCAATGCCACCAGCGGCGTGAACATCCGGATGCCAAGCCCGCTTTCCCCGCAAAAAACCGAGGATTCACGGGCATGGATACCTGCACTTTTAATCACCAGTTCGCCATCCTCCTGCAGCACTTCGGCGCCGAGGTCACGGATAACTCCCAATGCGGCCTTATCATCATTTGAACTGCCCGGATTTTTTATTGTTGTGGTACCACCTGCAGCCAGTGCCGCCGCACATGCCCGCTGCATGGAGCTTTTGGAGGCAGGGGCATATATCCCGCCCTTAAGGGGAGATGGTTGTATGGTTACGATCATAAATGAAAGAATGCAATTATAATTGTTCTATGATTAGTTTCACCTGGCTCAGCGGCAGGGTCTGTATAACGCCCTTGCCTATACGATTCAGCAGAATATAATGCAGGCTGTCGCGCTCCCGTTTTTTATCGTGTTTCAGGACGTCAAAAACCTTTGTGCGGTCAAATTCCGCATAGGTGGGCAGCCCGTATTTTTCAATCAGGTCAACCACTTTGGCACGCCCCCTGAACCCAGCCAGTGATTCAGATAAATGGGCTGCATAGGTCATGCCGATGGATACTGCCTGTCCGTGCGACAGCTCAAACTGGTTCTCCAGTGCATGCCCCAGGGTATGGCCAAAATTGAGCAGTTTCCTGTCGCCCTGTTCGGTTTCATCACCCTGCACCACTTTGGTTTTCAGCAGGGCATTGCGCCGTACAAGGGCAGCCAGGGCTGTTTTTTTCGACTTATACCAGTTAATATCATGGGCTGCCAGTTCACGGAACATCACAGCATCCCTGATGCAGGCATGCTTGATGATCTCGGCGAAGCCATTCTGCCATTCTGATTCGGGCAAAGTTTTCAGCAGGCCTACATCAAAGAAAAGAAAAGCAGGCTGGCGGATCGTGCCTACCAGGTTTTTATATACCCCAACGTCCACACCGTTTTTACCCCCGATGGAAGCATCCACCATGGCCAGCAGGCTGGTGGGTACAAATCCGACCCTGATGCCGCGCATATAGATGGCACCCACATAACCTGTCAGGTCTGTAATCACCCCGCCCCCGATACCGATGAGGGTGGTTTTCCGGTCGGCTTCCATTTCAATGAGCGAATCAACCACTGCATCTGCGGTTTGCTGCAGCTTGAATTCCTCGCCGGGTTTCAATACTATGGTATTCCAGCCTTTCAGCTGTTTTTCATAATGCCGGTAAATATTTTCATCCGTCAAAACGACTGAATACTTTTTATCGGCTACCTCGCTTAGTTTGGACAGTGTTGCGTTGAAATAATATTCTGTCACAGCATTTCCGATCCTGATCTTTTTCTTTTCCATGATGGTTGGGTAAGCCGCTTAGCTGTTCATGATCTTGTTCTGGTGGTTGATACTTTCCATGTGCACCGCATCGAAATAGCGGGTGATGAATTCCTGGCTAAGTCCCAGTTTTTCACCTTTTTTGAAAGCCCTGTCCAGTATTTCATTCCAGCGGTTGGTCTGCAGGATCGTGATATTATTGTTCTTTTTGTAGGTACCGATCTGCTCAGCCACTTTCATTCGCTGGCCAAGGATCTGCATCAGTTCATCATCCAGATGGTTGATCTGCTGGCGCAGTTTTTCCAATGCGGCATGGTAGGCAGCAGAATCAATATCCTCATGTCTCCAGGCAATCTGTTCCAGCATCTCAGCCAGTTTTTCAGGCGTAACCTGCTGCTTGGCATCGCTCCAGGCATTGTCGGGATCAATATGGCTTTCAATCATGAGACCGTCAAAATCAAGGTCAATGGCTTTCTGCATCACCTCGAGAAGGATGTCACGACGACCGCAGATATGGGAAGGGTCATTAATGAGCATGAGTTCGGGATTGCGACGCTTCATTTCAATAGCCAGGTGCCACATGGGGGCATTTCGGTATTCGGTATTGCCATAGGAAGAGAATCCGCGGTGGATGAGTCCCACCTGACTGATGCCTGCTTTGGCAATCCTTTCAACCGCGCCAAGCCAGAGTTCCAGGTCGGGATTGATCGGGTTTTTGATCAGCACGGGCACATCCACCCCTTTGAGGGCATCAGCTACTTCCTGTACGCTGAATGGGTTAACCGTGGTCCTTGCACCCACCCAGAGAATATCCACATCAAAATGAAGGGCGTCTTCGACCTGCTTGGCAGTGGCTACTTCAACTGCTACCGGAAGTCCGGTTATTTTTTTTGCCTGCTGTAACCAGGGCAATCCTTTGGTTCCGATTCCTTCAAATGATCCGGGCCTGGTGCGGGGTTTCCAGATGCCTGCCCTGAGGACATCCACTTTACCTGTTTTAGCGAGGCGCTGAGCTGTTTCCAGTACCTGCTCTTCGGTTTCTGCACTACAGGGACCAGAAATGATCAGGGGGCGTTTTGCCCATGCCTCCTGGGTTACTTGCTTCATTGTTTTGTTGTCGGTTGCTTGCATGTTGCTTGTTGTTGTATAAAGTTAAATGTTATTTACTGTTTATGTTTTTTCTGCCAGGTTCAGCATTTCACCCGTCGGGTGAATGATTACCCAAGTATCCGCCTGATTTTATTTGCGTTCTCAATCAGTTCGTGGAGGTATTCATAGTTTTCTTTCTCCAGGCAACTTTTGAATTTGCGAAGCTGGCTGATATGTTCGTTCAAAACATCCAGCACATTTTCACGGTTTTGCATGAAGATGGGCACCCACATTGCTGCATTACTTTTTGCCAGTCGCACCGTACTTTCAAAACCGGCGCTCGCCATTTCAAAAATCGCTTCATCCTCGCGTTCTTTTTCCAATACGGTATTGGCAAGGGCAAAGGAGGTGATATGCGAGATATGACTCACATAGGCCGCATGCAGGTCATGCGCAACAGCATCCATTTCGAGCAGGTGCATACCGATCTTCCGGTAAGTCTGCATCACCCATGCCACTGCATCTTCATCGCTTTCCGCTGCATTGCAGATAACCACCGCCTTGTTTTCAAATGCATGCCTGACAGCAGCCTGCGGGCCGCTGTATTCTGTACCCCACATGGGGTGGGTAGCCACATACCGCCCTCTGTTCGGGTGGCCGGCCACTGCATTTACCAGTTGTTCCTTTGTGGAACCCGCATCAAGTACAATCTGGCTGGTCACCTTGTCCAGTACACCGGGAAGCATGGTGATCATTTTGTCTACCGGGATGGCCAGGATGATGACCTCACTCTGGGCGACGGCCTCTTCCAACGGCAGCATTTCATCCACCAATCCCAGTTCCATGGCACGGGCAGCATGCTCCGGATTGGCTTCTACGCCTACAATGCGCGCCGCAAGCCCCTTTTCATTGAGTTGCAGCGCCAGTGAACCGCCTATCAGACCCACACCTACGATCGCTATTTTTTTCCTTTCCATTGATTAAATCTGCTTAACGTTAACTATTTACTGCAACAGGCAGGGAGGCCCTGATCCTTTCCATTGCCTGTTGTAATTTTTCTTCCGGACTGCATAAACTTACCCTGATGAACCCATTACCCGCAGAACCGAAAATGCCACCCGGGGTGATGAAAACATTTGCGTGGTACAATACCTCGTCACTCAGCGCATAACCATCGGCGTAAGCTGGTGAGATTTTCGCCCATACAAACATGCCTACCTGCCCGCGGTTGTATTGGCAATTCAGCAGGTCGAGCAATTCGAATACCAGTTCCCTCCGTTTGGCATACACGGCATTCACGCTGTCGTACCAGTCCTTGCCAAGGGTCAGCGCTTTGGCGGCTGCCAGCTGCAGGGGCAGGAACATACCGCTGTCCATATTGCTCTTGAACCGGATCACTTCATCGATCCTTTCCCTGGCCCCGGCCATCATACCAACCCGCCAGCCTGCCATGTTCTGGCTCTTGCTGAGGGAGTTCAGTTCGATGACCACTTCCTTTGCGCCGGGAACAGACAAAAGGCTCATGGGCTTGTCGTTGAGGATGAAGCTGTATGGGTTGTCGTGACATACCAGGATATTATGCTGTTGTGCAAAGGCGATCAGCCTCTTAAAAAAATCAGCCGAAGGTTGCTGCCCTGTTGGCATATGCGGATAGTTTACCCACATCAGTTTCACCTTCGAGAGGTCGGATGCGGCAATGGCTTCCAGGTCAGGCTCCCAGTTCAGTGATTCCACCATTTCGTAGGGAACAGCCACACCTCCTGCAAGTTTCACCGCACTGCTGTAGGTAGGGTAACCCGGATTGGGAATCAACACCTCATCGCCTTCATTTAAATAGGTCATACAGATATGCATGATGCCTTCCTTGCTTCCGATCAGCGGCAGGATCTCTGTTTCAGGATCCAGTTCAACTCCATACCAGGTTTTATACCATCCTGACATGGCCCCGCGTAAAATGGGAGAACCTTTGTAACTCTGGTAGGCGTGCACGTTTGGTTTGGCAGATTCTTCCTGCAAAACCCTGATCACATCGGGATGCGGGGGCAGGTCGGGGCTGCCGATACCCAGGTTGATGATTGCTTTTCCTGCTTTGTTCAGCGAATCAATCTCCCGCAATTTCTGGGAGAAATAATATTCACCGATTCCGTTCAGTCTTTTTGCTGTTTGGATGTTCATGCTTTTCTTCCGTTTTTATAGATTCCGTAAACCTGCAGTGACGCGGTTAATGGCCTGATCTCTTCGATAATTTTATTAAACTGGCCGATCGTGTCAAATTCCATATCGGCATGGAAACTGTATTCCCAGTCACTGCCCGGAATGGGGAAACTCTGGAGTTTGCTGAGGTTAATCCCCCCCTCGGCAATCCTTGTCAGCACCCTGGCCAGGCTTCCGCGGGAGTGGTCGGTATGGAAATTAACCGATGCTTTGTCGGCTCCTTCCACGGGTGCTGCCATATCTGCCCGCTGCAAAATCAGAAAGCGGGTATAGTTGTTTTTCATGGTATGGATATTGGGAACCAGCACCTCCAGCTCGAACAGTTCCGCAGCAAGTTTGCTGGCGATGGCAGCAGCATGCTTATGGCGCTTCTGGTGAATATGTTTGGCGCTGAGTGCGGTATCCTCTGTTTCTACCAGTTTCCAGTCGTACTTCTCCAGGAAATCGATACACTGTAAAATAGCCATGGGATGGGAATGAACTTCGCGGATATCTTCCAGTTTCACACCGGGGTTCACCAGCAGGTTTTGTTTGATCTGCAGGTACACTTCTCCCACCACTTTAAGGTTGCTTTTCTGCAGGAGGTTGTAATTGGGAAGGATGCTGCCGGCAATGGAATTTTCGATGGCCATTACACCACCGTCGCTTTCTTTTTTATTGGCTGCGATCTTCACTACCTCGCGAAAGGTATCGCAGGGAATCACTTCCACATCCTTACCGAAGAATTGCTGTGCTGCTACCTGGTGGAAGCTTCCTTCATAACCTTGTATGGATACTCTTGTTGGCATAAAATACAAGAGTCCCGGCTTTTTGCCGGGACTCTTTATGTTTGGTTTAAATGATCTTAGTTGGTTGATCTTACACAAAGCATCGCCGGCCTTCTGCCTGTAAAAAAGTAGAAGTAAAAATAAAATCGGCCAAAAGCATTTGCTTGAATCATGAAGTAAAAATAACTAATGAATACATACCAGAAAAATGTTTTTTCCTTACGAATGTTAGTTTATATGCAGTCAGGACAAGCGTTTCAACTGTTCATCATCAAATTTCCGGAACAGGTGAAACGGCCTGAACGTACGCCAGTTGCTGAGTTCAACGAGTTCAATATAACGCTGCAATTTAGCTTTCCTGAAGTCGTACTGGGTCTGTTCAGGCATATTCAACATTACCACCCAACCGTTTTCATCCATCATTTCTTCATACCATTCCTCGTAATAATCGCGGTCGCCACTATGATAGTTCAATACATTCTCGGCGCTGATGATGAATTTATGGATCCCTTCATGCTGAAATTTATCAATCACTTCCCGCTTCAGGTTCATGATATCATTTTCAATGGCATCGTTCCATTCACCCAGTAATTCTATGACAGCATATCCTTCTTCATAGTCGGCCATGATAACCTTCAGATAAAGCGTTCGCGACCCGAATTCATCCCATTGCGGGTGGATATAATAATTGTAGATTGTTTGTGAAAATTCAAACTCGGAATAAACGCGTCCGTAAAAAGGTGACCGTTCATCCTCTTCGCTCACATAGATGTGACGCCAGTTATAAAAGGGTTCAATTTCATGCATAATCAGTTCCTCATTACCTTGACGGCAATTTACTGACTTCAATTGTTATTGGCTGGTTAATCTATTGAACCGATTCAACCGCTTTTTTCACGCTGCCCCATTTCAGCAGCAGTGCGCGGGCCTTATCGTAATCATCCATATTCAGTTGTTTCATCACCATATTGGTGCCTCGGTCCACCAACTTCTCATTGCTCAACTGCATATTGACCATCTTATTATCTTCCACCCTGCCGATCTGGATCATCACCGCAGTGGAGATCATATTCAACACGAGTTTCTGGGCAGTTCCGCTTTTCATCCTGGTGCTGCCGGTTACAAACTCCGGACCTACCACCACTTCTATGGGAAAATCCGCGTGCTGGCTGATCGGGGAATTCGGGTTACAGGAAATGGTTCCCGTGGTGATACCGTTTTCCCGGCATTTTTTCAGGGCCCCTATTACGTAGGGAGTGGTTCCGCTGGCAGCGATGCCAATGACCACGTCTTTTTCATTTACAAAATGCTTCTGCAGATCGGCCCAGCCCTGCTCCAGGCTGTCCTCGGCATTTTCAACAGCTTTCTGGATGGCTTCTTCGCCGCCGGCAATCAGGCCGATCACCAGTCCGTAGGGCATGCCATAAGTCGGGGGAATTTCACTGGCATCCAGGATGCCAAGCCTTCCGCTGGTACCTGCGCCCATGTAGAACAATCGCCCCCCAGCCAGCATATTATCAGTAATTACAGCAACCAGCTTTTCAATCTGGGGAATCGCTTTTTCCACAGCTAGTGGCACTTCCCTGTCTTCCCTATTGATATTGGTGAGTATTTCTCCTACAGTCATCTTATCGAGGTGGCGATAGCGGCTATCCTGTTCTGTGACTTTTACAAAATCCGACATATAAGAATTACACATATTTATTTGTGATAAACAATCAGACCTTCCATGGGGTGCTGAAGAATGGTACCCAGCTCAAGTTCATAGGAAGAACAAAGTTCCATCACCACATCCCTGAATCCGTAGGCCACACCGCCCACGAAATGAACGGGTAATTTCCAGCTTTCATTGTATTTGATGACATGCTGGAAGAAGAAATCATTCAATCCGTCCTCAATGATATTCTCAATCATATAATGCCCCCTGTTTTCTGCCAGGAAAAGGGTGAAGCTGGCCAGGAACCTGTTTGGCAGGGGTTGTTTGTACACACTGTCAAGGATATCTACATCCTTCATCTTGTATTTATCCTCGAACCGGAACCTGAGTTCCTCATCGAAAGTATTATAGAGGTAATACTGGATCACTTTCTTACCAAGATAGGCGCCACTGCCCTCGTCACCCAGCACATAACCAAGTCCCGGACTGTTTTTTGCAATCTTTTTCCCGTTGAAATAACAGGAATTACTGCCGGTTCCGAGGATACAGGCGATACCTTTTTCATGCTGGCAGACGGCCCTTGCGGCCCCCATCAGGTCATTATCCACCGTCACTTCAATGGAGGGAAAAACTTTCCGGATGGCATTCCGGATCATTTTCTGGTTGGCCGGATTCTTGCAACCGGTACCATAATAGTAAATGGCTTCAATTTTGTAACGGCTGATTTCGGGATAAAGGTCGCGCCTCACCAGGTCTTCCACCTGCTGACCACTAAAAAAATAAGGGCTGATGCCCAATGTGAACACAGTCTTTTTGATCTTTCCCTTGTCTACCACACACCACTCGCACTTTGTTGCTCCGCTGTCTGCTATGAGGATGGCCATGTTATTCAGTTAATACTGAAACGAAAATAAAACTATGTTACCATACTGCCGTTATTTATATCCGGTAAGCACCGGCTGGCATCAAATCAGTAATTTGCAACCAGAATCAAAAATATGAACGAGAAAAAGAAATTACAGGTTTGGCTCCCCCTTCTTTTTGCGGTCATCATGATCGTGGGAATGGTGCTTGGCTACAAGCTGCGCGAAAATACCCAGACAGCGAGAAGTATTTTCCAGTTTAATACGAAAAGGTCTCCCCTGCAGGAAGTGCTGGACCTGGTGATGCTGAAGTATGTGGACAAAGTTGATACCGACACCCTGGGAAATGATGCCATACAGGATATGCTGGCCAAGCTGGACCCCCACTCCAATTTCATTCCGGCAGAACACCTGACCGAACTGAACGAGGACCTTCAGGGAAATTTCCAGGGAATTGGCATTGAGTTCCAGATTTTTAAGGATACAGTGAACGTGATGAATGTGGTTCCGGGCGGCCCCAGTGAAAAAGCCGGACTGTTGGTGGGTGATAAATTCCTGAAAGTAGGCGACAGCGTGGTAACAGGCAGGATCAGCGCAGAAGGTATCAAAAAACTTCTGAGGGGTCCGGGCGGATCAACGGTAACCACCACCATCCTGAGGGGAACAAAGACCATGAATGTCACTATTGAGCGGGGTATCATCCCCCTGCCCTCACTCGAAGCAGCCTATATGGCAGTTCCGGGAACTGGTTTTATGAGGATCAGCAAGTTTTCAGAAACCACCTATGAGGAATTCATGTCGGCCCTGGAAAAACTGAAGGCTGCAGGAATGCAATCCCTTGTTCTGGACCTCCGCGGAAATGGCGGTGGCATTTTGGGCGAAGCCATAGATATGGCAGACGAATTCCTTGATGGCGATAAACTGATTGTATATACGGAAGGCAACAATACTCCGCGCCAGGAATACCGGGCACGCCGGAAGGGCCTCTACGAAAAAGGTAAACTGGTACTGCTGATGGATGAACAGTCTGCATCAGCCAGTGAAGTACTGGCAGGCGCCCTGCAGGACTGGGACCGGGCCACCATTGTGGGTCACCGCAGTTTCGGAAAGGGACTGGTGCAGGAACAATACGAGCTGAGTGATGGCTCCGCCCTGCGCCTGACCGTTGCGAGGTATTATACCCCCTCCGGCAGGAGCATCCAGAAACCGTATGACAAAGGGCTGGATGCCTATGACAACGACATCCTTGACCGCTACCAGCATGGCGAACTGGTGAATGCCGACAGCAACAAGGTGGTTAATGGCAAAGCCTACAAAACCAATGCCGGCAAAACGGTTTATGGCGGGGGTGGCATCATGCCCGATTATTTTATTTCCGCCGACACTTCTACCCTTGCGATTCCTTTCAGCGCACTGTACCGCAATAATACCCTCAGCAATTTCTCCTACCTGTATTATGTCAGTCATTCGGACCAGATCAACAGGTATAAAGATGCCACTGCTTTCAGGGACAATTTCAACTGGTCGGAAACTGACTGGACAGGTTTTATAAACCTGGCAGCCAGGGACAGTGTTGACCTGAAGGGATTGCCGCCCCATGAAAAGACCTTCCTGCAGGACAGGCTGAAAGGTTTACTGGCCCGCTACCGCTGGCGCAATGATGGCTATTACCAGGTGATGAATGTAAAAGACGAGGTGGTGGAAAAAGCACTGGAACTGGCAAAATAGGCAAAAAGACAGGGGTTAAAAATTTGAAGGGCTGCCGGATATGTCCGGCAGCCCTTCTTCATGGAGGATAAGGCGGTTATATAGATTATTGATCCTGCGGCTTATCCAGCAATTCCCTCTTTTCAATTTTATAGGAGCTGATGAGGCCAATGCCACCACCAATTCCTATGAAGGCAAACCAGAGGGCCGGATTTTCTTCATCGTGTAATACATAAACGGTAATGAAATAGGCCAGGGCTAATCCTATACCGGCGCCCAATAAAAGGAGGCCGTTTTTAAGGTTGCGATAGGGAGCCGGGCGGTTGGCGAACTCCTTGGGATTCATTCCCCTTTCAATCATGGCCATATTTTCACGGCTTTTAATGTAAACCAGGCCAAAAATCATGGTAAATAAACCAAGGGGTACCAGAATCGGGATTAATACTTCTGCGCTGTGCATGATCTTATTTTTATAAATTTTAAACTTGTTTGTTCTGTTCAATCAGACTACTGCTTCCGGATCCAGGTTACAGCTGCCGGTGATTTTTTTTCCGGCTAACCGATTGTGATAACTATGACTACCTACCCAAATATGTGGTTACAGACCGGGGCAAAAAAAATTATCATGATAAATACACCCCAAGATGGGATTATTAGTACCTTATATATATAGTTATTTTGGGGCTGTAACCTGCCATTACCAAACTGCGTCATATCCTCAGACATGCAAACGGGGCTTTCAGATAATGATATCATCCACCAGGTACGCCAGGGTGACCAGCAGGCGTTTTCGCAGCTGGTGTCAAAGTACCAGAACTATGTATTTACCATAGTTCTGCGCTACCTTTCCAGCCGCGAGGATGCGGAAGAAGTGGCACAGGATGTGTTTGTCAAAGCTTACCGGAGCCTGGGTGATTTCAGGGGCGAGAGCAAATTCAGCACCTGGCTGTACACCATCACCACCACCAGTTGCATTACTTTCCTGCGCAGGAAAAAGCTGGAAGTACATTCGCTGGACAATGAAAAGGTCCTGGCACATGCAGAAAACATTGATGGCGGGATGAGGGCCAACCAGGTGGAGCAGAAATCCAGGATCGCTATGGTCAACCAGGCCATCGCCATGTTATCGGCCGACGACGCCCAGGTGATTACCCTGTTTTACAAGGGCGAACAGAGCCTGGATGAAATCGCGCATATACTGGGACAGGAAACGAATACGGTTAAAGTGAGATTGCATCGTGCAAGGCAAAGACTGAAAGAAAAAATGGAAAAACATTTCATGGCCGAGGTCCGGGATCTGGCCATGTAACAACAAATTACAATAATATTATATGGACGCGCAACACAATATCGAACCCCGGCTCTGGGAATATATCGATGGGTTATCCACCGCTGAGGAGCGCAGGTTCATAGAGAACCTGATCGCCACCAACGCCGAATGGCGCAGTAAATACAAAGAGCTGCTGCAGTTCAATGAAAGCCTGGGGCAAACCATCGAGCTGGAAGAGCCCTCCATGCGTTTTACCCGCAATGTTATGGAAGCCATCGCCGCCCAGCACATTGCTCCGGCCGCGAAAACCTATATCAATAAAAAGATCATTTTTGGTATCGGTGGCTTTATGGTGTCGCTCATATTGGGTATGATCATTTACGCCCTTGCACAGATCAACTGGAAATCGGGAACGGGAAGCCGCGGCGGATTTGACCTCAGCAAAGTGGATTTCAGCGGCCTCTGGAACAACAATTACCTCAATGCCTTTATGATCATCAACGTGGTGCTTGGCCTGATGTTGCTTGACAGGTATCTTTCCTTCCAGAAAAAGGATTGGAAAAAAATTTGAACAAACGGTTGCATGTAGCGGGGCTCAATACAAAATCCTAAGTTAGTTGCAGATTCCGGCTGAACGGAAACATCTGCATGGCAACATCAATTTTATCTGCATTTATTGAAGAGACCGAAGACCTGAAAAGTGAATCATTCGGATCGGGACTAATCAATTCCACCTGGAGGGTTACAGGAAATCATTCCGATTATATACTTCAGAAAATAAACCAGGAGGTATTCAGGGATCCTTCAAAGATCGCAGCCAATGTAAGGATCATTGCCGACTACCTCCGCAAGAATCACCCCGATTACCTTTTTGTTGAACCCATACAGACCAGGTCGAAGCAAGACCTGGCCTATTTCAAAGGGGACGGATACTATCGCCTCACACCTTTTGTCAAGGGCTCACATACAATAGATGTGGTCAGTACCGCTTCTGAAGCCTATGAGGCCTCGCGGCAGTTCGGCAGGTTTACCGCCTTGCTTGATGGACTGGACCTCTCGCTCCTGAACGTCACCATTCCCGATTTCCATAACCTCAGCCTGAGGTTTGAACAATTCCGCGAATCGCTTTCAAAAGGCAACCAGACGCGGATTTTCGCGGCTGAACCACAGGTGGCTTTCATCATGGATCATGCCGATATTGTGCGGGAATTTGATATTATAAGAAAGAACCCCGATTTTAAACTGCGGGTGATGCACCATGACACCAAGATCAGCAATGTACTCCTGGATGAGCAAAACAGGGGACTTTGCGTTATTGATCTCGACACCGTAATGCCGGGCTATTTCATCAGCGACGTAGGGGATATGATAAGAACCTATCTTTCACCTGCGAGCGAAGAGGAAAATGACCTAAGCCGCATCAGGCTCAGGGAAGATATTTTTGAAGCCATCGTTAAAGGCTACCTGTCAGAAATGTATGACGTTTTAAGTGATGCAGAGAAATCGGCATTTGTATATGCAGGGAAATTCATGGTTTACATGCAGGCCATCCGTTTCCTGGCAGACCATTTCAACAACGATGTATACTATGGCGCCCGCTATCCCGGACATAATTTCAACAGGGCGGTCAACCAGATTGAATTACTGAAGCAAATCCTGGACAGGGAAGAAAACCTTGTAGCCATTCTGAATAAAACCATTCGTAAAGTCATATAAAAAGCAATAACATGAGTTCAAATCGCAGAAACTTTCTGAGAAACATTACGCTCGGTACCGGAGCGCTGGTAACAGGCATTCCGGCATGGGCAAACGAAAATGGGCAGGATGAACCCAACGGTCCATCTGAAAACTCCCCATCCTTTAACATGAGCGGTTATGCGGCACCAAAACTGGACAAAGTAAGAATTGGCTTTGTAGGTCTGGGCATGCGTGGTCCCGGCGCCGTTGAAAGGATGAGCTTCATTGAAGGAGTGGAAATCAAAGCCCTCTGCGATAAATATCCTGACAGGGTGAGTTCTGCACAGAAAATCCTTGAAAAAGCAGGATTACCCAAAGCAAAGGAATATACCGGTGAGGAAGGATGGAAGGCCATGTGCGAAAGCAAGGACCTCGACCTGATTTACATCACTACTCCCTGGGATCTTCATACCCCCATTGCTGTTTTTGCGATGAACAATGGCAAACACGCGGCTACCGAAGTGCCGGCCGCCCTTTCCATTGATGAGTGCTGGCAGCTGGTGGAAACGTCTGAGCGCACCAGGAAGCATTGCATGATGCTGGAAAACTGCTGTTATGATTTCTTTGAACTACTGACACTTAACATGGCGCGCAACGGATTGTTCGGCGAACTGCTCCATGCAGAAGGAGCATATATCCACGACCTGGTAGACCTGAATTTCAGCAAGAAAGGGTATGCCGATATGTGGCGCCTGAAGGAGAATATCAAACACAACGGCAGCCTCTACCCTACCCATGGTCTTGGCCCAGTGGCCCAGTGCCTGAATATCAACCGTGGCGACCAGTTGGAACACCTGGTGTCTATGTCCACCAACGACTTTACCATGCAGCAAAGGGCGCGCGAACTGGCAGCATCGGATGATTTCTTCAAGCCTTATGCCGACCAGAAATACCGTGGCAATATGAACACTACCATGATCCGTTCCACCAAGGGAAAAACGATCATGATCCAGCACGACGTGAGCTCGAAGCGTCCTTACTCCCGGATCCACCTGATAAGCGGTACCAAGGGCATTGCGCAGAAATGGCCTTCTCCCGAAAGGATCGCATTTGGTCACAGTTGGATCAAAGAAGAAGAGTTCAAAGCGCTGGAAGCGAAATATACGCCACCAATTGTGAAGCATATCGGTGAAATCGCCAAAGGTGTGGGCGGACACGGCGGTATGGATTTCATTATGGACTGGCGCCTGATTGATTGCCTGCGAAACGGGTTACCGCTTGACCAGGATGTGTACGATGCAGCTCTCTGGAGCTCTATTGTACCCCTGTCGGAGAAATCCGTCGGCAACCGCAGCCGTACCGTTGACATACCAGATTTCACCCGTGGCAACTGGATCACCAACAAACCGGTGAACCTGACCCTCGACGGTGGTGGCACCACCACAGTACGCAAAAAGCAGGGCTCCAAGCAGCTGTAATTTTTACACGCGTCTGACGCGCGTCTGACGTACGTCAGACGCGCGTCAGACGCGTGTCATTAGCGATCATCACACGGATCAGTACCAGCTTCGATGTGGGTGTATGACTTTTTTCCGCTACACTGCCAATGGGCACCAACACATTGGTCTCTGGAAAATAAGTTGCCGTGCAACCGGCTGGAATGGGATAAGGCACTACTATAAAATGCCTTGCCACTCTTTCGATACCGTCGTGATCATTGTACAGGTCAACCACTGTGCCGTTTTCCAGACCACGGTCGTACATATCCCGCTGGTTCATGAGGATCACCCTGCGTTCATTTCTGATACCCCGGTAACGATCGTCCAATCCGTAAATGGTTGTGTTGAACTGGTCGTGACTGCGAATCGTCATCATCATCAACTCTCCGTCTTTCACCAATACCGGCTCAAACCTGGCAATATTAAAACCGGCCTTCTGGTTGGCAGTATCAAATTTCAATTGCCGGTTGGCGTTGGGCAGATAAAATCCACCGCGTAACCTTACCCGTTTGTTGTAGTCCGCAAAACCGGGTATCGTCTTTTCAATATCCTCCCTAATGAAATCGTAGTGTTCCATGTATCTATCCCAGTTCACTTTCGTGTTATTTCCCAGTACAGTTTTTGCCAGCCTGCACACAATCACCGGTTCGCTGAGCAGATCTGCCGAAACCGGCTTCAGCACACCGCCGGATGCCTGCACCACGCCCATGGAATTTTCGCAACTTACAAACTGTTCATTCCCATTCAAAATATCCCTATCGCTTCGGCCCAGGCAGGGAAGGATCAATGCCTCCTGCCCATGCACCAGGTGGCTGCGGTTTAATTTGGTGGACACATGTACGGTTAGCCGGCACTGCTGCAATGCAGCCGCAGTGTATCGGGTATCGGGTGTTGCAGACAAAAAATTTCCGCCCAGCGCGAAAAACACTTTGGCTTTACCAGCATGCATTGCTTTTATGCTTTCCACCACATTATACCCATGGTGGCGGGGTGGCGAAAACCCGAATTGTTTTTCGATTGCCGCCAGCAGTGACTCCGGTGGTCGTTCATAAATTCCCATCGTCCGATCACCCTGCACATTGCTGTGCCCGCGAACCGGACAGGTCCCCGCTCCTTTTTTCCCTATACTGCCCTTTACCAGTAAAAGGTTCACGATCTCCTTAATGGTATCCACTGCATTTTTATGTTGTGTCAGCCCCATTGCCCAGCAGGCAATGATCCTGGATTTATGCTTTAATACAGATGCGACTTCTTTTATCTGGGCGGGATCAATACCAGCGTAAGCAGCCAGTTCATCGAGGGAAAGCCCTTCGAGATGTTTTTTCCATGCTTCAAATCCTGAAGTATGCTGCTCAATAAAAGGAATATCCAGTACTGTACCAGGCGCCAAGCTTTCTTCCTCCAGCAGCAATTTTCCAATAGCCTGCAGCAGGGGCATATCGCCATTCAGTTTAACCTGGAGAAAAATATCTGTAAGTGAACTGTCAAGGTGTAGAATACCCTTCAATTGCTGAGGGTTGTCAAACCCCATCAAGCCCGCTTCCGGCAAGGGATTGACAGAAATAATAACCGCTCCCCGCCTTTTTGCTTTCTGAAGTGATGTAAGCATTCGCGGATGGTTGGTTCCCGGATTCTGCCCAAGGATGATGATCACTTCCGCCTCTTCAAAATCATCAAGGGTAACAGAACCTTTCCCAATTCCCAGGGATTCTCCCAGGGCTACACCGCTGCTTTCGTGGCAGAGGTTGCTGCAATCGGGCAGGTTATTGGTACCATATTCACGTACAAACAACTGGTATAAAAAAGCGGCTTCATTACTGGTTCTGCCGGAGGTATAAAATACCGCTTCATCCGGTGAGGCCAATTCATTGAGCCTGCTTGCGATGATGGAGAAAGCATCTTCCCAGCTAATCTGCCGGTAATGATCTGCTCCCGCCGGAAGATACATGGGCGCAGCCACACGCCCTTTCCGGCCTATTTCAAAATCAGTCAGGCAGGCCAGTTCATAAACTGAATGGCAGGCAAAAAAATCAGCATCCAGTTTTTTTGCAGTGGCTTCCTCTGCAATGGCCTTGGCACCGTTTTCACAATATTCGGCTATGCCACTCCGTTCGTCATCGGGGTCAGGCCAGGCACAACCAGGGCAATCAAACCCACCATGCTGGTTCAATTCATTCAGGGCCTTTAACCCCCTGACCAGCCCTACTTCAGACAATACCTGTTTAAATCCGGCCACCACGCCGGGCAATCCCGCCGCAACAGTCCTGACCGGTCCCAACTCAAGTCCGGTAAACCTCTCAGGATTTTCCGCACCGGGCACCAATGGTCTTTCTTCTGCCATGATCAACAGGTTTTACCGGGATTAGAATAATTATCACTCTGGTCTTCGAGGGTATTGTCCAGGCAGGCAAAATCTTTCTCCAGCAACAGGAATAAACTTTCCTTTTCGTTCAGTTGCATCTGCGCGGAACAACCCACCAGATCATTGCGTGACCATTCTTCAGCAAAAGAAGTCGGAACAAAAACCGTGATTTTGTTTCCGCAATATGCAGCACTTAATTCATGAATGCCGCCGGAACACTGCAGCGCATATATGAAACGGTTATCCATAAACGAAGTATGTTCTTCCACGCAGCCCTCCCTCCCCAGCCTTTCCACTTCGGATTTTGTAACCCTTATCCTGATTGAATTTCCTTTAATTCTGATTTTCATATCCGGTCAAATTAGATCAGTATTGTATCCTTTTTGCTCCATGGTAAATATTGAACCTGTCCCGCCGCAGGAAGCCAATCAACGTAATATCATATTCCTGTGCTATTTCCAGCGCCAGGCTGGATGGTGCTCCTACTCCGGCAACCATTTGAATACCGGCCAGCGCTGCCTTCTGCAACAATTCGAAGCCCAGTCTGCCACTCAGCAGGAGCAGTTTCCTTTCCAGGGGCAGGCCTCCCTTCAGCAATGTGGCGCCGATCAGTTTATCAAGCGCATTGTGCCGGCCGATGTCTTCACGAATCTCCTCCAGGTTTCCGTTGGCATCAAAAATTGCTGCTGCATGCAATCCGCCTGTGGTTCCAAACAAAGCCTGCTTTTCTTCAAGCCTGTCGGGCAATCCGTACAAGATACCTGAAGGCAACACCCAATTCATTTCGGAAGTAACAGGCCCGGCCAGGGATCGCAATGAATCAATTCCGGCTTTTCCGCAAACCCCGCAACCGGAGCCAAGGTAAAAATTCCGGGTGGCCCCAACCAATTCAGGAATAATATCCTGCTTCAACCTGATCTTTATGGAATTCCTGTCAGTTCCGCCTGTAACCCTTTCTATCGCAGATGGCCCATCTATAATCCCTTCCGAAAAAAGAAAGCCCAATGCCAGTTCTTCATCTGCTCCCGGGGTGCGTAATGTGACTGCAATATTTTTCGTAATCTGTCCGCCGGCGGTACTGTATTCAAGGCTGATCTGCAAAGGCTCTTCCATAGCCAGCTGATCGGTAAGTTCCTGAGTGCCATGCGGCCTTACCCGAATGATACCAACCTGCCTGCTGGCTTCCGGGGCAGTTTTTATGGATGCAGGTTCATTCATGTGCATTTGCTTCTTACCAAATCTACAATTTTAAACAAGGATTAATTTAAAGCCACGTACAACTGCCTGCTGAAATTCACTTCCGCGGCCATAGTGGCCACCGGCAGAAAAACCATTGCTGGGGGTTACACCCTGGCTGGCAGATTGCGATTTCGTATCACATCATTTTGACGACGGCATCCCTTTTGAAGAGGCATTCAGCCACAGTAGCATGCCAGCAACACTGGTGAAGGATGTTGGTTTCAGGAAAAGCCATACAACAGGGAAACCGGTACTGCTCAGCATTTCAGCACTTGATCTTTCCCGGAAACAAAAAGCTGCCTATTATCGCGATGCACCGGAAACACCGGACGAGGTCAAAGCAAGGTGGACGGAACTTCCATTTGATCACCCGGATATCATCATGGCATACACCAATTATATCAGGTGGCTGGCCGGGCAATTCCAGCCGGCATGGATCAATTATGGAGTGGAAAGCAACCTGGCGCTCATTCCGGAAATAAGCTCCTGTCAATACCTGGAATGATCCGCAATGCATTTTTAAAGTAAACTTTTTTCAGGATGGCATCGGGCAAGCCCATACCATACATGCGCCAGAATGCATGGTATTTTTTGTGGTAGGGAAAATATTCATCGGAGGTTTCCAGTACCCGGAAATAGGTAGCGTATTCAGAAGGCACCCAACTGTCTTTTCCAAACAGGATCCTGTCCTGGTGCTTATTAAAAAACGCGGCGGCAGCCCGTGGCTGGCGGCCCAGTTCGGCGATCACTGCCCCGAATTCAATCATCACATTGGGCATGGCCAGCAAAAGACTGTCGAGTTTTCCCAGGTCATTTGCATACCAGCCGAAATGTGCGGCAATGAAAGTAGTGCCCGGATGTTTTTTGAACATACGATGCTGTTCACCAATCAGTGTTTCCCATGGTGCGGGATCGGCAGCAGAACGTTTCCTACGGGGATGGGTATAGAGTTCCAGCAACCTTTCATTATCATTATCCAGTTCATCCCAGAACGGCTCCGGATCGGCTGTATGGATGAGCACCGGAATTTTCAGTTCCCCGCATTTTGCCCAGACCGGGTCAAGTCGGGGATCATCGATGGTCACCCTCTTACCGGCTGCATCATTCACGGAAAAACCGAGATTCTTGAAAATCTTCAATCCATTGGCGCCATTGCGGACATCGGCCTCCAGTTGCTTCACGGTATTTTCTATCCACCCCGCTGTGCCGATACCGGTAAAATTCAGGTTGGCAAAAATGATGAACCGGCCGGGGTATTGGGTTCGGGCATTGGCCACCATCTGCTTCAAGCCATCGCCATTGCCACCGCTCAGGTTTACCATTACTTTCAGGTTTAGCCTGTCCATCTCCGTTACCAGCGATTCAAGGTTCCCGGAGCCCATACGGTACTGGTGGTTGTGCACATCAATAAATGGATAAACCGCCTTTGTGCGCGGGTTCGCCGGTACCACCAGGGTGGAAGCCGGTTCGTATTGCTCAAAATCAATTTTGGGCTGCTGAGCTGTCAGCGAAGAAAATCCTGTCAACAAAAGCGCGATAAAACCTGTAATACGTACTACCATATTTAAAAATTTAAGCGGCAGGTATACTTATCTTGCACACCAAATCAAGTATTATAATCCTATAAATATATGGCAAGAGGGCGGCATTCTCGCGGAACGGAGGTAAAGGAAGACAGGCCAAAGGTCAAAATCAATAAGGAAAACCTGCGGCAGGCACTGGTGTTATTTTCCTATTTAAAGCCTTACCGGGGCAAATTTATCTGGAGTCTTGTATTCATCGGATTATCGGCCTTCACCACCAGTTTGTTTCCGCTGTTCCTGGGTAAGATGATCGATGCAGCAGCACCGGGAGCCAATATCCCTGTGATGCCGGGGGGGCAATCGGGTATACCTTTCAGTGAGCAATTAAAAAATGTGAACTGGGGATTGAACACCACCCTCCTGCTGATCTTCGTACAGTTAACTTTCCAGATGTTTTTCTCCTTCATGCGGGTTTACCTGCTTACTGAAGTAGGTGAGCGATCACTGGCGGGGATGCGCAAAGATGTGTACAGCAGGTTGCTGAGCATGCCTATGAGTTTCCATTCTGAGAAAAGGGTGGGTGAACTGAGTAACCGAATTTCCTCCGATCTGTCGCAGATCCAGGATGCCATCTCTTTTACGCTGGCGGAATTTCTGCGCGGCATATTCACACTCGTAATCGGTCTGTTTTTCATATTCTGGATCAGCACCAAACTTGCCCTCGTTATGCTGGCAGTGGTTCCGGTAATTGCGGTTCTGGCAGTGGTTTTTGGAAAAAAAATCAGGAAGATGTCGCGCCGGGCGCAGGACCAGCTGGCCGAAAGCGGAACCATTGTGCAGGAAACCTTCCAGGGCATCACAGTGGTAAAAGCCTTCACCAGTGAATTCCATGAGATCAGCCGTTACGTGAAAAGCATTTATGATGTGGTGGACACAGCCATTTCGAATGCGCGTTACCGTGGGGCTTTTGTTTCCTTCATGATCTTCAGCGTATTTGGTGCCATCGCCTTTGTGATGTGGTATGGCGCCAACATGATCAGTCACGGTGAACTGACGCTGGGATCCCTGACCATGTTTGTGATCTTCTCGATGTTTGTCGGCGGAACATTTGCCGGCTTCGCGGATATGTTTTCGCAATTGCAGAAAACACTGGGGGCTACTGAAAGCATCCGTGAAATTTTAAGATCGGAAGGTGAACCGATATCCTTAACCCCCGTAAAGGTTGAAGCCGCCTGGCAACTCAAAGGTAATGTCCGATTTGAACATGTGGCATTCAGCTATCCTTCCAGAAAGGATATTCCGGTTTTAAAAGACCTCTCACTTTCGGCAGACAACGGGCAGCAGGTGGCGATCGTTGGGCCCAGCGGCGCAGGCAAAACCACACTGGCATCTATGCTGCTCGGGTTTTACAAACCGGACAAAGGTGAATTGTATTTTGACGACCGTCCGGCAAGTGAATTTCCACTATCCCAACTCCGCAGCCAGATGGCTTTTGTGCCACAGGAAGTTCTGCTCTTCGGCGGAACCATCCGGGAAAATATTGCCTATGGAAAACAGGACGCCACGGATGAGGAAATCATGGAAGCAGCGAAAAAAGCGAATGCTCATGAATTTATTTCTAAATTTCCGGAGCTGTATAATACCATTGTGGGGGAAAGGGGCATCAAACTCAGCGGGGGACAGCGCCAGCGGATCGCCATCGCGAGGGCTATCCTGAAAGACCCGGCAATACTGATCCTCGATGAAGCCACTTCATCACTGGACAGCGAGAGTGAACAGTACGTACAGGAGGCATTGGAATACCTGATGAAAGGCCGCACTTCCTTTGTGATAGCACACCGCTTATCGACCATCCGCAACGCAGATAAGATCGTGGTGATTGACAAAGGAATTGTGATTGAATCCGGCACCCACCAGGAACTAATGAACCATGACGGACTCTACCGTAAACTGAATGAAATGCAATTTGAATTCGGAGTGGTGACCCAATCGCCTGAAACAGGCGCCGAGTAATAAAACATGCCGAAGAAACTGATATTGCTGTTTTGGCTGGAATTGTTGACCATGGCTGTTTTCTGCCAGAACGGCCCGGCAGTCCCCTACCATAATCCTTTATATAAAATCCTTGTGGTAAAAAAGAACATCCCATACAATACGGAGACAACTGCCGGCATCAGGAAAAAATTCCATTTGTTCGACTGGTATGAAGCCCTCAATGACAGCAGCCAATTCAGGCCTCTGGTGATCATGATGCATGGAGGCGGATTCAAACTGGGTCATAAGGGATCTGGCAGCGCTGCCTTTATTGCGAAGGCTTTTGCAAAAGAAGGGTTCGCCTGCGCCTCCATCAATTACAGGCGCTATAACAAAAAGCCATTGGGCTGGTATAAAGAAATGATGGAAGGTTGTTATGCCGCCACGAATTAGGGAAGTTTATCGGCAAAGCTGACAGCAGTTCACTTGACAAATCACACAACCCGGGTAATATTTTTGCCATTGTAAATTTCTGGGGTGCAATTTATGATACAAGCTGGCTAAAGAATACCAGGGTACCCATCATGAATATTCATGGCAGTAAAGACAGGGTGATACCTACTGCAGAGCCTGCAGGTCCGCTATATGGAAGCGGGATCATTCACCGGAATGCCGACGCTCTCCTCATCCCGAATCGCATTTTGATTTTTGAAGGGGTTGGCCATGAGTTACAAAAACATTTCAATCCGCTGGGAGCAGGCACTAAGGCCAGGAAAAGATGGGCTGAAGCTGTTCGGCATGCCGGCATTTTTCTGCGCAGCAGGATTATACCGGCAGATCATTAAAAAAGCCGGCTCCTGCCCGGAACCGGCTTTACAAACAACCAAACTAACAATTTTTATAACATAGTTTCCTGTACTGCGAATTCTGTCTTCGGCAGATCAGTTGCGCTCAGTGCTTTAAAGCCGCCCTGAATATTGACAATATTATTGAAGCCTCTTGCTTTCAGGATGGAACAGGTGATCATAGAGCGATATCCGCCTGCGCAATGAATGAAGTACTTTTTGTCTTTATCAAGCATGCTCATATTCTTGTTGATAAAATCCAGCGGGAAGTTCTCAGCGCCCTGAATGTGCTGGCTTCTGTATTCGCTTTCTTTCCTTGCATCCAGTAAGTGGAGGCCCATATTTCCCTTATAGAGTTTAGCGAAATCTTCGGCAGAAATTTCTTCAATCCTGTCTGTATTGAAACCGGCTTCTTTCCAGGCTTTCAAACCTCCTTTCAGGTAACCGATGGTGTTATCATATCCAACCCTTGAGAGGCGGATCACTGCTTCCTCTTCACGACCTTCATCGGTAACGAGCAGTACCGGTAGTTTCAGGTCCGTGATCAGCGCACCAACCCAGGGAGCAAAATTATCATCCAGGCCAACGAAGATGGATCCGGTAATAAATTCACCGGGGAATACTTCTTTACTGCGGGTGTCAATCACCAATGCGCCTTCATGTTCCCATACCAGCTGAAAGGCTGATGCATCCAATGGCCTTGTACCACTCTTGATCACATCCTCAATACTTGGAATACCGCCTTGTACATTCATCAATACATTGTAGGGGAAATATTGCGGAGGTTCAACCAATCCTTCCGTAACAGCCCTGATAAATTCATCCTTACCCATATCGGCACGCAGGGCATAGTTGAATTGTTTCTGGTGCCCTAGGGTATCAACTGTTTCCTTACTCATATTCTTGCCACAGGCGCTGCCCGCACCATGACCAGGATAAACGATCACATCATCTGAGAGGGGCATGATCTTATTACGGAGTGAATCATACAACTGACCGGCAAGGTATTCAGGTGTAATTTCAGCTTTCACTTTCTGCACCAGGTCCGGACGACCGACATCACCAATAAAGAGGGTATCTCCGGTGAAAATTGCATGTTCCTTTCCATGCTCATCGATCAACAGGTAGGTCGTTGACTCCATGGTATGTCCGGGTGTATGCAGTACCCTGAGTATTACTTTACCCACTTTCAGGTCTTCCCCGTCTTTGGCAATATAGGCTTCATAGCCGGGTTTCGCAGTTGGACCAAATACAATCGTTGCACCTGTTTTTTTACCAAGTTCTATATGACCGCTCACAAAATCAGCATGAAAATGGGTTTCCAGGATATATTTGATCTTTGCCCCGTTTCGTTCTGCCTTCTGGATATAGGGATCCACTTCTCTCAGGGGATCAATGATCACCGCTTCCCCCTCACTTTCAATATAGTAAGCGGCTTCTGCCAGGCATCCGGTATAAATTTGTTCAACTTTCATGGTTTGATTTTTTTTATGTTAAGCAATTCAGTACAATAGAATTTACCCTCGCATCAGGCACATCGTCTCGCAAGTATGATATTACACTTTTTACATGTTGACAAAACAAATTTCCACTACCCCAGTCAGGTAATCTGTGTCTGATGTTACAAAGGCGGCTGAGATTTATCAGGTATCCCGGTGACAAAAATCAGGATGGTGGCAACTACCATACTAAAACCTCATCTGGCACCTTTTTTGTCATGGAACTGTCATCCCAATGAAAAAACTCCTGGTCATATCGCTGATATTCTTACACCTCTTTGGCAATACGGAGTTGAACCAGGTATTCCAGATACGGCAGTTGCTGATTCATTATTACCATCATCTGCAGGTCAGCCGGATTGGCTTTGGGGAATTCATAGCTTTACATTACGGTGCAGGGGACGATATCAAAACGGATGATTCAGAAGAACAGAGCCTGCCCTTCATGCAGATACACCATCACGGATATTCCTATGCCGTTCTGCCGCAAACGGAAAAAATACCGGAAAAAACATCCGGACTGCCGAGCCAGTTAAAATCTATGCCCTTAACCATACTAATTCACAGTTCCACCTTCAGGGGCTCGCCTTTCAAACCCCCTCGTCAAACAGGTACACAATATCTGTAAGTACTATTTTATCAGGGGTCTTAACCCCGGAAAACATTAATTCATCCAAATGAAAAGGAAACCAATCCTTATGGCCGGCATAATGCTGTCCATCACCCTTATCTACATATCCTGTGTGCATGAAGTCCCGGTTCCATCAGACACTGGTGGCAATGGCGGCGGATCAATACCAGTAAGCGGACAACCCTGCAGCAGTGATTCCGTGTATTTTGTAAACGATATCCTGCCCATGCTGGTATCAAGTTGTGCCATGAGTGGCTGTCATGATGCAGCCTCTCATGAAGAAGGGGTAATCCTTACCAGCTATGCCGGCATTATGAAGGAGGTAAAAGCGGGGAACGCAACCAACAGTTCACTCTATAAAGTTATCGTGCGGACCGACGGGGAAAGAATGCCCCCTCCCCCTGCCCCTCCCATGACGGCAGAGCAGATCGCCAAAATCAAAACCTGGATCAACCAGGGTGCCAAAAACAACAGCTGTGACCGTTGCGATACCACCAGCTTCAAATTCAGCACAGCCATCCAACCCCTGATACAGAACAAATGCCAGGGTTGCCACAATCCCAATTCACTGGGAGGCGGCATCGACCTGTCAACCTATGCAGGCATTAAAGCATCGGCACTGAACGGAACGCTATATGGATCGGTCACATGGGCAACGGGATTTACCAAAATGCCCCAGGGCGGATCAAAATTGCCGGATTGTGAAATCAGGCAGATAAAAAAATGGATTGATGCCGGAACACCGAACGACTAAAAATTGAATCATGACAAAGAAAAATATTCTGGCGCTGGTTACCCTCGTTTCAATTACCTGGATCTCCTGTTATTATGACAAGGAAGAGTTATTATATCCCGGCAGTACAGCCTGCGACACCCTTACTGCGATCAGTTATACCAAAAACATCGCACCCCTGTTCCAGCAGTATTGCAATAGCTGTCATGGCGGCAATTCACCATCAGGAGGAATTTCAATGGGTAACTATACAGCGGATAAAGCAATTGCCCTGAATGGCAAACTTTACGGAAGCATTTCCCATTCGAATGGCTACAGCCCTATGCCCCAGGGAATGCCGAAAATGAATACCTGCCAGATAGCAACCATAAAAAAATGGGTCGATTCAGGAGCTCCCAACAACTAATAATAACATATATGCGAACAAGATCAATACGGATACTGGTTTTTATAATGGTAATAGCTACAGTCGGATTACTGTATGGCTTGTGGGAGTTTAACCGCAAACCTGCAAGTGTTCAGAACAGCAGGGAAGACTATATCGTCAGTGCCGCAGAACTGATAAAGCAGTTTGACCTGGACCAGGCCGGAGCCAACTCGAAATATACAGGAAAAACATTACTGGTAACAGGATTGCTGCGGTCAATAGATACAGATATTGACGGATTCGCCACCATCGTGCTAAGTGATGAAAAGGAATCCCTCTCGGCCATACGATGCAGTATGGACAGCAGTTTCAAAGCACCCGATATATCCATTAATACGGGCAGTGGAATCAGTGTAAAAGGTATCTGTACCGGTTACCAGGCCGATGACATGGGCCTTGGTGCAGACATTATCCTGAACAGATGTATTACAATAGAAAAAAATTAAACAAATGAAAAAAATAATGACCCTCCTGGCCCTGGCAGCCACCGTAAACCAAGCAGGTGCACAGGATAAATATTTCACCAAAACGGGAAAGATAAATTTTGATGCAACGGCCAAAAACTCGCCTGAAAACATAGACGGACTGCACAAGAGTGTAACCTGTGTGCTGGATACCCGGACAGGCAACTTGCAGTTTGCGGTGTTAATGAAGGGTTTCGAGTTCGAAAGAGCCCTTATGCAGGAACATTTTAATGAAAACTATGTGGAAAGCGACAAGTTCCCTAAAGCTGAATTCAAGGGACAGGTTGGAGGAAGCAGTGCCGAAAAATTCTCTAAAGATGGCAGTTATGATGTAACGGTGAAAGGAAAACTCACCATTCATGGAATCACCCGGGATGTGGAAACCCCCGGAAAACTGGTGGTCAGCAATGGAAATATCAATGCCATCGCGGATTTCCAGGTATCGCTCGCCGATTATAAAATAGAGATACCGCAACTGGTGGCAGATAAAGTAGCCAAAACAGCGAGTATAAAAGTGGATTGCCGGTTGGCACCTCTAAAACAATAATGAACAACATGAAAACATTATATGCGGCTTTGCAATTAACTGTATTGCTTCTGGCTTCAGATTACCTGTTTGCCCAGGAGGAAGACCTGCTAAAACTCCTTGGTGATGAAAAACCCAAAAAAGAGATCGTTAAAAACGCTTTCAAATCTACCCGGGTGATCAATGGACATTCCATGGAATTCCTCTCGCCCGGAACCATGGATTTCAGGATCCTTCACCGTTTCGGCCAGCTTAACCAGGGACTGGATAATTTCTTCGGTCTGGACCAGGCCAGTATGCGCATGGGATTCGATTTTGGCATCCTGCAAAACCTGATGGTGGGGGTGGGAAGAAGCACTTATAAAAAAGAGCTGGACGGTTATATCAAATTCGCCCCGATCAGGCAATCTACCGGTACAGGTGGTTTTCCGTTTACGGTGGCACTGGTTACAGGAATGACCATGAATACGCTCGACTGGAGTGATCCTGCCAGGAAAAACTATTATAGTTCCAGGCTTGCCTATTATTTCCAGTCCATCATCGGCAGGAAATTCAGCGAGGCCATTACCCTGCAGGTAACACCCACCATGGTACACTATAATATCGTTCCATTGGAGAGCCAGTCCAATGACATCTATGCTGTTGGATTGGGAGGCAGGATCAAATTTTCCAAACGAATGGCTTTTACCTGGGATTATTTCTATATGGTGAACAGCCTCGATAAAAACATCTACAAAAATCCGCTTTCTGTGGGCCTCGATATTGAAACCGGGGGGCATGTATTCCAGCTTCATTTCTCCAATTCAACCGGCATGAATGAACGGGCTTTCATCAGTGAAACCACCGGCAGCTGGACAAAAGGGGAACTCAGGTTCGGATTTAATCTGTCCCGGGTCTTTCAGCTGAAAAAAACAAGAAAGGAACATTAAAAAAAGGACCATACCGGTCCTTTTTTTATACAACAGCCGGTTCCGGCTGCACGAGAAAAGACTGTACAAATCTTTCCTTATTTTTTGTAACCCACTGCTCAAAACTTTGCATGGCAGGGTTCAGTCCATAGCTTTCTATCAGGTCAAGTTGCCGGCTGGGGATATAGAGCCGCTGTACTTCAAACATATTTGCCAGTTCTTCAGCCCCTGGAAATCCAAATGAGGCATAGATATCCCTGGGGATATAATCATATTGTACAGGATATCCCAGTATACGGGTGAGGGTGGCAGCGTACTGATCGCAGGTTTCATCTGCTCCTACAACCCCCACGGTTCTGCCTGTATAGGCGATCGGGAAATTGAACACAGAAGCCACTACTCCTCCCAGGTCTTCCACGCTTACCATTGCCAGTTTGGTGTACCCCTGCGGGAAGCCAAAATGGAAACGACCATCCTCCGCCAGTTTGAATGGAAAGAATGAAAAGAAATTTTCATAATAAAATGCGATGTGAATAAAAGTAAACGGTATACCCAGGCTCTTTGTGTATTCTTCCAGTTCTCCCTTCAGGTCACAATGGGGCACTTCCAGCTCGCCATTGCTTAACTTTTTATAACTGGGTAAGGAACTGTACACGAAATGTGTTACGCCTGCCTGCTTTACGGCATCAATCAGGTTTTTACCCTGATTATATTCCTGCTGGTAATGTTCCCAGAAATTGGTCACACCAAATACGCCGTAGACATCTTTCATGGCACGGGCAAGGCTTTGTTTGTCATCCAGGTCGCCTTCCACCACATCTGCGCCCAGGAGCCGCAGGTTATGGGCAGCCGCAGAAGCTGCATTTCTTGTAAGCACACGGACAGCATAATCTTCTTTCGCCAGTAAGGCCTTTGCCACACTTCCTCCCTGCGCCCCGGTGGCTCCGGTAACCAGGATAATCTTTTTCTGATTCATGGATTGATAAGGTTTAATTTTTCTTGTTTATTTATTAGCTAATTCTGCAAATGTTTTGGGAGCGGGAACAATATTGCTCACAGGCCTGGTTGATTTCAGGAAAGTAAAAATGGCTTTCATGTCTTCTTCGGGCAGTTTGGCAAAATTTTGCCAGGGCATCGGAGGAAGGATATTCCGGTTGGTTTCCAGTCCCTTCAACTTGCCTTTTGTAAGGGCTGTTTTAAATTGCTGAAAGGTCCAGTTACCAATACCCGATCCGTCACTGGTAAGGTTTCCCGCATAGGATGCGCCCCAGGGACCAATTGCGGCAGTCAGGTCGGGACTGAATAATACCCATCCGTTTTTCACTTCATTGCTGTCGAAAGCGGGAAGCGGAGCTTCAGCGGGATGGCCGGAAAAACGCAGTTCCGGGATGATCTCCGGACCATTGGGCCCCATTCGCTTGGGTGAATGACAATCCTCGCAAACCATGGTGGTCACCAGATATTCACCCCTTTTAATCAGCGTGGCCTGGCTGGTATCCACCTTTATGTCAGTTACTTTCGCCGTGGAGTTCTTACAACCGGCGATGGTGAAAGCGGCAATGGCCGCGATGGCAGTGATGCCTGCAATAATCTTCTTCATTTGAATAAGGTTTAAACATTGAACAATTCAGAGGCAATTTATGCCACCGGTGACCCAAGGTCAAGCTGCATTGGTATGAAAGGGGGAAAAACCAACATGAACTGTGAGCTTGTGCAGGAGATCATGTATCTGCCCATCGGAACAACTTGTGCTGGGAGGCGGTATGAATATTACGCCAAACCCGGTTGATTTCAGTAGCAGGATCGGCAGCGCCCAAACCATACAGAAGATAACAGGAATCTACCGCTCCCATGGCTTGATCAAAAAGCATTCTGGCAGCACTGCTGACAGCCATTAGGTGATCCTGCGGGGCCAGTACCATTGCATCCTGGCTGTCCTGGCTGCGGATCCATGATTCCTCCACAGCAAGAAAGAAAGATTCCCGTTTTTGCTGGAACTCAGCCAGTTGAAGTGCATTCTGTTCAAAGGCCGTTGAGGATGGCCCGAGCATAGCTGCACCGAGTTCAAGGAAACGCAGCACCATACCAGATAAGTTTACGATTAGGGTAGTTTCTGCCAATTGAAGGAAAGGATATTGATAGATGGGATCCTTCAGCACCGCAGTAGCACTGCTGATGCAGAAGCTCCGGTTTGATGGCACTTCAAGGCTATTTACCATAAATCCATGGCTGGCCGTAGCGACCATCCCTATTGTATTCCAGCTCCTTACAACCTGCACTTCCTCCGGCAGGAAGATAAAACTGCGAATGACCGGCTGACCTTCTTCATCCATCTCTCCAAGGCCATCCCGTTCAATATAACAGTTAGCTGTAAACGCAGTTGCATGGGTAGAACCGGTAGCAAATTTCCAGTTACCGGTCACCTCAAATCCACCTGGAATTCTTGTTGCCACACCTGTTGCTTGTCCCGATCCGGCAAGGCATACCTGCTTCCCGGAAAAGAATTGACCCCTGGTTTCATCCGGCAGAAATCCAATGAACCAATTAGCCCCACTGCAAAGGGTAACCGTCCAGCCAAGGCTCCCATCCGCCCAGGCAATCGCCTCTTCCAGTTTCAGTGCATCGGGCAGGGACAGTCCCATTCCCCCAAAACGGACTGGTACAAAAAGATTAAACCAGTTATTGGTGTACACAATCCTGAGTTGCTCCGGCGCCAGCCTGCCTGCTTTTTCCGCAGCAGGTGCAAATTGCCGGATAATTTCGGTCTGCTCTTCTGCAATAATGTGGGATGGATGGTTAAGCAAGGCAAATGATTTTTTGTAAAAATAATCTCCTGCGGGCAATGATTACATGAATGGCAGTTGCTCCTGCCCGGCCTTTACTAATTTTAGTGTGCATGAAAATCATTTATTCCCTGATCCTGCTAGCCTGCAGTTCTTTCCGGATGCAGGCCCAGACATCTGTCAGTGATGCCGAGAATGCCTTTGCCGCCCATGCACTGCAGCATACTATCCGTGCGGCATTCCTGGAATACCTGGATTCCAGCGCGGTGGTTTTTGACAAGGGTGAAATATTTAACGGCCGGAAACAGATGTTGAACAGCAAGGAAAATACCATACGGCTCTACTGGAAACCTGTTTTTTCAGGTACGGATAACAGTGGTAGTTACGGATTCACCACAGGACCTTTTGAACTGAAAAAAACGCCGGCGGATACGGCCTTTTCTGCAGGCCAGTTTTCATCCATCTGGAAGAAACAGGCAGATGGACAATGGAAAGTGATCCTCGATATCGGTATCCATTACCATCCCTCCCTTTTTAATATGGAAGGGATAGGAACCTTCAGGCAGGTACTCCTTCCGGATCACCAACTTCAGGACTGGCAGACTCCTGAAATACAATTCCTGGATGCTTACAAGACTCAGGGCAGCAAAGCATTTCAACCCTGCCTGGCAAATGACAGCTGGTTCAATATAGACCAGCACCAGCCATACCATGGCAGGGAAGCCATTGAAAAAGCCCTCCCGCTGATTCCGGCAGATTGTGTATTCACCCTGGTATCGGGTGCCATTTCACCCCAAAAGGATATGATTTACGTATATGGGTACACGAAAACAAACGCGAAGACATCCAACTATCTTCGCGTTTGGGTCCATACAGCTGAAGGCTGGAAAATCGCCCTCCAGGTCCTCTGATCTGCTGCCCACTTATCTCTCCACCACCACCTTCCCTGCCCCGTGATAGGAATGAAACTCGCTGTTGTACATAGCATCTGCGCTGGCAGGTCCCACCTGGAAAACACCCGGCGACACCGCACGCACCGCATAATAATACACCTGCCTGTTCTTACCTGCATCTACAAATAAATGTATCCTGTCGTCCCTCACGTCCAGTGAAACCGGACTCTCCGCATCCCTGATCCAATCCATACCAGGGATATCTTTGGTACGCGGGTTTTCAATTTCAAATCCGGCAGGGAGAAGGTCGGTCAGTACGATATTCTCCAGTGTTCCGCTATAGGATTTTTCCAGCGTAAGCTGTACAATAACAATATCATTCTGCCTGAAACGATTGGAACTGATCACATTTCCATTTCTGTCAAAATACCGGCGCCGTATCTTTAAAAAATTATCTTCCTCCTTATAGGCACCCGACTGGCTGATGCCTTCACTCTCCCACCAGTAATACAATGGGCCATTCCCTTTCGTATTGATGGTTACAGAATTCCCCCCAAGACTTTTAGATGACAGTTTAATTGAGTTGTTGCCCAGTTTCGCCACCTGTTTTCCATTAACCAGGATATCAGCGGAAACTGAGGTCCGTGCGGCACGTGCTGCCAGCTTTCCGATTGCAAGGAAACCGAAGGCGCTTTCCTGCGTACTGTACCAACTGCGCTGCCTGAATTTGGCAACCACATGTTTGGCCATAACAGGCACCTGCGCATTGGCCGGATCTACTTCCAGCAAAGCATTCAGTGCCACAGCCTCATCGCGGATATCGGAATAGAAACTTCCGCCGCTTTGTGCCACTGATTCCTCACCACTGAAACTCGTCGGCAGCAATTCCCTGAACCGGGCTTTATCACCTGCAATGGCATAGGCCGCAGCCAGCAGGTATTTACTGTCAAGGCTTAACAGATCAGGTCTTGCCTTGTAATAATTCATGGATGCGATATTGCTGCGCCCGGCCAGGGCAAGCACATAAAGACTGTACGCCACTTCTTTGGGTGCAATCTTTTTCTGCTGGTTGCGGTTGTAATAATAGTTGATGGCAGACCGCACTCCCAGCCTGTATCCCAGGTAACCCAGCAGGGTTTCAAGCAGGCTCCTGTCCACATCATAACCCGCTTTTTTCGCTTCCACCAGGAAATGGGCGGCATACACACTTGTCCACCAATGTTCCGTACCGGCATCATCCCAAAGGGTAATTGCACCGTTGTACAACTGCCTCATTTTTATTTTGCGGATGGCTTCCGACACATTGGAGGCAGCCCCTGCTGCAGATGCTTTTTCTTTCTGCATCAGGTCGGCCAGGTCGGCAAAATACAATTGCGGGAAAGCCGCAGAAACAGTTTGTTCCGTACAGCCGTATGGGTACTGCACCAGGCTGCTCAATTGCGTGGCCAGTTCCAATGCCGGCGACCTGCTCACCACCAGCCGGTATTGCAATGATGCCGGCAGGAAATCTGCGGTTGCTATATTCACCGTCCCGGAACTATTTGCAGACAGCACTCCGCTTCCGGTCATTTTCTGCAGGGTGGATGCAGGCCTCACCGTGATATCCGTTGTTTCACTGAATTTTTCACCGCCCCCCTGGGTCTCTATAACCACCTTGCCCGTTCCCACAGCCGGCTTTGCTATAACGGTAAAGGTTACACGTGTTTCGCCGTTGGCACCAATGTTTACATCCTGCTGTTGCTGACTGACGGCCACCAGCGGACCTGTGACCTTGATTGTGGTTCTTGCATTGAATGGTTTAGCAGTGGTATTGGTGAGTGTTACCGGCACTACAATGCTATCGCCTGGACTAAGGAACCTGGGCAGTGCCGTACTCAGCACTACAGGATCAGCCACTTTCATATTCTTTTCTGCGCTGTTGAAACGGTCATCCTTATGCGCTACAGCCATCAGTCTTACTTCACCTGAAAACTGGGGAATATCAAATTCAAAACTTGCCTCACCTGAACCATTGGCCACCGCCAGACCGCTCCAGTAGGAAAGGATTTTTACCCTCTTATTAGGCATGGGGTTTACGCGCTGGTCCATCCGCAGGTCGCCATCCCCCCCGGTACTGCTGCGCACTCCCCTGATTTCGTGGAAAAGCAGCGGATAGAGGTCAAAAGCATTTACCGCCAGTGCCCGCTGCGCATAGAAATATTGATAAGGATCCGGGGTACTGAAACCGGTGACCTGCAATACACCGTTATCCACCGCCGCCAGGGTGACCATACTTCCTGCCGGCGCTTTCACCTTAACTTTCTGCCTGGTGCGGGAACGAACAGATTCAGATGCAATGATCTCGACCGGCATTTGTTTTCGCTTGTCCTCCACCGTGATATTGCTGAAACCATGCGCCACCGTCAGCGGTATATCGGAAACCTCGTGGGGCTTGATCAGGGTGGCAGTGATGTACACATTCGGAAGGTGCTCACTGGTTAGGGGTAATTCCAACGCGGCAGAACGTTTGTCCACATCAACATACCTGTATGACAGAACCTTATCCTGTTCCATGGTCACCAGCATGCGTCCGCTGAAAGGCGTTTTGAACAGTAGTTTCACAGTCTCCCCGGCAGCATAGGCCGCCTTGTCGGTTTCTATATCGATCTGTCCTTCCGTATTGACTTCAAAGGAATTATTATCACCACCCCAATAACCGTAACTGTAAAACGAACGGCTGACATAGGCGCCTGCACCGGGAATGGATATACGAATTTCATAATTACCCGGAGAACGCGGAACAAAAGAATAAGAAGTGTTTTCACCCGAAACACTGGTGGTTACACTGGCCACCACTTTATCTTCCGGCTGGGAATCATAGCGAAAATAATCACCGCTCCTGCTCAGCACCGTGCGGTATTCATGTTTGATCACTTCCACTTTGGCTGAAACGCCGGACAAAACCTTTTCCTGTTTGTCCAGGGCCAGCAAAGGAAACTTCACCGCCTGGTTCAGCGGAAAATAATCATACCCATTATCACCGATCCCAAAGAACACCGGCTGGGTGTAAATATCGGCACTGGATTTCCGGCTGACAGACCGCCCTGTTTCGTCAAATACTGTGGTATAAAAATTCGCCTGCAGCAATCCAATATTGCGATAGATATCCGGCACTTCATAAACCAGGCCGGCGTTGCCATTTTCATCCGTTTTCCCTTCCACCAGTTTCTTGTCAAAGAAACTGTTCTGGTTGGTGAGATTAAAATTGTACTGTTTATACTTTTTTGGGGAGAATAGTTTCTGTTTTACCTGGATCTCCGTTTCGTAATTCCTGTTGGCTGCAGGAGGGCCGAAAAAGTTAACCGCATTGACCTGCAGTCCGGCTTTTTCACCAGGCAATAAAGTGGTCTTGTCAAGTTTCGCTGTTACCCTGATGCGATCAGGGACAAATTCCTCGATCATAAAAGGTGAGGAGGCCAGCAACACATCATTACCTGAATACACTTCCAGGGTATAGGTGCCCGTTATGGCCGCAACGGGAATATCGATACTGCCATCAGTGCTACCCTGTCTGTTAAGGTTTTTCCGGAAGCTTTTCATTTCCTTTCCCGTCGGAAACAGGAACTTGAATTTAAGCGGGATCTCACCGGGAATCTTCCATTGGTAATCGCGAACTACCAGCGCAAAATTCAGTTTTTCCCCCGGGCGGTAAATATCCCGTTCACCATATACAAATGCATCCAAGCCCGTTGTGTTCAGCGTTTTTCCTCCCACCTCAAAACGCGAGGTATTCACAGCGGTATTATTAAACAGCATGTAATTGAAATCAGTTACTGTTTTTGCGATCACCATGGCAGGTTTGAAACCAGCCAGTTCCTTGCGGGCATAACTTATTTCTGCCACGCCATCTGCATTGGTGGTACCCAGTCCCAGCACCTGGTTATTGGCACCATAAGCCACAACATTCACCTCCTTCAATGCTTGCGCGGATTTGATGGAATTCGCAAATACAAATATTTTATCGCGTCCTTCCTTCACTATGAGACCAATATCGGACAGGGAAACAAAGCGGTTATCATTCACCCAGTAATCATCGGCAGACCTGATCCTGATATGATAACTACCCTTCAACTCAGGCACCCTGTCTTCCAGGTTAAACCGGAAGAGATGGCTGCCCCCCTGTTTTGGCAGGCTGCGGGTTTCGATCTCCTTTTCATACAACACATCTCCCATAATATAGTCGCCGCCTTCATCGTAATAATTTTCATCGTTGCCGGATTCTTTTGGGTAATAGCCAAAGTTGCGGGCTGCCAGCAGGTTGCTTTCATATATTTTGGAAACAACCACCTTTATTTTGGGAACATTAATGATTTTCACTTCAATATTCCTGGCACCTTCCGCCGAGAGATAACTGGCTTTGCCATTTACGAAACTGATGGATGGTTCCAACTGGCCGAAAGCGATATTGTTTTCATATTCTTCCCGAAGCTGTCCCCCGATCAGCCCCCTGATACCTTTTTTAAGTGTAAGCTGGTAGCTTTTTTCAGTACTGAACTGATCGCTGGAAATAAGGAATCCATCATCGGTCAGTTCAGTCCTGAACTTGATGGCAGGGTCAATTTTTACCAGGTCTTTGAGTGAATTCTCATCCACCTGCTGGCTGGTTTTTATCCAGACTTTCCCGGTTGTTCCATCATGTTCTGTTTCGATGCTGTTGATGACCAGCACAAAGGGGGAAGGAATAACAGATTTGCTGACCAGGTCTTCTGTGGAGGGATTGGAACCGCCCTCCGGCAATATGCCTTTACCAAGCCGTATGCTGATATCCTGGTCCCTGTCCGAAGCTTTCACGTCGGTCAGTCGGATGGTAATCTTATTATCCGGGGAAGCAGTGAGCAGGCTGTAGCCGACCGCTTTCCCATCCACTTCTATTTCCAGCAGGTCTTTTACGGAAGCCGGACTCACTTTATAGTTAAACAGGAGGTCAACCTGTGGGATTGCCTGCCGGGATCCTTCCCCCTGCAGCACCCAGGTGATATTACCGGATTCCAGCGCAAGCAGCGGAGTGTGGAACCTGATGGCATCGGCTTTATCAATGCCATTGTATGTTGAACCGGCCAGTATGAGCCTGGTCAGGGTAGCGGAATAGGTGGTGGCCGGCGCCAATGGCCTGGCGGGAGAAAAAACAAGCTGGCTGGGCGATTCCCATCGAAAACGTCCCGGAATGGCGGGCTCGAAACGAATGTATTCGGTAGAATCCCAGCGATTGACCAGGGAATCTGTCACCAGCGGATGATTGAATCGGAAGACAAGGTTCTGAAGGGGCTGAACTTCTTTATCTGCATTGGTATATTCAAGTTCAACCGCAGACCGGTTACATGCAAAGGAAAAGAGGATCAGGAATAAGGATAGGCGGTGCAAAGACCTGGTAGGCATATAAGGTGATTATACCATAAATGTATTCAAAGCCTTAACATGCGCAAAATCGTTGAAACATGTAAGTTTGTTAAAGCTTAAAAAGCCATCCCATCGGAAATAAAAGAATTTATAAATGGGGGGCAGTCGTCATGCTGCCCCTGGTTCTCTTTCCACTTTTCAGTTACCTGTTCCCGTTACCTGACAAAGTGGATTACTCCACTATTATTACTGACCGCAAGGGAAATGTGATCCATGCTTACCTTACCCGCGACCAGCAGTGGCGGATGAAAACAGAGCTTCACGAAATATCGGATCTGCTCCGGAAAGCCATTGTGGAAAAAGAAGATAAATGGTTTTATTATCATCCCGGGGTCAATCCGTTTGCGATCGGCAGGGCACTGGTGTTTAATATTTTCTCCGGCAGGAGGACATCCGGAGCATCCACCATTACCATGCAGGTGGCAAGGGCCCTGGAACCGAGGCAACGTACCTATACGGGAAAACTGGTGGAAGCATTCCGCGCGTTCCAGCTGGAATGGAAGTACAGTAAAAAGGAGATCCTGCAACTCTACCTGAACCTTATCCCCTACGGCGGCAATATCCAGGGTGTAAAATCCGCTGCTGTGCTGTATTTCGGCAAGAACCCCGATCACCTCTCCCTGGCTGAAGTGGTGGCACTATCGGTGATCCCCAACCGGCCTTCATCCCTCGTGATGGGTCGCAGCAATGACCAGATAGTCAGAGAAAGGAATAAGTGGCTGATCCGCTTTCGCAGGGAAAACCTGTTTCCGGAAAAGGACATTGAGGATGCACTGGATGAGCCGCTTACAGCCCGCCGCCAGGAAGCACCCAAACTGATTCCACACCTCGCCTATAAGTTGAAAAAATCGGGAGCACCCGTCATTGACACTTATATTGACCTGAATACGCAACAGAAAACAGAAAAACTGGTAAGCGATTATGTGCGTACCCTGAAGTTTAAAAACGTTCACAATGCCGCAGTGGTAGTAATAGACAATTCCACCAACCAGGTGGTGGGTTATGTGGGGTCTGCTGATTTTTATGACAGTACAGACGGCGGGCAGGTAAACGGTGCGGCGGCTATCCGCCAGCCGGGCAGCACCTTAAAACCCCTGCTGTATGGAATGTGTATCGATGCCGGTATTATGACGCCCAAAAGCATTCTTGCTGATGCAGCCATTAACTACAATGGATATGCGCCGGAAAACTATGACAGGAAACTGAATGGCTATGTTACAATGGAATATGCCCTTGACCATTCCCTGAATATCCCGGCAGTAAAGAGTTTAAAGACTTTGGGCAAGGACAGGTTTGTGCAGCAACTGAGCCAGGCAGGGTTCCGGCAGATCAGTGAAGACCGCCGAAAACTGGGGCTTTCACTCATTTTGGGCGGCTGCGGAACCACCCTCGGGGAACTGACGGCTTTATTCGCGGCCTTTGCCCATGAAGGGCAATTCATCCCGCCAAAATATACCGCTGCCGATACAGGATATCGTTCCACGAAAATATTATCGCCCGCGGCCAATTTCATGATCACTGAAGTGCTGTCGAAAGTGAACAGGCCCGATTTCCCACTAAGCTGGAGCAGCACGGAAAAGTTGCCAAAAATTGCCTGGAAAACAGGAACATCCTATGGCAGGCGCGATGCCTGGAGTATCGGCTTTAACAGGCGTTTCACCGTAGGGGTCTGGGTTGGTAATTTCTCTGGTGAAGGATCTCCGGATATCAGTGGTGCCGAACTGGCAACCCCTCTTCTTTTCAGGATCTTCAACACAATCGACTATGACTCTGATAAAGACTGGTTTGACCAGCCGGCGGATTGTGCCATCAGGAAAATCTGTTCGGTCACGGGTTTGCCACCAGGTGATTATTGTGAGAACCTGGTAACGGATTATTATATTCCGCTTGTTTCGTCTAACCAGCCCTGCCAGCATATGCAGGAAGTAATGGTAAATTCAGGTGAAAACATTTCTTACTGTAAAAGCTGTATGCCTGCAGACGGTTACAAAAAGATTTTATACGCTTCTGTGGATGCTGACATGCAAAGATGGATGGACGATCACAAAATTCTTTATAAAAAAATTCCACCGCACAATACTGCCTGTGAAAAAATTTTCAGGGAAGGGGCGCCCATGATCATTTCGCCAGCCGCCAATGCAGAATACCTGATCGATCGAAAAAATCCGGAGCCACTTCAACTCGGCTGTACGGCAGGGGCTGACGTGGATAAAGTGTTCTGGTACATCAACGACCGTTATTATAAATCGTCGCCGGCACGTGATAAGATATTCTTTACGCCTGAAGAGGGACCGGTAAAAATATCCTGCACAGATGACAAGGGAAGAAACCGGGATATCTGGATCAGGGTTAAATTTACCGGACAATGAAATATATGAGGAAATTACTGCCGACCCTGCTGACACTTGTGGCATCCCTGACCTTAACGGCACAGTCAGGCCAGCTATATTACATCACCGCAGAAAGGGTCTTTGACGGTGAACAAATGCACACTGGCTGGGCGGTGCTGGTAAAAGAGGATCAAATTCTTGCAGCCGGCCCCGCGGCTGGCATCCAGGTTCCAGCCGGTGCCATCAGGGTGGATAAACCCAACAGTACGCTCCTGCCGGGGTTGATTGAAGGACATGCGCACCTTTTATTATACCCCTATAATATCAAATCATGGGATGACCAGGTGACCAAAGAAACCGATGCGTACCGGACAATAAGGGCCACTACGCATGCATGGAAGACCCTGCAGGCAGGCTTTACCACTGTGCGGGACCTTGGTTCTGAAGGAGCCGGTTACGCTGATGTAGCACTAAAAAAAGCCGTTGATGATGGAGTTATTCCCGGTCCGCGTTTACTCGTAGCCGGCAGGGCCATCGTTGCTACAGGTTCCTATGGTCCCAAAGGATTTGACAGCGATTCGAAAATAATGTTGGGGGCCGAAGAGGCGGATGGAAATGAGGTGATAAGGGTAACACGCGACCAGATGGGACAGGGTGCAGACATTATCAAGATCTATGCTGATTACCGATATGGTCCGAAGGGAGAAACAAGGGAAACCTTTTCACTGGAAGAAATTCAACTGATGGCAAGAACAGCCGGGAGTGGTGGCCGGCCATTGGTGGCGCATGCCTCTTCCGTAACAGGGATGCAACGGGCCATTTTGGGTGGGGCGGAAACCATTGAACACGGTGATGCACTGGATGAGGAGACGGCACTCTTAATGAAAAAGCATAAGGTGGTCTTTTATCCAACCCTCGCTGCGGGGGAGTCGATCAGCCGGTACAGGGGCTGGCAGAAAGGAAAAACACCAGAACCCGCACGTATAACCGAAAAGAAAAAAAACTTCCGGATTGCAATGGCTTCTGGTGTTACAATAGGAATGGGTGGAGATGTGGGTGTGTACGCGCACGGGGATAATGCGCTCGAAATGGAACTGATGGTGGAATATGGCATGAAACCCATCGATGTGCTGAAAGCCGCCACCAGTGTGAATGCAAGGGCCTTTCACCTGGAAGGGTTGACAGGCAGCATCAGGCCGGGTTTAAAAGCCGACCTGATCCTTGTAACAGGTGACCCATCGCACAATATTTCAGATTGCCGGAAGGTAAAATGGGTAATGAAGGATGGTGTCGTTTACCGGAACGACTAGGTCCTAATACCAGTATACAGTTTCAATTGTATTATCATATTGCGGAAAGGATGGGAAGGTGGAAACTGATGTCAACTTATCCAGCCGCTTGTCACTGATCTCAAATGTGAAGGTATTTATTCGATCTACCACAGGCTGTGAACTGGCCGTTTTAATTCTTCGGGTGATCTTTGCCGGTAGTTTATCCATCCTGCTTAACAGAGGATAATTATAGATGGTGTAAAACTCATCCAGTGATCCTGAAATATAGGCCCAGGGGAAAACATAACAGGCAGCCGAATAACTCTCAATGGTATGGGTAATGGTTGAATTACCTGAAACAGTAGTTGCCCTGAACAGGTCGCCATTCGCATAATATTCATACGTGGTGGTAGTCTTCAATATCGGCCCTGCTTCAGTGTTCTGGTAATACCGCAAGGTTTCCGGCCTGCCATTAACTGCATACTGAAAGTCAAGCCGGTACCCGGATGGCTGCTGTAATTCTTTGTACTTATTTACAATACTGTCCAGTTTTCCATCCACCCGGTAATAATATACATTTTTGTAAATGGAGGCGAACGATGCCATTTCCACCATCCGTCCCCCGACCCAGGAATACTGATTCTGGTCGCCCGCTGTTTGCAATGAGTAGCCTACTGTTTTAATCGTACTGTCTGGATTGTATTCAAATACCCCTGTCATACCATTACTCCATGTTAGTTTACGCAACAGCGGTGCATCTGGGTTAACACTTTCCGGAGACGGCTCCACAGGGTCATTAATCCTGCAGCCTTGCAAAAGAAATGATGCCATCACTATTCCGGGAACCAGAAAAGAATAGAAAAATTTCATGTTTTTGTTGCTGACCCCAGGCAATGGGCAAACGTTGCTTATCATGAAAAAAATTAAAACCTCCCAAACTTCAGGGTAAGATTACCGGACAAGCCACTCAGTTCATCATCCGTCAGACCCTTGCTGTTGCTGCCAAATGCACGGCGGTAGGAAACACCCGGACTAAACCGCATCCACTTGAATAAATTGAGTTCCAGTTGCACGCCTGGCTCCATTACAAAAAAGAAATCCGGATCATTCGCATCATCCTCAAATTCCCAGTTATCCCATCCGTTCCGGTCATACTGCAGGATAAACCCAGCCCCTGTCATCAGGTTGAAATTGACATGCACCCTTTTGGTGGAAGCGGTTACATACTCGGTCATTAAGCCGAATTGTCCATATTGGTAAGAGAGTCTTTCTCCTGTGATGTACTGGTTTTCTACAGGCACCGGTATCCGGTTGGTGGTAGCTGCCCCGGCGACCCCAATCATCAGTCTGCGATTGATAAACCAGCCGCCATAGACTTCCGGCATATTGGCATAACTGCCATTGATGGTCGTAAATTTATTGGACAGGGCCCCATAACCTCCTGAACGTTTCAGGTCGCCACCTTTAAATATGGTTTGATTTTCCTGGGCAATGGCAGAATTGACTGCGAACAAAATAAAAAGGACCAGATAAGTTGGTAAGCTGTATTTCATACTTCAATAGTGTTATTTCATTCATCCGACAACGAACGAATAAAATACCCCTATCGACATGCAAAATAATTTTCAGCCGATCAGGTGTGGAGGTCAAAGAACCTCCTGGCATTATAATAGCAGACCTGTTCAATGATCTCCCCCATCCAGGCTTCATCATCAGGCAGCAATCCTTTTTCCATTTCCTTTCCGATCAGGTTGCAAAGGATCCGCCTGAAATAATCGTGTCGTGAGTAAGAAAGAAAACTGCGGCTGTCCGTAGTCATACCAATGAAGGTGCTCAGTACCCCAAGGTTGGAAAGGGCATTCAATTGTTTCTGGATACCATCTTTCTGGTCAAGGAACCACCAGGCGGAACCATACTGAATTTTTCCTGCCACTGTACCGTCATTAAAATTACCGGTCATGGCGGCAAAGACTTCATTCAATGCCGGATTGAGGTTGTATAAAATGGTGCGGGCGAGTTGATCTTCTTTATCCAGAGCGTCCAGGAACATGGCAAGCCGGATCGCCTGCCCATCATCGCCAATGGAGTCAAATCCGCTGTCTGCACCTAAGATATTTCTCAACCTGCTGTTGAGGTTGCGGATGGCGCCAAGGTGAAATTGCTGTACCCAACCTTTTGCGTGATACATGCGGCACAACTGGAGCAATATATAACCGGCATAAGCATCAGGTGAAGGCATCAGGAAATCAGGCTCTTCCAGGTAGCGAAGAAAATCCCTTTCCAGTTGCGTGATATCTGACGGTACCATCGGCATCATTACCAGGCCGTGGTCCGAAATCCTGCATCCATGGGTATGAAAATAATCAACCCTGTTCTGAAGGGCCGTAAGCAGGGAATCGAGATCCATAATCGCCGCACCACTCGCTTCTTCCAGGCGTTGGAGGTATTTCAGGAAATCAGGTTTGGCGGATATATTCAATACCGGATCCGGACGGAAAGAGGGCCTCACCACAAATGGGTTTTGCTGTTCTGACAGTTGCAGGTGGCAAGCCAGGTCATCACAAGGGTCATCCGTAGTGCCAACCAGTTCCACCCTGTTCCTGTTCAGCAGCCCCTGGGTACAAAAATCAGGCTGGCTGAGCATTTCATTGGCTGTTCGGTAAATCTTCGCGGCAGTTTTATCATTCAGGTATTCCTCAATTCCAAAAGGGTTATTCAACTCCATCTGGGTCCAGTGAAACAATGGATTTCTGACAGTCCCGGGAACACAGGTTGCCCATGCCATAAACTTTTCTTCATTGGACGCATCACCCGTGATCAACTGTTCGGGCACGCCCAGGGCACGCATCGCCCGCCATTTATAATGATCGCCTTTCAGCCAGATTTCGGTAAGGTCTGTAAACTGTTTATTCCCGGCTATCTCCTTTGGCGACAGGTGACAATGATAATCCACAATAGGCAGGTCAACTGCATAGTCTGCATATAATCTCCTGGCCGTTTTATTCTGGAGCAGGAATTTTTCGTTTATCAGTCCCTGTTTCTTTTCTTTCATGATAGTTGCTTAATAAATCAAAAAGATCGCTGTATGCCAAGTTCCAATCCCCTCAGCTCTGCAAGCCCCCTGAGCCGGCCGATACCTGAATAACCCGGATTTGTTTTTTTGTGCAGGTCATCCAGCATCTGGTGCCCATGATCTGGGCGCATTGGTATACTGGTCTGACGGCGGTGCTGCAAGGCTACAATCTCCTTCATCACGGCATACATGTCCACATCACCATCAAGGTGGTTGTCTTCATAAAAATCGCCCCAATCGTTCCGCCGGGTGCTTCGTAAATGGAAGAAATTGATCCTGTCGCCAAATTGGCGGATCATGGCAGGAAGGTCATTATCCGCCCGAACGCCGAAAGAGCCTGTACAGAAACAAAGGCCGTTATGCAGGGAGGGCACTGCCTCAACCAATGCCTGGATATCATCTGCCGTGCTGACCACCCTGGGCAGGCCAAGAATATGATAGGGCGGATCATCCGGGTGAATGACCAGTTTCACTCCGCTCTCCTCCGCAACCGGAATAACCTGTTGTAAAAAATAAACAAGATTCCTGCGCAAATCAGCGGCATCTGTATTTTTATAAGGAGCAAGGGCCTCCCTGAACTGTTCGAGGGTAAATGACTCTTCGCTCCCTGGCAAACCTGCAATTATATTTCTTTGAAGCAGTTTTTTTTCATCATCACTCATTTCCCTGAAACGCGATTCCGCCCTCTCCATTTCGGCTGAAGTATAATCAGCTTCCGCACCTTCACGCTGCAACATAAAAAGGTCAAAAGCAATGAAAGCTGCTTTTTCAAAGCGCAGGGCCCGGCTTCCATCTGCAACGGAATAAGCCAGGTCGGTGCGGGTCCAGTCGAGCACCGGCATAAAATTATAGGTCACAACAGGAATACCGCAATTTCCCAGGTTGCGCAGCGATTGTGAGTAGTTTTCAATGTACCGCAGGTAATCACCCGAACGCGTTTTGATATTCTCATGCACCGGTACACTTTCCACTACGGACCATCTAAGGCCGGCAGAACTGATTTCCTGCTTTCTTTTTTCTATTTCATCTACCGTCCATACTTCACCGTTAGGCACATGGTGCAGGGCTGTTACAATACCACTACAACCTGCCTGGCGGATATCCTGCAAACTCACAGGATCTGTGGGTCCAAACCAGCGCATGGTTTGCTCCAGCTTGTATTTCACATCCGAATAAGAAGGGGAATTCATCATAACGCAAATCATTAAACGCCACTAAATATTGAGAACCCACCGTCCACCACAACCTGTGATCCGGTGACAAATCTGGATGCATCACTCAAGAGCCAGACCAATGCCCCGATCAGTTCATCGGGATGACCGAAACGTTTGAACGGTGTATTGTTGATTACTGCCTGTCCACGTGGGGTGAATGTTCCATCAGAATTGGTCAGCAGGTTCCTGTTCTGCTCAGTAAGGAAAAACCCGGGTGTTAATGCGTTCATCCTGATCTTATCTCCATATCGATTGGCCAGTTCTACTGCAAACCATTGGTTATAACAATCTACAGCAGCCTTGCCCATATTGTAACCAAGCACCTTGGTCACAGCACGTTTGGAGTTCATGCTGGAAATATTGACGATACTGGCAGATTCATTGGCTGCCAGTGCGTCCCCAAAAACCTGGGTTGGCAGGATGGTTCCCCAGAGGTTAAGGTCCATCACGGTTTTAATGCCATTCAGGTCCATTTTGAAAATATCGGCATCGGGCTGTACCACGCCGGCAGGCATATTTCCCCCTGCTGCATTCACCAGTCCGTCTATCTTGCCAAATTCATTCAGCATTTTCTCCCTGGCTGCAACGAGTTCAGATTCCTCCAGCACATTTGCTATGAGTGCAACTGCCTTTCCCCCGGCATTTACAATTTCTGCAGCTCTTTCCATAGCAACTTTTTCATTGCGGCCCAGAATGCCAACCATTGCCCCCGCCTCGGAAATACCTTTTAAAAAAGCACCTCCCAGGATGCCTGTGCCGCCGGTAACAACGATTGACTTACCAGCCAGTGAAAACATACTCATACTTTTGATTATTTATCCGGATTATTTATAAAATGAGGCAATCACATTGCCGCTGAAAACTACATCATTACATTGCCCTGTCCAAATGAACATACCCGCCATCCACATAAACCAGCTGACCGGTTGTGTGGCTCGATACAGGCGACAATAGAAACACCACCATATTGGCAATTTCCCCGGCAGTAGTAAATCTTTGTCCAAGGGGAATCCGCGAAGTAATCTCCTTTAGTTTTTCTTCCGGGTTGGGAAGGGTATTGATCCAGGTTTCATACAATGGCGTATAACATTCGGCCACCACCACAGCGTTGACTCTCATTCCATATTTCGCCAGTTCCACCGCCCACTCGCGGGTCAGTGCATTTCTGCCACCATTGGCCGCTGCATAGGCGGAAGTATTACCCTGACCAGTATCCGCAGTTTTGGATGTTATGTTAACAATACTGCCCTTCGATTTCTTTAATTCAGGCAAAGCGTGATGGGCCATGAGGTAATAATGAACCAGGTTTTTATGGAGGCTTTCCATGAAGCGCTGGTAATCCCCATGCTCCAACCCCACCCCGTCGTTCGCCCCTGCATTGTTAACCAGACCGTCTATCCTTCCAAAACGTGCCACAATTGCATTTACTGCCTGTTCACATAGTTTCGGGTCCGACAGTTCTGCCACCACCTGCCAGGCTTTTCCGCCTGCATTTACAATGGCTGCAACTGCTTTTTCATTATCGGTTTCACTTCTGCCGACGATCACCGGAATGGCACCCTCGCTGACCAGGGCTTCCGCAATGCCAAAGCCAATCCCCTTGGCCCCGCCGGTAACTATAACTACTTTGTCCTGTAACTGGAGATTCATATTTGATTGAGCCATTCCTGTTTGAACAGCATGCGTTTATAGGTGATAAAAAATTATAGCGTTCCGGTTAAGGACCTTATCCTGGTCCTCACTTGAAAAAGCAGAAAAATAGTTCCTAACGGTCAGGAGCCAGCGCTCATAAGACGAAGCCGGCAGGCAAACGGGCCAGTCGCTTCCGAACATCAGTCTTCCGGTACCGAATATCTCCACTGCCGCATCCAGGTATGGCTTCATATCCGCTTCTGTCCAGTTTTCCCAGTTCGCCTCCGTTGCCATACCGCTGATCTTACAAAATACATTATTAAAGGCACCCAATGCTGCCAGGTCCTTTTTCCAGGGCTCCGATTGTTTGTGTCTGATGAATGGCTTGGCGAGATGGTCGATCACAAAAGGCTGATCGGGGTTGGCCTTCACCAGTTGCAGCAGGGAAGGAAGGTGCCCGGGATAGACCAATATGTCATAGGTAAACCCAAATTCCTTCAAAGCTGAAATACCATTCATAAAGCCGGGTTGCAGCATAAAACCGGGATCCTCCCCCTGAAGGATATGACGGAATCCCTTAATTGCAGGGAAGGATTTGAAATGGTCGAGCCGCTCACGGATATTGCCGGCCCGCAGGTCTGCCCAGCCTACCACCCCAAGTATAAATGGGTTGGCTGTTGCGAGTTCCAGCAACCAGTTTGTTTCTGCTTCCGTCTGGTCGGCCTGGACAGCGATGCAGCCGGCAACCGCGTTCCGCTGAAGGATCGGGTGCAGGTCAGCCGGGAGGAAATCTTTCCGCAATGCAGACATGTCATCATTGATCCAGCCATGCTGTTCCGGATCATACTTCCAGAAGTGCTGGTGGGTATCGATAATCTGCATGGCGGTTTATTTCAGGTTAAAAATCCTGTTCATGGGCACCCATTTTTCCCCTGGTTTCGCAAAGGGAAGGGGCTGCTGGAATCGCCACATCAGGTTCTCCCACTCCTGCACTTTTTCATTACGGGCATCCATAGCCGCTTTCTTTTCAAAGGAGAAATCATCGGTGGTTTCCATGATCAGGAACAACCTGTTCTCCACCCGGTAAATCTCCATATGCAAAATGCCGGAATCGAGAATACTTTTCCCGATTTCCGGCCAAATCTGCTGGTGGTATTGTTCGTATTCGGCGATGAGCGCTGCATCATCCTTCAGGTCAAGGGCAAAACAAAATCGTTTCATAATCAGACTTTCATACAATGACCGCCAATTTAAGAAATAAGGCGGCAACAGGCTGACTGCTTTTTACCGCCTTTTACTTCGATTTTAATACCCTGGGACCTGGTACGGGGTATCAATGTTTTCGCTTCAGGTATTCCTGTTTCTTTTTCTCATAGGCCGCTTTTTCTTCCTCTTTCAATCTTGCTCTGTAGGAAGCGGGCAAATCAAGGTATTCCTTTGTCAACCCCGGCGCCCAGTCCACCAGTTTTTTCTCTCCCCGCTTATTTTTTACAATATCAAACGCATCGTATAATTCACCCGTTACCGTGTATGCTTCCAGGCGGATCTTGTTGGCTTCCACTTTCACGCGCTGGTAGAGTTGGGTATTGGCCGCCACCCGCTGCAACCAGGGCTCCAGGGAAGGTATATACATTTTGGGACCACTTACCGAAACAACATATACCGGCCCCTTCAATGGCTGTCTTTTCTGCTGGGGGGAGGTTTCGGCAACGCCTCTGCCATAGGTATGATCATGACCAGTCAACACCAGGTCAACCGGATATTTTTCAAAAATTGGCTGCAAGGCATCCCTTAGACTTTTGTTATCACGACCGGTTCCTGCAGAAAAAATCGGGTGGTGCATGGTCAGGATGGTCCAGCGGCAGGGATTATCTTTCAATACTTCTTCCAGCCATTTCACCTGGCTGATGCTGTCTGCAGGATTGAGTAAAAGTGATTGCGAACTCAGTGAAATAACCCGCACATTCTGGTAGTCAAAATAATAAGCCAGCTCTTCGAGGCCGGCAGGGCCATTTTCCGGCAGGTTGAATATCGGTCTCCAGTGTTTGGTCAGTGTGAGGCGTTTCTGCTCATCCCGGTAAAACTCATGATTTCCGGCAGTAGCAACCGTAGGAATCATGCCATGCATCCAGCCTCCGGCATAAAACCATTCTCCCCATTCCCGGTCCACATTGGATCGGTTGATCAGGTCGCCTGCATGCACTAAAAATGCCGCGCCGGGTTCATGGCTGTAAGCTGCCCGGATCGTTCTCGACCACCAGGTCTTGTGCTCATTCTGGGCATCACCCACATAAAGAAAACTGAATGGCCTGAACTCTTTTGAAGCAGTACGGAACTGGATCCATTCGCTGCGGTTCTTTTCATCACCCACCCGGTACATATACAGGGTATTGGGAGAAAGTCCGCTGAGGTCCACGGAAAAATAATGAGTGGAACCCTCAGGCAGGGAAAGTTTTTCAAGGGCCGCCGGAAACTTCAACGCACTATCGGCTTCCGGGGCGGCTTTTGCGGGAACCAGTTCGGCATATCCCGACACCACCGTTGAATCCATCCGCCAGGACAATCCGGCACTGGTGGCAGGATCCTGACCAACAGATAACAATATACGGTCAGGCACAACCGAAGCAGGATAAGCATTGGTCTCTTGCGAAAATGCAGGAGGCGAAAGCAAAAGTGAAATGGATAATAATACTTTTGTAATATTCATACGTAATGCTTTTAATACCTGAAAACAATTCCGGCGCCCGCCCATTTTTCATGAATTATTCTACATATAATACGGCTGATCACTGATTAAAGAAAGGGCGATTGAATCACCCGGTGAAATATTCCGATCAGGAGTTGCGGCGGTCAGAGTATGCCCTGCAAGCTCAAGTTCCAGTTCAAATAGAGTTCCCAGGAAACTGACGCGCTTCACCAAAGCGATGGTCACAGCTCCCTGCCCGTTTACAATCAATATATCCTCCGGCCGCAGGAAAAGTTTTTTTCCTTCCCTTTCCGCCCCGGAAATTTCAGCAGGCAGTCCAAATATTCCCGGCTCAACCAGGTTGTACTTCCCAAACAATCCCGCTACATATTCATTTACGGGCCGGCGATAGATATTCTCCGGTGTGCCTCGCTGCACAATGACGCCATCGCGCATCACCAGGATTTCATCCGCCCAGCTCAGTGTATCCACCGGATCGTGTGATACCAGCATGCAGGTAACTCCCAGGTGCTCGCCTATATCCCGGATTACCAGTTTCATCAGGTTCTTATGGATGACATCGAGATTGGAAAAGGGTTCATCCAGCAGCAGCAAACGCGGAGAGCTAACCAGGGCACGGGCCATAGCGATCCTTTGTCGCTCACCACCCGAGATCCTGTCTGTTTTGCGCTTCAGTAAATGGTTTACCTGGCAGATCTCAAAAATCCGGGCTGCATTTTCGGGCTCCGTCTTACTGGCGATCTCCAGTATTTCCTCTACCCGGTAATTGTTTCGCAATTCGAAATACTGGGAGAGATACGCAATCTTCGGATGACCGGGGATCAGGCGCTCCAGCGGCCCCTCCACCCTTTCTCCTTCCAGCAGCACTTCGCCCTGGTCGGGCTGCGACAGACCGCCAATGGTCTTCAGCAGGGTGCTCTTCCCCGAACCTGTTTCACCTGCAATGGCAATCTTATATCCTTCCGCCATCTCAAAATGAATTCCGGAAAGTATCTGCCTGCCATTCTCCTGCTTGGATATCCCTATGACTTGTAAATAATTCATGCCGGTTTTTTCCTCCAGAATAACATATAGATAAATGCCAGGATGGTAACGGCTCCCGCCGCATACAGCAGCCAGGGCACCATGCTGATCACATCCTGGTAAAACCATCCCGCCAGCAAAGCGCCAAGGCCAATGCCCGCTTCCAGTGCAATATACATCGTAGCCATTGCTTTTCCCCTCCTATCAGGATGACTCAGGTCGATGGTCCATGCATTGATGGCGGGCGATAAAATTCCTGTTCCAATACCATATACTATCGACCCCAGGATCAGGCCGCGGGGTGAACCGGCATAACCTAGCAGGAATAGTGAGACTACCACGATCAGCAATCCCGCCCTGATCACGCTCTCACGTCCACGCTTATCCGAAATCCTGCCTGCAACAAATCGCACCAGCAGGGAGGAGATGGTGAAGACCATGAAGAACATGCCCTTATTCTTTACACCGATCGATCCGCCGAAATCCGGGATCAGCGTTAATATCACACCATAAGGTATATAGGATAACATGGTAACTATCCCGGCCGGGATCACCTGGCCTTCAATGATCTCAGTTCGTGAAATCTTCAGCAGTGACCAGCGGAAGGGTTGTTTTTCCTTAATCGTTTCCTTCATATTATAAAGGATGATGATTGACAGCAGGGCGAGGAAGGATGAAAAATAAAACATGGTGTCCATGGAGAAATGTGTTACGATGGCGCTGCCCATGGCCGGACCGATGGCCATGCCTGTACTGAAAAACAGTCCATGTAGTCCAAGTGCTTCGCCCCAGCGGCTGACCGGCACCATATCTGCCACATAAGCCGCTGTGGCCGTAGGTTTGAAGCCGGTGGAGAAACCATGCACCAGCCTTAAAAACAGAAACCCCGAAACAGACCCCAGCACCGGGTATAAAAATCCGCAGACAAAACAAACTATAGAGCCTACCGCCATTACCGGAACGCGTCCAATGGTGTCCGTTAGTTTGCCACTGAATGGGCGTGAAATTCCGGCAGTAAGGGTAAACAGCGCAATGATCAGTCCCTTGTACTCCGCACCACCCAGGCTGCTCAGGTATGCCGGCAACTCAGGTATGAGCATATTGAAACTGGCGGAAAAAAACAGGGAACTCAGGCAGAGCAGGCCAAACGGGATATTATAAATGGGATGTTGACTTGCTTGCATCAGAGGTATCTTTTTACCAGCGCTTCCCATTCCTGTTGCAGGGATATACCCGGCCTTTTCTCACCAGCCTTTTGGTACCAGTAATCGGCATTCCACTGGTCTCCCTCCACCCGGTGCAGGTGGGCATGCAATAAAGCAGCATCTTTCCCCGGCAGGTCCTGGATCAGCTCATGGGCCTTGTTCCAGTCGCCGGCTCCGGCATACCATAAAGTTTCCAAGTAAATAGTCAACCCATCCGGCATCTGTCCGCTTTTCACTGAAGCCATAAAAACTTCCTTTTCCATTGTGTTACTTTACTGCAGATTTTAAATACTCCCACAAATTATTGGCAACAATCTGGTGTCCTTCAGCAGTAGGATGAATACCATCCGGCAGGTTCAGGGAAGGATCCCCGCCTACCCCTTCGAGCAGGAAGGGCATCAGGATGGTTTTATTCTGTTCGGCCAGTTCCCTGTACACAGACCTGAATTCCTTCGCATATACCTGGCCCATATTCGGTGGCACCTGCATGCCGGTCAGTACTATCACAACTGATGGATTTTTTTCCCTCACCTTATCAATGATTGCCTGCAGGTTTTTTCGGGTTTCCGTTACCGGTATACCCCTCAGGCCATCGTTGGCGCCCAGTTCCAGCACAAAGACATCCACCTCCTGCCGCAGCAGCCAGTCGATCCTGCTGAGTCCGCCGGAAGTAGTTTCGCCACTCAGTCCGGCATTGATCACTTTGAATGGCAACTGAAGGGAATCTATTTTTTTCTGGATCAGCGCAGGGAACGCTTCGGACTGATCGAGGCCATAACCTGCTGTGAGACTATTGCCGAAAAAGAGTATGTTTTTTGTGGTAACGGTCCGGTTGGTATCGGCAGCAACTGTAGTTGCCGGCTCTTTGGATCTTGCCTCGTTATTATTACCGCAGGACCACATCATCACAGCCAAAACAAAAAGATATATTAAAATGTTTCTTGTCATACACCCTGAAAATGATTTAGGAATAAAATCAATACCTTAAACAATTACCGTCAGCAAAAATAGCTTTAACTAAACATACGCCAGTGGAAACAATTCTCAGGATAGCCCGGTTGGGCAAAAATTACCAGAATGCAGGTCGCACCCTGCATGTGCTGGAAAACATCAGTTTTGAGGTGAAAGCCGGCGAAACCATGAGCATCGTGGGACCTTCGGGCAGCGGAAAAACAACGCTGCTGGGACTTTGCGCGGGACTCGACCGTGCCAGCACCGGATCGGTGGAACTGAACCAGGTGCGGCTCAACGAATTGACCGAAGACCAGCTGGCACGGGTACGCAACCAGTATGTCGGTTTTATCTTCCAGAATTTCCAGCTCCTGCCAACCCTCACCGCTCTTGAAAACGTAATGGTGCCGCTCGAACTGAGGGGCGAAAAAAATATCCGCGAACACTCCCTGAACCTGCTGGAAAAAGTAGGCCTTGCAGAAAGGGTACATCATTATCCTTCCCAATTATCCGGAGGAGAACAGCAGCGTGTATCCATCGCCAGGGCATTTTCCAACCAGCCGAAGATCCTGTTTGCCGATGAACCCACCGGCAACCTTGATGCTGAAACCAGTGAAAAAATTGTGAACCTCTTGTTTGAACTGAACCGCGAAGCCGGAACCACTCTGGTGATTGTAACACATGACCTTGAACTGGCTGCAAAGACTGACCGCATTATCAAACTGAAAGGCGGGCATATCATTTCAGACGAAAGAACCCATCACCACACAGAAGCCATTGTATGAACAAGGAGAATAAACTGAATTTCGGGTGGCTGCTGAAAATGGCCTGGCGGGATAGTCGCAAAAACCGCAGCCGCCTGTTTCTTTTTGTGTCATCTATCATCCTGGGCATCGCCGCACTGGTAGCCATTTACTCCCTGGGATATACCATTGAAAAGGATGTGGATGCACAGGCCAAAACGCTAGTCGGTGCAGACCTTGTTTTTGATAACAACCAGCCATTCAGCGCCGGGGCGCAGGCTTTGATGGATTCATTGGGAGAGGACCGTGCCAGGGAAAGAAGTTTCGCCTCCATGATTTACTTTACCAAAACAGGCGGAACCCGGTTAGCGCAGGTCAGGGCGCTGGACGGAGGCTTTCCTTTTTATGGAAGCATTGAAACCATCCCCGCCAGGGCAGCCAAAACCTTCCAGCAGGGAAGGCAGGCACTGGTGGATAAAACACTGATGTTACAATTCCGGGCTTCAGTTGGCGATTCTATCAGGGTGGGTGAATTGAGTTTCATTATCGCCGGTGAAATCATCAAAGCTCCCGGAAAGACGGGATTTTCCACCGCTATGGCACCCGCTGTCTGGATCCCGATGCAATACCTGGATGCCACTGGCTTACTCCAGAAAGGCAGCCGCATCACCTACACGCAGTATGTTCAATTCAGCAGGCCGGTTAATATGGATAAACTGATGGCCAATATTGAACCCCGGCTGGAAACGGAAGGCATTGACATCGAGACCGTTGAAACCAGGAAACAGACCACCGGCCGCGCTTTCGGCGACCTGAATGAATTCCTGCAACTGGTAAGTTTTATCGCACTCTTACTGGGATGTATAGGCGTAGCCAGTTCCATCCATATTTATATCCGTGAAAAACTGGCATCCATCTCCATGCTCAAATGCCTGGGGGCAACCAACCGCCAGGCTTTCCTGATATACCTCCTTCAAATTGCAGGTATCGGGCTGATCGGTTCCCTGGTCGGTGCCCTGGCGGGCACAGGAATACAGTTTCTGCTTCCCTCCCTGCTGCAGGATTTCCTTCCGATCGATATCAACATGCAGGTGTCATGGCGGGCTATTGCCCAGGGTATTGCAGTTGGATTGATGGTCTCGGTTTTATTCGCGTTGCTTCCTCTGATCGGCATTCGGAATATATCACCACTCAATACGCTGCGCATCACCGACAACAATAGCAGGATGTTCCGTGATCCGCTGCAGTGGCTGGTTGGCGCACTGATTATCCTCTTCATCCTCGGCTTCAGCTGGTTGCAGCTCGGGAATTTTTTCCAGGCCCTGATCTTCACCGTTAGTGTCATCGGTTCCTTCCTCTTACTGGCCGGAGTGGCAATGCTGATGATGTGGCTGGCCAGGCGCTTTTTCCCATCTTCCTGGAGTTATCTCTGGCGCCAGGGATTTGCCAACCTCTTCCGCCCCAACAACCAGACTGTCATCCTTGTCGTAGCCATCGGACTGGGAACATCCTTTATCTGCCTGCTATATTTTGTGCAGGACATCCTTACCCGGAAAGTAGAATTGTCTGCCAGCGAAAACCAGCCCAATATGGTCATTTTCGACATCCAGGACGCACAGAAAAACCAGGTAGCAGACCTCACCAGAACCTTTCAACTGCCGGTGATCCAGCAGGTTCCAATCATCACCATGCGCATCGAGGAAATCAAAGGCATTAATGCCACCATGGCCCGAAACGACAGCACCCTGGATATTTCACCACACGCTTTTGAAGGGGAGATCAGGGCCACCTACCGCGACACCCTTACCGATTCGGAAAAGCTTACTGAAGGCATTTTACAACCGGCAGGCGGAAAGCGCGACAGCATCCTTGTTTCACTCGAAGAAGGTTATGCCAGACGCCTGCATGTGAAACCCGGCGATAAAATTGTATTCAATGTTCAGGGTGCCCTGATACCTGCCTTTGTCGGCAGTTTCAGGGAGGTGGACTGGAACAGGGTACAGACGAATTTCAGGGTGGTTTTCCCTTCCGGCGTACTGGAATCAGCCCCGAAATTCCATGTGCTGGTCACACGGGTACCATCAAACGAAGTATCGGCAAAATTCCAGCGATCACTGGTCAGTTCATTCCCAACCGTATCGGTCATAGATCTTGGCCTGATCCTGACCGTGGTGGATGATATACTGGATAAGATCGGTTTTGTGGTACGATTTATCGGCGGGTTCAGTATCGTAACCGGACTTGTTGTATTGATTGCATCGATCATCATCAGTAAATACCAGCGGATCAGGGAATCTGTATTGTTAAGGACACTGGGCGGCACCGGCAAACAGATACTGGTGATTACCGCGCTGGAATATTTTTTCCTGGGTTCCCTGGCAGCGCTGACCGGCATACTGCTGGCTCTTGCCGGAGGCTGGGCCCTGGCGGTATTCAGTTTTAAAACCAGTTTTGCGCCTGCACCCTTACCGGTGCTGGTCATATTCCTGGGTATCTGCTGCATCACTGTACTGATCGGACTTTTCAACAGTCGTGATATCCTGAACCGTCCTCCATTGGAAGTGTTGCGGAATGACCTTTAATTCGGGTTAAATTTGCAGGATGGATTATTTCAGGCAATTACTGGACCTGTTGAAAACGGAGCGCGAGGCCGACCAGGCAGCTTACCAGGAACAAACCGCCGCCACTTCTGTTCAGGAGCGAAAAGCAAATGGGCTAACCTGGTATCCTGTTGTCATCAGGGATACTGAAATGAGCCGGGGAGATTACCTTACGGTGGAGTTGGAGCGTCCCACGAACCAGGACATACCACACCAGTTCCGCTTCGGCGCCGCAGCCGCTTTGTTTTCCAACCATGATCCCAAAAATGATCGCATAGCTGGTACCGTTAGCTGGCAGGGAGAGAACCGGCTCAGGCTCAGTTTAAGAACTGATGAGTTGCCCGAATGGGCCAGGGATGGCAAACTTGGTATTGACCTGCTATTTGACGACAACAGTTATGATGAAATGCAGCAGGCGCTGAAACAGGCGTCTGCACTCGCCGAAAAGAAAACGGAAGGGCGACTGATACGCATTTTAACCGGTGGTGAAAAACCTCAGTTTGATGAACGATTTCAGCCGGCAATCATATCGGAACTCAATGCCCTTCAGCAGGAAGCTGTCAATAAAATACTGTCTGCGGAAGACCTGGCCATCGTACATGGTCCTCCCGGCACCGGCAAAACCACCACGCTTGTACAGGCCATCAGGGCATTGATCCGGCGCGATGGGAAACAGGTACTGGTGGCGGCTCCCAGCAATACCGCCGTTGACCTGCTGAGTGAAAAACTTTCTGAACTGGGCTTAAATGTACTCCGTGTAGGCAATCCCGCCAGGGTATCTGAAAAATTATCTTCGCTTACACTAGACAGTAAGATGTCGGAACACAGCAGTATGAAGGAGATCAAACGACTGAAAAAGCAGGCCAATGAATTCCGCAATATGGCGCAGAAATACAAACGGAATTTTGGCAGGGCTGAATGGGAACAGCGCAAGGCTTTATTTCGGGAGGCCCGCAACATCCTGAAGGAAGTGGAAAAAACCGAAGAATACATCCTGTCAGACCTGTTTGGAAAAGCTCAGGTGATCGCCGCCACCCTGGTAGGTTCCAATCATTATACGGTAAGGCACCTCAGGTATGAAACAGTGGTGATTGATGAAGCCGGGCAGGCAATGGAGCCCGCCTGCTGGATCCCTATTCTCAAAGGCAGGAAACTGGTGCTGGCCGGAGATCACTTTCAATTGTCCCCAACGGTTAAATCTGATGTGGCGGCACGCAAAGGACTGGCCACAACCCTGCTGGAAAAAGCCGTACACCTGCACCCGGAAACGGTTGTATTGCTGGAGGAACAATATCGCATGCACGAACGCATTATGGGTTATTCTTCTGCAGTATTCTACCAGCAAAAACTGAAAGCCCATCACACAGTGGCAGAACATATTTTATTTCCGGGCGATGAACCGCTAGATTTTGTGGATACCGCAGGTTGCGGATTTGATGAAAAACAGGAAGGCACTTCCACCAGCAATCCTGAGGAGGCAGCTTTCCTGCTGAAACATTTAAACCAATACGTTGAAGGTCTGAAGCCATATTATGATAAAGTAAACTTTCCAACCATTGCCATTATCTCGCCCTATAAACAACAGATCCTGCAACTAAAGGAACAACTGGTACATCATCCAGGTTTGCAGGAACTGGGTGGAAAAATCTCGATCAATACCATTGACAGTTTCCAGGGGCAGGAGCGCGATATCGTGTACATCAGCATGACACGGAGCAATCCCGACAACAGCATCGGATTCTTATCGGAAGTGCGGCGCATGAATGTGGCAATGACCCGTGCACGCAAAAAACTGGTGGTCATCGGCGACAGCGCCACCCTGTCGCAGCATGATTTTTACGCGGGATTCATTGACTATACGCAGGCACAAAATTCCTACCGGAGTGCATGGGATTTTATGGACTTATGATCCGGCGTTCATCCCTTGAATGATATGCGTTATCTTGCAGAAAACTACCAGATGTCCAGGGAAGTAATTGTAATTAAGCTTGGGACAGCAGTGATCACCAATTCGGAAGGCAATGTTGACACCACGATTATAAAGAAAGTTGCCGCAGAGATCGCGCGCCTGAACCAGCAATATGACATCGTGCTGGTGTCCAGCGGTGCTGTCGGCAGCGGAAAAAAATTCCTGAAGGATTACAAGGGCAGTCTCCTGGAACGTAAGGCTGCAGCTGCTGTGGGTAATCCCATTTTGATCCAGATGTACCACAAATATTTCCAGCAACACGGTATCACCGTGGCGCAGGCCCTTTGTGAAAGAGTGCATTTTTCCAATCGCGCACAGTTCCTGCAGCTAAGGCAGACTTTCACCACCTTCTGGGAAAACAATATCCTTCCGGTGGTGAATGAAAATGACCTGGTCAGTAATGTGGAGATCAAGTTTTCAGATAATGATGAACTGGCAACCCTGATCGCCATTGGTTTTGATGCCAGTTCCCTGGTATTGTGCACTTCTGCGGGCGGCTTGCTCGACGATAAAAAGCAGATCATACCCCGCATTGAAAAAGTGGATGCGTCAGTATTGAAATATGTAACCACAGAAAAAAGCGGTCCGGGCCTGGGTGGGATGCTCTCGAAGCTCACTTTCACCCGCCTGGCAACCTCACTGGGCATCAATGTGATGATCTGCGGACTCAAGGGGTCCGAGCCGCTGAAAGCAGCACTCGAAGGCAGTCAGGGCTCCTATTTTGTTGCCAGAAAGTCGAACCTGAGGGCCCGGCAGAAATGGCTGGCCAGCGGATCCATCACCCTGGGCACAATCTATGTGGACAAAGGCGCAGCCAAAGCACTGCAGAATCGCAAAAGCCTGCTCACCATTGGCATTGAAGAAGCAGATGGAAAATTCATTGCAGGCGAAGTGATCCAGCTGATGGATGGGGAAGGCACTATTTTGGGAGTTGCCAAAACAAGGCTGGATGCAACTTCCATCAACCAGCAGCGTACCGAAAAGAACGTGATCGCCGCCCATGCGGATGATATCGTATTATTTTAAGCAAGCAAACATGAAATCAGTTTTACCGCTTCTCATAAAAACCCACAAGGCTGCCGGCAGCCTGCAGGACCTTACCAATAAACAGGTGCAGCAAATACTTCGGGACCTTTCCGGAGAATTGTTAGCCGGCACAAAAATAATCCTGCGGGCCAATGCAAAAGACATGGCGAAACAGTCGCCCGACAATCCCAGGAATGACCGGTTGATGCTGAATGAACAACGCATTAAAAGTATAGCAGCCAGTATCAAAAAAGTGGCGTCGCTCCCCGACCCAACCGGCAAACAGCTGGAAAGCAGGACACTTCCCAATGGTTTAAAGCTGGAAAAGATTTCAGTGCCGCTTGGGGTGGTCGGCGCCATTTATGAATCCAGGCCAAATGTAACATTCGATATTGCCGCACTATGCCTTCGCAGCCGGAATGCCTGTGTGCTGAAAGGCAGCAGCGAAGCAGCACATACCAACCAGGCTGCAGTAGCACTCATTAAAACGGTGCTGAAAAAACATGGTGTCAGTCCAGAGGCTGTTACCCTGCTCCCTTCAGCCCGTGAAGTGGTAAATGTACTGTTCGGCGCCACCAGGTACATAGACGTGCTGATCCCCCGTGGTTCGGATAGCCTTATCCGTTATGTGCGTAAAAACAGCCTGGTGCCGGTGATAGAAACGGGCGCCGGTGTTTGTCATGTGTACGTGGAAAGCAAGGCCAACCTGCAGAAGGCTGTGGATATAGTGGTGAATGCAAAAGTTTCGCGACCATCGGTTTGTAATTCCATGGATGCCCTGTTGGTTGATAAAAAAATCGCTCAGACATTCCTCGCCATGTTAGTACCCGAATTTGAAAAGCACCAGGTGGAGATCTTTGCAGACGCAGGTTCATATAAACTCCTGAAAGGGTATCCATTACTTCAGAAAGCCGGTCCGGAAGATTTCGGCCGTGAATTCCTGAGCCTGAAATGCGCAGTGAAACTGGTTTCGGGCATGGAGGAAGCATTAGCCCATATTGACACTTATTCCACCAAACATTCTGAAGCCATCGTATCTGAGGATAAAAAAGCGTGTGAACGTTTTATCCGGACTGTTGATGCAGCTGCAGTTTACTCAAATGCCTCCACGCGGTTTACAGATGGCGAAGAATTCGGCCTGGGTGCCGAGATCGGCATATCCACCCAAAAGCTTCATGCCCGCGGGCCTTTTGCACTGGAAAAACTGGTAACGGAAAAATGGATTCTTAGGGGCAATGGCCAGGTGCGATGAACTAACCCTACCCCACCATCTGTTCAAAAATCCTTTCCAGTGCCTGGCGCGGTTCGGTGCAAAATGCGGGGTGAACTTTGGAGGTTTGTATGATGGTGCTGCGGGTGGCTGTCAGCCAGCGAAACCGGGAAGGCAGGTCCAGTTTACCGATGGGGCCCGATCCATCCAGCCCCTTGCAAATCCGTTCAAAGGCGCTGAGGTATTGTTCAACTTCCCCGATATCCATATTGCCAAATACGGTCAGCAAACGCCCGCGGTCCAGCCGGTAAAGACAATCGAGGTATTTGAGTTGTTTGGAATACAGGATCACTCCTACATTGAGAAACTCTTCCCGCTCCACCCTTGGCACAACGCGGATGATGGCATATTCATATAGATACTGACCTTGCATGCTGTGCTTCTTTTAGAAAAATTTCGGAAGAGTTGATCCTGGTTATTAAAAACTGTTCGTAAATCCGCCGCATATCTGCTGCGGACAATCCTTCCTCGCCCGTCAGCCATTCTTCCGGCACCAATGAAACGATCGTACGGATGACTTCAGGGGTGAGGATCGATCTGCATGTAACATCCGCCCTTTCCAGTTCAGCGGCAAAAGGAAGCAGCACATGATCTTTTACCCGTACAAAGGGTTTGACTGCCTGTTCTTTCCAGTTTTGAATGGAATGATGAAAATATAAGGCAGCTCCGTGATCAATCAGCCAGAGTTCCCTGAACCACATCAGCATATTGGTGTTCCGGCAGGTGCGGTCCACATTCATCAGCAAGCAATCCATCCACACAATTCGTGAAGCCAACGCGGCATCAACGGAACTCACGGCCGGATCAAACGTAATTGAACCCGAAAGGTAATGCAGGCCCAGGTTCAATCCCACGCTCGCTTTCAGCAGATCCTGGATCTCCTCATCAGGTTCAGTCCGCCCAAAAGCCTCATCCATATTGGCAAAAACGATTTCAGGAATCTTGAAACCAAGTACACGCGCTATTTCACCTCCTATCAATTCGGCAATCAGCGCTTTCACCCCCTGGCCTGCACCGCGGAATTTCAATACATACAGGAAGCCGTCATCCGCTTCTGCAATCGCTGGCAGGGAGCCGCCTTCGCGCAATGGCGTGACATAACGCAACACATTGACGGTCCTGATTTGTGGTGAATACTGTTCCATAATTTCTTGATCAAATGTACGGCAGGAAGCGGCACCTGCACCCTGCTGGTCCTATTTTCTGTAACTGGCAAGATTCACCAGTAATACACTGACCAGGATTATTACCAGGGCTGATATCTGTGCCGGAACAAGTTTTTCATTCGCAAATAAAACACCCAGTATAACCGCAATTACCGGGTTCACATAGGCATGGGTACCAACCTGCGCAGCAGGTCTTTCTGATAACAGATACATATAGGCCATATAAGTGATCACTGAACCAAAAACCGTCAGGTAGGTCAATGCCATCCATGCGGATAGGGATACCTGTGAGAAAGAAAACCCTGACAGGTTATCAAGCAACGGGCTTAATAACAGACTGGCAATACCTCCGGCCAGCAACTGTATGCCGGCACCTGCGGTAACATTATGCGGTGCCGACTGGTATTTCACATAGAGGGAACCTATCGTCCAGGATATGGTTCCAGCAATGATCACACCGATGGCAAGCAGTTTTTTAAAACCTGCTGATCCCTGGCCGCTATCATCCAGATTGGAACCAAACAATATAATGATACCAGCGAAGCCCAATAATACTCCCGTAATAACCAACCTGCTTTTGAAATAAACCGCCCATTCTTTTTTATCCAGCAACACGAACCATACCGGAAGGGCCGACACCAGTATGGCAGCCAAACCTGATGGCACATACTGTTGCGCCCATAATACGGATCCGCTGCCACCCACCAGCATCAGCACCCCTCCCAGAAAATTCACGGAAATGGTCTTTTTATCCGGCCAGGGATATTTTCTGCCAAAACACCAGGCCAGCAAAACCAGGCCGGCAACAGAAAACCTCAAAGCACTCATCAGGTAGGGAGGAATGCTGCCCAAACCAAAATGGGCGGCCAGGTAAGTGGAACCCCAAATCAGGTAAATAGCCGCAAAGGAAAAAAATATTTTCAGTTTCAAGACCCTGGATTTATCGGTTCAGACTGTAATAATACTAATATAAATGATCGTAAAAACAACATACTCCTGCTGTGTAGATACACTAAATCAATGACTTCGCTAAAAGCAGCTTTAAATAATAAAATGAACCAATACTTATCCACCGTATATCCCACAGTAAAACAACCTTGCAAAACACTCCCCAGGTTTATACCTTTGTATTGTTCGCCAAACTATACAACAGTAAGTGTTCCGGAGTTTTGAGAAACCTATCAACCCGTACCCCCCGGTAACCACTTAACTCTTTCGTACCAATCTCCCTATGTCAAGCCTGTCTTTTTAATATCCAAGCACCTGGGTCGGCATTGTATTATCCAAAAAATAACGACAATGTTGAATTCAAATTTGCTCAAGCTCTTGTTGATATGCAACATTTTCCTGTTCATATCTGCCTCCGCGGGATACCAGGCCAATCCAAGGATCAGGTTTTCCACCCCCACTGAAGTCATAGCCAGTTCCGAATTCCTTGCACAGGAAAAATATGGCATTGTAAACAGAAAAGCAATTGCCTATATGGACCGGTACATCAGGGTGAATGAGGAAAGCCTGATGATGATCCGAAAAAAACACCAGTCAACCTTCAGGATGATGAACCGGGTTTTCAAAAAATATAAACTGCCGCAACAGCTGAAATACCTGGCAATAGTGGAATCAGAAATGAAACCAACCGCCCTTTCAAAAGTGGGGGCCCGCGGCACCTGGCAGCTTATGCCGGAAACAGCCAGGATACTGGGGTTGGAGGTGACAGAGGAATCAGATGAACGCACCAGCACAGCACTGAGTACCAAAGCTGCCGCCCTCTACCTGCGCGATCTTCACCATGAGTTCAATGACTGGCTGCTGGCCCTGGCAGCCTATAACTGCGGTCCCGGCCCTGTTTACGCCGCCATCAAAAAATCCGGCAGCCGCGATTTCTGGAAATTACAGGATTTTCTACCGGCCGAGAGCAGGGGTCATGTAAAGAAGTATATTGCAGTACATTACCATTTCGAGGGGAAGGCCGGCGTTACTACACAAACTGCTGAGGAATTGCTGGCCTCCCGCTGAACCTTATCCGGTACCATCACCTAAACCGGGTTAACATGACATCTTTAAAGCGGGGGCATTTTTTCACCTTCCTGTGCCTGTTGTTTACAACAAACGCGCTGAACGCACAGGAATATTACAAAGAGAGCAATCACCAGTTTATCCTTACCACAGAAGGAGCCTCCTATTTGTCGAGGCTTCCCATGAAATGTATTGACAAGGAATTCCCTTACAAATCAGGTATTACCATCGAAGACAGCAACCTGGTTACAAAACCGAAAAATTATCATCCCGCCTTTTATGGATGTTTCGACTGGCATTCCAGCGTACATGGCCACTGGATGCTGGTAAAATTACTGAAACAATTTCCGGGACTGCCGGAGGCGGGACTGATCAGGGCCAGCCTGAACCAGCACCTAAGCGCTGAAAACATACAGCAGGAGTTAACACTTTTCACCGGCGACAACAAATCATTTGAACGTATCTACGGTTGGGGATGGCTGTTACAATTACAGAACGAACTTATGACCTGGAACGACCCGCTGGGCAGGAAACTGGCAGCCAACCTCGCTCCCCTGTCGCATTACCTGGCGGCAGCCTGGACAGGTTTCCTGCCCAAACTGGTGTACCCGATCCGGGTGGGCGAACATTCCAACCTCGCATTTGGTCTCTCTCTCAGTTATGACTATGCGCTTACAGCAGGTGATACAGCCCTGCAGAACGCCATTCGTACAGCCGCCATCCGCTTTTACAAAAAAGATAAAAATTGCCCTGCCGGCTGGGAACCAGGAGGATACGATTTCCTAAGCCCCTGCCTGGAAGAAGCTTCCCTCATGAGCAGGGTTTTACCGAAGGCCGAATACCAGGCCTGGTTAAAGCAATTCATGCCCGGCCTGTTCACCCATCCGGAAAGCATTTTCACCATCGCAGAAGTGAAGGATGTTACAGACGGAAAGCTGGTACACCTGAACGGACTTAATTTCAGCAGAACCTGGTGCCTCTATCATATTGCACAGCAACTTCCCGCCGATAAAGCAAAAGCTGTGGCGGCACTGGCGAGAAAACATCTTACCAGTGCTTTACCAAATATCGTTTCAGGTGATTATGCCGGCGAACACTGGCTGGGGTCCTTTGCCGTTTACGCCCTGTTCTCCCAACCGGGAATGAAATAGATGCATATTAAAGGCACTCATTAACCAGGTAAAGGATTGACTCATAATCCTTCTTAACTGCCTGCGACAATGCCATTTCACAGGTTTTGGTTGATGAATAATACCCATCATATTCTGCAGCAACCACTTCAGCAGCTTCAGGAGCCGTGGCAGATGCCGTCAGTTCAGGAAAGAGGAAGCCCCTGTCTCCTGCCATACCACAGCATCCGGCATTCTTAGGCACAATAACTTCATTGGCAAAATGCGACGCGATGGCAGTCAGTTTGTGCTGGATGCCCATTTTCTGAATGGAACAGACCGGGTGAAGCACCACCTTCCCCTTTTTACGGGCGGCATTCACTACCGGTAAAACATAATCGTGCAGGAAATCCACAGAGTCCAGAACTGTAAGCTGGTCATACTTCTGCTGGTTGGCTGGGGTTAGCACAGGGCGCAGGTGATGGAGCGTGTATGCACAGGAACTCACATCTATCACAATCACATACCGTCCCTGCTCACTGGATGCCCAGAGATTTTCCACAATAGCGTTTGCAGTAAACCGGTAGGCCGGCTGGTATCCCTTGGAAGAATATATCTGTCCGCAACAGGCGCCGATAATATTGTTCAGGATGTTTACACCTATACCTGCCTTCTCCGCCACCTGCAAAAAAGTCGTCATAATATCCGGCTTGCCGTTGATACCCGATCCCATCATCCTGGAAATACAGGCCGGGAAATAAACGATCTGCCCGGCAGCAGGCCCCGCAGGCTTGAGCGGTGTTTTCCGCAAAGCAGACAAAGATGGAGAGGCCGGCATCTGCTCATTCCAGAGCGGCATTGCCGGGATTATTTTTCGCATACCCCCGGTAAGCTTCTCCATGGATTTTCGCCCTGCCAGCTTATTGAGGATGGTTCCGCTCTTCAATCCCATCCTGGCCATTCTTTCCACCAGGGCAAAATGTTTGGCAACCTTCAGCGCTATCTTATTGGCATTCTCAGAATGATTCTCCCGCCTTAACCTTTTAACAAGGTCACCTGTATTGATATCTACCGGGCAGGCACCACCGCAGAGTCCGTCCACAGCACAGGTTTCCAGTCCGTCGTACTGGTATTGCTGTAACAGTTCATCGTGCTCTGCCATTCTTCCGGCAGCCTGAAGTTTTTTGAGTTCACGCCTCACCATGATGCGACGACGGGGCGTGAGGGTAAGGTTCCTGCTCGGACAAACGGGTTCGCAGAATCCGCATTCGATGCACCTGTCCACCTCAGATTCAACCTGGGGTAACTGTTTCAGGTTTTTAACATGCACCTGTTTATCGTCGTTGATGATCACACCCGGGTTCAGCAGGTTCTTTGGATCCACCACGGATTTGATCTTTTTCATGATCAAATAAGCATCCCCCTTCCATTCCGTCTCCACAAAGGGCGCCATATTCCTACCGGTGCCATGTTCCGCTTTCAGCGTGCCATCGTATTTATTCACCACCAGGTCCACCACATCCCTCAGGAAGCGGTCATAACGGTCAACCTCATGCGCTTCATTGAATGACTGGGTCACCACAAAGTGCAGGTTACCATCTTTGGCATGTCCGAAAATTATGGCATTATTGTATTCGTATTTTTTAAAGAGGGATTGCAGGTCAAAAATGGCATTCCCCAAAACGGGCAGGGGAAAGGCGATATCTTCCAGCACCACTGTAGTGCCACTGGCCCTTACCGCGCCCACTGCGGGAAATAGTCCCTTCCGCATTTTCCAAAGCAGTTCACGCTCCGTAGCATCGGTTTTGAATTCCGGTGCATTGTAAAAATTCCAGGCAGCAGCACCCGCCATAAAACTATTCACCCTGTCGGTCAGTTCAGCTTCTGTAGCCTCCTGGAACTCGACCAGCAGGGCTGCCGCGGTCTCAGGAAGTTGCTTCACTACCGGATCTATTCCCTTCAGGTCCTGTACTGCATACAGGGATGCCCGGTCCATCAGCTCCACCATTTCAGCGCCGGCTCCGATCAATGGCCTGATCACCTGGCAGGCGCCATAGATATCATTGAAGAACAACAACGCTGTTGACTTGAAGGGATGATCCGGAATGGTTTCAAGGGTGGCTTCGGCAATAAAAGCCAATGTACCTTCCGCACCGATCAGCAGGTGCGCCAGGATATCAAGCGGATGCTGGTAATCGATAAATGAATTGAGGGAATACCCGACCGTATTTTTGGTAGTGTATTTGTACCGGATCCTTTCAGCCAGGGCAGTATCTGCTGCCACCTGCGCATGAATATCCCTGAGCGTGTTGAAGATTTCGCTGCATTCTGTTTCAAAACGCGTATAATCATCAGGGTTAGCTGTAGAGAAGGTTTTCCCGTCGGGCAGAATGAAACGGATCGACCGCGTGGTGTGATAAGAGTTGCGGGTAACACCACAACACATTCCACTGGCATTATTTGACAGTATCCCGCCCATCATGGCCGCGCCAATACTGGAGGGGTCAGGTCCTATTTTAACCTGGTGCCTGCGGAGATGTGCGTTAACCATTGCGCCGGTAATGCCGGGTGCCACAGTAACAAGCCTCCCGTCATCAGATACTTTTATCCTGTTCCAATGCTGGCTCAGGTCAACTAAAATTCCGTCTGTGATGGATTGGCCCGACAGACTGGTACCCCCCGTGCGGAATACCAGCGGAACCTGCAGTTCAGCGGACAGCAGGAACAACCGAATCACCTCGCTTTCACTAACAGGCTGCACTACAGCCCGGGGAACAAGGTAATAAAAGCCGGCGTCTGCTGCGTATGATAACAGGTCAATCAGCCTCGTTCTGATCCTTTCCTCCGGTAAAATTTCCAGCAGCCTTGCTTCCAGGTTCATTGCATCTATTTGCTGCAATTTAGCGATGAATTATGCACTGCCCAAACCATCAATTGCTTGATGCTTCCACCGGCATAACAAAAGCCCTCAACGGGAATTGCGTTTGGGTCTGCCGGTTGTACTCATTCACTGACTCCATGACCTTTTTCGCCTGTTCCTCACCGGTAAAGCTGAACAGAAAGAGTGAGTCATACTTCTCTTCCCCGCTGCTGAACCAGCTTTCCACCAGGTCAGGTTCCTGGTCGTCCTTGAAACCTACGGTTTCAGTTACGCTGAAAACCTTGATGCCTGCTTCATGGAAGAGTTTGGATACATCCTTCTGGTTTTCTTTCAGGCAGGTGACAATTAAAAGTTTCATGGCAAATTATTTATACTTGTTACGCATCAAACGCCAGTAGAGTAAGGGCACTACCAGCAGTGTAAGGAAGGTTGAGGTAATGGTTCCCCCCATTAAGGAGATCGCCAACCCCTGGAAGATCGGATCAAAGAGGATCACCACGGCACCAAGCACCACAGCACCGGCTGTCAGCAGGATCGGTGTGGTTCGTACGGCACCTGCCTCAATGATGGATTGCTTCAGAGGTATGCCATCATTCAGCCTGATATTGATAAAGTCGATCAGCAAGACCGAGTTCCTTACCATTACACCCGCAAGTGCAATGAATCCGATCATGGACGTGGCACTGAAATAGGCTCCCATGATCCAGTGCCCCAGCACAATGCCCACCAATGAAAGCGGTATGGCCGCCAGCATCACAACAGGTACGGTAAAGTTCTGGAACCAGCCGACAATCAGCATGTAAATGAGTATGATCACTATCAGGAACGCAGCTCCCAGGTCACGGAATACCTCATAGGTGATCTGCCATTCACCATCCCATTTTAAACTGAAATTGTCTTCCAGCTCCGGCTGCCTGCTGTATTCTTCCTTAATGGTATAACCGGCAGGAAGTTTGATTTGCTGCACCCTTTCAGAAATATTGTTCATTGCGTAGAAGGGACTCTCCAGTTTTCCTGCCATATCTGCCAGCACATATACCACCCGTTTCTGGTTCTTGCGGTAAATGCTTTTCTCCTTCACACCCCTGGTGATGTTTACCAGGTCGCCCACCATTACAGCATTGCCCTGCGCGCCGATTACTTTCAGGTTTTTGATTTCTTCCAGGCTGCCTTTATCCCTGTCCTTTAACTGAAGTACAATATTAACGGGGTTATAGGTCGAAGGAAGGTGCAGGTTACCCGCCGGCTGCCCCGACATGGCGGCTGCTATGGTGGCTGAAACCTGCGCCGGAGCAATGCCGTTGCGCATGGCCTTCTCCTTGTCCACTTCAAACTGGTACTGCGGCTGGTCGGCTTCCACCATCCAGTCAATATCTACCAGGTCTGCTGTTGAATCAAACAACTGCCTTACCTGGCCGGCCACTTTCATTTGTTCTTCGTAATCGGGCCCATAGATCTCTGCCACCATAGTGGACAGCACCGGAGGACCGGGCGGCACTTCCACCAGCTTTACATTGGCATTATATTTTTTAGCAATGACCTGTATTCCCGGGCGCATTTCCTTTACGATGTCATGACTCTGTTTCTTGCGGTCTTTTTTATCCACCAGGTTCACCTGGATGTCGGCAATATTGTCCCCACGCCGGAGATCATAATGACGCACCAGCCCGTTGAAACTGATCGGGCCCGCTGTACCGATATAATTCTGGTAATTTTTCACCAGCGGCTGTTGCGAAACATAGGCCGCAATGTCTTTGGTGACGGCTGCAGTTTTCTCAAGGGTGGTTCCTTCGGGCATATCAACGATCACCTGGAATTCATTCTTATTGTCAAAGGGTAACATCTTTACTGCAACACCTTTTGTATAGAACATCATAAGTGATGCCAGCAATATCACCACAATTCCGCCGATAAATGTCCAGCGTTTCCATTTTGTTTCCAGCATGGGCTCAATAGCCTTGCGATAGATGCGATAAATTCCGGTCGTTTCCAGTGATTTATGTTTGTGTTCATCACCATGCTTCTCTTTTTCCTTCAGGAAAATATAACCCAGGTAGGGTGTCAGCGTCAGTGCTACAATCAATGACAACAGCATGGCAATTGATGCCCCGATGGGCATTGGACTCATGTATGGCCCCATCATTCCGGACACGAAAGCCATGGGCAATACCGCTGCGATAACGGTAAAAGTGGCAAGGATGGTCGGGTTACCTACCTCATTAATGGCATAGATTGCTGCCTGGTGGAATGGCAATCGCTTCATCTTAAAGTGACGGTGCATGTTCTCGGCAATGATTATGGAGTCGTCCACCACAATACCGGTAATGAACACCAGGGCAAACAGGGTAATCCTGTTCAGCGTATAATCGAGCGCGTAATAAGCGAATAATGTGAGGGCAAAGGTTACGGGAACCGACAGGAACACCACCAGTCCGCCTCTCCAGCCCATCGCAAGCATTACGAAGAGTGTTACCACTACTATGGATACAAACAGGTGCAACAACAATTCACTTACCTTTTCAGAAGCGGTTTCACCGAAGTTCCGCGTGGTGGAAACCTCCACTCCTGCTGGTATCACATCCTTCTGCAGGTGACGTGTTTTTTCAAGGATCTGCTCGCTGAGTTTCATCGCGTCAGCGCCTTTTTTCTTGGCCACAGACAAGGTTATGGCAGCATACTCACTGTTGAATTTGTTCTGCAGGGTATCTGCCTTACCATAACCAAAATACACATACTGGCTGGAGGTTTGCGGCCCATCTTCAACGGTTGCAATCTGGCGAAGATACACAGGCTGCTGCTGGTTTATGCCCACCACCAGGTTACCCACTTCTTCTGCTGTGGAAAGAAAATTTCCGGTCTGTATGGCAAAGGCCGTGTCTTCTTTCAGCATATTCCCCGCCTGCAGCTGAAGGTTGCTTCCCTGCATCTGTTTGCTCACGCTGAGGAAATCAACCCGGTTGCCGGCCATCTTGTCCTTATCCAGGATAACTTTCACTTCACGGCTTCTTCCGCCAATAATATTTACGGTTGCCACATCTGGTATCTTCTTGATTTCACCAGTCACCACTTCACCCAGCTGCTTCAGGTCAAAGTCGCTGTACTGATCACTCCAGAGGGTTAAACCCAATACCGGCACGTCATCAATGGCCCGGGTTTTGATCAGTGGCAGACTAACGCCCTGGGGCATATGGTCCATATTCTTCATGATCTCAGTGTAGAGTTTTACCAGGGACCTTTCAATATCCTCTCCCACATAAAACTGCACGATGAGCATGGCCTGGCCATTCATCGAAGTAGAATATACATACTCCACTCCTTTTACGTTGGATATTATTTTCTCCAGCGGGGCAGAGATCTTTGTCTCCACTTCCTTTGGCGATGCACCGGGAAACGCTATAAAAATATCCGCCAGCGGAACCTGAATCTGCGGTTCCTCTTCCCTGGGCATCAGCATGGTGCTGTATGCCCCGATCAGCATGAAAGCAATCATCAGCAGGATGGTCAGCTTGGACGTGATGAATGCGTTGGCTATTTTCCCTGAAAGTCCTTCTTTCATATTGTCATTTTGATTGTTCTGATGAGTTCCTGTTCGTTATTATTTCACTTTCACCGGTACGCCATTATACAATTTCCCTTCCGCGCTGATAACGTATTTTTCATTACGGCCCAGCCCCGAAACAATCTCAACCCTGTCACCAACGGTCTTGCCTATGCGAACCATTCGAAGCAGCGCTGTATTATTGTTACTGATGGTATATAATCCATAAAGCTGGTCTTTTACCACCAGGCTGGATGATGGCACCAGTATGGCGCCGGTTTCCGCTGTATCGGCAGCTGCCCCTTTCAATGGCAACAGCACATTCACATACATACCTGAATATACACCTGCCTGGTCCGCATTCGGGATACTTACCTTAACCATATATTGCCCGCCGGTGAATTGTGAGGAAGGATTGATCTCAACGACTTTCCCGCTGATTTTTTTACCAGTGGACTTAATTTCAATTTCTGCCGGATTACCTTTTACCACCCGGTTGATCTCCGATTCGGGGACAGCAGCACTTACCTGCATCACTCCACCCTGTTCAATGGCCAGGATCGGCATCCCGGGGTTTGCCATAGTTCCTGCCTCGGCATTCTTCTGGGTCACAGTTCCTGAAAATGGGGCGGTCAGGGTTGCATATCCCATCATGGCATTCACCTCATTTTTCATCTGTTGCGCTGCCTGTACTCTTGCCCTGGCAGAATTATACTGAAGCGTAACATTGTCGAGTTCCTTGGCAGAAGCGCTCTGTTGTTTATACAGTACTGTAAACCGATCCAGGTCCCTGGTGGCATTCTGCAGGTTGGCTTCAGCCTCGGCAATCATGGCTTCAGCCTGGGCTCTTTTTGCCTGGATATCCTGGCTGCTGATGGTAGCCAGTACCTGTCCCTTTCGCACGCGGTCACCCGGCTTCACATCGAGTCTGGTAATAATACCCATAAGACGGGTGCTGATATAAGCTGTATGTACCGACTCCACTTTTCCACTCACAGAAATGTCCTGTTTGGTGTCAACTGAAGGTGAACTAACGGTCACACTCACGGGCTGTACCATGGTCGTGTCGGCTGTTTTATGCTCATCTGAAGAGCAGGCTGTGAAAACTGATGCCATGGCGATCACCAATCCTGCTGCTGTTAAACGCTGTATCATAATTGCTGTTTGATATTATCTGGAAGTAGTGGTTAGTAATGCTATGTGGGAAATGGTCACCTGCCGGTTGTAACTGGCCTGGGCCAACTGCAGTTTCTGCTGTGACAATTGCGTTTGCGCCATCAATACATCGGTGGTATTTACCAGGCCCTGCTGGTACCGGTTATTCAGTATCCTGAATGCCTCCTCCGCCTGCGCTACTGCCGCTTCCCGCTGCCTTATGGTAAACTCAGCATCTGCCAGGTCCCGCCGGGCTTTGTTCAGGGCCAGTTGTCCCTGGGCCACCTGGTCATCCAACTGATGCGCCAGTTTGTTTTTTTCTGCCACCTGGGTAGCGATGGTGTTTTTGGTCCTCATCCCTTTAAATATATCCCAGGATAATTGTAATCCGGCCAGGTAGGCATTAGAGCCGAAACCCAGCATTGATTTGTCATTGAGCTGGTAGGTTCCGAATGCATTCAGCCTCGGCAGGTAACTTTTTTTGTTTGACTGTATCATCAGGTCGGTGGCTTCGATGGCAGCCTTCATGGCTTTGAAATCGGCCCGGTTCAGCGGAAGTGAATCCGTCATTGCAGAACCCTCCGCCTTCCTTGATTCAGTGGTTTCATAAATGATCCCGGTCTGCATCCCCATCAGAAATCCAATGTAATCTGAAGCATTGCGGATATTGTTCTTCGCAGTGGCGAGATGTGCTTCCATGGCAGTAACCTGCACCTGCACATTCAGCAGGTCTGATTTCTGGAGAAGCCCCTGCTCATAACGGTTATTAGTAAACGTATACAGGGCTTTGGTGGTGGCAAGTGCTTCTTCCAGCACCTTCACGGATTCGTACACAAGATTTAACTGCAGGTAAGCCTTCTCTGTTTCAAATCGAATGAAATCTTCCCCGCGCTGGGTTTGCAACTGGTATAGTTCAATCTGCTTCTGCGCGCCTTTTCGCATGAACCAGTGATCGGGATTAACGATTGGCTGTAATACATCCAGCTTTGTTACGAAGTCGCCGGTATTACCAGGCTTATTGAGCAGATCGGGATTAAAATCACTTTGTTTGATGACCTGCTGCTGGAGTTTAAAGCCAAACGCATTCAGCGGGTTATTGGTGGTCATGGCCGCATAGGAAAAAGAAACCTGCGGCATAAACACAGCATCTGTCTGTTTGAATTTTGCCTGCGCAATCTTTTCATCGGCCCGCGCAATCCTTATCTGTGAATTGTTTGCAAGTGCTGCATTGACCGCTTCATCCAGGGAGAGTATTTTCGTAGAATCCTGTGCAATGGCAGCGGTACTGAGCAGTGGCAGCAGGAAAAATAAAAATCCTGATCTAAGCCTGGTATTTGCCATCATTATCTCAATTTGATAGCAAAACTATCAAGGACTTTCAAGAAAAAAGGTGACGGCTATCACATCCTAATGTAACAACTGTCACCCTGCAATCCTGGTGTAAATCTTATCAGACAGCCTCTGGCATTGATTTTAAAGCAGTTAACTTCACTGCAGCCGCAACATTCTTCGCCACATTCAGGTCCAGCGGGGACGGAATGATCAGGTCCCGGCCGGGTACTTCCACACAATCAGCAATGGCATGCGCTGCCGCCAGTTGCATTGCAAAGCTGATACTGGTGGCGCCTGCTTCCAGTGCTCCTTTGAAGATGCCCGGGAAACAAAGCACATTATTCACCTGGTTGGGATAATCACTCCTGCCGGTAGCTACTACTGCAGCCCCGCCTTCAAATGCCTCTTCCGGGAATATTTCCGGGGTGGGATTCGCCAGCGCAAAGATGATGGGATCCTTTGCCATCATCCGGATATCATCCGCATGCAACAAACCGGCCTTACTAACGCCTATGAACACATCGGCTCCTTCAAGCACATCGTGCAGTTTGCCATGGCGGTTTTCCAAGTTGGTAAACTCCAGCAATTCATGTTTGGATTCGTTCAGGTTGGTTCGTTCGCGGTGTATCACTTCGGTGCTGTCGCACATGATTACATCCTTCACACTATAGCAGATGTCGTCTTTCCCGGCCCCGATGCATTTTAGCAATTTGGCAATGGCTGTACCTGCAGCGCCGGCGCCATTGATGACCACCCTGAGGTCCTCCATCTTCTTGCCCACAACTTTTGCCGCATTCAGTAACCCAGCCAGCACCACCACGGCCGTACCATGCTGGTCATCGTGGAATACAGGAATCCCAAGGTCCTGCAGGGCTTCCTCTATTTCAAAACAACGGGGAGCGGCAATATCTTCCAGGTTGATGGCACCAAAAACAGGTGCAATATGACGGATCGTTTTGATGATCTCTTCCGTATCCTGCGTATCAAGGCAAATGGGAACAGAATCCAGTCCCGCAAATTTCTTGAACAGCATCGCCTTGCCTTCCATAACCGGAATAGCTGCCAATGCGCCAATATTCCCCAAACCCAGTACGGCGGACCCATCGCTGATCACCGCCACCAGGTTTCCCTTACCGGTGTATTTGTAAACATTTGCCGGACTTTCTGCTATGGCAAGACAGGGCTGCGCTACGCCCGGGGAATAGGCCATGGAGAGATCTGCCAGCGATTTAATATCAATTTTGTTATAGGTCCCGATTTTCCCTTTCAATTCTTCGTGCAGCTGAAGGGAGGCTTTAAAATAATCCATTATTCAGAATATTTATACGCTGCCAAAATACTCTAAATAATAGAAATTCAAACTGATCCCAGGTCATATGACGGGATGATTCTAGTCGCCCTTCACATCATCCGGATCCTCGGCTTCCTTATGTTTCTCATGATGCGGGAAGTCCTTATTCAACCTGTCGGTCAGTTTTGAACGTTCTTTCATATTGACCCGGAAAGTCCAGACGACCAGTAGAATAATCGCCAGACCCGCAATTGTGTATATGAGTAACTCCATAAATTGATGGCTGAAACGATGCCCACCTGCAATTTGACCTTTTTAATGTTACCCGAATGTGAAATCCTTTAGCTGTATTGACCACCGGATCCAGCCTTTCCATTGATGGCGGCTGGATCGCGCAGTAAATAAATTCTTTCCCGGAACAATTATTGTCCCTGGGTATTGCCAAAAACCTTTTTCAGCAAATCGGTTACCCTGGCAGCCGGGTCTTTCCGGATTTTCTGTTCTTCCAGTGCCACTTCATGGAATATGCCGCTGATGGCCCTTTCCGTTACATAGGCAGAGAGATCAGTATCCACGGGATTTCTTGCGAACTTATTATAAGCAGTAAATACATCGTTCCAGTAACGGGTGGCATCCACTTTTTTCAGGGCCGACTCAATCACCGGACGGAAAGCTGTGGTCAGTTCCGTTGTGGTCTTATCCCTGAAATAATTGGTCGCCGCAAAATCTCCGCCTTTTAAAATACCCACAGCATCAGTGATGGACATTTGCAGGATGGCATTTTTAAAAATGGGCATGGCTGATTTGGATGCTTCCTCTGCACCCTGGTTCATGGATTTAATGGCTTTGTCCACCAGATTGCCCAGACCAAGATTCCTCAGGGTTGATTCAACTTTCTGCGCTTCCGGCGGCATCAGGATCTTGATCGCAGCATTGGAGAAAAATCCATTGACAGCAGACAAGCGGCCCGTGCTGTGCTGCGTACCAATGGTGAGCGCTTCTTTTAATCCCGCTGCAATCTGCTGGGTATTCGGATCAGTGGATCCGGGGAGGCCGCCTAAAATCGCCTGGGTGGTGTCACAACCGGAAAGTAAAAAAGCCGGTACCAGAAAAAGGAGAATGATTCGCTTCATGAGCACAAATTTCTAATATCCGTTTTATAAAGTTATTGATAACTGATCACCTGGCTGGTGATTGCCGGCATATCCATCACCACTTTAAGCCTGCCTTCTTCCAGCATGAATTTGTAGGTAAATCTCTTGCCGCGCCTCCTGACAGACTGGGTAAGTACAAGCGGTGTAATTATCTGGAGCCTGGATTGTAATTCTTTCTCTGTTTCAGCTATTTCATCTTTCAATGATTTGATATGGTGCAGGAGACGCACGTACTGATCAACCTCTTCCAGGAAAGGGCGATTTCCGACCACATCCACCGTTCCGTCAAATGCGGCAACAGAGGTCTTCAACTGTTGTTCATGCGTAGATTTTTCGGCATCCGCTGTGGACAATTCATCCAGCCGGGATAAATAAAGATTGGTGAGTTCTTCGAGGGTTTGGAATTCCATTGGATTTTAATTTGCTGAAAAAGTATAAAATAAAATCGTAAACCGCAATAGGCGTGGATGTATGACTGATTGAGTACAGGCTACCGGACAACAAAATAATACATCAGTGCGCCGACAAATGCACCGGTTGCCGTATTCAGCAAATTAACAAGATCATTGCCAATCAGCTGCCTCCGTTCAAGGGTGGCACCAAAAATCGAATCGGCTATATTGCCAATTGCCCCGGCAACCAGGATCGTGATAAAATACTGCTGGTGCCCCACACCGATACCATAGATAATTGCCAACACCGCCGCGCCGGCCATCCCGATCAGCGTTCCTTCCAGGCTTACTGCACCATTTTCACCCCGCCGGTCAGGCCTGAAACTGGTGATATTGTAAAACTTCCTGCCGTACACCACCCCCAGTTCTGAAGACAGCGTATCTGCCGTGGCGGCCGCGAGGCTTGCTGCCATCAAAAGCAGGAAAAATTCAGTGTTAACGGGATACATAAAGGAAACAAGCCCGGCTACTCCGGCCACACCCCCATTGGCCCAGACCTGGTACCCGCTTCGTCCTCCCGGCACTTTCCCTTCTGACAATCCAGCCCCTGATTTAGTGTTACTCTTCCACAAAGTGGCACCTGCCCCAAGGATAAAAAATCCGGCGAGCAAGGCAATGCCGGTTAACCCGCCTCCGGCATAAATCAGGAAGGCGATCAAACCACCGGACAAAGCGCCCATCCTGCTTAACAAGCCCAATGCCGCTGTCAGTAAGGAAGCGGCGCCAATACAGCACAACGGTATAACCCAGGAGTAAATCATTGGTTCCTGATTACATCAGCGGTTTCCAGTAAGCCAGCCAGTCCAGCATCCTGCTCGTATAACCATATTCGTTATCAAACCAGGCAATCAGCTTCAGCTGCCGTCCCACAACGGATGTAAGGCTTCCGTCAATGATCACGGAATGTGTATTACCCTTGAAATCTGCAGAAACCAGCTGATCCTCCGTGTAGGCAAGAATTTGCCTGTATGAGTTTTCAGAAGCTGTATGGAAAAGATGGTTGATCTGCTCAACGGTAACATCTTCTGCCATTTGAAGGGTGCAATCCACCAGTGCACCATTGGTAACGGGCACCCTGATAGAAAGTGCTGCCAGCTTGCCTTTCAAAGGAAATATTCGCTCCAGTGACTGAACCAGGTCAACTTCAACCGGAATAATGGATTCGGCTGCTGCCCTTCCCCGCCTGAATTGACTGTGAGAAGTATCCACCAGTTCCTGGCGGGAAGTATAGGAGTGCAGTATATTGAAATGCGCTGATTCGATACCGATAGATTGCAACAGGTAAAGTATATGTGTAGTGCAGTTGGTCATGCATCCGCCTGGTGAAACGATGTCAATACCCGCATGCAACAGGTGCTGGTTAAAGCCATAGATCATGAGGGGGATTTCCGGGGCACCAGTGGTTGATAACAGCACTTTTTTAGCACCGGCCTGCAGGTGTCGGGACGCACCTTCCCGGCTGGTAAATTTTCCGGAACATTCCAGTACCACATCCACACCCAGTGCTGCCCAATTGAGCATTCCCGGATCAGATGCCTGGTAGGCCTTCACCTGCCGGCCACCAGCAACAATGGTGTTTCCTTCCAGGCTTAACGGCTCTGTAAACGGGCCATATAAAGAATCATATTTCAGGAGGTATACAAGATTGTCAACAGGCATGATATCATTTACAGCAACCAGTTCCACGCCAGGTTGATGTAACAGGCGCCTGAACAGCAGCCTGCCAATCCTGCCCATACCATTTATCGCGATGCGCATAGGGTGTATTTTAGGTGGGCAAAGATCGATAAATCATCGGTTTCATACCAGATTTTCTCCTTGCTTACCTGTTGACAGACTTCATCCCCGCTTCTGTATAGCGTGTTCCTGCCACCATCTCCGGTGTAATGACTGAATCAATTATCCCAAGATCCTCTGCTGTTAATCTGACATTCAACGCCCCCAGATTTTCTTCCAGGTAACTGATCCTTTTGGTGCCGGGTATAGGAAAGATATGTTCCCCCTTCGCCATTACCCAGGCAAGTGCCAGTTGCGCAGGAGTGCAATTCTTTTCAGCAGCTATATGTTTTACCTTTTCAACCAACGCCAGGTTCTTCTCAAAATTTTCGCCCATGAACCTTGGTGCAGACCGACGCCAGTCATTCTCCGCCAGGTCTTCAAAGCGTTTGATCTGTCCCGTTAGAAAACCCCGTCCCAGCGGCGAATAAGCCACAAAAGCAATACCCAGCTCTTTACAGGTTTCCAGCATTCCGCTTTCCGGATCCCTGCTCCACAGGGAATATTCTGTTTGCACGGCTGAAACAGGATGAACAGCATGTGCCCTCTTCACTGTTTCGATCGATGCCTCCGACAACCCGATACCCCTGATCTTGCCCTGCTTCACCAGTTGAGCCATCGCACCAATTGTTTCTTCAACCGGCGTGTCCGGATCAACACGATGGAGATAGTAAAGGTCAATGGTATCCACCTGCAATCTCTTCAGGCTTCCCTCACAGGACTGAAATACATATTCCGGTTTCCCGTTGGTTCCCCTCGTCGTCGCTTGTTCTCCGCCCCGGGTAATGCCAAACTTGGTGGCCAGGGTAATATGCTGCCTGATGCCTTTCAATGCTTTGGACAATAATTCTTCATTAAGATATGGCCCATACATATCAGCTGTATCCCAGAATGTGACGCCAAGTTCATATGCCCGCTGCAAGGTGGCCAGCGAGTGCTGGTCATCTCTTTCACCGTAAAATTCACTCATGCCCATACAACCCAGCCCCAGTTCTGAAGCCATGAGTCCCTGGGATCCCAACGCTTTTATTTTCATAACTATCTGCCGAATATTGTTACAAATAATTTGCCCTCTTTATTTGGCCGGAGTGATCACGATATTCCGGAATTCAATCGGACCATGGTCGCCCTGGAACAGGATGGGGCCAGGCTCACCTTCCCTGCTGTCTAATGCCCCACCGGTAATACCGGGAATTTCCTGGTTGCAGACAACCTGCTTGCCATTGAGTACAATGGTCACCATCCGGCCAACAAGCGTGATATCATATGTCTGCCATTCACCGGCATCCTTTGCAGGCATTTCGCTGGGTGAAATAAAGCCATAAACGGCACCCAGCAAATCCTTCTGGGGTTCCTTGCCTTTACTGTCTTCTATCTGTACTTCGTAACGTCCGCGGAGGTACACACCACTGTTGCTTCCTTTGGGACAACGAAATTCAATATGCAGTTTAAAATCATTGAACTTTTGTACACTTACCAGGTTTGCACCAGATTTCGGACTCTTCAGCACGCCTCCTTCTACTACCCACTGGTTCTCTCCCATCGCCTGCCAGCCATCGAGATTCACACCATTGAATAATTTAACCGGCTTACCCCAGGAGGGCGCTGCGGCAGAACGAAGGGATGGAGCACGTTGGGCTGTCCAGTTATGTTTCCTGCCATCCGGCGCAATCATGCTGCCATGTAATTTTCCGTCAGTCAGGCTGCCTTCGAAAACAAAGTCATTGTCCTGTTCTTCCCACTGTGGCGGAAGACTGAACCTGAGTTTTCCGTCATTGAAAAAGACCTGGGAAATAGGTCGGGCACTGCCGCTCATGCCAACAAAATGACCAATCAGTCTTTTCCTTCCCGAATGGGTTACCTCCAGCCAGGATGGATACTCTTTTCCATCAACCATCACCGTTATATCCCAGCGGCCTTCTATTGCGGGATCAGCAGGCTTTACTGCAAGGATATCCTGCGCCATGGCGGCAGGTGCTGCGGTCAATAACATAAAAGCAAGGGAGTTAATTGCAAAAAGTTTTTTCATATGAAACAATGATTAGATATAAGAATGAGATATTAAATTCAGCAATCAATTTAAGCTATTTTCAGTTTACCGGTTGGCACTATGTTCTTTCAGGAATGCTGTTACTGCCGTTCTTATTTTTTCGGCATCAAACATTTCACCGTAATGCGGCGCGTCTTTAACGATGATGAGATCAGATTTCACACCGGCCAGGTGCAGCCAGGAATGCAGCATCCTCGACTGGGTATTTGGAACCGACATATCCTTTTCTCCCTGTATAATTAAAAACGGCGGATCCTTTGGGTCAACATAGCTGACCGGACTGGCTTTTCTTGCCAGGTCCGGCCTTTCAACTACAGGTGCGCCTAACAATAAGGTGATGGGGTCTTTCCCGGTCTCATCCTCAGCCGGCATTGGCATGGCAGTCAGGTCCGCGGGGCCATAAAAATCAACCACCCCTTTTATCCGGAAAGATACCCGGGAACCGGGTGCAGTGAATTCTTTCATACTATTATTGGCAGCCAGTCCAAGCAGGGAAGCAAGGTGACCACCGGCAGAAAATCCCATCAGGAAAAAATTCTTCCGGTCGAAGCCATATTGTTCTGATTGCCGGTACAGGAATTCAATGGCCTGGTTACAATCCTGGATCTGCGCGGGAAACACGGCCTGCGTGCTGTGCCGGTAATCAATGGATGCAAGTGCAAATCCATTATCCAGTATGGCATTGATGGTGTTTTTCATATAACCCATATCTGCATACTTGTCATTTGAAAGCCAGGCCCCGCCATGAACCCAGATCACCAGCGGCATACCTGGTTTTGTATTGGCCGGAAGATAGATATCCAACAGGTGCTTGGCAAGGGTGTCCCCTGCATAGGAAATATTTTCATGGAATACCGTTCCTTCAGGAAAGAGTTTCTTAACGGGATTCGGGCGCACCTGGGCCGGCAGGAAAGCCGGCAGCAACAGGCAGGCAAGCAATAAACGGGATCGGTTAAAATTTGTCATGGTCCCTTGAAATTACATCATAAGTGTACTCATCACGAAACAAACACATCAATTATCTTGCAGGTCAGCCAATAGAACCACGCTGCTACTCATGGAAGAAAATAACATCATCAATCAAACCATTGCACACGTAAAGTCCTGCCTGGCAGAGGCGGAAGCAGGACACGACTGGTTTCATATTGAAAGGGTCTGGAAGAATTCCAGGGAGATTGCGAGACAGGAAACGGCAGGGCTTGAAAAAACGCCCGATCTTTTGATCATTGAACTGGGTGCCTTGCTGCACGATATCGCCGATTCAAAATTCCATGGAGGCGATGAAAGCATCGGACCTGCAAAGGCAAGGGAATTCCTCAGCAGCCTGCAGGTGGAAGAAGAAGTAATCCGCCATGTAGAACAGATCATCACCCATATTTCCTTCAAAGGCGGTAAAGAGATGGCAGCTTTTGAGTCTGTTGAACTGAACATTGTGCAGGATGCAGACCGCCTGGATGCCATTGGCGCCATTGGTATTGCCCGCGCTTTCCATTACGGAGGTTTCAGGAACCGGAAGATCTACGATCCGGCAATACCGCCCAACCTGAACATGACTAAGGAGGAATACAAAAAAAGCAACGCACCCACCATCAATCATTTCTACGAAAAACTCTTCCTGTTGATGAACCGGATGAATACTTCAGCGGGAAAAGAAATGGCTGCGGAAAGGCACCATTTTATGGAACAATTTATTGAGCAGTTCTACAAAGAGTGGGAAGCGCGTTAAGCCAACCCGCTCCCGTCCTCGATATCCGCGATATAGTAGGTCAGTTTAAGTCCGGTTTGATCCTCATAGGAATGCCTGAGGTTGTCAACCAAACCCTCAATTGCATCTTCCCTTACAAGGTTAATGGTGCATCCGCCGAAGCCGCCGCCCATCATCCTGGCACCCGGCACAGCCGGATTGTTTTTCACGGCGTCCACCAGGAAATCAAGCTCCTTACAACTTACTTCGTATTCTTTGCTGAGCCCCTCATGTGTCCGGAACATTTTTGATCCGAGCGCTATCAGGTCGCCCCTGTTCAGGTCTTCACAGGCAAGCTGAAGGCGCAGGTTTTCTTCCACTATGAATTTGCATCTCCGGTAGATCAGTTCGTCCTTGGGAAGCACCAATTGTTCCAGCATTGACAGGGTAATATCCCGCAGGCTTTTTACCTCGGGATGGTGTTCCTTAACCCAGGCCACCCCCTGTTCGCACTGTTCCCTCCTGGTATTGTATTCAGTGGATGCCAGGTTATGTTTTACGTTGGTATTGAGCAGCACGATCTTGTACCCTTTCAGGTCAAGCGGAACATATTCATATTCAAGACTTCGGCAATCCAGTTTGATGGCATGTCCTTTTTTTCCGAACATACTGGCGAACTGGTCCATGATTCCGCAACGGACACCTGCGAAAGTATGTTCGGCCTGTTGCGCCAGTTTCACCATTTCCATCCTGTCAAGTTGCAAAGAAAACAGGTGGTTCAGGGCAAAGGCGGTAGCACATTCCACTGCAGCGGAGGAGGAAAGTCCGGCACCGATCGGCACATCACCGTCGATCACCAGGTTAAAGCCGGAAAGCGGGCAGCCTTTCTTTTGCAGCTGGTCTACTACACCCAGGATATAATTCGGCCAGCCTGCGGCTACCGGGCTTAATGCATTGTCCAGGGAAAACACGCAACCCTCCCTGAAATCCTGCGAGTAGAGATGGATTTCTTTATCAGTCCTGGGAGCTATTGCGATATAAATGTATTTGTCGATTGCCGCCGGCAATACAAAACCTTCGTTATAGTCAGTATGCTCACCGATGATGTTGACCCTGCCGGGTGAACGAAATAGTAATGGTTGGCTTCCAAATTGATTCCTGAAAACATCTGTGATCCTGTTCTGCATATTCATTGGTGCAAAATAATTCAAAAGGTCTGACCAGCCATCAATTGTTGTGAGCCCTGATGATCATTTTATTGAAATGAAGGAGCAGTCTTCAGTATTGGCACCAGCATTCCTGGCTCATAAATGAGCGATGCTATTATTGAATAATAATGAAAATTACGCTGCCCGAGCAGGGCAAAAAAAAGCCCGCAACACAAATGTATCGCGGGCCTTTGGTGGAGTTTCAGTGGAGCTGGGGGGAGTCGAACCCCCGTCCAAACATATTCGCCGAAAGCTTTCTACATGTTTATTTGATTATTATTTGTCGGGAAAGAACAGGGAACCAACAAACCGATTCTTTCCTTAGCTGGATGGTCTTAAGCAAGTGTCACAGCCTTCACTTGCAGCAGCCTGTATTTGTTTTTGAGTCGGCGGCGGAGCCTGGTAACAGACCAACCTGCTCAACGCGGCCCTAATGACTACTTAATCACTGATTAGGCAGCCATGGCATACTGTGTATTGCCATTTGAATTTCGGGTATTCAGATTTACGTGCTAATTATCCAACGCACGACATGCTTACACTCTCAAAGAACTACGCTGTCGAAGCCAGTACAGCCCCATTTCGTGAATGTTGAGTAGTCAGTTAAATAAAAACTCACGCAACTTTCAGTATGCAAAGATAGTATAAAATGGATGACCGGATAGTTAATGGATGGTAAAATGTACTAGTTTCAGCCCATGGTTTACATGGATCCGCTGACATATCACAAGGAAAAAGAAACAGCATTCAGGAAAGAAAAGGAAAAACTGGCCAAACAGAAAAACACCATCGCCTGGGCCCGGGTGGGCACACTCCTGGCAGGAGCCTGGCTGGTGTACCAGGCCTGGCAAATGGGCCCTGGGGCGGCATTTCTCGTGTTCGCCGTGGCATTAGGCATCTTCCTCTGGCTTTTGCGGAAAAGCCTCGGGCTGGCAGATGATATACGCCTGCTGGAACACCTGATCAGTATCCACCAGGAAGAAGAACAGATCGCCGGCCACCAGTTCAACCAGCGGTTTAATGGCTTGCCCCTGGCGCCTAAAAACCATGCCTATTCGGGTGACCTTGACCTGTTCGGACAGGCTTCCCTTTTCCAGTATATCCATCGGAGTACCAGTGAACAGGGACATCAACTGCTGGCAAACTGGTTGCTGGAGCCTGCGTCCAATGATACCATCCGGGCGAGGCAGGATGCGGCCAGGGAACTGTCCGGCCAGCCCGACTGGAGTGCGCGTTTCCAGGCCATTGGGTTACTGACGCCTGTCGGCCTGAAAACGGAAACCAGCCTGCAAAACTGGCTTGTTCAACCGGCAGGATTCTTTCCCAAAAAAGGCTGGCGCTGGCTGGCGATCCTCTTCCCTGTCGGCTCACTTTCCGTGCTGGCACTACATATCCTGGGAATAGTGGAATCACCCGTTTTCTATTCCCTGGTAATCCTGTTCATGATCATTGCTTTTAGCATCAGCCGCAAAGTGCTGCCCCAATACCGCGCACTTGACAGCATTGTACCCCAACTCAACACGCTTTCCGATGCCCTCCAAACCATTGAAAAGGCCTCTTTTACCAGCCAAAAACTAAAAGATATCCAGGCATTATTACACCCTGCAAATTTGCCCCAGGCATCCCTGGCTACACTTCAATTGCGGAAGATCCTTGACCGCTTCGATTACCGCCTGAACCCGCTGGTGTTTGTGCCCCTCAACACTTTCACGCTTTGGGATCTTCAACAGGTATGGTCACTCGAAAAATGGAAACACCGGAACAGCAGGTTCATCGGTCGCTGGTTCGAAGCCCTTGCAGAAATGGAAGCACTTAACAGCCTGGGGCGACTGGCGTTCAATCACCCAGCTTGGGTTTTTCCGCAACTGACAGAAACACCCGGGCATTTTTCAGGAAAGGGAATTGGCCATCCGCTGATTCCCGCGGGAAAAAGGATCAACAACGATTTCAGCACCGATCACCTGCCCGCTATTGCACTGATTACAGGTTCCAATATGGCCGGGAAAAGCACATTCCTGCGCAGCATCGGAATCAACCAGGTACTGGCCATGAGCGGCGCTCCTTCCTGCTCGGTTCAACTAACGGTATCCAATATGCGTATTATGAGCAGCATGCGTATTGCCGATAACCTCGAGGAAAATACATCCACCTTTTATGCCGAACTGAGTAAACTGAAATCCATCATCGAAGCTGTCAACCGCAAAGAACCCGTTTTTCTTTTGCTGGATGAGATCCTGCGCGGAACCAATTCACAGGACCGCCAGACTGGCTCAAGGGCCCTGATCATTCAATTGATCAAACAATCAGCCTGCGGACTGCTGGCCACCCACGACCTGGCCCTCACGGAACTGGCACAGCAGTATCCCGATGCCATCACCAATTATCATTTTGATGTTTCCGTGGAAGGTGAAGAACTGTATTTCGATTACAAACTCAAAACGGGTATCTGCCAGAGTATGAACGCATCCATCCTTATGAAAAAGATTGGTATAGACCTTTAAAACTGTATTCCGGGAACAGCTTGATTAAGAAACCTACATGATTGTGCACCCGGTTGCCAAACACCTGTCAAAAGACGGAAGTCTTTTTCTCTGCGAAACTGTAGAGGTATGGTGCCTTATGTGCTTTGCCCGTGAACTGCGCAGCATGCCTGGTTAGTAACCCCGATGCAATCATCTTGCGTTGGAAATTAGCACGCTCGAGTTGTTCACCCAGGATATTCTCATAAACCTGCTGCAGTTCTTTCATGGTGAATTTTTCCGGCAGCAGTTTCATGCCAATGATCCGGTCATCGGTGTTCCAGCGCAATGCCTGCAAAGCCTTCTCTACAATTTTCCCATGATCCAAAATCAGTTGTGGCAGTGCATCCACGGGGTACCAGTCGCAGGAATCCGATAAAGCATCAGGTTGTAGTTTTACCGCTTTATAATTGATCAGCGCATAATAGGCAACGGATATAAAACGATCCAGCAACCAATGATCTTTTTCTGCTTCTATACCATTGGCTTTCATAATTTTTTTAAGCACGGAAGCATCCTGCCTGTTGCAATCACCAAAAGTATGGAACTGTTCCATATAAATCCCCGACAGGCCCGTGCGTTCCTCAAGTCCCGCCCTGACAGCATCATCAAGGTTCATCTTCCTGCCAACAAAACCTCCCGGCAAGGCAAATAAACCGGTGTTACGGTATTCCATCAGCAGGATCTTCAGTTTATCGCCGGAAAACCCGAAGACTACCGAATCATACGCAATGTGCGCGAGATAGTCTTTCCCGTCTGCCTGTTTTGCCGGATTGGCTATTTTTCTCGACATAAAATATTGTGAACTGTAAAAATACTTACATTCATTGTATCAAAAAGACACAATAATAATAAATAGAGGTAAAATGAAACTACTACGCTTGTTGCTGATCCTGATACTGGCCACAAATGCCGGCCTCATGGCCCAGCCTGTGAAAGGATTCCCGGTAAGGGCAACCATCAAAAACGGTATTCTTGAGGGAGTGTACGATATCAAATCTGACCTGCAGGTTTTCCTGGGTATTCCATTTGCCCAGCCGCCAGTTGGACCACTCCGCTGGAAAGCTCCCCAGCCGGCTAAAAACTGGACAGGCATCAGGGAAGCGAAAAAATTTGGTCCCGGCCCGGTGCAGGGAATCGTCTTTGGTGACATGGGTGCGCGAACCGAGAGCATGAGCGAAGATTGTCTCTACCTTAACGTATGGTCTCCGTCCCGCAATAACAAAAAGAACCTGCCGGTGCTGGTCTATTTTTATGGTGGCGGTTTTGTTGCCGGTGATGGATCCGAGCCACGCTACGATGGTGCCAGTATGGCGAAAAAAGGGATCGTAGTGCTCACGGTAAATTATCGCCTGAACATCTTCGGGTTCTTTTCGCATCCTGAGTTGAGCAGGGAAGCACCTTATAGGGCCTCGGGCAACTATGGACTGCTTGACCAGCATGCTGCACTGAAATGGGTGAGGGAAAACATCGCAGCATTCGGGGGTGATCCAAATCGTGTAACCATTGCCGGTGAATCCGCGGGTTCCATTTCAGTGAGTGCACAAATGGCTTCACCCCTGTCAAAGGGATTGATACATGGCGCCATTGGTGAAAGCGGTGCTGCCATCCACCCAACCCTTGCACCTGTGCCGCTGGTTCAGGCAGAAAAAACCGGTGTGGAATTTATGGAGAAAGCAGGCATCAGAAGCCTGGCAGAAATGAGGAATATGAGTACGGCCGAGATCTTCCAGGTTTACCAGGATTCAAAGCGTTTCGGGTTCCCGACAGTCATCGACGGTTATTTTTATCCAAAAACATTGCCTGAAATTTTTACCGCCCGCGAACAGAGCCAGGTGCCGCTATTATTGGGCTGGAACTCGGCAGAAATCCCCGGAATGGCCTTTATGCAGGGGCAACCATACAAAGAGGAGAATTATATCAACCGCGTAAAAGCTGAATACCCGAAAGACTTTGAGGAGGTCCTGAAACTCTATCCGCATGGTTCTGAAAAAGAGATCGAGTGGTCGGCCACCAACCTGGCTTCCGACCGTTTTATCGCCTACAGTACCTGGAAATGGTTTGACCTGCACCGCAAGCACAGCAACCAGAAAGTGTACCGTTACCTTTATTCCAAACTGCGTCCGCTGATGGTGGACCAGTCGCTTACACCCGGACTGGCAGGAGGCACTAACAGGAATGCACAACCGGGGACAAAAATGCCGGAACCGCTTGGTGCTCCGCATGCCTGCGAAATCGAATATTGCATGGGTAACCTTGCATTGATTAAGGATTATGCCTGGACCGAAGACGACCACAAGGTATCGGCTACCATGCTTCAGTATTTTGCCAATTTCATCATTACAGGAAATCCGAACGGGAATGGATTGCCCGAATGGCCGGCAGCGGAACCCAAATCCACCGACCCGCCGGTAATGATCCTCGATACCGAATCCAAAGCCATCCGCGCGAAGCATGATGCCCGCTACGAGTTCCTCAACCGGGCTTATGGAAATAATTAAAGCGTCTGACGCGCGTCTGACGTACGTCAGACGCGCGTCAGACGCTTTAATCGAAACACCGATGGCCGAAAGGCCCGAATGAGCCAGCAAACAAGGATAACCAGGAATACCAGCCTGCATGAGGGATCGCACCAACAAAAATTGCATAGAAACATGGCTTTACTAACCACGCATCTATGCAATTTTTATAGAATCGACCGTCTGACGTGCGTCTGACATATGTCTGACGTACGTCAGACGCACGTCAGACGCTATTTAAAAAGCCGGAAAATATCGAGGCCAAGGGCGTAGGCCATCAGGCCAAGGAGCAGCACCATGCCGACCATCTGCGCGTATTCCATGAACTTATCACTCGGCTTGCGCCCGGATACGATCTCAAAAATGGTGAACAATGCATGACCGCCATCAAGTCCCGGTATAGGCAAAATATTCATCAGGGCCAGAACGAGGGAGAAAAACGCCGTCAGAGCCCAGAACTGCTGCCAATCCCACACCGGAGCAAACATCTTCCCGATACTGATCACACTGCCCAGCGACTCATTGGTGTTTACCTTGCCGCTGAAGATCAGTTTCAATTGCAGCCAGTATGACTCCAGGGTTTCAAGACTCCTGACAAAACCGGCAGGAATGGCCTCAAAAAATCCGTATTTGATCTCCTTTACCTCAAACTGGTCCCTGGGTGTTTTATTATACACACCGATGGTACCAGTTGCAGGAACCAGCAGCGACACCTGCATCGTATCCGTACCTCGCAGCACATCAAGCTTTACATTCTTTTCCTTGTTTACCTGGATCAGCTTACGAAATACATGAAAATACTCCGTGGATTGACCATTCACGGCCAGTATCCTGTCATCAGCCCTCAGTCCGGCCCTCGCCGCGGCACTGGTATCCACCACAGAATCCACCCCAAGGAATGGCATCCGCATATCAATAAAATTGATGGTCTTGAAATGAATCAGCTTGGCAGCAAAATCCTCGGGGATATTTACCACCACCGGTTTGCCATCCCGCTCCACCTCAATGGTTTTTGCGCCGCTCAGTAATACCTTCAGGGGTATCTTATTAAAGCGGTCAATGTATTCACCATCCACACTCATCACTTTATCACCATCCCGCAGACCAATGCTCTGGGCCAGTGAATCAGTAGCTATACCGTAGGTAAATTTGTTGGTTGGAATATAGGATTCGCCCCAATACCACAACATGATGGCATAGATCAGGAAACCCAGTATCAGGTTCACAACGACTCCGCCCACCATGATGATCAGTCGCTGCCATGCCGGCTTGCTCCGGAATTCGTATGGCTGTGGCGGCAGCTTCATCTGCTCTTTGTCCATACTCTCGTCCACCATGCCCGAAATCTTCACATAACCGCCGAAGGGCACCCAGCCTAAACCATACTCCGTCTCCCCGATCTTCTTTTTGAACAGTGAAAACCATGGATTAAAAAACAGGTAAAACTTTTCCACCCTGCACTTAAACCAGCGCGCAGGTAAAAAATGTCCAAGCTCATGAAGAATTACAATGATCGAAAAGGATAGGATAAATTGTCCGGCCTTAACACCAACTTCCGCCCAATTAATTGCTAACAAAGTCATAGATAAATCAGTGAGGTCCAATTTTTTGAATAGTGACAAATATCCGGTAAAAAACCCTATCAGGAAGATAAAATTTTATAACCGGACAACGGTTCCGGCGCCTCTCTTGTCAGGAAACAAAACAACCGAATGAAAAAAATAGTTTTTATTGCATTTGCCATGGTGGGTCTGGTCGCCTGCCTTAAAACGAACAATATCCCGCCGTCAGAGCGAATACTTGTCCCAATTACAATCTCGGCCACCAATCTGCCCGATACCGCCAATGTTGGTGACACGATCGTTGCGGCTGTCAGGGTTACCGCACCCAATTTATGTTACCGTTTCGAAGGATTTGATTCTTTCAATTCAGGGGAAAAACAATATGATATCCAGGCTGTAGGCAGCAAACCTAACCCGGACCTGCCTTCTACGGGTTGTGAACAAACGGTATATGTAAAGGATACCACCTTCAAGTTCAAGCTACCGTTCACCGGCAAGTATGTGCTGCGGTTCTACAATGGCCAGCAGATTTTCAGTGCCGACACCCTAATCATCAAATAAGATTTAAAGATGGATGAGCGTTGCCGCAAATTCACGGGCGGCCGCATCACTTTCAAAATATTCCTCCAGGGTAGGATTCTCGATATAGGAAACTTTTTCCATGGTCCTTTCAACAACATCGGTCATATCCAGGAATCCTACCCTGTTCCTTAAAAAGGCAAAAACCGCGATTTCATTCGCTGCATTGAGGATACAGGGAAGATTGCCCCCCTTGAAAAGCGCCTCTGTGGCAAGTGCCAGGTTGCGAAATGTTTTAATATCCGGCTCTTCGAATGTCAATGTATTTGGTTTTCTGAAATCATACCGGGGGAAGCTGTTTACCAGTCGCTGCGGAAATGCCATGGCATACTGGATGGGAAGTTTCATATCGGGCAATCCCATCTGGGCCTTGATACTTCCGTCCTCAAACTGGACCATACTATGGATGATACTTTGCGGATGAACCAGTACCTGCACCTGGTCTGGCTTCAGGTTGAACAGCCATTTGGCCTCAATCATTTCCAGCCCTTTATTCATGAGGGTGGCCGAGTCGATGGTAATCTTCGCTCCCATGCTCCAGTTGGGATGCTGCAGCGCATGATCACGCTTTACATTCACCAGGAAATTGGGTTTCTTGCCAAGGAAAGGACCGCCGGATGCCGTTAGAATTATCTTGTCAATCGGATTAAGGTTCTCTCCCACCAGGCATTGGAAAATCGCTGAATGCTCAGAATCTACCGGAATAATGGGCACCCGCTTTTCGATGGCTTTTTTCATCACGATATCACCTGCCACCACCAGGGTTTCCTTATTGGCAAGTGCAACGGTTTTACCATTTTCCACCGCCTGGAGGGTTGGCTTTAATCCCGCGAAACCAACAATGGCCGCCAGCATCAGGTCATAACAATCCATCGCCGCCACTTCTTCCAGGGCCTTTTCACCAGCAAAAACCTTCACATCTGTTCCGGCCAATGCATCCCTCACTTTCTGGTAGCGGTTTTCGTCACCAATCACTACAATATTCGGATTGAACTGCCTTGCCTGCTGCACCAATAATTCATCGTTCTGCTGGGCAGTGAGTACTTCAGCCGAAAACAAGGTCGGGTTTGCCGCAATTACTTCCAACGCCTGGGTTCCGATTGAACCGGTGGATCCAAATATTGCTATACGTTTCTGCATCTTATCTTGATTAGTAGACCGCCTGTACCAGCGGTTGGACAGGTCAGAAAACGGCAAATTAACGCAATAATTGCTCCAATGCTTTATTTGTTTGGTGAAAATTAAAGCCTTCCAGCACCTCATTCATTGCATCAGCAACCGCGTCATTACAGAGGTTTCCGATGCTTCCTTCATGGGTGTGCTGAACCTTAGTTTCATATGTATAACTACCTTCCTCTATGGATAAACCAACCGTTTTATAGGCGTCCCGGAAAGGCATTCCCTGCAAAACCAGTTTGTTCACCTCTTCCACACTGAACAGGTAACGGTATTTTTCGTCGGCCAGGATATTCTTTTTTACTTCAATATGCTGCAGCATCAGCGCAGCCATATTGATGCAATCCTTCAGCGTACCAAAGGCAGGGAACAGGTGCTCCTTCAACAACTGGAGATCGCGGTGATAACCCGATGGCAGGTTGGTGGTCATCATCATGATCTCATTGGGCAGGGCTTTCAGGCGATTGCAATGAGAACGGATGAGCTCAAACACATCCGGGTTTTTCTTATGCGGCATGATGCTGCTACCAGTTGTCAGTTCCGGCGGGAAGCTGATGAATCCAAAATTCTGGTTCAGGAAAAGGCAGGCATCCATTGATAATTTGGCCAGTGTGTCAGCAATATTGGCTAGCGCCATGGCTACAATGCGTTCAGCCTTCCCCCTGCCCATCTGGGCATATACCACATTATAGTTCAGGTCGGAAAATCCAAGCAGCTTCTTAGTACGGGTACGATTGATCGGGAAAGATGATCCATAACCTGCGGCAGACCCAAGCGGATTTTTATTGACTACTTTATAGGCAGCCTGGAGAGTTACCATATCATCCACCAGACTTTCCGCATAGGCGCCGAACCAAAGCCCGAAGGAGGATGGCATGGCCAATTGGAGATGGGTATACCCGGGCAGCAGGTGGTCCTTATACACTTCGCTCTGCGACTGCAGCAATTGAAAAAATGGCTTGATGGCTTCCGCCAGTTGCTGCAGCTCATCGCGCAGGAACAGTTTCAGGTCCACCAGCACCTGGTCGTTCCGGCTGCGGGCACTATGGATCTTTTTGCCGGTATCACCAAGGGCTTCGGTAAGGAGAAATTCCACCTGGGAGTGTACATCTTCCACTCCTTCTTCAATCACAAACTCACCAGCCACTGCACGGGCATAGATCTTTTTCAGTTCGGCAAGCAGTTCAGCAGCTTCTTCTTTTGTCAGCAGGCCGATTTCTGACAACATAATCGCATGGGCCATATTTCCCAGCACATCCTGTTTGGCCATCATGGTATCGAACTCACGGTCACGTCCAACCGTAAATCTCTCTACTTCTTTTAAAGACGTTATATTTTTTTGCCAGAGTTTCATGTAGTGAATGGTGAATGGTGAATGGTCAATGGGTGAATGGGTGAATTTCAGGCCTGGTTTTTATCGTTCTACTTATCAGTTCAATGTATTCTGATATTCCGTTTTCAATTTCGCTAAGGTAAATGAATTCGTCGGCGGTATGGCTGCGGGCACTGTCGCCCGGACCGATTTTCAATGCCTGGAAAGGCATGAGCGCCTTATCGGAACAGGTGGGTGATCCATAACAGGATTTGTCCATGGAGAGTCCGGCCGCCACCAGCGGGTGTTCCATCGATATGCCGCTTGCACGCATCCGCATACTGCGCGGCTTCACTTCAGCGCTGACATATTGTTTCACTATGTCCAGCACTTCCTCATGTGTATACGCATCTGTCACCCTGATGTCCACAGTAAACAGACAGGTCGCCGGAACCACATTATGGGCCTTGTTCTCGGTTTGAATGACCGTGACATTCATTTTCACCGGGCCCAGTGTGGCTGATTCCTTTGGAAAACGAAAGTACCGGAACCAGTTGATATCGTCCATTGCCTTATAAATGGCATTGATGCCTTCCTCCCTGGCCGCATGACCCGATTTTCCGTGCGCGGTACAATCCAGTACCAGCAAGCCTTTCTCTGCCACCGCCATTTGCATCTGTGTTGGTTCACCAACGATGGCTGACCAATTCGGGTAGGGGTGCCCACCCTGTGCGGTTGCACCCAGGAACTCCGGTGCTTTCAGCAAAGCCTCAATCCCATTCAATCCGGAGATTTCTTCTTCCGCAGTTGCCGCAAGTACAATATTCCAGGGCGAGTCAGCCTGCGCATAAAAATGCAGGAAGGCAGCGATCAGCGAAACCAATGGTCCACCCGCATCATTGCTACCCAGCCCATATAATTTTCCATCTTCCACCATTGGCAGGAAAGGATCCCTGGTGTATTGCGGATTCGGCTTTACGGTATCATGGTGGGAATTCAGCAGCAATGTAGGTTTGGCCGGATCAAAGGATTTGTTCAGCGCCCAGATATTATTTCCCGAGCGATGGACATCAACTTTACGGTCCTGCAAAAACCGGCCGATCAATTCCGCAGTTTTATCTTCCTCCTTACTGAAGGAAGGGGTGGCAATTAATGATTGCAATAAAGCAATGGCATCTTCATATAGTTGAACTTGCTTCATGCAGTAATCAGGGTTCCGGTGGTGGTTTCTGTGGTATTCTGCAGCAGGTCATCTGCATGCCCGATCAGGACTTCCTTCACACCCGCATCTATCGCTGCGAAGGCATTATCAAGCTTGGGCAGGATGCCTGCAAACAATTTCTGTTCGGCTTTCAACCGGGCATAAGATGCTTTTGTAATGGTATGTATAACCGAATGTTCATCTTCCACAAACTCAAGCACCCCTTTTTTTTCAAAACAATATATCAGCCTGGTGGAATAAACAGCCGACAATGCCACCGCAATGGAGGAAGCCATGGTATCAGCATTGGTATTCAGAATATGTCCCGCGTTGTCATGCGTTAATGGGGCCAGCACAGGAACGATGCCATTGTCCAGCAATAACTGCCAGCGGCTGGCGGGAAGACTTTCCGCGGCCACATCTCCCACCCAGCCGTAATCGATTTCCTCCACGGGACGTTTTATTGCCGGAACCAGGTTGCCGTCTGCACCGGTAACGCCCATCGCATTACAGCCAAGCGATTGCAATTGTGCTACGATTTTCTTGTTGACCAGTCCCCCGTAGACCATGGTCACCAGGTCAATGGTTTCATCATCGGTGATCCTTCTTCCATCGATGTATTTCGATTCAATGCCCAGTTTATCCCCCAGTCTTGTAGCAATCTTTCCCCCTCCATGCACCAGAATCTTTGGCGCCCGGATAGCAGCAAAATCGGCGAGAAAGTTTTCCAATGCTGCCGGATTGTCTATGACATTACCACCAATTTTTATGACGAATAGATTGTTCAAGTAAAACTATTTGTTGTTTGATGGATTTTATCTCACCAATTCTGCCAGAACCGCCTGCGCTGCCCACACCCTGTTACCCGCCTGTGTGGTCACCAGGCTGTTCGGCCCGTCGAGTACCTCATCGCTCAATTCCACATTGCGCCGCACGGGCAGGCAGTGCATCACTTTGGCCTGGTTGGTCAGCGCAAGTTTTTCATTGGTCAGCATCCAGGAGGTATCAGTGCAGGATATCATACCGTAATCCCTGAATTCACTCCAGTTTTTAACATATACGAAGTCCGCGTCCTTCAAGGCCGCATTCTGGTCATGCATGATGGTTGCACCTTTTGTAAACTGTTCATCCAGTTCATAACCTGCGGGATGTGTGATCACAAATTCTGCTTCTCCCCAGGTATTCACCCATTGCGCGAAACTGTTGGCCACACATTGGGGAAGGGGTTTTACGTGCGGGGCCCAGGTAAGGACCACTTTCGGTTTGCGGTTCACTGTTTTTGGTTGAAAGCCCGGTCCGGAGATCGCTTCTGTTATGGTCACTATATCGGTAAGACTCTGCAAGGGATGCAGGGTAGCACTCTCGAGACTGACGATAGGAATACCTGCGTATTTGATGAACTGGTTGATATAAAATTCACTATAATCTGCATCCCGGTCTTTGAGTGATGGGAAAGTCCGGATGCAAAGGATATCAAAATATTTTCCCATGATAGGCGCCGCATCTTTCACGTGCTCCACGGTTGTGCCGTTCATGATGGCACCTTCCTCAAATTCAAGTGACCAGCCTTCACTTCCCACATTGAAGACAACTGCATCCATACCCAATTGCTGGGCAGCCACCTGTGTGCTCAGCCTCGTACGCATACTGGGGTTCAGGAACAGCATGCCGATCCTTTTACGGGATCCCAGGCGTTGATCCTTATATGGATCAGCCTTGTATTCCAGCGCCTGCTTCACCAGGGCCTTGATGTCGGATACGTCGTGAACGGAGGTGAAATGTTTCATGGGAAAACAGAGAATTGTTGAATGGTGAATGAGTGAATGGTGAATGAATGCTGGTATTTAGCCTAAAAGTTCCTGGCGCAGTGCCGAAAGGAACCGGTCAGCTTCTTTCCTGCCTAATGCCAGTGAAGGCAGCAGCCTGATTACGTTCGGTTTTGCCTCACCGGTAAAGATGCGATGCTTCGACAGGAGGTTCTTACGCAGATCCTTATGCGATTCGGGAACATCAAAGCCGATCATCAGTCCAACTCCCCTTACATTCTGTATTACCGGCATTGTTTTAAGTGCCTCCATTATATATTTACCGAGCGCTGCAGCATGTTCCATCAGGTTCTCCTCCTCCATCACTTCCACCACTGCCAGGGCTGCGGCGCAGGCCAGGTGATTACCGCCGAAAGTGGTTCCCAGCATGCCATGCTTCGGATGTAAATGTGGGGCGATCGAAATACCACCTATCGGAAACCCGTTGCCCATTCCTTTTGCCATCGAATAAATATCGGCGTTCACTCCAGCATGATCATGCGAATAAAACAATCCGGTTCGTCCATAGCCACACTGTACAGAGTCGGCAATATAAACGGCACCGTACTGGTCGCAATTACTGCGGATGGCACGAAGGAATTCATCCGTTGCCACATTGATACCACCCACTCCCTGGATTCCTTCCACGATCACCGCCGCTATCTCCTCACCCTGGGCTTTAAAACAGGCCTGCAAGGCACTCACATCATTAAATGGAAGGAAGATGATATTGTTTGTCTGGTTTACCGGCGCCACTATAGCCGGATTATCAGTAGCCGCAACCGCCAGGGAAGTACGACCATGGAAAGATTTCCTGAAGGCTACAATTTTCTTCCTGCCGGTATGGAAGGAGGCCAGCTTCAGGGCATTCTCATTGGCTTCTGCACCGGAATTACAGAGGAACAACTGGTAGTTTTCCTTTCCCGACAATCGGCCCAGCTTTTCAGCCAGTTCCTGCTGCTGCGGGATCATTACCGAATTGGAATAAAACGCGATCTGCTCCAGTTGGTCTTCAATGCGCTTCACCCAGTACGGATGGGTGTGACCGATGGAAATCACCGCGTGCCCGCCATACATGTCGAGGTATTCGTTACCCGCATCATCCCACACCGAAGATCCGCTTGCACGCACGATCGTGATGTTGTTTAAAGGATATACATCGAAGAGTTTCATGTAACAGTTTGTAGTTTTTAGTTTATAGTTAAACCTCACCCATTCACCCATTGACCCATTGACCCATTCACTCATTCACCCATTCACCCATTGACCCATTCACCCCTCCCCCCTAAAACCCCGCCGCCTTCAGCCTCAGCCCTGCATCTTCCGGCAGTCCAAACATCAGGTTCATATTCTGTACAGCCTGTCCGCTGGCGCCTTTAAGTAAATTGTCAATGGCAGAATGCACTACGAGTTTCGAACCAACTTTTTCCAGTTGCACAATGGCTTTATTGGTATTGACCACCTGTTTTAAAAAGATCGGATTTTCACTCACAAAAGTGAAGGGATGGTCCCGGTAATACTCCTTGTACAGATCCGCCAGTTCATCCCCGGGCAAATCGAGGTGCAGGGTAGAACTGATAAATATACCCCTGGTAAAATCACCGCGCCAGGGCACAAAGCTCAGGTCGATATCACTATCGGGTTGCAATTGCAGGAGCGACTGCCCGATTTCGCCCAGGTGCTGGTGGGTTAGTGTTTTATACGCCTGGATATTATTGGCCCTCCAACTGAAGTGGGAAGTGGCTGAAAGCGATTGACCGGCACCGGTAGATCCTGTAATGCCGGTGGTATAAACCTCATCCAGCAGTCCGGCATTTGCCAACGGCAATAGTCCAACCTGGATGGCGGTGGCAAAACAACCGGGGTTGGCCACTGCACTTGCAGTACGGATCAACTCACGGTTCAGTTCCGGCAGGCCATACACAAATTGCAGGTTGCCCAGGGATGATTTATCCGATATCCTGAAATCGTTTGACAGGTCGATCACTTTGACATGTGAAGCAGGAGGATTGGCTTCCAGGAATTTCCTTGCCTCGCCATGGCCCGTGCAAAGGAACATCAGGTCGATATCATCCCGCAACTCACCGGAAAAACAAATTTCCGTTTCACCCAGCAGGTCCTGGTGCACTGCATGAAGAGGCTTGCCTGCACTGCTTTTGCTGTTCACGTAAACGACCTCCACATGCGGATGATTGACCAGCAACCTGATCAGTTCACCACCGGTATAGCCGGCACCACCTATGATACCAATACGAATCATAATTATTTCTGGTTTTCCTTGTTCACCATAGTCCATATCGCAGTCTGGTTACCGAAAATCTTGCTGAAGCCACGCACATCCTGCCCGGTCCAGCCACTGTTCATTTCGCCATAACGGCCAAATTTTGAAGACATGAGGTCAAATCCGGATTCTACACCGATGACCTGGAAACGGTAGGGCATTAACTGCACAAATACGTCACCGGTAACATGCTGTTGTGAGTTTTCCAGGAAGGCTTCAATATCACGCATTACGGGGTCAAGAATCTGGCCTTCATGCAGCCAGTTTCCGTAAAACTGCGCCAACTGGTCTTTCCAGCTCAACTGCCACTTGGTGAGCACATGCTTTTCGAGGGCATGATGACTTTTCAGGATCACCATCGGTGCGGCGGCTTCAAACCCAACCCGGCCCTTGATGCCGATAATGGTATCACCCACATGAATATCACGGCCGATTCCAAACGGACCGGCAATGGTTTGCAGGTACTGGATGGCTTCCACCGGATGATCAAAACTGCGGTCATTTATTGCCGTTAGCTGGCCTTTTTCGAAATGAAGCTTAACTTCCTCCGCCTGTTTTTTGGTCACCTGGGTAGGCCATGCTTCTTCGGGAAGCATCCCTTTTGAGGAAAGCGTTTCCTTCCCTCCCACGCTGGTTCCCCAGAGCCCCTTATTGATAGAGTACTGTGCTTTTTCATAGTTCATCTCCACGTCACGCTCCTTCAGGTAGATGATCTCAGCCTCGCGGCTCAGTTGCAGGTCGCGGATGGGGGTGAGAATTGTTACATCGGGTATCATCACATGGAAGACCATATCGAAACGAACCTGGTCATTACCGGCCCCTGTACTGCCGTGCGCTACCGCATCGGCGCCGACCTTCTTCACATGTTCTGCGATATGAATGGCCTGGCTCAGCCGTTCTGCGCTTACACTTAAAGGATAGGTCGCGTTTTTCAGCACATTGCCAAATACGAGGTATTTGATGATATTATCGTAGTAATCTTTTACGGCGTTTACAGTGGTATGGGTTTTCACGCCAAGCTTATACGCATGGGCTTCAATCTTCTTCAACTCTTCCTCACTGAAACCACCGGTATTTACAATAATGGAATGCACTTCATATCCCAGGTCTTCGTAGAGATATTTTACGCAGAAGGTGGTATCCAATCCACCGCTGAATCCTAAAACAACTTTCTGAGACTTCATCGATTTATATGTTGGTTAAAGATTATAAAAGAAATTAAAGATCGAGAACATCCTCTTTTTGGTTGCGTCGCCGCCACCGCCGGCAACCCCGGAAGACTTTTTCCTGAACGCCTGGATGAACCTTGATTGTTTGAAACGCATCAGCCGCTCATAAGCTTTTGAATGCTGTTTGAAGTCCTCTGCGGTTTCTTCCGGCTTATAATGATCCTTAGGATCATACAGCATGGCGGTACAGAGGCAGTTCTTACGATCCTTGCTCATCAGGATATCATAATTCACACAACTTTTACAACCTGCCCAGAATGCCTCGTCCTGTGTCAACTCAGAGTAAGTTACCGGTTCATAGCCCAAATCGGAATTAATTTTCATCACGGCCAGTCCGGTGGTAAGACCAAAGATTTTTGCTTCCGGATAGAGCTTTCTCGACAATTCGAAAATGCGTTCCTTGATCCGTTTGGCTACGCCGCTTTTCCTGAAAGAAGGGGAAACAATGAGTCCCGAATTGGCCACATACTCTCCATGGCTCCAGGTTTCGATATAACAGAAGCCAACCCAGGTACCATCTGCAGTAAGTGCGATGACAGCTTTCCCTTCACGCATTTTCAGCTCGATGTATTCCGGTGATCGTTTGGCGATACCGGTTCCACGTGCCTTTGCTGATGACTCCATCTCATCCGTGATGGTAGTAGCATAATGAATATCATCGGGAGTGGCTACCCTGACAATAATGGATGGTGTTTCCACTTACAATAAATTAAGGATCAGTAATTTTTTTAGCGTACACGAACAGTGTAAAGTAAAATCCGATTGGGCTTTTTTCACTGATAGGGGCCGGTGCAAAGGGCTCGTCCTATCAGCAACCACGTCGTGGTCGCGGTAGAAAACAAAAGGCGGTATGTGGTTGGAATGATTTCATCTCTTCTGACAGATAAAATGCCTTGTTTTAAAATGCGAGCCAAAATTATACGTTTTTGAATTAATTGTCCCAAAAATTCTTTTAAAATCATGGTAATTCCTCAATGAAAGAGCCCGGTTGCCAATTATTATATGGCAACCGGGCTCTTTTCCTGAATATTATTCAAACGAACGTTAGTTTTCCAGCCATGGGCCGAGGGCTTCTGCCAGTTTCCGGTCATTGCTGAGCCGGGGTACCTTGTTCTGTCCACCCAGTTTGCCAATGCTTTTCATATAGTCAATAAAACCGTTTTTCCTGACGGAAGTGATCTTCAGCGGTAAAAGAATATTACCCCTGATCAGGTCATCATAATAGATATTCTTCTTACGGAGGTTTTCATTCACCTTAATGGAAAAAGCGTTCATATCCTCCGGCAAGTTTTCAAACTCGATCAGCCATTCGTGATATGATTTCCCCCTGTCCTGTGAGATCACCGGCGCAACGGTAAACTCGGTGATGTGTACGCCTGTTTCTGTGGCTGCTTTCATCAGGCTGTATTCCACTTCTTCCCCTATCACATGTTCGCCGAATGCTGAAATAAAATGCTTGATCCTTCCGGACACAACAATCCTGTATGGGTCAGTAGATACAAACCTGATGGTATCCCCCAGGTTATAGCTCCACAATCCCGCATTGCTGGTAATGATCATGGCGTAGTTCTCGCCAATTTTTACATCACGCAAGCCCAGCCTGGTGGGGTTTTCAGAAAAAACCTCACCCACAGGGATAAATTCAAACCAGATGCCGCTGTTGGTATTGAGCAACAATCCCTCTGCATGCTGGCTGTCCTGGAAAGCGAAAAAACCTTCGGAGGCCGGGAAGGTCTCAATGGCGGCCAGGGGGCGACCGATGCTTTCAAATAGCTTTGCCTTGTAGGGCTCAAAATTCACTCCCCCATGCACCAGGATCGAGAAATCGGGAAACAGCTCGCCGACTTTCTTTCCACTGCGTTCCATCAGGCGGTCAAAATACATCTGCACCCAGGGTGGGATACCGCTGATAAGTGTCATGTTGCGGTTAATCGTTTCATCCACAATTTTATCGAGCTTGGTTTCCCAGTCTTCGATGCAATTGGTTTCGTAAGATGGTAACTGGTTTTTGCGCAGGTAACTGGGTACATGGTGGTTTACGATGCCACTGAGCCGACCTGTCGGGATGCCGGCAATCCTTTCCAGTTCAGGTGAACCAGACAGGAAAATCATATTACCGTTGGCGAAGGCAGCATTTCCGCTTTCGGCCATATAGCATAATAAGGCGTTACGCGCCGAATTGATGTGATTGGGAATGGACTCCTTGGAAATCGGTATGTACTTGACCCCGCTGGTGGTACCGGAGGTCTTGGCAAAATAGATAGGCTTCCCTTTCCAGAGCACGTTGTGCTTTCCTTCCTTCACCAACTCAATATATGGCTTAAGGAGCTCGTAGTCGCGAACGGGTACTGCCTGGCGAAATTCTTCCGGGCCGGAGATTTCGCCAAAGTGGTGATCCTTGCCAAACTGAGTAGCCGCCCCCACTTTCAGTAGCTCACGGAAGATGGCATCCTGGTCGTTCACGGCCGTTTGCATGGACCGCTTTACCTGCTTGTACACATAGGAGGCAAAGGGCTTGGCAAGAAAAGACTTGAATTTCATGGTGCTGTAGGGAATGAATGCCGGCAAATTTAGGGGCTAGTTTGCAGGAATCGTCTTAAATTTGAGGTAAATATTTCTGAAAATCTGTTTGGAGGTAAGGAAATTACCCTTACCTTTGCACTCCTAATTTTGGTAAGTTATGTTAGCAGTTGTTAAAATAGCCGGTCAGCAATTCAAGGTTTCTAAAGACCAAACATTGTACGTTCCCCAATTATCTGGTAACGCCGGCGACAAGGTAGAATTCGCAGAAGTATTGCTGTTAGACAACAATGGCAGCCTCACCGCAGGCGCCGATGTGAAGGCAGTAGTAAAAGCTGAGATCGTTGATCACCTGCAGGGTGACAAAGTGATCGCTTTCAAAATGAAAAGAAGGAAAGGTTTCCGTAAGAAAATAGGTCACAGGACCCACTTTACCAAAATCAAGATCAACGAAATCGCATAACCTGGTAATTCAGATTACCATTTAAAAATCATACGTCATGGCACACAAAAAAGGTGAAGGTAGTGTTAAGAACGGTCGCGACTCACAAAGCAAGCGCCTGGGTGTAAAAATCTACGGTGGACAACCTGCTATCGCCGGCAACATCATCATTCGTCAGCGTGGTACCCAATACCATCCTGGCAAGAACGTAAGTGTAGGAAGGGATTTCACCATCTTCGCAACTGCTGATGGTGTGGTAGAATTCCGCAAAACCAGGGAAAACAAAACCATCGTTTCTGTATCCCCGGTAGAAGTAAGCGCTTAATCAATTCCGATTAAACAGCAAAAAAAAATTTTGCAGTTAAAGATTAGTTTATATTTTTACCTCTGGTAACCCAATTACTAATCATTAAATTCTAAAAAAATGGCAACTGCAAAAAAAGCTGCTCCTAAAAAAGCTGCAAAAAAAGCTGCTCCTAAAAAAGCTGCTGCCCCAAAGAAAGCCGCCGCTAAGAAGGCTGCTCCTAAAAAAGCCGCTAAGAAAGCTGCTCCTAAAAAAGCTGCTGTAAAGAAGGCCGCTCCAAAGAAAGCCGCTGTTAAGAAAGCTGCTCCTAAAAAAGCCGCCGCTAAGAAAGCTGCTCCTAAGAAAGCTGCTGCTAAAAAGGCCGCTCCAAAGAAAGCTTAATCATTTAGTAAAAATGATACGAAAGGTCCCGGTTTACCGGGACCTTTTTCATTTTAATGGGCTGGGCACAAAACTTATACGACACCCTCCTTCCACATTCTGAATTCTAGCGGCTAAATTTGCCCCATGGATAACTATGCTATCGCCGACCAATTTTCACTGCTCGCCAAACTGATGGATATTCATGGCGACAACCCGTTCAAATCAAAATCCTATGCCGCTGCAGCTTTCAATATTGAAAAACTGCCGGCACAACTGACGGATATTTCCACCGATAAGATTGCAGGCCTGAAGGGTATCGGCGACAGCACAGCAAAAAAAATCATTGAGCTGCTCAGTACAGGAAAACTGCAGGCACTGGAAGACCTAATCCTTAAAACACCACCGGGAATTTTAGAGATGATGCAGATCAAGGGGCTGGGGCCAAAAAAGATCGCCACCATCTGGAAGGAAATGGGCATTGAGTCACTCGGCGAACTGCTCTACGCCTGCAATGAAAACAGGTTGCTGATGTACAAGGGCTTTGGCGAGAAAACACAGGAAAGCGTGAAGCAATCCATCCAGTTCTTCAACCAGAACAAGGGACATTTCTTATATGCCGAAATAGAAACCTATGCAGCCCAGGCACTTAAAATTATACGCGATGCTTTCCCAACACAGCAGGTGGAACTGAGTGGCGAGATCCGTCGTCAATCGGTTACCATCACCCGCATTGAAATGATGTCCACCATTCCGGCCGGTGAACTGGCGTCTTTCCTGCAGTCACAAAACTTTGAAACCAGCCGGGAAGAAGATACCATTACCGCAATAGCGAGTGACGGTGCCAAACTGGTGGTGTACCATTCAGGTGCAGACAGATTCATCGCCAGGAACTTTGCCGCGAGCTGTTCGGATGTTTTCCTGCAGGCTTTCAAAGAAACTACAGGCTTTGACACCGACAGGAATTTTGCTACAGAGGAGGAGATTTTCACGACTTATAACCTTCATCCGATTCCAGTCTACCGGCGCGAATTGCCTGAAACGGTGCAGCAGGCGCTGAAGTCCCAACTGGCACCGGAAATCAATCTTTCCGATATCAGGGGCGTAATCCACTCGCACAGTAACTGGAGCGATGGTCTCCATACTATTGAAGTCATGGCAAAAGCCTGTATCGAAAAAGGTTATGAATACCTGGTGATCAGCGACCACAGCAGGTCTGCCTTTTACGCAAACGGACTTTCGGTTGAGCGTATCCGTGAACAACACCTTTACATAGATGAATTGAACAGCAAACTTGCTCCTTTCAGGATATTCAAAAGTATTGAGTGTGATATCCTCAGCGATGGCAGCCTCGATTATGCCGATGATGTCCTCAGCAGCTTCGACCTGGTCATTGCTTCTGTTCACAGTAACCTGAAAATGACGGAAGAAAAAGCGATGCAGCGCCTGCTCACTGCCATCAAACACCCGGCCACCAGCATCCTTGGTCACATGACCGGCCGCCTGCTGCTGAGCAGGCCCGGTTACCCGGTTGACCATCGCCGGATCATCGATGCCTGCGCTGAACACAATGTGGCTATTGAGATCAATGCCCACCCCAGGCGACTTGATATCGACTGGAGCTGGATTCCCTATGCCATGGAAAAAGGATGTCTCCTGTCAATAAACCCCGATGCCCACCAGGTAGAAGGCTATGAAGATATCAGGTATGGCGTCATCAGCGCCAGGAAAGGCGGACTAACGGCCATGACTAACCTCAGCAGTTTCACCTTGACGCAACTGGAAGACTGGTTAAGGGTAACTCGACAAAAAAAGTAGTGCCCGTATTTTCATTCGTTTCAAACCAGATTCGCCCCCTTGCCTGTTCCACAATTCCCTTGCTCATGGCCAGTCCCAGGCCTGTTCCGGATGTCTTGGTGGTAAAATTCGGGATAAAAATGCTGGACCGGATTTCAGGCGGGATTCCCTGACCGTTATCGTGCACGCTGATGATTACATGATCGTCTCCGAAAGCCTCATTTACTTCAACTACTTTCTCTTCCTTTTCCCCCATCGCTTCAACTGCATTCTGCAACAGGTTGGTGAAAAGGCGATTCAATTGTGTCCTGTCCGCGTTCACCATCACTTTTCCCGCAACCGGTTTCCAGGAAAATTGAACTTGTTCGCTGGAGACATATAACAACGACAGTGAATGCAATATTTCATGAAGATCAAACACCTCATTGTGCGCATTGCTGATATTGGCGAATTGCGAAAACTCAGATGCAATATGCGAAAGGTGATCGATCTGCTCAACCAGCGTACGGGCAACATTGCTGGTTAGCTGTTTCACATCCCCGTTATTGTTGTCGATGACTTTCTGCAAGTACTGGATGCTGAGCTTCATCGGCGTCAGTGGATTCTTGATCTCATGGGCAACCTGGCGTGCCATTTCACGCCATGCCCCTTCGCGCTCGCTTTTAGCCAGCGCCACGGCACTTTCTTCCAGTTTCAATACCATTTTATTGTACTCCTTCACCAGCTCCCCTATCTCATCCTCCCGATGCCACTCTATGGCGTCGTTGTGCTGCCCGAGGCTCACCGCCCTCATCTTCTCGCTGATCAGGGAAAACGATGAAGTAATCCTGTTGGTGATGAACAATGCAATCACCCCGGCGATCAGGAAAATAAAAGAATTCAGGTTGATGATGGTCACCAGGAAATTGGAGATTTCCTTTTTAAGCTCCACCTGTGAATCAAAAGAAGGCATATTCAGGTAGGCATAGGCGTTGCCTTCATCATCACGCACAGGGGAATAGATGCTCTGGTAACTTATCTCCCCCATCTGTTCTTCAGTGGTGTATTGCACCAGCCGCTGCCGGTGAATCCGGAAATAGGCCTCAGGATTCATCCGCACACTCAAAATGCCCTTTTCGTAGATAAACGGATTGGAAGACAGGCGCAGTTCACCCTTGGTATCATAAATATTAATATCGGTACCATGGATCTCTGACACTTCCTGCACCAGGTTTTCGAGGTATTCATTATAACCACTGTCATACAGGCGCAGCATGTAATCAAAGAAGGTCCGGCTGTCCATCTTGTTCTGCACATCATTGGTCATGATCTGGATGGCCTTGCTCAACTGGTCCTGCTTGTTCTTATTATACCGGTTGATAAAGAAGAAAATGGTTGCCGCCCCTATCACCAGGAAAGAAAACAGGCTGATGAATATGATCGTACCGTGCACCTGGGTTCGCAGGTTCAGTTGCATTTCCTTGCGGATATAGGATAACCTCAGCCTCGACCTTACCATTAGTGTAATCAGCCTGAATATCGCCAGCAGCAACAGGAAGGTACTGAAGAGATAAGCCACCAGGGTGATGGATTCGAGCCACAGATTATTCAGCCTGGCGATCACCACCACCTTATTGTTATCACGGTACCACAATTCATCATAATCAGCTTTTTTCCTGTAGGTGAAATTGTTTTTCGGAACCTGTGCATTGCTCAGCCTGGTAGGGAATGCATAATCGTTGTAATAATCGATCAGTTCCCTGTTATTATAGATCGCATAGCTGTATATCGGTGAATATTCATCGGGAAGAAAATCCTTCCTCGTACGGAAGAGTTCCGGCACAAGGGCATCGTTCTTATACTTTTTTGGTTCGGAAAGGATGAACACATACCCAACTGCCACTCCCTGATGATCGGTCACCATCTTTCGGCTGATATAGGCATACTTATCAAAAGCCTTTTCAAAATACCTCATATCGGCCACATTGGTGGGCTTTCCTTCCATCCTGAAAATGATGTCCAGTGTATCATAGGACACCGGGGCATCGTTATACAGGGGCCGTTCGGCTTCATCGAAAGTATATATACGGGTATCGTAGATATTGAGATAAGGAACGAAATTCTTGTTGATCAGGCTGTCTTTCAGGTATTGGTTGGAGGAAGCCAGCCGAAACCGGTCAAAATTCGCATACAGGAAATCATTGTCAAAATAAGTAAGGGCAATACTGAGCAGGCGTTCACTGGTGGGGTCAGCCTGGGTCGATAGTTTTTCGGCTGTCCTTTTCCGTTGCTCCATTTCAATTCGGCTGTTTTCCCCGATTATGATCATGGAAATGGAAACCGAATACAGGAATATCCATAATAATAGAACTGAAACAGACCACTGTTCACTCCAGGTTTGCAGGATTGGCTGGCGCATCATCCAGATATAGCCCAACAGCCATACCAGGACAAATATATTCAGTTCCACCAGGTTGGCGGAATGGGTGAAACTGATCAGCAGAAGTCCTAAGGCTGCTACAAATGCATACAGAAAATAGGCCTCATTCTTCAGCAGGGGCATTAATGCCCGCATGATCACACTGGATGCCAGGAAATAACTGAGGGCAAGGGTGGCCAGCACCACGAATCCCAGGAAACTGTAAATATCGAGACTGAAGAAATTGGTGACATTGAATGAAATGCGGGCGTCCGCGATCAGGCTCCTGATCACTATGGCAAATGAGAAGCTGATGCTCACCAGCAATAAAGCCCCAAAGGAAACAACGGGCCTGCAAAGCAGGCTGGTGCTGAACCGGGAAAGATCGATAGCCCTGCTTCGCTTATAAATGAAGAGCAGTATCCAGCAAAACAGCAATACATTGATCAACAGGTCACCCAGTGAAGGCAAAAACGCACTGGAACTATAAATTGAAGGATCAAATAATTCAAATTGCCGCCAGGCGAAAAGGCTTTTAACAAAATAACTGGCTCCCCTGAGTAAAACAATTGTGCCAGACAAAAAAATCAACCCGCGTAAAAAACCATATTTCTCCCCAATGCTGTTGGCGATATTATGCACCACAATCAGCAGCAGTAATATGGCCAGCACATCCAGTGCCAGTGCCCATTCGTTTGCATACCCAATGACTTCGCTGCTTTTGGGCTGCAGGTAAAAAAGGATGGTCCCATTCTGGCAGCGAACAGGAAAATCAGTGGGTGTTTCCACCAGGCTCAAACTGTTTTCAGCAGCCGAAAACCCGACGAACTGCTGCTGCAGGTTTTTATTCTGGACAAAATATTCCTTACGAACCGGCAGGAGGGCAATCATCAGCAGGTTTTCCCTGGCCAGGGGTATTATTTTCCTGATAACTTCATATTGCCCGTTCTGCAGCTTGAACAGCCGGTGAGAGTCGCGGGAGTAAATGATATCAGAAGTTGGTTCAATTTCCTGGTTACTCCAGAAGGCAAGCGACCAGTTATCAAACTGGGCCGGTTTGTAAATGAAAACACCAAAATCGGAAGATGACAGTTCCTTCAACTGTTTCTCCCCATAACTTCCTTCGGCCAGCACTTTCAGCAGGGTGGTATCTTTCGCCAACTGGTTGGTCTTCTGCTCCAGGCGTTGCAGCCTTTCTTCAATGCCCTTTCGGAGATATGGTGCAGAGGATGCACCGGCAAAATAGTTATTGATGATAAACGCAATCGTAAACAACCATGCCGCTGCCAGCAGGAAATAGGCATTGCGCTTAAAGATATAAATAATGAATTTGATCAAGTTTTCGGCTTTTCGGCTTTTATTTCATTCCAGAGGGCGTCCATTTCAGCCAGGCTCATGTGTTGTAATTGCAGGCCCCTTGCGGTGGCTATGGACTCCATTTTCATGAAACGCTGCATGAATTTTTTATTGGTTCGTTCCAGTGCATGTTCCGCATCGACCTGCAAAAACCGTGCATAATTGATCAGCGAAAACACCAGGTCGCCAAATTCTTCCTCTGTATGGTCAGCATCCCCGGAGGCAACTGCGTCCTGCAATTCCTGCATTTCCTCTTTCACCTTATCCCAGACCTGCTCCCGGTGATCCCATTCAAATCCCACCTGTTTAGCCTTCTCCTGCAGGCGCATGGCTTTTACCGTGGCCGGAAGCGAAGCCGGAAGGCCACTGAGCACAGAAGTTTTACCTTCTTTGAGTTTAAGCTGTTCCCAGTTTCTTTTTACCTCTTCCGCTGTTCCCGCTTTTACATCCCCATAAATATGCGGATGCCGGCGGATCAGCTTATCGCAGATACCCGCCAGCGCCTCTTCCAGCGTAAACTGGTTTTCTTCGCGGCCGATTTTCGCGTAAAACACCAGGTGTAGAAAGAGGTCCCCCAGTTCTTCCTTTATCCCCTTCCAGTCTTCCTCACTGATGGCATCAGCGAGTTCATACAATTCCTCAATTGATTGCTGCCGGAGCGATTGGATGGTCTGTTTTTTATCCCAGGGACATTTCTCCCTTAACTCATCCATGATACCCAATAACCGCCCGAACTGACTGATTGCCTCCTGGTGCATAATATTAACATTAATGACTGCCGTCTGGTGAAATCTGCGAGGCACTGATCATTGTAAAAATGGTGAGCAGCAGTACCATCATAAAGAAAGACAGCATATTTAATAAAAGAAACTTAGCGATCGTTTTTCCCCGGCTCTGCCCGTAGAACCTGCGCATACCTTTATACAGATAATGAAAAATTCCAAAAACGGATACCAGTCTCACTATTTCAACAATCAACCAACCCGAAATATCATACAGGTATTCAAGCCCGAAAATCCAAAGAAGTAAAATAAAGGTAGCGCAATACAGGTGGATGGTGAATACGGCATGATCCGAATAAAGCAGGTCCTTTCTCCGGCCATACAACAGATGGAGCAACAGTGCAAAAAGCGGAAGGGAAACAAACAGCATTTTGGGAAAACTGTGCATGAGGTTGTTAATAAACCCGGTCACAAATGCCCGTTCTCCCTGTTTTTCACCCGCTTCTACGGCAGCGAGTATTCGGGTCATAAATGCCTTTTTAATCCAGCCGTCCCTTTTATCTTTTGGCAACTCCAACTGCATCCGTTTATAGGCCAAAACGGATTTATAATTCAGGCTGGTTTTACCAAAATTAAGCCCCTCAGCTTTGGCGCTGTCATATTCAATCATTGGCTCTTCCGTAAGGCTACCCCGCTTTTTATCCAGGATGGCAAGTTCCCTGTCCAGGTCCAGTATAACCTTAGAACTGGCAATCCGTTCAGAACTGTCCAATCCGGTGCTAAAATTTTCCTGCAGGTTTTCTTTGGCTGCCAGCAACTTTTCCCGCTGTTGTGTATTTTTTTCCTTTTCAGATGGAACCAGTGTTTTCGCATTATAAAGGGTGAAAAAGATCACGAAGAAGAAAGCGGAAGTAAATACATACATCCTGATGGGATGAAGATAACTGGCGCGGCGTCCTTTGATGAATTCAAGCGACAGGAACCCGGGCTTGCTGACAAGGTATTTGACGGTACTGAAGAATTTCCCGTCAAAATGGGTGATATCATACACGAAATGGGTCAGAAGCCCCCAGAAAGTTTCTTTGGGCACAACGTTTTCCTGTCCGCATTTGTGACAATACAGGCCTTCGACAATGGTTCCGCAGTTTAAGCAGTCTTTTTCGGTTCTTTCCTGGTAATGGGACACTTGCTGAAATTTGATTAAAAATAAATACAATTATTTAAGCATTGAAAACTATATGCGGCCCGTATCTTGCAATATTATCGTATGTACAAACCAATTACCGGAATGAAAAAAATCCTGTTAGCGCTTATCCTGACCAGTTTCCAGCAAGTTCTTTTTGCTCAATACTATTATAAGGATATCCTCACCACCAGCCAGACAAACCAGCTTTACAACCAGCTAACCCGTGAAAATATAAAAAAGATCACCCTCAGTAGTTACGATGGAAATTCTGCCGAAACAGCCGGTTTCAGTTGCGAACAACGGGTTGACAACCGGAAAAAAACCATCAGCACCATTACCCGTACGGCCGTAATGGGCGATTCCTTTTTCGAGGCAACCTATAACGAAAAGGGTCAGCTGGCATCCAGTAAGGACAGCGCACAGAATGCCAGCAGCAAAGCGGGTTACAGCTACGATGCAGATGGCAGGTTGTTGCAAATCAGCACCAGCAGCACGTCTGACAATGTCACCACTACGGAAACGCACCAGTGGTCTTATGATGCTGCAGGCAAACCTTCCGGAATGCTGCGAATCAGGAACAATGTGGATACCACCAGGGTCAGTTTCGTGCTCGATGAAAACGGGAATGTGGTGGAAGAGAAAGCTGTGCGCCGTAACCTCCCCGCTGTAACCGTATTCTATTATTATGACCAGGCTAACCGGCTGACTGATATCGTACGATATAACGCCAAGGCACAAAGGCTTTTACCTGACTACATGTTCGAATACAACGAGAACGGTCAGTTGAAAAAAATGACGGTTATCCCGGAAGGCACCAATGAATACCAGATATGGTATTACCAATACCTTCCTAATGGCCTGAAACGGATGGAACTGGTATATAACAAACAACAGCAGTTGATGGGAAAAGTGGAGTACAGTTATGAATAATTATTCAGGTGAAATCAGCAGCCGAAAGTGGCTCTGGTATTTATGTTGCCATTAAAATTCTATTTTGTAACTCAGGTTTGGGATGATTACAATAGACTGCTCCTTACTTATTCTGTTATCTATTTGATTGTATTGGTATCCGTAAAAATCAGGTTGCCCGGTAAGATTCAGTATTTTGAATGCTATCTCGCGGGAGCTTTCCTTCCTGTTTATTTTGTAACTGGCAGTAAAATGTACATTTAAGGAAGATTGTGCCTGCATTTTGAATGCATTTGTTTCATCATAAACTATGTCATTTACCAGGTGAGATGCTGCTTCGTTTACAGGAGAATATCGGTTACCGCCCTGGTAGCAAAAACGGGTATTCAAACTAAAAATGTTCTGCTTGTTTTTACCAGCCTTCCATTCCTTACCAAATAAAATATTAAATACGTAATTACGATTAAATCTGGTGTTACGCCAGACTCCGTCCCCGCCTTTATATTCCGAATTAAATACTGATGCCGTAAACAGGTAATAGTATCCTTCGGAAATATACTTTTCAATTGTAATATCCAGACCATAATTTCTCCCCCCGCCTGTACTTTGCAACTTCTCAGCAAAAAACCAATCATTATGAAGATTTATGAAGGAGAAGGAACTGTCTGGTATTACTGGTACGGAAAATAATTTCTGAAAATACGGTTCTATTTTAAAATGAATTAGGTCGGTAATCTTCCAATCGTAGCTAAGTACAAAGTGGTGCGCTTTTGTAAAATCAAGATGTTTGTTTACTGCTGTTTCCCCTGTTAAAAGTGAATTATTGAAATAATAGTTTAATTTTTCTATCCGGCTGTGTAATCCATAGGCAAAACCAATCGATTGGTTTCCCCCGACCTGCTGACGAAACCCAAGTCTGGGTTCAATTGTGTACTTGTTGTTTAATGTAAAATACTGGCTGTTAATTCCAATATTCATTAAAAGTTTGGTGGTCAGGTTAAATGAGGAACTGCTATACCCGGAAACCAGGGTGCTGTTCCCCCGGCTCTTAACTATTTCCCGAAGCAACCCGTCTGATGCCGGTGTGCTATTGAGCTTGATATCATACAGCATGCCCGTCAGCGATATTCCCGTCCTGTTGGTGTGCTTTGCACTAAATTTTTTGTTTATGAAGGAGGATAAAACAATATTCCAATTTTTATTTTCAATCATACTCTTCGGCTGCAGGGATAACTGATGATTTAGCTTTTGGGTTGCCCAATCGGTACTGCTTACTGTCCCTGCAAGGGATGTTTTCACATAGGTGTTTTTGCTGAAAAGATATTTGTGACTGATTCCGGCCGCACCCATATACTGTTTCATTTCATCCTCTTCACTATCCCGGGAATACTGCCATTCAGCACTATCGATATTAGCCTTTGCGCCTGCCCTGTCTCTCAATCCAATACCCCATACCGAGAAGATTCCTGCCCTTTTCGTTGGAAAATTCAGCTTGAATGACAGATCCTGGTATTTAATTCCATCGGCGTCATCGGGTAATAGTGGCCCCAATAAGGCAAATGTGGAATAACGATAATTAAATAGGTAAGAAGCCCGGTTTCCTTTCTTAAAAGGTCCTTCAGAAGATGCGTCAATACCAATAATGCCTGCCTGAAAGGTATTTTCCCGTTTTTGATTATTTCCTGTTCTCATACCGATATCAAATACGCCAGACAATGCGTTACTGTACTCAGCAGGAAATGCCCCCGTAAAGAAATCGGAGTTTGAAAGCATCTGGCTGCTTAGCGCGGTAAGAGCTCCCCCACCGAAAGAATTCAAGTCTCCGAAATGATTCGGGTTTGGGATTTCTACTCCTTCCATTTTCCATTGCAAAAACCTTGGAGCATTACCCCTTACGATGATTCCATTTTGATCTGTATTACCTGCCACACCGGCAAACGAAGCAGCTAAACGAGCTGGATCATCAAAACCACCAGCATATCTTTTTGCATCCTCCACACTCAGCATTCTGGCACTTACAGTGGCCATAGCATTAATTGGAAGTTCCTTGCTTACGCGAGGCCTTACAACTACTTCTCCTAACACAGAAATATTTTCTCTCAGCTGGATAGTCAAAAAATTCTGCTTTGCTGAGGCGACGATTATTTCACGAATCATTGCAGGTTCATAACCGGTAAATTCAACCTGTAAATCATACCTGCCAACAGGAATATTTTGAATTTGAAAATTCCCCGAACTGTCTGTAATTGCACCAATCACAGGATTTGTTCCGAGTACTACTACCGTAGCAAATGGCAGTGGCGCATTTGATGCGTAATCCAAAACCGTACCGCGGATTGATTGAAATGGTTGTGCAAATGATTGGGTTGCAAATATGATAAGGTATAAAAACAGAACTGTGCGTGCCATGATTATTGAGATTAAGCTTGAAAGTGCAAATGACCCTCAAATCCCAATTTTATACAATACTGATTTATCAGTAGTCTTAATCCAGAAGCCCGTATTTTGAAGCAAACATTATCGCTTCAAAGGAATTATTGGCACCGAGTTTTTCTAAAAACCGCTGCCGGTGCGTATTTACTGTATTCAGACTAATAGACAATTTGCTGGAAATTTCCTTGCTCAAATACCCGTCTTTTACAAGTTTTAAGATTTCCAGTTCTCTTTTCGTTAATTCAAACTGTATTTTCGGAGACAGTTCCATTGGGATGATTTTCCCTGTTCTGAAATTCAATAACTGAGTTTTAATCCCATTGTACTCTTCCTGATTGGGAGAAAGGTCAACCAACCCGATCATTAGCCATATCTGACCTGATTTATCCAATTCCAAAACCTGGTACTGCTCAATAAGGCGCACGTACCTGTTTTCAGCATTTAACATTCTATATTCATACAACGCCTTATGATTCACCTTTTCATTACTGGAAAAATTGTTGAATATTTTTAAAATTGAAATCCCATTAATATTCAATTTCAGCTTATCCTCCGGATGGATTTTCTCATAGAAAAACTGCTGCCCCGTTTTCTCATAATCGGATAGAATATACCCTAACAGTTCCCCGAAATTCGAAGAATAATAGACAACCTGTCGTTTATTGATGTCAAATACACTAATTCCGGAATTACCAATAGCAGACAAGGTTTGTAAGACAGCGGTGTGTTTTTCAATTAATGAATAGTCTAAATCATTTTCGTTGAATTTATATTGTAACAGGTATTGAAAAAAAAGTTCTTCGTTGCTGTATTGTTCTGTCATCAGAATTCGAATATTTTGTTTTAAGGTATGTGAAACGATCTGGTACCTAAAAAACAGTCTGGCCCCTCACAATGGAGAGGCCAGTGCCTGTATTTATAAAAACTGACCACTGCTATTTTGTTTCTTTCAAAAAGCCTGCACGTACAGGGCCTGGCGCCGGCTTGCCTTTCAGTCCCTGCCAGAGAATTTCATTGAAAAGCAGGTCCGGTACTGCATCAATTTTGGTCCAGTCAAACTGCTCACTTCTTTTGGCCAGGTCATCATTTTTCTTGTTCACCTCATTCAGGTCAACATTGGATGGAAGACTGCTAAACGGCGTAAAGTCAGGTGTGGTGGTAAAACATCTCCACATTGGCGTGGCTGCTGCATCAAATTGTGTCATGGGCGGCAGTCCCAGGATCAGCTCCATTGTTCTTAACATTCCCGAAGTAGTGTACATAGTATGATCAACGGATCTGCGGTTTACATAGGGACTGATCACATAAGCGGTACTCCGGTGCGCATCCACATGGTCGGGACCGTTCTGCGCATCATCCTCCAATATAAAGACTGCACTCTCTTTCCAAACCGGACTCTTGCTCAGATGCTCCACCATCATGCCCACGGCCAGGTCATTGTCCGCCACATGTGCGTAGGGAGTAGGCCTTCCGAGCCGCATACCTTCTGTATGGTCATTGCTTAAACGAAGGGTGGACAGGCGAGGCAAAGCATTCACTGCTACCAGGGAATCAAAATCCCTTTTCCACTGGTTGATCCGCATTGTGTCGCGATAACGCGCATCATGGGGCATAAACGGCGCCACATGTCCTTCCAGTACCGGCAGATTTGGTTCCAATCCGCGTTTCACAAATTCGCCATAGGTCCGGTAGGTTATATTGTTTCGGGCACAATGATCCCAGATATAACCATCACGATTATTCGCAATCGCCCTTAGACCCAGCGACTCACCTCCCCCGCCTCTTTGTCCGTAGGCGGTGGGCCAGGTCTTTTCATTGTAATCCGTCGCATAAGCCCCCATACTCCAGTTGTGGCCATCTGCACTCACTTCCGCATCCACATAAAAATTATCCAGCAGTACAAATTCTTTGGCGATCTTATGCTGGTTGGGAGTAATTTTCTCCCCAAAAAGCAGCAGACTGGTATCACCGTTGCCACCCGGAATATCACTCAGCACCTGGTCATAGGTTCGGTTCTCCTTGATAATATAAAACACATATTTGATGGGAGATTTATCACCCACCTTCATTGGAACCGGGTTGCCTGCTTCACCTTCCGTTACCAGTTCCCTCTCCTTCGAATATGGACTGTTCCTGTATACCGCGCTGGTATAAACGCCGAGTTGTACAGGGTTGGGTTCTTCAATAATACTAAGGGTTCCCCTGAACAAGCCACCGATATACTGCACTTTTTTCGGCTTCAGGCTGTCTCCCTGGTGGTCTATCACTACCTGGCGTTTATTGGTTGGATTAGGACCTTCCGGGTTGGCAAATGAAGACAATCCCTTTCCATTGGTGACATAGATTTTCTTACCCGACACTTTTACATTGGTCGGGAACCATCCCACAGGAATAAAGCCTTTTGATTTACTCCTGCCCGGCACCGATACATCAAATACTGCCAAACAGTTGTTATCAGCGTTGGCTATGTAAAGTGTTTTCTGGTCCTCGCTAAGAGCCACACCATTAGTGGTGGAACCGCTGGGTGAATTGGGATACAATGCGGCATTAAGTGTTTCAATCACTTTTTCAGTAGTCACCGAAATCACCGACACCGAGTTATCATTGGCATTGGCCACGTACAGCCACCTGCCATCTTTGCTTAAGTGAAGTTCATTAGGATTACTGCCCACAGGAATCTCGGCCCTGATGGATTTCGCTGCGATATCATACAGTAATACTTTTCCTCTTCCCCATGCACTGATATAAAGGGTCTTCAGGTCCTTCGAGATGCGGCAGGCATAGGCTTCCGCACCCAGGGACACCTTGTTCAGTATCTTTTTGGAAGTCAGGTCAAATACATAGAGACTGCTGTCTTCCTTAGTCACCACAAATAACTTATTGAGTTTGGTTTCCTCTAACTCAATACCGGTCGGACTGATTTTATTCGGCCAGGGTTTACCAATGACCAATGAATCAACCAGCTTCAGTTTTTTGTGGGTGATTTCATATTTATTGATCCGGTTATCGTTTCCACCGGACGCATATATAAAACGGTCGTCCTTGCTGAACGCCAGTCCGTAAAAGGATTTTCCGATAATGATACTGTCTGTTCTTTTCCCCGAAGAAAGTTCCACCAGGTCGATCGTTTGGGTACTCTGGCCATTATTGGTAACTGCCAGGAATTTTTTGTTATGGCTGATCACCAGGTTCAGCGGCAGGTCCCCCAGAGGTATCTGACTACCTACCGGTGTGATGCTCCAGCCATTGGGCAGCATAACCCTTTTCTTTTCAAGTTCTTTAAGGGATTGCGATTGGACAGAATAACTAAAAGCGAGAAGAGCCAGATAAAGCCCGATACTAAAAATCGTTTTCATGGTATGTCAGTATTATTCCCAGCCAGGTCTCTGAGTTTGATTTGGGCTCAGGAAGATTGCGGCAAATCTCAGGGATTTACCCGTTCAGGAATATTATCAAAACATTATCCATTGTAAAGGCGTCTGACGTTGGGATCCACGGAAAGGCGTCTGACGTTGGGATCCACGGTATTCAGTAATGCTAAACGTCAGACGCCTTAAACCCCAATGTCAGACGCCTTAAAAAAAAATCCCCTTGACAGTTTAAACCATCAAGGGGATTATAAATTTAAAAAGTACCCGGGACGGGAATCGAACCCGTACTCGCTTTTTCGGCGAACAGGATTTTAAGTCCTGCGTGTCTACCTGTTCCACCACCCGGGTGGATGGTTTACCCGTCGGGTGGCACCCGTCGGGTGGATATCGACAGAAAGATCAAATATCCGCAAAAAAAAATTCCAAACGGTAAGTCTGGAATCTTTTTATTGGAGCGGAAGACCGGGCTCGAACCGGCCACCCCGACCTTGGCAAGGTCGTGCTCTACCAAATGAGCTACTTCCGCTGGTTAACTGCCCAAACTTAATAAAAACAATGCTGTTTCTGAGGCTTCGACAGTGTATCTAAAGAGCTGTTTTTCAATTGGGATGGCAAAGATAAGAACTGTTTTATTTCTGCCAAATTTTTTCTTGAAAATTTTTATTTGTACTTGGGTGTGTACATGGTGCTCTCAGGCACATTTACACGGGGCTTACCCTTGTAACGCTCAGTGTACAAACCATAACATCCGCCAAGCACGAAAGCCAGTATACAGAATACCTGCAGATAAAATAAATATGTGGAAGAATTTACCCAGCTATGTGTAAAATCTTGCTCCAGTGGATTATCAAATTCTTGTGCTTGGTGATGCGCCATAGTTTTTAATTATTGCAGTGCAAAAATAAAGGTTCGGCAATAATAATCATTTTTTACTGCCTACTATTTCTGAAAAATGTTTTCTTCCTTTTACAAAATGCTGCCACACCACACTTCCGTGGTACCATCCATGCAATTCTCCTTTTCTGCTGACGGGAAAAATACTTTTCTTTCTCCTGATCAATACCCACCCGACAAAACCGATATGGGCTTCCATGATGGCTTTAAAATAGATCCCCTGCCCTTCCAAAAGGCTCTTCCAGGCAGATACGGCATCCAGCATAAAGCGAACAGGTATCTTCCAAATCAATTGGCTCCATGGAAGATTTTTCGCGAGCATGACCAGGTTGTTCCTGAAATTCAAAAATACTTTCCACTCATTACCCTTTGGCAGCGTACCTCCGCCCACATGGTACACAACAGATGGCGGACATACCATTACTTTATATCCGGCCAACTGCAGGCGCCAGCAGAAATCAATCTCCTCCTGGTGGGCGAAAAAGAATTCATCGAGTCCGCCAATGCGGTGATATAATTCCGCCCGCACCAGCAATGCCGCGCCGCTGGCCCAGAACACGGGGGTGATATCATCATACTGCCCCTCGTCGGTTTCACAATAATCAAAGACCCGTCCCCTGGCAAACGGATAACCCAGGGCATCGAGCCAGCCGCCACTGGCACCGGCATATTCAAAACAGGATTTATTTCCATACATCCTGATTTTCGGTTGACAGGCACCGATAGTATCGTCCGCAGCCATCAATTTCATCATAGGATCCAGCCAACCCGGACATACTTCCACATCAGAATTCAGCAACACATAATATTGAGACTGCACCTGTTTCAATGCTTCATTATACCCTTTGGCAAAACCGTAATTCACCGGAAGCCTGATGATCCTCACAGCAGGATATACTTCCTGTAACCAGGCCACAGAATCATCTGTGGACGCGTTATCCGCCACTACCACTTCCATATCTGCATAACCCGATGCCATTACCGAAGGAAGAAATTTTTCCAGGTATTTTTTACCGTTCCAGTTAAGGATTACTATGGCTACTTGTGCTGACAAAATCGATCGACAATAAATTAGTGGCCAAAAATACAGTTTGCAAACTATTTGAATGGCTAAATTAGACGGATGATTCCCTCCTTCTACAACTGGCGCACCTGGCTGGCCCTGCTTGCACTGACAATTGTAACCGGGACCATCTTCTATTCGCGTTACCTGGCGCAGCAAATAGCGCAGGAAGAGAGAGACAAGGTAGAACTCTGGGTAAACGCCAGTAAGGCCATATTCGACAATCCCGATATGCCCCTCACGCTTCCGAACATGATCCGCAACGACCAGACCGCCATTCCCATTATTGAAACCAATGAACAGGACAGCATAGTCAGTTTTATCAATATTGATTCGGCGAAAGCAGCCGGGGACCCGGGTTTCCTGCAAAAAAGATTGCGTGAGTTCAAAAGGGCCAACGAACCTTTTATCCTGGTACTGAGCGACAGTCCCTACATTGCCAACAAATATTATTACGGAAACACCAGGCTGCTGAAGGAAGTGCAATACTATCCCATTATTCAACTCGTGATTGTTGGGATCCTGATCATCCTGCTGCTCATGCTGCTGAATACGCGCCACCGTTCGGCCCAGAACCAGCTTTGGGCAGGCATGGCAAAGGAAACGGCACACCAGTTGGGAACCCCGCTGTCCTCCCTGCAGGGATGGGTGGAAATGCTGAAGGAATCGGGCCAGCAGGATGCCATCACCCATGAACTGGAAAAGGATGTAAACCGCCTCAAACTGGTAAGTGACCGGTTCAGTAAGATCGGCAGCACGCCACAGGTGGAACCTACGGACCTCGTGGTGCAGGTGGAAACCATGCTTGATTATATCAAAAGGAGAGCTTCGGGGGGAATCCGTTTCGAATTTCACAAACCCGAAGAGCTGCCACTGATAGTCCCCTTATCGCCCACCCTATTTGACTGGGTGATTGAAAACCTGTTGAAAAACGCCCTGGATGCCATGGAGGGGAAGGGAACCATATCGATAGATATCCGAAAATCGGGACAAGACATCATTATTGATGTGGCTGATACGGGGAAGGGAATTCCGGGGGGCAATGTCAACAAAGTCTTTGATCCGGGTTTTACCACCAGGAAGCGGGGCTGGGGACTCGGACTATCCCTTTCGAGGAGGATCATTGAGCAATACCACGGGGGACAACTCTTCGTAAAACACTCAGAACCTGGAAAGGGAACCACTTTCCGGATCCTGATTCCCCAGCAGCAAAAAACTGTTTAGAAAACTGTTGGTGGTAATTAAATGAAATCCTTACATTTGCATCCGCTTTTAAAGCGATGCCCAGGTGTTGAAACTGGTAGACAAGCCACCTTGAGGTGGTGGTGCTGGAAACGGCGTGCTGGTTCGAATCCAGTCCTGGGCACGGAAAAAAGCTCCGAATTTTCGGGGCTTTTTTTTATTGCTTCACTTGAAACCCTTGCCCGGACTGCGCATGGAAGAGTAAAAGTTTACCTGTTATAATTCAAGTTCCATCTGGATGTTGCAGCGTTCGTAGGGCGTGGCACGACCAGCCACTTTTTTAAAGCCCAATTTATAATACAGGTTGATAGCAGGTTTTAGCATCGTATTACTTTCCAGGTACAGCTTTTTCGCACCCAGCGATTTTGCTTTTTCAATAATTGCCTGCCCCAACAACCAACCTATACTTTTTCCCTGCACTTTGGGCGACACTGCCATCTTAGCCAGTTCATAGTCATATTCCGGGTCGTCCATTTTAATCAGGGCACACACTCCCACTGGTTCATCCTCGTATAAAGCCACCAGTATTGCACCGCCTTTGTTCAAAATATACTCCTTCGGGTGGTCCAGCGCTTTGTAATCGGAATCCTCCATTTTAAAATAAGCCGAAATCCATTCTTCATTTAATTTTTTGAAGGCTTCCGCATAGATCGGCTTAAACGGAATAATCCTGACCTTTTTACTTTCCCTTTGCTTTTTTTGTTCCGCTACATACTGAAGAAGACTTTTACGGTTGAGCAGAAATTCCCATTCTTCAATGGCTTTCCAAAGATCATGTTGCGCTTCTTTTGATATGGCTTCCACTGCATTGGTAACATCAGAATACTGGTCTTTGATTTTCTCTGCCAGAACCTTACCTTTTCTGGAGAGGCTTACCATATTTTTGCGACCGTCTTCCTTATCCTTTTTTTCTGTGACCAGGCCCTTATCAGACATTTCAGCAACGATCTTACTAACCGAAGGATGAGAATGCCCGATTTGCCGGGCAATCCCGGTAATGGTAAGGTTTCCCTGTGCCAGCGCATAAAAAACAGGAAACCATTTCGGCTGCAAATCGATTTGATAGAGCTTGTAAATATCGGCAGCATCTGCTGTGATTTTATCTGTCAGCTGGCGAAGCCGGCTGCCAATCGCCATCTTGCCGGTTTGATTGTAAAAATCCATATAAGTAGTTTTTTACGTAACTAATTACGCAAATATAGGATTTCCGGAGCATCTGCCCCCAGCAAATCATTCTATGGCCCAACCAGTTTCATTTCTCCGTCTCCGCAAAGCTGCGGGCAAATAGCCGGTGAATGAACCACCAGGCAATCATAAAGAATTGTAACCCAGATCTCCGAAACCTCGTCTATAAAACCGGCAACTACCAATAACCACATTCAACCAACAATACAACACATGAAGCACCTGAACCAATTCAACCGCCTCCTTATCCTATTTACATTCTTCCTCCCCCTCACATCAGCCTATTCACAAAACCTCGCACACAAAATAGACAGTATCATTACCACCCAATTCAATGATACCAGCGGTCCCGGTGGCGTATTCATGGTAGCTAAAAAAGGTAAACCCATATACCATAAAGCATTTGGGAAAGCCAACCTGGAATGGGGCACCAAACTCAACCCGGATGCGGTTTTTCAACTGGGATCCATCACCAAACAGTTTACCGCCATCGCCATCCTGATGCTGGAAGAAGAGGGCAGGTTAAAAGTAACCGACCCCATTGGCAGGTACATCCCGGACTATCCCGCGGGCGACAGGATAACCATCCACCATTTACTGACCCATACATCGGGCATCAGGGATTTTACCAAAATGCAATCACTCCGGGATATTGCCCAAAAAGAAATGACACCGAAAATGATGGTGGACTTTTTCAAAAACGAACCGGTTGATTTTGCACCGGGAGAAAAGTTTGACTACAATAATTCAGGCTATGTGTTGCTGGGCTATATTATTGAGCTGGTATCGGGAGAATCTTACGAAGATTATATTCAACATCATATTTTCAGCAAAGCAGGCATGAACCAGTCGCGTTATGCCAGCGACCGGCAGATCATCCCCAACAGGGCCTACGGCTATCACCAAAAAGAAATCGGCTATGTCAACAAAACCACCATCAGTTACAGTATCCCCTTTTCATCAGGATCCTTAATGTCAACGGCTACGGATATGCTGAAATGGCAGAATGCCCTAAACCAACACCTCTTATTAAGCTCAGCCGCCACCAAAAAAGTATTCAGCCAATACAAACTAAACAATGGCGAGACATTTACCTATGGCTATGGCTGGCATCTGAGGGACATCAACGGCATCCCCAGCAGGGAACATGGCGGCAGCATTTTCGGATTCAAATCCATGGGTGTATATATCCCGTCGGAAGACATCTATGTACTCGGACTGAGCAATTGCGACTGCCTCTCTCCCACGCAAACCACGAAGGATATTGCGGCGCTGGTTCTGGCATCATTTCAGGAGCAGCGCAGAGATTGAATTTGATTATTAAGTCAGACTTAATAATTTCGGGGCAATGCTGTCTTCAGCATTCAGACAGATTAAAAGAATTCAACATGTCCCGCATATTATGGCTCCTCTTCCTGCTGCCGCTGAGCAGTACCGCTCAACTCCGGCCGGCAAAAATCTTTACAAGCAATATGGTGCTGCAGAGAGAGGAACCCATCCGCATCTGGGGCAAGGCAATACCCGGACAAACAGTTTCCCTTTCCTTTGCCGGAGAGCGGAAGTCCGCCAGGGTTCAACCAGATTCAAGCTGGAGTATTACTTTAAAACCAACAAGCACCAATAGTCGCCCGCAAACCCTGCAATTGTCCTCGGGCAATGAGAAGATCATCCTGAAGAACATACTGGTGGGCGATATCTGGCTGTGCATCGGGCAAAGCAATATGGAATGGCCCATGGAAAGGGAAGCGCATTTCCGGGAAGAAAAATCCAACAGTCACCAGCCCCTGCTGCGATTTTACAACCCCACCTATGCAGGAAAAAATATTTACGGTACCAGCTATACCGATTCCGTCGTTCAACGCTTACCCCCCGCCAGTTTCCTGCGGGGCCAGTGGCAAAGCTGCGACAGCAACAGTATGAAGTCCATGAGCGCCGTTGCCTATTATTTCGGAAAACAAATCAACCAACAGATGGATGTTCCGATCGGGCTGATCAACCTCGGCATCGGCGGGGCACCGCTGGAAACATTTATTGCAAAAGATGCTTTACAAAACAGCCGGGAGTTTTCCCGAAAACTGCAGGGCGACTGGCTTAACAATCCGGCATTACCCACCTGGATCAGGGAAAGGGGAAAACAAAATACCGGCAGTGTACAACGGATACCATCAGACGAAAACGGAAAATTCCATGCCTACAAACCGGGCTTCGTTTACACGGCAGCGATAGAACCTTTGCTTCCTCTGCCCATCAAAGGCATCCTGAACTACCAGGGCGAAAGCAATGCACAGGAAATGGAAAGGGTGATGGAATACGCAGACCTGTCCAAACTGATGATTGATGACTACCGTAAAAAATGGCGGCAACCAAACCTACCCTACTATTTCGTTCAGCTTTCCTCCATCGACACCATCCAATACAAGGGACAGCTATGGCCACAGTTCAGGGAGGAACAAAGAAAAACACTGGCCATCATTCCGCACTCAGGCATGGCCGTGAGCAGTGATATCGGGGCCAGGAATGACGTACATCCCACCAATAAAAAAGACGTGGGCGAAAGACTGGCCAGGTGGGCCCTGCATCAAACCTACCAGCAACACACCATTCCCTCCGGCCCCCTGCCCCTGTCCGCAACCTATAACAATGGCAGGCTGAGGATCCAATTTGAACACCTGGGAGGTGGATTAAAGACATCCGATGGCAAGGCCCTCAGGGGTTTTTCACTGGATGGCAACCAGGAGGCCGAAGCCACTATTACGGAAGGCGGCATAACGATTGTCACCGCCCAAAAACCGGAGCATGTTTATTATGGCTGGAAACCCTACAGCGATGGTAACCTGGTAAATGCTGCCAACCTGCCGGCATCCACCTTTAAAATAAAAACGGGCCGTTACCCCGACTCTTTATTCTCCACCTATTACCACCAGCGTTGGACCCTGTTTCAACACCTGCCGCAATCAAAAAACGATGTCATATTTATCGGGAACAGTATAACTGACGGCAGCGAGTGGGCTGAGTTGTTTAACGATGCCACCCTTAAAAACCGGGGCATCAGCGGTGATGTTTCTGTTGGGGTTATCAACCGCATAGACGAAGTCATAAAAAGAAAACCATCCAAGGTTTTCCTGATGATCGGGGTAAATGACCTGGCAAGAGGCATCAGCACCGACAGCCTGCTAAAAAATATCCTGCAGATTGCAAATGAAATCAAACAGCAATCCCCGGCCACCAAACTTTTCGTGCAAAGCCTCTTACCCGTGAATGAAAGCCTGGGGAAATTCAGCGGACATACCAGCAAAGCCCGGCAGATCAGGGAACTGAATGAAAGCCTGTCCCGGGAAGCCTCCAGGCATGATTTCAGTTTTGTTGACCTGTATCCATCTTTTACCAACCCGGATGGAAAGTTAGATACCAAATACACCAATGACGGACTGCACCTCACCGGTGAAGGATACCTGCTATGGAAACACCTGGTATTCCCCTATGTATATGGACTGGAGAAAAATCCAGGTATCATTCCACTGCCCCGGGAAATAAAATGGACGAAGGGAAATTTCTCCCTCCATAACTGTAAATACATCCTGGTACCCGACCAACAATTGATGGAGGAAGCCATCCGGTTACAAAAGATACTGGCTGGTTTCGGCTGGCACCCTGAACTGACAACCAGTTCGGTTGCTGCTGCCAGTTATATAGAACTGAACCTCGGGAACATTGCCTCACCAACAGGTAAGGAAGAAGCCTACCAACTGGATGTTAAGGAGAATAGTATCCAACTCATCGCCAATACCCCGCATGGGATATTTAATGGCATCCAGACCCTGGCACAACTGATGCGTGACGGTCTAATGGTGGATGCCTGCGAGATCCGGGACTGGCCGGCATTTCCCTGGCGGGGATATATGATGGATGTGGGAAGGAATTATATGACGGTGGACCTGCTGAAACAACAGATCGATGCCATGGCCAGGTACAAGCTCAACCTGTTTCACTTCCACGCCACGGAAGATATCGCATGGAGACTGGCCAGCAGGATATATCCGCAATTAAATGCTCCCGAGCATATGTTAAGGGACAAAGGCGAATATTATACGGAAACTGAGCTAAAAGACCTGATAGACTATTGCAAAAAAAGGCATATTACTTTCCTGCCGGAGATTGATATGCCCGGGCATAGTGCGGCTTTTACCAGGGCCATGAAAACGGATATGCAATCTGATTCCGGACTGGTGTATGTAAAAAACATCCTGAGGGAATTTATTACCACCTACGATTTACCCTATCTGCATATTGGTGCTGATGAAGTGAAGATTACCAACAGGAATTTCATACCGGAGATAACGAGATTTGTAGAGGGCTTTGGTAAAAAACTAGTCGGCTGGCAACCGGGCGGAAATTTTACCGGGAATACCATCCGCCAGTTGTGGATGGAAGACAATACACATGCCAGCGGCAATGCCAATATTCAGTACATAGACTCGAGGCATCTCTACCTGAATCATATGGATCCGCTGGAAATTCCGGTAACCCTGTTTCACCGGCAAATTGGAAATCGTGAGCAGGGAGATAATTCAGCGCTTGGCGGCACGCTTTGTGTGTGGCACGACAGGGCAGCCGGAACTGAAAATGATATCATGCGCATGAATGCCGTTTACCCGGGCATCCTGAGCTTTGCCGAAAGAATCTGGCGTGGTGGCGGACAGGCAGGCTGGATCGCCAATATCAGCGATGGCGATGAAAAATCCTTCACCGCCTTTGAAAACCGCTTACTGGAAAACAAATTCCTGTATTTCAGGAACCAATCCTTTCCCTACTCCAGGCAATCTGATCTTCGCTGGAAACTGGTTGGCCCATTTAACAATGGCGGCAACCTGTCCAAATCATTTGAACCCGAAGCGGCCGGATGGAATGAAAGCCAATCGCCCATAGTTAAACAGGTAACAGGCGGCACGATCATACTCCGTCATTGGTGGGCACCCCTGATTAAAGGCATCATTGATGAACCAAAAGAAAACAGCACCTGGTATTTTACCACCAGGATCCATTCAGTTGAAGCCGGCGAGAAAGATTTCTGGATTGGATTCAATAATCTCTCCCGGTCAACTGCCGCCGACTCACCGCCCCCGGGTGCCTGGGATAACAAGGGCAGCGCGGTTTGGGTAAACGGGAAATCAATTGCACCGCCACAATGGAAAAGAGCCGGGCAAAGGGGACATGCCGAAATTCCATTGGTGGATGAAGGCTATGAATACCGGGAACCAACCAAAATCTTCCTGCAGAAAGGCTGGAACACTGTCCTGATCAAAGCGCCCGTGGGCAGTTTCAAGGGAAAGGACTGGCAGAACCCGGTAAAATGGATGTTCACTTTTTTGCCGGTGGGTGACTGACTGGAAATTCCGCGTAACCTGAGCACTTTTTTCCGCGCCAAACTGATCACTGGTTTCCGGAGCAAATTGACCACTGAATTCCGGGGCAAATTGACCACTACTTTTCCGCGTCAAACTGAGCACTTCATTTAGTTGTTTATGGTACGTTCATCGGTTTAGTTAGGATGCTGGTTGAATGGCTTATTCTCGCTGTTCATACCAGTTACAATGCCAAACAACCCGATTAAGATGAGTAAACTTCGTCAAGTACTAAAACTTTCATTTCAGGGCCACAATAAACTGCAGATAAACAAATTAACCGGTGTATCCCGTAATACGGTAAAAAAATACCTGGACATAGTCGATGCGCTTTCCACTTCCTGGGAAGAGCTCAGCCGCTTGTCCGATAAGGATTTAGACGAACTATTCTGCAAGGAACCGGAGGTTGTTCCGGATACCAGGCTCAAGGAACTGCTCGCCTTCTTTAGGGACAACGACAAACGCTTACGGCAACGAGGGATGACACTACTGCGGTTATGGGAACTTTACCGCCGGGAGCATCCTGCAGGCTTTGGGCACACTGCATTTTACCGTCATTATCATTTATGGAAGCGCCGTGTACAGCCCAGCATGCACATGGAGCATACCGCGGGTGACAAGGTCTATGTTGACTTTACCGGGGAAAAACTACCTGTTCTGGATGAAGCGACCGGTGAACTGCAGGAAGCCGAGGTCTTTGTAGCCATACTGGGTGCCAGCCAGCTTACCTATATGGAAGCTGTCATGTCGCAGCGGGTAGAGGACTTTATCGGTTGCTGTGAGCATGCCCTCCATTATTTTGGGGGCTCCCCCAATGCCATTGTTCCGGATAACCTAAAATCGGCGGTTGTCAAAAGCAGCCGGTACGAACCGACATTAAACGAAAATTTTGAAGCCTTTGCCGATCACTATGGGATGACGCCGCTCCCGGCCCGGGCCTACAAACCCAAAGACAAATCCCTGGTAGAGGGGGCTGTAAAAATCATGTACAGCCGCGTTTTTGTGGCGCTGTCGGAGGGGCCCGCTACGACACTGGAACGATTGAATGAGCAGGTCCTGTTATTGTTGGAGCAGCACAACAACACTCCGTTTAAAGGCCGTTCCTACAGTCGCCGCGAGCAGTTCGATGAACTGGAAAAGATCGCCCTGCAGCCCCTTCCGGCCAAACCCTATGAACTACGCCGGTCCGTTCATGCCACGGTTATGAAAAATGGCCATGTTTGCCTGAGCGTGGATAAGCACTACTACAGTGTGCCGTATGGATATATCAGTAAAAAGGTACGTATACTCTTCAGTGTCTCTGAGGTGGAGATTTATTACAAATACGAACGCATTGCCACGCACCGCCGGGTGCGCAGTGCACACAATTACAGTACGGAGGGTAGTCATATGGCCAGTCAGCATCAGGTACAGGTCGCCTGGAATCCGGATTATTTTTTAAGCCTCGCCCGCGTGATTGCACCCGAAGTGGAGCACTACATTAGTCAGGTGCTGTTGAAAAAACGACATCCGGAACAAGCCTATAAAATTTGTAATGGCATCCTCTCTTTTGGGAAGCGGATTGGACACGAACGGCTGATCCGGGCCTGCCAGCGAGGGCATGCGTATGGCCTTTACTCCTATCGGGCGATTGAAGATATCTTACAAAAAGGGCTGGATCTGACGGATCCGGAAGAGTCCCAATCTACCCCCATGCCCAGCCATGACAACATCCGGGGCAATCATTATTATCAATAAAAACAACACCAATGAATGAGCAAACCATCGAAAAAATGAGAACCATGAAACTTTTTGGCATGTTACGTGCCTTCCAGACCAATCTTGAAACCGATACAGCCGTCCGCTACACGCCTGATGAACTGGTTGGCCTAATGGTTAGTTCGGAATGGGACGATCGCTACAATAGAAAACTGGACAGGAGTGTGCTGCGAGCGAGGTTCCGTTACAAGGCATCGATTGAGCAAATCAGCTTTACCAATGAACGGGAGCTCCATAAAAATCAGTTGCTGCGACTGGCCGATTGTGATTTTATCAAGAAAAAAGAAAACCTGCTTATAACCGGCAGTACCGGAATAGGAAAAAGTTTTATTGCGTCAGCCTTGGGTCACCAGGCCTGTTCACTGGGCTATAAAGTGCAATACGAGCATTGCACCAAGCTGTTCTCCCGGTTAAAAATGGGAAAAGCGGACGGCACCTATTTAAAAGAAATAGCCAAAATAGAAAAACAGGACCTGTTGATATTGGATGACTTTGGGATGCAACCGCTGGATGCGCAGAACCGGGCCATACTGATGGACATCATTGAAGACCGCCATGGCAAACACTCCACCCTGTTCACAGCACAGGTGCCGGTCAACAAATGGTATGAGGTGATTGGTGAACAAACCATAGCGGATGCCATC
>NZ_MBUA01000026.1 GCF_014332695.1 Flavihumibacter stibioxidans | reverse complement strand
CACACCAGGAGCCAGTTTCGCGGCGGTGATGGAACCGTCTGCAACTTTAGGTGTTGTGATGGCGGCATCAGCAACCTTAGCGGTTGTTACTGCATTCGTAGCAATTTTATTAGCAACGATTGCATTGTCAGCCACTTTGGTTGAACCAACAGAAGCATCTGCCAGTTTGGTTGATGTAATAGCTGCATCCGCCACTTTAGCTGTGGTTACCGCATTGGCGGCAACAGTCGGATTGGGATAAGTACCGGTGAGGTCGCCACCCGCTGTTCCGCTCACAGGCAAAGAGGTGGGAATCACACCAGGAGCCAGTTTCGCAGCAGTGATGGAACCGTCTGCTACTTTAGCAGTTGTTACTGCATTGGCAGCAATTTTATTAGCAAGGATTGCATTGTCAGCCACTTTGGTGGAACCAACTGAAGCATCTGCCAGTTTGGTAGAAGTAATAGCCGCATCCGCAATCTTAGTTGTTGTTACCGCATTGGCAGCAACAGTTGGATTGGGATAAGTACCGGTGAGGTCGCCACCCGCTGTTCCGCTCACAGGCAAA
>NZ_MBUA01000025.1 GCF_014332695.1 Flavihumibacter stibioxidans | reverse complement strand
CGTTGGTGGCAATTAAAATTGACACACCCTAATATGCAAAGCGAAAAAAGACAGCATCTATTCAGAAAATGCTTATGAGACTTTCGACATTTTTACTTCTTTTCAATTGTTTAAACTCGTTTGCACAAACAAATAATTACCAAAACTTACTTGACACCGCTATAGGAGGACACGGAAGTCTGTTTCTTTATTCGAAACCCTTAAAAGTAACACGACTTGACATAAAAGAATTGTGGTTTTATTTTGAAAATGCAAGAGAGTATTCTAATCAAAAGCTGGACACAGTAATGTTCTCTCAAATTATTCAAAATTCTTTAGTTGCGGACACAACTTTATGGTCAGACAATGAACTACCGAAATTTATATTAATTAATGATAGAGCAGCGACCGTTTCCAAAAGGTACGTAGTTGAGAAATTCAAATTGACTGACAAAAAGCAAATCAAATATTTCACCAAATACGTAAACAAATTTAACACAACAGATATTTCAGACCGAGTTATTTGCTACTATTCAAGACCGATTTTTGACAATACAAAAACATTCGCAATAGTTCAGTGGGACAACGGACACAGTTATCTTGGCGGTGGCGGTGGCATTATGCTTTATCAACAGCAAAGCGACAAGACCTGGAAAGAACATTGTGTGATACTTAACTGGCGATATTAACTGCCACCAACATAAATATTGGCAAAAGCAGGGCGAGACGAGGGAACTTCAACAACAGATCATTGATGAGCATATGTCCAAGCTTTTCATAATTTCAAATAGCTATTGGATTTAAAAAAAAACATTTGAAAATAAATTAATCAGTTGGCCGGGCGGTACATTATTAATGGCCCTGCCTTCGCCAATACTTGAACGTTAACTGACACCCT
>NZ_MBUA01000024.1 GCF_014332695.1 Flavihumibacter stibioxidans | reverse complement strand
AAATACCCTGTTAACTGACGCCCGGTTTCTTTCAGCAGGTTGCCGGTTTCTCAGGCCGGCTTTCTACCATACTCCTTGTTTAGATCTTCTGTGCTATTCATTTTAACCATCACCAAACAACTCGACGATATTACGGACACCAACAGAGAGCTATTATCAACTGAACTCGAAGCAATTGTATATCCGGGCCAGGTTGATCAATTTCTATTACTGAATCAGTATGTGTCCCGCCCGGCCCACTCCTTCTACCGAACTGCAGAATACAATTGGAGAACAAATACCTATCGACAAACAAAAGCGACCTCTGTTGACCAACCCTTACTACACGATTTTGGGTACCGGGTTAAATGACCGCCAATTATTTTGACTCCAATTTGCCGGCCTGACGGAGTGTGTCACCTACAGAGCTGTTGCCGCGCAACTGCCCGACGGTTCTAATCCTGCTTCAACAACCGGAGTGACAAGTGGAGGGTGTCAGTTAACGTACAGGTATTGCCGAAGGCGGCCGCTTAATGCTTTCACTCGCTTTGTTATATCCGCCGCTTTTGGCAATACCATGTTATGCGCCGGCCGCAGCATCCTACACCGCTATGGTCTCCTTGCCGGTTCACCGTTCGGTGGCTGGCCACTCGGAGACACCCACCTGATTTATCTCGATTGCGGAAATCTGGGATTTCCGCAGTCGCCATAACTAAACAAATTATTACCATTCAGGTGTTTTAACGGTGCATTTACCGTGTTTAAACACCACAAAATATGGCCAATATCCTGTAGCTTCGGCTAGCCTGCCTGCGTCACCGCTTGCAAGCAAGCTAGCAGCTGCGACGCAGGCAGGCTAGCTCGACACCTACACTCCTTGTCCCCATTTTCCGCTGCTTTATCACACCCTATGTTCACCCGTAACAATGACTTTACTTATTGCAGACTGTTTCACTATCCGAGCTACACAGGAGGTTGCCCGCAGAGGACAGACGCCGAATGGCGCATAACGATTACGGATTGGCGAAAGCAGGGCCATTACTAATGTCCCGCCCGGCCCAGCCGATTATTTATTTACAAATGTTCATGTTTATTTTCAAAAGCCCAAT
>NZ_MBUA01000023.1 GCF_014332695.1 Flavihumibacter stibioxidans | reverse complement strand
GATGGCATCCGCTATGGTTTGTTCACCAATCACCTCATACCATTTGTTGACCGGCACCTGTGCTGTGAACAGGGTGGAGTGTTTGCCATGGCGGTCTTCAATGATGTCCATCAGTATGGCCCGGTTCTGCGCATCCAGCGGTTGCATCCCAAAGTCATCCAATATCAACAGGTCCTGTTTTTCTATTTTGGCTATTTCTTTTAAATAGGTGCCGTCCGCTTTTCCCATTTTTAACCGGGAGAACAGCTTGGTGCAATGCTCGTATTGCACTTTATAGCCCAGTGAACAGGCCTGGTGACCCAAGGCTGACGCAATAAAACTTTTTCCTATTCCGGTACTGCCGGTTATAAGCAGGTTTTCTTTTTTCTTGATAAAATCACAATCGGCCAGTCGCAGCAACTGATTTTTATGGAGCTCCCGTTCATTGGTAAAGCTGATTTGCTCAATCGATGCCTTGTAACGGAACCTCGCTCGCAGCACACTCCTGTCCAGTTTTCTATTGTAGCGATCGTCCCATTCCGAACTAACCATTAGGCCAACCAGTTCATCAGGCGTGTAGCGGACGGCTGTATCGGTTTCAAGATTGGTCTGGAAGGCACGTAACATGCCAAAAAGTTTCATGGTTCTCATTTTTTCGATGGTTTGCTCATTCATTGGTGTTGTTTTTATTGATAATAATGATTGCCCCGGATGTTGTCATGGCTGGGCATGGGGGTAGATTGGGACTCTTCCGGATCCGTCAGATCCAGCCCTTTTTGTAAGATATCTTCAATCGCCCGATAGGAGTAAAGGCCATACGCATGCCCTCGCTGGCAGGCCCGGATCAGCCGTTCGTGTCCAATCCGCTTCCCAAAAGAGAGGATGCCATTACAAATTTTATAGGCTTGTTCCGGATGTCGTTTTTTCAACAGCACCTGACTAATGTAGTGCTCCACTTCGGGTGCAATCACGCGGGCGAGGCTTAAAAAATAATCCGGATTCCAGGCGACCTGTACCTGATGCTGACTGGCCATATGACTACCCTCCGTACTGTAATTGTGTGCACTGCGCACCCGGCGGTGCGTGGCAATGCGTTCGTATTTGTAATAAATCTCCACCTCAGAGACACTGAAGAGTATACGTACCTTTTTACTGATATATCCATACGGCACACTGTAGTAGTGCTTATCCACGCTCAGGCAAACATGGCCATTTTTCATAACCGTGGCATGAACGGACCGGCGTAGTTCATAGGGTTTGGCCGGAAGGGGCTGCAGGGCGATCTTTTCCAGTTCATCGAACTGCTCGCGGCGACTGTAGGAACGGCCTTTAAACGGAGTGTTGTTGTGCTGCTCCAACAATAACAGGACCTGCTCATTCAATCGTTCCAGTGTCGTAGCGGGCCCCTCCGACAGCGCCACAAAAACGCGGCTGTACATGATTTTTACAGCCCCCTCTACCAGGGATTTGTCTTTGGGTTTGTAGGCCCGGGCCGGGAGCGGCGTCATCCCATAGTGATCGGCAAAGGCTTCAAAATTTTCGTTTAATGTCGGTTCGTACCGGCTGCTTTTGACAACCGCCGATTTTAGGTTATCCGGAACAATGGCATTGGGGGAGCCCCCAAAATAATGGAGGGCATGCTCACAGCAACCGATAAAGTCCTCTACCCGCTGCGACATGACAGCTTCCATATAGGTAAGCTGGCTGGCACCCAGTATGGCTACAAAGACCTCGGCTTCCTGCAGTTCACCGGTCGCTTCATCCAGAACAGGTAGTTTTTCCCCGGTAAAGTCAACATAGACCTTGTCACCCGCGGTATGCTCCATGTGCATGCTGGGCTGTACACGGCGCTTCCATAAATGATAATGACGGTAAAATGCAGTGTGCCCAAAGCCTGCAGGATGCTCCCGGCGGTAAAGTTCCCATAACCGCAGTAGTGTCATCCCTCGTTGCCGTAAGCGTTTGTCGTTGTCCCTAAAGAAGGCGAGCAGTTCCTTGAGCCTGGTATCCGGAACAACCTCCGGTTCCTTGCAGAATAGTTCGTCTAAATCCTTATCGGACAAGCGGCTGAGCTCTTCCCAGGAAGTGGAAAGCGCATCGACTATGTCCAGGTATTTTTTTACCGTATTACGGGATACACCGGTTAATTTGTTTATCTGCAGTTTATTGTGGCCCTGAAATGAAAGTTTTAGTACTTGACGAAGTTTACTCATCTTAATCGGGTTGTTTGGCATTGTAACTGGTATGAACAGCGAGAATAAGCCATTCAACCAGCATCCTAACTAAACCGATGAACGTACCATAAACAACTAAATGAAGTGCTCAGTTTGACGCGGAAAAGTAGTGGTCAATTTGCCCCGGAATTCAGTGGTCAATTTGCTCCGGAAACCAGTGATCAGTTTGGCGCGGAAAAAAGTGCTCAGGTTACGCGGAATTTCCAGTTTGATGCAGTAATCAGGAATTTTGAAATTATTGACGAGGCTGCTAATCGATTACCGGAAGGATTTATAGACACACATTCTGATAATCATTGGTATAAATTACTGGGTTTTATATGCCAAATCGTACGGCAGATAAAAGAACATCTTCTTCCTCACCTTCTTCATAGACATTCAGCAAATAATCAACAGTTCACTGCCCATAACAACGGCATCTATATTAACAGGGCGAGACATTGAAACTTCATCAGTAGATCATTGATGAGCATCGGCCCGAACTTGTCACGGTTTCAATTGGGCGTTTAGTTATAAATATGGACTTTAGTAAATAATATATCGGATGAATCGGGCGGGACCTTAGTAATTCCCCTGGCAAACCAAATCCCTGACCCCTGGCAGGCATTATTAAAGAAAGTAACACACCATTGACAACTATAAATACCAGAACTATATGAGAAAAATAATTTCTTTCATGCACATATCCCTTGATGGTTTTGTAGCAGGCCCGAACGGAGAAATGGACTGGATTAAAGTTGATGAAGAAATATTTGATTATGTCGGTAAACGGATAAGCGAAGGTGATACTGCATTATATGGACGGATAACTTATCAGATGATGGAAAATTACTGGCCTACAGCAGGTGACAAGCCGACAGCAACCAGGCACGATATTGAACATTCAAGGTGGTATAGCAAAGTTCATAAAATTGTTTTATCAAAAACAATGAAAGACGCAGGTCTGACTAATACAAAAATTATTAGTGACAAGCTTTCCGACAGAATAAATGAAATAAAACAACAGCCTGGCGCAGAAATCTTGCTTTTTGGTAGCCCAACTGCAACACATTCACTTATTCAACTGAACTTAATTGACGGCTTCTGGCTATTTGTTAATCCAATTGTTCTTGGACGAGGTATTCCATTGTTTGTAGGCATCGAAGACAGAATAAAACTAAAACTATTGAATACCCAACAATTTACCTGCGGAGTGACAGAGCTGAATTACATAGTAGACAGACAATAACGGCATACTGCCAGCAGTTGAATATCCACATGGCAGGCGGGACCGGTGTTATTCAGCGATGGAATATAAATCAACACAGGGCCAGACCTGTCACTCTTTTCAATAATGCTTTGGATTAAACCATTGAGCTAATTAAAAATAATCAGCTGCCAGACCCAGCGTAACATCAACCATGACCCCCTAAAGTAAATACCTAACCACTAATTTTTAAGCTTTCAAATATTCGAAAGGAATTTGCACAAGGTGCCATAAATTGGTAACATAGCTAAAATGACAATAAATGGGACGCAATAAATCCGTTTCTTCTGGTGACTATTATGAGGATTTTACAGAGTCGAAAATTTCAGGAGGACGCTTCAAAAATGTGAGCATAGTAACCAGAGCCGGTTTAGGGTTTCTTAAAGAGGAAGAGCAAAGAGTCATTGCACTTCGCGACCCTGTTCAACAAGGAATTTCTAGCGGAATTCATCCGGGTTTTCATCCAAAAAAGCATCTTGCCAAATTGAAATCCTTGAAGAAACAGAATGACTTATTACAAAATTGACGAATCAGACTGTGGAGTATTTTTCTGAAATTTGATGGTAAACATATGACACATGATCTGAGAGCCAGGCAAATATTTGCCGTTGTTAATAAATTGTATTGAAGGAATAACAGGTAGACCTGAAATCGGAAAGAAGTATTCAGCATTATAATTTGGGTTAAGTGTAGTTATGATGGGCCGACATATAATATTTTACGATCGGGTGGACTTAATCAATAAATTTTGATTTTAGCTAATTCAATTTTGTAACAAAGCCTGACACTGCAGTTTGGCGTAATAACGGCGAGACGATCAAATAACAACATTGGATCACGGTTAAGCATTTGTTTGCGCCAGGCCCCCGCCGAAAGCTGGCATTTAATTGTTCACTTCAAAAGGAAATTGTATGAAAAAATCGGCTTTGATATTATTTTTACTTTTACCATTTATTCTTATGGCGCAATCAAGTAAAAAAATTTCCGAAGATTTTCTCCAATCTTTTGCTGAAGCATTTAATGCACACGACATTAAAGCAATAATGGAACATATGACTGATGATTGTGTGTTTGAAGCCTCGGCTGGACCTGAAGCTGGCGGACAGAAATTTATTGGTCATGAACAAGTAAGGAAAGCATTCGAAGACGTTTTTTCATCCTTTCCTGACGCTCAATGGAGCAACCCCCGACATTTCATTTTAGGAGACAGGGGATTCACAGAATGGCTTTTTACCGGAACAAAAGCAGATGGCACTAAGGTGGAAGTCACAGGTTGCGACTTATTTACTTTTAAAGATGGTAAAATAGCTGTAAAGAACTCTTACAGGAAGAATCGCTTTCCTGCAAAATAGGGGAATTGAAAGCTAACAACCGTATCTGCAAATGGTCGCGCGTAACCACACCGACCATTTCTCAACAACACCCCAAAGCCCATCGGATAAATGAATGACATACACGGCTGCGAAATTCACCCGTAAATAATTATTGTTTTTTGGCCCCCTTTATGATACATTAATAAAAATTCATACCTTATGTGGGTAACCCTGATTGGTTTACACACCAGCATCTATGAATCAGCTATTCCCCCTGCCTGTTTATACCTTCCTGAAGATCGCGAATCAGAGTGGCGGGTTTAGTGCAAAGGGATTGCGTAATCTTCCGGCCTGGCTGATCAAAACCATTTTGCTTGAACCTTTGCGATGGCTTGAGCTTGGCTTGCACCAAAAGCGGATAAGGGAGCATGTTATGGAAAAGGATCCCATTTTTATCCTGGGCTTTTACCGGAGCGGTACGTCTTTCCTGCATGAGTTCCTGTCCAGGGACGACCGGCTGGGCTACCATACGGTTTACCAGATGATCTTCCCGGAGGTCATGCTGAGCAGCGAGAAGATTTTATCACCGGCTTTTGAGGGTATTTGCAAGGTCTTCAACCTGAGGGATCCCATACATAGAACCCGGTTATCTTTCAGGTACCCCGGTGAGGAAGATGGTACCATGACCACTGCAATTAATGCTAGAGGTGCGCAATGGGGATACTTCTTTCCTGAGATCATGGAAAGTCAATTTCGCAAGTATGTCCTGTTTGAGGACCTGCCGCCATCAGAACTGGAAGCCTGGAAGCAGGATTTTGTTTATTTACTGAAGAAAATTTCCCTTGCCAACAAGGGCAGGCAGCTTATCCTGAAAAGCCCCCCCAATACAGCAAGGATAAAATTATTACTGTCGCTTTTCCCCAGGGCAAAATTCGTTTTCATCCATCGTCACCCCTACGACGTGTATGGTTCCAATAAGAAATTCTGGAAGGTTACCCATAAGATCTACGCCCTGGGTCAAACGAAGACCGTAGACGTTAATTCCATTATACTGAAAACCTATTCCCAGGTCATGGACCGCTATTTGCTGGAGAAAGGCCTTGTTCCGGAAGGGCAACTGGTTGAGGTGCGTTATGATGCGCTTATGCAACACCCGATAGAGAACATCCAGCAGATCTACCAGGCCCTTCAACTCGGCGATTTCAATTATTGTAGAAATAAGATGATGGCATTTATTGAACGGCAAAAAAGTTTTGTCCGGTTAAACCATGATCTTCCCGAAGAGGAGAAGCTTATGGTTGCCGGTCAGTTGGGACGTTATATCAGTCACTGGGGATATCCGGTTTAAGCTGAAGGGGAAGGACGGCTGCTTTTCACCAGATGCCTTGCGCGAAGGTAAATGGCCGAGGCTGACTTGCAGCATATGGGTTGATCGGAATCGTTCCATAAGACGCGGAAAAAATCATTGCAGACGCTATAAATAACTAACAGAAAAGTGAAAAATTGGTGGAACATATCTCCCCGCAGTAAAGTGGATAAAGGGCGTCCAGACTATTATATTACGCCAACCCATGATTTTACCCAATATACCAGGGATGCTGAAGAGAAGTACTGGAGAAAAGAAACAAGATTCGATTGGCAGCAGAATATAAAGGATAACCTCCGGACCCATCTTGATAACCTTGGACAGGATGAATTTTCCCGGATCTTCTTTTTGGTGTTGCCAATGGTCGGAGCGGCGGTGGAGCATAAACTTTCACGGATCCGTATGCATAAGCTTCCCAGGGAGGAAGATGCACTGAAAGATATGGCAGATTGTATTCCTTATGACCGGGAGGCCATTCAACAGGCCCTGCTGATCCACGAACCCTTAGTGTCCTTTCAACAATCCATTACCCGGTTGAAGGATCAATCCGAAATGCTGCATACCAGTGTATTGGAAATGAGCGAACATAAGCGCCTTGGGTTCATTCGCCTTGGGACAAATGTTAAACCTATTGAAACTGAAGCAGAATCAAATCAGCAAGCCCTGGAACTATCTGCCCTGACAGCGCAGTTGGATACTGTCCTTGAGCAGCTCAGCCGGCTTGAAAAGAATAGTAAACCGGAAACGGAGCGATTAAAAAACGCTGTTTGTGAACGCCTGAATGCAATTGAACCGCAAATAACGGAAGACCTGGAGTATACTTCGCGGCTGGTAAATAAAACCCTGCAATCGTGGCAATTACCAGGGGATCCTGCCGAACTGGAGCAGTTGAAGGACCTGGTGCTAAAGCGACAATTGAGGGGGCTGAAAGATATTGCCAATCATGCTTTGGTGGTGGAGCAAAGTGCAATTGCTCCGCTTACCATGGGAATTATTCATTACAGGCGTTATCGGGAGATCCAGGAAGCGATGACCACTTTCATCAATGATGAGGCCAAACATTCTGCAACCTTCAGACGCTTCCTGGTGGAGAAGCTGGAAGCCAAAGAGTATATATCGTCCATCCTTATCAAGGGGACAAGCCGCTATATGTGGCTGGCCAGGTTCATGCCCGGTGCGGGGTTATTCCTGGCTGTCATTGTGGAAGCTATCGGTGCCGCCTATCTCGAGTTTTTTGGGAATGAAAAATATATGCCGGATAAGCTTTTTTGCAGTATTGCCAATACCATTTCCACCCAGGATGAGACCAGGCATATGGACTTGTGTGTGGCTATGTATAATGAACTTTTCCGCAGGGGTATCAGGTGGGAACAATTCCGCAATCGCATAGCATTGAAAGTTATGATGAAAGCTGTTTATGGTGATAAAACTGAAGATCACCATTTGATCCAGGCATTTCGCGCATTTGGTGTTGAATCGGATGCCCTATACGGGCATGTAGTGGGCAGGTTGAGTCAGCAATTGGCGAGAATAGGCCTTTACATTGAACCGGAAGAATTGCTGGCGATCATTGGCCGGAAATGATCGGCTATTCATTTTATCATTAATACCAGTAACCAGGTGGTTAGTACAGCACTATATCCTTTCCAGAGCCACTTTGAAATCATAGGTGGGCATCGTTATCACTACATTGAAGAAGGTAACGGTGAACCTGTTGTGATGCTGCATGGTAATCCAACCTGGTCTTTTTATTACAGGGAACTGGTCCAAAAACTCTCGCCTTTTTACCATTGCCTGGTACCCGACCATATAGGTTGCGGTTATTCGGATAAGCCTGGTGATAAGGAGTACAGTTACACACTTGAGCAAAGGGTAAATGACCTTGAACAATTTCTGCAACGGAAGAATATTACCACTAACATTCACCTTGTCCTGCATGATTGGGGAGGGATTATCGGTATGGCCTATGCGCACCGGCATCCTGGTTCCATTAAGAAGATTGTGGTGATGAATACTGCCGCCTTTCACCTGCCGGAGGGTAAGCCATTCCCCATTGCATTGAGACTGGCCCGAACCTGGCCGGGGGCTTTCATGATCAGGGCTTTTAACGCTTTCAGTGGAATTGCAGCCTACGAGGGAGCGAAAAGGATCAGGTTGCCGAAAGAGGTAAGGCAAGGCCTGGTGGCGCCTTATAATTCCTGGAAGAACAGAATCGCAACACTGCGTTTCGTCCAGGATGTGCCCCTGAAGCCAGGGGATCCTGGTTATGATATGGTTACAGCCATGCAGGAGAACCTTTACCGCTTCCGTAAAACGCCTATGCTGATTGCCTGGGGTATGAAGGATATGGTCTTTGACCGGCATATCCTCGATAAATGGGTATGTTATTTTCCTGGTGCACTGGTTCACCGTTTTGAAGATTCCGGACATTATATTCTGGAAGACCAGCAGGAGGCTATTGGAAAATTGGTCATTAACTTTTTTGGAGCATCCCATGAAACCGTATAACATAGCTGCTGCCCTGGGTGAAAGGGCAGTATCCCAACCGGAGGCCCTGGCTATTGCCTTTCCAGAAAAGAATAGTATAGATCAGAATGGAATTACCCGTTACCGTACCCTGAACTTCAGGGAATTATCCTTCGAGACCAATTGTGTTGCAAGGGGCCTGCTTGCTGCCGGATTTGAAAAAGGGGATCGGGTGCTGATGATGGTGCCTCCGGGATTCGATTTTTTTGTGCTCGCTTTTGCCATGCTGCAAACCGGCATAGTTCCGGTCTTCATTGACCCGGGATCAGGCATTGGTAACATGAAACAATGTATCAGTGAAGCTGCTCCGGTGGGCTTCATTGGAGTACGCAAAGCGCATGTTGCCCGCATATTGCTGGGTTGGGGAAAGAAGTCGATCCGTAAGAAGCTTACCATTGGTGCCCGTTGGTTTTGGGATGGTACGACCGTGGACAAGATCCGCAACTACAACCGGTCCAAAGAGCCCGCCCCATTTTTTGATGCCAGTGAAAATGATCTGGCTGCCATCATCTATACCAGTGGCTCAACGGGGGTGCCAAAGGGAGTGGTGTATACTCACGGGAATTTCTGGGCTCAGTTGGAGTTGGTACGGAGTGCTTTCCACTTTACACCGGGTGAAATCGACCTTCCCACTTTCCCGCCATTTGCACTCTTTAATCCTGCATTGGGATTGACCACCATTATTCCGGATATGGATACCTCGAAACCAGCTGCTGTCAGGCCTCAAAATATCATTGGCCCCATCCTGCAGTTCAACATCACCAGCATGTTCGGCTCGCCGGCCCTGATTGATAAAGTTGGCCGCTATGCAGAGGCAAATGGTGTTCAGCTTCCCAGTTTGAAAAGGGTGGTATCCGCCGGTGCCCCTGCCTCCACAAAGGCCCTGGCAAGGTTTGCAGCCCTGTTATCTCCCGGCGTCGAGATCTACACCCCATACGGTGCTACGGAAGCCATGCCGATTACAAAAGTGGGAAGTGAACAGGTCCTTCGGGAGGCAGAAGATAAAACAGCCAGGGGATCCGGGATTTGCATTGGCAAACCTGTGCAGGGTATTGAGGTGGCTATTATCAGGATCTCTGATGAAGAGATACCCGACTGGTCAGCATCATTGATGGTCAAGGCCGGTGAGATAGGGGAGATCGTAGTAAAGGGTCCCAATGTTACCCATAGTTATTTTAACCGGAAAGGCGACACCAATCTTGCCAAGATCAGGGATGGGAACATGGTTAGGCACAGGATGGGAGACCTTGGCTACTTTGATGGGGAAGGAAACCTTTGGTTCTGTGGCCGAAAGTCCCATAGGGTGAAAGCAGGCGAAGAAGAATTGTATTCCATTCCCGTCGAATATATTTTCAACCAGCATCCCCGGGTGCACAGGACTGCATTGGTGGGGGTGAATGGGGAACCGGTCTTATGTGTGGAAATGGAAGAAGCTTATGGGAGGATTGACAGGCAAAAACTCAAAGCGGAATTGCTGGGCCTGGCTGCTGCCCATCCAATGACAGCAGGCGTTAAGACCATGTTGTTTCATCCCGGATTCCCGGTTGACTTCAGGCACAATGCAAAAATCATCCGCGAAAAACTTGCTGTTTGGGCAAAAAATAAACTGGCATGAAATTACTGGTAACAGGAGGAAGCGGTTTCCTTGGAAGGGCGATCATTCACCAGCTCTGTGAACAGGGGCAAGAGGTAATAAACTTTTCCCGTGCTGCCACATCGCCCTTTGGGAATTTGGCTGTACGGCATTACAGGGGTGATCTTACTGTGTTTGACGATTTGATGGAAGCGATGAAAGGATGCGAGGGTGTTTTTCATGTGGCTGCCAGAACCGGGCTTTGGGGTGATGGCGGGGATTTTTATGCCACCAATGTGAAAGGAACCGAGCATGTGATCAGGGCTTGCCGTGAACTGGGGATCAGGTACCTGGTGTATACCAGTTCCGCGAGTGTAGTGTACCAGCCGGGTGGTTCAGAAGGCCAAAACGAAACAATGCCATACCCTGATAAGTTTTATGCCTCCTATCCGGAAACCAAGGCCAGGGCGGAACAACTTGTTATTGCTGCAAATGGGGAAGAACTGAAGACAGTTTCCTTGCGCCCTCACCTGATCTGGGGACCGGGTGACAGTCATTACCTGCCTCGTTTATTTGAAAAGTCAAAGCGAAAGCAATTGCGCCTCGTTGGGGATGGCAATAACCTGGTGGATAGTATTTATATTGATAATGCTGCCAAAGCACATTTGCAGGCTTTTACCCAATTGGTCAATTTACCGGCAGCGGTGGAAGGCAGAACTTTTTTTATTTCACAGGGCGCGCCATTACCCATTTCCGATTTTATCAACCAACTGATAGGTACCGGAGGGTTTCCCCCCGTGACCAGGACGATTCCTGCCGGCCTGGCCCGGTGGGCGGGGCGGATAATGGAAGCAATCTATCGTGGAGCGGGGATCGCTGCAGAACCCCCTGTTACTTATTTCCTGGCCCAACAACTGTCTACAGCCCATTGGTATGATATTTCTGCCGCCAGGAAAAGTTTTGGCTATGAACCTGAAATTTCCACCGAGGAAGGCATGAAGCGCTTAAGGGATTGGGTGATAAGATCAGCAGAAGATTAGGGAATGGGATCAGGTCTTGTTTAAAAGGATTAAATTTAAGATGGGAAATGCCAAAGGATGATTGAGGCTTCAAGTTTCGACGGATAAACCGGTTCAATAGCTGGGAGAAATGGTGACCTGATTAATTAAATCATGGCTTATGTGTTTTTCAGCAACTGCAAGCTTTGCTGTTGGCGCCGGACTGATCATTCCCGGTTATATAGCCATCAGCAGAACCTCATCCAGAAGTATGTTGGCATTTTCGGTTACACCTGTTGTTTTTAGTTTCCACCAGTTTGCCGAGGGCTTCATTTGGCTGTCCCTGCAAAATCCTGGTTTTGCTTCCTTTTATAAACCGGCACTTTATGGGTATTCCCTCATTTCCCAACCTGTTTGGCCAATTTGGGTGCCATTGATCTTTTGGTTGATGGAAAGGGATCTTCAAAGGAAAAAGCTATTGTTTTACTTCCTTTTATTAGGGATAGCTTCTGCTGCTTATATGTTCTTTTGCCTGGTGAACTATAATATTTCAGCAGTGGCGGAGAATGGGCATATTCGTTACTACCGGGATTTTCCTTTGTTGAATATTATGCGCCCTATCAATTTTGTCACCATAGCCATTACTCCTTTTCTCTCCACTTTGCGGTGGACGAAACTCCTGGCATCTGCCATGTTTGGCTCGCTGGTATTTACTTACCTGTTTTATACGAACTATTTGATTTCTGTCTGGTGCTTTTTTGCAGCCATCTTAAGTTTATTGGTCATTTTGGTGGTATACGCAAACAGGCCTGAGGGTGATCTGATGTCCAGGGCCTGAAACTGCTGTTGAAGGGCTTTATGGTATTAATGGGCAGCCTGCCTTGTTGTTACATGTGCAGCCAGGGCTTCGATCGTTTGGTGTTCAAACAGGTCTTCAGCTTTTAAATGGAGTCCTGCCAAACCAGCGATAGCTACTACCTGTAAACTCTGGATAGAAGCACCTCCCAAGTCAAAAAAATTATCATTGATGCCTACCTGCTCAATATTCAATACATCCTGCCAAATGCCGGCCAGCAGTTTTTCCATCTCATTTCCCGGAGCAGCATATTCCTTAAGTGGAAGTGCGTATACTGGTCGGGGTAAGGCTTTCCGGTCTATTTTACCATTGGCTGAAAGGGGAAAGCTTTTAAGCGGTACAAATAAATCCGGAATCATATAGGCCGGAAGTTTGTTTCGTAAATACCCTGTCAACTCCAGGTTGTTTGAAGTTTCCTCTTTTGTTGGGACAAAATAAGCCACCAGGCGTTTCTCCCCATTGTTTTCCGTTCTTACGATCACTGTTGCCTCCTGTATGGATGCATGCTGCATCAATATGGAAGATATCTCGCCCAATTCTATCCTATGGCCATTGATCTTTACCTGGTCATCCATTCGGCCCAATACTTCTATCGATCCGTCTGCAAGGTATCTTGCATTGTCCCCGGTTCTGTAGAGGCGCGCCCCTGTTTGGGTACTGAATGGATCCGGAATGAATTTTTCGCTGGTCAGGATGGGTTGATGGAGATAACCTCTTGCCAGCCCTTCGCCACCTACATATAATTCCCCCACTACCCCAATGGGCTGAATGTGTAAACGGGCATCCAAAATATAAAGCCGGGTATTGCCAATGGGCTGACCGATTGTGATCGGCCCCGAACCCCTGGATACCCTGGCCACAGATGACCAGATGGTCGTTTCAGTTGGTCCATACATGTTCCATAATGTGCCGGCCCTTTTCAATAGATGGTCAGCCAGCTTGCGCGTCAGGGCTTCCCCGCCACATAGCGCTGTCAGTTCAGCATTCCCTTCCCAACCAGCGTTCAGCAATAATTGCCAGGTAGCCGGTGTGGCCTGCATGATGGTGATTCGATGTTGCCGGATTAGTTGGCTGAGTAAAATGGGATTTGAGCTTTCCTCCTTATTGGCGATGACAACAGTGGCGCCTGTTACGATCGGTAAAAATAATTCCAGTGCAGCTATGTCGAAGGAGATGGGAGTAACCGATAACAGGATATCCTCCTTATGCATACCCGGCTTCAGGCGCATCGACCATAAAAAGTTTACTACGGAAGCATGTTCGATCATAACACCCTTCGGTTGCCCTGTTGAGCCTGATGTGTACATGATATAGGCCAGGTTCCCAGGGAGTGAGTGGTTGGGCGCATTCCCCGGATCATTATATTCGGATCCATGCAATTCACGTATATGCATTACCGGTATAGGATACGCCGGTAGTGTATGGGGTTCTATGGTGGTAAGCAGCACTTGCACATTTGCATCTTTCAGAATATACCGGATTCTTTCTTCCGGAAATGCTGTATGGATCGGTACATATGCTGCGCCTGCTTTTAATATTCCCAGCAGTGCTGCCAGCAGGTCCGCCGATTTGTCCATTAACAGGCCTATCCTTCCTTCGGAGCCAACGCCCATTGACAGCAGATGCTTTGCCAGCAGGTTGGCCCTTGCGTTCAGTTGCCTGTAGGTTAGGGAATGGGTAGTGTCCATCACTGCAATGGCATCAGGACTTCGCTCTGACTGCTCTTCAAAGAGTTGGTGAATACATTTGTCCCGCGGGATTCCAAGTTGGGTTTGATTGAATGCATGAAGGAGCTGATAGCGGTCTGATTCCGGAAGGATCGCCAGGTCTGATATGGGCCGATCGGGGTGCAGGACTGCTTCTTCCAGTAAGAGCCGAAAGGAATGGAACATCCTTTCGATAGTAGCATGGGAGAAGAGGTCACTATTATACTCCACGATTCCCAGGTAGGCATTATCCTTCTTCTTCATCATCAGCGTCAGGTCGAACTGTGCCACGCCCCTGTCCATTTCAACAGGGGTGATTATTAAGCCCGGTATAGCGATGGCAGGCATCGGGGCGTTTTGCAGGTTGAACAGTACCTGGAAGATGGGTGTTCTGCTTAAGTCCCGCCTGGGTTTAAGTTCCTCAACAAGTTTCTCAAATGGAAGGTCCTGGTGTGCAAAGGCATCCAGGGAAACTTTACGTATTGTCCTTAGTAATTCCCGGAACCCGATCTGGCCAGATTGTTTTATGCGCAACACAATGGTATTGATGAAAACGCCTATCAGGTTTTGCAGTTCCGGTAAGTTTCGATTGGCCACCGGTGTTCCTACCAGTATGTCATCCTGTGCGCTATACCGATGCAGCATGCTGTAGAATCCTGACAGTAAGGCCATGAACATAGTGGCGTCCTCCTTTGCTGCCAGGTTTCCCAAGGCTGCCGAAAGTTCTGGCGATAAGGTAAAGTAAAAGGTTTTTCCGTTGAAGGTTTGCCGCGAACCGCGGATATGATCACAAGGCAATTCAAGTACGGGGAGCTCATCATGCAATTGTTGCTTCCAATAATGTAATGCCTCCTGAATGTTTTCATTACGGATGGTTGCTGTTTGCCATTTGGCATAATCTGCATATTGGATGGGGAGTTCAGGCAGTACATTCGGGTCTCCTGCAGGCCCTTTTTCATATAGTGTCATTAATTCCTTCAGAAAAACTCCCAATGACCACCCGTCGGCTATGGTATGATGAACCAGGATCAGCAGGCAATAATGCAGCCTGTCTATCGCATAAAGGTTGAGCCGGATCAGTGGGGGGCGAGTGAGGTCAAAGGGTTGCAGTGCCTCTTTTTGGGCAAGTTCCTTCGCCTTGGCCAGCTTTTCATTAGTACTGTCCGCTGTAAGATCGATGACCCGGATGGCGATCTTCAGGTCACTGATAAGTTCTGCTTTTGGCAGCCCGGAGTTAAAGGAAAATCTTGTCCTGAGTATTTCGTGCCTGGAAAGGATGGTATTGGCGCAATCCTCCAGGGCTGCTATATCCAGGTTCCCATTTATTTCCAGCAGCACGGAAAGGTTGTTGACTGCTGTCCCCGGTTCAAGCAACTCCAGGAATAATTGCCGTTGCTGGGGCAGGGAGAGTGCCGTATCGGACCGGTCCGGTGATCGGGGAATGGTTGTACCGGATCCCGTCACCTGTCCATTTAACCATTGTTCCAATAAAGCCTTCTTGGCTGCGGATAGTTCCATCTTAACCTGGATTTTTGATCTTTTGTAATTCTTCAATGGCTTCCTGCTCACTCATGGATGAAATTTTTTCGATGATGGAAGTTTCTATCAGTTTTGCCAATTGCTCAATGGTAAAGGCTTTGAAAGCCTCCTGTGGTGTGATCCTAATCCCGAATGTTTTTTGGGCGATGGAAAGTATCTGTGCGGCCAGTACCGAATCTCCTCCCAATTCAAAGAATGAATCATGGATACCCACAAGGTCTATATGTAAGGTTTGGCGCCAGATGGCAGCCAGTTTTTGTTCCACCGCAGTGTGGGGGGCTATATACTGTTGCCGGAGATTTGGCCGGGAATAGAGTCTGGCAATATGGCTGTTACTCCCGCCCAGTGCGGAGAAGAAGGGCATGCTTGCAGCTGAAGGATACAGATCAAGCAGGTTGGTCATGTCAAAAGGCAGCACGGTGATCTGCGCGATGGGTTGCGTAAGCAGCTGGCCGAGTAATTCAAGACCATGCTTAATACTGATGACTTTTACCAGGTGCTGGACGGATGCGTTTTGTTCCTGTAGTCTTTCCGTGGCTTCTGCCGCCAGGCCAACTTCTGCCCAGGGGCCCCAGTTGATGCTGATCGCAGGAAGTCCCTTCCGGCGGCGGTAATGAGCCATTGCATCGGGATAGGCGCTTGCTGCTGCGTAGTTGCCCTGGCCTGGTGAGCCGAGTACCGAAACAACAGACGAGAACATCACAAAAAAATCCAGGGGCGTGTCAATGGATAGCTGGTGTAAGTTCCATGTGCCCTCCACTTTTGGTGCCATCACTTTTTTCATCCGGTCTGAATCGAGATTGACCAATGATCCATCATCCAATATACCGGCTGCATGGATCACTCCCTTTAGTGGTGGCATATTTTCCCTGATGCGTTCAAAGACCTGTTCCATCTGGGCATAGTGGCTCACATCTGCTTTCTCAATCACTATGGTTGCGCCTTCTTCCTGCATCCATTGTATGGCTTGTTTGGTATCAGGAGTTGGATCATTCCTTCCCAACAGTACCAGGTGCCTTGCGCCTTTCCTTACCATCCATTGGGCAGTGGCCAGGCCAAGGGCACCCATTCCGCCAGTGATCAGGTATGTTTTATCTTCCCGGATAGGTTCATTGATATGGTCAGCAATTGATGTGGGTGGAAAAGGCAGTAGCCTGGCGACATATGGAACCCCGGAACGAAAAGCCACCTGGTCTTCCTGGTTGTCGGATGATAGTTGCCTAAAGAGTAAGCGGGCGGAATTTGATATGGATGAAAGGGGATCCAGGTCAATGCGGGTACAGTTAAGGTCAGGTAGCTCGAAACTGATCACCTTGCCCAGGCCCCACAGGGGTGCTTGTTCTACGGCAACCTGATCTTTTGAATTTATTGGCTGCGCCCCGCTGGTCACCAGCCATAATCGGGGTAGCCCGAAATGGAATTTTTCCAATGCCCGGATAAGCAACACAACACTGTTACATCCAGGAGTATACAGTGAATCGGTCGGATCAGTTTCATCCAATAATTGGGGGGATATGGAAAGGCTCCATAAATGTACTATGCCGTAAATCTTCGCTGGGATTGTTTTTAATTTTCCTTCAATCCATTCACCCAGTTTACTTTCATCCGATGGGTCTGTATGGTTATGGAGATCATTAAAGGGGAGCTGGTAACAGATGTCACCGGACATTTCAATTTGTTTCACCAATTCATCTCCTATTCCTGTGCTGTCGGAAAAGAGCAGCCAATGTCTTTTTTCATGCTGATTGGCAATTGGATCCATGGGGGTTTCCCGGACCTTCCAGGCTATCTCATACAACCAGGTATCCTTAGGTATCGGGGTTGGTCTTTTTTTATTTACCAGACGTTGCAGTTCAAGACCGGAAATTTCCAGGAGTACTTGATTGTTGCTGTCCAATAATTTTATGCTGGCCTGAATATTACCCTCTCCTCCGGTATCATTCAACAAGGTTACATGGCTCCGGACACTTGTGCCTGGGCTGGAGTGGAATTTAATATGTCTGCAGGCTGTGGGGATATAAAGTTCATTAATGGAACTATGGCCATTTATTGCTGACATTACCTGGAAGCACGCATCCAGCAGAGCCGGGTGAATATGGTAGTTCCTGGTTTCGGCATGTAATGGTTGGGGAAGGCTTATGCTGCCGAACGCTTCATTGCCCTGCTGCGTGGCATGTTCAACACCCCTGAAGCCCGGACCATATTGAATTCCCCGGGCTTCTAATTGTGCATAGAATGCTTTTGCATCGAATGCCTTGTTGTAAAGTTGCCCTGTTATTTCCGGATTCCCATCCCGGGGCGCTATGAATGACCCATTGGTCTTTTGGGGAACCAACTTTGCAGTTGCATGCAATACCCATTTTTCCTCCGGTTGGTGTTGGCTGAATATGCTGAAACCGTAGGTGCCATCCTTATCCTTTTCCAGTGTAGCCTGCACCCATTTGTTTTGCCCGGTTGACAAAGACATTCTTTCATGGAAATGAAGATCGCAAAGCTCATGGGTAATATTCAATCCAGTCATATAAGCACATGTTAATGCCATTTCAATATAGGCTGATGCCGGTAGTATGATCTCCCCATTAATGCGGTGATCCTTTAGGTAGGGTAACTGTGTTGTATCCAATGTATTTTGCCACAGTGCTGTTAAGCTGGAACTCGCAGGCTTTATTAACCTGCCTAATAGCGGGTGGTAATCTTTTGAATCATTTTGCCTGTCGGGATATTTTTGCTCCGTCAGCAATGCCCTTTCTTTTATCCAATACTGCTGGTGGTTCCAGGGTATCGGTGGGAGTTGTATCGTTTTACTATGATACCGGAAAAAGTTTTCCCATTGGATGGAAAAGCCTGAAGTGTACAACGTGGCCACTGTCCCTGACATTACCTCCCTTCCTGGTTCTTCACGGCGCAGGGACGGAAGCAATAGCAAAGGGCCATGATTGCTTTGCCTGCATTGTTGAATGGAACCGAGCAGGATGGGATGGGCTCCTATTTCAATAAAGGCAGTGAAACCATCATCAATCATTCTCCCGATCGTATCGGCGAAAAGTACAGTCTCTCTAAGATTGTGCATCCAGTATTCCCCGGTCAGTGAGGAACCGCTTATTGGCAGGCCTGTAACGGTTGAATAGATGGGAAGCGATTCGGGTTGGGGCTTTAGTCCTTTCAATGCCTCCAGAAGGTCAGACCGTAATGGGTCCATTTGTGGACTATGGGAAGCGATATCAACATTAACCGGTTTGCAATAGATATTATTCTCCTCCAATGATAGCATAAGCTTCAATATGGCGTCTGTATTACCGGAAATGACTGTGGTAACCGGGCTGTTGACAACGGCAATGGACAAATTTTCTTCCTGGCCCTTTAGCCACTCCCTTGCCTGGTCAGGAGAGAGTGCTGTCAGCAGCATGCTGCCCTTTCCACTGATACCTTTCATTAACCTGCTGCGCAGGCAAATGACGCGGATGGCGTCTTGCAGGTTCAATGCGCCTGCTATACAGGCTGCGGCCACTTCTCCCATACTATGGCCAATCACTGCATCGGGTGCAATTCCCCATGATTTCCATTGTGCCGCCAATGCAACCTGGATGGCAAAGATGACTGGTTGTATTACATCGATTTCCTGCAGGCGGGGATCCTCGGTTTCGGTCTGCAGTAATTCGAGTAAGGACCAAGAGCATAGTTCCCGGATGATCTCATCGATCTGCTCAATTGTTGTGCGGAACACCAGTTCCTGTTGCAATAAATCCCGTCCCATACCATACCATTGCCCACCCTGGCCCTGAAATACAAACGCAAGCTTATGGTGACCGGAAAAATTTTTGTCAGTGACATAGTAAGGGTGAAGGGCTGTTCCCTGGGTGTAGGACAACAAGCTATTGTGTAGCTCCTGCCTATCATGACCAATAGCTGCGAACCTATAGTTAAATTGGCTTCGCCTGAGTGCTGCTTCCCGGCAAATAGTCTCGACTGGTGTTGAATCGGAAGCCAGCAGGTGTTGGAGCTTGCCCGCATATTCAAGCAAGGCCTCCGGACTATAGGCGGAAAAGGATAATAGGAAACTGCCGGTTTCAACGGCCTGGGTTTTCCCTGAAGTTTCAGGATCCTTATTGTCTATTGGTGATTCGCCGACTACTATATGTACATTGGTTCCGCCAAAGCCGAATGAACTTACCCCCGCCAGGGCCGACCTTCCTTCGGATGGCCAGGGGGTTAACCTGTCTTGCACCTGTAAGTGGAGAGGTTCAAATGGAATATTGGGGTTGGGTGAGTGGTAATGCAAACTCGGAGGAATCTCCCTGTGGCTGAGCGAAAGGCATACTTTTATCAATCCCGCTATTCCGGCCGCTGCCTCCAGGTGGCCAATATTGCTTTTAACAGAGCCAATTCTGCAAGGGGTGTGCACACGACCTGCACCTAAAATATTTCCAATGGCTTTTGCTTCCATTGCATCACCTATAATCGTACCGGTTCCGTGTGTCTCAACATATTGAATGCTTTCAGGGGGGATTCCTGCTTTTAGATATGCTTCACGCAACATTGCCGACTGTGCCTCACTGCTGGGTGCCATCAATCCATTGGTACGCCCATCCTGTTTCATGGCGCTGCCGTGAATGATAGCGTAAATGGGGTCACCATCTGCTTTTGCGGCGGATAGTGGCTTCAGCACAATTACACCGCCGCCTTCTCCGCGGACATAACCATTGGCACCGGCGTCAAATGACCTGCATCTGCCATCCGGCGACAATACTCCCGCTTTTGTAAAGGAAATGGAATGGGCCGGTGATAGGATCAGGTTCACGCCACCTGCAAGTGCAAGACTGCATTCCCTGTTTTTCAGGCTTTGACAGGCCAAATGGACAGCGGATAGCGATGAGGAACAAGCGGTATCAATGGACATGCTCGGTCCATGCAAATCGAAAAAATAGGATATGCGATTGGCTGCAATGGATAATGCATTTCCTGTACCCGAATGGCTTGATAACAATGAAGGATTGGCGAATTGCAATTGGCTGTATTCATTAATTGAAATACCAATGAATACACCAGTATCTGTTCCGGCGATATTTTCTTTTGTCTTTCCTGCGTCATCCAGTGCCTCATACGCCAGCTCAAGCAGCAATCTTTGTTGTGGATCCATGTAATTGGCTTCCATGGGTGAAATGCCAAAAAAGAATGGGTCAAACTGATCGATTGATTCCAGGAATCCTCCCCATTTTGAAATAGTCTTTCCTGGGGCGGACGGGTCATGGTTATAAAAAGCCTCCTTATCCCACCGGTCTTTTGGTATTTCAGTGATCGCATCTACACCATTCCGGAGCAATTGCCAGAAAGCCTCCTTATCGCCGGCTCCCGGAAAGCGGCAGGCAATTCCTATAATGGCAATTGGGTCATTTGATGAATGCGGGTGATCTTCCGGAGAGTCCGGTATTTTATAGGCGGAGCCCTGGTTGGCCAGGTAATGCGACAACAATGATATACTGGGATGTTCATAGACCAGCATGGGGGAAAGCCGCTGACCTAACAGTGTTTCCAGTTCTCCCGAAACCGATACTGCATCTATTGATGAAATGCCATGATCTGTAAAAGGTGCATTAATATCTATGGTCTCAGGAGAGATCTGCAACAGATCTGCCAGGTAAGCAATCAGCCAGTCCCGGATATCTTTTTCAGTTAACACAAATGAGGTTACTAGTTTAAGAATACAGTTTTAAAAAGTCCGGTTGGTTTAATGGAAAGTTTTTTCCGGATGCTATTTTTTTGAACGGTTCCCGCCCACCTGCATCTGCCAGAAAGCAGTCATACCGGGCCTTCTGTCAGGTACGCCCTGTTGATCAGGGGTGCCCTTTTGATTCCAGACCAACGGGTATGCATCTACAGCCGGTATTTCTGTCATTGTTTTGAGGATCTCGATATTGTTCCTGGCCTTTTCAATGAAAGGTTCGAGCTTTTCAAGCTTTAATTTTTCATTTTTGATATCCCTTTCCCTGAACTGCGGCAGAACTTCCTTTGCAAATAATTCCATCGACTGGCAGATGTGTTCATGCGAATAGTTTCCGCTTTGCTGCAAAAGGATTAATTGATCCACGCCGGCATCCTCCAATGCCTTGAAATTTTCGATTAATTGCTGAGGCGTTCCAATTCCTCCCATGCCTGCTTTTTTTCTTTCCCGTTCCATTCTTTCCAGGACAGACTTTGGGCGATGTTTGAAGTCATCCCACAAGTTGGTTTGTCCCGGTACATGGGTGCCATCCCGCCAATAATGGCCTAGTCCATAAGCAAAGAATTGCGCTCCTTCCTGTCCGCGGCTTATTGCGGTATCCATATCTTCATGGCACATGAAGCCCGTTAGCATGGCGATATTGGGATTGATTGACTGGCCGATTGGGGTACAATTTTCCCTGAATTTATCATAGTAGGTATCCACCCAGAATTTAGCCTCCTCTGCATTGACAAAGGCAAAGGTGAGCGCACCCATACCCAGGCGGGCAGCTAATTGCACATTGTCCCTATTTGAACAGGCTGCCCAAATTGGGGGGTGTGGCTTCTGCATTGGCTTGGGAACAATGTTCCTGTGGGGCATGGAAAAATATTTCCCCTGGAAGCCGGGGTATGGATTCATGCACATCATTTTGACAACTTCACTGACTGCTTCAGCCCACATCGATCGTTTATCTACGAAATCAACACCAAAACCTTCCAGTTCCATTCTTGAGCCGGATTCCCCTGTTCCCCAATCCAGGCGGCCTCCGCTCAGGATATCCAAAGTGGCGAGCCGTTCCGCGATCCTGGCAGGATGATTGAATTTTGGTGACATGGCAACTATGCCATGGGCCAGTCGAATCTTCTTTGTCCTTTGGGTGCATGCTGCAAGAAACACCTCGGGAGCAGAGGAGTGACAGTATTCTTCAAGGAAGTGATGTTCCTGGGCCCAGACATAATCGATTCCCAAACGGTCGGCTAATTCTACCTGTTCAAGCGCTTCCTGGAATAATCTTGTTTCATCCCCTTCGTTCCAGGGACGGGGTAATTGCAGGTCTATGAATATTCCGAATTTCATGTGGGGTTTAGGGGGTTTAGGGCATCAGCTAAATATTGTTTCCTGCAAATGAAATGTCTTATTTTACCGCTTGTTGTTCTGGGTATGCTACCGGCGCAGGTGATTTTTATATCATGTACCTGCAAGTCATGGCATGTTGATACTGCGGTTTTGATCGCTTTTGTGATTTCTTCCTTCTTACACAGGTCCTGGTCCCGGTGGATCTCTGCTATTATGATGAGTTTTTCACCATCATCCTCCTGCACGGAGAATGCTGCAAGTCCGGATGGCATGATGGCAGGATGTGAGTTTGAAGCGGTTTGCTCAATATCATTGGCATAATGATTTTTACCACTGATAATGATCAGGTTTTTTAAGCGGCCTGTTATGAATAATTCGCCATCATCCAGGAATCCGGCATCTCCCGTTCTCAGGTAGGTACGGTCACTATTCAGGGAAAGTTTTGCCCCAAAGCTTTCATTGGTTGCAGCAGGGTTGTTCCAATAGCCTGGGGCAATATTGGGGCCGCTGACCCAGATCTCTCCAACTTGTCCCCGTGGACAGGGACTAAGCGTTTCGGTGTTCACCACAATTACTTGCTGTTCCAGGGGAACCTGGCCACAACCTACTATTTTCCATTCATCCTCCATGCTGGCAGGCGAGGAGATGGAATGGTCCCTTTCGAGCGCAGTCCTGGATAGTTTGCGGACCTGCAGGGATCTTTTTTTGGGGCCACCTGAAACCATTAATGTAGCTTCAGCCAGACCGTAACAGGGTAAAAAAGAATTTTGGTGAAAACCGGAAGGGGAAAAGTATTCGGCGAATCGTTGTATGGTATTTTGGTGTATCGGTTCTGCACCGTTAAAGGCCACTTCCCAGCTGCTCAGGTCAAGTTGCTCTCTTTGCTCCGGTTTTATTTTCCTTAGACATAGTTCATAAGCAAAATTGGGTCCGCCGCTGGTGGTTCCCCTGAAATGGGATATCGCATCCAGCCAGCGAAAAGGCTGCTGTAAAAACAATGTATAGGGGATTAACGTAGATGGGTAACCGGAGTAAAGCGGTTGAAGGATACCGCCTACAAGTCCCATGTCGTGATAGGGAGGCAACCAAATGACCGCGTGACTTTCGCTCGATTGCCCAAAATGTTTTTCGATCTGTCCCAGATTATGGATAAGGTTACGGTGATTAACCATCACTCCTTTAGGTGAGAAAGTAGATCCGGATGTATACTGAAGGAAGGCCAGTTCATTGGGGTCGATCAATTGCTCCTGCCATTTTTCAGCGAGTGAAGTTTTATCCGGATGATCTGTTGGCAGTAGTTTAATGTCTGCGAACTTATCCCGGCAAATATCACTTGTTTGAACAGCATCGAAAAGGGAGGTGGTTAGCAGGGCCACAGCAGGTGTGGCATCGGAAATTATCCTTAGGATATTGGGCAGCATTTTCTCCAGTCGGGCAGGATGCAAAGGATAGGCAGGAATAGCGATGACCCGGGCATACAAGCATCCCCAGAAAGCAGCGATAAAATCCGGTCCGGGTGGTAATAACAGAAGGGCCCTTTCTTTCGGCCTGGTGTTGGCTTGAAGCAGCGCTCCGATTGCTCTTGCCCGTTTGTCCAACTCCACATAATTCAATATGATCTCTTCCCTTTCACCATTTTGCAAATAGCGGTAAGCCAGCCGATCGGGTTGGTGCTTTGCACGCCATCGTAAGATATCAACTAGTGAGGTTGGCAGCTGGATCATAGGAGGCTTTTGGGTGAATTGCTCTTCAATTACAAATATTTCCAACTTTCATTGTTTCGAAAAATACCATGCACAGAATGGCACACAACTACTATATCTATGCATATCTAAAATATGCTATATTCAGGATAAATACAATTACTTTTAGAATGTGCGAATTTTCGGTTAGACATCATTAGAATTCAGGACGGTTTAGTGGTTCAATACTACTTAACCATCTCAGGAAATTTGGGTTATATGGACCAAAGACAGCAAACCGTTATAGAAAGTCTCGGAACCTACCTTCCGCCACAATCCTGCACTACAAATGAAGTGCTGGAGGCGTGTAAGCATGGATTGCATTTCCCCCTTGAAAAGATCACGGGAATAAAAACCAGGCGGATGGCGGGTCAATTGGAATTCGCCATGGACCTGGCAAGCAATGCTGTTGCCGATTGCCTGGCAAGGTCAAAATATTCCCCTGATGAGATCGACATGATTATTTGCTGCAATATTTCCCGTTACAATAGTCCCGGGATGGTTTCTTTTGAACCTGGCACATCAGTTGCGCTTAGGCAGCGCTTTGGATTTTCCAATGCCCTGGTTTTTGATATTACCAATGCCTGTGCCGGTATGTTTACAGGTATTTATATACTTGATGCTTTTCTCAATACGGGCGCTATTCGTCGCGGCATGGTTATCAGCGGGGAATATATAACCCACCTGACTTTGACTGCCCAAAGGGAAATTGAAGGCTTTATGGACAAAAGGCTGGCCTGCTTAACACTTGGGGATGCAGGGGCAGCAATAGTACTCGAAAAATCTTCCCGTTCCGGTGCCGGATTTGTTGAACTGGACCTGCAGACATTGGGTCGGTATAGTCCTTTATGTATAGCAAAGGCTTCGGAGAATGGAGGGATGATTATGTATACTGATGCGGTGGGTCTGGCTGATGTTGCCATTAAAGCCTGTGCCAATCATGCAATGAATGCGATGGAACACGCCGGTTGGCCGGCGGATGGATTTCAGCATTTGATCATGCACCAAACATCCGGTCTGACATTGAATAGTGCAATGCGGGAAATAAACCGGTTGTATAACAAAACCGTTTGCCATGACGGGAACACCATTAATAATCTGGAACATCGTGGAAATACGGCATCAACCTCGCATTTTATAGCGCTTGCTGATCAAATCCGGAACAAGACCATCAATTGCGGGGATAAGGTGGTATTTGGTGTGTCTGCTTCAGGACTGACGGTTGGTACGGCATTGTATGTTTTCGATGATCTGCCGGAAAGGTTTCGCCAGATGGATTTGCAGGCAACATCTGCAGTGCACGAATCATCCGCAAGCGGAGGGGACAGGATTGAAAATTCAGCATGGCCAAGGATCAGGATCGAAAGTATTGGTAAACTGCCGGATATGCCCGGTGAGGCCAGGTCTTCAATGGAGCTGCTTGTTGATGCTGCAACCCAATGCCTGGAGCGATCAGCATATGGAAGCAGTGAGATCGGCCTGCTGATTTACAGCGGGGTTTATCGTAGTGAGTATTTGCTGGAGCCGGCTTTTGCAGCTTTGTTGGCTGGCGAATTGGGCATGAACGCCACCTATCCATCATCGGGGGATAGGAAAACACTGGCGTTTGATGTTTTCAACGGTTCAGTGGGCTTTTTGAATGCCTGTTATGTCGGACAGCAGCTGATACTGGCAGGAAAGAGTTCCACTGCCATGGTCGTAACTTCGGAAATAGAGAATAATGACACCGTATGGCCGACGGAAAGGGTAGGAATAAAGCCAACTGCTTCTGCTATGATCATTGATGCTGCCGGTCAAAACAATTCGGGTTTTTCCCGATTCCTGTTCAGCCACCACCCTGAGTATATAAATGCCTATACAACGTATTATGTGGCGGAGGGTTTTTCTCCCAGGCTTCATGTGGAAATAGATCCCGGTATCGAATCAATTTTTATATCCTGTATCATTCCAACAGTCCGGGAAATACTTCGGTTGGAAGGGTTGGCTATAACCGAAATTGATATAGTTATTCCTCCCCAGGTTTCAGCCGGCTTCATTAAAAGGTTGAGCGAAGCGTTAGGGTATAGTACACAAAAATTTATTGACGCAGTTGGTGACGGTCCTGATTTGTTTACATCGTCTATTCCCTATGCCATGGATCACCTGTACGAAGATAAGCTGGTTAAAACCGGTGACATTGGTCTGATCATCACTGTCGGTTCGGGGATTCAGGTTGGTTGCGCTATTTATCATTTTTGATTCATTACAACTATGTGTGCAACAGATAAATCAAAACTTCCACCCGGACCAAAAGCGAAATTCCCATTGGGGAATTTATTCAGCTTCCGGAAAGATTGTCTTGGGTTCCTGAAGTCTATTGCAGATGAGTACGGTGATATTGTTCATTTTAAAATAGGGCCAATTCGGGTGGTTCTCCTGAACCACCCTGATTACATTAAGGAAGTGCTATCCACGCAAAATAGGAATTTTAAAAAGGGGCGTCCCCTGGAAATGGCCAAAGAATTGTTGGGTGATGGACTTTTGACCAGTGAAGGAGAGTTCCATAGGAAGCACTCCAGGATCATTCAACCCGCTTTCCACCGCAATATGCTGGACTCCTACGCTCCGGTTATTAGCGGGTGCGCTGAAAAATTAATGAAAGACTGGGCAGATGGAATGGAGGTTGATATTAAAAAGGAGATGAGGTATATGAGTATTGCCATTGCGGGTGAAGCCTTGTTTGGTGCTGACACAGCCGGTGAGGCTGCTGAACTTGACAAGGCTCTGGAAACGGCCACCAGCTTGTTTGGAAGGATACCTTTACCCTTCTCCGAATGGTTGCTTAAGCTGCCTCTTCCCGAAAATAAGCGGTTCTACAAGGCGAAAAAGCGACTGGATAGCACAATTCATCGAATGATTGAAGAGCGGAGGAGGTTGAATGCAGATAGTGGAGATTTGATATCCCTGTTACTGCGAGCCCAGCGTGATTTGGGTAAAGATGCGTTTAGTGATCAGGAGATACGCGATGAAGCCATTACGCTTTTTCTTACAGCCTTTGATACAACTTCTGTGGCACTGACCTGGACCTGGTACCTGCTCTCACTGAATCCTGAAGCAGAAGCAGCATTGCATGAAGAGTTGGATCGGGTATTGAAGGGACGGTTACCAAATGCTGAGGATGTTGCAGAGCTGAAGTATACCAGGATGGTTTTTGGTGAATCGCTGCGCATGTACCCACCATCCTACCTGATACCAAGGCAGGCAATTGAAGCGTTTGCAATCGGTGATTATACCATTCCTGCCGGTACTATTATCCTGCTCAGTCCATACCTTATGCACCACGATCCCAGGTTTCATGAGGATCCTGAGAAATTCAATCCCCGCGCATGGGATCGGGACGTAGCCAGTCAGCGATCGAAGTATGAGTATTTCCCTTTTAGCCGGGGGCCACGTTCATGTATCGGGGAACCTTTTGCCTGGTTGCAGGGGGTATTGGCGATTGCTACAATAGCCCGGTTTTGGAAGCTGGAGCTTGAGTCTGATCATCCTGTTGAATTGGAGACTGTCATTAATTTGCGGCCAAAAAAAGGGATTAAGATGATCCTTAAGAAGAGGAAGTAAACCGGATAGTCAATCTTGTGATGGAAAAAAAAACTAATTGGTGTGTAGCACTGCCAAATGGAGTGATTTCCACAAATGAAATTCATGTATGGCGGGTAAACATTGACCAGGCCGTTCATGCAATAGATTTTCTGATGGGACTTCTATCAGAAGATGAACTCATAAGGGCTTCGAGGTTTCGTTTTGAGCAGGACCGGTTAAGGTTCATGGCCAGCCGTGGTTTATTGCGTAATTTATTAGGTCCTTACCTCGATAAGGAGCCCCAACTGATCAGTTTCAGGTATAATGCTTTTGGTAAACCTTTTCTTGCAAACGCACCGGTTAAGCATCAATGTGAATATGCATTTAACCTTTCCCATTCCGGTGAGGTGGTATTGTTTGCCATTACCCTTAATGCACAAATAGGCATTGATATAGAACTCATCCGTCCCTCATTTGATACGGGGGCTGTGGGTAAAATGTTTTTAGCGATGGAAGAGATAACGTTGCTTGAAACTTCAGGTGAAGAGATGCGTTCCGAATTGTTTTTCCGTTTCTGGACCAGGAAAGAAGCTTTTACCAAGGCCATGGGCAAGGGTTTGTCGTTCCCTTTGGAACAATGTGATGTTTCCCTGATTGATGAAAGTCGCTTTCGGCCCGTTATGCCGGAGGGATTTCAATACGATGGCTCAACCTGGTATGCTATGGATTTATTGGCGAGGGATGGATTTGCTTCAGCAATAGCAGTGAACGATCCCGAAAAGCGAATTTCCTGTTTTGAATATGTGATTTGAGGGGGGCTTTCCCTGTGGCAGAAGGACTGGCGGATTACCGATAATTTAACCGGGTAATTGATGCATGATATAATTGTATAGTTGTTTTACGCATTCTTCTTCACTGCGCTTATGTGTATCAATAATGAGGTCTGCATTATCAGGCATTTCAAAAGGGTCACTAACCCCTGTCAGGTTATTGATCTTTTCAGGATGCCCATCTGGCAGTAATGCCCTTTTATACAATTGCTTTGTATCCCGATCTATTAAGGTTTTCAGGTCGCAATTGATCCAGACCGTTTTTACATGGTTGCCATAGTTTGATATTTCCTGCCTTATTTCTTCATATGGATTGATGGCGGCGATGATTGCAATAACTCCATTGGCGGTCATGCGCTCTGCAACAAAGCCCAGCCTGCGGATATTTTCATTCCTGTCTTGTTTAGAAAATCCAAGATCCGGACAAAGATGTTTCCTGTAAGTGTCACCATCAATCACTTCAACAGCATGTCCTTCTTTCTGCAGTAGTGCCCTTACTGCAAAAGCAATTGTAGACTTACCTGAACCAGATAATCCGGTTAGTTGAATGAGCACCATGCCACTTAAGTTACTGATAATTTCCAAAATTGAACATCTCTCAGCATATTGAGTTGGTCAATATGCTTATTTTATTGGCAACGTTATGTTGAGAATTATATTTCCAGGGGTGGAAGAATAGGGAACGCAGTAATCTGATATTGTTCTCTCCATGGCTGGATATTTCACTCCATCTTAATGAGGGCAGAAAAACAGTCTGGCCACAATGCAACCGGAGCATGATCACGCTGTGATGGTAGTGGTTCATTTTTCCGGAAGTAAAATTCACTATGTAGCCATTTAGTAAGCACTGTGTAGCCATGGTCCGACCCAATGCCAGATTCCACAGGTCATTACAGCGATGAACCGCTGTGTGTACTTTCTGGCGGCCTGCCCTACCTCGTACTAAACTTCTCAATTACCTCTAAAAGGTTTAATGGCCTGACTTCCAGGATTTTGCATAGAATTGTCAAAAATCAGTATAAATTTATTGATAAACAATAAATTTATACTGATTTTTGTATTGTAATATTAAACTGCCAAATAATTATGGAAATTAAAATCACCACCAATCAGATTTTGAAAGTACTGCAAATACTTTCGTGGATAATTTTTATCGGACTATGTATTGAAGCCGGGGGTATTGCTGTCAATACTTTTATCACATTGTTTATAAACCCGCATGGAGTTGAAAATTTTTGGGCGGGCAATGAATATCTTTCGGGACTCTACAGGTTTGACCGGGGACATTTTATTGCCATCACGTTAACAATGATTATTGTTTCGGTCCTGAAAGCGATAATGTTTTACCTTATTGTAAAACTATTTACAGAAAAAAGGCTGAAGATTTCCCAACCCTTCAGTATGGAATTAAGACGCTTTATTAGTATACAATCTTTTTTGGCTTTAGGCATTGGTTTCTTCTCTCATTATGGGTTTAAATATTCCGTATGGCTGACTAAACAAGGTATAGCATCTGCGGACCTGCAATCGTTGAACATGGCAGGTGCGGACGTTTGGATATTTATGGCAGTGATACTATTTGTAATTGTACAGGTTGTAAAAAAGGGAATTGAAATTCAAAATGAAATCGACTTAACCATTTAGCGTATGCCTATAATAGTAAACCTGGATGTAATGATGGCAAAGCGAAAGATGTCGTTAAACGAGCTTTCCGAAAAAGTTGGTTTAACACTGTCCAATCTTTCCATCCTGAAAACAGGAAAAGCAAAAGCGATCCGTTTTAGTACATTGGAAGCAATATGCGAAGTGTTGAATTGCCAGCCGGGCGACATTTTAGAATATGAAAATAATAAGCAATAATTACTGCATACAATTTTCCTTTTGTTGAATTAAAAAACTGCATAGCGTTTTCCGAATTTGATGAATTTGAAAAGCTACCAACATCCATAAAAAATGGACTGCTGACAGTGTATCGCATAAAGCGAGCCTGGTAGGACACGGTTATACTATAGGAAGGAAATCCGTATATTTATTTGCATTGATCAGTGGTGCTGAAAATCCAACCTGTGCCTGATTCGAACCCTTGGCTTTGTTATGCAACAACACAAATTAATAACAATGAACCAGGATATTATTCTTTATAATGACAAACAAACTTTAGCTGACAAGGTAATTTGTGACCAACTGGCCACTATTATAAATAAACAGCTGGCCGATGCGGAGAATAAAATCTGGCACGCTCATCCCGTCTGGTTTTTGGATGGCAATCCAATTGTAGGGTATAGCAAACAAAAAGCCGGCATCAGGTTAATGTTTTGGAGTGGGGCCGACTTTGATGAAAAGGAGTTGAGCCTGAGAGGACAAAAATTTAAAGACGCTTCAATATTTTACAATAGTATTTCTGAAATTGTGGAGAACGATTTGATGCGATGGCTGCAAAAATCAAGAGAAATCCAGTGGGATTATAAGAATATAGTAAAAAGAAAAGGCAGGTTAGAAAGGCTTTAATGCTTGTAAAATAAGCGTAAAATATTCAGTGCATGAATACAACTACCGAACACAATGAGCGTATCGCAAAAATGACATTTGCTTCGGTATATCCGCATTATGTGGCAAAAGTGGAGAAGAAAGGCAGAAAGATAGAAGAATTGCATCAGGTGATAGAGTGGTTGACCGGTTTTGATGCAGGGAAGCTCCAGGAGCTGATTGCTGGGAAAGTAACTTTCGACACCTTCTTTAAGAAGGCCAGATTAAACCCAGATGCCAGTCTCATAACCGGCGTTATCTGCGGCTATAGGGTGGAAGAAATCGACAATCCGTTGACACAAAAGGTAAGGTATTTAGACAAGTTGGTGGACGAGTTGGCGAAAGGGAAAAAAATGGAGAAGATTTTACGGAAAGCCTGAAAACCTGACCTGCAAATGGAGAGTTACTCTGCAGTTGTCCTTATATGCGTATGTCAAAATCAACACATTCAATTTTAACCAGCGAACAACGGGCTGAGCTGTTGGATATTTTACAGTCGCGTTTTGAGAAAAACATGTACCGTCATAAAAGCCTTGACTGGGATAAGGTACTGGCCAGGCTGGAGGCCAGTGATTCGAAATGTTGGTCGCTTCATGAAATGGAAAGAACGGGCGGTGAGCCTGATGTTGTCGGCTACGATGCAGAGAATAGTGAATTTATATTTTTCGACTGTTCCGTGGAAAGTCCCAAAGGTCGCAGGAGTATTTGCTATGACAGGGAGGCACTTGAATCCAGAAGGGAGTTTGCTCCAATGGACAATGCTGTTGATATGGCGGCGGCCATGGGCATAGAGTTGCTCACGGAAGAGCAATACCGTGAATTGCAGTGCCTGGGTCATTTCGACATGAAGACATCCAGTTGGCTGAAAACGCCGGCTGGTATCAGGAAGCTGGGTGGCGCCATCTTTGGGGATTTTCGTTATGGCCAGGCGTTTGTTTATCATAACGGGGCCCAATCCTACTATGCTGCCAGGGGCTTCCGCGGTTCGCTCAGGGTCTGAGCCTGGTGTTGGCTCAGGATCAGTTCCGGGCCAATGAAATGTTAGGGCGAAAGAATTAATTTAGGTGTCTGACATGTGGTGTCTGACATGTAGTGTCTGACATCTGAGATTAACGGATTCAGAAATCATAGATGTCAGACACCACATGTCAGACACCTAAATCACCCACCTAAACCACCTAAATTTCAGCTATGAAACCGAACAGGAGAGACTGGTTAAAATATATAGGGTTGGCACTGGCGGGTATTGGTCTTGCCAGGCTTAGTGTTTCCGCAGGAAAAAAATCCCCCAACCCGGCGCAACAGCAACTGGGCGCATTCTCCATCAGCCTGGCAGTGAAGGACCTGAATGTCTCCAGGGAGTTTTATGAAAAACTGGGCTTCACGGTTTTTGCCGGCGCCATGGATAAGAACTACCTGATCATGAAAAATGGCAATGCATTGATTGGCTTGTTCGAGGGTATGTTTGAAAACAATATCCTCACGTTTAATCCGGGTTGGGATGAAAACGCCCAGGAGGTAAAGGGATTCGAAGATATCAGGAAGATCCAGCGCCGCTTAAAAGAGAAAGGAATGAAGTTTGTCAGCGAAGCAGATGAAAATGGTTCCGGTCCCGCTAGTTTTATTTTGACAGATCCGGATGGTAACACTATTTTGCTGGACCAGCATATCTAACCCCATCAATCAATTCCTAACGCGCTCCAACAAAATAAATTACTGGTTTGGCCTTACTCCTGCAATAAAATCAGCCAGGTTCACATCGGGTGTCAATTGCAGTTTTTTCCGCAGCCGGTACCTGGCAATTTCAACTCCCTTGATGGTGATGCTCAGCAGTTGTGCCATCTCCTTGGAAGACAGGTTCATTTTGATATAGGCACAGATCTTCATATCCGTGGGTGTCAGATCGGGATAAGCTGCTTTTAAATTCTGCAGGAAGCTGTTATGCACTTCATCAAAGTGGATGGAAAACTGTTCCCAGTCGTTGTCGCTTTTCTCTTCTGCTGAAATTAATTTCAGCAGTTTGACAAAATCCTTTTTTTCTTCCTTCCCTGCCAGCCTTTCTGTGGCCCAGGATAGTTCCTCTTTTATTTTCGTCAGTAATCGGCCGCGTTTATACAGGTGCATGGTCGTGCTGGCGAGCTCCTTATTTTTATAGCGGACTTCTGTTTCCAGGTGATCATTTTTCAGCTTGATGATTTCCCGCTCGTTACGCTCCAGCTCTCTTTCATTTCTTTCCAGTTCCAGTTCGTGCAGGTATTTTAACTGAGCTTCTTCCTTTTCAAATTTTAGCCGCTGGTGTTTCAATCGCCTGTTATGCAAACGGAACATGCCGGTTGCTCCCGATATCAGCAATATCGCGTACAATGAATAAGCCAGTCTGGTCTGGTACCAGAATGGGGTAATGATAAATGAATAAGAGGCCGGAGCCGAAATATTGCCGAGATTATCCCGGGCCATTACCTCAAATCGGTATTCACCATGAGGCAGGTTGGTGTAGTCGGTGCTGGATTTATCTGTCCAGCTCGACCATTCATTGTCCAGCCCGACCATTTTGTGACTGTACATAATTTTATCAGCGTGACTAAACAGGTTGCTGTGAAATTCAAAATGGAAGGCATTCATGTAAGGCTGCAGTACAGCTATAGATTTGTTTCCCTGGCTGTCCAGCATTTTGTTATCCTGCGTAAAATATCCGCCAAAAAGCAGCGAATCCTGCTTTCGGGTGATGGTTACTTTTCCTATCCTGGCTATGATATTATTATCTCTTTGTTTGTACTGGTGATAATTAAAATGAATCAGTCCATTGTTGGAACCAATCAGGATGTTCTGGTCGTTGTAGGGATAGATGTTTTCGAAAGCACCTACCAGTTGCCCGTCAAATTCCGGGAAATACCGCAGCTTGTCATCCTCCACCACACCCATTCTTCCCGGTGTGGCGAACCAGATTCGGCCTTTATCATCCCGGCGCATAAAATGGATGGAGAGATGGCCGAATATGCCGGCATAGGCTTCTGAGGGGACAAACCTGTCTGCGGAGGGAACAAATTTGTAGATGCCTTTTTCAGTGGCAAAGACCTGTTCGCCATTGAGGGTAAACACGAAATTGTTGTTATTGCCGGGCAGGCCGTTGGCGGTGGTATATAGTTTTACCGCAACGGCACTGCTATAATCCGGTGCCATGGTTATTTTGTAGATGCCCCGGTAGGGATGGGAAGCCCAAACGGTGTGCGTTGAATAATCTATTTCCACAAACCGGAGCGTTTCGCCCAGCAAATTCCTGAATGCGTTATCCACCGAAAAACTACCGTTTTTGTACCCGAGCGATTGCAGTCCGGTATAACCTCCCGCTAAAATCTTTGATGTTCCGGGTAGCTGCCGGAATAACCAACTGCCCCCGCCCCTGCGGCTCAGGAACCGGGCTTTGTTCCCTTCCACCAGGAAAGATCCTTCGTGATGGCCCATGAATAGCCGGTTTTCGATGGTTTGCAGGCTCCATACCTGCCCCATGCTGTAGGGAACCAGGCTGAAATTTCCCTTACTCTGGCTGATGTCCCCATGGACGGGTCCGGTCAGGGGAGCGAAATAGAGGCCATCCGAAGTGCCGACATAGAGTTTGTTTTCATGCACCAGGGAGGTATAGGTTGCCATCCTGCTTTTGGGAGCCGGCGATAATTTACTGATGGGCGACAGGTAATCTATCATGGCTACCCCTTCATCCAGTCCCGCCCATAAATTCCCCTGCCGGTCGGCAAATATTGATCGGATATTATTGTTTTCCAGTCCGTTGTGCGTGCTGAAATGCCGAACCACCTGTCCCGCCCGGTTGATCAGCAGGATTCCGTTGGAAACGGTTCCCAGGGCATACAGGTCGGGACTGATTTCCCTCGCAGTGTAAATTCTTTCCTTTTTTAAAGCGGTCGCTTCCTCCATTGGCTCGATTTGCCCGGCTGTCATCAGGAATAACCCGTTATGAAGGGTGGCCAGCAGAAGGGTATCGCCCTGGTAGGGAAGCATGTTGATGAGAAACAGGTCCTTTAAGGTTTGTGCACCCGGGACAGCCATCCAGCTATTTTCCGCCAGCACGACAAGGGGCTGGCTTCCATTCTGGGCATAGAGACGGCCTTGTGCCAAACCCATAAAAGTCCAGCTGCTGCCGTTTGCCGCCAGGTGGGTGTGGGCTACACCGCTATAAGGCCGGATCTCAAAAATTTTGGTTGTTGTACGGAAAAAGACTGTGCTGTCGTGGATAACTATATTCCACACATCCCCAAAAGAGCGGTCGGACTCTTCCAGCAGTCCGGTCAGGGAGAAATATTCGAGTACGCCTCTTTCGTTGGGGAAAAAATAGCCAATGGCGTCCTGTCCACCGGTATAAATCCGGCCGTCATCGGCGATGGCAAGGCTTCGCAATACGGTTTTATTAGGAAGGCGGAAAAGCTTCCATTCCTTGCTATTGAAACTCAGCAATCCGGAATTGTTGGCAAAATACATCACCCCGAATCGATCCTGCCCGATTTTCCAGTTTTGGGTACCGGCCCGGGTCAGTTCATGGGGGAAGTTGGTCACCTGGGGCAGACCGATCACCTGCTGCCCCCGGGCATCCGGCGGCAAGAGAAACAGGAGGAGAAATCCAGTCACTAATATGGGTATCAAACGTTTCATCCGGTAAAAGGAGCCATCCACAAGGCTACAGAGTGTAATTCTACTGAAGCTGGTGCACATAGCCAACCCATTTTTTAAAAACTGTCTTTGTTGGGTTTTAAATCATTGATAACCAATAATAAATTTCCGTACTGTAGTGTTGTTGTAGGGGTTGTATTTTTTGTTTCCAGAAGGCATCGGGGGAAATTTGGGCCTGAAATCAAAGAAAGAATTTCAGCATCTGTAAACACAAAATTATGCGAAACGAACTGCTGCTATCGCCCTGGTTTAACTGGGGAAAAATGCGCCATGGCTTCCTGCTCATGGTGTTTGCAATCATTACGGTGTCTGTCGGTTTTGCCCAGGACCTTACCGTCCGGGGGCAGGTGAAGGATTCCGGGGGCAACCCGCTCAGTGGGGTGGCTATTTTAAACCAAAGAACAAAACAGGGAACCAATACGGATGACAATGGCCGGTTTTCCCTGGCCGCAAAGCCAAACGACCTGCTGACCATCAGTTATGTAGGCATGACCAGCCAGTCGGTTCGGGTGGCGGAGAACCAGCCCGACCTGCTCATCAGCCTGGCCAACCAAACAGAGGAATTGCAGGATGTGGTGGTTACTGCCCTGGGTATCAAGCGCAAGGATAAAGCCCTGGGCTATTCCGTTCAGGCGGTACAGGGTGATGGACTTCAGACGGTGAAAGGTATTGATGTGGCCACTTCCCTTACCGGCAAGGTTGCGGGTATGCTGGTGCGCAACAGTACCGAGTTCAGCGAGGAGCCGACCGTCCTCCTGAGGGGTGAAACGCCTTTGCTGGTGATCGACGGGGTTCCTTATGGTAATATGACGCTCCGGGATATCCCCGCAGACGATATCGAGCACATCAGTGTCTTGAAAGGTGCTACGGCATCTGCACTTTATGGTTTCCGCGGTGCCAGTGGCGCCCTGATGGTTACTACCAAAAAGGGAAGCGCCTACAAGGGATTGTCCGTGACTTTCAACAGCAGTTCCATGTTTTCGGCCGGTTACCTGGCTATTCCCGAACTGCAGTCCGAGTTCGGCCGCGTCGTGAATACCGCCACCAACACCTATGCCCGTTCCGCCGATGGCTCCTGGGGTGTTCCCATGGATGGCCGTGAAGTGGTGCAATGGGATCCGGTTAGCAAGTCCATGAAAGCCATGCCCTACCTGCCCATTGGCAAGGACAACTTCAGGAATTTCCTGGAGCAGGGTTCCATCCTGAATAATAATATCAATGTAACCCAGCAGGGTGAGCTCGGCAGCTTCAGGGCTTCCGCCACCTGGGTCCGTAACAAGGGCACTTATCCCAATTCAGAATTCAGCAAGATCACTTATGGTATCGGCGGTGAGATGAAATTCAACAAATTCACCCTCTCTTCCAGCCTGACCTATAATAAAAACAGCTCGCCCAATATCGGGTTCAGCGGTTATACAGGCTATGATCCCATGTACTCCATGCTGATCTGGTCGGCCAGCGACTGGGATGTAAGGCAGTACCGCGACTACTGGCTGGTTCCCAATGAGGTTCAGAACAGCAGCTTTACCGCCGGTAACAACAACCCCTATTTTGACCGCTTCGAGCGCACACACAGTGTGAACAAGGATATTTTCAGCGGATCACTGATGCTGAACTACGATTTCACCAACTGGCTGAAACTGACTTTCAGGACCGGTTATGACACTTATAGCAACCGGCAGGATATCCAGGTTTCCAAAGGCTCTTTCCAGGGTGCGGGCAGTTCCACGGTTATCCTGAATGGTACCCAGGTTTGGGGTGAATCCATGAGGGGTTCGTATAATCTCGGACTAGGCCGCGGTTACAGCAGCAACAATGAAGTGATCCTCTCTGCCAACCAGAAATTCGGTGATTTCCAGGTGGACGGTTTTGTGGGTGGATCAATCTATTACAACCAGGACGAAGGCATTGAATCACGCACCAGCGGCGGTTTGTCCATCCCCGGGTTCTATTCCCTCAAATCCTCCATCAATCCGGTGAACGTGTCGTCCAGCCTGTATAAGCGCCAGTCGAACAGTCTGTTCGGCCGACTGGGTGTATCGTACAGGAATTTCGCCTTCCTGGAAGGAACTTTGCGGAACGACTGGGTATCCACCCTGCCGCAATCCACCCGCTCCTATCTGTACCCCTCGGTTTCGGCCAGCTTTGTAGCTTCCGAACTGCTGCCGAAGATGGACTGGCTGAGCATGTGGAAACTCCGTGGTTCCTGGGCTACTTCAAAAATGCCCGCCGGGATTTACAGCATCAATTCCACCTATGGCATTACCACCAATGCGTGGGGAACCCTGAACTCAGCCAACTATCCCACCACAATCCGCGGTACGGATGTAAGGCCTGAATCAGCCAATACTTTTGAAGTGGGAACCGTTGCCAACCTGTTTAAGAACAGGGTAACGGTTGATGTAACCTATTATTCCAAGAGGATGTATGACTTCCTGCGTTCAACAGGTATCAGTCCGGCTTCGGGTTATACCGGCAACTATATAAACATAAACGAAGAGATCACCCGCAGGGGCGTGGAGATTTTTACCAATGTTACGGCCCTGAAAACGAAGGACTGGAGACTGGATGTATCTGCCAACTGGTCTAAATATGCACGCTACTACACCCGGCTGGATGATCAGTTTTCTGCTGACAGGCCCTGGGTTAAAGTGGGTGAAAGAGCAGACCATTATATCCTGAGGGATTATCTGAAGGATCCGCAGGGGAATATTATCCATAACAACGGGGTGCCTTTGTATTCGGGTTATGATTCCCGTTATGGTTACAGCGATCCCGATTGGATCTGGGGATTCGGTACGGCACTTAAGTACAAAAACTGGCAGTTAAATATTTCCATGGACGGTCGCGTGGGTGGATTGGCCCAGACTACAACGGAGATGTATATGTGGAGAGCAGGATCACACCCTAATTCGGTTGTACCAGAGCGTTATCTGGATGCCAATACCCCGGGCTCGAAGAATTATGTAGGCCAGGGCGTGAAAGTGGTGTCGGGCGAAGTGAGCTTCGACACCTACGGAAATATCACCAAGGATACCAGGCAGTTTGCGCCCAATGATGTTCCTGTTACCTACAAGACTTATACGGAGGCTATGCACAAGGGTACTGCCTGGGGCGGATCACCTTCTACTGTTGATACGTATGTAACTACTTTCCTGAAGATCCGTGAAGTGTCACTCACGTATGATTTACCAAAGAGCATTACCGGCAAGGTCAGCGCGAAGGGTGCATCCATTTCGGCTGTGGGACAGAACCTTTTTTACCATGCCAAACAGTTTAAATATTCCGATATAGACGGGGGTACTGAAAACTTCAGCGATCCATCCCTCCGGTATGTTGGCGTAAACCTGAAAGTGGTATTCTGATTTGAAACCTGTAAAGACTATAACAATGAAGCATAAACATATATCTATCCTCCTCATTGCAGTTGCCATTGGTATGGCCGGCTGTAATAAGTTTGATGACATCAACGATAACCCCGATGCCACCACGCAGGTAAGCTCCTCCATGCTGGCTACCAATGTAATATTGAAGAATATAAAGTTCAATGGTCGCGATGCCCAGGCCTACCTGCAACCCAACGCATTGTCCAAATATATCGGCTATGCGAATGAGAGCCAGATGCAGAGCCAGTACAATAAAATCGGCAGCAGCGATTTTGGAGCGATGACCATCCTGCCGAATATCCAGAAGATGCTGGAATATGCGAAGGGAAGTATTATGGAAAATTCCTACAAGGGACTGGCCAGTTTTTCAAGGGCCTACATGTTCTACAACCTGACCATGCAAATGGGTGATATTCCCTACAGTGAAAGTAACCTGGGCGAACAGGGTTTATACAAGCCGAAGTATGATTTACAGGAGCAGGTTTTTATTGGAATCCTCAACGACCTGAAAGAAGCTGACCAGTTTTTTGCGCAGGGTGTTGCTTTTTCCGGCGATCCCACCCCTTATAATGGTGATCCGGTTAAGTGGCGCAGGGCTACCAATGCCTTTGCCCTTCGGGTGCTGATGAGCCTGAGTAAAAAGGCTGACCTGCCATCCCTGAAAGTAAAGGAAAGGTTTGCTGAAATTGTTGCAGCGGGTAATTTGCTGAAGAGCCAGTCTGAGTACCTCGGATTGAATTACTCTGTTACTAATATGCATCCGATGTCTGGCACCAATAATTTGTTCACGAGCCGTACGGTGATGAGTTCCCTGCTGGTAGACAACCTGAAGGCGCTGAATGACCGCCGCCTGTTTTATTTTGCAGATCCTGCCGGCAGCCAGATTGCCGGTGGTGTTGCGGAGTCCAGTTATGATGCCTATGTGGGTGTTGATGTTTCCATGGATTACGACCTGATGAATGTGGAGCACAGCGCCAACCGGCTTTCCCTGCTCAATTCAAGGTACCTGAAGGAAGTTGCCAGCGAGCCCAGGATGATGATGACCTATGCCGAGCAGCAACTGATCCTGGCCGAAGCCCATATCCTGGGATGGATCAATGCCGGTACCGCGCAGGAATACTATGAATCAGGGGTTAAGGCGGCACTGTCGGGTTATATGTCACAGCTCGGTTCCTATGCACATGGAAATGTAATTGACCAGGCTTATATCAATGGTTATTTCACCGGCGAGGCAGCTTTCAAAGCCACACCCGATGAGCAGTTGAAGCAGATCTGGATGCAGCGATATGTGTTGAATTTCATGCAGGATCCGCTGGTTAGTTATTATGAATACAGGCGTACCGGTTACCCGGAATTTCCGATTAATCCGGCCACCAGCCTGAATGAAAACAATAAGAATGCGATCCCGGTGCGCTGGCTTTACCCCGGTTCTGAAACCAGCTATAACCTGGACAACCTAACGGAAGCGCTTAACCGCCAGTATGATGGGTTTGATGAAATTAACAAGGTGATGTGGCTGCTGAAATAGTAGATTGTAAAAAAACTCGCGTAAAATGAAGACATATATTTTATTACTGTTGGCTGTATTGGCCGCTGGTTTTTCTTCCGCATCCCTGCAGGCCCAGGACAAATCCTGGAACCTGGTCTGGTCGGATGAATTCAACTACCGCGGGCTTCCGGATGCTTCGAAGTGGAACTATGATACCGTGGGTAACAGCTATGGCTGGGGTAATAACGAAAGCCAGTGGTACACTGTGGGTAAGCGAAAGAACGCCTGGGTAAAGGGTGGAAAACTGACCATCACCTCCCTGGCTGAACCGATCAATGGGAAGAAATATTCTTCTGCAAGGCTTACCACGAAAGGCAAGGGCGACTGGAAGTATTGCCGGGTGGAAGTTAGGGCCAAACTGCCTTCGGGTATTGGTACCTGGCCTGCTATCTGGATGCTGCCCTCTGATAATGTGTACGGTAAATGGCCCCGCAGTGGTGAAATTGATATCATGGAGCATGTGGGATTTGACCCTGATTCTGTTTTATCTACCTCACATACAGAGGCGTTCAACCATATGATAGGAACACAGGTTGGGAAGAGTACTTACCTGCCGACGGCCACTACCGGATTTCATGTGTATGCCCTGGAGTGGGACGAAAATGAATTGCGTAGCTACGTGGACGGAAGGCAGTATTTCACGTATAAAAACCTGCATAAGACTTCTGCAGAGTGGCCTTATGACCAGCGTTTCCACCTGATCCTGAATCTTGCCATCGGTGGTGGTTTGGGCGGACAGAAGGGGATTGACGACAAGGCTTTTCCCCATCGGTTTGAAATCGATTATGTAAGGATCTACGAGAAGAAATAATAATGTAACAACGTTTGACAGGTAGAAGCAGGATTCAGTTCCTTCGTTCAGGTTGAGTATGTTTGCAGCGACTAAACCTTTCGTATGAAACTGTTTCTTGCTTCTTTCCTTTTATACAGCTTCGTCTTTTGCCAGGCCCAGGAGTTGCCGGTAAAATTCCAGCCCGGGATCATTTCCAATGGCGGGGAATTCGGACTCACGATTTCGCCCGATTCAAAAAGGGCCTTGTGGGTGAGGTCCGGGGGGAAAAGGGATACACTCGTTATCATGGAGTCTGTTTTCCGTGATGGCCAATGGCAGAAACCGGCCATCGCAGGCTTTTCTGCCGGGCAGGGACAGTGGAAGGATATTGATCCCATGTTTAGTCCCGATGGCAGCACCCTTTTCTTTCAATCCAACCGGCCGGTACCCGGATTGCCGCAGCGCACGGGCTTTGATATCTGGGCTGTAAAGCGCAAGGCTTCGGGATGGTGCGTTCCCTATCACCTGGGCAACACCGTTAATACCGATTCATCTGAATCATACGCTTCCGTGGCCGCGAATGGAAACATGTATTTCATGAAGAACGACGAGCAAGGCATTGGGAGTTCGGATATCTATGTGGCCGAATATGTGAATGGATCCTACCAGCAGCCGCGCAATATAGGTTCACCGGTGAACACGGGCGAGCGGGAGTCCAATCCCTTTATTTCCCCTGATGAAGATTACCTGATTTATTTCTCTTCTGATTCTTCCGGATTTGGAGAGGTGGATCTCTACATCAGTTTCCGCGAGGGCGGCAACTGGGGTAAACCCATCAATATTGGTGCACCGGTCAATACCCGCGATGCCGAGTTCTGTCCCTTTTATCATTCCGGTGAAAAGCGGTTGTATTTTTCCCGGCAGGTAAAGACGGAGGGCCGCTTAATGGAAGACCTGTATTCTGTTCCCTTTGATCCCATGGATTATCGCAAGGCTGACCGGCAAGTTCAGCGCAAGCCTTTTGTATTGGGCTATACGGAGGAATTCTATTCAAAGGAGTTAAAGGAAAACCGGGTGTTGAATATTTACCTGCCGGATGGATACCGGGAGGGGGATACGGTTCGTTACCCGGTCATCTTCCTGCTGGATGGCGCTGCAGATGAGGATTTCATTCATATAGTGGGACTGTTACAGTATAATAATTTTCCCTGGATAGACCGGGTGCCGAAGTCCATTGTGGTGGGCATTGCGAATGTGAACCGGCGCCGTGATTTTACTTTTCCGACTACTGTGGCGGAGGATAAAAAACTATGGCCGGCTACGGGCGGATCAGCGGCGTTTATCCGCTTTATGAAGAAGGAATTACAACCTTATGTGGAGAGCAGGTACCGGACTGGAGGCGGGAGGACTTTGATCGGGCAGTCGCTGGGTGGATTACTGGCTACGCAGATACTCTTCGAAAAACCGGCTATGTTTGACCGTTATATCATTGTGAGTCCGAGTTTGTGGTGGGATAATGGTTCGATGCTGCAGCGCATTCCGGCTGTTGCGGGTGCCCGCGATTTGCCGTTTACCCAGGTGTATATCGGCGTGGGGAAAGAGGGACTGACGCCCGGAAAAAATCCCCGCGTGATGGAAGACGATGCAAAACTGCTGGTGGGAAAGCTCAATGCCATCGGCCATCCTTCCCTGAAAATATTTTTTGATTACCTGCCGGCGGAGGATCATGCCACGGTGACGCATCCTGCGGTGTTCAATGCTTTCCGGCTGCTGTATCCGGTTAAGGTGACACAGTAAATTCTCTGAACGCTGCGGTAGATTATTCCATCACGCCCTCTTTAATTTCCTCCCACAGGTCGGTATAACACTTAGCCGCATACGAAGAAGGTGCAAAAGCGTGTATGGGTGCCTGGTGGACGCCCATTTTTTCTATGTCGGAGAGGTAGGGGATATAGTTGCTGAAGAATTTCCGGTCCCTCGACAGTTCCTGCATGATTTCGTTGTGCATATTCTTGCGGAGGTCCACCATGGTGAAGCAGCACATCAGTTTGGATTCGTCGAGTCCCTTTTCCTGGAAATATTCCTTTACCATTTCGTAGGTGCGGACCGACAGGGTGGTGGGTATAGTGGGCATGAGGATGATATCGGCTGCATAGAAAATGTTTTCTGACAACACGGAGAAGCCCGGCGGGCAATCGATGAAGAGGAAGTCGTATTCTTTTTCGAGTTGCGAGAGGATGGATTTAAATCGGCGTTTGGAGCTGCGCATTTCCTCCATGATGATCTCGAGGTTGCGGGCGGTCAGGTCGGCCGGAATGATTTCGATGTTCTCATAGCCCGTGAACATGATCAGGTCGCCCAGGTCGAGTTGTTCGTTGAAAAGTTTCTGAGTACCGCTTTTAACTTTTGGTTGTACGTTGTAATAAAAGGAAGTGGATCCCTGCGGGTCGAGGTCCCACAGTAAAACCTTATAACCATCCTGAGCTGCCAGGTAAGAGAGATTCACGCAGGAGGCTGTTTTCCCCACGCCTCCCTTCAGGTTGTAGAGTGCAATCGATATCATGGGTATTAAGTTACAAAATCCGGGCTGACTTTCCACCCGTCGGGTGCCACCCGACGGGTGCCACCCGACGGGTGCGACCTGACGGGTGGCACCCGACGGGTGAAATGTCAGGCCTTCATCGCCTCGAGTTCTTTTTGAAGGCGGAACATTTCATCGCGCAGGCGGGCGGCTTCCATGAAATCGAGGTCGCGCGCGGCTTTTTCCATGGTCTTTTTGGTCTGCGCAATGGCTTTCTCCATCTGCGGGATGGTTTTGTAGGACTCCTGTTCTTCGGCCGCCACCAGCACGAGTTCCCCGTCCGGTGCCATGGCGTGGGGTTTGTGCACGTCGTAGCCCTTGATGTCCAGCACGGAAGTCTGGGCCATTACCTGTTCGATGGATTTCGTCACCGTACGGGGCGTGATGCCGTGTTCCTTATTGTAAGAGATCTGTTTTTCGCGGCGGCGGTCGGTCTCGTCGATGGTGCGCTGCATGCTTTCCGTCATCTTATCGGCGTAGAAGATGACCTTCCCGTTCACGTTCCGGGCCGCGCGGCCTGCGGTCTGGGTGAGCGATCTTTCATTCCGCAAAAATCCTTCCTTATCGGCGTCGAGAATCGCTACCAGTGACACTTCGGGGAGGTCGAGCCCTTCCCGCAGCAGGTTCACTCCCACCAGCACATCTATCTCGCCCAACCGAAGCTGGCGCAGGATCTCCACCCGGTCGAGGGTATCCACTTCGCTGTGGATGTATTTGGATTTAATATCGATGCGGTGCAGGTATTTGTCCATCTCTTCGGCCATGCGTTTGGTGAGGGTGGTCACCAGTACCCGGTCGCCCATTTTTACTCGGAGGTCGATTTCGTTCAGCAGGTCATCGATCTGGTTCACAGACGGACGGATCTCGATGGGCGGATCGATCAGTCCGGTTGGCCGCACCACCTGTTCCACCACCACGCCACCGGTTCTTTCCAGTTCGTATTCACCGGGAGTAGCCGAAACATAGATCGTCTGGTTGAGCATGCTTTCGAATTCATGGAAATTCAGCGGCCGGTTGTCCAGCGCGGAAGGCAGGCGGAACCCGAATTCCACGAGATTCAGTTTGCGGCTGCGGTCGCCTCCGTACATGCCGCTGACCTGCGGGATGGTCTGGTGACTTTCATCGATCACGCAGAGAAAATCCTTCGGGAAATAATCCAGCAGGCAGAAGGGGCGGGTTCCGGGATGGCGGCGGTCGAAGAAGCGGGAATAGTTTTCAACGCCATTGCAATAGCCCAGTTCGCGGATCATTTCCAGGTCGTAGTTAACGCGTTCGCTGATGCGCTGTGCCTCGATGAATTTGCCTTCTTTTTTGAAGTATTCCACCTGGGCGGTCATCTCGTCCTGGATCTCGTACAGTACCTGCTGCATCATGTCCTTGGGTGCCAGGTAAAGGTTGGCAGGGAAGATGGCGGCATTGTCAAGTTTACCGATCCGCTTGCCGGTCTGGATCTCAAAGGACTCGATGGCTTCAATCTCATCACCAAAAAATATGATGCGGTAAGCGATGTCGAGGTAGGGGAGATTGATATCCACCGTATCGCCCTTCACGCGGAAAGTGCCGCGGGTAAAATCGGTCTGGGTGCGGGTATAGAGGGAATTCACCAGGGCGTGTAAAAAACCCTGGCGGGAAATCGTTTGTCCCTCATGAATGCGCACGATGCCATTTTCAAATTCCGTGGGGTTGCCCATACCATAGATGCAACTCACGGAGGCGACGACAATGATATCGCGGCGGCCGCTGAGGAGCTGGGAAGTAGCCTGGAGGCGGAGTTTATCCAGTTCCTCATTGATGGCCAGGTCTTTTTCAATATAGGTATCCGACACCGGGATATAGGCTTCGGGCTGGTAGTAGTCGTAGTAGGATACGAAGTAGCCGACGGCATTGTCGGGGAAGAACTGTTTGAATTCTCCGTAGAGCTGTGCCACCAGGGTTTTGTTATGAGTGAGGACCAGCGTGGGTTTCTGTACGTTCTGGATGACGTTGGCGATGGTAAAAGTCTTGCCGCTGCCGGTTACGCCCAGCAGCACCTGGTCTGTTTCGCCGTTGCGGAGTCCCTCCGTCAGTTGTTGGATGGCGGAAGGCTGGTCGCCTGCCGGCGGGAAGGGGGCGTGAAGGTTAAATGGCATGGGGCAAAGATAGGAAGGAGTGTGGCCTCAAGCTATTTCCCGGCTATATTTGCGGTTCAATTAACTGATATGGCGGGAAAGCAAAGTACGTTGGAGATGTTTCGTAAAGTGGGGGTGGCGGAAGGAATTTCGTTTTTATTATTGCTGGGCATTGCGATGCCCCTGAAGTATATGGCGGGCATACCCCAGGCCGTTACCTATATCGGCTGGGCCCACGGGGTGTTATTTGTATGGTACTGTTACCTGGTGATCATGGCCGGACAGGAGGACAACTGGAAATTTGGCAAGATCTTCCTGGCCTTCCTGGCGGCGTTGTTGCCCTTGGGACCATTTCTGTTCCATCGGTGGTTCCTTAAAAGATAAATGCCGGTGCGAGGTAGATAAATGCCTGCGGATAGCGTTACCAAATCAGCAACAAATCAGCAACAAATCGGCAACGTGACGGCACCATGACGGCACCACGCTAATCCGTAATCTTTCTTTTCAGGTACTGCGAGTAATCGGGGATCACCGCCTCGTAATCTGATTGCATCAGGGGCGAGGTCACGATGAAGTCTGCTGTGGCAGGGTCGTTGGCTACTACGCAGTTCCAGGCGATGGCTACGCGCAGCAGGGCTTTGACATCGCTGTCGTGGGGTTGGGCTTCCATGGGATCCCAGAAAAAAATCAGGATATCAATTTCTCCGGCGGCGATCATGGCGCCGATCTGCTGGTCGCCCCCGAGCGGACCGCTGAGTAATTTTTTAACCGGCCGGTCGAGTTTGTCTTCCAGCAGCCTGCCGGTGGTGCCCGTTGCCAGCAGTTCATGTCGGGCGAGGGTTGTCCTGTTGTGTTCGGCCCAGTCGATCAACTCTTTTTTCTTCTTATCGTGTGCTACCATGGCGATCCGCTTACGGGTGCCGAATATTCTGTTCTGGTTCATACTTGCTTGTCTGTAAATAAATTCCTGCTAAAGATCACGCTAAATCTCTATTCGGCACAATAATTGTTCACATCTTATCCACAGTCTCACGGACCAGACTATGCGAATACTAACCCTTACTATTCTACTGGCAGTTTTATGTCATGCGACGAAACTTGCCGGCCAGCCCATTATTGTTGCCGAAACCGGACCAGACCGGGCGGCAGTTCCTGTTAACCCCGGAATGGGTTCCGGTATATCCCGGACTGTATCCTCCAAAACACAACCATCTACCAATCCACTGGTCATTAAACTGGAAGATCCTGTGATGACATCCCAGGGGAAGGTCATGCTGTCCTGGACAACCGGGCATGCCTATAAAGGTGGTTATTTTAATGTTGAGCGGTCGGTTTATCCGGATGGGCCCTTTGAAGTAGTGGCGGTCCTGCGGCAGGATTCTGCCGGTGGACGGTTTGTGGATGAATTGCCCTTAAGGGGGAAGAGTCATTACCGGTTGAAATGGGTGCATGCGGATGGCACTTCTTATTTTTCGCGGCTGGCGGCCACCAGTTTTTCCGGGGACATGACCTGCAGGTTCTATCCCAATCCCGTTGACAATATGCTTATTGTCCGGTCGGAACAGGCGCTGGATCTGGTGCTGACCGATCAGAATGGAAAAACACGACTGAACCTGAAACTCACTGCGGGATTACAGACCGTGGATGTATCCAACCTGGAGAAAGGCATGTATATCATAACGATCACGCAGATGGAAACGGGACGTGTGATGACCGAGAAGCTGTTGAAAAACTGAGTTGAGGCGGGCCTGAGGAGATCCGGAAAATAGTTTAATAAAAAAGGCCAAAACCTGTGAGAGCCTTACTCTCAAAGGAAAAAAGGTCCTGAGTATTTTTACTTGATTTTTAAAAATACTTGCATATATAAGTGAAAACCTCTATTATTGTATTGGTTTTTCATAGGATATTGGATTTTAAAAACGGGGTTGAATGTCTATTCTGACCCCTTTTTTATTTTTAGCCTGTACCGATTACGCTTTTCTGATTCAACTCTTCTTTAGTCAGCGGCAAAAATTCAATGGGGCAACAGTCATAGAAGTTCTCCAAAACCGTGCCGTATTTAACAGAATTTTTCCCCTTTTTCGTTTTCTGTCGCTCCCACCTGGCTCATCCGAACCATAAAACTTTGGTAATTAATTTCTTAGCATCTTTCGTGCTTTTTTTACCATTTCCCACACTTTCATCAGAAATATTGGTAAGCTCCAAGGAGTCTTTCCATTTTAATTAATAGTTATTAAAAAAATTAGAAAGTTTCATAAAGATTAACAATATTTACACTAACGATGGCTAGTAAGTCCGACATTTATAAGAGTAAAATTCTGAAGGAATTGTCCTTTGGCAATGTATTATCCGGTACGGATATCAGTACCCGGATTGAGAAAAGCATTCCGCTTACTACCCGAATCCTGACAGAGATGGTCGAGGAAGGAATGGTGGAAGAAAAGGGTTATGCGCCTTCCACCGGCGGAAGGAGACCATTGTTATATGCTTTGTCGCCACAGAAAATGTACGTGGTTTCGGTTGCCATGGACCAGTTGATCACGCGTATCGGGCTGGTGGACTTGCAGAAGTATGAAATTCTGCAGGTGGAAAAATTCAATCTCGACCTTGAAATCCATAAAGATTCCCTGTCCATATTGATCGGTGAAATCAATCGCTATGTGAACCAGTCGGGTATTGGCCGGGAGAAGATTGTTGGCATTGGTATCGGCATGCCTGGATTTGTGGATGTAACCCGGGGAATCAATTATTCGTATCTCGACAATGGGGGAGAAAGCATCAATAAACGGGTGGAACGGGAAACCGGTTTGCCTACCTATATAGATAATGATTCAAGCCTGATTGCGCTGGCGGAGTTTCGACTGGGTGCTGCCCGCGGGAAGAACAACGCGATGGTGATCAATATCAACTGGGGTGTTGGGTTGGGTATGATTGTGAACGGTGAGCTGTTCAGGGGGTATAATGGCTTCGCGGGGGAATTCAGCCATATACCAATTTTCAATAACAATAAGCTCTGCAGTTGCGGGAAAAGCGGATGCCTGGAAACAGAGGCTTCGATGCGGGTAGTGCTGGAAAAGCTGCGGGAAGGTTTAAAGAGCGGGCAGGTTAGTTCCATTAAATCCGTGCCGGAGGATTTTGAAGAAGCCTGCAATGTAATTATCCAGGCAGCAAAAAACGGAGACCAGTACAGTATTGAGTTGTTATCACAGGCGGCTTATGATATAGGAAGAGGTATCGCCATCCTGATCCATATCATGAATCCGGAAGTGATCATTCTGAGCGGTCGTGGTGCCCGGGCAGGAAAGCTGTGGCTGGCACCCGTGCAACAGGCATTGAACAGGTATTGTATTCCGAGGCTGGCAGCTTATACGAGTTTGGAACTGTCTAAGTTTAATGATCATGCTGAACTGATCGGCGCTGCGGCGCTGGTGGTAGAGCACCTGGATAAACACCAGGATGAGTTTATTGAGTCCACACAGCATCCATTTGCCATTTAAACCCATTAACCAAATGTCGCTTCACACACTAATTATAAATCAAAATTGACTGCAATGAAAAAAACGACACAGCGGTTGTTGTTGTTTCTCATGCTGGTTTTTTGTGCAGCCATTTCCGAGGCTCAGCAAAAAATAGTATCAGGAACGGTTAAGGACAACAAGGGGGCACCTGTTATTGGTGCTTCGATTCTATGAAAAGGGAACTACCAACGGTAGTACTACAGATGAAAACGGTATTTTTCATCTTGCCGTAAATGATGCCAATTCCATTCTGGTGATCAGTGCCATCAATTTTCTGAACCAGGAAATTACTGTTGGAGCCAACAGCAATTTTGATGTGGTATTGCAGGCAGGTTCGGGAAACCTCGATGAGGTGGTGGTTACTGCCCTGGGTATCAAGCGCCAGAAAAAGTCCCTGGGTTATGCGGTTCAGGAAGTTAAGGGAACTGCGCTGGCAGATGCCCGTGAGACCAACCTCGCCAACGCCCTGACCGGTAAGGTGGCGGGTTTGCAGGTAGTTCGCTCCAGTAATGGTGCGGGTGGTTCTTCCAAAATTGTACTGCGTGGTAACAGCTCCCTGAACGGAAGCAACCAGCCCCTGATTGTGGTGGATGGTACTCCCATTGACAACTTCACCGGTACAACCGAGAACGGTTACTGGAGCGCTGGCTTCGACCGGGGTAATGGCCTGGGTGATATCAACGCGGAAGATATCGAAAGCATGTCCATTCTGAAAGGACCGTCTGCCGCAGCGCTCTATGGTTCCCGCGCCGGTAATGGTGTTATCCTGATTACCACCAAATCAGGCCGCAAGCAGAATGGCCTGGGTATCAGCTTCACCATGAACCAGGGTGTGGAGAATATCTTCATGAAGCCTGATATCCAGAACAGTTTCGGTCAGGGTAATGAAAACATTTTTGATGCTACCAGCCAGTTAAGCTGGGGTCCGCTGGCCACTGGCCAATCGGTTACCAAGTGGGACGGTACTACTGCTCCGCTGACTACTTCACACGACAACGTGGACAATTTCCTTCGTCAGGGTACCACCCAGAGTTATAACCTGGCTTTCCAGCAACAGTTTGGCAATACCGCTGTGTATAGTTCCCTGGGTCGCTGGATTGATAAAAGCATCATCCCCAACAACCAGTTGGAGCGTACCAACTTCACTACCAGGGCTACTACCAAATTTGGTAAGAACAATCGCTGGACGACTGACATGAAAGTGTCATACAATAACACTTCCGGTTTTAACCGTCCCATCAATGGTCGTGATGTGAGCAATGTATTTACTTTATACACCATGCCACGTTCCATGAATATTAACGATTTCGCACAAACGAAAAACCAGGATGGTAAGATGATCTGGTACCAGGGTGCCCCCGGCTGGCAGAACAACCCATACTGGAACGCCGCCTATAACCTGAACGAGGATGTAAGAAACCGTTTCCTCATGAACGGTTCCGTAAAGTATGCGTTTACCGACTGGCTGGATGCTGAAATCAAGGCTGGTAGCGATATCTATACCACTACCACGCAGCGTAAAGTATATGCCGGTAGCAATCGCGCCAATGAATACAGCGAAACCCGCCAGACTTTTTCAGAAACCAACTACAGCGCCCTGATCACTGCGAAAAAAGACGATGTGATCGGTAAATTTGGTGGTGTTGTTACAGTGGGTGGAAACCTGATGGATGCCAAAAGCACCAATATCGGTGTGTCAACCGGACAGCTTGAGGTGCCCGATGTGTTCTCCCTGACCAACGGTGTGAATGCACCTGGTATTTCACAGTCCCTCTTCAGGAAAAAGATCAACTCTGTATATGGCTCCCTGGGAGTTAATTATAACGGATTCATTTACCTGGATATGACCTTCCGTAACGACTGGTCGTCTGCCCTGAGTAAGGAAAACCGTTCTTATTTCTATCCCTCTTTCAGCCTTTCTTATGTCTTCACAGACATGATGGAAACCATGGGTGCCAATACGCCTTCCTGGCTGAGTTACCTGAAGCTGCGGGCATCCCATGCTTCTGTGGGTAATGACCTGAATCCGTTTAACCTGTACAATGGCTATAGCATCGGCCGCGGCCCCAATGGTACTACGGTTGCTTCCAGGATCGGAACTTTAAAGAATGAAGCAGTAAGGAGCGAATTGAATAAAAACCTCGAGTTTGGTGTGGAAAGCCGTTTCCTGAACAACAGGCTGGGACTTGATTTCACCTGGTATAAGTCAAACGCTACCAACCAGCTCATTACCATTCCGATGGACCCGCTCAGTGGTTATAGCGGAAGAATTGTCAATGCCGGTAATATCCAGAACAAGGGTATTGAGTTTATGCTCGACTACCGTGTGCTGAACAATCCTAAGTCACTCACCTGGAATATCACCGCCAACTACTCCCGCAACGAGAATAAAATCGTTGACCTGGCCAGCAACCTGGATGTAAACAGGTATGACCTGGGTGTTTTTGACGACCTGTTTATTCGTGCCAATACCGGTGCTTTGTATGGTGATATCTATGGTACCAGGTACCTGCGGGTGGATGATCCTGCAAGCCCGTTCCATGGCCAGTTGCTGTTAAACTCTAACGGTCTTCCCCAGCGTACAACGACCCTGTCTTTGCTGGGTAACCAGCAGGCCAAAGGTTTATTGGGTGTAACCAATACTTTCAATTACAAAAATTTCGGACTTTCCTTCCTGGTGGATGCCAGGCTGGGTGGTGAGATCTTCTCTGCCTCCAATACCAGTCTTCAGCGTTTTGGTGTAGCAGAAGTAACTGCTCCCGGTGGAAAGCGTGAAACATTTGTAGTGGATGGTGTTATCCAGGATGGTGCCGGTGGTTATGCCAAGAGTACTATTGCGGTTACTCCGCAGCTGTATTATAGCCAGATCTCCACCCTGGGTAACCTCGGTGTAGGAGAAGCCTATACGTATGATGCAACCAATATCAGGTTGAGAAATGTACAGTTAAGCTATCAGTTCGCTAAATCAATGTTGGCAAAAACACCTTTGCAGTCTGCACGTATCGCCCTGTCCTGCAACAACGTATGGATGATCAAGAGCCATCTGAATGGTATCGATCCTGAGTCTGTATTTGCAACGGGTTCAAATGCTGTAGGTTTTGAGAGCGGAGCCTTCCCTACCATGAGAAGCTTCCTGCTCAGTGTAAATATTGGTTTCTAATTCATAATAATATTTAATATGAAAGCATTATATAAATACGCTGCCATGCTGGCTCTATCGACCTCTGTGTTGTCTGGCTGCAGCAAATTTGAAGAAATAAACGAAGACCCCTACCTGGTGACTGAAGACCAGGTACAGGTAGAATATTTTATTAACAATGCCATCATGAGCGCACAGCAGGATCCGCACATTGCTGAGCGAATCTTCGTGCTGTACTGGAAAACCGCCGGACACCAGCAACTGGGTGGTGGTATTTCCACCGGGACCCATAACGACGGCTGGTCCAGTGATTATTACGGCAGTGGATATATGGGTGGCTGGCTCAATGCCATCACCACTGGTATTCAGGTAGCCGAGCGGCAGATTGCCAATGGTACCGGCAAGTCCTACACCAACAACCTGATGCAGATTGCGCGTATCTGGAGGGCTTACCTGATGAGTGAACTGGCCGATACATTCGGACCTATTCCGGTGAATGCTTTCCAGGGCACCAACCCCGAATTCAGTTCCGTAAAGGATGTTTACTATTTCATGCTGGAGGAACTGAAAGACGCTTCTTCCAAATTGGATCTTCAGGCTACCAAGCCGGATGCCAAATTCGACCTGGCTTACGGCTTTGATTATGCGAAGTGGCAGAAATATGCCAACTCCATGCGGCTGCGTTTGGCCATGCGCCTCTCTGAAGTTGACCAGACCAAGGCCAAGTCCGAGTTTGAAGCGGCGGCTGCCCTGCCATTGTTGTTAACTGCTGGTGAGAACTACCAGATCCAGGAGAAAACTGGATGGGATGCGCTTACTGGTGTGATGACCAGGGAGTGGAACTACTTCCCGCTTTCTGCTACCCAGCACAAAGTGATGATTGGTTTGGGTGGAATTCCGACTGCAGACCAGGTAACGGGTGCAGACAAAATTGCCGCCATTAAGCCGATTGACTATATCGGCCTGAAGCTGGATGACCACTTCACTTCCATGACCAACGATCCTTATGCAGGATACTGGCTGGATGGTTTGCCTGAGATCGTGGATCCCAGGGCATATAAGGCCTTCGTGATTCCGGGCGATGTGACCAATCCTGATTTCAATGCTTATCCATCATGGGACCAGTCGGCAAAGACTACCCAGCGTAACCTCGTGGATGATGCGGGTGCCGTGGTGAAGACCATTGATGCCAAGAATACCTGGAATGCTTCCGTGAATGGCGACTGGGGTTCCAAGGGTGCCAAAAACCAGGTGCGTGCTTACAATGGTGCTATGCCAAGGCTGGCCCATAAGTTCAGGAATAGTTCCAACAAGCGCATGTTCTTCGCCAACTGGGAAACTTATTTCCTGCTGGCGGAAGGCGCTGCCCGCGGATGGGCCGTACCTATGTCCGGACAAGATGCGTATGAAGCAGGTATCAGTGCCAGCTTTGAGTATTGGGGCGTGAGCAATTTTGCTGCAGCCTACAAGGCATCTACTTCCTACAACAGGAATGGTACTTCTGTAAGCTGGACACATACTGCTGAACCCGGAAACACCCGGACCATGACTTACGTTAATGGTTATACGAATACTCCTGGTACAGTTACTGTTAACTACCCTGTAAACAACCTGTACAAGGGTGGCGCGGTTCGTAATGATCTCATCACCAAGATCATCACCCAGAAATTCATTGCCCAGAACCCATGGCTTCCCCTGGAAACCTGGAATGATCACCGTCGCCTTGGCCTGCCGTTCTTTGAGAACCCGGCCATTGAAAGACCACTGGTTAACATGCCTGCACTGACTGCGGCTAATTACAAAACCAGCCAGGTGAATTTTTTCCCGCAGCGGATCAAGTATCCTTCCAGCCTGTCATCCAGCAACCAGGCAGGTTACAACCAGGCCGTTGGTTTATTGGGCGGTCCGGATGATAACCTGACTCCGCTCTGGTGGGCTCAGAAGCCATAATACTTAGGTGTCTGACATGTGGTGTCTGACATCTGAGATTTACGGATTCAGAAATCATAGATGTCAGACACTACATGTCAGACACCACATGTCAGACACCTTACTTAGTAGCAATCAGCCGGTCGTTCCGAGAGGAGCGGCCGGCTTTTGTTTGGAGGGTAACCGTTATTCCTGCACGATTACAGATCCTTTCAGCCGGATATCCCGGGAAGAAGATCCGATCAGGAAGCGGAATTCACCCGGTTCCACCACTCTTTGGAGTTCCCGGTTGAGCATGCTTAATTCTTCGCTGCCGATGGTAAAACTTACCTGGCTTTTTTCACCGGATTGCAGGTGAAGTCGGCGGAAGGCTTTTAGTTCCAGCACCGGCCTTGCTACCGAGGACAGCAGATCACGGACATAAAGCTGAACCACTTCTTCCCCGGCCAGTTTACCGGTGTTGCGGACTTTGAAACTGATGCGCAGAGTGTCTGTGGCTTTGATGCTGGCGGAGGACATACGGAGATCGCTGTATTCAAAATCAGTATAACTTAGTCCATATCCGAAGGGGAACAGGGGTTGCCCGCTGAGGTTGTGGTAGTCATCACCCCGGCCCGTTGGCTTATGGTTGTACACCAGCGGGAGCTGGCTTTCGTGCACGGGGAAAGTAATGGGTAATCTGCCGGCCGGATTGTAATCGCCGAACAACACATCCGCCACAGCATGTCCGCCTTCTTCCCCGGGATACCAGGCCATCATCACGGTATTTACCTGGTTGAGCCAGTTGCTCATGGTGATGGCGCTGCCTCCCGTAAGCAATACCACCACGGGTTTACCGGTTGCAGCCACCGCCCTGATCAGGTCTTCCTGTGCTCCGGGCAGGGAAAGAAAAGCGCGGTCCTGGAACTCACCCTCATGAATACCCGCCACTATAACGGCAATGTCTGATCGCTTTGCGAGGGCCACCGCCTCGCTGATTTTTTTATGGCGATCGTTTGGCTGTGCCGCCGTCCAGATCAGTCGGATACTTCCGTTCGCCACCGGCTCATGGAACTCCACTTTGATGTCATAGGACTTGCCCTTTTCAAAATTGAAATCCGTTAAACTGGTGCGGTAGCTTTGTTTTCTCCAGTTGTCGATGACCAGTTTGTTGTCGAGCCATAAACGGTAGCCGTCATTACCATCCAGTCCGATGTTGAAGGTACCGGTTTCGGGTGCGCTGATCTTTCCCGTCCATCTGGCGGAATAGAAATTGTTGCCTGTTTCTTCCGATGGACCAAAGAGAGTCCAGGAAAAATTGAGTTCCCTGTCCTGCCGGCTGAGTACCGGTGGTCCCGCCAGGCTTACATTTTTGAAATAGACAGCTTTCAGTCCGGGTTGCCCCCCGGAACTCAGGGCTGTTGCCGGGACTATGTTCCAGTTGCTTTCCTGGATACCTGCTCCTTCTGCAAATTCAACGCGAATCTTTCCCGCTCTTTGCCTGATGCCATCCAACATGTTGACCGTGCCATTGCCTTTACCGCTGTAGCCGCCCAGTCTGCCTGCTATTGCTTCGGCGCCGATAACGGCAATGCTTTTGATATCCGGGTTTAAAGGCAGTGTATGGGCGGCATTTTTGAGTAAGACAAATGACTCCCTTGCTGCCTGCCTGGCCAATGGTTTATGGATTTTGTTTTTGAGCAACTCCTTCACCAGGTCTTCGGTTACATATGGCTGTTCGAATAATCCCAGTTCAAATTTTGCATGTAAAACCCGGGCCACTGCGTCGTTGATGCGGCCGGAATCGATGGCGCCATTCAGGAAGGGAGGCTGGAATAATTTGTAATGGTTGTAATCGGTCTGGAAGATGACATCCATTCCGTTGCTGATGGCGTGTTTACCTGATTCGGCATAATCCTTTGAGGTGTTGTGTAATACGACTTCACCACCAACGGCATTGGCATCGGAAATCACAAAGCCGGTAAAGCCCCATTCCTTTTTCAGTTTTTCTTCCAGCAGCCAGTGGTTGGAAGAGCTGGCGATGCCGTCCAGGGAGTTGTAGGATGTCATGATGGATCGGGAGCCTCCCTTTTGAATGGCTGCCTTAAATGGGGGCAGGTATATCTCTTCCAGCAATCTTTCATTCATATGGATCGGGTAGCTGTCGCGGCCGCCATCACCCACATTGGCGATAAAATGTTTGGGAGTGGTGATGATGCCCATTCGTTCAAAAGCCCCTACAAAGCTGACTCCCATCGCACTTGAAAGGAAGGGGTCTTCGCCATAGGTTTCCTCTGTGCGGCCCCAGCGCGGGTCGGCAGCGATATTCACTACGGGGGTGAGGATATCGCGTATTCCCCTCGCTTTGGTTTCGGTTGCGATGGCATGGGCAACCTTGCCCATCAGTGTGGTATCCCAGGTGGCAGCCAGCGCTATTGCCTGCGGAAAGGCGGTGGCGCCATCCCGCACCAAACCATGCAGGGCTTCATCGAAGGCTATAACGGGAATCCCTAACCGGGTTTGCTCCACGAAATATTTCTGGATGGCATTGATTTTCCTGGTCAGTGCCAGCGGGTCTTCGGAGGTGTTGTAGGAGAGTAGTTGTCCGCCTGCATCACCCTTTGATGCGGCGCTGACCTGGAACCCGAATAATCCGTTCCTGTATTGTTCTGGTGCCGCCTTATCCAGGTCGCCCGGGATCATGAACAACTGCCAGAATTTTTCTTCGGGTGTCATTCGCGTCAGCAAGTCTTTTACCCTGGTTTCTATGGGCAGTTTCGGGTTTTTATAAGGAGGGATGGATTGGCTGTGCGCGGAGGAGGCACCGATGAATAGTGTTATGGTGAGTGCGAGGAGGCGATTCATATTACAGGCTGCTTAAGTGGCTACGATTTTACGACAATAGCCCGTGCCGGAATACATTAATTGGTTTAATTTCTTGTTCATTTTTATCCTGCATGCTGTTTTAAAGGATTAGACAGTGAATAATTCAAATGGCTTGATTAAATTGATGCATGGCCATCTATATGAATAGCATCAAACAAATCCTTGCCGGACTGGTGATGACCGGCTGCTCCCTGGGTCTGTCCGCCCAGCAGCATAATTTCTCGCATGAGTACATTGTTCCCACCGATCCTTTGGTGAAAGAGAAACTGGCGCAGTGGCAGGACCTGAAGTTCGGGCTCTTCATGCACTGGGGCATTTACAGCCAGTGGGGTGTGGTGGAAAGCTGGAGTATCTGTCCCGAGGATGAAGGCTGGACGGTCAGGCGCGGACCCTATTCTGCCACCTATGATGGCTACAAAAAAGCGTATGAAGGATTGCAGAAGACCTTTAACCCGGTGCAGTTTGATCCCGCGAAATGGGCCAGGGCGGCAAAGGATGCGGGTATGAAGTATGTGGTCTTCACCACCAAGCACCACGATGGGTTCAGCATGTTCGATACCAGGCAGACCGATTATAGGATTACTTCGCCCAATACGCCGTTCAGTTCAAATCCGAAAGCCAATATCGCGAAGGAAGTGTTTGAGGTATTCCGGAAGGATGAGTTCATGATCGGGGCATATTTTTCGAAACCCGACTGGCATGACCCTAATTACTGGTGGCCCTATTTTCCGCCGAAGGACAGGAATACGAATTACGATCCGAAGAAACATCCGGAGAAATGGGATGCTTTCAAACAGTTCACGCACCGACAGATTGATGAGTTGATGACGGATTACGGCAGGGTGGATATTCTCTGGCTGGATGGTGGCTGGGTGCGGCCTTATCACACCATTGATACGAGTATTTCCTGGCAGCGTACGATTCCGTATGAGCAGGATATTGATATGCGTACGGTGGCCGCGGCGGGCAGGGCAAAGCAACCCGGGTTGCTGGTGGTGGATCGCACGGTGGGGGGCGAGTTTGAGAATTATGTCACGCCGGAGCAGACCATTCCGCCGGGAGTATTGGATTATCCCTGGGAGAGTTGTATCACGATGGGAACTTCCTGGAGTTATGTGCCGGGTGACCGGTACAAGCCTGCGCAGGAGATCATTGGCATGTTATTAAAGATCGTTTCGCGTGGCGGTAGTTTGTTGTTGAATATCGGTCCTTCGCCGGAGGGTGATTTTGACCCCGATGCCTATGCGCGGTTGGCCGAAATCGGCGACTGGATGAAGGTAAACGGCGAGGCGATTTATGGCACTGTTCCCCTGGCGCCGCATGAAAAGGATGGGCTGTTTTTCCTGCAATCGAAGGATGGGCAACGTGACTTTATTTTCCTGGCGGGGGATGACAAGGGGGTGGTAAACCTGCCGGAAAAGATTGTTTTGCCTGGCTATGAGTTACCTGCCGGGGCAAAACTTGTTTGCCTGGCGGATAAGCGCGCGCGGATTAAAGCGGAAAGCAGCGGGGGCAATACCACGCTGGTACTTCCCAGGGGGTTGCGTGCCCGCAAGGACCTGCGCTATGCCGTATCATTTGCGGTGAGCCGGTAGGGTAATGGTGACCGGGGAGGTTTTTCGTTTTCCGACTCGGCTCATGATCCAGCCCAGCGTGAAGGTTGGGATGAAGTCGGTAAAGGGCAGGATTTCTTCTGCGAAACCAAAGAGTCCGCCAATGGCACCTTTGAAGCCGCCTCCGAATAATTTATAGAACAGGAGTCCCGATATGGGCGCCCAGATGATGTCGCCGAATTCACCCAGGAAGGGAACGGCATAGGTAAAATATCCCACGGCATCCAGTGCCAGGCAGAGGGCGAGGGAGGGTGTAGATTTAACCATTGACATGTTGTACGAGCCACCCGGTTAGGTGACCGGATGGGCGATTATCAGACGGAATTTCCGCCCCCGGGGTTGTATGCCCCCTGTTCACCCGTCGGGTGGCACCCGACGGGTGAACAGGCGAAGACCTCGGTCGTCCCCGCCGGTGGGGAGTTTTTCAGGGATTATTTTACGGCTGGCGGGTTCCTCACCCGTCGGGTGCCACCCGACGGGTGAACGACCGTTAAAGTTTCCCTAAGTGATATATATTACTTTTTGGGGGGCAAGGCAAGGGTAATTTGCAGTCAAATTCTCCTGAATGAAGTGGATCCTTTTGATTTCGGCCATGTTTTGGTTTGCCCCCGCCGCACAGTGGGGCAATGATTTTGAAAAAGCGAAAGACCAGGCCTCGAAGGAACAGAAACTGATACTGCTCAATTTTTCGGGCTCCGACTGGTGTGGCCCCTGTATCCGCCTGAAAAAGGAAATCTTTGCCAGCGACACTTTCAGCCAGTTTGCTGCAGCAAGGCTGGTACTGGTGAATGCGGATTTTCCCCGGGCCAAAAAGAACCAGCTCCCGGCTGCACAGCAGTCCCACAACGATAAACTCGCGGAACAATACAATACCAAAGGCAGTTTCCCCATGACTCTCCTGCTCTCCGCCGATGGCAGGGTTATCAAGTCCTGGGAGGGTTATCCCAATATGGACGCGGAAGGTTTTGTTTCCCAACTCAAACAATTGGATGCCAGCCGCCCCTGATAACTTTCAAATCACAGGCGACAATCTCTTCAGGAGAACCCTGAAGTTGATGGGGAATCGTTTTGAAATAAGCGTGGTGGCAGAAGATGCGGATAGGGCAGAAAAAGCCATTGAACTGGCGGTGCTGGAAATTCGCCGCATTGAAGCCTTGCTGACTACTTTCCGGCCCGATAGCCAGGTGAACCAAATCAATGATGCGGCGGGTATCCGCCCGGTGAAAGTTGATCAGGAAGTAGTTGAACTGATCATCCGCGCGTTAAAGATCTCGCGCCTTACCCAGGGTGCTTTCGATATCAGTTACGGATCTATTGACAAAAGACTCTGGAATTTCGATACCAGCATGACGGCCCTGCCCGACCCCGCCATTGCCCGCCAGATGGTGCGGCTGATCAATTACCGGAACATCATCCCGGATGAAAAAGCCAGCACGGTATTTCTAAAAGAAAAAGGCATGCGCATAGGTTTTGGCGGTATCGGAAAGGGTTATGCGGCGGACCGGGCGAAGATGGTTTTACAGAAAGCCGGCATCCGGAGCGGCATTGTCAACGCCTCCGGAGACCTCAGCACCTGGGGATTGCAGCCCGATGGCAAACCATGGACCATCGGCATCGCGGATCCCGATTCGGCAGGCCATCCCTTTTCCTATATGGACATCACGGATATGTCGGTGGCCACTTCGGGCAACTATGAAAAATTTGTGGAGATCTGCGGCAGGAGGTATTCGCATACCATCGATCCGAAAACAGGATTTCCGGTGAGCGGCATCAGGAGCGTAACGATTATTAGTCCCGTTGCCGAAATCGCCGACGCTATGGCCACACCGGTGATGGTGATGGGTATCAGAGTGGGACTGGACTTGATCAACCAGATGCAGCAGATCGCCTGTATTATCATCGACGACCACAACAGGATTTATACATCAAAGAATATAACACTCAAATGAAACCAATTCTTTTAACATTGCTGACGGGCGGACTTCTCACGATGATCTTACCCGCATGCACAAACGTAAAAGAGTACCAGAAAAGCCGGCTGAACGATGCGGAGATGGTACTCGGTAACCGCAAGATCGAAAAGACAGAACTGAGTTTTCAATCCTACCGTGAAGGCGCATCCGGTGCCAATGCGGGCAAGTCGGGCGGGGGCTGCGGCTGTAATTGATCATCAATCCATAAGTATGAAAAAAATTTCACTGACCGTCATCGGTCTGTACCTGGGCATTCTGGCGGCGTTTTCGCAGCCGAAACCAGACAGCGTTTACCAGTCGAGGAAACTGAAGATAGAAGAGATTAACCTGGTATCGAGCTATTACCACCAGGAAGGTGATCATGCTGCGGTAACCGGCGGCATCGGTTCGCAGAAGCTGACGGATATTTCCAACTCCCTGGAGATTAAGCTGAACCGCTATGATAAAAAATATCGCAAGCAGACCTGGTCGCTGGACCTGGGAATAGACCACTACACTTCTGCCTCTTCCGACAAGATCGATCCCAAGACCCTGACCTCCGCTTCGTATGCGGATACCCGTGTGTACCCAACACTGGCCTTCAGTCGTGAGAACGAAAAGAAGGGAACTGAATTCGGGGTGGGCGCCTCGTTTTCGGCGGAATATGATTATACATCCATTGGCGTGAACGGGCATTTTTCCAAAAAGACCAAAAACCGCATGGGCGAGTTTTCCGCCAAGGCGCAGGTTTATCTCGATCAGATCCACCTGATCTACCCGATGGAACTGAGAGACGGGGCATCACCGGAAAAGTTGAAAACCGGGTCGGATGCACGTAATTCCTTCAGCGGTACTTTTTCCTGGTCGCAGATCGTGAACCAGCGCCTGCAGCTGATGTTCCTGCTGGACCTGGTGCAGCAAACCGGTTATTTGTCACTGCCTTTCAACCGGACCTATTTCGACGATGGTTCCGTGCATGTGGAGCGATTGCCGGACAGCAGGTTCAAGCTGCCGCTCGGTTTTCGGGCCAATTATTTTGTGGGGGATCACCTGGTGCTGAGGGGCTATTACCGCTATTATATGGATAACTGGGGCTTGAAGGCCCATACGGCCAGCCTGGAAACGGCCATCAAGGTGTCGCCCTTCTTTTCCGTGAGTCCGTTTTACCGGTATTACCGGCAGACGGCGGTGGATTATTTCAGGCCCTATGCCGCACACAAAGCCGGTCAGGATTACTACACCAGCAATTATGACCTCTCGGAATTCAACAGTCATTTCTTTGGTTCGGGTATCCGGCTGGCGCCACCGGCGGGGGTATTCGGGATCAAACATTTCAACAGCCTGGAGTTGCGCTACGGGCATTATACCCGCAGTAATACCTTGCAGTCGAATATCATCTCATTGCATTTGAAGTATAAGTAGGGGTAGGTGTCTGACATGTGGTGTCTGACATCTATTATTTCACGATTCCACTCCCCCAGATGTCAGACACCACATGTCAGACACCTAAACTTCACCCGTCGGGTGCCACCCGACGGGTGAAAAATTTAATAGGTGATCACCTGCTCTTCGATGGCAGCGGGCAGTTCGCGGAATTCGTATTGCTGGTTGCGGAGCTGGGGTTCAAAACCGGCTTCGCGGATGGCGTCCTGGATGCTGCGGTAGGTGAAGCGGTGCGGGGCGCCGGCGGCACTGACCACGTTTTCTTCGATCATGATGCTGCCGAAATCGTTGGCGCCCGCATGCAGGCAAAGCTGCGCCACTTCCTTGCCAACCGTCAGCCAGCTGGCCTGGATATTCTTCACATTGGGCAGCATGATGCGGCTCAGGGCGATCATGCGGATATATTCTTCCGGGGTCACCAGGTTCTGCACACCGCGGATCCGCGCCAGCAGGGTGTCCACATCCTGGAAAGTCCAGGGTATAAAAGCGATGAAACCCTTTGCATGCTCTGGCTTGCGGCTTTGCACTTCGCGCAGTTTCACCAGGTGTTCGAATCTTTCTTCGATGGTCTCCACATGCCCGAACATCATGGTGGCGGAAGTGGTGAGGTCGATCTTATGCGCTTCGTGCATGATATCCAGCCATTCCTGCGCACCGCATTTCCCCTTGCTGATAAGGCGGCGAACACGGTCGATCAGGATCTCGGCACCGGGACCCGGCAGGGAATCCATGCCCGCTTCCTTGAGAGCCGTCAGCACTTCATGGTGTGATTTCTTTTCGAGCTTGCAGATATGCGCCACTTCAGGTGGCCCCAGGGTATGCAGTTTCAGGTTGGGGAAAAGCTGTTTCAACTGCCTGAAGAGGCTGGTGTAGTAGTCCAGCCCCAGTTCGGGGTGATGGCCACCCTGCAGCAGGAGTTGTTCACCGCCATAGCGGAAGGTTTCGGCAATCTTCTCCTTATAGGTTTCGATATCGGTAATATAGGCTTCCGCGTGTCCGGGGATGCGATAGAAATTACAAAACTTGCAATTCGCAATACAAACATTGGTGGTGTTCATGTTGCGGTCGATGATCCAGGTTACCTTGCCATGGGGCACCTGGATCTTCCTCAGCTCATCCGCGATGTTCATGAGATCGGTCAGGGGGGCATGGTGAAAGAGGTAAACCCCTTCTTCAGCGGACAGGAACTCAAAATTTTTTGCCTTACGGTAGAGCTCGGATAATTGCATGGGCATCAGCTTATAAATGGAGGAACAAAATTAGGTCTTTGAATGTTGGAATGTGACGGATATTTTATGACCAACGGCATTGATACTGATTAAATAGGTAGTAAATTCATAATGTGCGATCTATACTTGCCATTTTTACCGCCATTATCCTCACCTGCAGTTTTATCCAGCCCGCTGCAGCGCAGGAATATTTTTCCAGGCCCGCAGCCCAGCTGATCACAAATTTTAAATTCCGGCAATACAGCGGTGGTGTCGTAATGGTGCGGGCCAAGCTTGATCAGTATCCCGACTCCCTCAATTTTATCCTGGATACCGGCAGCGGCGGCATTTCGCTGGATTCCGGTACCGTGGACCGTTTGAAGATCCCGAGTGAGGCTACCGACCGCACCATCCGCGGCATCGCGGGAATCAAAAAAGTAAGGTTTGCCAACAACCACAGCCTGCATTTTCCCGGACTGACGGTTGACAGCCTGAATTTCCACATCAATGATTACGAGATCCTGCACAGTGTATATGGTGAGAATATTGACGGCATCATCGGGTACAGTTTTTTCTCCCGCTATATCGTGAAGCTGGATTACGATACCAACCGCGTGTACATCTATTCGAAAGGATATATGAAATATCCAAAAGGCGGATACCTGGTGAAACCCAATCTGGCCACGATACCGGTAACCATCAACCGAATCAGGGATGAAGCCGATATCACCACCCGGTTTTTCTTTGACACCGGTGCCGGACTATCCCTGTTGCTCACCGAGGATTTTGTGGGGGACAGCAGCCTGTACAGCAAGAAGAAAAAGATTTATATGACCCAGGCCGAAGGGCTGGGGGGGAAGGCTTTCATGAAAATCACCACCACCAAAGAATTCCGGATTGGCCCCTACCGGTTCCGGAAAGTGCCGACATTCATTTTCGAGGATGAGTTCAATGTTACTTCCTACCCCTACCTGGGCGGACTGATCGGCAACGACCTGCTCCGCCGTTTCAATGTGATCCTGAATTATGAACGGCGTGATATCTACCTGGTACCCAACCGGCATTACCGCGATGCCTTCGACTATGCCTATACCGGCCTCGGGTTTTATTTTATCAATGGCCAGGTGACCGTTACGGATATCATGCCCGGATCACCTGCAGAAAAAGCAGGTTTCCTGGAGGGTGATATCATCATCGCGGTAAATAATAATATGTCGAGAAACATTCAGGAATACCGTAATATGTTACAGCAGGTGGGCATCAGGCTGAAATTCCTGGTGGTGAGGAAAAAGGATGGAGACCTGGAGGAGTTGTATATGAGGGTGGGAAGTATTTTGAAGAAGAAGAAGTGAAGAAGTGAAAAGGTGAATGGGGCCGGCCGGCAATGAAAGGTATTGGGCATTTGGGTGTAACTTGCAGGCGCGTTGAAAAGGACGCATTTTTGACTATGATCCAGTTTTCAAGATTTGTATTACCGAACGGGCTGAGGGTGTTGGTACACGAAGATTCTGCCACCCCGATGGCTGTGGTGAATGTTTTATATGATGTGGGTGCAAGGGATGAAGATCCCGAGAGGACCGGGTTTGCACATTTGTTTGAACACCTGATGTTCGGGGGCAGTATCAATATTCCCGAGTACGACGATGAGCTGCAGAAAGCAGGAGGTGAAAACAATGCGTATACCACCAATGACCTCACCAATTATTACTGCCAGTTGCCTTCCGCCAATATTGAAACCGCTTTCTGGCTGGAGAGCGACCGCATGCTGAGCCTGGCTTTCAGCAAAAAAAGTCTCGAAGTCCAGCGCAAAGTGGTCTGCGAGGAATTCAAGGAACATTATATCAATCGTCCTTATGGCGATATCTGGTTTAAGATGCGGGAGATGGCCTACGAACAGCATCCCTACAAGTGGATGACCATCGGGAAGGAATTGAAGCATGTGGAAGACGCCACGCTGGAAGACGTAAAGAATTTTTTCCGCAAACATTATAATCCCGCCAACGCCATCCTGGTGGTGGCAGGTAATATCGTAACCGAGCAGGTTTATGAGCTGGCGGTAAAGTGGTTTGGAGACATACCGGCCGGCGAGAAATATAACCGCAGCGTGCCGCAGGAGCCCGAACAGCAGGCTGCCCGAAGGATGGACATCACAGCCGATGTTCCCGTAGATGCTTTCCTGAAGACCTGGCATATGCCTTCGCGTATGGATTCCCGTTACTACACCGTGGATCTCATCACCGATATCATGGGCAGCGGGGCTTCTTCCAGGTTGTATCAGTCGCTCGTAAAGGAACAGCAGTTGTTCACCAATATTGATTGTTACCATTTCGGTTCAACCGATGCGGGACTGCTTTGCATTGACGGTAAACTGGTGAAGGGTGTAACGCCTGAAGCGGCGGAAGCAGCCGTACAGCAGCAGATCGACAAACTGATCGCTGAAGGAGTAACCACAGCCGAGCTGGAAAAGGTGAAAAACAAAACGGAAAGCACCATGGCTTTTGAGGACATGAGTGTAATGAACCGCGCTGCCAGCCTGGCTTATTATGAACTGCTTGGCGACGCACAACTGATGAACACAGAACTCGAAAAATATTATGCAGTAACAGCGGATGACATCGTGCGCGAAAGCAAGCGGATCTTTGAAGAGAAGAACAGTCATACATTGTATTACAGGAGTAAGGGGTGAGAAGGCTAAAACCAACCTTGCTCCAAATCCCCTGCTTACGCAGAATCATGACAAACACAAAATGGTAAACAGAAAAATTGCCCCCCCGATAAAAGATGCCGTTGAATTTGACCTGCGGCTCAAACCTTACGATAAATACGTGCTGAAGAACGGCGTGGAAGTATATGCCGTGAACGCCGGCGCAGAAGAAGTAATTCAGGTGGAATGGGTCTTCAGCGCAGGCAACTGGTTTGAAAATCAGAACCTGGTGGCACCCGCTGCCAACTTCCTGCTGAAAAATGGCACCAGCACCAAAACAGCTTTCCAGATCAATGAACATTTTGATTATTACGGAGCTGCGCTTACGCGTGCCTGTTATAATGAAACCGCTTCCATCGCCCTCCAGGGACTGACCAAGCACCTGCCGAAATTATTGCCGGTAGTGAGGGAGCTGCTGACAGATGCGGTATTCCCCGAAGAGGAACTGGCGCTCTACCAGCAGAACAACAAACAGCGACTGGAAGTGAACCTGAAGAAGAATGATTTTGTTGCCAACCGACTGATCGATGAATATCTTTTCAGCTTCGACCATCCATACGGACGTTACAGTCGCTTTGAAGACCTGGCCGCCCTGGACAGGGATTCCATTAAAGCGTTTTATGACAAATATTACCGCAATGGCAAATGCATCCTGTTTGTGGCCGGTAAATTGCCCCCCAACGTCTTTGAACTACTTGAGCAGAACTTTGGTGACCTTCCGCTGCATGCCAATGAGCCGGAGAAAGTGATTCATCCTGTAATATCATCCGGTGAAAAAAAATTCAGGATCAGCAATGATCCGAATGGTGTGCAGGGCGCGATCCGCATGGCCCGTCATTTCCCGAACCGCCATCATCCCGATTTCTTTGGCGCACAGGTATTGAACACTGTTTTCGGCGGATTTTTCGGCGCGAGACTGATGAACAATATCCGTGAGGACAAGGGCTATACTTACGGCATCTACAGCTACCTTCAGAACCATATCCAGCAAAGCGCATGGATGGTTTCAACTGAAGCGGGCAAGGATGTGTCGGAGGCAACCATTACAGAAGTTTACAGGGAGATGGAGATCCTGCGCAATGAACTGGTGGATGATGAAGAACTGATGCTGGTGCGCAATTACCTGATGGGTTCCATCCTCGGAGACCTGGATGGTCCGTTTCATATCATCGGGCGCTGGAAGAATATCATCCTGAACGACCTCGATGAGCATTATTTCTATGACAGCATTCAAACCATCAAATCCATCACTGCGGAAGAGCTGAAGGCATTGGCGAACAAGTACCTGGTGCCGGAGGATTTTTATGAACTGGTGGTGGTGTAGGTGGTCAGCAGGCCGGGGCTTTACCGGTTAGCTTATTGCAATTGATTGGATAAAATTCATGAAGAAACTTTTCCTATATATCCTGCTTTTACTTGTGGCTGGCCTTGGCACCTGGCTGGTATTAAGAAGCAGGTCTGTTCAGTCCGGCCCTGCGTTTAAAGCCGGCAGTCACCCGCCTGAATCCGCCCCCGACGGCATGGTATGGATTCCCGGCGGGGAATTCCTGATGGGTTCCGATGATCCGATGGCATGGGAAGAAGAGCGGCCCGCGCACCAGGTAAGGGTCAGGGGGTTCTGGATGGACCAGCATGAAGTGACAAATACGGAATTTGCAGCATTTGTAATGGCTACCGGTTATATCACCGATGCGGAAAAAGCACCGGTACTGGAGGAGATCATGGCCCAGTTGCCGCCGGGCACCCCACCCCCTGATCCGAAGGACCTGGTTCCCGGATCGCTGGTGTTCAGTTCACCCGAACAGGTAGTGCCCCTGGATGACATCAGTAACTGGTGGTCCTGGAAACATGGCGCCACCTGGCGTCAGCCGGAGGGGCCTGGCTCCACTATTGAAGGCCGGGAAGATCATCCCGTGGTGCAGGTGAGCTGGAACGATGCGCAGGCTTATTGCAAATGGGCAGGCAAAAGACTTCCTACCGAAGCAGAATGGGAATTCGCGGCCAGGGGCGGATTGCAGGGCAAAAATTATGTGTGGGGGGATGACTCTCCAACCGATGAAAGGGTCTTCGCCAATACCTGGCAGGGGAAGTTCCCGTCACAGAACCTGCAGAAAGACGGATACCAGCGCACAGCCCCGGTGAAATCGTTTTCCCCTAACGGTTATGGGCTTTATGATATGGCGGGTAATGTGTGGGAATGGTGCCAGGACTGGTATGATAAATACCTGTTCCGTACATACGAAGAGGGGGCAGTGCAGGATAATCCGGCTGGACCGGCATCAAGCCGCGATCCTTCCCAGCCATATACTCCTTTGCGCGTGCAGAAGGGAGGATCTTTTTTATGTCATGATTCCTATTGCCAGCGATACCGTCCCAGTGCCCGGCAGAGCAGCTCGCCGGAAAGCGGCATGAGCCACGTGGGGTTCCGTTGTGTAAAGGACATCATCCAACCCTGAATATGCCAGCAGCAACAAAACTGAAACGTTAAGACCATGTTGTAATGCAACTTTTTATAGTGCATTTGTTTAATAATAAGGAAATTTGTCTTCACTGAATATTGATTTTTGCTCACTGCTTCGGTCCTGAATTTTACCGGAAAAATAGCTCTCCATTAGTGGCGGTTTCGTGTATTCCTCACCTTTATAAGCACACTATATGAAACTAAAGACCATTCTCCTTGCATGTATATCCGGCATCTTACTATTCTCCTGTTCAAGCCAGCAGGCCGTTACCATTGCCACTCCCGAGCAGGTCACCCAACTGTTGTCCGAACAGCAATACCAGTTCAACATGCAGTTTGTCAGGCCAACCGGAGGCAGGCAAAGGATTGTATCGGGAAACTATACATTGGTGGTAACCAAAGACAGGGTGGAAGCAGACCTTCCCTATTTCGGAAGGGCTTATAATGCGCCTATACTCTCGGATGCGGGAATGAAATTCATTTCGAAGGATTTTTCTTATGAGGAGGTTTCCGGCAAAAACGACCGTAAGGAGATCACCATCAGGCCAAGGGATGTATCGGATATCCAGGCGGTTTACCTGACCGTTTTCCCCAATGGTTCGGCTGATCTGCGAATCCAGTCCAACAGCAGGCAGCCCATCTCTTATATGGGGGATATCCGCGGCATTGTCCAGCCAAAATAATGAACTTCAAATCAATGGTTATGAAAAGAATGACGGATCACCTGAGCAGGGTCATTTTTCTTCTGCTCCTGGGTTTTGGCGGTGTGAACGCGCAAACCACCTGGCCCCAGACGATTGCCCTGAAGGAGGGAGGTTCTGTGACCATTTATCAGCCCCAGCCGGAATCCTATCAGAATAATAAGATTGTTGGCAGGAGTGCCCTGTCTGTAAAGGAAAAAGCCGGTTCTGAGCCGGTCTTCGGGGCCATGTTCTATGAAGCGACCTTATCCACGGAGAGAGACAACCGGATGGCTGACCTGGAACTCTTCAAGGTTACCAATATTAAATTTCCCGGAATAGAAGAGGAAGGCAGGATCACGGCCCTGGCAAGGGCGATTGAGGACGCCGCTATGAATGCCCGGCTTGAAATTTCAATAGACCAGTTACTGACATCCATTGAAAAAGAAACCGGTCACCGACCTAAGGATAATTTTAAAAACGACGCTCCGCTGATCATCGTTACCAATAAGCCATCGACACTGGTGCTGATTGATGGCGAACCGAAGATCCGGAAAGACGAAGACCTTGAAGCGGACCGGGTGATGAATACGCCTTACCTGATCCTACGGGAAGGCGGTATGTGGAATTTATATGCCGGCGGATTTTGGTATAAATCGAATTCGGTTACGGATGGCTGGGAGCCGAATACCAAACTCACCAAAAAACTCAGGTCCATAGACAGGCAAGTCAGGAAACAGGAGAAGGAAGAGAATGGCGGAAAGGCTGTCACAGACAATCCGCAGGTCACTGAAATCATTGTTAAAACCGAACCGGCGGAATTGCTGCAAACGAATGGTGAACCGCAATACAAGACCATCGAGGGAACATCCCTGTTATTTGTAAGCAATACCAACAATGAAATATTCAAGGACATCAATACCCAGCGCACTTATATCCTGCTGACCGGCCGCTGGTATGCGGCCACCGGAATAAATGGTCCCTGGAACTATATATCCGCGGATGAACTGCCGGCGGATTTTGCTAAAATTCCCGAGGGCAGTGAAATGGACGGGGTCCTGTCAAGTGTTGCAGGAACTGCCGCTGCGCAAGAAGCACGGATTGATACGGAGATTCCCCAAACGGCCAAAGTGGATCGCAATACCGCCAAAGCGGAGATCAGTTATGATGGTGATCCCATATTTGAAAGGATAGAGGGAACCAGCCTTGAACTGGCCACCAACACCGCCTCCACAGTGATCAGGTCAAACGGAAAATATTATGCGGTTGATAACGGCATCTGGTTTGAATCTGCCAGTGCCAGGGGCCCCTGGAGCGTAGCCACCGAGCGGCCTGCGGATGTGGACAATATCCCGCCCAGTTGTGCCGCCTATCATACGAAATATGTGTACGTCTATGAAGCCACACCCCAATATGTGTATGTAGGGTACACGCCCGGTTACCTGGGCAGCTATATCTATGGACCCACGGTGGTATATGGAACCGGCTACTATTACCGTCCCTGGTTTGGCACATATTATTATCCCAGGCCTGTCACCTGGGGATTCGGGTTCAATTATAATCCATGGACTGGCTGGAGTATGAATGTTGGTTTCAATGTCGGATTTCTCTATGTTGGCTATGATTTCTGGGGATATAGAGCTTATTATGGTGGCTGGTTTGGTCCGCCCATGTGGAGGCCGCCGTATCGTCCGCCTTACCACGGCGGTTATTATGGGCATTATCGTCCTTCAACAAGGCCGGGGGGAACAGGTCCCAGGCCATCGGTACGGCCCTCGCCGGTCCGTCCGGGCAGCGGCAATATTTACAACAGGAGGCCCGGTACGGTAACGCGGGATGCAGATCGGCGACCTGCGCCCGGAACTGTAACCAGGCCTGGTACCGAAAGGCCTGGTACTGAAAGACCGGCAACAAGACCTGCGCCGAAGCCGGAAACAAAACCGGTAAAAAGACCTGAGCGGAGACCCGGTGGGGAAACAACCCGGCCCGGTACTGAACAGAACAATGTATTTGCCGACCCTGACGGCAATGTGTACCGGAGAGAAAAGGAAGGAGGATGGAACCAGCGGGATAATAAGGCCAATGTCTGGAAGCCTGCGGACAGGTCCGGCGAGGAAAGGATGAAGGAACTGGATCGTGCCAGCCAGCAGCGGGAAAGAGGGGTGATCAGGCAACAGAATTATGAAAGGAACCGCCCGCAAAGCCGCCCAGCTGCAACCAGACCGGCAACCAGGCCCGCCACCCGTCCGGCAACAAAGCCTTCGACGCCAGCAACCAGGCCAAAACGGACAGGCGGATAAAACCGGTTACAGGATTTTTGCAGTACCTGCGATGCCGGTAGCGACCGGTGATATTCATGCAGCCCGAAAGGATAATTCTAACGGAAAGGCCTACCTGAAAATGGACGGGGTATCAACCGCGCCCGATTTTGATTAACTTTAGTAAAATACCTGCTATGAATTTTCTGACCCGTTTGCTGATTACCGCGTTGGTGGCATTTGGTTTATCCTACCTGCTGCCTGGTATTCATTTTGATTCCCTGGTGCCTGCCCTGATTTTTGCCTTGGTACTTGCCCTGCTGAATATGCTGGTAAAACCGATCCTGACAATCCTCACTTTCCCGATCACCATCATAACCCTGGGCTTGTTTTTACTGGTCATCAATGCAGTGATCATACTGCTTGCAGACAAATTGGTGGACGGCTTTAAAACGGATGGTTTTTGGTCGGCATTATTGTTTAGTATTGTGTTATCAGTAACAACATCGCTGATAAATTCTTCCAGTACAAAAGAGTGATTGCCGCTATGAATTTCGACCGTAAATCCCTGACGGATCAACAGTTGGTACATTTTTACCAGAGTATCCTCAAGCCCCGCATGATAGAAGAGAAAATGCTGGTCCTGCTCCGCCAGGGTAAGATCAGTAAATGGTTCAGCGGTATCGGCCAGGAAGCCATCTCCGTAGGTGTGGGCCTTGCGCTTGATCCCGATGAATGGATCATGCCCCTGCACCGCAACCTGGGAGTATTCACCAGCCGCAATATGCCGTTGAATAAGCTGTTCATGCAGTGGCAGGGTAACAGGGAGGGCTATAGCAAAGGCAGGGAACGGAGTTTTCATTTTGGCGCCCGCGAGCACCATATCTGTGGCATGATTTCGCACCTGGGTCCGCAACTCGCAATAGCCGATGGTGTGGCGCTGGCATATAAACTGCGCGGCCTGGGAAAGGTAAGCGTCACTTTTACGGGAGATGGTGGAACCAGTGAAGGTGATTTTCACGAGGCGCTGAATGTGGCAGCCGTATGGGGCCTTCCCGCGATCTTTATCATTGAAAACAATGGCTACGGGTTGAGTACCCCGGTCAATGAACAATACAGGTGCGACAGCCTGGTGGACCGTGCCAAAGGGTATGGCATGGAAGGAGTTCGCATTGACGGCAATAACCTGCTTTCGGTATATGATACCATCAGGGGTGTGCGGGATTATTGCATCCGCGAACAGAAGCCCTACCTGGTGGAATGTATGACATTCCGGATGCGGGGTCATGAAGAGGCAAGCGGAACCAAGTATGTACCAAAGCACCTGTTCGATGAATGGGCAGAGCGTGATCCGGTGAAAAAATTCGAAGAGTGGATGGTGTTGCAGGGCCTGCTGACCTATTCCGAAATTGAAGGCATCCGCGGTGCGATCAAAAGTGAAATAGAGCAGGAACTGGCGCTGGCTGCCTCCGCACCTGAGATTGTTCCGGATACGGAGGAGGAACTGAGGGATGTTTATAGTAGTGGTGGCGGAATGGTGAGAAGCGAAGTAGTGGAAGCTGCGGGTAGCATTGCGGCTGGAGCGGGTAGCGAGAAAAGATTTATCGATGCCATTAAGGATGGACTGGACCTTTCCATGCAGCGGCATGGAAACCTGGTTTTAATGGGACAGGACATAGCCGAATACGGTGGCGCATTCAAGATAACGGAAGGTTTTGTGGACAAATATGGGAAAGCGAGGGTTCGCAACACACCCCTCTGTGAAAGCGCGATCCTGGGAACCGCCCTGGGCCTGTCCCTGGAAGGATACAAGAGCATGGTGGAAATGCAGTTCGCCGATTTTGTGAGTGTGGGACTGAACCAGATCGTGAACAACCTGGCCAAGATCCATTACCGCTGGGGGCAAAACGCCGATGTGGTGGTGAGGATGCCAACGGGCGCGGGAGTAGGGGCGGGGCCGTTTCACAGCCAGAGCAATGAAGCCTGGTTCGTTCATACGCCCGGATTAAAAGTGGTGTATCCCTCCTCGCCGGAAGACGCGAAGGGGTTGATGATTGCCGCCATCAACGATCCAAACCCGGTATTGTTTTTTGAACACAAGGCATTATACCGCAGCATCAGCGGGCTTGTACCGGAAGGCTATTATGAGGTGCCGATAGGAAAAGCGAAGACGGTACGCGAGGGCTCCGGTATCAGCATCATAACCTATGGTGCAGGCGTACACTGGGCCCTTGATTATGCAAATGCCCACCCTGAAATCAGTATAGACATTCTCGACCTGAGAACCCTGTTACCACTGGATTACGAGGCCATCCGTTCTTCGGTTAGCCGTACGGGTAAGGTAGTGATCCTGCATGAAGACACTCTTACAGGAGGTATTGGTGGCGAGATCAGTGCGTGGATCAGCGAGCATTGTTTCGAACTGCTGGACGCCCCTGTAATGCGTTGCGCATCCCTTGATACACCGGTTCCCTTCAATATTGAACTGGAGAAAAATTTTCTGGCTAAATCGAGGCTGGCAGGTATTGTCCAGAAATTGCTGGGCTATTGATATGTTGAACATATCAGGCTGCCATAGCCCCAGTGGACCTGTCCGACTGGCGTTCCTGCCGGGATGGCACCGTGAACTGGAAACCAGCATCGGGGGATACCTATGTTTACGAAACCCTTATCTGGCACCGGCGGCTTTAAACACCCGGATAAAATTGCCGCCAAGTATTTTCCTGATATCCTTGCGGGAATAACCGCGTACGATCAGTGCGGAAGTCAGGATAGGCATGTCTTCCACGCCATCGAGGTCCTGTGGGGCAGAATCTATACCATCGAAATCCGAACCGATACCGACATGTTCAACCCCTATCAGGTTCACGATATAATCCAGGTGGTCCAGAAGAACATTCATTGAGGGGCGGAGCGCTTCAGCCTCTTCGGGATATTTTTTGGCAATTAATTCGGCAATTTCATATTCAGGCAGTTTCAATAGTTTCAACGAATCGACTTCCTCCCGGTGATTTGCGAAGAATGCATTTTTATTCCTGGTGTAATTGCTGTCAAGAAAACCGGAATAAAAATTCAGGTGGATGACGCCCCCGTTTTTTGCGATGGCTTTTATCTGGTCATCATCCAGGTTACGCGGAACAGGGCAAATCGCATGGACGCAGCTGTGAGATACGATGACGGGTTTGGTGGTAGTAGCCAGTGCGTCGTAAAAGGTTTGAACGCCAACATGGCTGAGGTCGACCAGCATGCCTAATTCGTTCATCCGGCGAACTACCTGCTTACCGAAATCATTCAATCCCTTTTTGGTGATGGTCGTGGGCTTGCCGGCATCGAGATAATTTTCGTCCCAGGCAGAACTGGCCCAGGAAGTGGAATTGTTCCAGGTGAGTGTAAGATAACGGGCACCTCTTTTGTACAGGCTGTCGAGGTATTCCATTTTGTCTTCGATCATGTGGCCGCCTTCCACCCCTTTCATGGCCCCAAGCCTGCGTGACCTTACTGCTTCGCGAAGGTCGGCCAGGTTGTTGACCAGCATCATTTTGGTTGGGTTCCTGGCCACAATGGCATCCAGTGAATCCATTTCGCGGAGGGCGTGATTAAACGCGGTTCCGGCCCCATACCTTTCGTCGCAAAAGATTGAAAAGATCTGGATATCAATACCACCTTTGCGGAACCTGGCCAGGTCGCTGTGTGTTTTACCCGACAGGTCGTCCTCAATATTAAGACCCTTTAAGGTTGCAGAAGACAACACGTCGTTGTGGGCATCGATTACAATTGAATTTTCGTGCAGGTTTTTCTGGGCTATACCGGCAGTCTGTAAGAATATTGCTGCCGCGGATAAAAGAATAAGTTTCGACAGCTTGATCGGTGTGTTCATCCTTCAATTTACCATTTCTTATCGCAACAGGTAATCCTGGACGGATGATTTTATTCTGTGGACCCCCGGCCTTATGATAATAGCAGTTGCAAGTCATTCGTAAACTTGATAAATATCAGTTTATTTAATATATTCCTGCAATAATTTCATAGTTCAAACATTGTATGCGCTAAGGCATATCACCTAAATTAATTTGCATATGAAAAAGAACATGAGCGGCACTGACCGCATTATTCGCCTGGTTGTAGCCGCAGTTTTGGGCTACCTCTATTTTTCCGGCACGGTTACCGGAACTCTCGGTATTGTCCTGGCAGTAGTAGCTGCGGTATTTGTACTCACCAGCCTGGTGGGATTCTGTCCGTTATATACCCTGTTTGGCATGAGTACCAATCCAACAAAGAAGGCATAGAAAAGGGGTGCCGTTATTCGCTGCTTTTATCACCTACAAACCAGTCTTCCTTGTTCTTAAACAGAACATTGAAAGTGGTCAGTGAGCCATAGATGCGGGTGATATATTGCTGGAGATTTACTTTGTCTTCATCGCTCATGATTTTGTGCGCGTTGATCTGCTGTTCCATTACCCGGAGCCGATCGCGCAGCATAACTATTTTGTGAAAAAAGACATCGATAGGAATTTCCTTTGCCTTTAATGTCGTGTCTCCGGGTTGGAGTACCATGGTGCCGCCCTTCCAGCGGTCGCCCAGGGGAACGACTTCACTGAACCCGTTCCATAACCGAAGAATTTTAAGGAGGGATTTTTCCACTTCAGAATGGGTCTCGATTTCTTCGCTGACATTTTCCGGGATGATCTCTTCCAGTTTTGGATCGTTTTTATCTACTTCCTTAATACCGTGGTGAATAAAGGAAATGAGGTAGGCGGCGTACTTGAGACCTACGATCACACCAGGACCGAATTGGGTGTGTTGAAGACGTGTGCCTATGCCGAGAACCAGTTGATCCATATAATTTGTTTGTAGTTGGGTTTGGGCTGATAAAATTATGGATAATCGGCCTGTCTCAAAAGTTCCATTTGACCCGCAGGTAAATGTTGTGGCCAAGTGCCTTATAGCCATCAAGATCACCAAAGAAATGCTGGCTGAAAAAAGCCAGCTCCCAGTTTTCCGCGAGTGAATATTGCAGCGATGGGAAAAACAGCAGGACATTGGCTCCGCCCGGTGCATACATGATGCCTGCATTGGCCGACAGGATGGGTGTGAAGGCTTTCATGCCCTGGAAAAAAAAGCTATGTCTCAAGGGGAGGAGGGTCCTGGCTGTCGGACTGTAAACAAATCCGGAACCCAGGAATCCTGCCTTGTTGTTTCCCGAACTATTCAGGAGGTAGGAGGCAGACAGGTACCATTCTTTATCCAGACTGATATCCAGTCCGGTTGAAAAACTGAGGGTGCCTGCCGTATCGCTGAAATTTTTTGAGGGGTGGAAATAACTGGCTTCACCCTTGAACCCAAAATCCCTTATACCTCCGGCCCAGCCGATGCCTGCAACCCAGTCGTTGATATACCGTGCACCGATCAATTGCCAGTCGTAGCCTTTTTTATTGAAGCGGTAGAGCATGGCGGCCACATGGTCTTTGCCATTCCGGCCGACCTTCCAGGCGGCTTCGATGGTTTGCATGGGTTTGGGACTGTACTGAATACGTACCGCATCACTGCCGGGTCTTTCTTCGTAATCGAAGTCCAGGAAATTAAATGTGTTGAAAAGATCGTTCGGGTTCCAGGTATTGTGGATACCCCAGTTGATCCGCTGGCGTCCGATGGTGAGATCCCATTTCTCATTGTACCAGTTGAGTGAGAGCCGGTCGATATTGGTTTGCCAGGCCATGGAGGATGAGCTGGCAGGTACCCAGGCGAGGTCCATGAATCCATCATCCTGTTTGAGACTGGTGGCAAGTCCCGGGGACTTCCTCACCTGGCTGCCGGCAAAAACCCGGTTGCGCATTTCCATTTTAAAACTGAGTTGCCGGGGAAATTGAAGTTTGAAATTGATGCGGTTGTGGAACAGGTTCAGGAATTCTGCCGAATCGATGCGGTTGCCGAATGAAAGGGATGGCATGTTCTTGATATAACCATGCAGGGTAGCCGAAGTTTTAATTTTTTCATTTTCCTGATCAGGGGAGAGTAAATCCGGCGGGCTGGGAATCGTGTCTGCAGAAAACCGGTTTGGTGGCCAGGGGAGCGGGATTGTTTCTGGGTTTGCTGGCCGCAGGGATGTGGGACCGATCGTCCGGACCGGTTCTTTTGCCAGGGAATATAAACAGGACAGGATGGCAAACAGCAGGGTTGCTATCATCCCTGGTTTATTCATCGTGAACCAGTGGAGTTTGTTTTGTATCAGAAGCAATCTTCCCGTCCACCAGGGTTACCACACGTCTCGCTCTTTTGATTACCCGCTGGTCGTGGGTGGAAAAGATAAAGGTCATATCTTCTTCCCTGTTCAGTTTTTCCATGATATCGAGCAGGTTGGAGGCAGCGGTTGAATCGAGGTTTGCGGTTGGTTCGTCGGCCAGCACAAACTGGGGTTTGGATGCGAGGGCTCTTGCTACGGCTACGCGTTGCTGTTGTCCGCCACTCAGTTCCCCTGGTCTGGCATCCCCTTTGTCAGGCATTCCGACTTCTTCCAGAAGTTTCTGTACTCTTTCCTGTCGCTGGTTTTTGGGGATCTTTTGCAAGAGCATGATGAACTCTATGTTTTCCTTTGCCGTAAGTACGGGTATCAGGTTGAATGACTGGAAAACGAAGCCGATATTTTTCAGGCGGAAGTCGATCAGTGCGTTGGCACTCAGCCCGGTGATGTTGACACCATTAATGATTACCTGTCCGGTGGTAGGTTTATCGAGCCCGCCAATTATATTCAGCAGGGTGGTTTTACCGGAACCGGAAGGTCCGACCAGCGCCACGAATTCACCTCTGTTGATATGCAGGTGAACATCGCGTACAGCGTTAACCGGAACGGGGCCTTCGTCATAGACCTTTGAAATATTGTGGGCATCAATAACTGCTTTTTCCATGTGTCAGATTTTTCGGATCGCAACAGCCGGCTGCAGTTGCAATGCTTTATAAGCCGGGTAAATGGCTGCCAGTATTGCCGCTGAAATTGACATCCCTGCTACTTTCCAGTAATAGGATGATTCCAGATCCGGATAAATAATATTACCAAAACCATACATGGCAAGACCTTCACTGAACTGGGAGAGGTTGATGCCGGTATGATTGGTGATCATCACTGTCAGCCATGCCAGTGGCAGTCCGGCCAGGCAGCCCAGAAAAGTTATGCCGATAGTTTCGAGGAGAATCATGCTGAACAGTTTGCTTTTATTCAAACCCACTGCCATCAGTACTCCCAGTTCTTTTTGCCGTTCGAGGACTGACATCAGCATCGTATTGACAATCCCAAAGGCGAGGGCAATCAGTAAGATGCCGATAATGATGTACATATACTGCTCAAAGGAGTCGATCATCAGCCTGAGATCGGGCGACAGTTGTTTCCAGGTTTCAAGCCTGGCTCCGCCGGGAATCTTTTGCCTGAGGGCTGCTGCTGTGTTTTCCAACTGGTCGTTGGACTGCAGGAGGATGGCAAGTTCGTGTATGCCACCCCGAAAGCCGGCCAGGGAATCAAGTTCCCTTCGGTTAATATAAACCATGTTCTCTTCGGTGAAGGTGCTGGCAGCCGTGAACACTCCTGTTATCCGGAAAGCCGCAGAAGTGAGCTCACCGGAAGCATCCTGGAATGTAAGTATCACTTTGCTATTTGAATCGAGCTTAAGCTTTTCGAGTAATTTTTTTCCGATCAGCAGCTGGTTACGGCCATTTTCTTCCAGGTATTTTCCCTGGTCGATCCTTCCGGAAAGGCCGGTGACGGCAGCTTCCTTTTCAGGGTCCACTCCCAGTAAAGAGATTCCTGATGAGGAATATGCCGAGGCTGCCATGGCGGTAATGACTATGCGCTCGCTCGAGGCAATGATACCGGGTTCTTTCTTTACCAGCTCCACCACCTTCTCCCTGTTTTCGATGGTATAAACGGCTTCATCCAGTTCCCTGAATTTGGGATGGTGTACCTGCATGTGGGAAAACTGTTGGGCAATGGCAGTATCGATCTGTTCATTAGTCATGCCCATGAAAAAGGCAATTATAAAAATACCTGCCCAAAGCCCGAGCAGCACTGATACGATGATCACTGCACTGCGGGTTTTATTGCGCCAGATATTTCTCCAGGCTATGACAAATAACATATTAAGTGTTTCAGCTTCTAAGGGCTGTCATCAGCCTCATTCGAAGCAGTTGTATAATCGGGTATATGGCCACCAGCATGGTTATGATCAGCACTACCTTCGACTGGGTGATAAATACTTCCGGTGCGGTGGATACCGGCATGATTGGTTCAAAACCATAACTTTCATACGCCACTTTTAAATCCCCCTGCAGCTGGATTGGATTTCTGGAAAGATAATGGATTACGGGAAGTGCACCGGCCGTTCCGACCAGCACTCCCAGGAAACTGATGATAACCGTTTCCAGGAAAACGATAAAAGCCAGCTGGTGCTTTTTCATGCCGATGGCCAGCATAATGCCGAATTCATGTTTTCTTTCTGCCAGCATCATCAGGATGGTGCTGAAGATACCAAAACTGATTACCATGTATAATATATAAATGGTGATTCTGTGGCCGGTACTATCAGCCTCTATCATCTGGTCCAGTTCCGGCATCATGCCCTTCCAGTCCATCACTTCAAACCTGGTGCTGTCTATGCGCTGTTGCAGGGCAAGTTTCACGGCTTCCATGTTTTCATCATCCCTGATCATCAGGGCCCATGAGCTGTACTGGTTTTCGAGTCCAAAAAGTTCCGAAGCCCTGGGAAGGCTGAGGTAGACCATCACCTTATCGAGGTCCGGGGAGTTCATTTTAAGAATGCCATCCACCCGGAACAATCCGTTAGCGCTGCCGGCATGATATCCCTGGCTGAGAAGGATCATGGTATCGCCAACGGATAACCGAAGTTTGCGCGCCAGGCCACTTCCTATCATGGCGCCCCTGCTGTTATTGCCGAGGTAGTTCCCTTCAGAAAGTTTTGATTTGAGGCCGGTGACAGTATTTTCCTTTTCCGGGTCTATGCCCAGGACCATGGCGCCCGATGTCTGGTTTCCTGTTGAAGCCAGTGCAAAATTTTCTATTCGTGGAACCATCGCCGTTATACCATCCGTATTTTCGATTAACCTGGCGCTGGCTGAATCTGCGGTGAAAACATGTTCAATACTTTTATCCTCCCAATAACCTTTTTCATGAACCTGGAGGTAACCTGTTGAGAAGCTTACCACGTTCCGGATCATGTTTACATACACACCTTCCAGCAGCGAAAACATGAGGGTGGCCAGGATTACGGCGAAGAAGATGGAGGCCACCGTGATCCAGGTCCGCCTGGCGTTGCGCCAGATATTCCGCCATGCCATGCGCAGGTAGATCATTGTATTTTTTTCATGTTTTCAACGGTGAAAAAATGATCGGGTATCGGTTTGTCGAATTGGATCTCCTTGTAAATAAGTACGGTTTTTTGTCCGGGTTTATTAATCGGCAGCATTTCCATGTATGCCGGCAGGAGTCTGCCACCCAGCATCCTGATATCATTGGTGACCATGCGGTTCACCAGTTTCCCGCTTTCGTCAAAGTATTCGCCTTTAAGTTGCAGGTAGTCTTTTTTATCGATCCAAATCCGGACCTTGCCCCAGACTACTGCGGCGGAAGGTTTAGGGATGAGTTCAACGATGTGGCAGATTCGATCGCCGATTTTTTCTTCCCCAACCAGGGTATGGTCATAATCTTCCAGGATGGAAAATTCTTTCACCAGGTCATCATTGGTAAAGTCGGTACCCATCCAGCTCTGGCTCATCATGCTTGGAGGCAGTTTGATATTACGTTCAATGGAGGGGATCCAGTTCCACACTTCCTTTTCTCTTTTGAGGTAAACCGTACCGCGGTCTTTTACGGGTGCTTCGATACGGATCATGGCCAGTTTATTGCCTTTGGACCAGGTTTTTGTGGTCATGTCGCGGCTCCAGGTGGGCCTTACAATCCGGAAGATGATAGTAGCCTGTGAGGTATTGCCCCGAACGTGCAGGTCAGCTTTACGGACGATTTCTTTTGCAGACTCCACGGGTTGTGCCACCAATGGTGCAGCGAGGCTTAGGAGGAAGGCCGCCATCAGGCCGGATGACCATATATGGGTGATTCGGTTCATTACCTGTAAAGTCCAACAATTCCGGCAAAAAAGCCATAAGTGATGTCAAATCAGGGGGTGATATTTATCAAGTGGGGGCTTTCACCCGTCGGGTGAAGTCCCACCCGTCGGGTGAAAGCTGTTTTACCAGTCGAGCCATTCTTCTTTTCTGCCTGAGATTTTTCCACCCATGGCGCGGATGCGTTTATATTGTTCGCCGGCTTTTTTCATGTATTCGAGCAGCTCGTATTCGGAAGCTACGGTCACTGCTTCATAGGGGGGCGAATAGTACCTGATAAAAGTATCGAGGTCAGCTCCGGTAATTCCAGTGATCTTGATGATTTTGGCCCTGGAGAACCGGTAAGCCACATATTTATCCTGTTCTTCCTGTACCAGCCTGTCCTGGAAGGCTGCCATGCTCCGGTTTCGCCGGAAGCGGAAAACATTGATCAGTTGGTCGAGGTCAAGTCCCACCCCGAAATTACCCGAAGCGGGTGATGCAGATGATAATCCGATCCCCGGTTTTTTAAAGTCAAAGGCCTTCGCATAGTCCTGCCTGTTTTGCACGGAATCGAAGCGGTAATCACGGGGCATCACCCGTACCTCCCTGAGGGTGGTAACATTTACGTGGAGGGCGATGTCGAACTGGTTCAGTGCATTGATGCTGCTGACGGCATACCTGGGTGTGGGGCGGCCCAGGTAGGAAAAATAGATCGAGTCGTCTTCCGCCACCACAATGCTGTAATGTCCGTTTGAGTCGGTGAGGGTACCCCTGCCCGTGTTGGTCAGGACACTCACGGAAGCCAGCGGAAAGGTTTTATTCATTTCGAATACGGTGCCACTGATCCGTACCTGCGCCAGTATGGGCTGGGTGAAGGCAAGGAAAACCAGGAGCAGGGGTATGCGTAAATACGGTTTCATGAAAGGTTTACAAGAGTACAACCAAAATGTGTCAGAACGAGCAGCGTTAATGATTTTTAACGAGTTGCGAAAGAATTGTCTGTTCAATCACGGCCGGGTAATGGGCATGCTCGAGCGAATGGATCCGTTGGGCCAGGCTGGCCGGGGTATCGCCGGGCTCCACTGGGCAGGTAGCCTGGAAGATGGTGCCGCCATGGTCGTACTGTTCATCTACATAATGAATGGTGATGCCACTTTCCTTTTCCCCGGCAGCAATGACGGCTTCGTGTACATAGGAGCCATACATACCCTTCCCACCATATTTGGGAAGCAGTGCCGGATGTATATTAATAATATGGTGAGGAAAGGCTGCTATCAGGGCGGCGGGAATCTTCCAGAGAAAGCCGGCCAGCACGATAAAACCGATGCCTTTATCCTTCAGTTGAGGCAGATAGGTATCGCCGCGGAAAAACTGTTCTTTTTCGATGAGCAGGGTGGGGATGCCATGTTCGGCGGCAATATCCAGCACACCGGCGCCTGGTTTATTGCAGACCACCAGGGCAATTTTTATTTGCGGATGACTGCTGAAGTGCTCGATTATTTTCCGGGCATTTGAACCCGCGCCCGAGGCGAAAATGGCGATATTCATATTCTGGGGCATAACTTTATGAGGATTGACGTTTTCGGTTTTGTGGGGTGATCCGGAAATCCGGGAGGCGATGCGGGCGAGATAATTCTTAAAGAACGGGAACTGACCGAGGGGGATACTCACCACCAGTACCATTACCGGCCAGGTCAGGGTCATTATGATGATATATAATATGGTCCAGAGGACAGCCTGTTGAACGGGTAGTAAAGTCATGAGTTTTCGGGCAGCTATCCCCGTAAGGCTACCGCCTACCGCGAAAGTGGTAATGACCAGGAAAAGCTGGGTGCTGTCCACCTTCCATTTATGCCGTAGTTTCTCAAACATGCCGCAAACTAAGCAGAATTGTTTTAACAAAAATCGTTTACGAATTGTATAAAAGTGCTATCTATAAGTTTGCACAATTCGCTGAAATGCAAGCCCTGCGCGGCTAAAAAAAAAATGACCATGTTGATAGATTGTCAATAACGTGTCATATTTTTGCCAGCGAATTGAGGCATTTTAACATTACCAACGACATTTCCAGCTTATGATTCATTATAGGTCGATTGCGAAGAAATTAGTAATCAGTTTTCTACTTCTCACAGTTGTTTGTTTTGACCAGCAGGTTTTTGCCCAGGATGGTAAAGCATTGTTCCAGCAGAACTGTGCTTCCTGTCATGCTGTATCCAAGAACCTGACCGGTCCGGCACTGGCTGGTATTGAAGAACGTGTAACTGACAAGAAACTGTTGTATGCGTGGATCCGTAATAACCAGGCAGTACTTTCTTCTGGTAATAAGTATTTCACTGATCTCTACAACCAGTGGAACAAAACGCCGATGAACGCTTTCCCCAACCTGACGGATGAGGAAATCGCAGCCATGCTGACTTACATCAGTACTGAGGCTAACAAAAAGCCCGAAGTAAAGACTGATGCTGCCGGTGCAGCTGCTCCGGAGGCTGACAACTCACTCCTCTTTGGTATCCTGACCCTGATCCTGGCGATCATTGTGCTGGTGCTGATGCAGGTGAATGCCAACCTGAAGCGCCTGAGTGACGAAAAGGAGGGAGTTCCCTCCTATGAGCCGGTTCCTTTCTACCGCAACAAAGCCTATATCGCTTTGTTTGCCGTGATTTTATTTATCATAGGAGGGTATTATACTATTATGGGTGCCATCGGTTTGGGCCGTTCCAAAGACTACCAGCCTGAGCAGCCGATTTATTATTCTCACAAGGTGCATGCCGGTACCAACCAGATCAACTGTCTGTACTGTCACGGCGGTGCCCAGGAAGGCAAACACGCTAATATTCCATCCCTCAATACCTGTATGAACTGTCACATGGCAATCAACGAATACGCCGGTGAGAAGTTATACCGTGAAGATGGTACCGAAGTGAATGGTACTGAGGAAATCAAGAAACTCTACTCTTACACTGGTTGGGATCCTGACCAGAAAAAATACGCAAACGAGCCCAAGCCGATCGAGTGGGTTAAGATCCACAATCTGCCTGATCACGTTTATTTCAACCACTCCCAGCACGTTAAAGCAGGCCAGGTGGCTTGTCAGACCTGTCATGGAGAGGTTCAGAACATGGGCGAAGTGTACCAGTTTACAGACCTGAGCATGGGTTGGTGCGTGAACTGTCACCGCGAAACCAAGGTTCAGTTTACCGACAACAAATTCTACAGTATTTACGAGAAGTTCCACAACGACCTGAAAAACGGTACCCTGGACAGTGTAACCGTAGAAAGGATCGGTGGTACAGAATGTCAGAAGTGTCACTATTAATAGCATTGCAATAAACCATTTTTCATCACCAAAAAATCAAAGCCCCTTCAGGGGTTTGGGTATATGGAGCAAAAAAAGTACTGGCAAAGTTTCGGTGAGTTGAATAACTCAGACGCCTTTAAAAAGAACGCGCAGGATGAATTCAAGGAAGATCTGCCTTTTGAGAATTTTGATGCACAGGGCTTGTCTGATGCAAAGACTCCGCGCCGCGACTTCCTAAAATACGTGGGTTTCAGCACAGCTGCCGCTGCAGTTGCAGCCAGTTGTGAGATACCTGTAAAAAAAGCGATCCCTTTCATCAATCGTCCGGTTGATGCTGTACCCGGGATTGCCAATTATTACGCCACCACTTATATATCAGGAGGTGATGCCATTCCGGTGGTAGCCAAGGTAAGAGACGGCCGTCCCATCAAAATTGAAGGGAACGAACTGTCTTCCTGGTCAAGGGGCGGTACCACTTCACAGGTGCAGGCCTCTGTGCTGGATCTTTATGATACGGCACGTCTCCGTTTCCCGATGGCAGATGGCAAGGAAGTAAGCACTTTCGATGCTTTTGATAAAATGGTGGGTGATGCGTTGAACGGACTGGGTGGTGCTCCTGTAGTACTGTTAACCAGCACCATCAACTCTCCTTCATCCAAGCAGGTGATCAGCGAATTCCTGGCGAAATATCCCGGAAGCCGCCATGTTCAATACGATGGGGTTTCATACAGCGGCATGTTGCTGGCAAATGAAGCCACACATGGCAAACGCGCCATCCCATCCTACCAATTCGAAAATGCCAAGGTTATCGTGAGCCTGGGTGCTGATTTCCTGGGAACCTGGCTGAACCCCGTTGAGTTCTCCAAAGGCTACTCGAAAGGGCGCAAGGTGGATGCACAACATCCATCCATGAGCAAGCATTACCAGTTTGAGTCAATGCTGAGCATGACCGGGGCCAATGCTGACGAACGTTTCACTCACCGTCCCTCAGAAACCGGTGCTGTGGCAGCGGCCCTCCTGGGAGCGCTGAATGGGCAGGGTGTTAGCGGAGTTACAGGCGACAAACTGAAAAAAGGCATCGAAAAAGTTGCAAAGGACCTGGCAGCCCATAAGGGTCAGTCACTGGTGGTTTGTGGCAGCAATGATGTGAATGTTCAGATCCTGGTGAATGCCATCAACGAAGCGATAGGTGCTAATGGTGCTGTCATCAATTGGGCATCCCCCCTGCAAAACAGGGCTGGTATCGATGCGGATATGGCCAAACTGGTGGAAGATATGAATGCAGGTGCCGTAGGTGCCCTGCTGATCCAGGATGCCAATCCTGCATACGATTACTTTGATGCAGAGAAGTTCAAAACCGGATTGAAAAAAGTTCGGGTGTCTGTTTCCTTCAATGAGAAAATGGATGAAACCACCGAACTGTGTAAATATGTATTACCTGCTAACCATTTCCTGGAAAGCTGGGGTGATGCAGAACATAAAGCAGGATATGTGAGCCTGGTACAACCTACCATCTCTCCCCTGTTCAAGACCCGCCAGTGGCAGGATACCCTGCTGAAGTGGAGCGGTAACGCCACTACTTATGCGGATTACCACAAGAATTTCTGGACTTCCCGCCTTGGTGGAAGCGACAATTTCAACAAAGCTTTGCAGGATGGTGTGATTGAATCAGCTGCTGCCGTGATGGGTTTCCCCAGCTTCAACGGTGCAGGTGTCGCCGCCGCTGCTGCTGCTGTGGCTGCTGCTAAAAAAGGCGGTAAAGTGGAAGTGGTGCTTTACCAGAAGCCAACAATCGGCGATGGACGTCATGCCAACAACCCATGGTTGCAGGAAACGCCTGATCCGATTACCCGGGCTACATGGGACAACTATGTGATGATGTCCCCTGCGATGGGCAAGGCAATGTTTGATATTGATATTTCTAATCCCTCCCAATCTGATAATTACGAAGCATTCCCTGAAAAGCCTGCGGTAATTGTAAAAGTTGGAAATAAGACCGTTGACCTGCCGGTACTGTTGATTCCCGGTATGAACAACGACACCATTGCCATCGCTGTAGGTTATGGTCGCAGCGAGAAGATCGGTAAAGCGGCAGCGGGTGTGGGACAGAATGTTTACCAGCTTGCTTCTTTCAACGGAACTTCTGTATTGAATTTTGCAGATGCCACGCTGGAAAAGAGTACTAGCAAATTCAAGATCGCTACTACACAAACCCATGCCAGCTACGAAGGCCGCTACGAAGTGGTTAAGGAGCTGACACTGGCTGAATATGTCAAGAATCCGACCAAGATCCTGGATGGCCGTAAGAAAGAACTGGAGCCATGGGGTGGTTTGGAGAATTATGATAAGGATGGCACGCTCTATCCGATGTTTGACAAGCCCGGTATCAAGTGGGGCATGAGCATCGATATGAACAGCTGTTATGGTTGTGGTGCCTGCGTGGTTGCCTGTACGGCTGAAAACAACGTGTCTGTTGTTGGCAAGTCTGAAGTGCTGCGTGCGCATGACATGCACTGGTTGCGCATCGACCGGTATTTCGCAGGTGATGTGAACGATCCGGAAAGCATCCAGACCGTGTTCCAGCCAATGCTTTGCCAGCACTGCGACAACGCTCCCTGTGAGAACGTTTGTCCGGTTGCCGCTACCAACCACAGCAGCGAGGGCCTGAACCAGATGACTTATAACCGTTGTATCGGTACCAGGTATTGTGCCAACAACTGTCCATATAAAGTGCGTCGTTTCAACTGGGCTGATTACACCGGAGCTGACAGCTTCAGCGGTAACCAGGATGAGTCCAGCGATGTGATTATGATGATGAACGATGACCTCACCCGCATGGTGCTGAATCCGGATGTTACTGTCCGCAGCCGTGGTGTGATTGAAAAATGTTCATTCTGTGTACAGCGTCTGCAGGAGGGTAAACTGACTGCGAAGAAGCAGGATCGTCCGCTCGAAGATAAGGATGTGAAGACTGCCTGTCAGCAGGCTTGTTCTGCTGATGCCATTGTCTTCGGTAACGTGAACAACAGCGCAAGTGCCGTTTCCAAACACCGTCATGACAACATGAACAGGATGTTCTATTCACTGGAGCAGATCCACGTATTGCCGAATGTGAACTACCTTGCCAAAGTGCGTAATACCGATAAGATCAGCGCCCATGAGCAGTTTGGTGCGCCGCATGCAGCGGCACCGGCGGCAGAGGGGGCTGAAGGTGGAGGGGCGCACCATTAATGGTGAATGGTGAATGGTGAAGGGCGAGTGGGGGAAAAATTGAAAAGAAGAAGTTTAAAAAACCAATAAGTGGAAGGGGTAGTACCCGGACACTAAATGCTTATACGATATGGCATCATTAAGATACGAATCGCAAGTAAGGGGAGCCCTGGTAACAGGTGAAAAGACCTATCATGATGTGACGGAGGATATTGTTCGTCCCATTGAGATGAAACCTTCCAGGCTCTGGAAGATTGGCTTTACCATTTCGGTCCTGCTGTTATTGTTTGGTGTGTATTCCGTGTATCGTGAGGTAGCTTACGGTATCGGGGAGTGGAACCTGAACAAGACCATCGGCTGGGGCTGGGATATCACCAACTTCGTTTGGTGGGTAGGTATCGGTCACGCGGGTACCCTGATCTCCGCTATCCTACTGTTGTTCCGCCAGGGCTGGCGTACCGGTGTAAACCGTGCCGCAGAAGCCATGACCATCTTCGCGGTAATGTGTGCGGGCCAGTTCCCGATCTTCCACATGGGTCGTGTATGGATGGCCTTCTTTGTACTTCCTTATCCCAACAGCCGCGGACCATTGTGGGTTAACTTCAACTCTCCGCTGTTGTGGGACGTATTTGCGATCTCTACTTATTTTACTGTATCGCTGCTGTTCTGGTACTCCGGCCTGTTGCCTGACCTGGCAACCGTACGTGACCGTGCCAGGGAAAAATGGCGCAAGCATATGTATGGCGTGCTGGCTTTCGGCTGGACGGGTTCCACCAAGCACTGGCAGCGTCACGAAGCACTGTCGCTGGTGCTGGCAGGTCTGAGTACACCACTGGTACTTTCTGTACACACCATTGTATCATTTGACTTCGCCACATCTGTAATACCCGGCTGGCATACAACGATCTTCCCGCCATACTTCGTGGCAGGTGCGATCTTCTCAGGATTTGCCATGGTACAAACCCTACTGATCATTACCCGTAAGGTGCTGAGCCTGGAAGAATATATTACTATGGAACATATCGAGGTGATGAACAAGGTAATTGTACTGACCGGTTCCATTGTGGGTATTGCCTATATCACCGAATTGTTCATTTCCTGGTATGGCCAGAACCCATATGAAATGGCGGCCTTTAAAAACCGTTATGACCTCAGCACACCGTATGCCTGGAGCTACTGGCTGATGATGAGCTGTAACGTAATCGCTCCGCAGTTCTTCTGGTTCAAAAAGCTGAGAAGAAACCTGCTGTTCACTTTCTTCATGAGTATTATTGTGAACGTGGGTATGTGGTTCGAACGTTTTGTGATCATCGTAACGTCTATTTACCGTGATTATATCCCCAGTAGCTGGAGTACCTATTATGCGCCTACCATCTGGGAAGTAGGATTCTATCTTGGAACATTCGGATTGTTCTTCACCTGTTTCTTCCTGTTCGCTAAATATTTCCCTGTAATTGCCATAGCCGAAATCAAGCATATCCTGAAGAAAAACGGAGAAAGCTTCAAGGAAAAAATGGTGGAAGAAGAATCAGCATCGGTGGAAAAGTTTGCCCACGAGCACGCACACCACTAAGATCAGTGAGAAGGCAGCATTTAGAACTAAGAAGAAACATTAACAACGAATTTTTACAAAATGGCGATAAAAAAATTTGTAGTCGGAAGTTTTGAGGACGAACAGGTATTATTTCCTGCGGTGAAAAAAGTTCGCAAGGCAGGTTATAAGATCCACGACGTGTACACTCCGTTTCCGATTCATGGTTTGGACCAGGTAATGGGTCTGAGGGATACCAGTCTGCATACTGCGGGCTTCATTTATGGTATCACGGGAACTGCTACCGCCCTGAGTTTTATGGGTTGGGTGTTCACGAAGGACTGGCCCCTGAATATCGGTGGTAAACCGCATTTTCCTTTACCGGCCTTTATTCCGATTACATTTGAATTGACCGTATTGTTTTCAGCGGTGGGAATGGTACTGACTTTCTGTTATCTCTGTCAGCTGGCCCCGTTTGTTAAGAAGCATCATTTTCATGCCCGTGCCACGGATGACCTGATGGTAATGGTACTGGAATGCACTTCCAGGACCAATGAAGAAGAGGCGAAGGCCTTTCTTGCTTCAGTAGGTGCAAAGGAGATCAACGTGCAGGTAGCTGAAGAGGGCTGGTGGCTTGGTCGTTACGACAAGGAGCAGAAGCTGTTTGAAAACAAGACCGAAAGTAGTTTAGTATAAATTATTAAGAAAGTATCCCACGAGCAATGAATAAGATTTCTATCATAGCTGTTTGTATCGGAGCGCTGGCTGTAACAGCCTGCAGCAGCGATGTAAAGCGTACACCCGGAAAGATTTATATGCCCGATATGGCTTACAGCCGCGCGGTTGAAACGTACAGTGACCCCCGCGAATTACAGGCTGAGGGCATTAATTATAATGCCAGGCCTGTTGCCGGAACGGTTGCAAGGGGTGAGGAGGTTATTTACAAGCAACCTGCGGATACAACCGGAGGGTATATGGCATCTGCTGCCCTGAAGAACCCCCTGCCCTTGCTGAATGAGGTTGATTCCAAAGAAGCAGAGCGTTTGTACCTGATCAACTGCGGTATCTGTCATGGCACCAAACTGGACGGAAACGGACCCTTGTACAAAGGTGGTGACGGACCATTCCCTGCCAAACCGGCGACCCTTGTGGGGGATCCCTTGTATGCTGCCATGGCTGAAGGCACCATGTTCTATTCCATTACTTATGGAAGGAACCTGATGGGCCCCCATGCGTCACAGTTGAGTCCCAAGCAAAGATGGATGGTAGTTCATTATATTAAGGCTAAGCAAAGAGAAGCGAGTGGTGAAAGCGCCCCGGTGGCTGCTGAAGCCGCGCCTGCTGCCGACAGCACCGCTAAATAAGAATTTGTTCGACAACCAATTTGACCAAACGATAAAATTTTGAGAATGTCTTTCAGAGAGCAATTTGAAATACCTGCCAAGTACAAGATGTGGTCGTTGATCCTGATGGCGGTGGGATTGGTTTCCATCCTCGTTGGATACTTCATGTATGGAGCGGGCGATGATCACCAGAACGCACGTTTCTGGGGTGTATTATTGTATAACAGTGTTTACTTCCTTCTGGTTGTAAATGCTTCCATGTTTTTTATTTGTGCAACAACCATGGCAATGGGCGGCTGGCAGATGTCTTTTCGCAGGGTTGCGGAAGCCATTTCAGTGGCAGTGATTCCTATCGGCATCATCTCTGCCGTGATCCTGCTGGCCCTGGTTCTTGGTCATAAGCACCATATCTACCATTGGCTTACTCCGGGTGATGATAAGATCCTGCTTGGAAAGGCCGGCTTTCTGAATCCAACTTTCTTTATCGTCTGGACAGCCCTGACCATCATCGGATGGATCTTCCTCGGTGCAAAAATGCGTTCCCTCAGCAAAGAGACCGATGCAAACGGTCCTTACACTGCGGAAGAGGGCAAGAAATACATTTTCAAGAATACCATCTGGGGATCACTTTACCTGGTTTGGTTTGGTCTGACAGTTGCTTCAACGGTTCCCTGGCTCTGGTTCATGAGCATTGACGCACACTGGTACAGTACCATGTACAGCTGGTATACCTTTGCTTCTTCTTTTGTGGCAGGTATGGCGCTGATTACCCTGTTCGTGATTTACCTGAAGAACCAGGGTTACCTGGAGCTGGTAAACCAGGAACACCTGCATGACCTGGGTAAGTTCATGTTTGCATTCTCTGTATTCTGGACATATCTCTGGTTCAGCCAGTACATGCTGATCTGGTATGCCAACATTCCTGAAGAAACTGTTTATTTCAAGCATCGTGTTCAGGGACCTTACAGGGGAATTTTCTTCCTGAACCTGATCATCAACTTCCTGGCTCCGCTGCTGATCCTGATGAGAAGAAGTTCAAAGCGGAATTATACACTGCTGGTGTTCATGTCTGTTCTGATCATCTTTGGTCACTGGATCGATTTTTACCAGATGGTTATCGCCAGTGTATCAAAAGAGCATGTTGAACTGAACCTCTTTGATTTTGGTGTGGCGGCCGGATTCATCGGACTGATCATGTGGACGGCAGGCAATGCCCTGACAAAGAGCTCATTGATCGCCAAAAATCACCCCTTCTTCAAGGAAAGCATCATTCATCATACCTGATAAGAGGAGGCGATCTTTAAACAAAAGCTGTAAGAACAAGCATTCATTCAAAACTTTGTATAAACGCGGTATATAACATGTCAACTTTATTAATCATTGCGATCCTGTTGTTGGGTTTTATTGTGGTCTTCCAGATCGCAAAAGCCAGCGAGTATGTATCGGTGCTCAAGGGAGAAAAGAAGACCTTTGAGCAGAACAACCGTATCAATGGTTTCCTCCTGCTGGCCTTCCTGATCCTGGGACTGATCGGTGTGTACTGGTGTAATGAAATGTTCAAGGGTAAGATCCTGGGCGAAGCTGCATCAGATCATGGTGAGAAGATCGATAACATGCTGTACATTACCATTGCTATTACTGGTATAGTGTTCATCATTACCCAGATCCTGCTTTTCTGGTTCTCTTTCAAATACCAGTACAATGAGAAGCGCAAAGCATTCTATTATCCGCATAACAACAAACTGGAGGCTCTCTGGACTGCTGTACCGGCGATTGCCCTCACCGTACTGGTTGGTTTTGGTCTGTACTACTGGTTCAAGATCACCGGCGATGCACCGAAAGAGGCCAATGTCATAGAGATCACCGGAAAGCAATTCGGCTGGATCTACCGCTACCCCGGTAAGGATAAAGTATTTGGTAAGAAATACTATAAGAATATTGACGAAGGAAACCTCAATCAGCTTGGTCTGCTTTGGGATGACAAAGCTGCCCAGGATGACATCGTTACCAATGAAGCCATGTACATGGTGGTTGGTAAGCCGGTGAAACTGGTGATCAACAGCCGTGACGTAGTACATGATGTAGGGTTGGTTCATTTCCGTATGAAGATGGATGCGGTTCCGGGTACTCCCACTACCATGTGGTTTACCCCCAAATACACCACTGCCCAGATGAAGGAGAAGACCGGAAACCCTGATTTCGAATATGAAATTTCGTGTGACCAGATGTGTGGCAAGGGGCACTATTCCATGAAGGGAATCGTGAAAGTGGTGGAGCCTGCGGAATACCTGTTGTGGCTGGCCAAGCAAAAGCCCAACTATGTGATGTCTAACCCTGAGCCTGCTGTTGCCCCTGCGGTACCTGCGGCAGACAGCACTGCCACTGCAGCGGTTGAAGCAACAAAATCATTATCTAATTAAGATCGTACCGATTTCATAAACTGATTAACATGAGCCACGAAGTGAATATGCACGGACAATCAGAGGTGATCACTACCCATGAAGTTCATCATGATGAGCACCACGGGCACCATCACAAGGAAACATTCATTACGAAGTATATCTTCAGCCAGGATCACAAGATGATCGCCAAACAGTTCCTCGTAACTGGTATCATCTGGGCCATCATTGGTGGTTTGTTTTCTGTGTTGTTCCGTCTGCAACTGGGTTTCCCCAATGAAACTTTCCCCTTCCTGGAAACAATCTTAGGTAAGTGGGCAGAGGGTGGTAAGCTTAATCCCGAGTTTTATTATGCCCTTACTACCATGCACGGTACCGTACTGGTGTTCTTCGTACTGACTGCCGGTCTAAGCGGAACATTCTCCAACTTCCTGATTCCCCTGCAGGTTGGTGCCCGTGATATGGCATCGCCTTTCATGAACATGCTCAGCTTCTGGTTCTTTTTTGCAGCGAGCATTATCATGATTGCTTCCCTGTTTGTTCAAACCGGACCTGCGAGTGGTGGCTGGACCTCCTATCCTCCGCTGAGCGCCCTGGGTGATGCATCCGAAGGTTCCAAGATCGGGATGGACCTCTGGCTGATTGCGATGGCTCTTTTCGTTGTGAACTCCCTTCTCGGAAGTCTGAACTATATCTCAACCATCCTGAACATGCGTACCAAAGGTATGAGCATGACAAGGGTGCCCCTGACAATCTGGGCCCTGCTGTTCACTGCTGTGCTGGGTGTGCTGTCTTTCCCTGTACTGTTGTCGGGTTTCATCCTGTTGCTGTTCGACCGTCACGCCGGTACCAGCTTCTACCTGTCTGATATCTTCCTGGCATCCACACAGAAAGCCCTGCCCAATGAAGGAGGTAGCGCGATCCTCTACCAGCACCTGTTCTGGTTCCTGGGTCACCCTGAAGTGTATATCATTATCCTGCCGACGATGGGACTGGTATCAGATGTGATGTCTGCCAATGCCCGCAAACCAATCTTCGGTTATATGGCCATGGTGGGTTCCATGTTTGCAATTGCGGTGCTGGCCTTCCTCGTATGGGCACACCACATGTTCGTAACCGGCCTGAATCCGTTCCTCGGTGCCTTCTTCGTATTGCTGACCCTGCTTATTGCGGTGCCTTCTGCGATCAAGGTGTTCAACTGGCTGACCACGCTCTGGAAAGGTAACCTGCGGTTTACACCGGGGATGCTCTTCTCCATTGGTTTTGTGAGCCTGTTCATTTCCGGTGGTCTGACCGGTATCTTCCTGGGTAACTCAACACTGGATATCCACCTGCATGATACCTATTTCGTAATTGCACACTTCCACATCGTAATGGGTGTATCTGCCTTCTTCGGAATGTTTGCAGGTCTGTACCACTGGTTCCCCAAGATGTTCGGGCGTTTCATGAACAATACGCTGGCTTATATCCACTTCTGGATCACACTGGTGGGTGCTTACCTGATTTTCTGGCCGATGCACTACCAGGGTCTTGCAGGCGTGCCTCGCCGTTACCTGGATTTCAGTGGCTGGGCTTCCTTCAACCAGTTTGACGGACTGAACCGTTTCATCTCTATTGTAACGATCATTGTTTTTGCGGTTCAGTTGCTTTTTGTGTTCAACTTCTTCTATTCCATGTTCAAGGGCAGAAGGGTAAGGACCCAGAACCCATGGGGTGCAACCAGCCTGGAATGGACAACACCGATCAATCCCGGTCACGGTAACTGGGAAGGTGAGATCCCTGAGGTTCATCGCTGGGCCTACGATTATGGCAAGGATGGACGCGAGTTCATTCCCCAGACCGAGCCTGTTGGTGCAAATGAAACACCCGAAGGCAAACACTGATAGGGTCAGAATGATAAGATAACAGAATCAACATAAAATGCCCTGATGTTTTATCGGGGCGTTTTTTTAGATCGCTAAGATTTGTTTAATAAATATTGATGCAGCAAAGTGATTCCGTTAAACCAGTGAACAAGAATTCGATGAGTAAGCGGTTGCGTGATTATATGCTGCTGGTGAAGTTCTCTTTGACAATAATGGTGGTGTTTTCAGCAGTGATCAGTTATCTGCTGGCTCCAAAAGTGGTGGCTTATGACTGGTTGATGATTACCCTGCTGTTCCTTGCCGGATTCCTGGTAACGGGCAGCGCCAATACCATCAACCAGGTAGTAGAAAAAGATACGGATGCCCTGATGAAGCGCACGGCTAACCGGCCAATTGCTTCGGGCAGGATGTCTGTAACGGAAGGATGGGCTTTTGCGGTAGTGACCGGAATACTGGGTGTTTTTATGCTCTGGTATTTTTTCAATGGTCTTTCCGCGGCGCTGGCTGCCTTCAGCCTGTTTTTATACGCCTTCATCTATACACCACTTAAAAAGGTAAATGCCATTTCTGTGCTGGTGGGTGCTTTCCCAGGCGGATTGCCCTGCCTGATCGGGTTTGCTGCCGGTAATGATACCATAGTTGCGGGTGAGCACGGCTGGCAGGACCTTGGTGGTTGGGCACTATTTGCCATCCAGTTTTTCTGGCAGTTCCCGCATTTCTGGGCCATAGCCTGGCTTGCGCACAAGGATTACGAAACGGCTGGGTTTAAAATGCTGCCGTCTGACCAGGGACCCACCAAATATTCGGCAGTGCAGTCGATTATTTATTCGGTTCTGCTGGTTCCGGTAGGATTGCTGCCCTACCTGATCGGACTGACAGGCTGGGTTAGCATGCTGATCGTGCTGCTGTCGAACCTGGGAATGATTTACCTGAGTGTACGTTTGTACATGGACATGGAGAAGGGTGCGGCAAGGAAAGTGATGTTCGGCAGTTATATTTATCTGATGGTGATATTTTTTGCCCTTGTGGCAGATAAGATAAAGTGAGTATGGAAACTACAATATCAATGGACCAAAGAAAAAAAATACATCCCAGCAAGTTTACCCTTTGGGTGGCAATTGCGAGCATTATCATGATGTTTGCAGGGTTGACCAGCGCTTATATTGTGAAGCGCAGCCAGCCAAACTGGACAACTTTTGAGATGCCTGTTGTTTTCTGGTATTCCACGGCGGTAATACTGGTGAGCAGTGTAACCATGCACCTGGCGCTGAGGGCGTTCCGTCAGCGCGAAAGGGTGAAATACAGAACCTTGCTGACTATTACAGCCATCCTGGGCATTATTTTCCTGGTATTGCAATGGTCGGGATTCAGCCAGATCTGGTCAACGGGAATCACGTTTTCCGGTGCGGGCGGCGGGCAGTTCCTGTATATCATCGCCGGATTACACGGTTTGCACGTGATTGGCGGACTGATCGCCCTGATCCTGATGTTTTTCCGGGCCTTCAGCACCAGGCTCAGGAACTACAATGCGGTTCCGGTGGAAGTGATGGCAACTTACTGGCATTTCGTGGATCTGTTATGGCTTTACCTGATGGTATTTTTTATGTTATTGCAATAGTTAATTCCGTATATCCAATTAAATTTGCGAACCAATCTTAAACACTGAACATGGCACAAGCAGTACCTGCAGAACAAAAATGGTGGAGTGGCGGTAAAAGTCCCTTCAACGTGGAGTATGGTAAACTGATGATGTGGTATTTCCTTATGAGTGATGCGTTCACCTTTGGTGCGTTCCTGATCTCTTATGGCACCATCCGTTTTTCCAGCAACTCATGGCCCGACCCCAACGAAGTATTCCAGTCATTCCCCGGGTTAGGTTCCGGTCTTCCGCTCATGTTCGTGAGTTTGATGACCTTTATCCTGATCATCAGTTCCGTTACAATGGTACTGGCTGTGCAGGCCGGCCATGCGATGGATAAAAAAGGCGTGGTGCGAAACCTTGTGCTTACCATTATCGGCGGTATCGCCTTCCTGAGCTGCCAGGCCTGGGAATGGACACATATGTTCCATGAAGGTGCCTGGTGGGGTAGCAATCCCTTCCTGAACATCGATGGTACAAAAGCTTCTACCAACTTTACCAACTTTTTCTTTACCATCACCGGTTTCCACGGTTTCCACGTATTTAGTGGTGTGATCATCAATATCATTATGCTGATCATGACCCTGAACAATGTGTTTGAACAGCGCGGGCATTACCTGATGATCGAAAAAGCTGGTCTGTACTGGCACTTTGTAGACCTGGTATGGGTATTTGTATTCACCGTATTTTACCTTGTATAACGATTAAACGAATTAATAATGGATAATCATTCCAATTCTAGCGAAATAACGTTCCACCACGAGTTTGACCGGGAAGCAGGCCGTAAGGAAGTAGTCAAGGTAACCGTGATCCTTTCAGTTATTACCCTCATCGAACTGGCGCTCGGTTTCTGGCTGATCTCACTGGAAGGTGATTTCTTCCGCCTCTTGGTAAAAGGTGTGATCTGTGTGCTGATGCTGGCCAAAGCGTTTTACATTGTGGCCTACTTCATGCACCTCAAACACGAAATCCGTGCCATGATCATGACTATTGTGGTGCCACTTTTGCTGTTTATCTGGTTTATCGTCGCCTTCCTGTACGATGGTAATTCCTACAAGAACCTGAAGAACACCTACGATCCATATCACTATGAGCAGAGCCAGATAAAGGTTGAAAAGACCGAACATGCTCCCGCTCATGGTGCTGAAGAGCATAAGGATGCGAAGAAAGAGGGTACGATGGAATAATCGTCGGGGTGTCTGACATCTTTTATTCTTAAACTTATACAGTGTCTGACATGTTGTAAAAGATGTCAGACACTTTTATTTAAATCCGGTCCAATGAACAAGAAGGCTTTTCTGGGGATTTTGCTGGCACTGGTTTTACCGGTGGTGTGTTACTTCATTGTTGACTATTTCCAGGCGGGAGCAGTTGACATGCCCAGGCGTTATTATGTTGATACTGTTCTTACCAAAGTGGAGGGAGGAAAGGAATCTACCGATACCGTATGGCATAAAGTGGCCAATATCGAACTGGTGAATCAACTGGGCGATACGGTTTCACTTGACCAGTTGCCGGGTAAGGTAATGGTCATCAATTTTTTCTTCACCCGGTGCCCCTCTATCTGCCCAACGCTTACGGTTAACATGAAAAGGCTTCAGAGCAGTCTTAGACTGAAAGATGTTACCCGTAAGATTGATACCAATTTTGTCCAGTTCCTGTCGTTCAGCGTTGATCCCCAAAGGGATTCAGCGGTTCAGCTTAAAAAATTTGCTGATCGTTATGGAGTGAACCATGATGTCTGGTGGATGCTTACAGGCGATAAGAAAACGATTTATGATTTTGCACTCAATGAAGTGAAACTGGCTACGGTGGATGGCGAGAACGTTGATTCCAATTTTATCCATTCAGAAAAATTTGTACTGCTGGATAAGGACAGGGTTGTCAGGGGTTATTACAATGGGCTTGACAGCATGGCAATGGCTGACCTCGCGGGCGACATAGTCAAAATAACGATTGAAAAAGACAGGAAGAAAAAGCGGAATTTATTCAGAAAATAGAAAATCATGTTACCGGCGCTCATTAAGAAAAATGATCCACAGGCGAAGCTTCTGATCGGGATTGTATCCTTTGTGGTATTTGCAGCAGTTGTATTGCTGTCGCGTGTTAAACTTGAAGTTGACCTTGGCTTTGATGTGCACCTGTTTGCCAGGATCAATGCGATTATTAATTCAATGGTAACTGTCTTACTGGTGTTTGGCCTGATCTCTGTTAAGAATGGTAATTACCGGTTGCATAAAAAGGTCATGTTTACTGCTATGATCCTTTCTGCACTATTCCTGGTCTCCTATATCGGGCATCACCTCTTTGCCGGTGATACAAAGTTTGGAGGTGAGGGATGGATAAGACCGGTTTATTATTTTATCCTGATCACCCATATTTTCCTGGCGGCCATCATTCTTCCCTTTATTTTGTTTACGGCCTACCGTGCCCTGGTGGCCGAATGGCCGGCGCATAAAAAGCTGGCAAGGATTACCTGGCCTATCTGGTTCTATGTGGCTTTAACCGGGGTGCTGGTGTACCTCATGATCAGTCCCTATTATGGCAATGCCTGAACAGAATAAATTAAATTAGAGCAAGTTTGACTCCATCATGACCAACCAGCCAACTTCACCGTTTCGCGACATGCAGGTACTTTACCGGCGTTTACTGTATGCACAGATCGTCTTCGGAATCATTGCTTTCTTACTGGTACAATTCAATATTATCGTTCCCCCTGCAGATGTGCCATTGGACCGTTTGCTACAGGTGATTGCTGTTTTATATTCCTTTGCAGCCGTGATCGTGGGGATACAGCTTTTCCGCCGCCGGCTCGAAACGATCAGGGATGGAAAAGAACATGCAAGGGAGAAGCTGGGCAGATATCGTGGCGCTTCATTGGTCCAGTGGTCATTGCTGGAATCCGCAAGCATTTTTTGCACCATCTGTTACCTGATTACCGGAAACTGGGCCTTTCTGGGCCTTACCCTGACCATACTGGTTATTTTCGGGGGCCTCAATCCCTTCAAACACAAAGTGATGATCCAGCTCAGGCTGAGTGATCAGGATGTAGCTGGGATCTGATCACCACCTATAAACTGTCTGCCGGATCCCAGAAAACCTGTTTGAAGTTTTCTATTGTATCGTTTTTTACCCTGATTCCTTCTTTTTCGAGCAGTTCCTGCATGAGGGTGGGAGTGGCAAAATGTGCTTTGCCGCTCAACTGGCCATTGCGGTTTACGACGCGCTGCGCCGGGATATTCCTGCTGCTGCTGAAAGATCCGTTAAGCGCCCAGCCAACCATACGGGCGGATAGTCCCGATCCGAGTGCGCGGGCTATGGCGCCATAGGTCGTAACGCGCCCAGGCGGCACATGTTCCACCAGGTCATACACCTGCTCAAAAAAGCTGCTTTCCGCTTCGCCGGATGGCCTGAGTTTTTTTAATCCGCCTGCCTGCCTGCTGCTCTTTTGTTTTTTTTCAGTTTTCGGTTTGGCCGTTTTGCCTGTCCTGGGCATTTCTGATGGCTTTTTGCTGTTGAAGCTGGCTGCGGCGTGGCTCGGGAACATTGATATAATCAAAAGGGCAGTGCAGGCAACCATTGCCACAGCAAACCCCTTTCTCAAGGTGATATTTTTCCGTCAGCACCACATATCCATCTTCATTATAATAGAAATCGATTCCTTCAATTAGTTGCTTCTTCATGTTGAAATACCAGTTCTTGCAATTCCCTGTCTTTGTCCGGCAATGGTAAAGCCGGGAGTCTGAATGAAATGTAATGGATCCTGTTACTACCGGCTATGTCCAGTTTCTCATAGTGGGTCTTGATGCGCAATTCAGGGCTGACTTCAGCCTGCCCGTACACATCATCGGAGTGTGTAACCAGTTCGAGACCGTAGAGATCAATGACAGTCAGCGTAAACCTGTATAAAACCGGTGAATCCGTTTTAAGGTGAATGATTCCGCCGGGTTGCAGGAATTGCTGGTACAGCCGGAGGAATTTCGGATGGGTCAGTCTTTTTTTGGCACGAGAACGGCGGAGTTGCGGATCCGGAAAAGTGATCCAGATTTCGCGCACTTCACCCGGTTCAAAATAAGTCGCAATCCGGTCAATCTGCGTACGCAGGAAGGCTGCATTTGTCTGGCCGGCTGCCAGGCATTGTTTGGCGCCTATATAGAGCCGGTTACCCTTCACATCCACGCCAATAAAATTCCGGGCCGGATACATTGCTGATAATGCAACAGTGTATTCGCCCTTACCACAAGCCAATTCGAGTGTAATCGGGTTGGAATTGCCAAACTGGTCTTTCCATTTTCCCGCCATGTTTTCGGGGTATTGCAGCACATTAGGGTATCCTTTGATGGCTTCGAACCGAACTAATTTTTTCTGACCCATTGGGCAAAGATAAGGAGGAGTGAGCTGTGTGGAATATGGGGTTGAAGTTTGGTAAAGAAACAGAAATGCAAATAGGTTGCAACGGCGGCTTGTATTATTGCAGTGTAAATCTGTTAATATGAATACGACTCTGATGATAGTTGGCTTGTTTGGTTTGTTCGCTGGAATTACAATTACCTGGCTGGTACGTAAACTACTTGTTGAAAGAGACTTTGTATCCGCCGCCCGGTATGCTGAAACAAGCGCAACATTACAGCAGACCATCACCCGGCTGGCTTTGGCTGAAGAAAAAACAAGAATGCAGGCTGATGAACTGGCAGCGTTAAAAGCGCGTAGTGCTGAACTTGAGCAAGTGAGCCATCGCCAGCGTGAATCCCTGAGCGCTGAAAAAACTGCCTTCGGTATAGTTAACGGCGAAAAGGAAAACCTGCAGCTGGAAAACAATTCAATAAGGCAGAAGCTGGAATCCAGGACGAATGAATGGATGGAAGCGAACAGGGTAATCACTGACCTGAAGGCCAAATTGGAAAACCAATCACTGGTGTACCAGCAGCAGAAAACCGACCTGGAGCAGATGACGGAAAAATTGCGGAAGGATTTCTCCCTGCTGGCAAATGATATCCTGGATGAGAAAACGAAAAAGTTCAACGAAGTACAGCAAAGGGAAATGAATGTATTACTGGAACCGCTGAAATCAAACCTGAATGATTTCCGGCAACAGGTTGAAAAGACCTACAAATCTGAAAACGAGGAAAGGCTTTCACTGAAAGAACAGGTGAAGCTGATGGTGCAGTTAAATGAAACCCTTGCAAAAGAAGCAAAGTCATTGGCTGTTGCACTCAGCGGGAATACAAAAAAGCAGGGTGACTGGGGCGAATGGATTCTTGAAACCATTCTTGAATACAGTGGTTTGCAAAAAGGTGTCCATTTCTTTCCCCAGGAGAGTTCGAATGATGATGACGGCAACCGGATGCGTCCCGATATCGTGGTGAAGTATCCTGATGAAAGGGTGCTGGTAATAGACAGCAAAGTTTCCTTAGTGCATTATGACCAGTTATGCAGGGAAGAAAATACGGATACACAGGTCATATTGCTGAAAAGCCTGGTACAATCCCTGCGCAATCATATTGATGGACTGAGCGGAAAGAATTATACACAGATCGCCAATAGCCTGGATATGGTGATCATGTTCCTTCCAGTGGAAGCCGCATATATAACTGCTTTGCAGAATGACCCTGACCTGCAGCAGTATGCTTACAGGAAAAATGTGCTGCTGGTGAGTCCCGCCAACCTTGTGGTGGCAATGAAACTGATTTATGACATGTGGAAGAAGGATGCCATCAATAAAAACGCCGAGGCGGTGGCGGAGCGGGCAGGCCGGTTATATGATAAAGTGGCGGGTTTTATTGAAGATTTTGAAAGCATCGGCAAGTCCATTAACGCCGTCCAGAAAGTATACGGCGAGGCGCACAGGAAACTGGCCAGCGGACGTGGTAATATTATTTTCCAGGCTGAGAAGATGAAACAACTGGAAATCAAATCTGGCAAAACCATTCCTGCGGGTATTGCAAGTGAAGCATTGCTGCAGGATGGTTTGGATCGGGATTAATTTCCAGTTGCACGCTTCAATAACCTGATCTCCCTAACTCTTGGCGTACTGCTCCCGGCTTTTGCCTGGAAACGGATGGTTATGGTATCCTTGTTTTTCAGCATTGCAGGGATATCAAATGTAACGGTTAAGGTTGAAGCGTTTTCGGCCCATTCCAATGACGGTGCGGGAAGCGCTGAATCGTTCACCAGGAGGTCAAATGCTGTGTTGGTATTTCCTTTCACAAAGGTCACCTGAAGTGCATGAGCTTTGTGTGCTGTATTTTTCAATACATAACTAAAGAATCCTGTTGCTTCACGCCAGTAACGGTCATCTGTTAATCCGGTTTGCGTTTGCTCACCTGCGAACTGGTGATCCGATTCGGGTTGCTGTTCGCCTGCTGCTACCTGGTCGATGGTCTGGTTTTCCAGTTGGAGTAAGGCATCTTCCTTTGCCTTCATGGCTGCCAGGCGCAGCGGCAGTTGTTCTTTTCCTGTAACGGGCCAGTAAACCATGTAGCGGGCTTCATGGATGGTGTAAAATGGAACCAGCCTGATATTGGTGTATTTGTTGGGGTACACATGGCTGGTAAGGCTGAAATGCAAAGGCTGGCCGGCGACAGGTTGCAGGTAGCTGCTCAATGGCTGCTCATCCTTCAGGATTATGGGTGCCAGGTCAGTGGGCAGGAGCGGCCCATTGGCAACATGCCCCATTCGACTGCCGTCTCCCCATAAACCGGTAAGTTTTGTGGTATCTGTGATGGCTCCCAGCACAATCGGGCCATGAACAAACGATGCCCATTCTGATCCGTCGGGCAGGTATTCAAGACTTGTTTCCATGGGCAGCCGAATGCTGATTACATCATTGTTTTTCCAGTTGCGGTGAATGGAGACAAACCCGTTTTTGATCGTAAGGTTCGGTTGTATTTTTCCGTTGACAGAAATACTGAATTCCTTTTTAGCGGCCCATGATGGGTAGCGGAAATGCATATACGCTATCATGGGTTTTTGAAGTTTCAGCCGGATGGATGATTTCTCTTCATACGGGAAGCGGGTGTTTTGTTCCAGCCGCAGACCTTTTTCTTTCCATTCAAGGGAGGACGGGATATAGAGGTTGATGAAGAGGTCTTTCTCGTTGTGGGCATAGATCATTTCACCATAACGGGAATGATTTTCCAGTCCGGATCCCACGCAGCACCAGAAATCTTCCTGTGCCTGTGAATACACGCGGTAATGGCCCGGCCGCATGGGGGTGAAGTAAACAAAGCCTCCTTTTGGATGCTGGGAAGAAAGTATATGGTTGTAAAGTGTTCTTTCGTAATAGTCTACCAGTGTTCCGTTGGGTGCAGACTGGAACAGGCTTTTGGTCAGTTTCAGCATATTGTAGGAGTTGCAGGTCTCCGGCCCCTGGCTGGAACTGAGCATGGAGGAAAAATCATTGGCAGGATGGAAATGTTCGCGCACGCTGTTGCCGCCGATGGAAACGGTTCTGTGTTGGGTAACGGTGTACCAGAAAAATGCTGCTGCCGAGGACCAGTCCTTTTTACCGGCTAACTGCCCGATGCGATCATACCCAATCACTTTGGGGATCTGGGTATTGGCATGGAGGCCTGTGAGCTGATCCCTGCCTTCCAGTAAGGGTGTGAGTATGCGACGATCGGAGAACTTTTCAGCCAGGTTCAGGTAACGCAAATTGCGGGTGATGGAATAAAGTTCCGCGAATACTTCATTCAGTCCCCCATGCTCACTGATCAACATATTCTGCACCTGTTCGTCAGACAAATTTTTGGTCAGGTCATCCATCCAGTCTGTCAGTTTGACCAGCATGGCAAGTGCGGGCTTGCTTTCTGCTGCGCTGTAAGCGTCGAGTAATCCCGCGAAGATTTTATGGATATTGTACAGCGGCACCCATTTACCGTTCAGTCCGAAGTTGCCGGCATCGATCCTGCCGCCACGGATCTCTTCCCACATGGCTTTTCCACCCGGAATGCCACTGAGGTAACCGTTCCCATTTTTTTCCTGGCAAACAGCCAGTTGGTTCAGCATATAATCGAGCCGTTGTTTTATCTGGTTGTCGCCGGTTGCCGCGTACATCATGGACAGGGCTGAAAGGTAGTGTCCGCCGATATGTCCATCGAGCCCGGTATTTTCCCAGTTTCCGTAGGAGGCGGCTTTTGGGGTGAGGCCGGCTTCTTTCAGGTAAGGTGCCAGCAGCCGGTCGGGACTTAAGGACAGGATATACTGTTTATCGGTTTCCTGTGCGGCTTTGAAGGGGCCTTCCGATAATCGTACGGCGGATATGGGAAAATATTGCAGCCTGCCAGGCTGGGCTTGCAGGGCATTGGTGACAATGATGGTGCAAATAAAAAGAGACAGCAATCGCATAATTATGGCATTGTAAATTCACTGAAACCGGAATAAGTGTAAAACAGACACTAAAAATAATGAAAATTGGAATCATTTACCATTGCCATCTGTGTCTACCTGTAAAATGTGGAGCAAGCGGTGAATGACAGGGGCGAAGAATACGGCGGTGATGCTCAGGAAGGCCACACCGCTATAGAGTGCGTAGAAGGAGGAAAACAGTTTGGCCGCATCAGTGTTCATGCTGGCAACCGGACCCATTCCTGTCAGGATCATGCAGGACATCTGGAAGCTATCGATCCAGCTTAATTCTCCCCAGTAATGGTAACCAACACTGCCAATGGTAATGGATACAGCAATTAACAACACGGCAAAGATCGAATACCTGCCAAGCCGCACAAAGAAGTGAGGCAGTGTTACAACTTTTTGTTTACGGTGCTCCAGTTTAAATGTTTTCATACAATCAATTCAATTGCATCAACCGGTTTTGACTGCTGTTATGCTGATGCAAACGTATTAAAGTTAATAAGATCAGGCTTATGTGAGCTTAATGGATGGAGCGTGGGCTAATGAAAAAGCCCCTCGGGAAAAGAGGGGCTACCTAACAGCTGTAAACACACACATGAGAAAAGCAGTGTGTACCAATGGCATGCGATCGTCGGGTGTCGCCAACGTTGCGGGCGGTACAAAACCCCACTGAAACCTTGTGGGATTTAAAAAATGCTGTAGGGGGAGGAGTCGAACCTCCACGGGGCAGTTAGCTGTAGTACAAAGATTAGTGGTCAACCCTGGTCGGCTTTATTACGGTTCAACTTGCGTTGAACAGCAATACCAGTCGGCTCTATGCTACGTTTATCCTGGACTCCCCACCCCCGAGACGAGAGGGCATGTCTGCCAAAGATTTCATCACCCCACAGTATAAAGAACTATTAAAAAAAACTGGCTGTAGGAGGAGGAGTCGAACCTCCACGGGGTCGTTAGCGATGCGGTAAGCACGTTTGTCCAATTTTCCCCACCCCCGAGACAAGAGGGCATGTCTGCCGAAAATTTCATCATCCCACAGTATGTCTTAAGAACTTTGACAATGCAAACATACAATGAATTGCCGAATTATTGCAAATAATTCAAGTATAAATTAAAAACTATTGAAAATGTTCAAAAAATACTATCTTGTGGTAGAAATTGTCAAAAATCAGTATTCAAAATGGCAAACAAATTGAATTTAGACAAACTGGATTACCAGATCATTCATGAAATGATGGAAAATGCCGAAACTTCCTATGCTGACCTGGGGAAGAAACTCTTTGTTTCCGGTGGCACCATCCATGTCCGCATTAAAAAACTGCAGGAAATGGGGGTGGTAAAGGGCAGCAGGCTGAATGTGGACCTGAAGATGCTGGGATATGATGTAATCGCCTTCATCGGCATTTACCTGGAAAAGAGCTCATTATATGATAATGTCGCGCGGGAACTGGCGAAAATACCTGAGATTGTCAGGATGAACTATACCACTGGTAATTATAGTATCCTGGCTGAAATCATTTGCAAGGATATCAATCATTTGCGAAATGTGCTGCACGACCAGTTGCAAAAAATAAAGGGGATTGAAAGAACGGAAACTTTTATTTCCCTGGATGAGAGCCTGAACAGGAATGTGCAGGTAAGTGCAAATGGTGAGAACTGAGAACGGGGGTGAGTGAGAGGGGTTGTGGGGGAAGGGGAGATGATTTATCTTTAGCATATGAATAAAAAGTTTTCGATTTTGTTGCTTGCCGCAGGCATTTCCTTTGTAGCACTCCCATCCTGCAGCGGCAGTGGTGGCGGGGATCCGGTACCAGCGGAGGAAAACCTGGTTATCACTACCAGTCCGGCCATCAATGGCCAGCAGGAGTCGGTGGCACCGGGACCTAATTTCCCGCTTACCGTTACCGTAACATCCAAAATGCCACCGCAGGGCGTAAAAATCGAAGTAAGCGCCAGGCCCGACGGGTCCGGAACGACGGCGTTTTTTACTGATACAAAGACAACCTCCGGTGCAACCACCAGTTTTACCATTACCAATACACCACAGCTTACTGTATCGCGGGTAACCGTTACCGTTACATCGGTTTCCAAGGCGACCAATACGAAAACGGGATTTTATTTGTATTCGAGGAAATGATGATGGGGAGAAAGAGGGTTTAGTTGCGGACATCGAGGGCGTCGCGGATGCCATTCCCCAGCAGGTTAAAAGCCAATACCAGGAACATAATTGCAAAACCCGGTGCCAATGCGAGCATCGGGTTATTTGTTATGATAAAATTATAGTTTTCCTTGATCATTCCTCCCCAGCTTGGCTGCGGCGGCTGCACACCAACCCCGAGAAAACTGAGTCCGGCCTCCACCACAATGGCCGATGCGAAATTCGCCGCAGCTACCACCAGCACCGGCCCGATGATATTGGGCAGAATATGTTTTACTATTATTCGCAGGTCCTTGTAACCCAGCACCCTGGCGGCTTCTACGTATTCCAGGTGCCGGATGGCCAGCAACTGTCCGCGCACGATCCTGGCCACGTTCACCCACATGGTCAGTCCAACCGCTATGAACACCTGCCAGAAACCCTTTCCCAATAAAAGGGTTATTGCAAACACCAGCAGCAAAGTAGGGATGCTCCAGATTACATTGATGAACCACATGATCCAGTTGTCCCACCTGCCGCCATAATAACCCGCCAGCGCTCCCAGGAGTAGGCCTATTGAAAGTGACAGGAGCATGGCGATTCCGCCCACAAGCAGGCTCACGCGAACACCAATGATCAGCCTGCTCAGGATATCCCTGCCATATTTGTCGGTGCCGAGGAGAAATGTTTTGGAAACAAATAATTGTTCCACCGGTTGCTGCCATCCCGCCAAAGAATAGGTGACGGGTTCAGTGATGCCATCATCAATATATTTCTGCAGGATGACCTGTCCATCCTTTATTTCATATGTACTAACGGGAATGAACAGGTGCATATCGGGCTGTCCGTGCAGGGTGCGGTCTAGCCAATTGACTTTTGCCACGGCCGGCTCTTTTGGCAGGAGGAAAAACTGTTGTGTAAAGCCCGGTTTACGGCCGCCGATTTCCACCATCATCCTGTTTGCATCGGGGGTGGAATCAGGAGCCAGCCAATAAGCCAGCAGGGCGGTGAGCAGGGCGATGACAATGATCACGATACCGATTACGGCCCCTTTGTTATGAAGCAGTTTTCGCCATGCGGATGTGGGTTCGTTACCGGTCATGCGATAAAAATAAGGAATTAGCGAACCATCCGGCCTTTCCATTCATACCGGCCGAATTGTCCGAAGCTTCCTGCTGTGATGGTATATATTATATGAACCGGTTGAAAGAACAGGAAATATTTCATGATGCCGGACTGGTTGAAAAAGCTGGCAACGCTTTTCATAAAGGGCCATTCGAACAGTGTTTTAAGGAGGATGAATCCCACTGCAACAGCGGCATGGAACCCCGAAAAAAATGCGGCCGTAAGGGTGATCAGCAGTCCCAGGTTCATCACATACACCAGCAACAGTACCCTGAACACCTGTTTGTCTTCATAGAATCTTGCCTTGCTTGCCCAGCGGATCCTCTGTTGCAGGAAGGTTCTGAGATCGCCGGCCGGTTCGGTATCAACAATTGCAGCGCGGTTTTTCAGGTAGGCGATCTGCCCGGGGAACCGACCGGAAATCTTATGCATGAGCAACATGTCGTCTCCGGAAGCAGGTCCGTCAATGTCTTTGAAGCCATCCACGGCCCTGAATGCGGCGACTGTATAAGCCAGGTTGGCGCCGTTGCACATGCTGTGAAATCCCCTGAAAACGGAGGCGGCGGTGATCCCCTGCAGGCTCAGGAAATCGAGGCTCTGAAATACGGATAACCATCCCCGTTGAAGCCGCATTTTAACCGGCCCTGCAACCAGTTGTGCGTTTTTTGTTTCGTGGCAATGGGCGATGATTTTCAGCCAGTCGGGTCCGGCGCTGCAGTCTGCATCGGTCGTTACGATCAGTGTACCTTTCGCCAGGCTGATGCCTGCTTCGATGGCTTTTTTCTTATAGGAATTCAACTGGCCGGCTGTAATCCAGTCGCGAAGGGAAAGCAACCGAACGCCCTGTTGTTCAAATTCTTTCACAATGGATGAAGTGCCATCTTCAGAGTGGTCGTCAATTATGATGATATCCAGTAGCTGTTGCGGATAGTCCTGGGCCAGCAGTGAGGCAATGCAGTGCCCGATATTCCCTTCTTCATTCCTTGCAGGAACCAGCACTGATATGGCTGTTACAGGAGTATAACCTGAGGGCGGGGGGCTGTCTTCCGGTTGTTGCTTCCAACTGCGGTGATAGAACTGTAACAGGAAGGCATAGCCGATCAGTAACAGGAACGTTATGGTATAAACGAAAATCATTTTTCTCCGGCCGGGTATTCTTCCCGGGACAGGATAATTTTTGCAATGGTAGCTGCATTTGACGGTTTCAGCAAACGGTGACCGGCTTCCAGCAGGAAGATACCGGTTTCATTGCCCATGTCTTTGGCAAAACGGGTCCCCAGCCTGCTGGTGATGATGCGGTCGAATTTCCCAAAGAAGAGCAGGGTCCTGAGCCTGTTGATGCGAATCAGTTGCTGCAGGCGTTTTTTGTTGGGGCGGAAATGCCGGAAGAAAGTCCATCTCGCGTAAAGGTCTTCCCGCTGTTGGGGATCATCGAGAAAGCGGTGCGTGAATTTATAAATACTCTGGTTGAGGAGCCGCAGGCTTCGGGCGGTTTCCATGGCCCTGAAGAGCCAGGCGGGCCGCTGCATGGTTTTCCTGAACAGGCGGTTGCCGCAATTGGTCTGGGTGGTCAGCCAGTACCAGAAATTGATCTTAAGTCCGTCCGGTGCAATTAAGATTAGTTCCGCCAATTCTGCCGGATACTTTTCTGCCAGGCTGAGTGCCAGCCTGCCGCCCATACTGTATCCGGCAATGCTGAAGCGGCTGCCGGGTGTTGGCCCGGTCCCGGGTGCAGTTGTCCCCGGGGTGGTATAAGCGCTGAGTGTTGTGTCAGCCGCAAGTGCCATCAGCAGGCTGTAAAGATCATCCACCTCAAATGATTTGTCTGTCCAGCTGGTTTTTCCATGGAGGGGAAGATCCGGGCAAACCAGGGTATAATCATTACCCAGCTGTTCACCCAGGGCGGCGAATTCTAAACCGGATTCGCCATAACCATGCAGGCAGAATAGCAGTGCGGGGCCTTTCCCAAAAACCTGGTAGCTGATCGTATGCTGTTGGTGGTGCAGTAACATCGGGGGCAAAGATTGGAAATTATCGGCGCGAATCAGCATGTACCGGCTGGCTTGTTCCGTCAACCGGTCGGGATTGCCGGCAGGTGGCCAGGGTATGGCAGGCAGAAGGCGGGCATGACGACCGCCAGGTGGCCGGCGGATGGCTCCGGAAAAATAAATGCCATCCCGTTGCCGGACTGGGAAAATTCCATTATATTTGATTAGTTGTTTAACTAACTATATGCCAAACAACCAATTTAAAAAAGGGGAATTATACAGTTTCATTACCGGTAAGGCGTCCACGGCTATTGCCAGGCGGCTGCAGAAGAAATTCAATACGGCGCAGCTGAACCTGACCATAGAGCAGTGGAGTGTGTTGTACCACTTATGGAAGCAGGACGGCATCAGCCAGCAGGAATTATGCAATGCTACCTTTCGGGACAAGCCCAGTATCACCAGGCTGGTGGACAACCTGGAAAAGCTGAAACTGGTAAAAAGGGTATCCTCGAAAGAAGACAGGAGAATGAACCTGATCTTCCTGACAGCCGAAGCGAGAAAAATGGAAGTTGAGTCCATGGCGCTGGCGGAAGAAACGTTGAACGAAGCGCTGGAGGGTGTTCCGGCCGACATGGTAGAAGTGAGTAAGCAGGTATTGCAGATTGTGTATGACAATCTGAAGTGAGTCGTAAGGAGGTGAACTATTTTTTCCATATAAAAAACCACAAATATGTCCAGCACAATTCAACAATCAGCCTCCATCCTGAAAGGTGGAGAATGGCTCATTAAGGAGAGCTCTCCTTTTGAAACTTTTATCCCGGAAGATTTCAACGAAGAGCAACAGATGGTGAAAGATATGTGTGCCGGGTTCCTCGAGTCGGAAGTGTTGCCCATTGTTGACCGTATTGATAAACTGGAACCGGGGCTCATGCCCTCGCTGGTAGACAAGGCCGGTGAACAGGGACTACTGGGAACATCCATCCCTGAGGAATATGGCGGGCTTGGTAAGGATTTCATCACGGCTACCCTGGTGAATGAGGGACTGGGTGGCGGATTTTCTTTTTCCGTGGCTATAGCTGCGCACACAGGTATCGGAACCTTACCCATCCTCTATTTCGGCACCCCTGAACAAAAAGCCAAATACATACCCAAGCTGGCAACGGGCGAATGGAAGGGTTCCTATGGCCTGACGGAGCCAAACAGCGGCAGTGATGCCCTTAGCGCTAAAACCGCTGCAAAACTGAGTGAGGATGGAAAGCATTATATCCTGAATGGCCAGAAGTGCTGGATCACCAATGGTGGTTTTGCTGATATCTACACTGTTTTTGCCAAAGTGGACGGTGATAAGTTTACCGCATTTATTGTCGAACGCGGAATGGAGGGATTTACCCAGGGGCCTGAAGAACATAAAATGGGCATCAAGGGATCTTCTACTGTCCAGCTCTATTTCCAGGACTGCAAAGTACCGGTTGAAAATGTGCTGGGGGAGATTGGTAAGGGACATATCATTGCCTTTAACATCCTGAACATCGGCCGTCTTAAATTATGTGCTGCCGCACTGGGTGGTGCCAAACGTGCATTTAATACCTCCATTGAATACGCCAATACGCGTGAACAATTCAAGCAGCCCATCAGCAATTTCGGCGCCATCAGGAACAAGATCGCTGAGATGGCCATCCAGATCTGGGTTTGCGAATCTGCCCTGTATCGCACCAGTAAGTGGATCGATAACAAGGAAGCAGAACTGGTGGCCAGTGGTAAACCATTCAATGAGGCCTTGCTGGGTGCTGCAGAAGAATATGCCATTGAGTGTGCCATCCTGAAAGTGTACGGCAGTGAGGTGCTGGATTTCATTGTGGACGAAGGGGTGCAGATCCATGGCGGCAATGGTTACAGCGATGAATACATCATTTCAAAAGCATACCGTGACAGCAGGATCAACCGCATTTATGAAGGCACCAACGAGATCAACCGTCTGTTGACCGTGGATATGGTATTGAAGCGTGCCATGAAGGGCAAGCTCGACCTGATGGGTCCGGCTATGAACGTGATGAAGGAGCTCATGAGCATTCCTGATTTCGGCAGCGGTGAGGAGCAGCCTTTTGATGCAGAGCGCAAAACTATTGTCAATTTCAAAAAGGCCATCCTGATGACTGCTGGTGCTGCTGTGCAGAAGCTGATGATGAAGATCGAGCAGGAGCAGGAAATCCTGATGAATGTGGCGGATATGGCCATCGAAACATACAATGCTGAAAGTGCATTACTGCGTGTAATGAAGCTGGTTGAACAGCGTGGTGAAGCGGCCTGCCAGATGGAACTTGATATGGCACGTACCTATCTCTACGATGCGGCTGACAAGATCAACAAGTACGGCAAGGATGCGATCAATGCTTTTGCCGAAGGCGATGAGCAGAGAATGATGCTGCTGGGGCTGAAGCGCTTCACCAAAACAGCGCCATTCAACAGCAAGGAAGCCAGGCGCAGGGTTGCAGCGAAGATCATCAGCGATAATAAATACCCGTTGTAGGAGCAGAGGCGTCTGACGTTTAGCATTACTGAATACAGCGAGCCCAAACGTCAGACGCCATACCGTGGGTCCAAATGTCAGACACCTGTCCAACCGTCACACACCCTCTTTTTTTTGTTCCGCAATCGTTTGCGGAAGCTCACAGGGCAGATTTGTATCATTATTGGTTAAAATCCAATAAGTGTAAGATTGACTATTGTTAAAATTGTCTTATATTAGGGGTTAGTAACCAAACTGCAACTAATTATGAGACGATTGCTATTATGGCTCCGCCATACAAGGAGTGATGTATTCCCCCCTCATCAGTATTTGATTCCACAATTGATTTACAGCCGGTCGAAACGAGGCTGAAACACAAATGCTGCGGAACCCCATTTTTCAACTATTGTCAATTCTATTAAATGAATCATTCATTTATGCCTCACCCATTTTGTGGCAGTAAGAGAACCGGCTTTATGCTCGTCGCATTAGTCGGATTATCCCTTGCGGCACCTGCGTTTTCCAATGCCACACCAACTGATCCCGCGGGGATCGCCTATTTTGCAGACCGTGAAATCAGCGGACGCATCGTTGATGAAAAAGGCAGTCCCGTTGCCAACGCTTCCGTCCAGGTAAAGGGCACCACCATCGGTACCACTACCAATGAAGATGGAAATTTTAAACTGACGGTACCAGACGGTAAAAACGTGCTGGTAATTAGTTATATCGGCTTTAAATCACAGGAATATACCCTCAACAGTTCCAATACGGTTTCCATTACCCTGATGCCGGAATCCTCCCAACTATCCGACGTGGTGGTGGTGGGATATGGTACCCAGAGGAAAGTTACGGTAACCGGTGCCGTTACTGCCGTAAAAGGCGAGGCACTGGTAAAATCACCTGCGGTTGACCTGTCTAACTCACTCGCAGGGCGACTGCCCGGACTGGTAGTTATCCAGCAGAGTGGTGAGCCCGGATATGATGGCGCTACCATCAATATTCGTGGTACCAACACCCTGGGTAACAGCAGCCCGCTGGTGGTTATCGATGGTATACCCGACAGGGATGGTGGCCTGGGTCGCCTGAACCCCAAGGACATTGAATCCATCTCCGTGCTGAAAGACGCCTCTGCCGCTATTTATGGTGCGCGTGCGGCAAACGGAGCCATCCTGATCACCACTAAAAAAGGTGCTACCGGCAAGCCCAAGATCACGTATGATTTCAACCAGGGCTGGAGCCAGCCGGGCAGGGTTCCTAAAATGGCCAATGCTTTCCAGTATGCCAATATCATGAATGAGTTGCCCATCTATAAAACCATTCCGGTGAACGAATGGCAGGCTGCCTGGTCTGCTATCCAGCAAACAGGAACCTACGATTCACCCACTCCCGGCATCAATACCATTAATGCCAATTATAGTCCGGAAGCTGTACAGAAATATAAGGACCACAGCGATCCATGGGGTTACCCCGATACCGATTGGTTTGATGATGCTTTCAAGGACTGGTCGCCACAATCGCGCCATAACCTGCAACTGAGCGGGGGCAATGAAAATGTGCGCTATTTCACTTCCATGGGTTATATCAGCCAGGACGCGTATTACAACAATTCCGCCACGAAGTATAAGCAGTATAACTTCAGGACAAACCTGAATGCCAAGGTGAATAACTATATCAGTGCGAACCTGGGTATACTGGTACGGAGGGAAGACCGGAATTTCCCCACTGAAAGTGCGGGTTCCATTTTCCGTATGCTGATGCGTGGTCGCCCCACTGAGCCTGAAGTATGGCCAAACGGCCTTCCCGGTCCGGATATCGAAAACGGACAAAACCCTTACGTGATTACCACGAACGCTACCGGTTATGTGAAGAATCCGACCGATTATGTGCAGGCCAATGGCTCCGTTGACATTACCAATCCCTGGATCAAGGGACTTAAACTTACCTTATCCGGCGCCGTTGATAAGAACAGCCAGACCGAAAAAAGGTGGCAAACCCCCTGGAAACTCTATTACTGGGATAAGATCACGTATGAGGAAGATGGTAAAACACCCAAACTGGTGGGAGCCGTTCGTTCCAATTTCACCGACCCCAGGCTTTCACAGCGTTATGGCATGGTGCTGAATACCAACCTGACCGGTATGCTGAACTATGACCGTAAAATCGGAAGCCATAACATCGGCATAATGGCAGGTGTAACCAAGGAAACATTTGAAGGGGAAGGCTTCCTTGCCTATCGCAGGAACTATATTTCCACCGCCGTTGACCAGTTATTTGCTGGTGGTTCCCTGCAGCAGAATACCGATGGAGGTGCCTATAAAAGAGCACGCCTTGGTTATTATGGCAGGGCTCAATATAACTTCCAGGAAAAATACCTGGCAGAATTTATCTGGCGCTATGATGGTTCCCAGATGTTTTCTGAAAACAAACGTTTTGGATTCTTCCCCGGTCTCCTGCTTGGATGGAATATCTCCAATGAGGACTTCTGGAATGTAAAAGCAATAAACTACCTGAAACTCAGGGCCTCTTACGGCCAGATGGGTAATGACCAGGTATTCTATGGCGGAAGGCTTCAGGAATATGCTTACCTCTCGACCTATGGTTTTGGTGCTTACCCCATTAACAGCCAGGTGGTTACCACACTGAGGGAAACAGTTCTCGCCAACCCTGATTTTACCTGGGAAAGGGCCAATAACTACAATATCGGTTTGGACGCGGGTTTGCTGGATGGCAAGATCGACCTGACCCTGGAATACTTCTTTAATAAGAGAGACCAGATCCTGATCCAGAAATTGGGTTCCACCCCGGGTTCCTCCGGCATTGGAAGCAGGCTTCCGCCTGTTAACGCCGGCCGCGTTGACAACAAAGGATTTGAATTTAGCCTGGGGTATAATACCACCATAAACAAAGACCTCGTTATCAGGGCAGGTATCAATGGTGGTTATGCCAAGAACAAAGTGGTTTTCATGGATGAAACACCTGGAATTCCCGAGTATCAGAAGAGGGAAGGCAAACAGATCAATGGTTACCTGGTATATAAATCAGCCGGTGTATTCAAAGACCAGGAAGACATCAACAAGAACACTATTGACTATAGTGGTGTGACAGGAACCCTGCGTCCCGGTGACATGAAATTTGAAGATGTGAACGGCGACAATAAGATTGATGCCGATGACCGTGTGAGGATGGATAAGAATGCTACCCCAACCTTTAACTATGGTGCCACTGTAGATGTGCGTTACAAGGGCTTCGACCTGAGCATCCTGTTCCAGGGCGCAGCCGGTGCAGCCATCCGCATCCAGACAGAATCTGGGGATATCGGTAACTACCTCGACTATTTCTACGAGAATCGCTGGTCAATTGATAACCCAAGCAGCGAACATCCCAGGCTGGCCAGTCGTGGTGATACCTATTTCACCGGTGGTAACTTCGGTTTCAACACCTACTATCTGTTCAGCAAGAATTATCTCCGTTTGAAAAACATTGAGATCGGTTATAATTTCAAGCCGGCAATCCTCGACAAATTAAAAATGAGCAACCTCAGGCTTTTCGCCAACGGACTCAATGTATTTACCATCGACAGGATGAAAGTGTTCGATCCTGAAGCAACTGTTGAAAGTGGTGTTTATTATCCGCAACCAAGGGTGATCAATGCCGGACTCAGCTTAACATTCTAAACTAGTACAGATGAAAAATAGAAATATCATATTGGGAGTTGCCTGCACTTTATTGGTTTCGATTGTTTCCTGTAGCAAGGATTTTATGAATACGCAACCCCTGGATAAAATTTCCAGTGAAGCCACCTGGGCCGATGGTCCGCTTTCCCAGGCTTTTATTTATAACGTGTATTCTTACCTTGGATACGGGGGCTTTGAAGAGCAGGCATTAGCTGCCCTGACAGACGAAGCCATGTTTACCCATGCCGGCCGGAATATTAATACTTTCATGGAAGGCTCTGAATCACCTTCCAATATCGGCTGGATCAGCGGTACCTATGGCTGGGATAATATGTACCTGGCCATTCGCGACGCGAATATTGCCATCGACAGGTTGCCCACCTCTACTTTTGATGATGATGTATTAAGGGATCGCCTGTTGGGTGAAGCCTATTTCCTGAGGGGTTACTATTACCACCAGCTGATGCGTTTTTATGGTGGCGTACCCCTGATCAAAAGGCCCTATGGTCTGAATGAGGACTACACCATTGCCCGTAATACATTTGATGAAACAGTGAGTTCAATTGTTTCCGACCTGGATAGTGCCGCACTGTTGCTGACAGGCAAGTCAGTTACTGCCGGCCGGGCATCCAAATTGTCGGCCATGGCCTTAAAAGCCAGGGTATTATTGTATGCTGCCAGCGACCTGCACGACGGTCCAACCGCAAAAGCAAAATCTGCTACCTTAAGCGGTTATCCCAACATTGACCTGGTGGCTTATGCCGGCGGCGACAGGCAGGCCAGGTGGCAGGCTGCCAAAGCGGCCGCTAAAGCAGCGCTGGATGAAGGACAGGGATATAAACTGAACCTCACTGAACCGGTGGATGCGGAAGCTGGAAAAGCGAATTATATTTCCCTGTCACTCGGTGGCGGAAGTGCAGTGGGAGATGCTGCTGCCGGTGTAGAACTTATCTTCCAGCGGACCATGTCCGCCCTCTATACCCAGGAAGATAACTGGCCGCTTGGTGGTATCCACTATGGTATCAACAATGGCCCGAATGGTTACCATAACTGGGCAGGAAACACCCCGATCCAGCAATTGGTGGATGATTACGAAATGATGGATGGCAGCAAATTTGACTGGTCCAATCCAGATCATAAAGCTGATCCTTATGCTAATCGCGATCCGCGGATGTATGCCACCATTTTATTTGATGGCGCAGAATGGAAACCAAGACCCTCAGACGTTGCAGGAAAGGATCCTGCCAACCAGATCCAGACCGGTTACTATGACAATGGTGCTGGTGGATTTGTAAATGGAATTGATACCCGCGAATCTGAGGTGGAGAACTGGAACGGCAGCCGCACGCACTATTATACCCGTAAGTTCATCGATCCCAACCCGGCATTGGCCGATAACCAGTCGAACGCGCAGTTGGTTCCATGGCCATTCATCCGTTACACCGAAGTGGTGCTGAACTATGTGGAGGCCTGCCTTGCCACCGGAGATGAAGGTGAAGCCAGGAACTGGCTGAACAAGATCAGGTTCCGCTCAGGTATGCCTGCCATTACCGATGCTGGTACAGCTCTGGTGAACCGTTACCGCAACGAGCGCAGGGTTGAACTCGCCTATGAAGAGCATCGCTACCACGATGCCAGGAGGTGGATGATACCCGCAGAAACTGTTGGCCGCGGCATTAAAGCCATCAATGTGAAGGCAACGCTGAAGCCCGGTAAAACCGCGCTGGTTCCATACAGGCATGATAAAACCGTATATAACTATACCTATACCGTGGTGGATAATACTGAAAATGAAACCAGGAAATGGCTGGACAAAATGTATTACCGACCGATCAGTCGCGATGAAATGAACCGGAATGATAAACTCGTTCAGAATCCCGGATTTTAAATAAAGATTCAACCGAATGATAAAAAAATCTATTCCTAAATTGGGAATAGATTTTTTTATATATCTCATTTCTAATGAAGAGTACGATTGCTATCCTGAGTGTATTGATGGCCGGTATCTGCCTGACCGGCACCGGTTGTAAGGACCAGCCTGATAAAGCGGAAGGAAGTTCAGGTCCGGCATTATTTTCCCTGCTGACTCCGGAACAAACCAATATTGATTTTCAGAACACCCTGACCGAAGGGCTGAACACCAATATCCTGATGTATGAATATTTCTACAACGGTGGTGGGGTGGCAGCAGGTGATTTCAACAACGATGGTCTGGCAGATCTTTATTTCAGCTCCAATATGGGTGAAAACAGGTTCTACCTGAATAGGGGCGGGATGAAATTCCAGGATATCACCACCGTTTCTGCTGCCGGCGGACGGCCTGGTCCCTGGAAAACCGGCATCAGTGCGGTGGACATAAATGCCGACGGAAAACTGGATATCTATCTCTGTTATTCCGGCGCCATGCCGGCTCCCAAAAGGGCCAACCAGCTTTTTATCAATGTAGGTAATGACAGCAATGGAATTCCCCGTTTTGAAGAGCAGGCAGAACAGTTTGGACTTGCCAGCACAGGTTTCAGCAATCAATCTTATTGGCTTGACTATGATAAAGACGGCGACCTGGATATGTTGCTGCTGAATCATAACCCCAAGAACCTGCCCCTGCTCAATGAAGTGGGTACCGCAGAACTGCTTCGCCAGGATAATCCGGAAAAGGGTCTTCGGCTGTTCCGCCAGAACAACGGAAAATTTGAAGATGTGACCACCCGTTCCGGCATCAATGGTTCGGAGTTAAGTTATGGACTGGGACTGGGGATATCGGATTTCAATTCCGACGGCTGGCCTGATTTCTATGTGTCCAATGATTATTCCGTTCCCGATTACCTGTACCTTAATAACCAAAACGGAACCTTTACCAACCGGCTGGAAAACAGCCTGGGGCATACCAGCCAGTTTTCCATGGGGAATGATGTGGCCGATGTGAACAATGATTGTTTACCTGATATTTTTTCGCTGGACATGCTGCCCGAAGACAATCGCCGGCAGAAATTGTTGCTGGCGCCGGATAATTACGAAAAATTCAACCAGAACCTGCGCAGCGGCTTTTACTACCAGTATATGCGGAACATGCTGCAACTGAATAACGGCAACGGGAGCTTCAGTGAAACAGGCCAGGTGGCAGGTGTTTCCAATACCGACTGGAGCTGGTCTGCCCTGCTGGCCGATTACGACAATGATGGTTGGAAAGACCTCTATGTAACCAATGGCTACCTGCGGGATTATACCAACCTGGATTTCATCCATTACATGAATGAGTACGTGCAGACCAAAGGCAGGCTGCAACGGGAAGATGTAATGGAGATCATTCAGCAGATGCCTTCCTCCAATGTGGCCAACTATATCTTCCGGAACCGGCAGGGCGCCGGTTTTGAAAACCAGGGCGCTAAATGGGGTATGGGCCAGGCATCTAACAGTAACGGAGCTGTATATGCGGATCTTGATAATGACGGTGATCTTGACCTGGTGGTCAACAATATTAACCAGCCTGCTTTTATTTACAGCAATAATGCACGCGGACTCAACCCGCATCACTATCTCCAGGTTCGCCTAACCGGGGGAGCCGGCAATACACAGGGACTGGGTGCAAACCTTAAAGTGTACCACGAGGGAGGAATGCAGTTGGTGGAGCAGAACCCGGTCCGGGGTTACCTGTCCAGTGTTTCAACAACCCTGCATATTGGCCTCGGGACATCCGTAAAAGCAGACTCTTTGATTATAACATGGAACAGCGGAAAGCAGCAAAAGCTGTACGATGTAAAAGCAGACCAGCTGCTGACTCTTGCGGAAACAAATGCCGGTGAAAAAGCGGTTCCGGCGAAACATTCCGGAAGCTGGTTCACGGAAGTTGCACCCGGTATTCCATACATACATACCAACCCCGTCATCAATGATTTTAACAGGCAGCCCCTGCTCCTCAGCCAGTTTTCCTTCAGTGGTCCATGCATGGCGAAATACGATTTTAACCAGGACGGACTCCAGGATATCCTGATGGGTGGTGAATCGGGTGTTCCTGCTTCCCTCTACCTGCAACAGCCCGGGGGTTCCTACCAACGCAATCCGATCAAAGCTTTTGATGCCGACAAAGCATTTCACGATGCCGCCATTGAAATTTTTGATGCTAACGGTGATGGTCAACCGGATCTGTATATAGCCAGCGGCGGCTACCACAACCTGGCGCCGCAAGACCCACTGCTGCAAGACCGCCTTTACCTCAATAACGGTAAGAATGATTTTACCAGGGCCGCTTTGCCTGCTGTATCGGGAAGTAAATCCTGCGTGAAGGCGGGTGATATCAATGGCGACGGTTTTATGGATCTCTTCGTGGGTGGCAGGGTAGTACCGGGTCGATATCCCGAAGCCCCGGCCAGCTACCTTCTGCTGAACGATGGGAAAGGAAATTTTTCCGACCAGACGGAATCAATCTGTCCCGGTTTATCCCGGATTGGAATGGTAACAGATGCCGTCTGGATTGACCTTGACCTGGATAAGAAACAGGAACTGGTGGTGGCAGGTGAATGGATGCCAGTGACTGTATTTACATCAGAAAAAGGTAAACTGCAGAACAGTACCCGGCAATATTTCGACCAATCCTATTCAGGTTTCTGGAATACCATCAGTGCCGGCGATTTCAACGGCGATGGCCGTCCTGATCTTATCGTGGGAAATATGGGACTCAATACCCAGATCAGGGCAACTGAGGCCGAACCCGCTGAAATGTTTTTTAAGGATTTTGATGGCAACGGCTCCGTGGACCCGATCTTCAGTTTTTATATCGGGCAGAAAAGTTATCCCTATGTAACCCGTGATGAACTGATTGCACAACTCCCGGTGATGCGTAAACGATTTTCAAGTTTTAAGAGTTATGCAGACATTGGCATGGACGAACTTTTCCAGAACAACGAACTGAAAACAGCCGGTCACCTCAGAGCCAATCACCTGCAAACCACTCTGTTTCTTTCCGGCACCGGAGGCAGGTTGTCTCCTGCGCAGCTTCCGGTGGAAGTGCAATATTCTCCCGTGTTTACCATCCTGCAACTGGATTATGATAAAGATGGCAATACAGACCTCCTGCTCTGTGGCAATAACAGCCATACAAAAATCAGGCTCGGAAAATTTGATGCCAGTTACGGACAGTTACTGAAGGGAAATGGGAAGGGCGGATACACCTATGTGTCACAGGTTGAATCGGGCTTCCACATCAGGGGTGATGTACGGACCTGCATGCTCGACGGCGATAAAATTATTTTAGGCATCAATGGGCAGGCGTTGACAGCCTATGCACCTGGCAAGCGAAAGAAATGAAACGACTGATACTTGTTCAACCTCTGATTGTTTTCCTGCTGGCCGCCGGTGGTCTGCTGACGGGCTCCTGCAGGCAGGAAACCCAGGAAGTTCCGGCTGATGTGGAGGTAGCCACTTCATGGGCTGATCTTACCATTTACATCACCAAAAATACTCCGGGCAATTCCCCGACTTTTGCCTCCCGCGCCTTTGGATACATTGGGCTCACCATGTATGAGTCGGTGGTGTATGGTGATTCAGCCTATCAGTCAGTGGCCCCCCAGTTGAATGGTTTGGGCAAGCTGGATGCTCCGGAACCGGGTAAGACCTATCACTGGCCATCCGCCCTGAATGCCGGTCAGGCAGCCATCCTGCGTTCCATTTATATCCAGGCACCGGATCAGCACAAAGCCACCATTGATTCCCTGGAAAAGCATTATGCGGATATCTATGGCAGGATAGTAAAGGATGATGCGGTACTTAAAAGATCTGTTGCTTTCGGAAGAAAGATCGCAGAACAGATTTTTGAATGGTCCAAAACAGATGGAGGCCACAGGGGTTATCTCCGCAATTTTGACAAGCAAATGGTATTTCCGGAAACCCCCGGTTCCTGGCAGCCACCCTTATATGCCCAGTCGATCAGTCACTATCCCCTGCATCCGCATTGGGGCAAGAACCGGACCTTCCTGGCCCTTGATTCTGCCATAGCAGATCCGGTGCCCATCCCTTACGATACCCTTCCCGGCTCGGCCTATTACCAGCAATTCCTGCAGGTATATGAAAAGAACAAGTCCCTCACCCAGGATGAAAAAGAAGCTGCTATCTGGTGGGGAGATGATCCCGATATAACCTTTACCCCACCCGGACACTCGTATTACCTGGCAACAATAGCAGCACGAAAGTCCGGGGCTTCGCTGGTAAAAGCTGCTGAAACCTTCGCGCGAACGGGAATGGCCGTTGCCGATGCATTCCGGAATTGCTGGAAATGGAAATACCGGTTTTTCACGGAAAGGGCCAATACTTTTATTCCGCAGCATATTGACCAGCAATGGGAATCGTTCTGGCCTGATCCGCCTTTCCCCGCCTTCCCTTCGGGCCATGCCATCCAGGCTGCCGCCGCTGCCACTGTGCTCACTGATTTGTATGGAGACAGGTTTGCATTTACGGACAGTTCCCACGTGGGTCGTGAAAAGGATGAAATAAGAAACGTTGAGTTTAAGGCCCGCAAATTCCAGTCATTCTGGGAAGTCGCTGAAGAAACTGCCCTATCGAGGTTTTATGGCGGCATTCATGTTCCGCACGATAATGAAGCGGGATTGGAAAAAGGCAGGGAGATCGCCACGAATGTGAACCGCCTGAACTGGAAAAAACCAACACCCTAAATCCAGATACATGAAGAGGCTCAAGATTTTTTTACTGCTGTTGGTGGCATATGCTGCCGAACCTGTTCGTTCCCAAAGCAGGTTTACCGATATAACCAAACAGGCAGGCATTGACCATGTTTTCAAGGTATATGAAGGCCTTTTCGGAGGCGGCGCCTGTGTGATTGATTTTAATAACGACGGCTTTGAAGATGTGTATATCACCGGCGGCATGAACGACGACGTTTTGTATAAAAACAACGGCAACGGTACGTTCACGAATGTATTTTCGCAATCCGGCCTCACCGCCACCAGGAAATATGTAACGCAGGGGGTGGCCAGTGCAGATGTAAACCGCGATGGTTTTGTGGACCTGTTTATCACCACCATTACTTCCAGGGGAGTGAAGCAGGCTATCCCCAGGGAGATCAATCTGTTCTTTATTAATAACGGCAACGGAACTTTTCGGGACGCAACCAGGGAGTTCGGGCTGGACCAGGAATTGTCTTTCAGTACAAGTGTCAGCTTTGGCGACTTCAACGCAGACGGATGGCCCGATATATACGTCGCTAATTATTTCAATGAATTCAAGGGAGAGCTGAGCGCGGTGAGTGATGCAGATGTGGTGGGTGCCAACCAGACAGCAAAAGGATTTCTCCTGCGAAATGAAGGGGGAAAAAAATTTACAGATGTAAGTGACCAATACGGAATTGACTTCACCGGCTATGGATTTGGCGGGATTTTCACCGACTACGACAATGATGGCGACCAGGACCTGCTCATCAACCATGATTTTGGTTTTAAACGGAAGCCGAACGTTTTGCTGGAGAACCGCTACCCGCGCCGGTCTTTCAGGGAGGTAAGCAAGGAATCGGGCATGGACCTGAAGATTAATTCCATGGGTGCCGCGGTGGGAGATTATAACAATGACGGCCTGATGGATTATTACGTGACCAATATCCGGTTCAATTATTTTATGGTGAACCAGGGAGTCGGTAAACCTTTTGTTAATAAAGCAGTGGAACTGGGCGTGGATTTTCATACCATCAGCTGGGGCGCCAATTTTGCCGATTTTGACCAGGACGGCGACCTGGACCTGTATGTCGCCAATGGTGACCTGAACCCGAATTGTGTGGCGATGGCTGATTTTTATTTTGATAATCTTGGCCAAAAATTCCAGGATAATGCCCGGGCGGCCGGACTGGCGGATTATGGGATTGGCAGGGGATCGGTGGTGTTTGATTATGACAGAGATGGTGATCTTGACCTGCTGGTGGTGAACCAGGAATCGCTTAGGGATTATCCCGTGCCCTCGTTTACCCGACTCTACCGGAATGATGGAGCCAGCGGCAACTGGTTGCAAGTGGCACTGAAAGGAGTGAAGGCCGAAAGCCATGGGATCGGATCCCGGGTAGAGGTAGAAGCCGGGGGTAAAAAGATGATCCGGGAAATTGACGGCGGTGCCTCCAGCCATCTCTCCCAGAATTCTGTTATCGCACATTTTGGATTGGGAAAAACGACCAAAATAGACCGGCTGACTGTGATCTGGACCGGGGGAAACCGCCAGGTGCTGACAGATGTAAAAACCAATCAATTGATTACCATTACGGAGGTACCGGAAAAAAAGCTTCCTTACTGGGTGCTGCTAATGGCGGCTGCCCTGTTAATTGGAGTGATCGGGTTTTTCATGGTGAGAAGACGCCGATCCCGGAACGCAGGCGTCTGACGTTAGTTCGGAAAGGCGTCTGACGTTAATTCGGAAAGGCGTCTGACGTTAGTATCCGGTGAAATCAGTAATCCCAAACGTCAGACGCCATTCCCGGAACGCAGGCGTCTGACGTTAGTATCCGATGAATTCGGTAATCCTAAACGTCAGACGCCATTCCCCCCCAAACGTCAGACGCCATCCCCCCCAAACGTCAGACGCCATTCCCCAAACACCAGGTTTTGATATAAATTCATATTTTTGTGCTTTAGGCGGCTTAAGCCAGCCTGTTTAGTGGAGCAGTCTCTTGATGACTGCTCCCTAATTTTTTATAGTGCTTCCTTTGACAAAGGGTTGTTGTGAATATAGAATTTGCGATTGGTACTGTTATTCCTGAAAAGCACATAGTTTATTTCCATTAATTTCCTCTGCACTGCCACCACCGCTTTCATTTTGATGCCACATCAATACGCGCTGCCTTTCTGAGTAAAGAGTTCATACCAATTCAATATTTAGTGATTTAAAATGAAAATCTCTCTTTGTTTTGTCTCCTGCATGGATATTCTGGCTATGCCACATTGAAGCATACCTTTCATTCTGTTCAAACTCAAAGAGCTAAAAAGGGGAGGACCTTTTCTCACGTACAATATGCCCGATGGCCGTTTAATCACCTTATCGCTCTCACCCTTTCCAACATGTCAGACACCACATGTCAGACACCTGAAAATTTTTCGTAGATTGTTTATCCAAAAACGCAAGCAAAACCATGGAATCTCAAACAAGGCGGGAATTTCTTTCCGAAACTGGTAAGGCAACGGTTATGGGTGGATTGGGAGCTTTCTCAGCAGCTTCCTGGGAGAACAAACTCCACAATAAATTCATCCACCATGTTTATTTCTGGCTGAAAAATCCTGAGAGCGCAGAAGACCTCAGGAAATTGCTGGAAGGACTGAAAAAGCTTTCAGCGGTCAAGACTATCGCCATGTCACATATCGGTGTACCTGCGCCCACCAACCGCGATGTGATTGACCGATCCTATTCTGTTTCCTGGCTGCTGGTATTTAATACGGCAGAAGACCAGGCCAAATATCAGGTGGATCCCATCCATCTCAAATTTATTGAAGAATGCAGCATGGTCTGGCAAAAAGTAGTAGTGTACGATTCGGTTGAGCAGCAGATAGTGTAGACTTCTCTGCCTCAGCTTTTATCGCGTCAGCAAACATGCAGCAGCCTCATCAACTATCCAGTGTGTTGTGCCATTCACTGGCTGTATGACCTGTGATGGATAGATATTGATATTGGGTGGTCCTTCCAGAACCTCCTTCAGGGCTGGTGCTTTGGCTTTACCTGTTGTCAGGAAAAGTATACAGGCCGACTGGTTGGCAATGGTTCTGGTGAGCGTTACCCGGAACATCTCCTGTTGCTTAAGGAAAAAAGCCGTGCACCATTTTCCGGTTTCATGGATTACCTCCGTTCCCGGGAAAAGTGAAAGGGTATGCCCGTCATCACCCATTCCCAGCAGCAGGAGGTCGAAACTGTTTTCTTTCCCATCAAAATAAGTATGCAGGATGGTTTCATACTGGCGGGCAGACTCTTCCGGGTCAGGCAGGTCGGTACGCATGATATGTATCTGCTCCGCTGGCACCGGGACCTTGTTCAGCAAGGTGTCATAGGCCATTTTGGCATTGTTACGCTCGTCCTCCAGCGGCACGTATCTTTCATCTCCCCAAAATATATGCAGCCTTGTCCAGTCGATCCGGTTGCTATAAGGAGCTTCCGCCAGCAATTGGTGGAGCCTTTTGGGTGTACTGCCGCCGGACAGGGCAATGGTGAAGCGATCCCGGGTTTTCAGGACGGTTTCAATTTTTTCGGTGATGAATTCAGCCGCTGCTGTGGCAACTGATTCGGCGTTAGGGAGAATGTGGAGCATGGGAATGGGTCAATGGGTGAATGGGTCAATGGGTGAATGGGTCAATGGGTGAATGGGTCAATGTGGTCATTCCTGGTGGGGTTCGGGCAGGCTTGCCCAGTTTCGTCCGTCGCGGGCGATGAGGGCTTCGGCGTCTTCAGGACCCCAGGAACCCGGACTATAATTCGGGAAATCCACCGGCGGCCTTTGTTCCCAGGCTTCCTGTATGGGCATGATTACTTTCCAGGCAGCTTCCACCTGGTCTTCCCGCATGAAGAGAGTGGCATTCCCTTCCATCACATCCAGCAAAAGGGTCTCGTATGCTTCAGGCTCATGTTCATCATACGCATCCTTATAACTGAAGATCATATCAACCGGACTAAGCGTGAGATCCTGCCCGGGTCGTTTGGCCTGGAAGCGCAGCCGGATGTCCATCTCAGGGGCAATACTGATGGTTAACCGGTTGGACCGCCAGGTTTCGGCTGATTCCGGCGGGAATGCAAAACTGGGGGCAGCTTTAAATTGTACGGTAATAATGGTTTCCTTTTCGTGCATGCGTTTGCCGGTGCGAACATAAAAAGGCACATCCTGCCAGCGCCAGTTATCGATGTAGAACTTCACGGCAGCAAAGGTGTCCACATTGGAATCGGGGGCCACATTCTTTTCCAGCCGGTAGGCCGGAACCTGCTCGCCCTTCATCCAGCCTGCACCATATTGACCACGGACTGCATAATTGTGAACCTCTTCCCGGCTGATCTTTCTCATGGCATGCAGCACATCCACTTTTTTATTGCGGATCTCATCGGCGTCAAAACTAACCGGTGCTTCCATGGCCACCATGCAAAGCAGTTGCAGAATATGGTTCTGCACCATATCACGCAGGGCTCCGGAATGTTCGTAAAAATCTCCCCTGCCTTCCACCCCAACAGTCTCGGCGGCAGTAATCTGGATATGATCAATATAATTGCGGTTCCAGATGGGTTCAAACAAGGCATTGGCAAATCGCAGGGCCAGGATATTCTGCACGGTTTCCTTTCCCAGGTAGTGGTCGATCCGGTAAATCTGCTTCTCATCAAACATCCCTGCAAGGAGTTTATTCAATTCCAGCGCACTTTCCAGGTCGTGACCAAAGGGTTTTTCAACCACCACGCGGGTACATTTCGTGTCGGCGCAGATATTCAGCGGTCCGAGTTTGCCCACGATGCCGGGTACCAGCTGGGGAGCAACAGCCAGGTAAAAAATCACATTGGGATGTTCACCATACTCCTCTTCCTTCCGTCGAACGATTTCGGCTATTTTTTCGTATTCCTCTTCTTTCTGTGCATCCATCTGCAGGTAGGAAACTTTCTGCGAGAAGGTTTGCCATTTGCCGCCCTGATCATCTTTACGCCGGCTGAACATTTCAATTCCGTTGAACAGGTGCTTTCGGTAGGAGTCGTTGTCGTAAGGACGGCGGCCGATGCCCACGATGTCAAATTTTACCGGCATCCATTCATCAATGAAAAGATTGTAAAGTGCAGGTGACAACTTGCGATGGTTGAGGTCGCCGCTGCCGCCAAAGATGAATATGAGGGATGCTGGTGGGCGTTTATGGTTGGAAGACATTTTGTGTTTGAGGTTTGTAGTTTGTGGTAGTTGGTTAGGTCCATTGCGTGTGGAACTTTCCTTCGCGATCGGTTCTTTCGTAAGTATGGGCCCCGAAATAATCGCGCTGGGCCTGCAACAGGTTCAGCGGCAGGCGTCCCGTGGTATACGCATCGTAATACGTCAATGCATTCATCAGGCATCCTGCCGGGAAGCCATTGAGGGCAGCAAGGCTGCTGATGGTGCGAAGTGATCCAATGTTATCGCTGACCAATTCCGCAATGGTTCCATCCAGTAACAGGTTAGGCGTTATTGGGTTGAGCTGGTAGGCAGTGTAAAAAGTTTCCAGCAGGGTAGAACGGATAATACATCCTCCCCGCCAAACCTTGACGGCATTATGCAATGGAATGTCCATGTCGAGATCTTTAGAGGCCGTTTGCAACATGGCCATCCCCTGGACATAAGAAAGTATAATTGCTGAGAAAAGCGCTTTGCGACAATCATTGGCAAGGCTTTCCCTGTCGGTGGAAAGCGGGTATTGTCCGGCCGCTGGGGACGGGTTGGCTGTCCGTGCAGTGCGAAGTTTTTCTGCCTCCACTCTTTCGGATTTCAGGGCAGAAAGGTTGCGCATGGTAACGGCCATGTCGATGGTGGGAATGGCCACTCCCATATCCATTGCAATCTGCGAGGTCCATTTGCCGGTACCTTTTGAGCCGGCCTTATCGAGGATCATATCAACCAGTTGGTTGCCGGTTTCGGGATCCTGCTGTTTGAAGATGGCGGCAGTGATTTCTATCAGGTAGGATTTCAGTTCCGCTTCATTCCAGTTGCTGAAAAGCTGGTGAAGCTCTTCATTGCTGAAGCCGGCACCCCGATGCAACAGGTCGTACACTTCGCAGATCAGTTGCATGATCGCATACTCAATACCGTTATGAACCATTTTAACGAAATGTCCGGCTGCGCCCTTGCCCATATAATCCACGCAGGGCTCGCCGTTCACTTTTGCAGCGATGGATTGCAGCACTGGTTTCAGATGTTCCCAGGCGGTCTGGTCGCCTCCGGGCATCATGGAAGGACCGAAGCGCGCGCCTTCTTCACCACCGGAAACCCCGATGCCAATGAAATGGATTCCCTTTGGCTGGAGGTACTGGTACCTGCGCAGGGTATCGGTATAATAGGTGTTGCCGCCATCGATGATGATATCTCCCTGGCTCACCAGGGGAAGCAGGCTTTCGATCACATCATCCACCGGTTTGCCGGCCGGCACCAGGATCATGATGCGGCGGGGAACGGAAAGGCTGTTCACCATTTCTTCCAGGCTGTTGACGCCTTTTACGATCGTGCCGGGAGTGGCGGACTGTTCAAAATCGGTTGTCTTTTGGGGGTCTTTATCGAAGCCGATGGCCCTGAAACCATGATCGGCAACATTCAGGAGCAGGTTCCGGCCCATAACACCCAGGCCGACCATGCCAAAATCAAATTGTAGGTTGTCCATTATTGCTGGTTGGATAGGCCGCAAAGGTAAGAAGGTGCAACTATTTTATGGGGAGATTACTGAAGTTTGGGGTTGAGCCTGGTTTGGAGGGCTGGGTATAGCGTTTTGTATAGCGATGCGTCTGGTGTTTTGTTTGTTGTTGGGTTTGTTGTTGGGTTTGGGGCCGGGGAAGGAGCCGGGCAAGGGACCTACGGGAAAGCCCGCTTAAATATTTTTTTAGGGCAGTTGCCGGCGGACAGGTTTATTTTGCAGTAATTACTGAACAATGGCAAGCAACAGGAAGGCGGCGCTCGGATTTATTTTTATTACTCTGCTGATAGACGTAACAGGCCTTGGGATCATCATTCCGGTGATGCCTAAACTGATCACCCATCTTATTCACGGCAATATGAGTGATGCCGCCCGATATGGCGGCTGGCTCGGATTTGCCTATGCCATCATGCAGTTCCTGTTTGCCCCCGTGCTGGGTAACCTGAGTGATCGCTATGGCCGCCGTCCGGTTTTACTGTTATCCCTCCTTGGCTTTGGAATCGATTACATATTCATGGCCCTGGCACCCACTATTGCCTGGCTGTTTGTGGGAAGGATCATCGCAGGCATTTTTGGCGCCAGTATTACAACTGCTTCCGCCTATATAGCCGATATCAGCACACCGGAGAACCGGGCACAGAATTTTGGGATGATCGGCGCTGCATTCGGACTGGGTTTTATCATCGGACCGGTATTCGGCGGGGTATTGGGGCATTATGGCGCCCAGGTACCCTTCCTGGCCGCTGCTGCATTAAGCCTGGTGAATGCACTCTACGGTTATTTTGTATTGCCCGAATCACTTCCGGTAGACAACCGCAGGCAGTTTGACTGGAAAAGGGCCAATCCGCTGGGTGCGTTTAAACATTTGCGCAAGTACCCGGCTGTATCGGGACTGATACTTTCTTTTGTGCTGATTTATATTTCAGCCCATGCCGTGCAGAGTACCTGGACCTTTTATACTATTGAAAAGTTTGGCTGGACCGAGCGGCTGATTGGGTATTCGCTGGGTTTTGTGGGTTTGATGGTGGCGCTGGTGCAGGGCGGACTGATCAGGGTGGTGATCCCCCGGCTGGGAAACGAACGCAGCGTGTATACGGGTCTGTTCCTGTACAGTCTCGGGTTTTTACTGTACGGATTTGCTTCCGCCACCTGGATGATGTTCGCCTTTACAGTGATCTACAGTTTGGGTGGAATAACCGGTCCTGCCATCCAGGGGCTCATTTCCTCCTCCGTGCCTGCCAATGAACAGGGCGAATTACAGGGCGGATTAACCAGCCTGATGAGCGCAACTTCCATCATCGGTCCGCCGCTGATGACAAATTTATTCAGTTATTTCACCGCACCTGCCGCACCGGTATATTTTCCGGGGGTGCCCTTCCTGATGGCAGCGCTCCTGATAGGAATCAGTGCAGTACTGGCTTACAGGGGATTACACGGAGGAGCCGGCAAGCTTGATTTCAGGAGGAGGAAGGATGGGGAAGCAAAACTTTAACAGCAAAGTTCAGGGGGGCGCCTTAAACTATCTTGAGTTACCATTTAATTGTGTTAGCTTTGCGGCGTTATTGAGTTATTGATCCCGGCTTTGGATCGAGTTATTCTGCTACGCATTTTCTGCTATCTGGAAATCTCCCGCCCGTATCGTATCGCTCATTTTTATTTTATTTTTTATTTTTAGTATGAACATTTACGTTTCAAATCTGAGCTTCAACGTTGAAGACGAAGACCTGAGAGAATTTTTCACCGAGTATGGTGAAGTATCTTCTGCCCGTGTTATCATGGACAAATTCACCAACAAAAGCCGTGGATTCGGTTTTGTTGAAATGCCTGATGATGAGGCAGCCCAGAAAGCCATCTCTGAACTTGATGGTGGTATGGTAGAAGGTCGCGCTATCCGCGTATCAGTTGCCAAGCCTCGCGAAGAGCGCAGCAATTCTGGTAATGGCGGTGGTGGAAACCGTCGTTCTTTCAGCAACAGCGGAAGCCGTTGGTAAGAACTTAGATGACAGCAATGTCATCTTCCAAAAAATTGCAGGCCATCCGGTATCGGATGGCCTGTTTTATTTTGTGAGCTTCACCCATCGGGTTGCATTTCACCCGTCGGGTGCCACCCGACGGGTGAAATGCAACCCGATGGGTGAAATAAGAACTTATTCAATGATCTTTTCGATACGGGTCAGTTTTCCATCAGCGTTAACCCCTTCGATAACGATCCGGAGCCTCTTGCTGATATCATTATTGTACACGGTGTACAAAATCCGGCGGGTGTTTTTATCAGTTATAATGAAAGGGTTCCAGTACAGGGTGGTGCGGTTGTCCGTCTGCTTGTGCTCTGTTTCATACTTCATGTAATCGGGCGAATAGAATTGTTTTTCCGGAACATAACCGGGGATGGATGCGAAATCCAGGCCCTTCACATTATCGTTCAGGGCTGCACCCTTTTTGGTGTAAACGGCAATGGCACCGCCACTGCCGCCTCCGGGCGCACCAAAGAACGGGGGCCTGAATACCTTGATCATGGCCACATCGGTCATGGGGGTATTTTGAATCATGTTGACATCCCCCTGCATCTCATTCACATACAGTACAGGTGTACCTCCCCGCCAGGATAAACTCATCTGGGTACCGGCCCCAGTGATCTGCAGCCCCGGCACCTTGCCCTGCAGGTAGTTCAGGATTGACATCGAACCATTGGCAAACGGGTCGTCTTCCGTGATAAAAGTATAGCCTTCCTGCCCCTTGAAAAATCCGGATGCATATTGCTCATCCATTTTTTCTGCCTTCGACTTTTGTTTGGCCACAACCGTCACACCGGCAAGGGTCTGGACCTTTCGCTGTTCATCCAGTAAAGCCCTGTTTTTTTCCACCATCAGCTGGTTCTTCTTCTGCGCTAACGGATCCAGCGGGTTAAAGGAAGGCGTCCACTTCGGTGATACTGAAAATGCGGGGCCCTTCACCAGCAGGTTGTTTTTTACATCAATCAGCGCCTTGGTGGTGAGTAATTTATTTTTGTCATTGCTGAACTGGTAGTAGAGTTTGGCGGTATCATAAAAGATCATACCGGGTACATAAAATTTCCCATCCTGCTGAACCGGGATGGTCAGGAACTGCTGGCTTCCGTTTTTCAGGTTGATGATGCCGGTTATTTCCTGGTTCACCAGTTCGCTCTTTGTCAGGCCGGTGACACTGCCTTCCATTGTCAGGTAATCCTCCGGCAGGTGTTTGATTACCGGAAACTTACCCGCAATGGCATCTTCCCATCTGAATCGCCTCCATCCGTTAGTCATCATCACCAGGTCGAGGTGCTGCGCTACGGTATCGGCTTCACTCGAAAAGTAGTAACCCGGGTTATGCACATATCCCTTGATATCACTGGCCAGGAGTATTTGCGAGTAGATATCGTTTTCTCCCGGCTGTGCCGGATTGATGTCCGCATCAGTAATGGACATGGATAGGTTGCAGGGGATGGTATCGGGAACATCTACCTGTATCACATTGCGGTCGCGTTTGTCGAGCCCTTTCAGCGGTACATTCAGATCCGTAATGAAATAGTAATCCTGGTTATTCAGAAAAATGATGCGTTCAGCCAGGGGTTTGTTGTCTTCCGAGAAAATGGTGACCTGCACAATTCCCGCGGGCACTCCTTCTGTAGGGATGACGGCGGTTACGAGAGCTGATTTGGTGAGATTGACCTTTGCCCGATAAATCAGTTGCTGCTGGGTTTGGGCTATCACCTGTACAACAGGCAGCGGTGAAGGAACACCATCCTTCCTTTTGATGTTAAACTGAATGCCCCCGCTTGTGTGGTTTAATTCCAGCACAATGCCATTGGGCCTGGCGGCGGGAACCATTACCTGCTGCTGTTTCCCGGAAGGGTCCTTCCAGGTGATTTTATAGGTTTCACCTGCTTTCGGGGTGAGGTTGAAAAATCCCATTCCGTTATGTGTGCTGCTGAAGCTTTCTATTTTGGCTCCTTTGCCAGTCAGGAGATCGCCTGAAAACGCGACAGGCCATCCCCTTTTATCGGTGGCCTTGAAGGCAATCCTGGAAGGGACATCCTGAACCAGGTCACCGCCTTCCGGAAAAAGTTCCAGGAAATACTGAGGCGATGACACCTGCTTTGCGGTTGCAGGCTGCGCCGGGGTGGCCGATAAAATGGGTATGGCCTTAACATAGAGAAAAGCGGTGTCGAAGTTGAGCATCCACCTGGTATAGGCGCGCACAAAAACAACCGAGTCCTTCAGGTCTGCCGGAAGGTCGAAGGCCGCAGCGGCTCCGGACATCAGAACCGGGCTAACTTTTTTCTGTAGCACCTGTCCGTTTCCATTGACCAGTTCGGTGTAAACATTTTTACTGATGCCGGATAAAAGGTGCCCCGACATGAGGTAAGCTTTCAGCCAGATGGTTTCACCGGGATTGTAAGCGCCTTTGTCGAATTGCAGGTGGATTTTTTCCTGTGGGTACTGCGATTCCAGTTTGAGGAGCACGGAATCTATGACCTGCGCTTTCATCAGCAGGGCAGGCAGTAGTAATAAAACGGACAGGATCGGTTTCAGAAAACAGGCTGGCTTCATATCAATACTTCAGAATGAGGGTCGAATTTCCTTCATTTTTTTTAAAATCAGTGGCAGAACTCCGCTGAACAGTGTTCACCCGTCGGGTGCCACCCGACGGGTGAACACTGTTCAGCGGAATCGCTCGAAAAATTCCCAGGTGCGGAGCATCTGGTCCATCCGCTGGCGGTTGTTGCCGCTGCGGGTGATCTCGTGGGTGGCGCCGGGGTGCCGCACATATTCCACCGGCCGGCCCAGGACCTTCAGGCTTTTATAAATCTGCTCGCTTTGGATGACCCCGGTCCGCAGGTCGTTCTCCCCATGGAATATGATATAAGGGGTGGTGATATTTTCCACATAATTGATGGGCGATTCCCTTTCCAGGGTTTCCAGCACCCTGCTTTCCCAGGGATAACCGCCGAAATAATTGGGCACGAGCCGCCAGGCATTGCCTTCGCCAAAGAAGGTGCGCAGGTCGTACACCCCGCGCTGGCTGCATGCGGCCCTGAAGCGCTTGTCATGCCCCAGGATATATCCGACCAGGTAACCTGCATAGGACCCGCCTGTTACAAAAAGCCGGCTGGTATCGCCCCAGCCTTCGGCCACTGTTTTATCGAGCGCGGTCAGCACATCCTGCATGGGCCCCTTTCCCCAATCGTTTACGTTGGCGCGCAGGAAATCATATCCATACCCGCCGGAACCGCGGGGGTTGCTGTACACCACCCCGTAGCCCTTGCTGCTCCAGTACTGAAATTCATGCCACATGGAGCTTTCACCAGGCCCCCACATAGCTGACGGTCCGCCATGGATCTGCAGCAGCAGGGGGAATTTTTTCCCGGGGGTATAATTGGCCGGTTTCATCACCCAGTATTCAATAGTCATCCCCTTTTCATTAATGAAACTATGTTTGGTGGGGAGGGATAAGGATTTGGCGGCCAGCCATTCACGGTTGAATCCGGTGAGTGTTTTTTCATTTTTCGCATATAGGTCAGCGGTATAAACCTCAAATGGATTGCTCACCATTGTTTTCACATATACGAGCCTGTTAGCAGCAATATCAATGGAACTGATTCCTTCGTCCGTGCTTCCTAGGACCTGCTGCTTTTTTGTTTTCAGGTCATATTGCAGCAATATGGCGCCGCCATTGCTCTGTGTGATGGCGTACAACATATCATCCCCTTTCCAGGTGAGCCCCCCTTTATTACGGTCAAAGGGGATATCCGTCAGGTCTTTTTCGCTGCCTCCCGCGGGCATGATGGCAAGTGCAGGCACAGTTACAAACCCGGTGGCGGAATGCTGCAAGGCGATCCACTTACCAGAAGGTGAAACAGTTGCGCCGAAATAGCGGTAATCCTTTTTACCCAACAGCAACTTAAAACCGCTGCCATCAGTATTGACCCTGTAAAGGGCGGAACTAAGGTTGCGGTCGGGATGAGTGTTGTCGGTCATCTCTCCTTCCACCAGCAACTGGCCGGCAGAAAGAAACTGGGGGTTGCTGTAAGACTGGAATCCTTTGGTTACCTGCCTTGCGATGGCGCCGCCTTGCGCACTGATGATAAATACATGTGACCTGGCCAGTTCCCCGTTGGTGGCGGACTCGCCCTGGAACTGAAGCCTGGTAATCACTTTGGCTTTTTTATCCTGTTCGTTTTTACTCAGCCACGCCCTTACTTCATCCAATGAACCGTCCGGATCCGCTTTCTGGTTGTTCTTCAGGATAAATGCGTTGCTGCCGAACCCGGGTTTTTCGATGGACCATTCGGGTACCTGCTTGTCGGGGTTCAGGGCTGTATCATTGGCCAGTTCTGTCAGGGGGATGGAGGAAACAAATGCCAGTTGCCTGCCATCAGGGCTCCATTTCGGCGAAGCCGCACCATACCGTGACCGGGTTAGCTGGATGGCTTCCCCACCGGCAAGCGGTAATAGGTAGAGCTGTGGCTTTCCGTCGGTGTTGCGCACAAAAACGATCTGCTGCCCGTCGGGACTGACAGCCAGCTGGGAAGCTCCCTCTTTTGAAGAAGTCAGCTGGCGCGGGGCGGATTGCCCATCTGTACTGACAGTCCAGATCTGTGTCCGGTATTGGTATTCCCATGTTTTATCTGCCTCTGCCTCAATGGAGGTAAGGGTGAAATAAGCTTTGGTGCCATCAGGCGACAACTGCAATCCGCCCGGTTGTCTGATCCGAAGCATATCGGTCAGCAATACCGGTGTTTGCCCGTTTTTAACCGGTGACTGCCCCTGGGCCAGGAGCGTGCAAAACAATAGTGGGAAGAAAAGGGATTTCATACAGAGCGCTTTTATCTAAAATACGAAACCGCTTGATGCGGATATGTAGATTTGCAGGAATAAAAAATTATCAATGGGCCAGTTAGTAAAAGAATTCAACGAATACCGCGAAAAAATGAACGAGGTTATCCTCAGCAAGAACAACCTGGTGATGAAAAGGTTGTGGAACCTGGATACCAATACCTATGAGGAAGGCGCCCTGGACAAAAAGACCAAAGAGATGCTGGGATTGGTTGCCAGTATGGTATTGCGCTGTGATGACTGCATTAAATACCATGTGGGAAAATGCCATGAACTGGGCATCACCACGGAGGAATTGTATGAGATCTTCGCCGTTGCCAATATCGTGGGGGGCACTATTGTTATTCCGCATACGAGACGGGCAGCGGAATATTGGGAAGAATTGGTGAAAGAATCGGAAGGATAGGATAAAAACAAGTAAGTCGGCCTTGCTGCCGGGGGAAGATATTGCAGTAATTTCAGGTATGAGAAAACTTACGCTGACCATCCTCGTAATGATCGTTTCCGTTTCGGTGATGCAGGGGCAGGGCTATCTTCCCTCAAAAGAAAATATTGCTTCCAGGCAGCAGTTCCAGGATAATAAATATGGCATGTTCATTCACTGGGGATTATCCAGCATGCTGGGTGATGGCGAGTGGGTGATGAACAACCGGAATATTAAAGTGGAAGACTACAGTCGCCTGCTGCATGCTTTTAATCCCGCTGATTTTGATGCGGCCCAATGGGTTCGCACGGCAAAGAATGCCGGGATGAAATACATTGTTTTCATCACCCGGCACCACGATGGTTTTTCCAACTGGGATACCAAATATTCGGACTGGAAAATAACCAACACACCTTACGGCAGGGATGTGCTGAAGATGCTGGCGGAAGAGTGCAAAAAACAGGACATGAAACTGGGCCTTTACTATTCCACGCTCGACTGGTACAGGGAAGATTACCCCCATGAAACCGGCAGAACCGGAAAAGGTACGGGGCGCAAAGGCAAGGGTAATTACGACTCCTACCTGCAATTCATGAAGAACCAGTTGACGGAACTGCTGACCGATTATGGTGAGATCATGTCGATCTGGTTTGACGGTCACTGGGACCAGACCAATCCGGAAGGTCATGGTGACAGAGCTTCGCGTATAGATTGGCGTTATGATGAGATATATGGTCTCATACATAAGCTGCAGCCCCAATGTATGATAGGAAACAATCACCACCTGGATCCGATTCCGGGCGAGGATTTCCAGATGTTTGAGCGGGATCTGCCGGGTGAAAATAAATCGGGGCTGAGTTACCAGAAAGCTTCTGATGAAGTGCCTCTTGAAACCTGCGAAACCATTAATGGCGCATGGGGCTATAATATCACCGACCGGAGGTACAAGACAGTGGACCAGGTGATCCGGTTACTGGTGGGTGCAGCAGGACGCAATGCCAACCTGCTGCTCAATGTTGGCCCTATGCCGACCGGACTGATCCAGTCCGAGTTCACCGATACCCTGGCTGCAGCGGGAAGATGGCTGGAGAAATACGGCGAAACGATTTACGGAACCCGTGGTGGCCCTGTTCAACCGCAGGAATGGGGTGTTACAACGCAGAAGGACAAACGAATATTTGTTCACCTTTTCAGGGCACCTTACGGGAATATGATTTTATTCCCCGGATATAAAGCAAAGGTTAAGACGGCAAAGGTTTTCGGAACCGCCACGCCGGTAAAATTTAAGCAACAGGCCGAGGGGTTGATTATCAGTACAGACAAAATTGTTTATGAAGGTCCTGTGCAGGTGATTGAGCTGGAGTTGAACTAAGCCGGCAATAATTTTTTGGGATAGAGACAACGGTTGTCAAAAAGGGACTCATCTTTTGTGTTCAACGAGCTCACCCTGGATCAAGATATTCCGGGGGGCGGGCTGGTTTTCCTTATCGCTGTTGATCAGGTCCATCAGGATCTCCGCGGCGGCAGTTCCCTGTTTCTCCGGAAACTGCTCAATGGAAGCCATGGGGGGACTTTCCAGGTAATTGGTGATCGGCAGGTTGGCGTAGCTGACAAAGAAAATATCCTTGTTGTTTTTCAGTTTTTTGGACTTGCAGTATTGTATCGCATCCAAAGCAACATAGTCGTTTATGGCGAGAATGGCTGTGGGAGGCTGTTTCAGGGTGATCAGGGTTTCCATGGCTTCAGCGGTCCCTTCCTTGGTCAGGTCACAGTATGCAACCAGTGAGAGGTCTATCTTCAGCCTTTTTTTCTGCATCACTTCCATATATGTATCGGTGCGTTCCTTGGAAGATTTCATTTCCTTCGGGCCGTTAATAATGCCGATACGGCGGTGTCCTTTTCCCATCAGGTAAGTAATAGCCTGGTGGGTGCCATGAGGCATATCGAATGCCACTTTATTGAAGTCATTGGAGGCAGGAACCCGGTCAAAGAAAACAATTGGTATCTGGTATTTTTCCAGCGCCCTGAAATGGTCGAGATTTTTGGTATGTTTTGACAGGGAAACAATGATGCCGTCCACCCGTTGATTCTTCATGGCAGTGATGATGGCTTTCTCCCTTTCCACATCATCGTTCGATTGTCCGATGAGCACATTGTATTTGTGGTCGTTGGCAACTTTTTCTATTCCGCTGATAGCACCGGCAAAAAAATCCTCGATCAGGTAAGGTAAGATCACCCCAATGGTAAAAGTCTTGCGCTGTTTGAAAAAGATGGCGGTTTGATTGGGCTCATACCCCAGTTCCTCTGCAAGTTGCCGCACCCTGGTCTTGGTTCGCAATCCGATGCTGGGATGGTCATGCAGTGCCCTGGAAACAGTTGAAACGGAAATGCCCAACTGTTTCGCAATCTCCTTTATGGTTGGTAATTTTTTGCTGATCATATTTGGTCGCCAGCGCTAAAATACGCTATAAAAATCAAAAGAATTTCGTTGCGTAACGATACTGCCGTCATGCCGGAATCATTATGTATATTGAAAATAATTAATAGGATCTTCCAAAAATTTACCTGAATTATGAGTGGAAAACTTTTTTTTCCGATTGTTTTTTTGTCGGTTATCGCGATGAATTGCCTGGCCCAGCCTTTGTCGGCAGGTTTTGATAAGGCCGAATATCTTGAGTTGCTAAAAATATCGGCGCGCAGTACTGCCAACAAAAATTACTACGATACCCTGCCAGAACCGCAGCAGTATTTGATGGTTTATCAATCGGCGGTTGTCGGCCTGGACAATATGTGGGACCTGTGGACCAATCACCGGGGAAGGACTGTTATCAGTATCAGGGGTACCACGCAAAATGGCGAAAGCTGGCTGGCCAATCTGTATGCGGCGATGGTGCCTGCAAAAGGAAGTATCCGGATTACCAATGAGTACAAGTTTAATTATGAGCTGGCGAAAGATCCAAAAGCGGCTGTTCATGTGGGTTGGTTGATCAGTACAGCCTTCCTGGTAAATGATATGTTGCCTAAGATTGACTCTTCCTATCGCAGCGGCACCAAAGATTTCCTGGTCATGGGGCATAGCCAGGGTGGCGCCATTGCGTATCTGCTGACGGCACATTTATATGAGTTACAAAGGAAAAAGGTGTTGCCGGCGGATATGCGTTTCAAAACCTATTGCAGTGCAGGACCCAAGCCCGGAAACCTGTATTTTGCCTATGAATATGAAGCAATGACGATGGGGGGATGGGCTTTCAATGTGGTAAACAGTGCCGATTGGGTTCCGGAGGTTCCCATGTCTATTCAAACATTGCATGATTTCAATTCAACCAATCCGTTTATCCAGGCAAAATCGCAGATCAAAAAACAAAAATTTCCCAGGAACCTGGCTTTGAAGCATGTTTACAACCGCCTGAGCAAACCTGTTTTCAGGGCGCAGCGGAATTACCGGAAGTACCTGGGAACCATGACCTCGGGAATTGTTCAGAAATATATTCCGGAATTTATACCGCCCGCTTATTACAAAAGCAATCACTATGTCAGGACGGGAACAACCATTGTGCTGGCTGCCGATGAGGAGTATTACCGCAGGTACCCGGAGGGCGGTTCACGGATTTTTATCCACCACGCACATACGCCTTATATGTACCTGACCCAAAAACTGCCCTGATGGCGGTTCAAAGAAAAATGTGCAATCGGTTGTGTGTTCGTATGCAACCCTAATTTGCCAGTTTTGCCTAACTGTTATTAGGGTTTGGCGTCTCAGGCCCGGGACAGTCAGTTAGTTTTGGTTTGGTATGCGTCTGACATATGTCAGACGCATTATCTTTGCTTATATTCACGTTATGAATACTACTGCAATACCCACCCCCGCATTGACAGCAAAGGATTTTGCAACCGACCAGGAAGTACGCTGGTGCCCCGGTTGCGGTGATTATTCCATTCTGGCCCAGGTACAGAAAGTGATGCCCGGACTTGGTATTCCCAGGGAGAATATCGTGATTATCTCGGGGATCGGCTGCAGCAGTCGTTTTCCTTACTACATGAATACCTATGGAATGCATTCCATCCATGGCAGGGCGGCGGCCATTGCCAGCGGATTGAAAGCTACCCGCCCCGAACTGAGTGTCTGGATCGTTACCGGTGACGGCGACGGATTAAGCATTGGCGGAAACCATACCATTCACATCCTTCGCCGCAATTTCGACGTAAACATATTACTGTTCAATAACCAGATTTATGGCCTGACCAAGGGCCAGTATTCCCCCACTTCGGAGGAAAAAAAGATCACCAAGAGTTCGCCTTTCGGCTCTATTGACCATCCCTTTAACCCACTTGCCCTGGCAATGGGGGCGGATGCCAGTTTCATTGCCCGCAGTATGGACCGTGATCCCAAACACCTGCAGGAAATGCTGGTGAGAAGCCATGCACACAAGGGAGCTTCCTTCCTGGAGATTTACCAGAACTGTAATATTTTCAACGACGGGGCATTTGAGATCTTCACGGAAAAGTCCACCAAACCCGAACAGGCACTATTCCTGGAACAGGGAAAGCCTTTGTTATTCGGCGCCAACAAGGAAAAGGGCATTAAGTTGGATGGTTTCAAGCCGGTGGTAGTAAACCTTAATGAAGGTGCCAGCGCGGAAGACTGCTGGGTGCATGACGAGCGCGATTTCTACAAGGCGCAGATACTGGTAAGGATGTTTGATGACCCCCGTCTTGAAGGTCATTTACCCCGTCCGTTTGGTGTTTTCTATGAAACAGAAAGGGCCTGCTATGAAGAGCAGATGGCACTTCAGATCGATGACGCTATTTCGCGTAGGGGTAAGGGTGACCTCGACAAATTACTCAGGGGTTCCGAAACCTGGACCATTTCCTGAAACCTTTCCCCGGATCTTTTAAACGTATTGGAAAAAAGAAAGCCAGCGATGGACATCGCCGGCCTGTGCTTACCTCTGAAACCACAAAAAGAAAGAGGTTATATGGGTTTTCAATGATTTATACGTACCATCGTTCAGACGGAATATTCCATGGGGTAATTACAATAAAAAACTAAAGGGATCAACGATCAGACGGGCTTTACCTGGATATGGCTTGAGGGATAGGTTTGAAAGACAGGCTTACAAGGGTATCGGAACTGGCGATTTATTTAAAATCTGGTTAAATTTAAAGCCTGTTTTAATACCGGACAAAATTTATTCAAAATAATTATATGTTTTTTTGATTTTTCTGCTGAAAGGTCATTTCCGGCATTAGCGATGCTATTCTTCTTAACTTAGGTCATGCTTATACACGTGCATCCTGAAAATCCGCAGCCAAGGGCGATCAGGACCATTGTTGAAACCCTGCAAAAGGGTGGCATCATCATTTATCCTACTGATACAATTTATGGAATAGGTTGCGACATCTTTCAGCCGAAGGCCATAGAAAGGATATGCAGGATCAAACAGGTGGTTCCCGAAAAAGCCCAGCTGTCTTTTATTTGCTATGACCTGAGTGACCTGAGCCAGTATACAAAAAGTATTTCAACGCCGTTGTACAGGCTGCTTAAAAGTCACCTGCCGGGCCCTTATACTTTTATTTTACCGGCCAGCAAGGAAGTCCCCAAAATACTGAAGAGTAAAAAAGATACCATTGGTCTTCGTGTGCCCGATAACAATATTGCCCGTACCATCATACAGGAACTGGGCCACCCGATCCTGAGTGCATCACTTCCCGGGGAAATGATCGAAGAATACACTGATCCCGAAATGATGTACGACAATTTCAGGAAGCAGGTGGACCTGGTAGTGGATGGGGGTATTGGCGGCTGGGTGCCTTCCACCATCGTGGATTGTACCCAGGAACCACCGGTTGTATTGAGAAAAGGCCTGGGCGAGTGGGAAGAAACAGAATCAATATAGCATGGGATTTGACCATTTTTTTCATCCTTCCTTTCAACTGAAATCCGGCAGGGTCCTGTTAAGAAATATGCTGGAGTCGGACCTGGAAGGGTTTCGGCAACTGACCGGTGATCCAAACATGTGGAACTGGTTCACCCGCCGGCTTGATGAAACCGGCCAACTGGAAGCATGGGTGAAGGAAGCGCTTGTCCAGCAGGAGGGCAAACTGCGGTTTCCCATCACCGTGATAGATCTGGGTGCTGCGAATCATGGATGGTCCGGTGATTCAGGAGAGTCCGGAGTTGTTGCCGGAAGCTCCAGCTTCGGAAATATATCCTTCCATGATAAAAGGATCGAGATTGGCTGGACCTGGTACGGCAATGATTTCAGGGGCACAGGTATCAACCTGCATTGCAAGTACCTGATGCTTCAGTATGCATTTGAAGTGATGGCTTTTGAACGGGTGGAATTCAAGACCGATGCCCTCAACAGCAGATCCAGGGCGGCACTCCGGAAAATCGGCGCCCGCGAGGAAGGCATCTTGCGCAGCCACATGCTTATGCCAGGCAACAGGCGCAGGGATTCAGTTTATTTCAGTGTTTTAAAAGAAGAATGGCCGGAAGTAAAACATTATCTTGAATCCAGGATTGAATCAGAATAGTCCGGCACTATTCTCCGGACTGATGGCGAAACTTTTACGGTGGTATTCGCATAACCCAAACCGTTCAATGGCATTTCGGTGAACGGCTGTTCCGTAACCTTTGTTCTGTTTCCAGTCGTATTGGGGGTGTTTTTCGTGCAGCAGCTTCATATGGTCATCCCGGTAGGTTTTGGCAAGGATGCTGGCAGCGGCTATGGACATAAAGGTCGCGTCTCCCTTAACCACGCAGCGATGCGGGATGCCGGGATAGGCTTTGAACCTGTTGCCGTCTATCAGTAACAATCCGGGCCCAATGGATAACTGCTTTATAGCTTTATGCATGGCCAGCCAGGATGCCTGTAAAATATTGATCCGGTCAATTTCTGCTTCGCTGACGGAGGCCACGGCCCAGGCCAGGGCATTTGATTCAATATAGGTTCGCAGCTCATAACGCTGTTTTTCCTTCACCTGTTTGGAGTCGTTGAGCAGGGGATGGTGAAACTCACGGGGAAGAATAACCGCCGCGGCGAACACGGGTCCTGCGTAACATCCTCTTCCGGCTTCATCGCAGCCGGCTTCGGTCAATTGATCCTGGTATGTATGTTTGAGTGCCAACCGGCCAAATGTAAAAAGAATCTTTTGTTGTAATTTTAATAGACCCACTAAAAAATACGCAATGTCTACCGCTACAATCATGCAGCATTTCCCAACTTTTGAGGCAGGGCTTGTCGATGAGATCATGAAGAATAGCGAGATCCGGACATTCAGGGTCGGTGACCAGCTGATGCGTACCGGCCAGTATTTCAGGAGCACCATGCTCATCATAGACGGACTGGTCAAGGTTTACAGGGAAGATGACCAGGGTAACGAATTCTTTATGTATTACCTGCGGCCGGGGCAGGCTTGTGCCCTCAGTATGATCTGTGCCACCAGGCAGGAAACCAGTGAAATCATGGCCAAGGCGGTAAAGGACACAGAGGTGATCGCCATTCCACTCACTTTTATGGACGAATGGATGAGTAAGTACAAGTCATGGTACCACTTTGTGCTGGAAACATACCGTTCCCGGTTTGAAGAGTTACTGGTTACAATTGACCACATCGCCTTCAGGGCCATGGATGAGCGGCTTGAATTTTACCTGAAAAAGCATATGGAAAGCCTTCATTCCAATATCATCCAGCTGAGTCACCAGGAAATTGCGGAAGAACTCAATTCATCCCGTGAAGTAATTTCCAGGCTGCTAAAAAAGATGGAGCAGCTGGGTAAGGTAAGACTGCATCGTAACTCGGTAGAAATCATAAAGTTGTCATAAACAGGAACAGTCTAGTCACTTAGAAACTGTTAAAACTGTTCCCACTCCGGAACCGCAGGGAAGAAATGTTGCCCGGTTCAGTTTTCGCCCCCCTTTTTATGTGACAAAAGTCATAGAACAGGCTTGAAAAAGTGTTCAAATTTGCACATACAAATACAGTAAAACTCTTGCAATATGAAAATAGAACAGATATACACCGGATGTCTGGCACAAGGAGCCTATTACATTGAAAGTGAAGGCGAAGCTGTGGTAATTGACCCCCTTCGTGAGGTTGAACCCTATCTTGAAAGGGCAGACAAGGATGGTGCAAAGATCAAGTATGTATTTGAAACGCACTTCCATGCTGACTTTGTAAGCGGCCACCTGGATCTGTCCAAAAAAACCGGTGCCCCTATTGTTTACGGTCCTAATGCGAATCCAAGCTTTGATGCCTATATCGCAAAGGATGAGGAGGAATTCAAAGTGGGCAAACTGACTTTTAAAGTATTGCATACACCGGGTCACACCATGGAAAGCACTTCTTATCTGTTGAAAGATGAGAATGGCAGGGACATTGGTTTGTTCTCAGGTGATACCCTTTTTATAGGTGATGTGGGTCGTCCTGACCTTGCACAGAAAGCTGCACACATGACCCAGGAGCAACTGGCCGAGACCCTTTTTGATTCACTGCGTAACAAGATCATGCCGCTGGCTGATGATCTCATCGTATACCCTGCACACGGCGCCGGCAGTGCCTGTGGTAAGAATATGAGCAAGGAAACAACCGATACGCTGGGTCATCAGAAGGAATCCAACTATGCGCTCCGCGCCAATATGACAAAGGCAGAGTTTGTAAAAGAAGTTACTACCGGCCTGATGCCGCCTCCCGCATATTTCCCGCTGAATGTTATGATGAACAAGCAGGGATATGACAGTATCGATGAGGTGCTGAAGCGCGGACAACACGCGCTGAGTCCTGCAGCTTTTGAAGTGGCCGCCAATGAAACCGGTGCCCTCATACTCGATACCCGTGATCCGCAGGTATTTGCAAAAGGATTTGTTCCCAATTCAATCAATATCGGTATCGATGGCAATTTCGCACCATGGGTAGGGGCCCTGATCCCGGATGTTAAACAGCAGTTACTGCTTGTTGCCGAACCTGGCAGGGAAGAGGAAGTGGTAACAAGACTGGCAAGGGTTGGATATGACTTTACTATTGGTTATCTCGAAGGTGGATTCGCTGCCTGGGAAAATGCCGGTAAGGAAGTGGATAAAATTGAATCTGTAACCGCAGAAGAACTGGCTGGCCGCGCGGCGAATGGGGAAGTAAATATCCTGGACGTACGCAAGCACAGTGAGTATCTGAGCGAGCATGTGGTGGATGCTGAAAATGCAACACTGGATTTTGTGAATGAAAGCATGCTGAAGATTGATAAAAACAAAACTTATTACGTGCATTGTGCCGGCGGGTACCGTTCCATGATCTTCAACTCTATCCTGCGTGCGCGTGGTTATGACAACCTGATTGATGTACAGGGTGGTTTCAAGGCGATCAAGGAAAGTGGAAAGTTCAGGGTAACTGATTATGTGTGCCCGACGACTTTATTGTAATCAAAACACGGATTGTAAGAGAGGATTTAATTTTTAAAAGATAAAACCATTTTTATGGAAAGTACAGTAACATATATGCCACGTATTGGTGATAAGGCACCGGAATTTGAAGCCGTAACCACTACCGGTAAATTGAAGTTTTCTGATTATAACAAGGGAAGCTGGGTGATCCTGTTTTCACACCCTGCTGATTTCACCCCTGTATGTACAACTGAATTAAGTGCTTTTGCCCAGGATAAGGAATTCTTTGCCGCAAAAAACACAAAGCTGATAGGTTTGAGTATAGATAGTATTCACTCTCATATTGCCTGGGTGAATGCCGTGCAGGAAAAGACAGGGATACTGTTTGAGTTCCCGATCATTGCCGACATCGACATGAAAGTGGCCAAATTATACGGTATGTTGCAGCCTGGTGAAAGCGAAACGGCTGCGGTTCGTGCAGTATTTATCATTGACCCCGAAGGATCTGTAAGGCTGATCATGTACTATCCGCTGAATATCGGACGGAATATGGAAGAGATCAAGCGTGCACTCGTTGCACTTCAGACCGCTTCTGAAAACAGTGTCGCCTGCCCCGTAAACTGGAAGCCTGGTGACAAAGTGATTGTTCCCGCACCTAAAACTGTGGAAGCCCTGGCCGAAAGAAAGGCAAGCAACCTCGAAATGGTTGACTGGTACCTGGCTAAGAAATCACTGTAAATGTGAAGGAAAATTTCACCCGTCGGGTGGCACCCGACGGGTGAAATTTCAAATGGAGTATAAAAATATAATATGAAGACAATAAACGAAATGCTGGCGGATCCGAATGCCACCGTGGTGGATGTTCGCAGTGAAATGGAGTTTGCTATGGGGCATTACCCCGGAGCATTGCTGATTCCCCTGGACCAGATTCCGCAGCGTATGGAAGAATTCAGGTCCATGTCGCAGCCCATTCTGCTGTATTGCCGTTCGGGTAACCGTTCCGGCATTGCGCAACTGATGCTGCAACAGGCCGGTATTAAAGAAGTGTATAATGCCGGTGCATTAACCAGTTTACCAAACTTAACAACAAACTGATATGTTTGATTTTCTGAAAAAACTGTTTGGTCCCGGTACAGATTTCAGGGCATTAAAGGAGAAGGGCGCCGTCATCATTGATGTGCGTACACCAGGTGAGTTTATGGCAGGAAATATTTCCGGCTCCCTGAATATTCCACTGGATGCACTGAAGGCCCAGCTTCCCATCCTGAAAAAGAAAGGTATGCCCGTAATTGCGGTATGCCGTTCCGGCAACAGAAGTGCGATGGCTGTTGCACAACTGAAACAGGCTGGCATTGAAGCGTACAATGGTGGCGCCTGGATATCACTGAAAAATAAAATTTAAGAGGATGAGAACGATACTGACAGGTTGGAATTTTATGCGATTTTTAAGACTGGGTATTGGCTTGTATGCGCTCGTTGCAGCATGGATGCAGCGTGAGCCTTTGCTTGCCGCAGCCGGTGTCTTCCTGGTATTGATGGCCCTGTTTAATGCCGGATGTTGTGCCGGTGGCGCCTGCAGTACCGGTTACAGAAGTCCCCGTGGTAACCAGCCAGCCGGAAAGGAAACCATCAGTTATGAAGAAGTAAAATCAGACCAGTAAAATTTTTAACCATGTCATCATTTAATGATATCATACAATCTGAAAAACCGGTCCTGGTAGATTTCTTTGCGGAGTGGTGCGGTCCCTGCAAGATGATGGCCCCCATTCTCAAAGATGTGAAAGCTTCCATGGGAGATTCCGTTACAATTATAAAAGTTGATGTGGATAAGAATCCTCAGGCCGCAAGGCAGTATGGTATCCAGGGGGTACCAACCCTGATGGTTTTCCAGCAGGGGCAGATCAAATGGAGACAGAGTGGTGTAGTACCGGCAAGGCAGATAGAACAGGTACTTGGAAAAGTGAAGGGGGAGAAGTAAGAAACAGGTTACAGGCTAAAGTCAATATAAAACAACAAACAACTAACAACAAATCTCAAACAAACAATTATGACATTGATTGAAATGATCAGGCAACCATGGCCATGGTATGTTGCCGGGCCACTGATAGGGCTAACGGTTCCCACTTTATTAATTATCGGGAACAAATCCTTTGGTATTTCCTCTTCCTTAAGGCATACCTGTGCTGCCTGTTTCCCCGGAAAAATTCCATTTTTCCAATACGACTGGAAGAAGGAATTGTGGAACATGTTCTTCGTCCTGGGTATTTTCTTCGGGGGTATCATAGCGGCAGCTTTTCTCCTGAACCCCAATCCGGTTGAGGTACATCCCAACCTGGTAAATGAACTGGCCGGTTATGGTATCAGTGATTTCAGCGGACTGGTTCCAAAGGATGTATTCAGCTGGTCTGAATTGTTTACCGCAAGGGGCCTCATCATGATGGTTATGGGTGGATTCCTGGTAGGTTTCGGAACCCGCTATGCAGGTGGTTGTACCTCCGGTCACGCCATTATGGGTATCAGTACCCTTCAGTGGCCTTCCCTGGTGGCAACCTGTTGTTTCATGGCCGGTGGTTTCCTGATGGCCAACTTTATCCTTCCATTTATCTTATCACTCTAAATCAATTCATTCAATGGCTAACAATACATTTGTTCAGAACCAGCCCGATACCGCGGCCAATTCAGATTTTGAAGTACGCTCCCTCGATACGATGTGTGTAAACAGCGAGGAGTACAAAGAGCCCTGGTACGGTAACCTGAAATACCTGGTAGTGGGTATTCTCTTTGGAATCGTTTTCGTAAAGGCAGAAGTAATATCCTGGTTCCGTATCCAGGAAATGTTCCGCCTTCAGAGTATTCATATGTATGGTGTGATCGGTTCCGCTGTTGCAGTAGGAATGCTGTCAGTTTTTCTGATCAAGAAATTCAACATCAAGACCATTCATGGCGAGAAAATTGAGTTCCACCCCAAGAAATTCAACAAGGGACAGATTTACGGCGGCCTTACCTTTGGATTCGGATGGGCTATCACTGGTGCATGTCCCGGACCACTTTTCGCCCAGATCGGCACAGGTGCCACTGTGATCATTGTTACCTTGCTGAGTGCCATTGCCGGTACCTGGGTTTATGGTAAATTCCGCGAGAAATTGCCTCACTAGAAGTATTACAACACACATGAGAAAACCAAAAAGCAGGACCCCCAAAGGGTCCTGCTTTATTTTTGCATATTTGTCCTATCTTACAATCAATACCTGATTTTCATGCTGTTAAGTATCATGTGGGAAAGTGATGTTGATCACTTAGGAGGGTTAGGCTGCTTTCTAACTTTATGTTTATAAAAAACCAATAATATGGGCCAACATCATCAAATACTTATCATCGGCGGCGGCAATGCCGGAATTTCTGCAGCGGCTCAACTGTTACGTAAGCGTTCAAAGTTAGAAATTGCCATCATTGAACCTTCTGATAGACATTTTTACCAGCCTGCCTGGACATTGGTAGGCGGTGGGGTGTTCAATGTACACGATACCATCCGTTCCGAAGCTTCGGTTATACCTAAGGGTGTGACCTGGATCAAGGAAGCTGCAGCCAGTTTTCAACCCGAGCAAAACCAGGTGACTACCAGCACCGGCGCAACCTATACCTACGATTACCTGATCGTGGCACCCGGTATCCAGCTGAACTGGCACCTTATAGAAGGTTTGAAGGAAACCCTGGGCAAGAACGGGGTTACCACCAACTATTCTGTGGATTACGCTCCTTATACTTTTGAGTGCCTTCGCCAGCTGAAAGAGGGACAAACCGCGCTGTTTACCAGTCCGAGTACTGCAGTAAAATGTGGTGGTGCACCCCAAAAGATCATGTACCTGGCAGCAGATTACCTGCGCAAGCACGGCCTCCAGGGAAAAGCTACCGTTGAATTTGTAACCGCCGGCGGAGTGATTTTTGCCATCAAGGAATACGCCGAGCAGCTGATGAAAAAAGTGAACGAATACGGCATCAAGCTGAATTTCAAGCACGACCTGGTTGCCATTGACGGACCTAATAAATTGGCCACATTCAAGGTGACTGATGCTGAAGGTGTTACCAAAATGGTTCAGAAACATTTTGATATGATCCATGTGGTGCCACCCATGAGTGCTCCTGATTTTATCAAAGCAAGTCCCCTTGCCAATGAAGCCGGCTGGGTGGAGGTAGATAAATACACCCTTCAGCATACACGCTATGCCAATATCTTCGGTTTAGGTGATGCGATGAGTGCGCCCAATTCAAAAACCGGTGCAGCCGTGCGCAAGCAGGTGCCTGTGATGGTGAAGAACATGCTTGCACTGATGGATGGCCAGCCTATGCCTGGAAAATATTCCGGTTACGGAAGCTGTCCGCTGGTGGTTGGTTATGGAAAATTGATCCTGGCAGAGTTTGGTTATGACAATGTGCGGATGGAAACCTTCCCCTTCGACCAGTCCAAGCCCCGGTGGTCTATGTGGGTACTGAAGCGTTACATACTTCCATGGCTGTACTGGAATAAAATTTTAAAGGGAACCGCTTAGGTTTTCTTCTGTATCTTGGCTCAAAGTTCTCGTTGAATCATGGCAAATATTTTAGTTCCTTTCGACTTTTCAGCCAATGCCATTGCTGCATTGGACCAGGCGCTGCTGATAGCAGACGGCAAGGGATTTTCGGTGGAAGTGCTGCACATTCTGAATTTTAAAGCAGCACATGAATACCCCAAAGACTGGCGAATTGATCCGCATCACGTGGACCTGGGAATTATTGAAGAGAAACTGAATGCCGTGGTGAAGGAAAGAATCAGCAATTGCTGTGAAACAGGGGCTCCGGAAGTGACTTCGCTGGTAAGGGAGAGTGTGATGATCAACGGCGGCATTATCAACCATATGTTGCTGAACAAGGCTGATCTGATCGTTATGGGTACACATGGCGCTACCAATGCCATCGAAAGGTTCTGGGGTTCCAATACCTCCACCATGATCAATCATTCCCTGTTCCCAATCCTGGCAGTGCCGCCGCACTGGCACCCGGTGAAACTCAGGGAACTGGTAGCGGCTGTAACCCTGAAGGAAGCAACGGAATGCATTCCGAATATACTGCACTGGGCGGGCTGGATGCAGACCAGCACGGAGCTTGTCACCCTAACCTCGGTTCCGGCGGCCGACCAGGAACATCTTGATGATGTACTGAAAAACTACCCGGATGTAAAAGCTCACCTGGTACCCAAGGTCAATGACCTGCCCATGTGGCGGAACCTGGTCCAGTTTACAGCCGACCGCAAAGAGGCCCTGCTGATGATGTTCGTGCATGAGCGTACCGTATTCGAGAAACTTTTCAATTACAGCATTACCTCCCGCGTGGCCGACGGTATCCATATTCCATTACTGGCGGTTCCTGCGAAACATAAAACTCATTAGTTCCCTTAAATTTGCATCCCATGGAACAGATCGGAATGCAAAAGGGGAATAAGGCCGTAGCGACCTGGTTGCTGATTGGTGTCGCAATGATCATTGTACAGGTATTACTGGGCGGGATCACCCGTTTGACGGGTTCCGGCCTGTCGATTACAGAATGGGACGTAGTAACGGGAACACTGCCCCCACTTGGCGAAGCTGCATGGATGGAAGAATTCCGAAAATACCAGCAGACACCGCAATACAGGTTGTTAAACACCGACTTCACCCTGGGCGATTTTAAATTCATCTTTTTCTGGGAATGGTTTCACCGTGTATGGGCAAGGCTGATCGGTTTTGTCTTTCTCATTGGTTTTGTGTACCTGGTAGCCCGAAAATACCTCCGCAGGGATATGGTCAATCCACTGCTCATACTCTTTTTGCTGGGGGCATTGCAGGGAGCGGTCGGCTGGATCATGGTGGCCAGTGGGCTTACCGGTGATGCAGTTTATGTAAAACCAACCCGGCTTGCCCTGCATTTCATCCTGGCCATCGGCCTGCTCTGTTATACTTTCTGGTTTGCCCTCCGGTTGCTGGTGCCTCCGGGGGAACGGGTTCATTCAGCACCGGTTAAAAAACTAACCGTGCTGATGCTGGCACTTCTGACCATCCAATTGATTTATGGCGCCCTGATGGCAGGGCACCGGGCAGCCACAGTGGCGCCAACCTGGCCTACCATCAACGGCAGCTGGTTCCCGTCCGGGATGGGCCGCGATGAACCAATCCTCCTCAACCTCATAGACAACACCCTCACCATTCATTTCCTGCACCGCAATATTGCCTACCTGATAATAGTGCTGGTGATCATCTGGTACCGGAAAGCGGCACGTGAAGCGGCAGGCACCCTGTTCCTGAAATACGGCCGTTTGCCGCTGGTACTGGTAGTCATCCAGGTACTGCTGGGTATCTTATCAGTACTTACAAGTACCGGGATTGTACCCAATGTCTGGGGCAATTTTGAATGGATGGCGCAGTTACACCAGCTGGTGGCCATGTTCCTGGTATTATCGCTGGTATTTATGCTATATCTTTTCAGCCGAAGGCAGCAGGCATAATTTGGTTCTTGTCTACACGTTTATAGAGTGTACCTTGAACCAGCTATGAAGCAAAACCTGAAAGCCATATTCTATTCCTTTCCCGTACAGCTTATCCTGCTTCATTTAAAGAAGTTCCAGGTGCTGCTGCTTTTCTGGCTTGTGCTGTTTGGGGCCATTAACGGAAGTTTTATGGCCACTTTTGGTATGGATTCCCTTTACCTTTCACCCGAATACCTGGGTAAGGTGAATGCACTAAGTGCCAGTATTGTAGGGGCCACAGTGGGTATTTTCATCATGAGCTGGAATGTTACCACTTTTATCCTGTTCAGCAGGCATTTCCGCTTCCTGGCAACTGCCACCCGTCCCTTCCTGAAATACTGTATCAATAATGCCGTGATTCCTTTGATCTTCCTCATTTTTTATTTTATCAGGGCGGTTGACTTTGATATGCACAAGGAACTGATGGCCCCGGCAGAGATCATTACACTGGTGGCAGGCTTCCTGCTGGGTTTACTGCTGATAATATTCATTTCGTTCGGGTATTTTTTCGGGGCCGACATGCATATTGCCCGCAATATGATCAACCTTGATCCCTCCCCTTTGCCCCTGCATCGCGGCGTCAGGTCCCATATAGTGCTGAACAGCGGCGGCAGCCGCCTGATCAAAGTAACCACCTATTTCAGTGGCCGGGGAAAAGTAAAGGCAGTGAGGGATGTATCGCATTACAGCAAGGACTTCCTGGAGAATATTTTCAACCGCCACCACCTGGCTGCCGTCCTGTCGATTTTTATTGCTTTTGTGTTCCTTATGGTGATAGGTTTTATCCTGGACTATGATATTTTCCAGTTACCTGCGGCGGCAAGTATTACCGTTTTCCTGGCCATCTTCGTGGCAGTGGTGGGCGCGATCTCCTATTTCCTGCAAAGCTGGAGTATGCCTTTTGCCGTGCTGGTGATCATAGTGGTCAACCTGCTCTACCGGTATGGGATAATCGATCCTACCAATAAAGCATACGGACTGGATTACCGTAAGGATATTCCGAAGGCTGAATATTCACCAGCCAGTCTTAAACGATTAAGCACAAACGAAAAAATGGAATCCGATAAAACCCGGATGCTGGAAGTGCTGGAGAACTGGAAAGCCAGGCAGGGTACGGAAAAGCCCTACCTCTACCTGGTGGCTGTGAGCGGGGGCGGAACCAGGAGCGCCACTTTTACCATGGGAGTGATGCAAAAGCTGGACAGCATCTCCGGCGGGGAGTTGATGCGGCAGACTTTTATGATCACCGGTGCGTCCGGCGGTATGCTGGGGGCGGCTTATTTCAGGGCGCTGTCCAGGGAAAGGGATCTTGGCAAACCGATAGTCCTGCAGGACCCGGTTTATGTGGATGATATCTCCAGGGACCTGCTGAACCCGATTTTTTCGTCCTTTGTGGCCCGCGACCTGGCAGCACCTGCACAGAAATTCCGTGTGGGCAATTACGAATATGTAAAGGATCGCGCTTATTCCTTTGAACAGCAACTGAATAAAAATACCCGCTACCTGCTGGATAAAGAACTGGGCATGCTGGCGGATGAAGAACATAAGGCCCTGGTGCCGGCCATGATATTTAATTCGGTAATCACCCGAGATGGCAGGAAACTGCTGATCAGCACCCTGCCCGTAAGTTTCCTCATGCGACCTGCCGGCGATTCCAGGTTGCAGGATGCCAGTGATCCTGATGCCATTGATTTTGCCGCCCTGCTGGAGAAAAAGGATCCCATGAATCTTCGGCTACTCACGGCCCTTCGCATGAACGCAACATTTCCGTATGTGCTTCCGAATGTGTGGCTGCCCACCGAACCCAAGATCGATGTGATGGATGCAGGCCTGCGCGATAACTATGGTGTGGAAACGGCACTTCGTTTCACCCATGTATTCAGTGACTGGATCCGTGCAAATACAAGGGGCGTGGTCCTGGTGCAGATCCGTGACAGGCAGGGTGGGGGGTGGGAATATCCCTTCGAATCAAAAGACATCTCAGAGATCGTTACCAGGCCCATGTTGTTGCTGCAATATAACTGGCATAAGATGCAGCAATATAACCAGCAGGATCTGCTTGGCCTTACATCAGACCTTATGGAAGGACGTTTTCAAAAACTGACCTTTCAGTACCAGCCCGAAAAAGAAGAGTCCAGGGCTGCATTGAATTTCCATCTTACCCAAAGGGAAAAAAATGATATTGTCCGGGCCCTAGATGACAAAGCCAACAGGCAAACATTCCAGCATTTCGGGAGCTTGCTTAAGTCGGATACCACCGTCATGCAGTTAACGGAAAGATGAGTTTGCTATTTAATCGGTCATTGGCTGGATCAACTGGAAACAACGCGGAATGATTTTTATATTGAGTGTTTCCATTGTTTCCCGCGGTTCGCCATCAATGTGGAGCGGCGCGTCATCGCGGTTCCTGATCTGGATACGGCTTGCCTGAAAGTACTGTATCGATTGATAGTTGTCGTCCTTTGTCCCGGTCAGTTTCCCACCGCTGATTTGCTGTATGATGGCAAATGGCAGGATGGCTTTGTTCATTTTAGGCACCACTACTATATCGAGCAATCCATCGTTCAGGCTTGCTTTCGGGGCGATGGTAAACTTATTGCCAAACTGGTTGCTGTTGGCCACGCTGATGAAAAAAGCATCTGTCTGGATAATATGGTCATTTGCCACCATCTCAAAATGATAGGGCTTTGCGGAGAAAAAATTCTTCAGCGTTTGTTGCGTATAGGTCAGCAATCCCCGGCCGGGCTGGTTGGCGAAATCGTGGGCAACTTTTGCATCAAACCCAAGACCACAGAGCATACAGGCGAAGGAGTCATTTACCATGAATGCATCCACATAGCGGGCTTTACCGGTGAAGGCAAGTTCCAGGGCTTTTGGGGTGGATTTTGGGATACGTGCGCTAAAGGCAAGTCCGTTGCCGGAACCAAAGGGTATGATCCCGAAATTTACGGGCAAATGCCGTATACTGTTTACCACCTGGTTAACGGTACCATCGCCACCGCAGATGATAACCTCTGTGAAACCTTCTTCGATTATCTTTTGTTCAACAAACCGGTAATCCCCCCCGGCAACAGTAGGCAAAATTATTGCCGTCACCCCGTGACTGTTTGCCACTTTCAATACCTGTTCCCCGAGGCCGGTTTTTGCGGAGGTTCCGGAAATCGGGTTAACAAGAAAAATATATTTTTTATTGCTTTTGGATGTTGGCATCATGGGCAATTAATGCCTTCAAAGCTAGTGTTTCAGTTTTGTAATAAGTGGTTAAATTCTGCCCGGCTGATCATGAACACTGTGCCATGCCTGGAGCCTTCCGGGAATTTCACCTGGCTGGAAATATCAGTCCATTGCTGCAGGTCAGCGGACTGCAGCGCGCCATACTGGTGCTGGGTATATTTGTCGAAGTACAGCCACCATTTGTGGTTGAAACGGATGGCAGTAGGGCCTTCTGCCCAGTAGTTTCCGGTAATGGCAGGACCTGGTGAGGAATAATCTTTTTTGAGTTTCCTGCTGGTGGCGATCCTGATATTTTTCTGCGGACTTGGTTTGAGCGTTTCGTCCTTCAGGAACATGATATATTGTTCTCCGTTGCGGACAATGCTTGCATCGATGACATTGAAGCCCTTGTCGTACAGCAGCCTGGTGGCGCTGTATGTTTTAAAATCCCTGGTGGTAGTGTAATACAGGCGGTGGTTATATTTTTCATCGCCCAGGGCCTCGGTTTTCGGGAAGCGGCCTGGTATGGTGGTGGACCAGTAGATCATGAATTGTTTTGCCTTTGGGTCATAGGTGATTTCCGGGGCCCAGCAATTGAGTGCTCCGGGCTCATGCGACATAACGGGAATGAATACCTGCTCCGACCAGTTCACCAGGTCTTTGGAGCTGGCATAGCCGATTCCCCTGTCGTTCCAGCTAACGGTCCAGACCATGTGAAACAATCCATCCGGACCTCGGGTGATGCAGGGGTCGCGCATCAGTTTGTCTTTGGCAACGGTTGGACTGAGGAAGGACTGATCATTTTTAAGTGCCTTCCAGTGGAGCGCATCTTCGCTGTAAGCCAGGTGCAGCCCGTCTTCCCCGTTACCCTTGAAGTAGGAGAAAAGCAGCACGCTATCGCCCTGAGACGATAGTGCCTGCGGATGTTGTTCCTTTGGCCTTTCGGTTCCCTTAATGGTCCTTACGCCAAAGATCCGGCCGGCGGTTCTGCCATGGTTCGATTCGATGCGGATCGTGATCCGGCTTTTATCGCCGATTAACTCTTTGGGAAGTTCGTATTCGCGATCATAGAATTTTCCTGTTGGCCCGCCGGTGAGTTCTTCCGTTTTGACCAGTTTGCCTTCAGCAAGGATGTCAAATTTCCGGTCTTTGTCATCACCCAGGTAGGTGAATAGAAGATTGTTGTTAAGAGTGGGGTCAACATTTATTTCGAAGGAGAAATATCCTCCTGCACGTACTTCCCTGCCATTCACGCCGATGGCATCGCTGACATAGCTTTTTTCGCTTGCTTTCAGGTTGTGGTCGCGTTCCGGCTGCATTTCGCCGATCCGGAAGAAGTCAATAGTACGGGCTGCGATTTCTCCCTGCCTTTTCTTTTCCGCTTCATACGCTGCCTGGCGGTTGGACCAGTCAGCATGGGTGAAAAAATCCCAGTACACACTGTAGTACTCCTTGTACATCTGGTAAAATGGAATGAGCTGCACATCGGATGGTTTGCCGACGCCTTTCATTTCGAAGGTGAGGGGTTGGTTGGCGACCGGACTGATCCAGTTGTTGACATTTTTATCATCGGTCAACAGGACAGGGGTTCCGAAAACGGGATCCGGCATTTGCTCGCCGAGCCGGCCTGCGAGCACCAGCGGCCCATACAGCACAGCAATGCGGTTGGGATTATCGGGCATGCTCTGGGTGTGCAGTTTTTTGGACAGTAAGAGATTGATCCGGTCATTGTTTTTCCAGGTTTGATCCAGCACCAGGAAGCCGTCTTTATCGGCTTGCACTGTTTTGATTTTTCCGTTGACGTTGATGATGGCGGTGGATGCCCAATATGGTTGGCGGATTCTGATCGGAAAGCTGGCTGGTTTTTTTGCAGAGATGGTGAACCTTATCTCATCTGATTCGGGGAAATTTGTTTCCTGTTTTATGGTGATGTTCTTTTCTTTCCATTGCAAAACAGAAGGAATGAAAAGGTTTATATACAGGCTGCCGTCAGTGCCGTTGTAATAAATTCCTTCGCCGTATTTGCTGTGATTTTCCATGCCGCTGCCAACACAACAGGTGAAAGTGTTAAGGGAATCAGAGAATTGTTTTTTAGTGCCCATCCGCAGCGGAACGAAATAGGTCATCATACCGTTTTCCGGGTTTTGCGAAGCGAGGATATGGTTGTAGAGTGCACGCTCATAGAAATCGCCCAGTTCTGCTGTGGGCTGCCAGCTATATAACTGCCTGGTCAGTTTGAGCATGTTATAAGTATTGCAGGTTTCGCAGGTATTATCGCTGAGGCGTTCATTTAGTTTGCGGGGCTCCCCGCAGTATTCGTAGTTGCTGTTTCCGCCGATTACATAGCTATGGTTATGAACCATGGTTTTCCAGAAAAAGGAAGCGATGGTTTTTTCGCGTTGGTTGCCGGTAAGCGTGTACTGGGAAGCGCTTCCGATGGCCTTGGGAACATTGGTATTGCTGTGTTTTCCGGGCATCGGATCTATTTCCTGTGACAATGGTTTCATTACGAAATCATCGAAAAATAAATAGGAACGTTCGAGGTGTTTTTTATTTCCGGTGATGGCGTACAACTGTGCCAGCGCATCGTTCATGCCACCGTATTCGCAGCGCAGCATTTTCTGAATCTGCTCTTCGTTGAGTTCCTTAAGCAGGTTGCCGGTCCAGTCGCTCAGGCCCTCTGCTATGTTAATTGCCTGCTTGTTGCCGGTGTACAGGTAACCATCCAGCAATCCGGCCATCAGTTTGTGCACCACATACCAGGGTGCCCAGAGCCCGTTGAGATCAAAGCCGCCGGATTTTATTTCGCCCCTGGAGACCCTTGCCCATGCGCTGTCTTCGCCGGGCATGGCGCCGACAAACCCCGTTCCGCGGGCCTGCTGGCAGCGGGAGAGTTCACTAACTATATAGTCTAAGCGCTTTTTGAATTCGATGTTTCCTGTGGAAGCATACATCAGGCTGATGGCAGAAAGGTAGTGACCGAGGGTGTGACCCGATAGTCCTTCTGATTCCCAGCCGCCGTAAACGGGCGCTTTTGGGGGAAGTTTCGCATTCTCGTAGAAATGATGCAGCAGCCGGTCTGGCTCGAGGAAGAGGAGATAACCGGCATCCTTGTCCATGGCTTTTTTGAAAGGGCTGCCTTCGAGCAGTTTCACGTCTTTCAGGTCAAAAGCCCAGGCCCTGATGGGGGCCGCAGGTTTAACCTTCAGCCTCGGGTCATTTTTTACCGGGATATAATTTTGCGCCATGCCAAGGTTGCTGATGGTCGCTATTGCAAGGGTGATGAGTGTTTTTTTCATGTTGTGTTTTTTGGGTGGAAAGGCGTCTGACGGGATTCAGGCGTCTGACGTTTGGATCCACGGTTTCCAATAATGCTAAACGTCAGACGCCTGAATCCCGTCAGACGCCTTTCACCACATGTCAGACACCTTTCACAACACCTGAAACCCATACGCATACGGGTCATCAGATGGGTCAATGGAAATGGTATTGTATCCGTAAATGCGTGCCCATCCTTCGATGCCCGGGCGAATGGCCGGATTCCCGGCTACGGTGGTTTCTTCTTCAATAGTGCCGGTAAAGGTGGATCCGATAATGCTTTCATGAATGAAGCGGTCACCTTTTTTTAGTTTGCCTTTCGTGTACCACTGTGCCATACGGGCTGATGTGCCGGTGCCGCAGGGACTGCGGTCGATGGCCTTGTCGCCATAAAAAACCGCATTCCGCGCTGTTGAAGCCGGATCCAGCACAGCCCCTGTCCACAAAATATGTGAGCATCCGTTGATGGTCGGATTCTCCGGATGAACGAATTCGTATTTTTCGTTGATGCGTTGCCGTAATTCACGTGCCCAGGCAATCAGTTTGTCGGCGGAATAGTGTTCCAGTCCGGCAAAATTTTTCTGCACATCCACAATTGCATAAAAATTACCGCCATAAGACACATCGAAAACCAGTTCACCCAGTTCAGGACAGACTGCCGTCAGTTCAGTAGCAGCCAGGTAGGCCGGCACATTGGTCAGTTTTACAGATTTTACTTTGCCGCCTTCCTGTTTGTATTCAATATCAACCAGTCCCGCCGGTGCTTCCATCCTGATGCGGCCAGGTTGTTTTGGAATTATTAATCCTTCTTCCACCGCAATGGTGATGGTGCCAATGGTTCCATGTCCGCACATGGGCAGGCAACCACTGGTTTCAATAAACAACACAGCCACATCATTGTCCGGATCATGAGGTGCATATAAAATGGAACCACTCATCATGTCATGCCCCCTGGGTTCAAACATCAGTCCCTTCCGGATCCAGTCGTATTCCTTCAGGAAGTGCTGGCGTTTTTCACTCATGGTGTTTCCCTGCAATACGGGTCCGCCACCTGCCACCAGCCTCACCGGGTTGCCGCAGGTATGCGCATCAATACAGAAAAATGTCTTTTTCATTCCTTGCCTTTAGTTCTCCGAAGTTAGCTTTCCTGAACGAATCAATATCATCCGGAATTGGTGAATCCTTTCCGATTTTTATCCTCTGAAGTGTGTGTAATGCAAAATGCATATAAAGTGTAAAAGAGACAATACACCTGTCTGGTGAGATGTCCAATAAAAGAATGGGGCCCGCTATTCAGGCGGGTCCTTTATTTTTATACTATAAAAGCTCAAGTAAATGATAAAACGATTCGATTCCTGTATGGCAATGCTGTGGGCACCGTTCCTGCTTTTTGCGCCGGCACTAATGAATGCCCAGGTTAATACAGGTCATGAAATTTCCCTGCAGGCATCGGAACTCACCAATACAATCATCCAGTACAATGCAGACCGGGGAAGCCTCGACAGATTTTACATGCTCGAAACATCACCAGAACGTACCGAAAGACTGAAACTCCTTGACCGGCAGTATTCATTGCGATTGCAGCAATTCAATTTTGATAAGCTGGGGCTCGATGGTAAGGTTGATTATGTATTGTTCAGCAGGAACCTGCAGAATGATCTGCGTTTGCTGGAAGAGGAAGCTGTAACTGCTGTTGCTTCGAAGGGCTATAGCCCATTTGCGGAGGAGGTTTTTAGGTATGAAAAGAAACGTCGCCGCGGTGCAGTATTGCCGGCAGCAGAGTTGGCAAAGGAAATGCATGGCTGGCAGACGGAACTGAAGCAACAGATCAAAAAGCTGGAAACGGACCAGCAGATCAACCTGGTAACTGCTTATGCTGCACAAAGAAGGGTAAAGGATGTCCGTGATGCGCTTAAAAGCATTCATGATTTTTATTACGGTTATGACCCGCAGTTCACCTGGTGGATGGAAGCGCCATATAAGGGGATGGACAGCCTGCTGAATGTATACAGTGATTCCATGCTGGCAAGGGCAAGAAAAAATTCCTCTTCGGCTGATGATGGCAGTGGTATCATCGGACGACCGATCGGTGCTGTTGAATTAAAGAAACAACTTGAGTTGGAATATATTCCTTACACGGCAGAAGAGCTGATTCGCATTGCAGAACAGGAATTTGCCTGGTGTGATAAGGAGTTGCTGAAAGCGACCAGGGAAATGGGTTTTGGAACGGACTGGAAAGCTGCTATGGAGAAGGTTAAAAATACCTATGTGCCTGAGGGTAAACAACCGGAGATGATCCTGGACCTTTATAACCAAAGTGTAGATTTCATTAAGAAAAGAGACCTGGTTACGATTCCGCCCATTGCAGAAGAAACCTGGCGCATGAACATGATGTCGCCCAGGCAGCAGTTGGTCAATCCTTTTTTCCTGGGAGGTGAAAGTATTATCATTTCCTATCCAACCAATACGATGGCGGAGCCGGACAAGTTAATGAGTATGCGGGGAAACAATCCGCATTTTTCACGCGCCACAGTTCATCATGAACTGATTGCTGGACACCACCTGCAGATGTACCAGAATGATCGCTACCGGGCCTATCGAAATTTTTATACTCCTTTCTGGATCGAAGGATGGTCCTTGTACTGGGAGATGATCCTCTGGGATATGGGCTTCCCGCGCGGACCTGAAGACAGGATCGGTATGCTGTTCTGGCGAATGCACCGTTGCGCCCGGATTATTTTCTCGCTCAATTACCATCTCGGAAAATGGACGCCGCAGCAGTGTATTGATTTCCTGGTGGATCGTGTAGGCCATGAGCGCGCTAATGCGGAGGGAGAGGTGAGAAGGTCTTTCCAGGGAAATTACGGTCCGTTGTACCAGCTTGCCTACATGATCGGTGGCCTGCAGTTTTACGCACTTAAAAAAGAACTGGTTGACAGCGGCAAGATGAGTTATAAGCAATACCATGATGCCATCCTGCAGCAAAACCAGATGCCCGTTGAAATGATCCGGCAGATCCTGACAAACCGGCCACCCCGGCAGAATTTTTCAACCAGCTGGCGCTTTTATCCCGGTGAAATAAGGAATTGATTAACTTGTTAAAATCGGTAAACAATGTATTAATTGCCGGATAGCATTGGCAGCCGGCAGGAAGTAATTTTGACTATCAATTTTGAACTAACAGAAAATTTATGGCAAATATTAACTGGCACGGAGTATATCCCGCGCTGCTGACACCTTTTGATAAGAATGACAGGGTGGATTTTGAAATGTATAAGACCAACGTTGATGCACAGGTGAGTGCCGGCGTGGATGGTATCATCATTGGTGGCTCACTCGGTGAAACGAGCACCCTTCTCAGCGAGGAAAAAAGGGATCTCCTGGTTTATTCAAAAGGAATTGTTCCTTCTGCACTTCCGGTGATAGTGAATATTGCGGAACAAAGCACAAAAGTGGCTGTTGCACTTGCCCGTGAAGCAGAAGCCAATGGTGCGGATGGTTTAATGCTGCTGCCGCCGATGCGCTATAAGGCAGATGAAAGGGAAACTGTTGCTTTCTTTAAAGCGGTGGCAGAAAGCACTTCCCTGCCAATCCTGCTGTATAATAACCCGGTTGATTACAAGATTGAAATTACCCTGGATATGTTTGAGCAGATGCTTGACAACCAGAATATACAGGCGGTAAAGGAATCCACCCGTAACACAATGAATGTAACCAGGATGCTTAACCGATTTGGTGAGCGGTACAAAGTACTGACCGGAGTTGACCCTATTGCACTGGAAAGCCTGTTGCTGGGTGCACACGGATGGGTAGCCGGACTGGTGGATGCATTCCCGCGTGAAACGGTTGCGATCTACCGGCTGGTAAAGGCAGGCCGCATTGATGATGCGGTAGCGATAAACCGGTGGTTTTTGCCCCTGTGTGAACTGGACATCCATCCCAAACTGGTGCAGTATATCAAACTGGCGGCGAAAGCTACAGGGATTGGTACTGAATATGTAAGAGCGCCACGCCTGGTGCTGGAAGGGGCAGAAAGGGCTGCGGTGCAGAAGGTGATCGATGATGCCCTGGCCACCCGGCCTGAATTGCCGGACTATCTTAATCTTCAAAATTTTTCAAATGCTGAATGGGCTTAGTGTGATCGGTCTGGATAAGGCCGGGGAACAACCGAAGAAATTATTTGCTTTCAGTACTGTTTCAGGCAGGCAGTTGCCGGAAGCTTTTTCTGTGGCCAGTGAGGAGGAAATAGAATTGGCCATCAACAAGGCGGGGCAGGCCTTTTCTGCGTTCAGTGTTCTCCCCGCTAATGCAAGGGCCGGTTTCCTGGAAGCAATAGCCGAAGAGATTGCTGCCATTGGCGAGGTGCTGGTAGCCCGTGCAAATATGGAAACAGGTTTGCCGTTGGGCAGGCTGAATGGTGAAAAAGACCGGACTGTGAACCAGTTGAAACTCTTCGCTACAGTATTGCGGGAAGGAAGCTGGGCCGGAGTTGTGATTGATACGGCCATGCCTGACCGAAAACCACTGCCCCGGGCCGACCTTCGCAAGATGCAGGTGGCCATTGGTCCGGTGGCTGTTTTCGCGGCAAGTAATTTTCCGTTTGCGTTTTCAACAGCAGGGGGAGATACTGCCTCTGCACTCGCAGCGGGATGCCCTGTTATTGTGAAGGCGCATACTTCGCACCTCGGGACCAATGAATTGGTTTCCGGTGCGGTGCAGCGAGCGGCCGCACGCGCAGGTATGCCCGATGGAGTATTTTCCTCCCTGGTGGGGGAAGGTGTTACGCTGGGACAATATCTTGCCAGGCATCCCGGAATTAAAGCGATCGGATTTACCGGTTCATTCCGTGCAGGTATGTCTTTATTCCGGGCAGCAAATAATGAGCGTGCCGTTCCTGTTCCGGTTTACGCAGAGATGAGCAGCATCAATCCGGTGCTGTTGTTGCCGGGAAAAATTGCCTCTGGTCCCACAGTGCTTGCCCAGCAACTGGCCGCATCCATATCACTGGGTGTGGGACAATTCTGTACTAATCCCGGATTACTCTTTGTGGTGGAAGATGAGCATACAAGCTTCTTTGCGGATGAGCTGGGAAAGGCGCTGGCTGCGGTTCCCGGGGGCACCATGCTGAACAAAACCATCTGCGACAGTTTTTATTTCAATAAGGAAAAAGTAAAATCAATCAGCGGTGTAAAGGTGCTGACCGAAGGGGCAAATGCTTCAGGTGAATTCCAGGGCACTCCGGCTTTACTGCAGGTGAGCGCTGCGGATTTTATGCAGAATCCGGACCTGCAGGAAGAAATTTTCGGTCCTGCATCACTGTTGGTAACCTGTGCCAGTCCGGCTGAAATGCTGCAGGCGATTGGTACCATACATGGCCAACTGACCGGATCAGTATTTGGAGATGCATTTGATTTGGAGGCCTTCGGTGCGCATGTTCAGTCCTTGATCGGAAGAGTTGGCCGCATCATTTTTAACCAGGTGCCAACAGGTGTGGAAGTATGTCATGCCATGGTACACGGCGGACCATTCCCGGCTACCACTGATGCGCGATCTACTTCGGTAGGTTCTGATGCCATGCATCGGTTCCTGCGGCCGGTATGCTGGCAGGATTGTCCTGCCGAACACCTGCCGCCCGCCCTGCAGAACAGCAATCCATTGAATTTAATGAGGAAAATAAACGGCGTTTATACGAGGGATGCCATTGTTTAACCCCCCCACGCGTCTGACGTGCGTCTGACGTACGTCAGACGCACGTCAGACGCGTTTCCGGATTCCATAGTAAATCGGGATGCCGAGAAGGGTAATGATGAGTCCCGGCCAGGTAAATTCCGGCTTGAAGATGATCAGCAGAATGCAGAAGCTGAGTCCCATCAATATGTAGATTACGGGAAGTAAGGGGTAGCCAAATGCCTTATAGGGCCTGTCAGCATCAGGCCTTTGTTTACGCAGGATGAAGATGCCTGCGATGGTAAGCATATAGAATCCAACTACCACAAAGGAGATCATATCCAGCAGCTGGCCATATTTGCCACTGAGGCTCCAGGCACAGGCAAAAACACATTGAAACCAGAGCGCATAACCCGGTACATCGTTGTTGTTCAACGAACCTGCTTTTTTAAAGAAAAGCCCATCCTTCGCCATTGTATAATAAACCCGGGCCCCAGCCAGAATGAGGCCGTTATTGCAGCCGAAGGTGCTGACCATTATCATCAGTGCAATGATGAGGGTGCCTGCCCCGCCGAAGATGACCTGTGCTGCAGTTACGCCCACCCTGTCTTTCTCGGCGCCGGCAATTTCGTTCAGTGGCAACACGGACAAATACACCAGGTTGGTGAGTACGTATATAACGGTTACGATCAGGGTGCCAAGAAAAAGACTGAGTCCTATATTGCGTTGTGGGTTTTTGATTTCACCGGCGATAAAGGTTACGTTGTTCCAGGAATCACTGCTGAAGATGGATCCCACCATGGCAGCGGCGATTGCACCCAGGGCGGCAAAAGTGGTGTACTCGCCCAGAACGCCTGATGGGGTGCGGGATTGGAGAGACCAGGCATTTGTCCAGGTTGAATTCCACAGATCCTGACGGAAAGCCAGTATCCCGAACAGGATCAGCCCGAATAAACTCAAAAGCTTGGTGAGGGTAAATGTTGTCTGGATTGTTTTCCCGCTTTTTATTCCTCGTGTATTGATATAGGTTAGTATGACTATGACCAGTATGGATATCAGTTGGGCAGGGGAGATGGCCAGTATTCCAAGGTCAACAGCTACTTTGTCTTCGCTGATGGAAGGAAAGATATATGCGGCAAACTTTGCAAAGGCAACGGCAACTGCTGCAATGGTGGCGGTTTGTATGACAGAAAAAAAACTCCAGCCATACAGGAATCCGACAAGTGGATTATAGGCTTCTTTCAGATACACATATTGTCCGCCGGCTTTGGGGAACATGGCGCTTAGTTCGCCATAACTCAGTGCGGCAGTAATGGTCATGAATCCGGTTATCAGCCATACTGCTATCAGCCAGCCGGCACTTCCTACATTTCGGGTGATATCTGCACTTACGATAAATATACCCGAGCCGATCATGGAACCTGCCACAATCATTGTGGCGTCGAGCAATCGCAGGGTCGGTTTAAAATTGGTGTGACTCATAAGCTGAATTGTTACAGGAGACGGAAGTTAGTGAATCCTGTAACAAGGCGCGACTGGCTGCCTTGCCTGATATCGACGGCAGCTAACCGGATATTATCCAATCCGGGGAAGCTTGTAATTATTGTGGTATTGCGCTTTGAGTAATTTGTTCGCCGCAGCGGAATCGAATGATTTTTTAGCATGATTCCAGGTCAGTTTTTCCCGGGTGCGGAAAGCAATATTTCCCAACTGGCAAACCTGTGCGGTGAGCGATGCTTCCTGTATGGGGGTGTGCAAACCATCGGGTGATCCGGCTTTGATGGCATCCACAAAATTCTGCATATGCCTTACCAATGCCGTTCCCTGGTCTTTCTGCAGTTCAACGGCTTCCATCTTTCCCTTCTCTGGTGTTACATACCAGCCTTCACGGTTCAGTACCAGTGTTCCGTTATTACCGATAAAAGCAGTCCCATGGGTGAGTCCGTATGGACCGAGATCAATACCGGTGGCATGTTCCCATACCATATTGAATTTGTCATATTCAAATACGGCGGTAAGCGTATCCGGTGTTTCGGAGGCATCATCCGGGTAGGCCATTTTGCCGCCAGAAGCCAGAACCCTGTTGGGAAATCCTGCCTTCATGCCGAGCAGCGCATAGTCGATCATGTGAACACCCCAGTCTGTCATCAGCCCGCCTGCATAATCCCAGAACCATCGGAAATTGAAATGGAAACGGTTGCTATTGAAAGGCCTGCTGGTGGCCGGTCCCAGCCACTTCGTATAGTCCACACCGGGAGGCGGTGTGCCATCCGGTTTAATGGGAACCGGTTTCATCCAGCCCATATAGGCCCAGGATTTTACCGTGCGGATATTGCCCAGTTTTCCGCTGTGTACAAAATCGATGGCATCCCTGAAATGCGGGGCGCTCCGTTGCCACTGACCAACCTGTACAATGCTTTTATATCGTTGCTGGGCAGCTTCCATCACAGCGCATTCTTCCACGGAGTTACCGCATGGTTTTTCCACATACACATATTTTCCTGCCGCGCAGGCATCAGTCATCATTAGGCAATGCCAGTGGTCGGGAGTGCCAATAATCACTGCCTGCACCTCTTTGTTATCCAGCAACTGGCGGTAGTCTGAATAAGTCTTTACCGGCATATTGATTTTTTCCAGCTCTGCCGCCCTGCGCCTGAGAACATTTTCATCTACATCACAGAGTGCCACGCATCTCGTTCCTGGTATCTTCAGCAAGGCCTGCAGGTTGCTCCATCCCATTCCATTAACGCCAATCAGTCCAAAAGTTAACTGGTCGGAAGGGGCGGTTGTTGCAGGAACAGCAGCTAGCAAATCCTCAGTGAAAACAGGCAAAAGTGTGGTGCCCAATAACAGTCCACCCGTATTACGGAGAAAATTCCGGCGTTGACTTGACATATTGATCGTTTTAATTTCGGTTACGACACTTAATTTACAAACAAATCCGGACGTACAGGAAGGGAAGGAGAAAATATGTGCAGCAACAGTCAATTTGTGTTCACTTATTTATAAATGTCATGCATACATTTAAAATAATTTTAGCCGTTTTAAATTTAGTAAACATGAGAATCCGTTCAATTGCATCGATATTAGCCTGTGCAGTAATGGCTACCGGGCTGCATGCACAATCCGTTAAGGGCGATTATCCGATCAGGCCGGTACCATTTACCCAGGTGCATTTCAACGATGGGTTCTGGGCGCCCAAGATGGAAGTGAATGCCAGCGTTACCATCCCCTACACCTTGCAGAAATGCAGGGAAACCGGGCGCATTGATAATTTCCTGAAGGCAGCAGGTAAGATGCCCGTTGGAAAAATCACCGAATACCCGTTTGATGATACCGACCTGTACAAACTGATTGAAGGGGCTTCCTATTCATTGCAAACAAAACCTGATCCGGCGCTGGATAAAACCCTCGATACACTGATCGCCATCATCGGTGATGCACAGGAGCCTGATGGTTACCTCTATACTTTCCGGACCATGAAGCCTGATACCCTGCATCCCTGGATCAGTCCGAAGCGCTGGGAAAATGATCCCGATCTTAGTCACGAATTGTATAACTCGGGGCACCTGTTCGAAGCCGCTGTGGCACATTACCTGGCAACCGGAAAAAAATCCTTCCTCGATATTGCCATCAAAAATGCCGACCTGCTGGTGAAAGATTTCGGTCCGGGTAAAGCCGCCTATTTTCCGGGACACCAGGTGGTGGAAATGGGACTGGCGCGCATGTACAGGGTAACCGGTAAGAAGGAATACCTCGACCTGGCAAAGTTCTTCCTGGATATCAGGGGCAATGGCCGGATCAGGGGAGCCGAATACAGCCAGTCGCACAAAATGGTAACCGATCAGCATGAAGCGGTAGGCCATGCCGTGCGCGCAGCGTATATGTATACCGGCATGGCTGATGTGGCGGCATTAACAGGGAACAAAGCATATATCCGTGCCATCAACGATATCTGGCAGGATGTGGTGGAACATAAATTATACCTGACCGGCGGCATTGGTGCTACGGGAAATGGGGAAGCTTTTGGCGCGGCTTACCAGTTGCCGAATATGTCGGCCTATGCGGAGACCTGTGCCTCCATTGCCAATGTATACTGGAACAGCCGCATGTTCCTCATGAACGGCGATGCCCGCTATATTGATGTGCTGGAACGCATCCTCTACAATGGCCTGCTTTCAGGGGTTTCGTTGAGTGGTGACCGTTTCTTTTATCCCAACCCGCTGGCATCCATGGGACAGCACCAGCGCAGTGCCTGGTTTGGCTGTGCCTGTTGCATTTCTAACATGACGCGGTTCATGCCGTCAATTCCCGGTTATGTATATGCGCAGCGGGATAACCATCTTTATGTGAATCTTTATGTAGCCAGTGCATCGCAGATCGATATGCCGGCTGGAAAACTGTCTGTCGGCCAGGAAACAGAATATCCCTGGAAGGGGAAAGTGGTTTTAAAAGTTGATCCCGATAAAAAATCAGCTTTCACCATACACCTCAGGATTCCCGGCTGGGCCAGGCAGGAAGCCGTTCCCGGTAGTTTGTACCAATTCCTCGACCAGGAAAGAAAGCCCGTTAACATACGACTGAATGGGAAGCCGGTGAAATACCTGATGGAGAAGGGTTATGCCGTGATCAGCCGCAGTTGGAGCAAGGGTGATAAACTTGAGTTGGAGCTGCCGATGGAAATTGAAAAAGTGCTCGCCAATCAAAAAGTAAAGGACGACCTAAATCGTTTTGCCTTGCAGCGGGGGCCCTTGGTGTATTGCCTGGAAGGTGCTGATAACCTCGATAGTGCGGTCAACAATATCATGGTGGACCGCCAGGCTGATTTTGTTTCCGGCTATGAACCTGGTCTGCTGAATGGCGTGATGGTGTTAACTGCCAAAGGTATTTCCACCAAAAGGCAGTTGAATTCAGAAGCCTTGTTGAAAACAGCACAAACCGTGAAGGCAATTCCATATTATTCCTGGAATAACCGCGGTGCCGGTGAAATGCAGGTCTGGATTCCCTACAACGAATCGTCTGTCCGCCCCAAACCCTCGCCCACCATCGCATCAAAAAGTAAGGTCAGCTCTTCGCAGTCCAACCCCAGGATGCTGCGCGGACTCAACGACCAGTATGAACCCGCGGATGCGCAGGATCACAATTCTGTTTACCTGCACTGGTGGCCTAAACAGAATACCCTGGAATGGGTTCAGTATGATTTTGACCAGGACTACATGGTAAGTGAATCAAAAGTTTACTGGTTTGATGATGCGCCTTTTGGTGGCTGCAGAATTCCGACATATTATAAAATTTATTATCTTGAGAAGGGAAGATGGGTGCCTGTAGAGGTGATTGCTTCTGATGCCATCAGTAAAGACAGGTATAATATGGTTAGGTTCAAACCGGTGCTTACCAGGGCATTGCGACTGGAAGTGCAACTGCCGGAAGAACATTCGGCGGGTATTCACGAATGGATTGTCCAGTAGAAAACCAACATTATGAAACAGGTTCAACTGTTACTGCTCTATTGCTTCCTGCTCTATAGCTGTAATAACAGCGCGGGAACAAAGGAGGGGCTGTTGGACGAACCCGCCCAAAGGAAATCCATAAGCTGCTCCCCGCCACCCACCCATGATAAGGACTGGTATTCATCCGGCAAAAAAGCGCCCCGGCTGGCTGGACTGGAAGGAATACATTTCAGGATCACCACCAACAATAAGGAAGCGCAGGAGTATTTCAACCAGGGACTGATGCTGGCTTATGGGTTCAACCATGCTGAAGCCGCCCGTTCCTTTTATGAAGCCATGCGGATTGATTCTTCCTGTGCCATGGCATATTGGGGCTATGCATTTGTGCTGGGTCCCAACTACAATGCAGGTATGGAGGAGGATAATTTTCAGCGGGCATACGAGGCCGTTACCCGGGCGCGCGCACTGGCTAAAAATGCCACGCCGGCAGAAGCTGCGCTGATCGAAGCCCTGGGGCAAAGATATTCGGAACAGCCGCCCGCAGACCGTTCGCCGCTGGATATTGCCTATGCCAATGCCATGAAAAAAGTGTTTGACCAATATCCCAACAATCCTGATATCGGGGCGCTGTATGCGGAGGCTATGATGGACCTGCATCCCTGGGATCTGTATGAAAAGGGCAGCAAGGCGCCCAAGCCCTGGACCGGTGAAATACTGGCAGTGCTGGAACATTTAATGAAACTGCATCCCAGTCATCCCGGCGCGCATCATTTTTATATTCATGCGCTGGAAGCATCTGCCAGTCCGGAGAAAGCGCTTCCCAGTGCAGCATTGCTGTTGACGATGGTGCCGGGATCGGGGCACCTGGTACATATGCCTTCTCATATTTACATCAATACGGGCGACTACCACCAGGGCACTTTGTCCAATCTCAAGGCGGTGGAGGTGGACAGTTCCTATATTACTGCCTGTCATGCACAGGGCGCTTATCCGCTGGCATATTATCCGCACAACTATCATTTCCTGGCGGCGACGGCCACGCTGGAAGGGAATTCAGCCCTGGCCTGGATGGCAGCCCGGAAACTGCAGCACAATACCTCTGCAGAGATCATGCAAATGCCGGGATGGGGCACCCTGCAGCATTATTATTCCATACCCTACTACATTGCAACGAAGCTTGGTATGTATGATACCATTTTGTCGCTTCCCAGTCCGCCCAACCATCTGCCTTATCCTAAAGCGATCTGGCATTACGCCAGGGGTACTGCATTTGCGGGTAAGAATGACCTGGCAAATGCGCAAAAGGAACTGGCGGCATTGGAAATTATTTCTACCGACAGCAGCCTGGAAAAGCTGTCAATCTGGAATATCAATACCGTGGCGGACCTGGTGCAGATTGCGCGGCATTCCCTGGCAGCCAACCTTGCGGGCAGGCAGGGCCGGTTAGACACCGCCATTGCGCTGCTGGAGCGGGCCGTTGCGTTGGAAGATGGCCTGAACTATAATGAGCCGCCGGACTGGTTTTTCTCTGTCCGCCATCAACTGGGCGCCACCTTATTACAATCTGGACAATATGCTGCGGCCGAAAAAGTGTACCGGCAGGATTTGAAGCAATGGAGGAAAAACGGCTGGGCCTTAGCCGGACTGCAACGGTCATTAGCCCTGCAGAACAAGCATCCCGAAGCGAAGCAAGTTCAGCAGGAATTTGAGCAGGCCTGGCAGTATGCGGATATCAAGATGGGGGAATAGGGTGGAAATTCCACTGAAGCTGACCACCTTATTCCGGGCCTGAATGACCACTATTAGTCAGGTACAAATTTCGAATCAATTCTCTAATGGCAGCGATTTTGTCTGCATTGATTTCTGTGATCAATTATTGACGGAAAATAGTGATTATACAGAGCGGAATTTCCACTGATGGAACTGGAAAATGGATCCATTGCCATTTCCGGCAGTCCGGAGCATGTTGACGTAAAAATCTCTCAATCGGTGCCCAACATGCGAAACGAGACAAAGACGGTGACTACTTCCACCCTGAACGTTGGTCCGGTGCTTCTTTTTTTTCCTGATATGAACAACAAAACATTTGAGCATGTGGCCATTCCAAGGAAAATGGTTTTATCCAGTTCCGCGGGTAGTGGCTCTGGAACTATTAAGCTGGTACAATCGCCCTCCGTTTCTGTTTCTTCCTCAGGGGTGATTAGCTCAGTTATCGGGAATGAAATCGTTATTGTTTACAATGATAATGAAACCAATGTGGACCGGTCTGAAGGTGAAAAGACAGTTGCAACGAAAAGCGCCGGCGACCTGGCACTGGTGGAGGCATTGGTCGATAAGGACAGGAAACTGAGTTATCGAAAGGTAGTAAGTGAGAGCCGGGATAAAAGGGCAGCCTATTATTTAGGCAATTCCATTCCGAATTCCGCTTCCTCCATTATTTTCCCCATCGGTAAACAGGGGCTGGGATTCAATGCCTGGAAGACATTTTACACCAACTGGTGTTTTTTGCAGATAAAATGATGCGTGAAAACTGTCTCTTTATTGGAAATTCCACGGAAGCAGGTCACCTTATTCCGGGTCTGAATAACCACTATAAGCCAGATATATATTAGTTGTTCGTGTTTGTTTTACCCGGCATTACCTGTTGTGAAGGCAATGTTTTTTTGGAGCGGAATTCCCTAACTCGCTGCCTCATACGTATGCAGGAAATACTCCTCCACATATTCGCTGGGTGATTTTCCTACCACGGACTTAAACACCCGGTTGAAATTGGTGATGCTGTTGAATCCGCAGTTGTAGGCAATGGCGGAAATACTGTCAAATGTTCCGTCCGTCAATTTCTTGCAGGCTTCATTGATGCGCACTTCATTCAGGAAGGATACAAATGTATGCCGGGTCCTTTTTTTGAAATATCGACAGAACGCCTGCGGAGTCATATGCGCCTGCCGGGCAACGTCCTCCAGGGTGATTTGCCGGGCATAATTGCCCAGGATATAGTTGTAAATATTCCCCAGCCGAATCCCTTCATGCTCGCTGAATCCTGCCATTTCCGATATGCCCGAAAGTTCTTTCAGGTTGGTGAAGGCAGAGAATTTCCTGAGCATATCCAGGAAGGAAATTAGCTGTTCAACCCCGCCCTGTTCTTCTATCAGTGATATCTGACCGCTGATCTCTTCAACAGTTTCTTCGGGTAACATGAAACCCGTCCGGTGCTTGTGGAGGAAACTCCTGATCTGCCTGGTTTCTGCCAGTTCAAAAAGGTGCCGGAGTTTTCCATTCGGATTGAAGAAGATCGTCAGCGCTTCCACCTCCAGGTCACCGGAAAAATAATCGGGTTCATTCTTAAATACATGGGGCTGGTTGGCGCCGATGCAATAGATCTCGTTGGACCGGAACGGGTGCATATTATTTTCCACTACCAGTGTGCCTTCCCCTTTGATAATCCAGGTGAGCTGCATTTCATCATGGCGGTGCAGGTGCGGATACATATAAGGCATTTTATCCCGCTGCACTATGATATTTCTTTCGCCCGGTACCGGGATGGTAAAATGCAGAACCTTCATATCGGTCGTTTTAAGTGTAAAACAGACCTTAAATTAACCTTATCCTAATAAATTACCAGCCGTAAGTGAATATCCGGCTAAAACAGGTTAAAATCCTACCATCTCAACAGTGCACTGGCCCAGGTGAAACCACTGCCGAAGGCAGCCAGGCATACCAGGTCGCCTTCCTTGATTTTTCCTTTTTCCCAGGCCTCACAAAGGGCAATGGGCACCGATGCCGCTGTGGTATTTCCATACTGCTGGATATTATTGTACACCTGGTCATCACCCAGTCCGAGTTTCTGCTGCACGAACTGTGCTATGCGCAGGTTTGCCTGGTGCGGTATCAGCATATTGATATCGGATGGTTTGAGTTTACTGGCTTCCAACGCTTCCATGATTACTTCCGGGAATTTGACAATGGCTTTTTTGAATACTGCCGGTCCGTCCATAAAGGGGAAATTCTGCGCATTGTCGATCATGGCATGACTCATGAACATGTCTGCCACCGGCGCATCGTTAAAGTCGGCATGATGACCCCAATGGTTGGCATGGGTACCAGGGTTATACATAGCCAGGATCTCTGCGCTTTCGCCATCACTGTGCAGATGGGTGCTTAATATCCCGCGGCCTTCTTCTGTAGTGGGTTGCAGGATAACCGCACCGGCGCCATCACCAAAGATCACGGATACATTCCTGCCGCGGGTGGTAAGGTCCAGCCCGAAGGAATGTTTCTCACTGCCTATTACTAAAATATTTTTATAGGTTCCTGTGCGGATAAACTGGTCGGCTACCGATAAGGCATACACGAAACCACTGCACTGGTTGCGCACGTCCAGCGCCCCGATCTCCTTCATCTTCAGGGCACGTTGCACCAATACCCCGCAGCCGGGAAAATAATAATCGGGAGATAATGTGGCGAATACGATAAAGTCAACATCCTGCGCGGTGATTCCCGCCCTTTCAATAGCGATCCGCGCTGCCTCCACCGCCATGGTGGTAGTGGTTTCGCCGGTCCGGTCCGCCCAGCGCCTTTCTTTTATTCCTGTTCTTTCCTGGATCCACTCATCATTGGTGTCCATGTACTGGGTAAGGTCGTTGTTGGTCACTACATTCTTCGGGACATACATTCCAATTCCGGCGATTCTGGAGCGGATCATAGCAAGCTGTTTAGTAAACAAAGATAGGGGTGAGTGGTGAGAACTGATATTGGATACCTGAGAGGTGAAAGGGAGGTGGAATTTAATTATATTTGGGTGGATGGTAATCAACTGGTTATACCGTAACAATGAGTTGCTGATCTGGACCGGAGCCATGGTGTGGCTTTATACCATGATCAACCCTGCTGAAAATGCACAGGGGTGGTGTCCTTTCAGGGCAGCCGGAATTGACCTGGTGCCGGGCGAAGGTAATTGTATGGGTTGCGGAATCGGTCGCAGCATTAATGCGGTTATGCATGGCCGTTTTACACAATCCCTTACATATCATTGGGCAGGCATACCTGCACTGTTAGCCATTGCAGCACGAATCATCAAACTGGTAACAGTTAACTATAAAACCCAAAACATAATTCATGGATAATTACCTGATGGGGCTGCCCGGACTGCAGCCGGAAGAGATGGCCGGGATAAGGGAACTCACCAGCAAAATGACCGACTCCCAGCGAAACCAGTTCCTGATGCTCTACAGCGGTAAAAGAAAAAAGCCTGATGAAATTCTTTTGCTGACCTGCCTTGGCTTTATCGGCGTAGCAGGTATCCAGCGCATGATCACCGGGGAAGTTGGACTGGGCGTAGTTTACTTTCTCACAGGAGGTCTCTGTCTCATCGGTACCATCGTCGATATCGTCAATCACAAAAGACTTGCAACTGACTACAACCTCGAACAGATGTATGAGTCGTCAAGGATGGTTGGAATCTGACACCTGTTGCTGAAGGACTACCTGCTTCATGAATTGTTCTATCTCCCTTTCCACCCCGGCTGCATCCCTGGATTTGAACGGGGAGCCGATCACATGATCGCCGGTCAGCGGCATTGATATTTCCTTTTTTAAATTGGGTGCCGTACCCAGTTGGTGAAACATTTCCCGCATAGCGGATACCTTTACCACCGGATCCTGGTTGTCCTCATCCTTGTAGTAGTACAGGAGCAATACGGGTTGCTTTACTTTCGAAAAAGTTTCCGGCAACATGGTTGTTTCCAGCATTTCCTCCAGCGCTACTGTCGCTTCCAGCCGGTAGGGGCTGTTCCAGTACTGGTTGTACATTGGTCGCTTGTCGGAGGAATATCTGTATGGACTGCCCAGCACCAGTTTCGCCACCTGTAATCCCCATGGATTGTTGAGCAGCCAGGCATTCGGGTCGTTGATGGCTATATTGGGGGATAGCAGTATCAACGCATGGACATCATCAGGGTAGGTTGCTGCCAACTGGATGGCGTTGGTACCGCCCGTAGATGTGCCCATCAGGATCAGCTTTCTCCCCAGTTGCTTTCCGATAGCCAATGCTTCCTTAGCGCTTTCCCAATATTTTTCCGGCGTCAGATTAACCAGTGCGTCGGTGGTATCAATGCCATGTTCGGCTAACCTTGACAGGTAGATGTTGGCGCCGAATTTACGGGCGATATTGGTATGCGTAGGCGCTCCTTCAAACTGGGAGGCGGAAAATCCATGCAGGTAAACGATGGCGTATTCCGTCTGTTGTTTGATGGAATCATTGAACCAGACGATGCGGGCCTGGTTATCGGGCTTTATTTTGTGTTCGGCTTCCTTGTTTTTTATGTGGGTCTCCAGTTCCCCGGCATCGGAAGGCAGTACCGGCAGGTCGGTACGGTAAACGGGAGTAGACGGATTAGGTCCCACGATATATCCAACAAAGAGCAGTGCCGGAATGGCCAGCAACCATTTTTTACGCATAAAAACTATTGATGCTACAAGCTACAAATTGTCTGTCAGAATCCCGCCTGACCGCAAGAAACATGTTACATTCGGATAAACTAATTCGCTTACATGAATAAAACTGCCCCTGCCCGTTTCCTGGCGCTGGATGTTTTTCGCGGACTCACCGTCTGTTTCATGATCATCGTAAATACGCCCGGAAACTCCGCCACCACCTTCGCACCGCTGCTGCATGCCCAGTGGCATGGCTTCACACCAACCGACCTGGTATTTCCGTCCTTCCTGTTTGCTGTCGGGAATGCCATTGCATTTGTATTGCCCAGATGGGAAACGATGAGCAACAGTGCGGTGCTAACGAAGATCCTTAAGCGAACTTTAATTATTTTCCTGCTCGGATACCTGATGTACTGGTTCCCGTTTGTGAAATATGATGGTAAGGATTTCAGTGCTTTCCCGTTTTCCGAGACCCGTGTGTTCGGGGTTTTGCAGCGGATCGCACTCTGTTATGGGATCGCAGCCACCATGATCTGGTGGCTGAAGCCCAGGGCAACCTATATCCTTGCTGTAGTCTTTCTGTTGCTATACTGGGGCATATTGTACTGGTTCGGGGATCCGGCCGATCCTTTAAGCATGCAGGGAAATGCAGGCTTTTACCTGGATAGGTGGCTGGTCGGTGAGAACCACCTGTACCATGGGGAAGGGGTTGCATTTGATCCGGAGGGTTTGCTCAGCACAATGCCGGCAGTGGCGAATGTGGTGGCCGGTTTCTGGGCGGGCGACCTGGTGAGGCGGAAAGGTACCAGTTGGGAGACCCTGGGACTGTTGTTGCTGGCAGGAGTAGCGGCGCTGTTTATAGCGTATTGCTGGAACGGGGTGTTCCCGGTCAATAAGAAACTCTGGACCAGCTCTTTCGTAGTACTGACCGTGGGGTTGGGCGCCAACATCCTGGGAGCTGTCATCTACATAGCTGACATCAGGAAGAAAACCGGCTGGACCTCGTTTTTTACTGTATTCGGGAAAAATCCACTTTTTATTTATCTCCTGTCAGAATTGATCGCTATTTTACTGTGGTTTTTCAAGACACCGGACGGAACATCCTGGTACACTCATCTTTATGACCTGGTTTTCAGTCGTTTCGGTGGATATATAGGATCCTTCCTTTTCGCGCTTTCGATAATGATGATCTGCTGGCTTGCCGGTTGGTGGCTGGACAGAAGGAAAATTTATATCAGGGTGTAAGCGGAAACAGGCATATATATAACATAATCTTTATTCCGGATTGCTTGCCAGCCCAGTAAATAGGCGTACCTTTGCGCGCCAATTAGGGCCCGAGTAAGTACATTATGGACATCAGAAATATTGCAATCATTGCACACGTAGACCACGGTAAGACTACCCTGGTTGACCGCATCCTCCACACTACAAAAGTGTTTCGCGAGAACCAGGATACCGGTGAGTTGATCATGGATAACAACGATCTGGAACGCGAACGAGGCATTACCATCTTCAGTAAGAACGCTGCAGTTACTTACAAAGATGTGAAAATCAACGTTATCGACACACCCGGTCACGCCGACTTTGGTGGTGAGGTGGAACGCGTGTTAAAAATGGCCGACGGGGTTATCCTGCTCGTGGATGCCTTCGAGGGCCCCATGCCGCAGACCCGTTTCGTGCTGCAGAAAGCCCTGCACCTCAACCTGAAGCCCATCGTGGTGATCAATAAGGTCGACAAGCCCAACTGCCGTCCCGATGAAGTACACGATGCGGTTTTTGAATTATTCTTCAACCTCGATGCTACAGAAGAGCAGCTCGATTTCCCGACCTTCTACGGTTCCGGAAAGAATGGCTGGTTCAACGACAGCCTCACCCCCTGTGAGGACATCATGCCGTTGATGGATGGCATCCTGAAATACGTACCTGAGCCTAAAGTGGCAGAAGGTCCCCTGCAGATGCAGATCACTTCCCTCGATTATTCTTCCTTCCTTGGCCGTATCGCCATTGGAAAAGTTGCCCGTGGAAGCATTAAGGAAGGCCAGCCGATCGCATTGATGCAGGCCGATGGCACCGTTAAAAAGCAGCGTGTCCGTGAACTTTATGTATTTGAAGGCATGGGCAAGCGCAAGGTAACAGAAGTGCTGGCCGGTGACCTCTGTGCAGTGGTTGGATTGGAAGACTTCAATATCGGTGATACCATTTCTGACCAGGAAGTAATGGAAGCATTACCTGTGATCAGCGTGGATGAGCCCACCATGAACATGTTGTTCAGCATCAACAACTCTCCTTTCTTTGGTAAGGACGGTAAGTTTGTGACCTCACGTCACCTGCGCGACCGCCTGATGAAGGAAACCGAAAAGAACCTCGCACTTCGTGTATTCGATACCGATAGTGGTGATAGTTTCCAGGTATATGGCCGTGGTATCCTTCACCTGGGCGTATTGATCGAAACCATGCGCCGCGAAGGATACGAACTTACTGTAGGACAGCCGCAGGTGATCGTGAAGACCATCGATGGCAAGAAATGTGAGCCGTATGAAGTACTGGTGGTGGACGTTCCGCAGGAATTCGCCTCCAAGGTAATTGACCTGGTAACCCGCCGAAAGGGTGAGATGCACGTGATGGAAACCAAGGGTGATATGCAGCACCTGGAATTTGAAATTCCTTCGCGCGGACTGATTGGTCTGCGTACCCAGATGCTGACCGCTACTACCGGCGAAGCCGTGATGGCCCACCGTTTCAGCGAGTACAAGCCCTGGAAGGGACCCATCCCCGGACGCAACAACGGGGTGCTCATTTCCAAGAATACAGAAAAAACAACCGGTTACTCTATCGATAAATTACAAGATCGCGGAACCTTCTTTGTGGATCCGGGAGAAGATGTGTACGCGGGACAGATCGTTGCCGAGAACATCAAGCCCGGTGACCTGGTGGTGAACGTAACGGAAGGCAAAAAGCTGACCAACCACCGTGCGAGCGGAAGCGATGATGCTACCCGCATTGCGCCGAAGACCCTGCTGAGCCTGGAAGAGTGCATGGAGTACATCCAGCACGACGAGTGTATTGAGGTAACGCCGAATTTCATTCGGATGCGTAAAATCTACCTGGATGAGAACGACCGTAACCGCTTCACCAAGATGATGAAAACCGAAGAAGTAGGATAACCCGTCTGACGCGCGTCTGACGTACGTCAGACATACGTCAGACGTGCGTCAGACGCATAGGAAACCGCTGCCCCCGAAAGCAGCGGTTTTTTATGGGGTATTATTCATACACGATGCCCCATTTTTTCTCCAGCCTGTCGAATTCCGCCTGACTCTTTGGCTGCCAGGGCGTGCCGGCAGGTGATCCCATTTCCCTGAAATACTCTTCAAAACCAGCTGGGGAATAACTGAATACCATGATGAATTTTTCTTTGCCCGTATTCCTCACCCCATGCCACACGCCTTTTGGTATCAAGGCCACAGCCCCCTGTTTCAAAATGATCTCCTTCTGTCCGATTCGCATCGTTGCTTCACCCGCATAGGCAAAAATGAGTTCATCCTCATTCAGGTGTTTGTGTACCGGGATGGCTTCACCGGATGCAATCTCTTCCCTGCAAAAACACATGCTTTCATTTCCCTGGCGGTCTTTCGAAATCATGATGGTCAGCGGAGAATTCCTTCCTCCGATTGTACAATGACTGGTTCACCATCCTGGGAATCAGGTATAGCGCCTGCAAGCTGAGCGCTAAGTATTCCAAACAAACCCAGCGATCCTGACAGGATAAGTTGCCTTCTTTTTTGGAGGGATGGCCGGAAGCCATGTCAGGAAGATTTCTGTAACAATCAACGGCAGAAAAGAAATATTCATTCACCGTTCTGGCAAAAACCGGGTCTTCAATGGTACCGAACAAAAATTTCACCGGAACCAGTTGATCCAGCCGCAATACACCAGTATATTTTTTACTAACCGCATGGAGTTGATTGTAAAGAAGCCATCCGATTACCAGAAATATAATTATTTTTTCATACGATGCAGGGAAAAAAATTATTTCTGCCTTCCCTTTCTGAGGAATTTCAATTCCTGCAAACGCTGCAGCGAAAGCTTTTACTGTTACTGGAGGCGATAAACACTGAGCATACCAGGTCGGGAATCGCACATCTGGATAACTGGTTTGATAATATCAATATTGGCAACAATAAACAGATAACTATTTTTGATTTCTGCCTTACGCGTCTGACGTGCGTCTGACGTACGTCAGACGCACGTCAGACGCGTAAGGCAGAAAAAAACAGAAAATGATCAAGCATATTTATCACCACCATCCCTTTGCCTGCCTACTCATCGGCGCATTGCTTACCCTGATCCACATCACTGCGTACACCCAGCAACGGTATGAACTGAATTCAGGCTGGCGCTGCATAAATGTCAAAAATACCACGGCCAATGGCAATGCCATTTCTCAGCCATCCTATCCGTTGAAAGGCTGGATGCCCGCCACCGTTCCGGGTACCGTTCTCACCACCCTGCTGAACAACCAACAGATCCCGGATCCTTTTTATGGCATGAACAATGAAAAGATCCCCGATATCTACCATACCGGCAATGACCAGTACACCTACTGGTTTGTAAAGGATTTCAAAGAAACGGTGCTGCCGCAGGAACAGGCCTGGCTGCAATTGCGCGGGGTGAATTACAAATCGGAGATCTACCTCAACGGCAAAAAAATAAACCCGCGCACACATGAAGGTATGTTCCTCCGCCAGCAGTATAATATCACTCCCTTTCTTGCTAAAAATGGTACCAATCGCCTTGCTGTAATCGTATATCCGCCGGACCACCCCGGTAATCCAAATGGCGGACAGGGCGGTGACGGCACCATTGCAAAAGGACTCACGCACCAGTATGTGGCGGGGTGGGACTGGATCCAGCCGATCCGCGACCGGAATACCGGCATCTGGGATAAGGTGTTCATTGAAAAGACAGGCGGCATCAATGTGCAGAACCCGCATATAGTTACGGAAGTAAAAGGCAAACGCTATCCCGGCGCCAGCCAGGAACCCGCCGTCATCAGGGTTTCCGCTGAACTGGAAAATCCAACCCCAGGGGAAGTCAGCGGAATATTACAATACCAACTGGAAGGGAAAACAATATCCAAACAGGTAACCATTCCAGCCAACAGCCGGCAGGAGATTCGTCTGCCTGACCTTAAACTGGATAATCCCCGCCTCTGGTGGCCGAATGGTTACGGCGCGCAGGAACTCTATGACATAAAACTGCAGTTCCTCCAGGGTACAGCCAGCCACGATGAAGAAACCATCCGTTTTGGCATCCGGCAGATCGACAATTCATGGAACCCGCAGACAGGGAGCATGCAGGCTTTCGTAAACGGGCAACCGATATTCATCAAAGGAGGCAACTGGATCATCTCCGATGCCATGCTACGGTTCAGTGAAGAAAGATACGATGCAGAAGTCCGCTTTCACCGCGATATGAACCTCAACCTGATCCGCATCTGGGGTGGGGCTTTAACCGAGCGGCCCGAATTTTACCAGGCCTGCGACAAATACGGGATGCTGGTCTTCCAGGACTTCTGGTTCAGCGGCGATTGCAATGGCCGATGGCTGGATCCCATGAAAAAGGAAGACCAGTGGACGAGAAGAAAATATCCCGACGACCATCCGCTGGTGGTCAGGGCCATTGCCGACCAGGTCAGAATGATCCGCAACCATCCCTCCCTGGCTTTCTGGTGCGGCGGAAACGAGATCACTCCGCCTGAAGACATCCTCCATGCAATAAAAGATTCTTTGCTGCCTGCGCTTGATGGTACCCGTTATTTCTTTGATTATTCCAACAGTGACAGCATGTCGCTTAATACCATCGGGGGAAATGGCGACGGGCCGTACAATATCCAGGACATTAATTCTTTCTGGACCCATAAAACCTTTCCCTACAATTCAGAGATCGGTTCGGTGGGCGTGGGCGACTACGCCTCGCTCAAAAGATTCATTCCGGCCGGCAATATGACGCCGCCGCAACACCGCGGCAAAATTGATTCCGTGTGGCAATACCACAAATACATCGGCTACGGCGAACATATTGACAAATACGGTCCGGCAACCGATGCGGAAGATTTCGCCATGAAAGCCCAACTGGTGAACTATGACCAGTACCGAGCGCTGGCCGAAGGATTTTCTTCGCATATGTGGCACTGGTATACCGGGGTGATGATCTGGAAAACACAGAATCCCTGGACCGCGCTGAGAGGGCAGATGTACGACTACTACCTGGATCCCAACGCCTGCCTTTACGGATTACGGAAAGGCAGTGAACCCCTGCATATCATGATGAATCCGGCCGACAGTATGGTGATGATCGTCAACAATGGATTCACCACCCGTCGCGACCTGATGATGGAAGCGCGGGTATACGATGTACTAACGGGAAGGGATAGCCTCTATACCCTGATCTTTAATGAAATCGGGCCATCCATGGCGAAGAAATATTTTCCCATGAATGGTTTCCTGAAATCCCTCCATAAGCAATCAGGTGTTTTTGTATCCCTGAAACTAAAGGGAACGGACAAGACCCTTATAAGCGAAAACCTTTACTGGCTGCCGGGTGCGGACGGAAAGTATAAAGCCCTGCAGGAAATGCCTGCAGGCCGGTTGCAGGTTAGTGCAACACATACAGGCCGAGGCCGGGTAACCATAACCCTCAGCAACCCGGAAACCGCACCGGTATCCTTTTTCAATCGTCTTGCTTTAATACATGCAGGATCAGGGGAGCGCATCCTGCCTGCATTCTATTCCGACAATTATTTGTCCATCCTGCCCGGGGAAAGGACAACCATTGTGGCGGACTATCCCGAAACATTCACGGGCAAGGACATACGACTTGAATACTATGGCTGGAACCAGGAAAGGCAGGTCATCGGTATACAGAAATAAACGGCTACTCCCTTCTTCCGAACTGCAAACGCTGGCTGAGCCGGATGGTAACCAGGTTGGGAGACGGATCGCCACCACCTGCAAAGACCCGGACCGGCCGCATAAATAAAATCCTCATGTGTGTATTGGTTTAATGGTTCCGAAAAATAATATGGCAGAGCCAGATTTCAAAAAAAACTGCCGGGAGCCTCCGAATATCCCTTTCCCACAAGCATTTCGCCGGTTTTTTCGTTAATTGCGGGCAGAAAGCAACCTGAGTCCGTTTCATGTCCGATACACCGATATACCAGCAACAGTTCCAGGCGCACAAGGCCTGTGTGCTGATTCCCACTTATAACAATGCCGGATCACTCAAAGCAGTGATCGAAGATGTATGCCGGTTTACGCATGAGATCATCGTGGTAAACGATGGGTCAACGGATGAAACGCTTGCCATTGCAGCCAGTTTCCCCCAGGTAAAACTGGTCAGTTACGCAAAGAACAGGGGCAAGGGCTGGGCCCTGCGCCAGGGATTTGAAAGGGCCCGCCGGGAGGGCTATCACTATGCCATTTCCATTGATGCCGACGGCCAGCATTTCGCCAAAGACCTGCCGACCCTGCTGGATACCATCACCGCCCATCCCAAAGCCATCATCATCGGCGCCCGTAACCTTGACCAGGAAAACGTTCCCGGAAAAAGTAGTTTCGGCAACCGTTTTTCCAATTTCTGGTTCTGGTTGTACACCGGCATTAAAGCCCCGGACACCCAGAGCGGCTATCGGCTTTACCCGGTGAAGGCCATGGAAAAAATGAAATTTTTCACTGTCAAATACGAATTTGAAGTAGAAGTGCTGGTGCGTTCCGCCTGGAAGGGCATTGACGTACACTTCGTGCCGATTGCCGTTTATTATCCGCCGGCAGCCGAGCGCGTATCCCATTTCCGGCCGTTTAAAGACTTCACCCGCATCAGTATCCTGAACACGATACTTTTTTTCATCGCCTTCTTTTATATCAAACCAAGGGATTTTTTTCGTTCACTTTTTCACCGGGACAAACGCGAAGAGTTGCTGATGCAATTACTGGAACCGGGACAGTCGCATGAAAGAAAAGCCATCTCCATCGGGTTCGGCATTTTCATGGGAATTGTACCGATCTGGGGCTTCCAACTGATCGTGGGCATCTCCATCGCGCTGTTGCTGAAACTGAATAAGGCACTGGTGATTACAGCAGCCAATATCAGCATACCACCCATGATCCCCTTTATCCTCTACGGAAGTTTCCTCGCCGGCGCTCCCTGGATGGGTGAGAAAGCAACCGCTGTTCCCATGACCTCAGACCTTAGCCTGGCATCGATCGAGGCTAACCTGCAACAATACCTGCTCGGCAGTGTTACCCTGGCAGTAATAGCCGGACTGGCAGTTGGACTTTTCTCATACCTTGTAATGAAAATGTTTAACAAGAAAACCGGTCATGTGCTCTGACCCGGCCTGCTTATGGAAAATATCTTTGTGCTGATTTACCGTTACTTTAAGACACACAGGCTGGTATTCTGGTCCTGTTTTGTCCTGGCATTCGGTATACCTGCATTGATCGCTTCCCGCCTGCACCTGGAAGAAGATATTACCAGCATCATTCCAAAAGATGAAAAAACCCGCGAGCTGAACGAGATCTTCCAGCAATCCAAACTGCTGGATAAAATGATCCTCACCATAAAGTCCACAGATCCGGCCACTACCACTACCGATTCACTGGTTGTGCTGGCAGATGAACTGGCGGAAAAGGTGAACGCCTCCCTTAGCCAGTATGTCAGCGAAGTGGCACACCAGGTAGAGGAGGACGTTACATTTTCACTATTCGATAATATTCATGAGCACCTGCCGGTTTTCCTGGAACCGCGGGACTATGCCAGCATTGACTCGCTGATTACGCAGGAAGGAGTGAGGGCTACCCTGGAAAGAAACTACCGGACGTTAACCTCGCCGGCCGGACTGGCACTCAAGCAATTCATCGCAAAAGATCCTTCCGGAATAAGCAGCCCCGCACTGAAAAAACTGCAGTTGCTGCAATACGATCAGCAGTTTGAATTATACGACAACCATATCATTACACGTGATGGCAGGCAACTGATCCTGTTCATCACACCCGCCTTTCCAAAAAACAATACCGGTAAAAACGCGGAGTTCCTAAATGGGCTTGACAAAGTCATTGACAGCCTGCAGTTGAATCATCCCGGGTTTACAGTTTCTTATTTTGGGGGGACGGCAGTAGCAGTGGGTAACGCCGTTCAACTTCGGCAGGACACTATGCTGACACAGGGCATTACAGTGATTTTCCTTATTCTTTTCTTTGCACTCTACTTCCGCAGGAAATCAGCTCCCGTGCTGATCCTGGTGCCTGCTTTATTCGGCGCCCTTTTATCGCTCGCCGCCATCACCCTGATCAAGGGATCCATCTCGGTCATTGCCCTGGGTACGGGTTCTATCATCCTGGGAATCGCGGTCAATTATTCATTGCACGTTTTCAATCATCACCGGCATCGCCCGGATATGGAGGAAGTATTACACGACCTGTCCCACCCGATGACCATCGGAAGCATCACCACCATCGGTGGTTTTCTATGCCTCCAGTTTGTGCAATCTGAAATGCTGCGCGATCTTGGGCTGTTCGCGGCTTTCAGCCTGATCGGCGCCTCACTGGCATCGCTGGTGTTTTTACCACAACTGATTCGGGTACCCAACACCGGTAGTAAACACAGGGAAGGCTGGTTGGACAGGCTGGCTGCATACAGGATCGAATCCAATAAAAAGCTGGTATGGCTTATACTGGGACTGACAATATTCTTTGCGTTCTTTGTAAAGGATGTAGGATTTGAGCCGGACATGAACAGGATGAATTACATGTCGCCCCGGTTAAAGCAATCAGAGCAGGAAGTGAACCAGCTCAACGCATTTGCACTGCAGTCCGTGTATGTGGTATCTAAAGGAACAACCCTGGAAGAGGCCCTTCAACACAATGAAAAAGTGGTGGCCAGGCTGAATGAACTGGCAGACCAAAAGATAGTCAGGAAATATTCCGGACTCGCTTCTGTGCTTGTGTCGGATTCGCTGCAGCGGCTGAGGATATTAAAGTGGAATGCCTACTGGACGCCGGAGAGAAAACAGCAATTGCTGGAGAACCTTAAAAGGGAAGGGGCCGCCATCGGGTTCAGTCCGAAGTCGATTGAACCGGCAGCTCAGATGCTGGAGAAACCATTTACCATGATGGATGATTCCGTGGCGCTGGCCATGTCATCCAGCCTCGTGGAATCCTATGTGATCAGGCAGCCGGGTGTGGTGAAAGTCCTGACAATGGTCAAAACATCACCTGAGCACAAGGAAGACATTTTCAAAGCATTTGATCAAACGGATAATGTATCTGTGCTGGACATGCAATATGTGACCGGCCGCCTGGTGGATATGGTGCGAAATGATTTCAACAGCATCAGCTGGATGGTGGCGGCCATTGTCTTCGTGGTATTGCTGATTTCTTTTGGGCGGATTGAACTGGCGTTGATCGCTTTCATTCCCATGATGATTACCTGGATCTGGATACTAGGTATCATGGGCCTTGCCGGTATCAAATTCAATATCGTCAATATCATTATCTCCGCGCTGATCTTCGGTCTGGGTGATGACTACAGCCTTTTCACGCTGGATGGGTTGCTGCAGGAATATAAGACGGGTAAGAAAAACAGCAGTTCCTTCAGGTCCTCTATATTTTTGTCGGCGGTAACCACAGTGGCCGGACTGGGCGTCCTGATCTTTGCCAAACACCCATCACTGAAAAGCATCGCGTTGATAGCCATTACCGGTATCCTTTGTGTGGTGCTGATATCGCAGGTACTCATCCCCGTTCTGTTCAGGGCGCTAATCAGTAACCGAACCAGTAAGGGCCAGCCTCCGTTTACCTTATGGAGCCTGTTCAAATCGGTATTTGCCTTTTTCTATTTCGTTTTGGGATCACTGTTACTGACCGTGACAGGGTTTCTGCTGGTAAAACTGAATCCTTTTGCAAAGGAAAAATCGAAGTATATTTTTCACTGGTTGATTTCGAAGCTTGCCTGGAGCATGATGTACATCATGGGTAATGTGAAAAAGAAGATTATCAACCCGGGCAATGAGCAGTTTAAGGAACCCGCCGTGATTGTGAGCAATCACCAGAGTTTCCTGGATATATTATCCCTTATCATGCTGAACCCAAAGATCATCCTGCTGACAAATGACTGGGTCTGGAACTCACCCGTATTCGGGTTTGTGGTAAGGATGGCCGATTACTATCCGGTTGCAAAAGGTGTTGAAACCAGCGTGGAGAAACTCGCCGACAGAATGAAACATGGCTACTCCATCGCAGTATTTCCGGAAGGCACCCGTTCCTATGATGGCACGATGAAACGATTTCACAAGGGAGCTTTCTACCTGGCGGAGCAATTGCAGGCCGACATCCTGCCGATCCTGCTGCATGGAACCGGGTACACCATGAGCAAGGGGGATTTCATGCTGAAAGACGGAACCATTACCATTGAATACCTCCCAAGGGTAAAAGCTGCCGATACCGCTTACGGGAATGGTTATGCGGAGAAGACAAAACGTATCAGCAGGGCCTTTAAGCAGGCATACATGGAGCGCCGCGAACAATACGAACACACACACTGGTTCCGTGAACAACTGATATCGTGTTACCTGTATAAAGGACCGGTGCTGGAATGGTATATGCGCATCAAAACCTTGCTGGAAAAGGATTATGAACGATTTGACCAGCTCGTTCCCCGCCAGGGCAGGATACTGGACATTGGATGCGGATATGGATTCATGTCATACATGCTGCATTTTGCCGGACCGGATAGGGATATTACCGGACTGGACTATGATGAAGATAAAATCGCCACAGCCAATCACTGTTACAGCCGGAATGAAAAGATACGTTTTGTGCAGGGGGATGTACTGACCTTCCACTTTGAACCCTATGACACCATACTGGTATGTGATATGCTGCATTACCTGCCACCGACGCTACAGGAACAGGTAATCCTTACCTGTATGCAACACCTGAATCAGGGCGGCAGGCTGATTATCCGGGAAGGAAACGCGGAAATGGAAAACCGCCATAGGGGCACAAAATTGACTGAATTCTTCTCAACAAAAGTTTTCGGATTCAATAAAACCAGGCAGGAGGGGCTGTCGTTTATGTCAGGCTCCACCATTCGCGGACTTGCCGGCGCCAATGGGTTTAACTGCGATGAGATTGACGAATCGGGCCGGACCTCCAATATTATTTTTGTGCTGGAAAAAAAGGAGGGAAGCCATGCAGACTGAGTTTGACATAGTCATAATAGGCAGCGGACTGGGCGGACTGGTCTGCGGCGCGGTACTGGGAATGGAAGGCTACCGGGTATGCATACTCGAAAAGAACCGGCAATTGGGCGGCTGCCTCCAGACATTTGCCAGGGATAAGGTTTTATTTGACAGTGGTGTGCATTATATCGGTGGACTTGATAAAGGTCAGAACCTTTACCAGGTATTCAAATACCTTGGCCTGATGGATAAGTTGAACCTGGAGAGAATGGATGAAGCCGGTTTTGACCGGATTGCTTTCCTGGAAGACGGCAAAGAGTATGCGATGGCGCAGGGCTATGATCGATTTATAGAAAAGCTGGCTGCAGATTTTCCTGGTGAAGAAGAAAATATCCGTAATTACTGCGACAAGATCCGGGAGATTTGCGCAAGGTTTCCAATGTACCATTTGCAGTCAGGCGGCGGACTGGTGGAGAAATCGGCAGTACTTGATATCGATACCAGAACCTATATTGAATCAATAACCAGTAACCCGCGCCTGCAGGAAGTACTGGCAGGCAACAATTTTTTATATGCCGGAGAACCATATAAGACTCCATTTTATGTGCATGCCCTGGTACTGAACAGTTATATTGAAAGTTCCTGGAAATGTGTGGATGGCGGTTCGCAGATCACCAAATGGCTGGCAAAAAGAATCCGCGATAATGGAGGGGTGATCAGGAATCACGCGGAAGTAATACGGATAGCGGAAGAAAATGAAAGAATCAGTTATGTGGAATTAAAAGACGGCTCCAGGGTGCGGGGTAAACACTTTATCTCAAATATACATCCGCAGCAAACCCTTGCCATGACTGAAACGACCATGCTGAGGGCCGCATACAGGAACCGGATCAACCGGCTCAATAATACCATTTCTTCGTTTTGCGTAAACGCGGTTATGAAACCAGGGGCTTTTCCCTATTACCGGCATAATTATTATATCCATGATACGGATGGGGTATGGGGTGCCATCAAATGTGATAAGGGAAAATGGCCGCAGAGTTGCTGTGTGTTCTTTTCAGCCTCTTCCCGTTCCACTGCTCATACGGAGGCCCTGAGTATCCTGGCGTATATGCCTTACGAAGAGGTCGCCCGCTGGCAGGATACATTCAATACCGATTCGGAACCAGCTGATCGGGGCGCTGATTATGAACAGTTCAAAAAGGAAAAGGCGGAACAGTTGATTGCTTTTGTGGAAAGGAAGTTCCCGGGATTACGTGGCCAGATCCAATCCTTTACCTGCACGTCGCCCCTGTCGTACCGCGATTATATAGGAACGGCGGATGGTTCCATGTATGGCATTGCCAAGGATTTTCGTGATCCGATGGGAACCTACCTGCCCTCCCGCACGCGGGTACCCAATCTCTATCTTACCGGGCAAAACCTGCTGCTGCACGGCATCCTGGGAGTAACCATCAGTGCGCTGGCCACCTGCACAGAGTTGGTGGATTCAAATACCTTAATCGAAAAAATAAGGAATGCCTAAAATCAGGAAAATAGGAAAGTGGTTATTGTACCTGCTGGGATTTTTCCTGGCAGTGCTGGCTGGATTGTTCATCTATTTGTACTTTGTTTCCAGGGTAGATCCGCCTGCCATTGCAGATCGCAGCATAGAAAAAACCGAACGCAGCAATCCGTCAAAGGATTTTTATTTTCTCGGCAACAACTGGTTCAGGAAAAGCCGGTCAGGTTTATACGAGTTGTATGTGGAAGGCGGCGCATTTGAGCGGGGTGTTATCAATGGCAAACTCACCAGGGAACTGGTACAGCGCCAGGAAGATCATTTCAGTGAACAGATCGAAAAGATGATCCCTTCCACGTTCTACCGCCATTTCCTGAAATATTTCATCGGCTGGTTCAACCGCGACCTGCCTGCCAATGTAAAAGAGGAATACCGCAAAGAGATCTATGGTGTATCCATGGCGGCATCCGGCAAATACGGATACATTGGCACACCCTACCAGAGAATCCTGAATTACCATGCGGCTCACGATATTGGTCATGCGCTGCAAAGTATGGCCCTTGTAGGATGTACTTCTTTTGGAACCTGGGACGCACATTCGAAGGACAGCGCGTTCATCATCGGGCGGAATTTTGATTTTTATGTGGGTGATAAGTTTGCGGAAGACAAGATCGTTGCCTTCATAAAGCCCGACAGCGGTTATGGGTTCATGACCGTAACCTGGGGTGGATTTACCGGCGCCGTTTCGGGCATGAATGAGAAAGGACTAACGGTGACCATCAACGCAGCCAAAACCGATTTGCCACCCGGCTCGGCCACACCTGTTTCGCTGGTGGCCCGGGAAATATTGCAATATGCCGCCAATATAGAGCAGGCCATAACCATTGCCCGCAGTCGTACCATGTTTGTATCCGAGTCCTTCCTGGTAGGATCCGCCGCAGACAACAAGGCCGTGGTAGTGGAGAAAACCCCGGAGGCGCTTGACGTGTACGATCCGCGGCAGAATTATATTGTATGTGCCAACCATTTCCAGAGCAAGGCACTGGGCGCTCTGCCATCCAACCAGCAACAGGTCAGGGAAAGTGCCTCCGAGTACCGGTACCAGCGGGTGATGGAATTGCTGGACCAGGCACCTGTCAACACTGTGCAGCAAACCATCAGTATCCTTCGCGATACAAAGGGTTTAAAGGGGGCTGATATTGGCCTGGGCAATGAGAAAGCCATCAACCAACTGATTGCGCATCACTCCATTGTATTTGAACCGAAGAAGCGACTGGTATGGGTTTCCACGGCTCCCTGGCAGGTGGGTCAATATGTTTGTTATGATCTGAACAAGGTATTCAGCCTGAAAGGCATGCGCGCAGACCGTGAGATCATGGACAGCAGCCTGGTGGTGGCACCGGACAGCCTGCTTTACACCCCGGCTTTCAGGCAGTTTGAATTGTTCCGCAGTTTTAAACAGCGCATACTCGATGGCGGTATGGCCGATCCAGACAGTATTGTGGCCAGCAACCCGAATTACTACCATGCCTATGCGCTGGCGGGAGATATGGCCGGCAAATCGGGCAACAAAGCGGCCGCAATAAAATTCTACCGGCAGGCACTCACCAAAGAAATAGCCACCCTCAATGAGAGGACGGCTATTGAAGAAAAATTAAAACGGCTGCAGGAATAGCCGGGCCGTTTATTTTGTTTTTACAAGCAGGTATTCCCCTCCCTTGCGATCGTTCAGGTAGAGCAGTCTTCCCTCTCGCACTGCCTGGAAATGGGCGTCAAATTGTTCCGTTTTTAATTGGTAAGGGTTGGTGACACTCACATTCCATTTCCAAAAGAACCTGTGCCGCGGACCTGGATAAAAACCGTTTATCTTCCTTGCTGCCGTTTGGCAGCGCCAGCGCTAATGATCGGGTATGGGTTACTGTTACCACATTCTTCTGGGCCCAAATACAAGATGGAACCAGTAGTAACAGTATGATTCTTGTGATCTGTTTCATGGTGAAAGATTGGGATTTAGTCGCTACCCGGCAGCATGCCGCCGATGGTTTTGCCGATGGACTCCGCTGCCGGTGTGGCCGTTACATCCACTCCTGAATTGATGCCCAGTTTTCCACTGACCTTAATATCGCCTTTATCTGTAAGGGGGCCTTCCAGGGAGGCTTCCGCGCGGATGCCCACATCGGATACCCCATCGGGTCCCACCTCCACAAAGTATTGCACTTTCCCGCCGACACCTGCACCCATGGCATCCACAAATTCGGGGATGTCCGTGCCGATGAGCTCATTCTGGCTTTGTCCCAGTTCATTTTCGTTTTTCATATCCAGGCTGACTCCCACCCCTAAGGCCAGGGTGGATTTTTTTCCGATGAAATCACGCTCATATCCAAATACCAGTCCCGCTGCCTCCAATTCAAGCTCAAACTTGCTGCAGTCGCCCGTGAGCTTTGCTACAGCCACCTTGAACTTAAAGCTGATGGGACAATAAGGTGCGGGCAGTTCCAGCTCTTTCTTTTTCGGTTTTTTTTCAACCGGCTGGCAGGCGGGGTATTGGAATTCGGATGGCATCAAACCGGGCGGACTGATGGCAAATACCGCCCTTTCATAATAGGTGATGATTTTCTGTGCCTGGGTGAATCCCATGAGTTGGGACCACTGCATCAGTTCGATATTCAACTGGCGAATCGGTTCCGCGTATCGCTGGTTGAAATCATTATGGAGGTTGGCCATTTCCTGCAGGTAGATGTTCGAAGCGTTATTAAGTTCCCTGCAGCGCGCTTCGTCGTTAGCGGAATGCCCTTCCCCTGAAGGGTATTTTTTATGGATATCTGCTGTCGCGCCCTCATATTTGCCTTCGATTGCCTTTCTTGAATTGGCATACCCGGTTTCACGTGCCTTTTGCATTTCTGAAGTCATGCTGCCCAGTTTTTCCAGGAAGATCGGGTAGATTTTCCCGGCCCTCCGGTGCAACGGGGAAAGCGCCAGTTTCCTGTTGCCCTGGTTGAGCATGCCGTTCACTTCGCCCTGCATATTGGAAAGGGCCGCGGCGAGTTCAGCATTGATCTTTCCGGTAACGCCGCTCACCGCGTTGCTCCAGGCCAGCCATTCTGCGTTCAGCGCCTCTGCCGTTCCTACATTTTCACACTGTGGTGGAGGCAGGAATTTATTGGGATTGATATAATCCATTCCCATGGGCGGTTTGCGGTACAAAATATTGCCATAGTCCAGCCTGATTCCCTTGCGGTCTGCAAATATTTCACTGGCATGGTTATACGCCCGGCGCATGCTGTTGGCTATGAAAGTGGCGGCTGCCGAATTATTGCCCTCCAGTTCGGCAATGGCTGCCCGGGTATAGTTTGCCTGTGGGTGGTAGGGACTGTTTTGCAGGCATGCGTCCAGGGCAGTCTTACTTTTCTGCATGTCACCCATGGCATACCAGGCCTGTCCAAGGTTGTTCTGCACCGTGGAATTTTTCGGGTGACGGGCGGCCAGGTCGCGCAGGATGGGCAGCGCGCGGCTGGCAGCCTGGCTCATGTTCAGGGCGCCGGCGAGGTTATTGAGAATATAATCGTTGTTGGGCTGGAAAGCGGCAGCCTGTGCCAGGCACCAGAGCGCTTCGGCTTCATAGCCCTTGTACAATAGCATTACCCCCATGTCTGCCAGGTCAACGGCCTTGCTGTTGGCCGCCGAGAGCAGGCCTGCGGTATTCTTTTGCTGTAGTGCATCCAGGTTACGCTCTATATCAAATAATAGTTTTTTCAGGTAGGCATGACGGTTAGCAGCATTGAGGGTTACCGCCAACGCTGCTGCCTTTATTTTCGGATCCGGTACTGGCCTTTTCACGATGTTTTTGATCAGGGATGCCGGTGTGGCGGTAAAACCTTTGGTGGGTTCCGGCTGGTAAATGTCTACCCTGTTTTTTCTACCTGCACTACCGGTTTGCTGAATGACGTTGGCATGGCTGTTGCTGCCCGGTTTGGTAGCCTGTCCGGATGCCGGTTTGGTGGCTGGTTTACTGGCTGTCCCTGTGGCCTGTTTGGTGGCCGATGCTGGCTGGTTTCCGGCGAGCGGCTGCGACGCAGGCTTATTGTCCACCATGGCCTGCAGCTTGGAAAAATTAAACACATTCAACAGGTCGTTTTTGGCATTGACGAATACCTGCTCCTTCTCATGAATGCTGAAAAGCAGCACCATGAACCGGGGGGTTGACCTGGGTAAAGGGGATTTGTAATAGGCAGGATTGGGTTGTATGATGTATTGCTGGTAACGGTGATCCCTATCCGGGAAGGCATCAAATTCTTCCTGGGGAACACTGCCAACCACCGTGGCAGGCGCTTCCAGTTCAGCGGCGGATGAGGAAGCCAGCAAGGCCTGGATATTGCGGATGGATTTCCCGTAAAACTCCTTGATATTATTGATTTCCGTGCGGGCGTATTCGGCCTCTTCGGGAGCGGGATTTTTCCAGTTGTTGACTGTCTGCCGGATTTTCTTATCGTAATAAATGAGCAACTTTTGCAAGTATTGCTTCCGGCTCATGTACACAAAAGGAAGTTCGTTGCTTTTAGTGAAAATATAATGGTGCCGGCTGATCTCCTTTCCAAAACCGCCAAGGGTAGTATCAACAAAATACCAGTACCCGTCCTTTAAAACAGGTTGGTACCTGATGGTGGCACAGACATCTGTTTCAGGGTCTTCTTCATCAACCTGTTGCTTCACGAAAAATGAGCGATCATAATTCCAGTGATTGAAACGCACATTACAGGTGGAGGAGGTTTCCCTGGCTTCGGCCAGGATCCCTTTGGAATCACAATAGAGTGGTTTCAGGTAAAAACTTGCCTCATAGGAGTTACCCGTCGGGATGCCATTGGGCGGCAGGGAAGGCCTGTAATAGACCCCGCTATAGGTAATATTGAGGCCCCTGGGTTTATACCCGTTCAGCACCACCTGGTTGACCTGGTTGACAAAGTCTTTCTGCCGCAACAGGTCAGCGCTGGCAATTCCGGTAACGGAGCCTGCCTGTCCGGCTTTAAACCTGCCCGGGATTTGCAGGAGTTCCTCTTCCCTGCAGGTTTGGGAATAGGATGGCAAGGAACAGCAGAAAAGCCAGGCAAGGATGGCAGTTTTTCCCATCTGAGTTGGTTTTTAAAGCCATACTATCTTTTGTAGGAAGTATAGTACAAGCTGATTACTTTTCCAAGGTTAGCATAATACTATTGATCGGGGAAAGTACATGGATATTCCCGGTCATGGCATCGCCCCTATCAATTTATTATTTTTTGAAGAAGTAATCAAATTACCGGCCATTACCAGGTGCGGCCCGGGAACTTTTTCCCCATCAGGTAGAAAAGCACCTGCATGAAAACCTGTTCTGCGCCATTGTCCATATTGGAGAAAATGTAAAAGCTGAGGTTATCCGAAGGCAGATGGCGGAAAGAAGCCTGGAAGCCCCTCATGCCGCCATTGTGCCCACGAAGCGGGAGTCCGCCCGGATCTTCCACCATCCAGCCCAGGCCATAGTGAACAAAGGGCGGTTCGTGTTCCGGGTGTGATTCTTTTGCCCAGGTTTGAGCTATGGATTGCCTGGTTATATATTTTTCCTGCAGCAGGGCTGTGATCAGCAGGTTGAGCTCCTCTGTGGTCAAAAAAATGCCACCTGCAGATGTCCAGTGTGATGGATTATTCCCTTCACCGATTATTTTTTTACCTTCTTTAATCGCATAACCGGTACTGTAAGGAACAACTGACCTGTACCTGATTCCGGCAGGGTTTAATAATTGTTCCATGACTATCTCCTGGTAGGGTTTTTTATGCAAAAGTTCCAGGATCTTGCCCAATACAATAAATCCCGAATTGGAATAATGCAGTTTGAGCCCCGGGGTATCGCTTACCAGCTTCATATCCCTTACCAATTCCATATGCTGATCAATGGTGTGGGTCGTGCTGTCATTGTATTTCGGATGGTCAAAAAAGTCTCCCAGTCCCGATGTCTGGTTCAGGCAATGCCGGATGGTAATATTTCCGCCATTAACAATTTTCCATCGATCCGGAAGATAGCTGTTCACCGGGCGATCCAGCGCCAGTTTGTTGCGTTCCACCAACTGCATGATAAGAATAGCGGTGAGGCTTTTGCCTATGGAACCTATATTGAACCGGGTCTGCGGGCTGTTGGGGCGTTGCTCAGATTCAGAAGCCATGCCACGGCTCACCGACAATATTGTTTTTCCGTCCTGCACCAGCAGAAAGCTGCCTGAAAAATCAGATCGATTAATCATTAGCGTTATACTGTCGGCATCGGAAGGTGTCAGGTGGATCCTGGTCGTGTCGCCGGTGCAAATGATGAATGGTTTGAACCCTTCCGTATGCATCCCGGGAAGGTGCGGGGCCCGGTGCGGAACTATCGGAGCGGCATGCAACCCGGGAATGGTTCCTAAAAATAAAATCGAAAGCAAAAGCGCGAAACTTCCTTTTTTCATACAGGGGTTTCGCGCTTTGACTATCTGCCGGCTTAGCGGGTTACACCATTACGGATTTTTTATTTCAACGGTTCGGCTACCCCTGCCAGTGGTATTGAATGTTTTTGCCCTGATGGTTCCCTTCGTCTGTACGGGACCGTTATAAAGTGATGATCCGGCCCCTGGTTCTGATCCGTCGATCGTATAGCGGATCTGCAGGCCCGGAAACTGTGTGTTCAGTGTTACCTGGCCGCCTTCCAGTACAGCGCCGGGCGGGGGTATCCGATACTGGAATCCACCTGCATAGTTGTCTAGTCTCGGCAGTTCGCGCTTTCCGAGCTGGTTCGCGAATACGGACCAGGCATGTTGGTAATATGTTTTGGCCATAGTTGGGTCTTTTTCTGTTGCCCAGGCCGGATCGGCTGCCCATGCACGTTCTGCGAGCCCGAGTAATTTGGGCAGGGCCATGTATTCAAGCCTTTCTTCCGAGCGGATATTTTCAGCCCAGATCAGTCCCTGCAATCCCACGATATTGGTTTTACCGAAATCAGACAACAGGTCCTTGCCCACAAAAGCGCCGGGTTTGATCGGGTTACCCGCCGCATCTTCCTTTGTGTTTTTGAAATAGTCGTAGGGAATAAAATAAAAGGGCTTGTCCACATCGGTAAAACCACCCCAATAGTAGCCGGGCTCCTCAGGTGATCGGTGGTATGCCATGTCAAAATAATTGTTGCTTACGGGTGACAGCACTACCTGGTAGCCGGCATTGGCAAGGCGGTAGGGCAGGTCTTCGACACCCCATCCCACCATATTGTTCCATACATGCAGGCGATAACCTTCATTGGCAAGCCTGGGGTTTGCGATCAGTTTGTACTGACCATGTTCCCTGGTCTTGCGCATTCCCACTTCTTCCCAGCCGGAGAGTTGCAGGTTGCGTGCTTTAAGGATGGCTGCCACTTTTTTATAATAGTAGTACCACAGGTCGTCGGTCACTTCCAGTTCCGGATCCGCAGCAATCAGTTCCTGGCAGAGCGGCGATTTTTCCCATGCACCATTGGGCACTTCATCTCCGCCCATGTGGATGCCCGTTAGGGGAGCACCCGCTTCTTTGTACATACCAACAATATCGTCCACCACCTTCTCAATGAAATTGTAAACGGAAGGCAATGCCACGCACATAACATTGTCGGTCCAGTATTGTGCGGTGCTGTAAACGGACTGGTCGAGTGTGTCGCGAAGCAGGTATTGTAATGCAGCTTCCCGGTTACCTTCCTGCATGTAGCGACGGTATCTTGCATCCATGGCCTTGATGGCGGCACGTGCATGTCCGGGTGTTTCCACTTCAGGCAGAATTTGAATATGCCTTTCAGTGGCATAACGAAGTATCTCGATAAAATCCTGGCGGGAATAGAATCCGCTGGCCGGGTGTTTGCCGGTGGTAGGGCCGGCACCATAAGAGGGCGGCAGGTTATTCTTACCATCCAGCGGATGGCCTCGCTGGGCGCCTACCTGTGTCAGTTCGGGGAAAGAGGGCATTTCTATGCGCCAGCCTTCATCATCACTGAAATGGAGATGCAGGGTATTGAGTTTGTACAGGGCCATCAGGTCTATGAATTTCATCAGTTCCTTCCTGGTCTGGAAATTCCTGGCGATGTCGAGCATGAAACTGCGGAAACCGAAACGGGGCGCATCTTCCACGCTGACTGCCGGCACGGCGATGGTCGGTTGTGCGGCCTTCCAGGTGGCAGGCGGCATTAGTGAGAGCATGGATTGAATACCGTAAAATGCACCGGCGCCACTGCCTGCGCTGATGATGATATCATCGGGTTTAACCTCGAGCTGGTAAGCCTCTTCCTTCATTTCTTTTTGCTGAAAGGAGATAGCCGGCACCCGGTTGAAAGGCCCCGTAGTCATTACAGGGATAGCGGTTCCCGTTAGTTTGCCGATTTCCGCCGCCAGGTATGCCGCTTCCCTGTTGAATGCCGCTGGGGCAATAATCACTGTATTCTTTCCGATCAGGAACTCTCCCTTGCCCTCCTTGTAGGAAACAGGACTTGGAAGGATTTTAGGATAGCGTTCCGCGTCCAGGTCTTTTGTAGCCGCCTGTTGATGGAAAAGATCGGCGGGTGTTTTATAGGATGCAGTGGTATCGCGAAAGGAGCCGGTTGAAAAATTTGTGAGGGCATATCCTTTATCAGGCCGGGCATCCCAAACCAGGTAGAGTCCACCGGGTGCGGTGGTTAAATTGAAGGAACTTCCATTGGTTTCGTATTGAACTGTCTGGCGGCCGCCTTTTTTCAGTCCCTTAAAACCTGCAGCCGGACTCATTTTGAATACATCACCATTGACATGGGCAAACTCAATATCGCCTTTGCCTTTGTTGGAAAAAATTTCCCGGCTGCTCGTAAAATAGATGGTCCAGCCGCTGGCAGGAAAATCCTTTTTCCCCTTATTGGTCAGCGTTAGTTCATTCAGCGCCACCGATTTCCCCATGTAATTATTGGTCACCAGGCTCCATTCGACAGCCAGGTCGCTGGCGCTGAAGGCGGGTGATTTCTGGGCCAGGAGAGGAGCGTTTGTAATTGTTACCAGGCAGGTCAGCAGCAGTAATCCGGCAATTCGTTTCATGCGTTAAAAGAGATTTTGTGAGGGAAGTTACAACAAACAGTTTGTCAGGCCAGTTTGCCGCCTGTCCACATTCAAAGTAAAACCATCGCGTCTACCCCGGCTTTTTAAGTAGTTTTGCGGAAAAATTCATCCTCCGAACCCCTTATTCTTGCACCATGATTCTCGGAACCGGAATTGATATTATTGAAGTGGATCGTATTGCCGAAAAGATCGGTAAGAACCAGGGCTTCCGCGAACTGGTATTCTCACCAAAGGAAATTGCTTACTGTGAAAAGCAGGTCCACAGCCACCAGCATTATGCCGGCCGCTTTGCTGCCAAGGAGGCATTTCTGAAAGCATTGGGTACCGGCTGGCTGAACGGTACCGCTTTCAATGAAATTGAAGTGACCCACGACAGCAATGGACAGCCGCAGCTCGAACTAAAGGGCGGTACCGCTGAAACGCTTGCCAGTCGTAAGATCCGCCGCATCCATGTATCTTTATCCCATCAAAAGACCATGGCCACGGCAATTGTAATCCTGGAAGATTAAGAACCAAAAGACTATGTATTCTCCCGATATTTCATTTGAATCAACAGCCAGTATCCGTTCAAAGCAGGAGCAAAAACTGCAGGAAACCATCGCGTATCTCGCGGCGCATTCTCCTTTTTACCGGGAAATGTTCAGCACCAATGGCATACATCCCGACAGCGTCAAAACGCTGGAAGACCTGCAACTCCTGCCTGTCACCAATAAAGAGGACCTGCAGTTGCGCAACTGGGACTTCCTCTGCGTACCGCGCCATCGCATCGCAGAATATATGGCCAGTTCGGGAACCCTGGGCTCACCCGTAACGGTTGCGCTGACGGAAAATGACCTGCAGCGGCTGGCTTTCAATGAATACTGTTCTTTTGTCAGCGCCGGTGGTACAAAGGAGGACACTTACCAGTTGATGTTGACGCTGGACCGGCAGTTCATGGCGGGTATAGCCTATTATCTGGGCATCAGGCAACTCGGGGCTGGGCTCGTGCGTGTTGGTCCGGGTGCCCCCTTCCTGCATTGGGAAACCATCAAAAGGGTGAAGCCGACCGTCATCGTGGCGGTACCTTCCTTCCTGGTGAAACTAATCGAGTATGCGGAAGCGCACCATATCAACCTGAACGAATCCGGCGTGAAAACGGCCATCTGCATTGGCGAAAGCATCCGCCATGCCGATAACAGTCCCAATAAACTGGCGCAAAAAATCACTGAAAACTGGAACATCAAACTGTTTGGAACCTATGCCTCCACGGAAATGCAAACAGCTTTTACCGAATGTACAGAAGGGAAGGGCGGCCACCTGAACCCCGGGTTGATGATCCTGGAGTTGCTGGATGAACACAACCAGCCGGTGGCGCCTGGTGAGGAAGGCGAAGTAACCGTAACCACCCTTGGCGTGGAAGGCATGCCGCTGCTGCGCTACAAAACGGGCGACATCTGCAGGCGGTATGATGAAACCTGCGCCTGTGGCAGGAACACACCGCGACTGTCTGCCGTCATCGGCCGTAAAAAACAGATGATCAAGCTGAAGGGCACCACCCTGTATCCGCCTGCTATCTATGACCTGCTGAACGAAATGGAGGAAGTGGCGGATTATGTGGTAGAATTGCAATCCAATGAATGGGGCACGGATGAAGTGCTGTTGCACCTGCACGTACACAATCCCGCTGAATCAACTGCGAATAAGATAAAAGAACAACTTCGTTCAAGGCTGCGGGTGATCCCTGAAATCGTTTTCGTATCGGCGCCCGAGCTGCACCGGATCCAGTTCCCTGAAGGCGGCAGGAAAGCGCAGAAACTCATTGATAACCGCTAAAACGCTGATTTTTTGCGGTTTTGCCGTAAATTTGAAACCTTTTAAATAACTGCTCAATACCTGTTGAAATTGATTACCGAGAAACATTTAACCCTATCGGATTTCCGCGACATCGTTTGTAACGAGAAGGCGGTCACCATAGATCAAACCATCCTGGAAAAAGTTGCCAAAAACCACGAATTCCTGAAAGGCTTTGCCTCCAACAAGATCATTTACGGCATCAACACCGGTTTCGGTCCCATGGCCCAGTACCGGGTCAGCGAGGAGAACCTGATCGCCCTTCAGTACAACCTGATCCGCAGCCACAGTTCCGGCAGCGGCAAACCTATTGATCCCATCCTGGTTCGCGGCTTGTTGCTGGCGCGACTCAATAATTTTCTGCAGGGCTATTCCGGTGTTCACCCCGAACTGGTGGAATTGCTGGTGGAATTACTGAATAAAAAAGTGTATCCTGTCATTTATGAACATGGCGGAGTGGGTGCCAGCGGCGACCTCGTGCAACTGGCCCACCAGGCCCTGACCCTGATCGGCGAAGGGGATGTCTGGTATAAAAATGAAATGCGCCCGACAGCGGAAGTGTTTGCCGAGCTGGGGATCAGGCCGCTGAAAATACATGTGAGGGAAGGACTGGCCCTGATCAACGGAACCTCCTGCATGACCGGCGTCGGACTGATGAACCTGCTGCAGGCGAAAAAGCTGCTGGAATGGTCGGTGCTGCTTTCCGCCATGACCAATGAGGTGGTGGAAGCCTATGATGACCATTTCTCGCATGAGCTCAATCATGTAAAACACCATCCCGGCCAGCAGGCCGTGGCGGCCATGATGCGTTCCCTGCTGGGAGACAGCAAGATGATCCGCAGCCGTAAGAAGCACCTCTATGAAGGGGATAAAATGGATCAGGATGTGTTTGAAGACAAAGTGCAGGAATACTATTCGCTCCGCTGCGTAACGCAGGTGCTGGGCCCCATCCACGATACCATTGAACAGGCGGAGAAAGTGCTGGTAGCAGAATTCAACTCGGTGAACGATAACCCCATCATTGACCATGAGAACGCCAATATATTCCATGGCGGTAATTTCCATGGCGATTATGTGTCGCTGGAGATGGACAAGCTGAAGATCGCCATCACCAAGTTGTCGATGCTCGCCGAGCGCCAGTTGAACTACCTGTTGAACTCCAAGCTGAATGAGAAGTTTCCGCCCTTCCTGAACATGGGTACGCTGGGATTGAATTTCGGCATCCAGGGCATGCAGTTCACGGCCACTTCCACCGTTGCCGAGAACCAGACCTTCAGTGCCCCGATGTATATCCACAGCATTCCGAACAACAACGATAACCAGGATATTGTGAGCATGGGAAGCAATGCGGCCCTGCTAACCCGTCGGGTGATCAACAACTCTTTTGAGGTACTGGCCATCCAGACCATGGCGGTAGCGCAGGCAGTGGATTACCTGGCATGCCAGGACCGAATGGCTTCCGCCACCCTGGAAAACTACCGGCAGGTGCGGAATATCTTCCCGGTCTTTGTGGAAGACCAGCCCAGGTACAGGGACATAGAAAAGGTCAAATCTTATTTTGAAAACGCCGACCCGGTGGTAAGCCATGCGGCGCAGATAACCAGTAAAAAATTATAGTATGAAATGTGTTCTGGTAACAGGCGGTTCCCGTGGAATCGGGAGGGCGGTTTGCCTGAAAATGGCGTCCCTCGGATATTTTGTACTGGTGAACTACAAGGGCAACCGCCAGGCGGCGGAGGAAACACTGGCCATGATCCGCGAAGCCGGGGGAGATGGTGAGCCGATGCCTTTTGATGTGCAGGATAAGGAACAGGTGAAAGCCGTGCTGGGCGGATGGATCGAAGCCAACAAGGAAAAATATATTGAGGTGCTGGTGAACAATGCCGGCATCAAGGACGATACCCTGATGATGTGGATGAAGGATGAGCAGTGGGAAAACGTGCGGTCAACCAGCCTGGACGGCTTTTTTTATGTAACCCGCGAAGTACTCAGCGCCATGCTGATCCGCAAGAGTGGCCGCATCGTGAACATCGTATCCCTGTCGGGACTCAAGGGTATGGCGGGGCAGGTCAACTATTCCGCTGCCAAGGCGGGCGTGATCGGCGCCACCAAGGCCCTGGCACAGGAAATTGGAAAGAGGGGCATCACGGTGAATGCCGTGGCGCCGGGATTCATTCATACAGACATGACGGAAGGGTTGAATGAAAAGGAATTAAAGGCCATGATCCCGGTACAGCGATTTGGCCGGCCTGATGAAGTAGCGCATGCGGTTGCATTTTTGGCTTCTCCGGATTCTGGTTATATTACAGGTGTTGTATTATCGGTAAACGGAGGACTATATACGTAATGGGTATGAACAGAGTTGTGATAACAGGCATGGGGATTTATTCCTGTATCGGGAAGAACCTGGAAGAAGTGAAGCAGTCACTTTTTGAGGGGAAGTCCGGTATCGTGCTGGACCAGGCGCGCAAGGAATTTGGTTACCGGTCGGGGCTTACGGGTTATGTGGACCGGCCCAACCTGAAAGGGGTGCTGGACAGGCGGGCGCGTATCATGCTGCCGGAGCAGGGGGAGTATGCTTTCATGGCAACCAAGCAGGCGCTGGAGCAGGCGGGCATCACTGAAGAGATGCTCGACAAGATGGAGATCGGCGTATTGTATGGCAATGACAGTTCAGCAGAGCCGGTCGTAACCGGAACAGACCTCATTCGCGAGAAAAAAGATACCACCCTGGTAGGATCCGGTTCCGTATTCCAGGTCATGAATTCCACCGTGACCATGAACCTGGCCACCATATTCCGGCTCAGGGGAGTGAATTTTACCATCAGTGCGGCTTGTGCCAGCGGTAGTCACGCCATCGGCCTCGGTTATCATTTCATTAAATCGGGCATGCAGGAAGCGGTTATCTGTGGGGGTGCACAGGAACTGAACATCTATTCCATGGGCAGTTTTGATGCCCTTTCTGCTTTTTCCATCAGGGAATCTGATCCCACCAAAGCCTCCAGGCCATTCGACAAGAATCGCGACGGCCTGATCCCAAGTGGCGGTGCGGCCACCGTGATCCTGGAAAGCCTGGAATCGGCGCTGGCACGGGGAGCTACCATCCTGGGCGAAGTCGTCGGTTATGGCGTATCGTCCAACGGCGGACATATTTCCAACCCAACAGTTGACGGTCCGGTGCGGGCATTGAATATGGCCTTAAAAGACGCGGGCCTGCAGCCTTCGGATATTTTTTATATCAACGCGCATGCCACATCAACCCCTGCGGGAGACAGCAGTGAGGCCAGGGCCATCCACGAAGTATTCGGTGACAGCTATCCTTATGTCAGCTCCACCAAATCCATGACCGGCCATGAGTGCTGGATGGCGGGAGCCAGCGAGATCGTGTACAGTATGATCATGATGCAGAACGGTTTCATTGCACCCAATATCAATTTCGAGGAACCCGATGAGGATTCGGCCCGGATCAACCTGGTGACAAAGACGATTGAAAAGGAGTTTGATTGTTTCCTGTCGAACTCATTCGGGTTCGGCGGAACGAATTCATCGCTGATCGTGAAGAAGTATATTGCCCCGGTCACTCATTGACAGTATCGCCCATTCACCCTGAAAAATGCCGTTTCCACCTAAAATAATATACACTAAACCTGAACTATCCTAAATTCGCCGCTATGACAAATGTTCAACTTATCGAGAAGATCAATACCCTGCTGGTAGATGAATTTGAAGTGGATGCTGACCAGATCACTCCGGAAGCCAATCTCAAAGAGGCGCTGGAACTCGACAGCCTGGACTATATTGATATGGTGGTGGTGTTGGAGCATCATTTCGGCTTTAAGGTAAAGCCCGAAGATTTCTCCGGTATCGAGACCCTGCAGGATTTTTATGATTATGTAGCCAACCGCATGAACACAAAAGCCCTGGCATAATGGCTTCCTGGGAGGGCAGGTCCAAAGCGACCCCGCTGGGCTACCGGATATTTGTCGGTATTTTGAAAATGTTTGGACTGAAGCCGGCTTATGCGCTGCTGAGGGTAGTGGCCGGATACTACTTCCTCTTTTCCATGGAGTCCAACAGTTCGCTGTACGATTATTTCCATAGGCGGCTGGGGTATCCAAAGTGGAAAGCCTTCCGAAAGATCTATCGCAATTATTATGAATTTGGCCAGACGCTCATTGACAAAGTAGCTGTGATGGCGGGTTTGCGAGTTCCCTTCACCTATGATTTTGAGGGAGAACATTACCTGAGGCAGATGGTAGCTGAAGGGCGGGGAGGCATGTTGTTGAGCGCTCATATCGGTAACTGGGAAATAGCCGGACACCTGCTCAAACGCCTGGAGACAACCATCAATGTGGTCATGTACGACGGCGAACATGAGCAGATAAAAGCTTATCTTGAACAGGTAACCGGTGGCCGCAATATGAAGCTGATCCTCATCAGGGAAGATCTATCCCATATTTACGCCATCAATGAGGCCCTGGAAAAAAATGAACTGGTTTGTATGCATGCCGACCGTTTCCTGGAAGGCAATAAAACGCTGTCGGCAACACTGCTTGGCTCCGCTGCCAGGTTTCCCGCGGGGCCTTTCCTGCTGGCATCGGCACTAAATGTACCCGTATCCTATGTCTACGCGTTCAAGGAATCAACTGTGCATTACCACCTGTATGCCAGTGAGCCGGTACTGTATAACCAGGGAGCCAGGAAGGAAAGACAGGAAAGGGCCCTGGCTGATTTTGTAGCCGAAACGGAAAAACGAATTCACCAATATCCTGTGCAGTGGTTCAATTATTATGATTTCTGGAAGCAATGAGTTTACTGAATAAAGAAAATATAACCAGCGTCATCCCGCAGCGTCCGCCGTTTGTAATGATCGACGAACTGATTCAATGTGATGAAAACCTTACCCGGACGGCCTTCACCGTTAGGCAGGATAATCTCTTCCTGGAAAATGGCCGCCTGGGGTCTTCCGCGATGGTGGAAAATATTGCACAGACGGCTGCCGCGGGATCCGGATATAAAGCACTGAAGGAAAACGGCCCCGTGCTGGTTGGTTTCATCGGGGCGATCAAAAACCTGGTGATTGCAGACCTGCCCGCCGCAGGTGACCTGCTGCAAACGGAAACCAGGCTGGTGAATTCGGTATTCAATGTTTCAATTGTGGAAGGCAAAGTGTTTAGTGGTGACAAACTGATGGCCAGTTGCGAAATGAAAATTTTCCTTCAGCCGCCGACAGGCCGCCCCGATGCATAACAATTAACTGTTCCTTTTATACCAATTAAACTTTTGACCATGAAACAACTAACCAAACAAATTGTCCTCTCTGTTTTACTGTTGTCCTCAGTAATCATTGTCAGTGCACAGAAAGCCGCTGATATCCTGAACTCAAGTGTACCGATGGTTTACCTGGGTGTTGATTTTTCGGAAGCCAGGGTCATCAATGATTTTTCCGCAACAGCCTATGATATAAAGAACCGTCATTTCCAGGGCATCAACCAGGTAGTGGTTAACGAATCGGATAAATTCAATTGGCAGAAATACCTGGAGCGGTCCAATATCAGCAGTGACATCACAGTTACACAGGCTGTCAATAACAAGATTGATGAAAACAAGATCAGTTCCACCAACACAGCCGATGAAAGCAGGCTGAAGGAATCCGATATCCAGGGCATAGTGAACGGCTATGAGCTGAAGGATAAAACCGGTGTTGGTTTGGTGGTGATCATGGAAGCCCTGAATAAATCGGGTGAATCTGCTGCGATGTACATTACATTTATCGACCTGGCTTCCAAAAAAGTACTGTATACCGAGAGGATGGTTGAAAAAGCCGGCGGATTTGGATTCCGTAATTATTATGCAAGCACTATCTATAAGGCTATGCAAACCATTAAGAAAAATAAGCTCAAGGGCTGGCGTTCGAAGTTCGGCTCCTGAGAGAACCTTAAATAAACTGATGAAGCAGGTTTCATTATCGCATTTAACAGAGGTGGTGGTCAGGTTTAATGAAGCCGATCCGCTGGGTATTGTCTGGCACGGGCATTATGTTCGTTATTTTGAAGATGGCCGCGAGGCTTTTGGCCAGGAGTATGGCCTGAGCTACCTGCATATTTATAAGCAGGGTTTTACCGTTCCGGTGGTAAAGATCCAGTGTGATTACAAGAAATCACTCCGCTATGGCGACCGGATGATCATTGAAACCATGTACACTGCCTGCGATGCGGCCAGGCTCGAATTCAATTATACCCTGTACAATGCCGCAACCAGGGACATTGTTGCAAAGGGAAGTACGGTCCAGGTTTTCCTGGATCGCGAAAACAATTTACTGCAGTTAACCAATCCGCCTTTCTTTGAAGAGTGGAAGCAAAAATATTTGAAAAGGTAATGAAGGCGGAGCAGAAGACCTATGTGGTGGCCAATCATGTTTTGTCGCCCATGGCCAGCGGAACGGCTGCCCATGTGGATGCCATGTTGTTAGGTGAAACAGGCGTCCGTTTCAGTCATCGCCAGGAATACCATGGGCAGGGGGTTTGTGCTTCACTGTTTTCGGCTGAAGACTGGAAAGAGCTGCACACGCGCTTTCCCGGAGACTGGTCCCCATTTGAACTGCTCTTACTGGGATCCTTAACCGAAGTACTCAAACAGGCACCGGTTGACCTGGCTGATCCGCGCACGCTATTGCTGGTGGCATCCACCAAGGGAAATATCGGTTTGCTGGAGCCGTCAACAACGGATCCGGAGGCTGTCAGTTCACTGTCGGCATCGGCCTCAAAGGTCGGCCGTCACTTCGGATATCATGCCGAACCGATTGTGGTATCAAATGCCTGTATTTCTGGTATGACGGCATTACTGGTAGCAAAAAGACTGATGGATAGTGGCCTGTACGACCAGGCGGTGGTAACGGGTGCCGACTGTATTTCACCCTTCATCATAGCCGGGTTCAGGTCTTTCCAGGCGCTTAGTGATGAACCATGCAGGCCATTTGACCTGAACAGGAAAGGCATCAACCTGGGTGAAGCTGCTGCATCGATGGTATTGGCAAAACTGCAGGTTGACGGGCCAGGTCCGGCAGGCACTGCGGGATTGGTTTACCTGGCCGCGGGTTCCACCAGCAATGATGCCAACCATATCTCCGGCCCTTCGCGCACGGGAGAAGAAATGGCCCAGGCCATTATGGCTGCGATGGAGAATGCAGGCCTTGAGCCCCGGGATATAGGGTTTATTGCCGCCCATGGTACGGCTACCCCCTATAACGACGAAATGGAATCAAAGGCTTTTACACAAGCGGCATTGCAAAATGTGCCCGCTTTCAGCCTGAAAGCTTATTTTGGGCACACACTGGGAGCGGCCGGATTGTTAGAGTCGGCCATTTCGGTCGAAGCATTGAAACGGGGGCTGATACTGGCATCCAGGGGTTATGAAGAACATGGGGTAAGCATGCCTGTTATCATTGCAAAGGAACATTATCAACAACCGGGTATGCAACACTTCCTGAAAACAGGTTCCGGTTTCGGGGGCTGTAACGCGGCATTAATATTCAGTAAAAACAATTAAGCTATATTATTTTCTCTATGAACCATTTTTCAAAAGACACCAAAACGGCATTGGAGGCAAAAGAAGAAGCGCAACGCATCGCATTCGGACCGGTAGTATTCCAGGCAGCACAAACCATGCGACGCAATGGGCTGCTGAAGGCAATCCGCGAAGCAGGAAAAACCGGAATCACCATCGAAGCGGCTGCAGAAAAAACAGGCCTTTCCCATTATGGCGCCCGTGTGTTGATGGAAGCCGGACTGGGTATGGGTGCCCTCATCGTGAATGATGACAGGTACAGTCTAACCAAAACCGGGTTCTTCCTGCTCAGTGACCCGCTGACCGCCGTGAACATGGACTTTATAGGAGATGTTTGTTATGAAGGACTGGCAGATCTTGACAAGAGCATCGAAAACGGCAAGCCGGAAGGCCTCAAAGTTTTTGGTGAATGGCCAACGATCTATGAAGGCCTTTCCAAACTCCCGAAAGACATCCAGACCAGCTGGTTCAATTTTGACCATTATTATTCCGATGGGTCCTTTCCGCTGGCATTGCCAATGGTATTTGAAACCGGCGTTAAAAACATCATCGACATCGGTGGCAATACAGGAAAATGGGCCATCTCCTGCGCACAATATGCCCCGGATATCCATGTAACCATTATGGATTTACCCGGACAGGTAAATATGGCCATGGAAAGGATCGAATCTCTGGGCCTGTCGGATCGCATTAGTTTTCACCCGGTAAATATCCTGGATGAAGCACAGCAATTCCCGAGGGGACACGACGGTATCTGGATGAGCCAGTTCCTGGATTGTTTCTCCGATGCGGAAATAACGTCGATCCTTAAGCGCTGTAATACTGCCCTTGATGAAAATGGTTATGTTTTCATCCTGGAAAACTTCTGGGACTGCCAGCGCTTTGCCGCGGCGGCTTTCAGCCTGCAGATGACGTCTCTCTATTTCACTGCCATGGCCAACGGGAACAGCCAGATGTATGATTCCGCCGTATTTAAGAAGTGCATAGAGGATGCGGGACTTATGATCGAAAAACAAATTGACCATATCGGTGAAGGCGGTCATACCCTGCTCATCTGCCGCAAACAAAAAGCAACTCAACATTTCAATCATCCATAAACCTTGTTTTGTGATTCCCTCAACAACTGACGTATTGGTCATTGGCGCCGGCCCTGCCGGAACTGTCGCCGCCTCCATCATTAAGAAGGCCGGCTTTTCTGTAACCATTGTAGAAAAACTGAAGTTCCCGCGTTTTGTGATCGGCGAAAGCCTGCTGCCCCGGTGCATGGAAGCATTGGAGGAAGCGGGCTTCCTTGAAGCCGTGAAAGCAAAAGGCTTCCAGGAAAAGTACGGGGCCAAGTTCGTTAAGCAGGGTATGATCTGCGATTATTCCTTCGCGGACCAGTTCACACAGGGATGGACCTGGACCTGGCAGGTAACCAGGGCCGATTTTGACAAGACTCTGGCCGATTGCTGCGTGGAAAAGGATATCCCGCTGTTTTATGAAACAACGGTAACGGATATACGCTTTAATGGATCTGATTCCATCACCACCGTAGAAGACAGGGATGGCAATGTGCATACCATCGCGGCGAAATTCATCGTTGACGGCAGCGGTTATGGCCGGGTGATACCAAAACTCTTCAACCTCGACCGTCCTTCTTCCCTGCCATCGCGAAAGGCATTGTTCGCGCATCTGCGGGATGACAAACGTCAATCAGTACACGAACCCAACCGGATTACGATCGTTACACACAAACCCGGCGTCTGGATCTGGGTGATACCTTTTGCCACTGGCATCACCTCTGTTGGTTACGTGGGCGACCCTTCTTTTTTTGAGCAATATCCCGGTACAGATACGGAGGTGTATGATGCGCTGATCGAAGCGGAACCCTACCTGGCCGACCGTTTCCGTAATGCTGAGAAGATCTTCGATACACGCCTGCTGCAGTCGTGGTCGGCCACCACGGATAAATTTTATGGTGATGGTTTTGTACTGACAGGAAATGTGACCGAATTCCTCGATCCGGTGTTTTCTTCCGGTGTAACACTGGCAACGGTTTCCAGCCAGCTGGCGGCCAACCTGGTGATCAGGAAGCTGAAGGGTGAAACCATCAACTGGGAGAAGGAGTACACAGAGAAAATGATGCAGGGCGTCAACACTTTCCGCACTTATGTGAACAGTTGGTACGACGGCACCCTGGATACCATATTTTATGCCAGGAACCAGGACCCGGAGATCAAGAAAAAGATCTGTTCCGTACTGGCAGGTTATGTATGGGATATGGATAATCCGTTTGTAAGCGATCATGAGAAAAATGTGAAAAAACTTGCGCGTACGCTGGAATTGAGGCAGATTATTGAAGGAGGAACAGAGAATTGAGCCACACGCAACAATTATACATCAATGCCGCCTGCCGTATTGGTAATAACCAGGCGTGGAAAGACGGGCAACTGTTCTTCGAACAGGCTGGTGTTCCGGGGGATGAGTTCATGGTTGGTTTGTACAGGAAGCTGAACCTGCAATACCCCAAATGGTATAAGATGGATCGTTTGTCGAAACTGGGCGTGCTGGCTGCGGAAATTGTTTTGGGGATGGGGGTGAATCTCAACTGCCAGCCGGGGGAAAAAGCTATCGTCCTGGCCAACAGCCACTCCAGCCTCGATACCGATGCCCGTTTTGTTTCCCAGATGGAGGAAATCCCGAGTCCCGCCGTGTTTGTTTACACCCTTCCTAATATCGTAAGCGGTGAGATCAGTATCCGCCATTGTTTTAAGGGGGAACAGGCTTTTTTTGTATCCTCCCGGCCCGATATGGAATTTTTATATTCATATGTGCGGGCCATTTTTGCAGACGGGAGAACCCGGGTTTGTTTAATGGGCTGGGCCGACATCCTTGGTGAGCAGTTCAATGCCACCCTGTACAGGGTATCGGCAGACAGCGATGATTCAGTACATTCAATGGAATTTAATACCCAAAATCTATATCAATATTTTTACCATGAACAGGGAGCAGTTAGTTGAAGATTTAAAGCAACAGATTATTGAACAGTTGAACCTTCAGGTTAAACCTGAAGAGATTGTTGCCGGGGATCCTTTGTTCAACGAAGGGCTCGGCCTCGACTCCATCGACGCACTGGAACTGATCGTCCTGATGCAGCAAAAATACCGGATCAAACTGGCCAATGCGGAAGAAGGCCCGAAAGTATTCCAGTCGATCGATACCATGGCTGATTATATCATTGCTCACCAGCCTGCGGCAAATAAGTAAGATGGCGGCACCGGTATATATAGCAGGACTGGGTGCGGTGTCTGCCATTGGCGACAATGTGCAGGAAAACATCAGCTCCCTGAAGGAAGGCAGGGCCGGATTGGGGCCGGTTCGCTACCTGCGTACCCGTCATGCTGAAATGTTTCCGGTAGGCGAAGTGAAAGCGACCAATGAAGAGCTGGCAATCCGTTGCGGCTGGACAGGCACCAACAGCCGTACAGCGATGCTGGGTTACCTGGCAGCAAAGGAAGCGCTGGAGGATGCGGGACTTTCACTGCACGGCCATGCCGGGGACGAAGCCGGCAGATCCGCAGGCAGCGGGATGACGGAGGGCTGGATGGCCGGTGAACTGGCCTGCAGGGTCGGATTGATCTCCGCCACCTCAGTAGGCGGGATGGACCTCACCGAAGACTTTTTTCCGGCTTTTATGGCCAATCCAAAAGCCGGGAAGCTAAGTCAGGTTTACCAGCACGAATGCGGCGCCATCACAGAAAAAATGGCGCTTGAACTGGGTGTAAGTGATTTTGTAACCACCATCAGTACTGCCTGTTCCTCCTCGGCCAATGCCATCATGATGGGGGCCAGGATGATCCGGAGCGGTTTGCTGGATGTGGTGGTGGCAGGCGGAACCGATGCCTTATCCCGTTTTACGCTGAACGGTTTTAATACCCTGATGATCCTCGATTCGCAACTCTGCCAGCCCTTTGACAAAGGCAGGAGGGGACTGAACCTGGGTGAGGGCGCAGGTTTTGTGGTGCTGGTCAGTGAACAGGTAGCGAAGGCCCTTGGTCAATCAATGGACGTGGTGTTGTCGGGTTATTGCAATGCCAATGATGCACACCACCAGACTGCCTCTTCCCCGGAAGGGATCGGCTCCTACACCGCGATGAAGGGGGCAATGAAAATGGCCGGTCTGGAGCCTGCGGAAATAGGTTATATCAACCTGCACGGAACCGGAACACAGAACAATGATGCTTCGGAAAGCACGGCCATTCAACGGATTTTCGGCGATGCCTACCCGAGAATGAGTTCCACCAAATCCTTTACCGGTCATACCCTTGCGGCCTGCGGCGGAATCGAAGCGGTTTACACGGTGGTATCACTGCGGCAGCAATGCCTGTTCCCCGGATTACGCATAGAGGTGCCCGTTATAGACAAACCGGGTGTGATGGTGCAGGTTTTTGAAGAAGACGCCGACATCCGTCATATCATCTCGAATTCTTTCGGATTCGGGGGTAATTGTTCATCACTGATATTCTCACTTGTCTGACATGTATATAAATGCAGCATCTGCCATATCGCCCCAGCTGAGTTTCCGGCAAGCTTCATTCCTGCAGGACTGGCGGCTTCTGACGGGCCATCGGGCCGCCTGTGTGGAGCCCGCTTATGCGGATATCATCGAACCTAAACTGATCCGCCGGATGAGCAGGATCATCAGGATGGGTGTGGCTACCGCAATGGATACACTTCAACAGGCAGGCTGCACAAATCCCGATGCCATCATCACCGGCACTGCTTATGGCTGCCTGGAAGACACGGGCATTTTCCTGAAAAGGATGGTGGAGAACCAGGAGGAAATGCTGACCCCAACAGCCTTTATCCAGTCCACCCACAATACCGTTGGTGCACAGGTAGCTTTATTGCTGAAATGCCATTCTTATAATAATACTTTTGTACAGCGATCCCACTCATTCGAGTCTTCGCTGCTGGATGCGGATATGTTCCTGAAAGAAAACCCCGGCGCAAAAATATTGGTGGGAGCAGCAGATGAACTGACCGATTACAGCTATACCATACTCGAAAGGTTCGGATTGTTCAGGAGCCATCCAGCGGGTGAGGGTGCCTGTTATTTTGTGGTTGGATCGGAACCCGATGCCGGCGCTTTTGCCCGGGTCAATGGGGTTCGCACCCTGTTCCGTCCGACCCCCGGGAAACTGGAGGATGCCCTTGCCGCATTGCTGGCGGAAAACGGGTTGTTTGCGGGAGAGATCGATCTTGTGCTCAGTGGTAACCTGCCGGGAGCGGCCGCTGCCCGGCAATATGAGGTCATCGAAAACCAGTTACTCGCTTCTGTGCCAAAAATATATTTTAAGTTGCTTTGTGGTGAATATCCCACGGCAACATCTTTTGGAACCTGGCTGGGCGCCACCATATTAAAAAGTCAGGCTATACCTGCCGGTTTGTGTGATGCACCACCAACCCTTATGCGGCATTTTCTGGTTTACCTGGCCGACACCGCTGGTTATCATTCCCTCACACTCCTTACCAAATGCTGAATTTCAGGAATACATCGATAGCCGCGCTGGTACTGATGCTTGCCGGATGGTTCGGTGGCATGCCAACATCCTATTACGCCATCTCCCTATTAGCCTACCTGGCAGTGCTCGTCTGGGGCAGCGCGCGTGTGGATTCCCAGTTTTATCTTCCGGTGGTTTGCAGCGGGCAGAATAATTTTTCTGGCGGGGGAGGTTCCCGAGGGGCGGCAGGCAAGGGTGGTGCGGCAGGCAAAAAACAGATCGCCATCAGTTTTGACGACGGTCCTGTTTTGCAGTATACACCGGAATTATTGCGATTATTAAAAGACAAATCGGTTCCTGCGGCATTCTTTTGCATCGGCAGCCGGGTGGCGGCCAGGCCCGACCTGTTAAGGCAGGCACATGAAGCAGGCCATCTCATCGGTAATCACAGTTACGGTCATGCGCCGTTGTTTGATTTATATGGTGCAAACAGGATGGAAAAGGAATTGCATGCAACCAATGAACTGGTTTATGGCATCATAGGACACCGGCCCAGGTTGTTCCGTCCGCCTTACGGAGTGACCAATCCCAACCTGGCCAGTGCGGTCCGCCGCAGTGGCATGAAGGCTATTGGTTGGAACATCCGTTCGCTTGATACCGTGGCGAAAGATGAGGGGCGGCTGTTTAAAAAGCTATTGCGATCTTTGCAGCCGGGCGCCATCCTGCTTTTTCACGATACAGCGAAGGTGACCCTGGATATTTTGCCGGCTTTTATTGACGAAGCCAGGGAAAGGGGTTATGATTTTGTGCGGCTTGATGAATTGATAAATGAGAATCCGTATGCGTAATATTTTATTAATACTGTGTGTAATGGTTGGCCTGATGGCACAGGCGCAATACAAAGGGTATAAGCCGGTGGCGGATATAAACAGTTTCAAGGCAGCATTTACCGCTGCCTCGCAAAAGATCCAGTCCATCAAAAGCGATTTTGTGCAGGAGAAAAACCTGAGCCTGTTGTCTGAGAAAATTGTATCGCGAGGTAAGTTCTGGTTCCGCAAGGAAAACCTGGTGCGGATGGAATACCAGCATCCCTTCCGTTACCTGATGATCATCAACGGCAATAATGTGTATGTGAAGGATGGGCAAAAGGAAAATAAAGTGTCGACGAAATCCAACAAGCTATTCCAGAAGGTCAATCGGCTGACGGTGGATTGTGTGCAGGGAACCATTTTCAGCAATCCCGATTTTAAAGTGAAGGCATTCGAGAACGGGCAGCAGTACCTGGTGGAGATGATTCCGGTGGCAAAGGGATTGACTGAATTTTTTTCGAAGATCCTGGTAACGGTTGACAGGAAGGATTATTCTGTTGCCAATATCAATATGATTGAACAAGGGGGCGATAATACACTCATCAGCTTCCAGCAAAAAGAAATCAATGTCAGTATTGCCGATGCGGTCTTTGCTCATCAGTAGTTTGCTGGTGGTGCTGGCGGGATGCGGTTCTGCTTATAAGACCCTTCAGCCGGCAGGGGGCAACCGCAACTGCGTGGAAGCTTTCCGGCCTGTGTTCGGATCTGATCTGTATAAGGCTCAGGTGGAAGTGGCAGGGAAAAACTTAAGCGGACTTTTACTGATCAAGACCATGGAAGATGGCAGTACAAGGGTGGTGTTCTCCACCGAGACCGGGGTGAAATTTTTCGATTTTGAATTCGGTGTGGAGGGTGGGTTCAGGGCGCACTACGTCATGAAAAAGCTGGATAAAAAAATGGTCGTGAATGCGTTGCGGAATGATTTTGACCTTGTATTGATGAATGGCCTGGGGCAAGGGGCGGACCGCCTGATGCGCCGTGAATATAAATATTACCATGGCTTTCAAAAGGGAAAGAAAACTGCCTGGTATGTTACGGATGCGGATTGTGCTGCCCTGCAGCATGCTGAACTGGGATCCCGGCGTCAGCTGCTGGTGGATGCCCGGCTTTTTGCGGGTGAGGGGAAATTGTTTTCAGGAGGCGGGCAGGCCCCTGATTCGGTTTCCATCCGGCACCACAATTTTAATTTCAACATTGCACTCAAAAAACTTGACCGATAATGCTGGCAGGAGATTTATTTACCGTTAAGGATTTAAAAGTGGAAGAAGGGACTGTGAGCGCCTCTATTAACTGGTATGCGGCGCACCCGGTATTTGCCGGTCATTTTCCCGGTCAGCCTGTGGTGCCGGGTGTATGTATGGTGCAGTTGGTGGAGGAGGTGCTGGAGCAGGCACTAGGTAAATCCTTGCAGTTGAAGGAAGCGGCCAGCCTGAAATTCCTTCACGTGATTGACCCGACTGAACATACAGTTGTGGGGTTGTCGCTCAGCTACAAGGAAGATCCGGCTGGCGCCCTGTCGGTTTCTGCCGCCCTGCAGCAGGACAAGATCTCCTTTTTCAAGATGACCGGGAATTTCCTTCGCGTCTGACGCGCGTCTGACGTACGTCAGACGCGCGTCAGACGCGAAGATTCCGTGAATTCCCTAATTTTGCCAAAATGCAGGATATGAAACGTGTATTGGTTGTCATTTTCACCCTCTTATTGCTGGCTGGCGCTTCCAGCGCAGAAGCGCAGTGTTCCATCTGTACCAAAACCGCCCAGCAAATGGGTGAACGCCCCGCGAAAGCCCTGAATTCCGGCATCGTTTACCTGGCCGCCACACCGTTGGCACTGTTTGCCATCATCGGCATCCGCTGGTACAGGGCAAATAAAGATATTCTCTCCTGATTCCTGTATCAGGACAGAATTGATCTTTGCATTTTTTCAGGGTAAGTCCCGCCGGCCCCCTGTCTCCCATGATTTTACCGGCAAATTCGGATGGTTTAGTAAATTGAAGGCTAAACTTCCAACCGATGCGCATTCTTTCTCTCCTGGTATTACTGTTCCCCCTGGCAGTATTCAGCCAGCCCCTGCCAACCATTGATGAAAAAGTGAAAGGCCTGTCGCGCACCGACGGTTTTCTTCCTTTTTACAAGGACGATGCCAATGGAAAGTTGTGGCTGGAAATTGGCAGGCTGGACCAGGAACTGCTTTACTCCATTTCATTGCCGGCGGGACTGGGATCCAATGATATTGGCCTCGACCGGGGTTTGCTCGGCGATCACCAGATCGTTAAATTTCAGCGCAACGGCCGCAAGCTGCTGATGATTCAGCCCAATTACAGCTACCGCGCCACCAGCAATGACAGGGCGGAACAAAGGGCCGTAGAGCAGTCCTTCGCGCAATCGGTACTCTGGGGCTTTGCCATCGAGGCTGCCAGTGGCGACAGGGTTTTGGTGGATGCCACTGATTTTCTGCTTCGCGACGCCATGAAAGCAGCCCAGCGGATTAAGGGTATGAAACAGGGCAATTTTAGCCTGGATAAAACCCGCTCGGCACTGCATTTCCCAGCTACGAAAAACTTCCCCCTGAATACCGAACTGGATGCCTCCATCACCCTCACCAATTCTGATGGGGAAGTGGGAAATTATGTTCGCAGCGTATCAGCTGCCGATGATGCCATTACACTGCGCATGCATCACTCCTTTGTGCAGTTGCCCGATAACCAGTACAAACCCAGGCTCTTTGATCCGCGTTCAAGCTTTATACCGATTTCCTATTATGATTACAGCACGCCCGTTTCAGAGCCGATTGAAAAATATTATACCCGCCGTCACCGCCTGCAGAAAAAAGATCCTTCTGCCGCGATCAGCGAACCTGTTAAACCCATCATTTATTATCTCGATAACGGTACGCCCGAACCCATCCGATCTGCATTGCTGGAGGGAGGCCGCTGGTGGAACCAGGCCTTCACTGCCGCAGGTTACAGGGATGCTTTTCGGGTGGAGGTCCTGCCCGACAGTGCAGACCCTATGGATATCCGTTATAACATGATCAACTGGGTACACCGTAGTACCAGGGGCTGGAGTTATGGTGCTTCGGTTACAGATCCCCGTACGGGCGAGATCATTAAGGGGAATGTGACCCTTGGATCTCTGAGGGTTCGTCAGGATTACCTAATCGCCCAGGGTTTGCTGGCACCTTTTGAAAACGGCCTCCCGGCAGATGATAAGATGCTGAAAATGGCGCTGGCCAGGTTGCGCCAGTTGTCCGCGCATGAAATAGGCCATACCCTCGGCCTCATGCACAATTATGCCTCCAGTGTAAATAACCTGGCCAGCGTGATGGACTATCCTCACCCTGCAGCCCAACTGGATGCGGCCGGTAATATTGACCTCAGTAAAGCGTATGACGATAAAATAGGCGAGTGGGATAAGGTTGCAATTACCTGGGGTTATCAGGATTTTTCGCCGGGAACCAATGAGGGCCAGGCTCTGAACAGGATTATGTCTGATGCGGCTTCGCGCGGATTGCAATTTATTTCTGACCGGGATGCCCGCGCGCCTGGTGGTTCGCACTCGCAGGCCCACCTGTGGGACAATGGTTCGGATGCCATCGGGGAATTACAGGCAGTGATGAAAATCAGGACAAAGGCGCTGTCGCAGTTTGGAGAGAAAAATATTCGTCCGGGTACCCCCATGGCCTTACTTGAAGATGTACTGGTACCTGTTTACCTCTATCACCGCTACCAGGCAGAAGCCGTTACCAAACTGGTGGGTGGGGTTGATTATACCTATGCCACCAGGGGTGATGGACAAACCATCCTGAAGATGGTTCCCAAAGCGGTACAACTGAAAGCCCTGGATGCGGTGCTTCAGACCATCGATCCGACGGCACTGGTTCTACCGGAAAAGATTACGGCGCTGATCCCTCCGCGCCCTGCCGGATATGGCTTTAACCGCGAATTGTTCCGCAAACGCACCGGGCTGAATTTCGATGTGCTGTCGCCCGCAGAAACAGCGGCAGACCTGCCGTTATCCTTTCTGTTTCACCCGGAAAGACTCAGCAGGATGGAGCAACTGGGGGCAAATGGCGGACTCGGAACAAAGGAGATGGCCGACCTTGTCCTCCAGAAGACCTTTAAGGCAAAACGCCGCAGCGGCATGGAACTGTTGGTACAGCAGCAGACTGAGCACGTTTTACTGACCTACCTGATGGCCTGGTCGGTGAATGAGCAAATGAATGTGGCCGCCAGGGGTGCGGGTGTAAAAGTGTTGGCCGATCTGAAAGTATGGATTGAACAGCAGCAGAAGGCTGCCGCCGATCCCGTGCAGAAAGCCCATTATGCACTGGCCCTGGAGCGGATGAAGGCTCCCGATAAGGCGAAACCAACCCTGCATGCGGAAATGCCCCCCGGCGCTCCGATCGGCTGTGATTTCTAACGCGTCTGACGTGCGTCTGACGTACGTCAGACGCACGTCAGACGCGTTAATGGAATTGCATCACAAACCGGTACAGGTTGAAGGCGTTTTGGGATTGCAGTTCCTCAATGGCTTCCCTGAGCCGATTTTTGTTGATATCCTTCATCCGGTTGCGTTCAATGAGATGGTAGGCGCGTTCGGCCAGCAACCATGATTTTTTATCCCTGGTACTGTGATGCTGCAGCAGGCTGTCGATGGAATTTAATAATTCGGTTATGCCCTGCTGTGAGGAAGCAATTGTTTTGATGATCGGAACAGCATCGCTATGCCTGCTGAAAGTTGGCGCCAGCATGCTTCTCAGGTTGCGCACAAACTGGTCGGCATCGGGCCGGTCACATTTATTCACTACGAACACATCGGCGATTTCCATGAGCCCCGCTTTCATGGTCTGTATCTCATCACCTGCTTCAGGCACCAGCACCACCGTGGTAATATCTGCCAGCCCCACGATCTCGATTTCACTCTGTCCGACGCCCACTGTTTCCACCAGGATATAATCGAAAGGGGCTACTTTAAGCAATTCCGTGATCTCGATGATATGCGGATGTAATCCCCCCAGAGAGCCGCGGGTGGCAAGTGAGCGGATAAACACATGGGGATGATTGTACCAGTTGCTCATGCGGATGCGATCGCCCAGTACGGCTCCCATATTAAACGGCGAGGAAGGATCTACGCAAAGCACGGCCACTTTTTTTTCGCGGGAAATCATCTCCCCGATAAGAGCATCCACCAGGGTGCTTTTACCCGCGCCGGGCGGGCCTGTGATGCCGATCACCGGTGTGGTGAAATGCGGCAGGGAAACCATCAGCTCCTCATATCCGGGCACTTCATTTTCAATTAATGAAATGCTCCGGGCGATGCTTTTTACATCACCCTGCATGATATCCCTGAGTAAATTGTTCCACATGGTAACTGGTTAATCTGTCTTTTGTGAAGATCGTTTAATAGTTTTTTTCCCGTTCATTTTTTCTGCTTAACTCTTTTCCGGATGCAGCAGCCTTACTTATTATATTTGTACCGGAGGGACAAGTCATGACAAATTTCATTCCGATATTTCCTCTTGGTATTGTTGTATATCCCGGTGAGCAATTGAATCTCCACATTTTTGAACCCCGTTACCGTCAATTGATCCGCGAATGCATCGACCAGAAAAAAACCTTTGGCATACCCACCATAATCAACCAGAAAATGGGTGAGCTAGGCACCCTTGTTCGGGTAACGGAAATCAGTAAAACCTATGATAACGGGGAGATGGATATCCGCACGGAAGGCCAGCAGGTTTTCCGGATACTCGAAACAGTGAAGGAGATCCCGGACAAGTTATACAGCGGGGCCATTGTAACCTATCCCCATAATTCACAGGGTATGGGCAAGCGTGAGCTGATGCAGCGGGTGGTATCAGGTATCCGGGAATTACACCGGTTGTTGCAGGTGGAAAAGGATTTCAGGAAGCCGGACGATCACCTCAACAGTTATGACGTGGCGCATCATGCAGGCATGTCGCTGGAGGAGGAATATGAGCTCCTGGGGCTGATGCACGAACTGCAGCGGCAGGAATACCTGAAACGCCATCTCGCCAAAGTGTTGCCGGTTATTGCAGAAATGGAGCACTTAAAGGAAAAAGTGAAGCTTAACGGCCATTTTAAAAACCTATCTTCGCTCGATTTAGACCTGTAACCAAATGGCTGGAACCACGCTCTGTTTTGATTTCGGGAATACCCGGCAGAAATATGCTGTCTTTAAAGGGGCAGAATTGCAGGAGGTGATCCTGCTGGAGGATATCTTCCCGGCTACCATTGAAAAGGTGCTGGCGGAATACCGCCCCGGCAAGACAATCCTTTCCTCGGTCATGAACCATGACCCTGCCGTAGAGGATATCTTACAGGCTGGTGGCGGCTTTCATAAGTTATCCCATCTCACCAACCTGCCATTTACCACACCGGTGGGTAAACCCTCCACCATCGGGGCAGACCGTCTGGCGCTGGTGGCGGCAGCAGTGAACCTTTTCCCCCGGCGGAACAACCTGGCAATTGCCCTGGGGACAGCCATTACCTATAATTTCGTGAACCGGAACCACGAGTTCCTGGGAGGCGGTATTTCACCCGGCATGGAAATGCGGTTCCGGAGCCTGCGGGATTATACGGCCAAACTGCCTTTGGTACAGGAGGACTGGAATTTTCCACTGGTAGGGTATGATACCGTTACCAATATCACCAGCGGGGTGATCCTGGGAATGGCCAAAGAGATCGATGGTTTTATTGACGCCTACAAGGAACGGTACGGGAACTTTAACGTGCTGTTAACCGGGGGTAATTCGAGCTATTTTGTGCCGCACCTAAAAAACAAGATATTTGCCGACCAGAATTTAATATTTAAAGGACTGTATGCGATCAGTGAGTGTAATTAAACGACCAAAACCCCAATTACTGCTTTTATTAATGGCTTTTTGCGGGTTGGTAACCCAGGCCCAGGAAAACTCCCCCTACTCAAGGTACGGCTGGGGTAACCTGGTTCCCAGCACACCGATCGCAACCCGCGGGATGGGTGGAATCGGAACAGGCTATGTAGATTATGATGAACGATACGACCTGAAACAAATCTATCCCCGTTCCCAGGCCATCAACTTTACCAACCCGGCATCCTATTCCCGCCTGCGGATTACCTCTTTCGACCTGGGCTTTGAAGTGGAGAACCAGGTTTTACGCGAGCAGAATAATATCGAAAAATACAAGGCCAGTTTTGCCAATATCTCCTACGTACACCTTGGTATTCCGCTCAGCCGCAAGCACAATTTTGCCATGATATTCGGCCTGCGACCTATCAGCAGGATCAACTACAAGGTGGAGTCTTATGCCAGGGAACTGAACCCCGTTACCGGCAACAGTATTGATTCTACCCTGACCACTTACGAGGGTACGGGCGGATCTTACCAGGCTTATGCCGGTCTGGGTAAGGGATTCGGGAATTTCAGTGTTGGGGTTAATTTCGGCTACTATTTTGGCACCAAGGATTTTGCCACCCGGAAGAATTTCCTGAACGATACCGTGGCCTATTACAAAGGGAATTACCAAACCAAGGCCAATTTCGGGGGAATATTCCTGCAAACAGGTGTGCAGTACCGCGCCAAACTGAGTAAGGACCTGCGCCTCGTTTTAGGGGCTACTGCTGCTTTCAAACGGAATTACAGTGCCAAAAAAGACCTGATCCGCGAAACATTCGAATACGATGGTGCAGGCGGAACCTATACCCGCGACAGTGTGTACAGGGAAAACGATATTGATGGCACTGTTACCTTTCCTGGTTCCATTTCTGGTGGATTTACCCTGGAAAAGCAGGACAAATGGCTGTTAGGGGCCGATTATACCACCACCAGCTGGGATGATTTCCGCCTCTATGATGCGAAAGACAGTGTAGCCACCAACTGGAAGATCAGGGTTGGGGGACAGTTTATTCCCAATGCCATGGGTTCAAATTACTGGGGAAGGGTGACTTACCGGCTGGGCTTTAACTACGGCCCGGACTATATCCGCTACAATAAGCAGGAACTGGATCAATATGCTGTGACGGCCGGTTTCGGTTTTCCGATCCGCCCGAACAGGTTCAGTAATCAATATACCAACCTGAACCTGGGACTGGAATTTGGCCGGAGGGGAAATAACCAGACCCTGCTGAAAGAAAACCTGTTTCGTGTATCCCTGGGTGTTACCTTGAGTGACCTCTGGTTTGTTAAACGCAAGTATGACTAATCGCGGTTCACATATTACCCGGTTGAAATTATTAATTGCAGCACCCTTTGTGTGCTGCCTTTTTTTCACTGCATGTGAGAATACAGAAGAAGAACTGAATGCATTGTCACAGAAGCGGATTGCGGTGGAAGAGGCAAAATTCATTGAGAGTTACCTGAGCCAGGGAGGTAAGATGAAGGCAAAGCTGACGGCCCCGGTTATGCTTCGCTACCAGACCGATTCACCATATATTGAGTTCCCGAAAAGCCTGCACGTTGATTTTTTCAACGACAGTCTTAAGGTGGAGAGTCAGTTGAATGCACTGTATGGCCGCTACCGGGAAACGGAGCAGAAGGTTTTCCTTCGCGACAGTGTAACGGTGTTCAATATCCGAAAAGACACACTGCGTTGCAAGGAATTGTGGTGGGACCAGACAAAGCAGATTTTCTACACGGAAAAGGAAGTGGAGATTCATCAGCCTGATAAAGTGATATACGGAACGGGACTGGAGGCAGACCAGTCATTCAACTGGTACCTGATTAAACAGATCACGGGCCAGGTGCTGGTGCCGAAAGGCGGATTCAACGGGCCACCTGCTGACAGCACTGCTGCGGGAACCGTTGCGGCCGATTCGGTGGGGATGGGGCGGAAGGAGAATGAGTAAATGTGGTGAATGGTCAATGGGGCTGTATCAACAGGATCAGGCAGAAAAGCCCAGATCTCAATTCAATTTGTCGCCAACTGTAAAAGATAAACCACAAACCTCCTTATATGTTGTATCGTCGTATGGGCCGTACAGGCCTCCAATTAAGCGTATTAAGTTACGGAAGCTGGGTAAGCTTCCACAAGCAGATCGGCGACAGTATCGCCGATGAGTTGATGGGCGTTGCCTATGACAATGGTGTTAACTTTTTTGATAACGCCGAGGGCTATGCGCTGGGCGAAAGTGAGAAGATGATGGGCCGCGTGCTGAAGGCCAAAAACTGGGACCGTACTTCTTATGTGCTGTCGTCCAAAGTGTTTTTTGGCTGGCGCGAAAACAACAAGCCCAACCAGACAGGTCTAAGCCGTAAACATATTGTGGAAGCCTGCCACGAGGCCCTGGATCGCCTGCAGACCGACTATCTGGACCTGTATTTCTGCCATCGCCCTGATCCCGCTGTTCCTATTGAGGAAGTGGTATGGACCATGCATAACCTGATCCTGCAGGGTAAGGTATTGTACTGGGGAACCAGCATGTGGAGCGGCGCCGAAATTATGGAGGCTCACAGGGTGGCACAACAGTATAACCTGATCGGACCCGTAATGGAACAACCGCAGTACAATATGTTCGAGCGGAATAAAATGGAAATGGATTACACCCCTGTTTTCCAGAATGTAGGATTGGGAACCACTATCTGGAGCCCTCTGGCTGCCGGCTTCCTGACCGGTAAATACCTGGCCGGTTTTCCCGAAGGGGCCCGGCTTGGACTCGAAGGATTCGAGTGGCTGAAAGACCGCTGGATGCAGGGAGACAAGATCGAAAAACTGCGCCAGCTGGATCACCTGTCCAGGGAACTGGGCGTTTCCCTGGCCGGAATGGCCATCGCGTGGACGATTCGCAACCCGAATACCACCACGGCCATCCTCGGTGCTACCCGCCGCGAACAACTTGAAGAAAACCTGCGCGCCCTTGATGTGCTGCCCGTCCTTACCGACGATGTGATGGCCCGTATCGAGACCATCCTCCAGAACAAACCTTATATGAACCTGGCCTGAACACTGTTCACCCGTCGGGTGCCACCCGACGGGTGAACAGTGTTCAACGGATGAACAGCGACCTAAAATACGCTTATGGGAGTTTTCAGATCAGTATATCCCTATACGCAGGAGACCATTGCGGAATACCCGGAAATGGATGACGCTTCCATTGATTTGAAATTGATAACTGCAGGTGAAGCATTTTCCAACTGGCGTAATTTCTCTTTTGCCCTCCGGTCGGAAGTCCTTCTCAGCGTGGCTTCCATCCTTCGTTCGGAAAAGGACAAATTTGCCCGCCTCATTACCATGGAGATGGGCAAAGTGTTGCCGGAAGCATTGGCGGAAGTCGAAAAGTCGGCCTGGGTTTGCGAATATTATGCCAGCCATGCCCGCAATTTTCTGGCAGATGAGGTCATTGAAGCAGGCTTCACCAGGAGTATAATGGTACACCAGCCGGTAGGAGCTGTATTTGCAATAATGCCCTGGAATTTCCCTTTCTGGCAGGTTTTCCGATTTGCAGCCCCAACCCTGATGGCAGGTAATGTAGCCCTCCTTAAACATGCACCCACAGTGTTTGGCTGTGCGTTGGCGATTGAAGATATTTTCCGCCAGGCGGGCGCTCCGGCGGGTGTATTTCAATCCCTGGTAATAGCAGCGGAGAGATCCGAAAAGATTATCGCGGCAGATATTGTCCAGGGGGTCACACTTACCGGCAGTGAACGGGCGGGCGTTGCGGTTGCTTCCCTTGCCGGGAAACACCTCAAAAAATCCCTGCTGGAACTGGGGGGATCTGACGCGCTGATCGTTTTACCCGATGCAGATATGAAAAAGGCCGCCAGGGTTGCACTGCAATCACGGCTCTTGAATGCCGGGCAAAGTTGTATCGCTTCCAAAAGGCTGATTGTCATTAAAGATGCCATGAATGATTTCCTTCCACACCTGTTGGAAGGAATCCAAGATTTCCGGCAAGGCAATCCATTTGAACCGGGTATCAGGGTTGGCCCCATGGCCCGTCCCGACCTTGCGGAACAGATTCAGCAACAGATCCGGAATGCAATTGCCAGGGGAGCCCAGCTCGAATATGGCGGTTCCGTCGATGGCTGCAACCTGCAACCATCATTATTGTTGGGGGTGGAACCGGGTATGGCGGCATTTGATGAAGAAACCTTCGGGCCCCTGGTTGCAGTAATCACCGCAAGAACAGAAGCCGCGGCTATAAAGCTGGCCAATAACTCAAGGTATGGCCTGGCAGGTAGTATCTGGACAAAAAATACGGATAAGGGAATGGCCCTGGCAAGACAACTGAATACAGGAGCTGTTTTCATTAACTCCCTGGTGAAATCAGATCCCCGTTTGCCATTCGGCGGTGTAAAAAAATCAGGTTATGGACGCGAACTGGGAAAACCAGGTATCAAAGAGTTCGTGAACATGAAGACTATTGTGGTGGATTAAGCCTGTATAATCAATTCCATACAGAAGTAAAAAAAAGTCCCGATGTTCTGGAAAACATCGGGACATAAATTTTTTTGTACGATTCAGAACTTACAAGGTCTCGGTCATCGATAGGTACAAATTTTGTGGACGGTCATTCACTAGGAATTGGACAATGAATGATACTGGATTTTAAAACTACTTACTACTTTGTCAGTTCAGCGATGTCAGATCTTCTTTGGTTTTTCTTCGGATCGATGGATTTTCCTGGTCTTTCTTTGGATTCTTGGATGCTCTTGGTCTTTCTGGATATTGTGATGCTCTTGGTTTTTCCGGCTTTCGCCTTTAGGATAATGGTTCTACTTGTTTAGGATTTTCTTGGATTTTACTGATTTACATCAGGTTGATTTTTCTAAGGATTTGGTTGATTTGATATCGATCACTGACATAACAAAAGTATTAACCATCCTATAACAAGACAAGAGCATTATTGCTGAATCTGCAGGCTTCATGAAATACTGCTGATTTCGTAGAATTACGAAGTGTTATTTGGTAGAACTCTGCTAACTTCCGTTAGCTTTCCTTGTTCAAATGGCCGGAAAGCCATATAAAACCTCAGAAAACATGTTATTCCAGCACAAAAATGTATTGATCACAGGTGGTAGCCGGGGCATCGGAAAAGCAATAGCACTGCGGCTTGCAGCAGAAGGAGCCAATGTTGCTATTGCAGCCAAGACCGCTGAACCCCATCCAAAACTTGAAGGAACCATTTATACTGCGGCCGAAGAGATTGCAAAAGCCGGACCAGGGAAAGTGCTTCCGCTGCAGGGAGATATCCGCTTCGAGGAAAGCATTGAGCAAATAGTGAAAACTACGGTGGAACTATTTGGTGGGATAGATATCCTGGTAAATAATGCCAGCGCTATCAGCCTGACCCCTACAGAGCAAACAGAAGCAAAGCGGTGGGACCTGATGCATGGTATCAATGTCCGTGGCACTTTCCTCATGTCCAAAGCCTGTATACCACACCTGAAAAAATCACATAACCCGCATATCCTGAATCTGTCACCACCCCTTAATATGGATCCCCGCTGGTTTGCGCCCCATCTCGCCTATACCATGAGCAAATATGGTATGAGCATGGTGGTATATGGCCTTGCTGAAGAACTGAAACCACACCGGATTGCTGCCAACGCGCTGTGGCCAAAGACCACTATTGCAACAGCCGCAGTGGAAAACTTACTGGGAGGTGATTTCCTGGTTCAGCGCAGCCGTACGCCGGAAATTGTGGCAGACGCAGCTTTCCATATCCTGCAGCGACCTTCCTATGAATGCACGGGAAATTTCTTTATTGACGAAGAAGTGCTCACCGCGGAAGGAATAACGGATTTCACCCGTTACGCAGTCAACCCGGCACAGAAACTGATGAATGACCTCTTTGTATAAGCTCAGTCTTCAAAATTTTCCGGCCTCATCTGGGGGAACAACAACACATCCTGGATAGATGGCTGGTTGGTCATCAGCATGCAAAGACGGTCTATTCCGATACCGATACCCGAGGTAGGGGGCATACCATATTCGAGGGCGCGCAGGAAGTCCTGGTCGATGAACATGGCTTCGTCATCTCCGCGTTCCATCAGTTTCACCTGCTCTTCAAACCGCTCTCGCTGGTCAATGGGATCATTGAGTTCTGAATAGGCATTCGCAATTTCCTTGCCGTTCACCATCAGCTCGAAACGCTCAACCAGTCCGGCTTTGCTGCGATGCTTCTTGGTCAGCGGACTCATCTCTACCGGATAATCGGTAATGAATGTAGGCTGGGTATAAGTGTGTTCGCTGGTGGCGCCGAAGATCTCATCGATCAGTTTGCCCTTTCCGATATTGGGATCAACCGGAATGTTCAGTTTTTTGCACACTTCACGCAGGCCGGCTTCGTCCAGCTCACTGATATCAATACCCGTATTTTCCTTCACAGATTCGAATATGGATATCCGTTTGAAAGGCGCCTTAAAGGAGATGGTTTTCTCACCCACGGTCAGCTCGGTAGTGCCGTGCAGGGCAATGGCTACTTTCTCAAGCAATTGCTCAGTGGTTTCCATCATCCAGTAATAATCTTTATAGGCTGTATACCATTCGAGGATGGTGAACTCCGGGTTGTGTGTCCGGTCCATTCCTTCGTTGCGGAAATTTCGGCTGAATTCATATACCCAATCAAACCCGCCAACAATACAGCGCTTGAGGTACAGTTCGTTTGCGATACGCAGGTAAAAAGGTACATCCAGCGCATTGTGGTGGGTGATAAAAGGCCTTGCGGCAGCACCACCGGGAATGGCCTGCAGTACCGGGGTATCCACTTCCAGGGCACCACGCTCATTCAGGAATTCCCGGATCGTGTTGATCATTTTTGTGCGCTTCACGAAAGTTTCGCGAACCTGCGGATTGATTACCAGGTCGGCATAGCGCTGGCGGTATTTGAATTCGGGATCGGTAACGGCGTCGAAGGTCTGCCCCTCGGCTTCCTTTACCACCGGAAGCGGTTTCAATGCTTTGGTCAGCAAGGTCAGTTCCTGCACGTGAATGGAGGTTTCACCGGTTTTGGTGGTGAACACAAACCCTTTAATCCCATAGATATCACCGATATCAGACAGGTGCTTCCAAACCTTGTCGTAGAGGGTTTTATCCTCTCCCGGGCAAATATCATCGCGTCGAACATAGATCTGGATGCGGCTGGTACTATCCTGCATTACCGCAAAGCTGGCCTTACCCATGTCGCGGATGCTCATGATTCGTCCGGCCAGGCAGACTTCCGCGAAATCGGCCTTGTTTTCCTCTCCTTTATAGTTCTCCCTGATATATGCGGCAGTGGTATTAACCGGGAATAATGGGGCAGGATAAGGGTCAATACCCAGTTCCTTTAGTTGTTGAAGCTTCTCCCTGCGGATCTGTTCTTGTTCTGATAAATGCATTCGCCAAATTTTGAAGCGCAAAAATAACGCATTTGAGGGGATAACAATTCCTTAGCACAAGGGTTACTATTCCTTAACCCTGGCTTTATACGGAGGTAACACCTGTGAGGGAATTTTGACAAACCATTCTAATGGAAAAACGCCCCCTCGATGTAGCAATATTATCCGATCTCCACCTTGGAACTTACGGTTGCAAGGCCAAAGAGGTACTCAATTACCTGAAAAGCATCGCTCCCCAGATGCTGATCCTGAATGGAGATATTATTGATGGCTGGCAGTTCAGCAGGCATTATTTCCCCGCATCGCATATGGCGGTGGTAAAAGAGATCCTTTGCATGATGGGCAAAGGCACCAGGGTTATCTATATCACAGGAAACCACGATGAGATCATGCGCCGCTATTGTGATATCCAACTGGGCAATTTCCAGCTTACCGATAAAGTGGTGATCGAGATCAACCATAAAATGACCTGGATATTCCATGGTGATGTGTTCGACAACACCACCCGCGGGGCGGCGAAGTTCTGGGCCAAACTTGGCAGCAGCGGCTACGGTTTCCTGATCCTGCTCAACCGCCTCATCAACCGGATGATGAAAATAATCGGCCGCGACCGGGTGTCACTTTCCAAATCTGTTATGGCCAGCGTGAACAAAGCCGTTACACGCATCAATGATTTCGAGATGACTGCCGCGGAGATCGCCATCGAAAAACAGTACGATTATGTGATCTGCGGGCATATCCACCAACCCCAGAAAAGAGTGGTGGAAACCGAAAGGGGGAAAGTCATGTACCTCAATTCCGGCGATTGGGTAGAGCATATGACCTCCCTGGAATTCTACCAGAACGACTGGCATATTTATCAGTACGATGAAAAAGAATTCGCCGGCACCAGGCACGAGACGAGCACCCCGGCAATCAATGTTATTACCGATGAGGTAAACTTTTATGTAAGCTCACTGGCTGTTTGAGCCACAGTAAAGAAAACAACCACAAACTACAAACACATGAAAATACTTTATTCTGTTCAGGCCACCGGTAACGGGCACATTTCCCGCGCTACCCAATTACTTCCCTACCTGCGCAGGTTTGGTAAGGTGGATATTTTCCTGAGTGGCGCCAACAGCCAGTTGCAGAATGACCTGCCGGTACGGTACAGAAGCAGGGGAATGAGTTTGTTTTACAATACGAACGGAGGGTTGCAGTACAAAAAAATTGCCCGGCAGCTCAACCCCGCCAGGTTGTTGAAAGAGATAAAAGAATTACCGGTTGAAAAATACGATGTGGTGATCAACGATTTCGAATGCATCACCTCGCTGGCCTGTGCGTACAAAAAAATCCCCTCTGTAAATTTCGGTCACCAGGCGGCGTTTCAATCGCCCCTGGCGCCGCGACCGGCAAACAGGGAGGTTATGGGGGAATTTTTATTGAAACACTATGCGCGTGCCAGTCAGTATCTCGGATTGCATTTCAGGGCCTATGATGATTTTATTTTTGAACCCATCATTAAAAAAGAAATCCTGCAGGCTGAACCGGCTAATGCTGGTCATATCACGGTTTATCTCTCTGCCTTCAACGACAAGGTGCTTACCAAAGTGTTTAATGACCTGAAAGCATTCCGCTTTGAAATATTTTCCAGGGAAGTGAAGCAGGTGGTAACAGTTGAAAACGTAAAGCTGATTCCAGTTCAGCAGCGCCTCTTCAATGAAAGCATGATCAGGTCTTATGGCGTGATTACCGGTGCCGGTTTTGAAACACCCGCGGAAGTGATGCACCTTGGAAAGAAACTTATGGTCATTCCGATAAAGGGACAATATGAACAGTATTGTAATGCCGCTGCGCTGGCCGAACTGGGCATTAAAGTGGTGAACCATATCGATGCGCATTTCAGCAATGTTTTCCTTGACTGGATCGGCGGGGAAAATATCCCGTCCATCAGATATGAAAATAATATCCCTGAAATTCTGGGTTACCTGATGGATAACTATCCTTCAAAAGGAGTGTCACTTGATCTCCTGCATCCTGACCTGATGCTTGGTTAGTGCAGTCGCACCCAAACCGGATGCTCAGTTCAATGCCAACAGCACCTGCCAGGCTTCCTGTACTTTTTTCTGCCCGAGCAGTTCCTTCGCGTATTGGTGTAATTCCTTTTCCATTTCATCGGGACTAACCGAATAATACTGGAAAATATTTTTGAGCCGGTCATCGTGGAATGTGGGGTCCACTACCGGCATATCATGGACGTTGCCGAGTTGCCCGAGGTCATTGCCGGTCAGGATCTTACTGTTACGGATATTCGCAGGAAGCATATCAATACCAATTCCAAGCTGTACATTCGGTTTCTCCACCTCAAACAGGTTGGAAGGGTCAACCCTGCAATACCAGTTCGCTCCCAGTCTGGCAACATGATGCAGTTTATGCTGGTCGATCATGGTGCCGGCCTCATTCAGGATACTATCGTTTACGTGCATACGAAGTACCTCACAGATTACCAGGTTGCCTGCACCTCCTTCCGTACCAAGCGATTTCACCTCCAGGACCTTACACTCCATCTTTACCTTGCTCTCTTTCACCATCGGTGGCTTAACCAGTGTAGCAGGCTCTTCAGTAAATCCGGCCTTAATAAATTCGTTTACACCTTTGGGATATTCGCAACTGGCCAGTGAGATCTGCTGTACCATATCCCAGTCCACAATATTGATCACCACTTCAGGCACTTCCAGTACATTTTCCAGCGTGTCTTTTGTGGTATTATCCCTCACTCTTCGTGCCGGCGAAAAAATAAGGATCGGTGGCCGGGAGGAGAACATGTTGAAAAAGGAAAACGGACTCAGGTTCACTTCCCCGTCTTTGCCGACAGTAGATGCAAAGCAAATGGGTCGAGGTGATACTGCATGCTGCAGCCATTGCTGGGCCTGCATTACGGGTATTTCAGAGAGGTTGATCTGCATGGTTTATTTTTTTCTCGCCAGGATAGAATAATCCGTTGGTTCAGCAACAATGGTATTGGTCAGGATGCCAAGCCCGTCAATTTCAAGTTCCACCACATCGCCATCCTTCAGCCATTGTTCGGGATAATTGGGATCATTGAGTCTGCCGGTACCATTCAGTTCCAGGAAGCAGCCGGTGCCTACTGTTCCGCTGCCAATAACATCCCCGGGGTGAAGGCTTACACCGTAGGAACAACGTTCGATGATTTCTGCAAAGGTCCAGTCCATATCACCCAGGTTGCCATCGCTGACCTGCACACCATTCACGCGGCATTGCATGCGAAGGTTCCAGTTCTTTCCGGTATGACCGGGTTTAGGTTCAATTTCGTAATCCGCCAGTTCGTCCAGCGTAACCAGCCAGGGGCCAATCACCGTGCTGAAATCCTTTCCCTTTGCGGGTCCCAGGTTCAGCAGCATTTCTTCCATCTGCAGGCGCCTTGCACTCAGGTCATTCATAATCATCAGGCCGCCGATGTATTCATCTGCATCTTCCGCCCTGATATTTCGACCAGCCTTGCAGACAACAACAGCTGCTTCGAGTTCGAAATCAAGTTTTTCAAAATGATCGGGCATACATATGACTTCACCAGGCCCCTGGATACTGGTATGGTTGGTGAAATAAAAAATGGGGTATTGGTCAAACTCCGGGATCATGGGTGCATTGCGGTTGCGGCGAGCGGAAGCCACATGCTGGCGGAAAGCGTATCCATCGCGGCAGGAAGTCGGAAAGGGAACCGGCGCCAGCAGGTAAGCCTGGTCAATAGGGAATCCCTTGTCTTTCTGGATCCTGCCTTCCCTTACCATTCGCTCTGCCAGTTGCGCCATGGGGAAGGCATCTTCCCAGTATTGTAAAAACATATTCATGTTTCCGGGCAGGTCGGGATGGAGGGAATCCGTACTGTAGATATATCCATCAACAAAAATTCCCAGTTGATCATGACCTTCGCGGAGATAAGAAACTAACTTCATAACAAGCAATTTAACGTGGCCAAAAATAACGGGAATATTTATCTTACCCATTCTTTATTCATCAAGTTCCGGTAATGAGTAGAATCTGGTTTTCAATACTAACCATGCTCTGTTGCTGCATGACAGTCTTCGCACAACAAAATAAAATTCTGTTACACACAAAAGCCCTGGAAAACCTGGTCCGCCAGTCAGCAAGTCGCCGCCTAACCTCAGTATTGGACGATCCCGGAAACTTCCGCTACCAGTTCATCTATACGCGCATCGATCGCGACAAGAACAACCAGCCCCGGTTTCATCATCAATATTTACGTGTGGATTCCAATGCCTATTTCAATCCGGCATCCATGGTTAAGTTGCCCACGGCCCTGCTGGCCCTCGAGCAACTGCATGAATGGAAAGAGTATGGAGTGGATGTTCATTCCACCATGCTGACCGATTCCGCTTTTTCAGGACAAACTGTTGTGCTGGCTGATTCCACTTCGGCGAACGGGTTGCCTTCAGTGGCACATTATACCCGGAAGATCTTTGTAGTGAGTGATAACGATGCCTATAACCGTTTGTATGAACTTGTCGGGCAGGGCAGGCTGAACAGCCGCCTTAAGGAGATGGGATATTCCGGAAGCCGCATCACACGCAGGTTTGTATCCATGAGTGAAGAAGAGAACCGCCATAGCAATCCAATCCGTTTTATGAATGCGCAGGGGCGTCTGTTATACCGGCAACCTGCTGCTTATAACACCGGCCCTTTTGATTTTAGCCGCAAAATCCTGGTTGGGGAAGCGCATTACAACCGATTTGATTCGCTGATCAATGCCCCAATGGATTTTACCGCACACAACGTCATGCCACTGCAACACCTGCAGCAGATGATGCAGGCGGTCATATTCCCCGGCTCCATGCCGCTGGTAAAAAGGTTCCGCATTGATTCCGCAGATCGCAGGCTGGTGCTGGAGAACATGGCGCGCCTGCCTTCGGAAACCGATTTCCCCCGTTACGACACGACTGAATTTTTCGATAGTTACACAAAGTTTTTCCTTTTCAGGGATGGCAAACTGAAACCTCCCGCACATATCCGCAGCTTCGGTAAATCCGGCTGGTCCTTTGGGTACCTGACTGAAGTGGCCTATATCGTGGACTTCGTGCACAATATAGAGTTCATGCTGAGCGGCACCATTTATGTGAACAGCGACGGGGTGCTGAATGATAACAAATATGATTACGACAGTATCGGTTACCCGTTTTTCCGTGAAATGGGCGAGATCATTTACCGCCACGAGTTAAATCGCCCCCGGAAACATCAACCCGACCTCGCTGAATTCCGGGAATTGATCCAGCCTGCCATCCACCCGTCGGGTGCCACCCGACGGGTGGATTCCCCGCAGGCGATCATCCGGGGGGATACCGGCAGGAAGGAAATAGCTATTGTATTTACCGGACACGATTTTGCGAACGGCGGCGATACCATCCAGAAAGCACTTGCCAATGCCGGCGTTAATGCCTCTTTTTTCCTGACGGGAGATTTTTACCGGCAGGAGGCTTTCAGCGAAATGATCAGAGGATTAAAGCATGACGGGCATTACCTGGGTGCACATAGCGACAAACACCTGCTTTATGCCGACTGGGTAAAGCGCGATAGCCTCCTGGTTACCAGAAAACAGTTTGCGGAGGACCTGCTTGCCAATGAAAAGGAGATGGCGCGTTTTGGAATCGACCTGGCAAAAGCGACTTATTTCCTGCCGCCCTATGAATGGTATAATGACAGTATTGTGGCATGGACACATGAACTGGGCAGGCAACTGGTCAATTATACCCCCGGAACGATCAGCCACGCAGATTACACATCGCCGGAGGATAAAAACTACCGGAACACCCCATCCATCCTGCAATCCATCCGTAAAAAAGAAGCCGCTGACGGACTGAACGGATTCATATTACTGATGCATATCGGGGCCACGCCCAGGCGTCCGGATCCGTTATTCAATGAATTGCCGCAGGTCATTGACTGGCTGAAACAAAGGGGATACCGGCTGGTAAGGATAGATGAACTCTTGAGGTGAGCAATCCCATCCGCTGCGGCTGGAGGTCACCCGTCGGGTCGCACCCGACGGGTGAAGAAAATCTTACATGTTCAGGCCACCGCAGGTGCTGATCACCTGGCCGGTAACATAGGAACTCATGTCGCTGGCAAGGAAGAGGGTCACATTGGCGATCTCCTCCGTGCTGCCGAAGCGGCCGAGCGGTATTTTTTTCAGGTATTCATCCGCACCGGCACCTTCTTTCAGGTAGTGCGTCATATCGGTTTCCACAAATCCGGGGGCGATGGCATTGCAGCGTATGTTCCGGCTTCCCAGCTCCTGGGCGATCGACTTGGTGAAGCCGATGATGCCTGCCTTGGAGGCGGCATAACTGCTCTGGCCGGCATTTCCCCTCATGCCAATGATGGAACTCATATTGATGATGCTGCCCGATTTTGCCTTCATCATGGGGCGGATTACCTGTTTGGTCATGTTGTAAACGCTCTTGAGGTTGGTAATCATCACATCATCCCACTGATCGGGTGTCATTCTCAACAGGAGGTTGTCTTTTGAAATGCCGGCATTGTTCACACAGACATCGATGGTGCCAAATGTTTTAACCACATCGTTTACGAATTGCTCGCATTCTTCAAAAACACCCGCGTTGCTGCGGTATGCCCTGGCGTTAACGCCCATGCCCTTCAGCTTTTCTTCCAGTGCCAGCGCTTTGGGCTCACTGCTTTCACTGACATAGGTAAACGCAATATGGGCTCCCTGTTCTGCCAGTTTGATGGCGATGCCTTCACCAATGCCGCGTGCAGCTCCGGTAACGATGGCTACTTTATTTGATAATAGACTCATTTGTGAAAATTGAGCTGTGAAAATAGGTAGAAATACGAATTTGTAATAGTTTGCCGTTAATATCTCTATAATTGAAATACGATGATCAGGATAAAGAGAAAGTTTGTGTTTTTGAACGTTTTTGAATATTGGTTTAATTATAAAGGTGGATTCTGGGGTAGTTTTGGATTAAATGCCTATAACCATATCAGGAAGGAATTGAAGAATCCGTTTTTGATTAAAGTCCCCAATTATACCGTTGAGCTTGATCTTACCAAATCCAAAGAGCAGATCCTGGAGGATTTCTCACGAACGGTAAAATCGCAGGTGAGGAATTCGGAGAAGGATGGTGTTCATTGTTATTTTGACCAGGATGTAAGGAAATTTGTTGGTTTTTTCAATGAATTTGCTCCCAGTAAAGGCATTCCGCCAGAAACCGTTGAAAGGATTCTTGGCTACGGCGACTCCCTGAAAATCAGTTATGCTGAACTTGATGGCCAGATCCTGGCTGCCCATACCTATGTATATGACCAGGAGCAGAAAATTGTGCGGCAGATGCACTCCGCATCCAAGCGCTTTGATGAACAGTTTGATAAGAACAAGATCGGCAGGGCCAATAAATACCTTCATTATCGTGATATGCTGGCTTTTAAGGACCAGGGCATTACTGCCTATGATTTTGGCGGATACCAGGAAACGCACAGCGACAAGGTGATCGAAAGCCTGTTGAATTTCAAACTGGATTTCGGCGCAGTAAAGAAGACCTCCTCAAATTATTATACGATCAGTTATTTCCTGCTCAGGAAATTATCGTTAATGCTGGGGATTATTAAAAAAGGATAAGGGATGTTACCTGCTCAGCATCTGCAGCATTGATTCGAAAACAGTCCGGTCATTGCTGAGCCGGGGAACCTTATGCTGCCCGCCGAGTTTACCCTTCGCGCTCAGCCAGTCTGTGAAGAATCCTTTTCTCACCATATGGAGGATTGGCATCCTCAGGGCAATATCTTTCTGCCTCTTTGCTTCGTAATCGCTGTTGATGTTTTTCAGTGCCGAATCCAGTTCGTATGTGAATAGGGCAGGGTCTGCGGGCTCTTTTTCAAATTCGATCAGCCACTCATGGGCACCGTTTCCATTCTGGCTGAAATATACGGGCGCCGCACTGTAATCATTAACCGCTGCACCGGTCTTTTCGCAGGCAATGGATATGGCTTTGTCGGTATTGTCAACGATTATTTCTTCACCGAAGGCATTTATATAATGTTTCAACCGGCCGCTCACCCTGATCCGGTACGGTTCCAGGGTGGTGAATTGTATGGTGTCGCCAATGATATAGCGCCACAGGCCACCGGTAGTGCTGATGACTGGAGCATAATTCTTTCCTGGTTCCACTTTGTTGAGTCCCACCGTTTTCGGGAATTTTTTTCCGTACTCCTCAATCGGCATAAACTCATAGAAAATGCCATGGTGGGTGAACAGCAGCATGCCATCTGAATTGGGACTGTCCTGTGCCGCAAAGAATCCTTCGCTGGCATTGTACATTTCCAAATAGTGGATGTCTTTCCCGATGATTTTCCTGAATTGCTCACGGTAAGGCACAAATGATACACCGCCGTGCATATAGAGTTCCAGGTTGGGCCATACTTCGGAAATGGATGCTTTTCCCGTCATTTCCAGGATGCGTTTCATCAGGACCAGGGTCCAGGTCGGAACGCCGGAAATGGAAGTTACATTTTCCGGTATGGTGGTCAGAGCGAGTTGTTCAATCTTGCTCTCCCATTCGTCCATCAGCGCAATGGACAAATCCGGGGTCCTGATCCAATGGCCCCAGAAAGGAGAATTTTGCAGCAGGACGGCACTCAGGTCGCCAAAGCTGATCTCCTCAGAGACCTGGCTTACCTGGTGGCTGCCACCGATCACGAGGCCTTTTCCTGCCAGCAGTCCTGAATCCGGGTTAAAATTATAATACATGGTGAGCACATCCTTGGCGCCCTGGAAATGGTTCTCTTCCAGGCTTTCGTCGCTCACGGGGATGAACTTGCTTTTTTCGCTGGTGGTGCCGCTGCTCTTGGCAAACCAGCTGAGGGGGGTATTCCACAACACATTTTCTTCGCCGTCCATCATGCGCTGTATATAGGGTTTCAGGTCATCGTATTCATGAACCGGAACCGTATTCTTGAAATTGCGGACATTAAAGAGTTTGTTGAACCCGTACTTGCGCCCGAATTCAGTGTATTGGGCAGATGTGACCAATTCCTGTAATACTTCACGTTGTGCAGCTACAGGGTTTTTGGTCCATTCTTCGATCTGCCAAAGCCGGAGCCTGGCCAGTCTTGATATGGCGGGCGAGAAAATCTTCATACAGCAGCGGCAAAATACTGAAAATAGCGCTAAATCTTGGGGAAATCACCCATGCCCTTCATCACTTCCTCGTGGAGGTAGTCTTTCCGCTTCAGTTCGAAGTTGCGGCCAAGATAGAGCCGGCGCACCTGTTCGTCCTCCGCCAGCTCTTCCGCCGTACCGTGTTTGAATATCTTTCCATCGATCAGCAGGTAGGCACGGTCGCAGATGGAAAGGGTTTCGTTTACGTTGTGATCGGTGATCAGGATACCGATATTCTTGTATTTGAGCCGGGCAACCACGGTCTGGATGTCTTCCACCGCGATGGGATCCACTCCCGCAAAGGGTTCATCCAGCAAGATAAATTTCGGGTCTACTGCCAGGGCGCGGGCGATCTCTGTCCGCCTTCTTTCGCCTCCGCTAAGGCTGTCGCCATTGTTTTTACGTACGTGGTGCAGCCTGAATTCATCCAGCAGGTCTTCCAATTTCTGTTTCTGCTCGTTCCGGCTGAGTTTGGTCATTTCCAGTACCGAGCGGATATTGTCCTCCACGGTCAGGCTCCTGAAAACGGAAGCTTCCTGTGGCAGGTAGCCAATTCCAAGTTGTGCCCTTTTGTACATGGGCAGTTCAGTGATGTTGCGGTCATTCAGGAAAACAGTGCCTTCATCGGGTTTGATCAGGCCAACCACCATGTAAAAAGTAGTCGTTTTACCGGCACCGTTGGGACCAAGCAAGCCGACAATTTCGCCCTGCTGAACATTCACGGAAACATGGTTTACCACGGTCCGGCTGCCATACCGTTTAACCAGTTGATTGGTTTGGATCACTAAATTCAAGGTTCACTGCTTTTGGCAAAAATACCTTGTTAATTGATAACAGCATGCTAAGTTTGCAGATAGTTTTAAGCAGCAACAAGCAAACAATGAAGGTTATTGATCATATCAACGGGGCGAAGGATACACTGATCTCTTTCGAAATTTTACCACCACTCAAAGGCAAAGGCATCAATGCGATTTATAATCACCTTGATCCTTTGATGGAATTCAAACCATCCTTTATCAACGTTACTTACCACAGAAGCGAGACCATGTTCAAGAAACAGGCCGATGGTTCTTTCGCCAAGATCGAAGTGAGAAAACGTCCCGGTACTGTTGGAATCTGTGCGGCCATCATGCAGCATTACAATGTAGATCCCGTACCCCACCTGATTTGCGGCGGATTTACCAGGGAGGAGACGGAGAACGCCCTGATCGACCTGGCTTTCCTTGGGATCGACAACGTGTTGGTGCTGCGCGGTGATGCGGCAAAGAACGAAACCTATTTTGAGCCTGAACCCGGCGGCAACCGTTATGCCATCGACCTGCTGAAACAGGTGATGGACCTCAATAATGGCATCTACCTCGAAGAGGAAGTGAAGGATCCGGGCGGAAGGGCACAATTCTGTATCGGTGTGGCGGGTTACCCCGAAAAACATTTTGAATCTCCCAATAAAGCTACCGATCTCGCCTACCTGAAAGCCAAAGTGGATGCGGGCGCAGAATACATTGTCACCCAGATGTTCTTCGACAACCAGAAATATTTTGAGTTCGTGGACCACTGCAGGGCAGCAGGCATCAATGTGCCGATCATACCCGGACTAAAACCCATTACCAATAAGAAGCAGATGATGATCCTGCCGAGGACTTTCCATGTGGACCTGCCGGATGATCTCTCCAATGAGATCATGAAGTGTAAAACCGATGCAGAGGTGGAATTGGTGGGAACCGAATGGCTGCTGCAACAGAGCCGCGAACTGAAAAAGGGCGGCGCTCCTGTATTGCATTATTACACGCTGGGAAAACCCAAAGTGATCTGGAACGTGGTGAAGGAATTGGTCTGACCCGGGATATAATAAAGAAGAAAGGGGTGAACAACGCGTTCATCCCTTTCCGTTATATTAAAGACTGATGCCCAGGGATACACTCAGCACCCTGTGTTTATTCTTATCATTCGTACTGTTGTCGCTTCCTGAATTGAGCTTAGCCAGTCCGTATCCGTAATTCACGGAAACCAACACATTCCTGAATGCGAATCCGGCGGTACCGTTCAGGCCATAATCGAATCTTTTCATGCGTCCCAGTCCGGCACCTTCTTCCTCTGACGTGGTTGGATCATCATTGGTGAATTCAATCTTCTCTTCCGATTTGAAAGCAACCCCGATGAATTTTCCTTCGGTCTTATTCTTTCCTGCAATACCTATTGCCGCATAAGGTCCGGCACCGATAAAAAATTTTGATTCCTTATCCGACAGCGGAATATTCACTACCAGGTTGGCTGGAATTTCAATGTAATAGGGATTGGTGGTTGCCTTGATGTAATTATTGGATGTTTCGCTTCCGCTCTGCCATTTCGCTCCTTTGCCGGTGTATAAAATTCCGGGCTGGAAAGAGAGCAGTCCTTGTCCTATCGGGAGATCTGCCATTAAGCCGGCATGAAAACTGGCCAGGCTGTTGGCATCTTCAATTGCCCCGTTGTCTGAAACGGAAACGTTCGCCAGGTTGAATCCGCCTTTCAGGTACACTTTGTTATCCTGGGCATTGGACTGGTAAGCGATGGCCCCGATTGCCATCATCAAAATCATTTTCTTCATGTTAGTTTAATCTGAGTTTTTAGGGATGTAGTTTAACGAGAAAGGCTACACGCAGAAATCATGCCATTACCTGTTAAGGCTCTTCAAAACCGACTGGTTAACAGTTACAGGGTATTGTTTGCGTAATGCGCCCACCCACTCTTCTTCCAGCTTTTCCTGGTAATCATTCAGGACAAAGCCACGGGCTTCTTCAAAACTTCGGATATCCTTTCCCGGTAATGTTTCAATGATGTACATGAATACAAAACCCAAATCATTGGCTACCCTGACTGGTTCCGTAACCATTCCCTTTTCCGGCTTTTGGTGATAGGTTACCGGTAACTGGTCTGTTTCAAACCTGCCGCTATCGGCCTGTATGGCGCCATTCATGCTTTCAGTGAGTGATCTCCAGGCGGCTGGATCTTTTGTAATTAACTGATGGAACCGGTAGGTTGTCGCGGAATCAGTTCCGGTAAATATGACAGTCTTTACATTCTCCTTCCACCTGTACCGACCGGCATGCTGCGCATAAAATTTCTTCAGGCCTTCTTCATCAGCGGAAGCTTTCTCCCATACATTTCTCTGCATCACTTCAAACAGCATATTGCCATCCCTGAACTCCTTGAGCTGGTCAGCAAATTCTGGCTCATATTTCTCCAGCCTGTTCCGGTATTCCTCCAGCAGCTTCATTTTAAAAAACTGTTCGGTTCCTTCACCTGTGCCGGTTTTATATTGGAGGTATTCCATTCCCATAACAGGTTCGCCATTTATCATTGCCAGTTTTGTGTTGGCTTCAATGGCTTTCGGGTCAAAAGCCAACACGCGGAATCCCGTCAGCTTTTTCACCTTTTCGATTACTGCTTCATGCGCAAGCTGGCCCCGTTCATCTTCCTTCACTTTCTCCAAAATTCCCGGTAAACTAATCTCCTGCCCGGAACCTGCCACCATTTCCGCGGCCTTTAACCGCCTGATGATGTGAAAGCCCTGCGAGGTTTGGAATGGCTTGCTGATGGCATCCTCCTGCTTCAGCACAAATGCCTGGTCCTCGAATTCAGGTGCATAAGTGCCCGGCCTGAATGCCGGCAGTATTCCATTGTTCTGGTAAGAGGAATTATCGGCACTGTGCCTGTAGGCAAGCTTTCCAAAATCAGCACCATTCAATAGCTCCCTGTACAAAGAATCAGCGAACCTGCTAACGCTGTCAGTTTGCTTCCTGTCGGCGTCGGCCGGGATTTCCAGCAAGATTTGCGCTACCTGTACAGTACCGGCCGCGGGCCTCTCTGCTGTGGGGCGGAAAATATGGTATGCTCCCCGTCCCCGAAACACCGGACTGTTCTGGTTCAGCGGGGTTCCGTAGGCAATTTTTTCTAGTGCGTAGGGCAGGGTAAAGGAACTGATCCAGCCAATATCACCTTTGTTAACCTTTACTGAAGGATCGCGCGATAATTCAGTGGCAACGGCCTCAAAGGACCGGCCGTTTTTCAGTTGGCTGGCAGCCATCGTGACCAGTCGGAATGCTTCCGCTGTATCATTTCCGGTATAAGGAATATAGATATGTGACAACCGGATATCCTTGCTGCTGTTAGCCTCCGCCTCCTTCACCAGCATATGGAGGGTTGCTTCATCATACATGTAGTTGCCCGAAACCTGGTTGCGGAAACTTTCGAGTTCTGAACGCTGTGATGGCAGGGTGTCAATCCGCAGGTCATAAGCGGCCTGTACCTTCAGTTTATAACGGATATACAGATCAAGGTAATTGCGGTATGCGGCCTGGTCGGCCTTCTGGCCGTTATTGTTCTTTTTAAAGGCCTTCAGGAATTCATCCTTTTCCACCACATGCTTCCCGTAGGTAAAAAGCGTTTGTGCCTGCACGGTGGTAACAGAAACAATGGCACTTATGAGCAAACAGAGTAACTGGTTTTTCATGGATTTATTGGTTGGCTGGCTTTTGCTGTTGCTTTACTGTGATCAGCTGATCCATCTGTTCGTAGGTCAGTTTTTTGGCTATGATCCTTTTCTGGTCATCGAGCAAATACAATACCGGCGTCTGGTACACATCGTATAACTGGCGGTATCCCGGCTGCCCCGACTGCTGTTCGGCTGTCCGTTGCTGTTCGGTCTGGTAAACATGCACCCAGTCCTTCAGTTTGTTCTCCCGGATAAATTTCAGCCAGTTGTCTTTGCCGCCTTCTGTCATCACGCCATAAATTTTGATGCCCTGTTTTTTCCATTTGGCCTGGTACATTGAATCCAGTTTGGGCACCATCTCCTTGCAATGCCCGCAGGTGGGATCCCAGAAACATACCACCACATATGGGGCTTTCACTTCGTATAAGGGAGACAGCTTTCCGGTGCTGTCGGTCATGTTCAGGTCCCATGCCGGATTGCCGATCAGGTTGGCCATCAGTGAGTAGGCGCGGTCGGTCATGTATTTCCTGTATTGCGCCGTAAACCAGTCCACGTCGGGCTTTTCGTTGATATACTTTTCAAAAAGGTGCACAAAAACGGCATCCTGCCCCATGTATTCGGGGTTGATGTATTTCTGTACAAACTGTGTCAGCAGGAATTTATACATCTCGCGGTTGGACCTCGACATCAGCAGGAACCAGTCAATCTCCTTTTTGATGGAATCGGGTTCAGGAGACACCAGGTTACGGAAATATTTCTCCACCCTGCTTTCAAAGAAAGGTGTTCGCAACAACCGTTCATCGTAGAGGTTGATGCCGTCCCAGTAATGATCCTTGAAATAATGATATGCGTAAGTCTGGTCGTAAACCCCCTTCGGGTGCTGTGCCGCCGGCGGAACCACCGGTTCCTGCAGGGCGGCAAAGAGGGTGCTCAGAAAAGCATCTGGATTTTTGCGAATGAAATCGGTCCGGTATTGCTGGATCTCCCCGTTGAGACTGGTCATTTTTTGCTGGATAGAGGCCGAATCGGCGGCGGTTTTTACCCCGGACAACTGTTGCTGAAGGCCGTTGATGGCTTTTCCGCGGGATTGAACAAAATCTGTATAGGCCTGGAAATCAGTGTTATCGGTTGAACCGGTAAACTTTAACCGGCTTAACTGAGCTGTATCAGCGCTAACTGTAAACCACTGTTCCCTGTCCACCAGCATCTCAAACAGGAACTCCTTTTTTGGGGAAACAACAATATAAATGCCGCCAGTCAGGGGATTAGCCCCTTTGAAAACAGCCTTCCCATCGGCCTGTACCTGCGTAGAATCGGCCAGGGCCTTGATTTTCCCGAAATGATAGGCAAGGTAAAGGGTTTGTCCCTGGTAGGCATTCAACTGCACAGTCAACTGGTAGCCCTTGTTTGCGCCCGACTGCGCCTGCAAAAGGGTGGTCATTCCGCCCATTGCCATGAAACAAAATACTAATATGAGCTTCCGGATATTAAGGTTCTTCATCGATCTGATTGTCTTGCTAATTTCACGAATTGGCTACAATAATATTGTGTTTACTTTTGCCGCATGCGCAAAAAGAATATTACGCTGGAAAAATTAACAGTTCTGGATTATGCTGCCGAGGGGAAAGCGCTGAGCCGGGTGGAAGGAAAAGTGATCTTCATTGAAGGCGCCGTACCCGGTGATGTGGTGGATGTAAGGCTGACGAAAAATAAAAAAGACTGGGCTGAAGGCAAGGTTCAACGGATACATCATTATTCGGAAGACAGGGTGACCCCCTTCTGCGATCATTTCGGGGTTTGCGGCGGCTGCAAGTGGCAGATGCTGCCCTACGAAAAACAGCTACAGTACAAGCAGCAGGAAGTGGAACAGCATCTGAAACGCATCGGGAAATTGGCCCTGCCGGCCATTGAGCCCATCCTGGGTTGTGCCGAAACCCGTTTTTACCGCAACAAGCTGGAGTTTACCGCCAGCAACCGCCGCTACCTGCTGCCCCGGGAAGTGGAAGCAGGTGGCGAGATCCCGGCTGAAAATGCCATCGGCTTCCACGTGCCGCGCATTTTCGACAAGGTGATCGATATCCATACCTGCCACCTGATGCACGAACCGGCCAATATCATCCGCAATACGATTCGCGACTATGCCGGAGAGCACGGTTTATCCTTTTATGATATCCGCGAACACCATGGTTTCCTGCGCACCGTCATTGTAAGGGTGCTTACCACCGGTGAAGTAATGGTGAACGTAGCATTCGGCCAGGAGGATAAGTCCGCCCGCAAAGGCCTGCTCGACCACCTGCTGCAAAAAGTGCCTGCCATCACCACCCTGCTCTACACTATCAATACCAAGTGGAACGACAGCCTGCACGACCAGGAACCGAAAGTTTATCACGGTAAGGGATATGCGATGGAAACACTGGAAGATTTCCGGTTCAAGATCAGTCCCAAATCCTTTTTCCAGACCAATACCCGCCAGGGTGAACGCCTTTACCAGGTTACAAGGGAGTTCGCAGAACTTTCCGGGTCCGAAACTGTTTATGACCTGTACTGCGGCACGGGAAGCATCGGGATTTTCCTGAGCCGCCAGGCGGCGAAGATCATAGGTGTGGAAGTGGTGGCCGATGCCATCGAAGACGCCAAAGAAAATGCGGCACTGAATGGGATCGGGCACGCTGAATTCTTTGCAGGCGACGTGATCGATATCTGTAACGATGAATTCTTTGCCACCCATGGCCGTCCTGATGTGATCATCACCGACCCCCCACGGGCAGGCATGCACGAAAAACTGGTACAGAAGATCCTGGAGATGGAAGCGCCTACAGTAGTTTATGTAAGTTGCAACCCGGCAACCCAGGCCCGCGACCTGCACCTGCTGGATGCCAGATATGCCGTAACAAGGGTCAGACCGGTGGATATGTTTCCCCATACACACCATATTGAAAATGTAGTACAGCTAAAACTGAGGAAATAATGAGACAATTACCACCGGTAGTAAAAAATATCCTGATCGCTAATGTGGTGATCTTTTTTGCGCAATACATCTTCGCCAAACAGGGCATTTTCCTGGAACAGTGGGGTGCATTGTTCCCGCTGGGATCACCGTATTTCAAGATCTGGCAGCTTATTACCCATATGTTCATGCATGCGGGCCCCTTCCATATCCTCTTCAACATGTTCGCGCTGTACATGTTCGGGGGCATGCTGGAAAATCTCTGGGGCGGAAAGCGGTTCTTCAATTTTTACATGATCAGTGGCATCGTGGCCGGGCTCGCCCAACTTTTCCTGGATTCCCATTTTGACATGGCCGTGGGTGCCTCGGGTGCCATCATGGGCATTCTGGCGGCTTTTACCTATCTTTTTCCCAATACCCCATTGTACCTGATGTTCATCCCGATCCCTGTAAAGGCGAAATATGCCATCCCGGCTTTGATGGCCCTTGACCTTTTTGGCGGGATAGCCCGCGTACAGGGGGATAATATCGCCCACTGGGCACACCTTGGCGGTGCCGCTGCAGGCTTCGTAATGGTATTTTTGTGGAACAAAACCAATCGTAATACGTTTTATTGATAATATGGCTATGAATCTGCAGGAAGAAAAGAGCAGCAGGAGAATCCTGCTGGGGGCTGATGGTAATTCACTGGTTAACCTGGTGGTGGTGAATGCCGTATTATTCGTTTTACTCAAATTTATCTACGTCATCTACCTGTTGAGTGATCTCAGGGCAGATGATTATTACACCAATGTGCTGGCCTGGTTTTCACTGCCTGCCGACCTGGGGAAACTGGTCTACAGGCCCTGGACCCTCATCACCTTCATGTTTACCCATGACAACGTGATGCATGTCATTGCCAACCTGCTCTGGCTCTGGATGTTCGGGTATATTTTGCAGGACCTGACCGGTAACCGCAAGCTGGTACCGATCTATGTGATGGGCGGACTGGCAGGCGCGCTTGTTTTCATTTTGTCGCATAACCTGGTTCCCAACCTGAACAAAGACCTCGCTTTCGCCAGCATGATGGGGGCCAATGCCTCTGTCATGGCCGTTGCTGTTGCCACCACCACAGTGGCCCCGGATTATCGCATCTTCCCGATGATCAATGGGGGATTGCCACTCTGGATACTCACGGCAGTATATGTTATCATCAATTTTGCCGGTTTGCCGGTAGGCTCAGTCGGACTGTACCTGGCTCATATCACCGGGGCAGCCATGGGATTCACCTTCATATACCAGATGAGGAGGGGGCGCGACTGGAGTTTGTGGCTCAATAATTTCTTTGACTGGATTAACAACCTGTTCAGCCCCGATAAACCTGCCAAAAGGAAAAAGCTGAGAGACAGTTTTTTCTATAAGGTCAGCGGGCAGGCGCCATTCAAAAAATATCCCCATATTACCCAGCAGCGGATAGACCAGATCCTGGATAAGATTAACCAGGAGGGCTATCACATGCTCACGGAGGAAGAAAAAGAGATACTTCGCAGGGCAGCAAATGAAGATGAGTTGTAAATTCGAAAATGCCTTCCTTTTTCCGCAGCCTTACCAAGCGTTTTTTTATCATCCTCACCATGGTGGTAACGGGATTATTCCTGTTATCCTGTGCGTCCTGGTATATTGAGCCCGGAAAATACTGGTATATAGCTTTGCTGGGTGTTGGTTTTGCCTTCCTGCTGTTTGCAATGGGGGTGATGCTTATTTTCTGGATCGTCTTCCGCTCCAAATGGTTCCTGCTGCCGCTGTCGGCCATGATCCTGGGCTGGCAGCCCATCAATGCGTTTTTTGCCTTTCATCCATTTGCCGGTTCAGGCAGCGCCAAACCCGAAGGCAGCCTCCGGATCATGCAGTGGAATGTGGCCAGGTTTGACGAAATGTCGGGACGCCCCCGTTCGGGCAAATCCAAACGCAAACTGATGCTGGATTATATCGAAAGGCTTAACCCCGATATCATTTGCATGCAGGAGTTCCTGGAGTCCAATGATAAAAAACTCTTCGACGAAAATATTCCCTATTTCCGCGACAGCCTGGGTTACCGTTATTTTTATTATGCCATGGATCACCGTCGCCCCGACAAAGTGTACGAACACGGGATCGCAATCTTCTCGCGGTATCCGATCAGGAAAACACATCGCAGGAAATTCGGCGGGCCAAAATCACTCAAGGCAAATGAAAGTTTTATTTATACGGATATAGATGTGAACGGAAGGATGATACGGGTCTTTACCACCCACCTGCAGTCCCTGTTGTTCACGAATGCCGAATTCCGTAAACTGGAGGAAATCAAACAGGGGGATGACAGTACAATTTCAAAGTCCCTGGATATTTTCCAGAAGTTCCGCCAGGCCTATGGTTTCCGCCAGCAGCAGGCTGAAATGATCAGGTCCGAGCTGGACCAGAGCCCGCATCCTGCCATCATTTGCGGCGATTTCAATGATGTGCCGAATTCTTTTGTTTATCACCGTGTGAAGGGCAGCAGGAAGGACGTATTCACCCGCAAGGGATTCGGCGTCGGCCGAACCTATTCATTCCTCTCACCCACACTCAGGATCGATTATATCATGGTCGACAAGCGTTTCGGGGTGGTGCAGGTCCGGAACCCCCATCCGCGCTTATCAGATCATTTTCCCGTTATTGCTGACCTTAGGCTTCCGGCTTCCAGGTGATTTCATAATTAAATTTTTCATTTATATAATCTTTATCGCGCAAAGCTCGTTATCCCTTTATTTTTGCAAGCAATTGATCAATTATGTCCGAACTGAAAGTATTTAATTCCTATACGAGGCAGAAAGAAGTATTTGAACCCCTGGTTCCGGGTCATGTGGGTATGTATGTGTGCGGACCAACTGTAAGCGGGGAGAGCCATCTCGGCCATGCCCGCCCCTTTATCACTTTTGATGTATTGTATCGCTACCTGGTACATCTGGGATATAAGGTGCGGTATGTCCGCAATATTACCGATGCGGGACATTTTGAGGAAGAAGGCCGTGAAGCGGAAGACAAAATTTCATCAAAGGCACAGATTGAAAAACTGGAACCGATGGAACTGGTGCAGAAATACACCAATCTTTTCCATTGGGCCATGAAACAGTTCAATAATCTCGACCCATCCATTGAACCCACAGCAACCGGTCATATCGTGGAGCAGATCGAAATGATCAAAACCATTATCGCCGAAGGCTACGCGTATGAGAAAAATGGTTCTGTTTATTTTGATGTCAAAAAATTTGCTGAAAACTATCCATACGGCAAACTAAGCGGTCGTGTGATGGATGACCTGCTCGAAACCACCCGTGAACTGGAGGGCCAGGATGAAAAGAAGAACAAGCAGGATTTTGCGTTGTGGAAAGCGGCTCCGCCGGAACACATCATGCGTTGGAACAGCCCCTGGGGTGAGGGTTTCCCGGGCTGGCACATCGAATGTTCGGCCATGGCCACCAAATACCTGGGTAAACAATTTGATATCCATGGGGGAGGGATGGATCTCCAGTTTCCCCACCATGAAAGTGAGATCGCACAAAGTACGATCTGCAACCACCATGTTCCTGCACGTTACTGGATGCACAATAACATGATCACCATCAACGGCAAGAAGATGGGCAAGAGCTATAACAATGTGATCAAGCTGACTGAATTGTTCAGCGGCTCGCATCCCTTGCTGGAACAGGCATACCACCCGATGACGGTGCGCTTTTTTATCCTGCAGACACATTACCGCAGCACGCTTGATTTCGGTAACGAAGCATTACAGGCGGCGCAAAAAGGTATGCGCCGTTTGTGGGATGCCTACAAAGTGCTGAACGAGTTTACTGCCGGCGCGGCCACCGCCGGAGATGCGGAACTGGATGCCAAATGCGCTAAACTCGTGGATGAATTCGACGAATTCATGAACGATGACATCAACACCGCGAAAGTACTGGCCAGCATGTTTGAACTGGTACCGGTGATCAATGGCATCAGGGACAAACATATACCTGCCGATGCATTGGGCAATGCCACCATTGACAAGATGCGCAAGGCTTTCAGGGCTTACCTGGAAGACATCTTTGGATTGCAGGATGAACAACATTCCGGAGGCGGTGATACCGGAAAACTGGATGGTGTATTGCAACTGCTCATCGATATCCGCAAGGATGCCAAGAGCAGGAAGGATTTTGCCACCAGCGACAAGATCCGCAACCAGCTCCAGGAACTGGGCATTTTACTGAAAGATGAAAAAGACGGCGGGGTGAGCGTAAGTTTCGCGTAACTTAAGGGTGAAAAATCACCCTTTCATGAGAAAGCTCTTACTCTTTTTACTAGCGTCCATTATTATGACTTCAGCTGCATTTGCACAGGGTACATCCGGACAGTCGGGGAAACTGCTGCGCCATGTGGTGCTCTTTAAGTTTACTGCTGCCAGCACCGAATCTGACGTGCAAAAAGTAGAAGATGCATTTCGCAGGCTGCCAAAAGCAATAAAAGAAATTCATTCCTTCGAATGGGGAAAAAACAATAGTCCCGAAAACCTGAACCAGGAATTCACCCATTGTTTTTTTGTGACCTTCAAATCTGAAGCAGACCGCGCTGTGTACCTGCCCCATGCCGCACACCTCGCCTTTGTGGAAGTACTGAAACCGCACCTCGACAAAGTTCTGGTGATCGACTACTGGGCGGAGAAATGATCAGAGTGATGGCCGCAGGGTAAGGGTGAAAGGTATTTCCGTTTGCTCCGGTTGATTACTGAGGATCATCTTTGCGGTGGCTTCACCCATTGCCGCAAAGTTGGTGGAAATGGTAGTGATCCCATCCAGTATAAACCGTTTCAGCGGTGTTTCATTGTAGGAGATGATGCCAACATCTGTGCCCGGTTTCAGGGCAGTCTGCTTTATTTTTTCCAGCAATACCACCAGGTCATCTTCCATCAGGTTGATGTATACTTCACCCTTGCCGATGGGTTCTTCGGCAATAGAATGAACCACTTTGTAATTGAACGCATACTCACGGCAGAAGGAATAAAAGCCCTTGAGGATTTCCTCCGGGAAATAGGTGTATGAAGGGAAGATGATCTTTATTGTCTGGTATTTTTCCAGCCGGGGCAGTGCCTGCTCAAGGGCATTGAAAATATCTTTTTCAAAATCTTCATAGGCCGCGCCATAGTTTCTGGTAATTCCCGGGATCAGCTTATCCAGCAGGATCAGGTTCGCACCTTTAATGTCGTTGATCAGCTCGTGTGCATTTTCGCCACCCTCCAGGAAATGAGGGATGATGACAAAATGGGTGTAATCGTTCTTGCGGTCCGTGATCAGTTTTTTAAACAGGCTGAAATCATTGTTGTAGATATAAAAATCAATCGCCGCTTTTTCTCCCAGCTCCTTCACCATGGAATCGTAGATGATCTTTTTATGCTGGCTGAGTTTATTGAACAGCAGGAAGATCTTATAGGTCTGGAAAAAATCCGTTTGGGAGATGAAATAACCCTTGCCCGGAACCGATCCGATGATCCCGAGTCCTTTCAGGTGACGGTATGCCTTTTCAGCGGTATCCCTTGAAATATCCAGTTCATAGCTGAGCTCGTTGATGGAGGGCAGGAGATAGTCCTTTCCGATCTTGCCTTCTTCCATTCCCTTGATGATCGAATTGGTCAGTTGCAGGTACTTGGGGGTAACCGACTGGTCGTCTATATGAATAAAGCGATAGATATTATCAGCGGCCATGGATCCGGAGCTTCTGATAAATATAGAAAGATTATTCTTAGCCGACCTTGATTAACTTACAGGATAGTGCAGGATGGTAATGCAGGATTACGGGAATATATTCGTCACTATTCAAACATTGCGCGCCATGTACACAAGATCATTATGGTTGTTAGCCTTTATGCTGCTCAGTGCAGGCAGTTTTGCACAACTCCGGATCAGCAGGCTGTTAACCGAACAGTTACATAATCCCATCGCCGTTGCCAGTACCCAGCCCCGCTTCAGCTGGCAACTTGAATCTGCCAGTCGCAATGCCGGGCAATCAGCCTATGAGATCGTAGTTACTGAGGGAAAGAATACCGTTTGGAAGAGTGGTAGAGTAAATTCTGACCAGTCTGTAATGGTGCCCTACCAGGGCGAGACGCTGAAAAGCCGGAAAAAATACAACTGGAAACTCAGGGTCTGGGATGAAAAGGGCAAGGCATCGGGCTGGAGTGCTCCGGCTTCTTTTGAAATGGCCCTCCTGGATGCTGCGGAGTGGAAGGCTAAGTGGATCACACCAGGTTACACAGAAGACTCTGTCATGCGTCCCAGTCCGCTTTTCCTGAAGAAATTCGACCTCTCAAAAAAGATAGCATCTGCAAGATTGTATATAACCTCACATGGCCTTTATGAAGCAATGCTGAATGGTCAAAGGGTAGGAGATGATTACCTGACCCCCGGCTGGACCGCCTACAGGAAGCGCCTGCAATACCAGGTATATGATGTAACGGGCATGCTTCAGCGCGGATCCAACGCAATTGGCGTAACCCTTGGAAGCGGCTGGTACCGCGGGGCTATTGGCTGGGTTGGCGGGTTTAATTTTTACGGAAAGGATATTGCCCTGCTGGCTCAGATGCATATTACCTATGCCGATGGCACGGAAACAGTAATTGTATCTGATGAATCATGGAAGTCTTCCACCGGAAAGATCAGGTATTCCGAGATCTACCATGGCGAAACCATTGATGCCCGCCTGGATAAGGCGGGTTGGTCAACAGCTTCGTATAATGATGCGGGTTGGAGTCCGGTTGTGGTGAAAGACTTTTCTAAAAGTGTATTGATTTCCACGGTTAATGAAACCGTTAAAAAACAGGAACGCTTCAAACCAATTAAAATATTCACTACCCCGGAAGGGGATAAGGTGATTGATTTTGGGCAAAACCTTGTCGGCTGGGTGGTAGTGAAAGTGAAAGGGAAAACGGGCGACAGCATTATATTGTCACATGCCGAAGTGCTTGATAAAAAAGGGAATTTCTACACGGCAAATATGCGGTCTGCAAAAGTGAAGAATACCTATGTGCTGAAAGGTGGTGAGGAAGAGATATTCGAACCACATTTCACCTGGCAGGGTTTCCGGTATGCGAAAATTGAGGGTTACCCGGGTGAGATCACCGCGGACAATTTTGAAGCGGTTGCGCTTTATTCGGATATGGAGCCAACAGGAACATTTACCAGTTCCAATGCCCTGGTCAACCAGTTGCAGCATAATATCGAATGGGGACAAAGAGGTAATTTCCTGGATGTGCCAACCGACTGTCCGCAGCGTGATGAGCGCCTGGGCTGGACAGGCGATGCACAGGCTTTTGCAAGAACCGCTTCCTTCAACATGAATGTCAATAATTTCTTTGCCAAATGGTTAAGGGATGTGGAAGCAGACCAGGACAGTGGTAAAGTGCCATTTGTGGTCCCCAATGTGCTGGGAAAAAATGCAGTCAACTCTGCGGGCTGGGCCGATGTTGCAACCATTGCACCCTGGGATATGTACCTGGCCTATGGTGACAAAAGACTGCTTGAAACCCAGTACCAGAGCATGAAGGATTATGTGGAAAGTATCCGCAGGGTGGCAAAGAACGATCTCTGGAATACCGGTTTTCATTTTGGTGACTGGCTCTTTTATCGCCCAAATGATGACAATGACGGTCGTGCGGCAGTTACAGACAAATACCTGATCGCACAATGCTTTTATGCGCACTCCGTGCAATTGCTCGCAAATGCCGCAAAAGTTCTGGGACGCCAGGAAGATGCCGGCAACTACACGGCACTGTCAGACAGGATAAAGGCGGCTTTTTTGAACGAATACATGACCTCCAACGGACGCCTGGTTTCCGGCACCCAAACTGCCTATGTGCTTGCCCTGCATTTCGACATGTTACCTGAAAACCTGCGGGCACAGGCTGCAAAACGTTTGGCAGAAAATGTCGAATCTTATGGCACGCATCTCACCACAGGTTTTTTGGGAACTCCTTATCTCTGCCATGTGCTGAGCCGCTTTGGGTATGCCGATATTGCCTATAAATTATTACAGCAGGAAACCTATCCCTCCTGGCTCTACCCTGTCAAGATGGGAGCTACCACCATCTGGGAAAGATGGGATGGCATCAAGCCGGACTCCACATTTCAGACGCCCTCCATGAACTCCTACAACCACTATGCCTATGGTGCCATCGGCGACTGGATGTACCGGGTGATGGCCGGACTGGATACTTATGAAGACGGAGTCGGGTATAAGCATATCAGGATCAAACCCGTGATCGGAGGTGATTTCACCCATGCAGAGGCATCTCTCAAAACCTATTATGGACTGGTGAAAAGTGGCTGGAAACTTGAGGGTAACAAACTGTTGATGAATCTTACCATACCAGTTAATACCAGGGCTACCGTTTATATTCCTGCTGAACAGGCTGATTCAATCAGGGAAAACGGGGTGCTGATCTCTGGCGTAAAAGATATTAAACTGGCGGGTAGGAACGGAGATTATATTCAACTTGAACTGGGGGCCGGTGAATACCATTTTTCTGCTGACAGAAAGGTTCCGGTTGCAGCTGTGAAAAATTAACCGATCTTTTTCTTTTTTTGCCATCCGTCGGGCAGGAGGCGGATTTGTTGGGAATTAGCTGCCTTCTTTGGTTATATTTAGGAGCTAAATTTTCTTGCTGTATGAAAAAAGTGTTGGTTTTACCATTAATCCTGCTGGCATTTACCGCATGGGCCCAAAACGAGGTGATCCGATTGTATCCCGGCAAAGCACCCGGCTCGGAATCCTGGAACTGGGAGGAAAAATATTTGGAAACAACAAGCTGGCAGACTCCGGTTGTGTACAATGTGGCCGAACCAACGCTTACTGTTTATCCCGCACCGGCAGGATTCAATACCAATACGGCGGTGATCATTGCTCCGGGAGGAGGTTTCCATGCCCTGTCCATAAAAAGCGAAGGCACCGATGTGGCCAAATGGCTGAACAGTAAGGGCATCACTGCATTTGTCCTGAAATACCGGCTGGTACACAGCCTGACGGAAGAACCCACCATCGAATTTGGCCAGTCCATTTCCGGGAATGGTTCGGAAAAATATGACTATAAAACCGTTGTATCAATGGCCATGCAGGATGGCTTAAAAGCGGTTGCGTATCTCCGTGAGAACGCCGAAAAATATAATATCAGCAGGGACCGGATCGGATTCATGGGATTTTCCGCAGGAGGTACCGTAACCATGTCGGTGGTGTACAACTCGACCGATGCAAACCGTCCCAACTTCATCGTTCCCGTCTATGCATATACCGGCAGGCTCCCGGGTGATTCAACGGTTCCCGCAGCTAAAACCCCTGCCTTTATAGTGGCTGCCACTGATGATAACCTCGGACTGGCTCCGCACAGCGTGGCGGTGTATAATAAATGGGTGGCCGCAAAACAACCCGCCGAATTGCACATGTATGAGCGCGGCGGGCATGGCTTCGGTATGCGTGAATTGAACCTTCCTTCCGATACCTGGGTGGACCGCCTGGCCGACTGGATGGGTGAATACGGCTGGATGTGGCCTGTTAAACCTACGGGCTGGAGAGCCAATACAAATTACAAGGACTGGAGAAAATATTCCCGCATGCAGGACGAACTGAACCGCAATGATTGGGGTAACCTGAGAAAGTATGCCAAAGAGAACGATGCCCTGAAACCCCTGAAGGCAAATGAAAAGAGAATTGTCTTCATGGGCAATTCCATTACCGAAGGCTGGAAGAATAACCGCCCTTCGTTTTTTGCGGGCAGGCCATATATCAACCGTGGTATCAGCGGACAAACCACTCCACAGATGCTGTTGCGCTTCCGCGATGATGTGGTGAACCTGAAGCCTGCGGCCGTAGTGATCCTGGCAGGTATCAATGATATTGCAGGAAATACCGGTCCCATGACCCTGGAACAAAGCTTTGATAATATTTCTTCAATGGCTGAGATCGCAAGGGCAAATAATATCAGGGTGGTGATCTGCTCCGTACTGCCGGCCTATGATTTTCCCTGGCGTCCCGGAATGCAACCCGCGGGAAAAGTGGTGGAACTCAACAAGATGCTGAGAGACTATGCGACCAGGCATAAGCTTGTGTACGTGGACTTTTTCTCCGCCATGGCCGATGAGCGGAAAGGCCTGCCCAAACACCTGGCACACGATGAAGTGCACCCTACGGAAGAAGGCTATAAAATTATGGAACCCCTGGTTGAAAAGGGAATAGCCGAGGCACTCAAAAAATAATCAACATCATTCACCAGCAATACCAGCTTCAAGCAATTCAACATGATCAGATCACTTGCCACATTCCTTAGCCTGTCCTGCCTGGCTTTAATCCTGAGTATGGCCATCTCCTGCGGAGGACGCTCCGGTAAGGCCAGGGTCCTGGTTTTCAGCAAAACGGCCGGATTTTATCACAATTCCATCCCCGATGGAATTGCAGCTATTCAGAAACTCGGGAAGGAGAATGGTTTTGATGTGGATACCACCGTTAATGCCGCCTGGTTTACTGATGACAGCCTGAAAAAATACTCCGCGGTCATTTTCCTTAGTACCACCGGTGATGTACTCAACAACTACCAGGAAGCTGCCTTTGAACGCTATATCCAGTCCGGCGGTGGTTATGTTGGGATACATGCGGCCAGCGATACCGAATATGAATGGGGATGGTATGGCCGGCTGGCTGGTGCCTATTTCCTCGATCACCCCGGCATCAACGATACCTTCCCGAATGTGCAGCCGGGTGTGTTGAATGTGGTGGACCGCAGCCATATATCCACCAAACACCTCGAAGAAAAATGGAACAAGACCGATGAATTTTACAGTTTCAAAAAAATGAATCCGGATGTGAAAGTGCTGGTGACGGTGGATGAAAAATCCTATAAAGGCGGCAAGAACGGTGACCATCACCCGATGTCATGGTACCACGAATATGACGGTGGCCGTGCTTTTTATACCAATATGGGTCACACCAAAGAAACTTTCACGGAAGATCCATTCGTAAAGCATTTGCTGGGAGGAATCCGGTATGCCATCGGCAAGAATAAAAAGCTCGATTACAATAAAGCCCGCACACTGAATGTGCCGGATGAAGACCGTTTCACCAAGACCATGCTGGTCACCGGACAGTTTTTTGAGCCAACGGAACTGACCGTGCTGCCCAACCTCGACATCCTCGTGGCACAGCGCCGCGGCGAGATCCTGCTGGTGAAGAACGGCGATTCTATTCCGAAGCTGGCCAAAATGCTGAACGTGTACTGGAAGACCAATACACCTGGTGTGAATGCAGAAGAAGGTGTACTGGGCATCAAAGCCGATCCGGATTTTGAGAAGAACAGATTTGTATATGTATTCTATAGTCCGATTGATACTTCTGTGAACCGCCTCTCGCGTTTCAGGCTGTCGAATGACAGCCTGGTGGAGGAGAAGACCATCCTGGATGTTTATTCCCAGCGGGAGATATGCTGCCATACTGGTGGATCCATCGCCTTTGATAAGGACGGTAATCTGTTTCTTTCTACCGGTGACAACTCAACGCCATTCGATGAGCCTAAGCAAACTTATACCAACAGGGGCTTTGCACCGCTGGATGACCGTCAGGGTCATGAGCAATACGATGCCCGCCGCAGTTCCGGCAACCCCAATGACCTGCGCGGAAAGATCCTTCGCATTAAAGTGAAGGAAGATGGCTCATATGACATACCTGACGGCAACCTATACCCGAAAAGAACGGAAGGTACCCGTCCCGAGATCTATGTTCAGGGTAACCGGAATCCCTACCGGATCTCTGTTGACCAGAAAAATGGTTATCTCTACTGGGGTGAAGTGGGGCCCGATGCCGGCGGCGACAGTTTAGGTGTTCGGGGACCCCGTGGTTATGATGAAGTTAACCAGGCACGTAAGGCCGGATTCTTCGGATGGCCACTTTTCATAGCCAACAATATACCATATCACGAGTATGATTATGCAACCGGAAAAACCGGACCACTTTTTGATCCGGCCAAACCTGTCAATACCTCACGCAACAATACCGGCATTAAGGAATTACCACCTGCACAACCCGCTTTCATCTGGTATCCCTATGGCGCTTCTGTTGACTTTCCCAGTGTCGGAACCGGCGGACGCAACGCGATGGCCGGACCGGTTTATTATACCGATATGTTCCCGAAAGAGACCCGCATGCCCGACTATATGAATGGCAAGCTGATCATTTACGACTGGATTCGCGGTTGGGTAAAACTGGTGACCATGATGCCAAACGGCGATTTTGACAAAATGGAGCCCTTCATGCCCAATACCAAATTCAACAACATGATCGATATGGAGGTGGGACCAGATGGTAAGCTCTACCTGCTGGAATATGGCAGCGGCTGGTTCAGTAAGAATCCCGATGCAGGACTGGCGAGAATAGATTTCAACGGTGGGAACCGCGCACCGAAAGTGGCCGGTATCAGCGTGGACAGGCGTTCTGGCGCACTGCCCTATAAAGTGGTGGCTACTGTAGATGCGAAGGATCCCGAAAAAGACCCGCTTACCTATACCTGGAACCTGGGCAACGGCGAGCAAAAGGAGACCACCGTACCCCAACTTGAATATACATATAGCAAGACCGGTGATTATAGTATATCCGTAACAGTTAGTGATGATAAAAAAGAAACCGCGAAGAGCGAGCCTGTCAATGTATATGCGGGTAATGACGAGCCGGAAGTAAGCATAAAGATCAGGGGCAACCAGACATTCTATTTCCCTGGTAAGATGGTGGAATATGAAGTGAAAGTGAGCGATAAAAATGATCCCACCGCTGCAACGGATGTGTCGGGGCTGGTCGTGTCTGCCGATTACCTGGAGAGTCCGGATAAAGCTGGCGCCAATCTGGGCCATATGCTGATGTCTGAAGCCACCGTTGGGAAAAGCCTGGTACAGTCGCTCGATTGCAAATCCTGTCACAAGGAGAATGAAAAATCCATTGGTCCCGCATATTTTGAAGTGGCGAAAAAATACAGGGACCGCCCCGATGCGGTCGGTTATCTCGTCAACAAGATCATCAAAGGCGGTGGTGGCGTTTGGGGCGAAACAGCCATGTCGGCTCACCCCGATCTAAAGGAGAATGATGCCCGCCAGATCGTGGCCTGGATACAATCACTGGCAGCAGCGCAGAAACTGCAACCATCTCTTCCGGCCGTTGGGTCGGTAAAATCCACCCTCGATAAAAAGCCGACGGACCAGGGCGTATTGGTAATCTCCGCCAGTTATACCGACAAGGGTGGTAACAATATAAAACCACTCACCGGCAACAATAGTGTGGTACTTAAGGGCAGCAAACTGGACTTTGGAGCAGCCACCAACCTAAGGGATTTTTCACTGATGAGGGTTCAGGGTATGACCCTGATGATTGTACCAAAACCCACAGGTCATTTCAGTATGGAGAAGCTGGATCTGACCGGTGTGAATGGTGCCGCATTGGTGGTGGGCTGGCAGGAAGCTCCCAAAATAGGCTACGTGTTCGAGTTCAGGCTGGATGCACCGGATGGCAAAAAGATCGGTGAGGCAGTATTAAAAGGCGGAATGTCCTCTGCACGTCCTGCCGGCGGTTTTGGTGGTACCATGCTGAATGTGGTGCTGGAACCGGTTACAGATGGTAAATTGCACAACCTGTATATAATTAGCCGGGTGGCTGATCCGGCGGAAGCAGGAACGGTTGCTTTACAGGCCATACAATTGATTTCTAAATAACCCAAAATAAGAGTCAGAACAAGATGATGAGTAAGAGGTTCGTATCCGTATTAGCAGCAGTATTACTGGTTTTTTCAGCAACAGCGCAGCAACCGGTCATAAAAGGAAAGGTAACAGACAAGTCGGGAAAAGGGCTGGGCGGGGTGTCCGTTCGTGTTCTCAATACCTCGCTGGGAACGATAACGGGGCAGGAGGGGGATTTCCAACTGGCCGCCCTGCAGCATGGTTCCTATGAACTGGAATTATCCATGATCGGTTATGCATCCACGGTAGTTACTGCGCAGACCGGTGACAAGGGGGATGCGAATACCTATATATTACAGATACAGTCCCGGCAACTGGATGATGTACTGGTAACCGCAGAAAAGCGGGAAGGGCTGATACAGAAAGCGCCGTTAAGCGTTACGTCATTATCAGCCAGGCAGGTGCAGCAGTACCGGCTCTGGAATGCCAAAGAACTCACTGCCATCGTGCCCAATTTCTACTCCAATAATTCCGGCGATGAAAGAAATGTGACATCGATCCGCGGTATTACCACCACTTCCTATGATCCCGCTGTGGCAGTGTATGTAGACGGAGTGAACCAGTTCAGTCTCGACAGCTATATTCCACAACTCGCAGATGTCGAACGAATCGAAGTGTTGCGCGGCCCGCAGGGAACCCTTTATGGACGTAATGCCATGGGTGGTGTCATCAATATTATCACCAAACAGCCGGGCAATACTACCAGCGGTTTCGCGGAAGTCAACATGGGCAATTATGGATTGCAGCGTTACCAGGCAGGTATCCGGACTCCCGTGGTAAAAGGAAAATTATTTGCCGGTGCTTCAGCTGTTTACCACCAGCGCGATGGGTATTATACCAACGAATTCAACAACAGTTCCTACGATAAACAGCATGCGCTGACCGGAAATTATTTCCTGAAATGGCTGCCTGCTTCCAACTGGTCTGTCACCTATAATTTCAAACACCAGAACAACCGCAACCACGGTGCATTTCCAATGGTCTTTGGCGTGGAGGATGCTATCAACAATGCGTATAAACTGAACCAGAATGCGGTGGCCCGGATGGTGGACAATACCATGAATACTTCGCTCTCGGTGCAGCACCAGGCAAGGGATTTCAACTTTATATCGCAGACCGCCTACCAGACCAATTACAGGTATTACCAGTCGCCGCTGGATGGCGATTTCTCTCCCCTGGATGCCGTGGAAGTGATCAATGATTTTGGTCGCGACTGGAACCGGGTGAAGATATTTACCCAGGAATTCCGATTCAGTTCTCCTGCGCAGAAGTCCTCCCGGCTTAACTGGCTGGCGGGTGCTTTCTTCTTCCGGCAGCACAACCCTGTGAAGCAGGCCACCCATTTTGGCGAGGATGCCGAAATGATGGGTGCTCCCATGACGAATTTTTCCACGATCAATACCTCCACCGGAAAGAACCGCGGAATGGCATTCTTCGGGCAGGCCAATTATGCGTTCACATCGAAACTTTCTTTCATCGCGGGATTGCGCTACGATCGCGAAAACCGTGAATTGAAGGTAAAAGGAGAATTCCAGCCCGACGGCGATGATGCATTTACCACCCAGCCCGATACCGCCGCCACCAACACTTTCAGCGCTATATCCCCCAAGGTGGGCGCTGCCTACCAGCTGGATAGCCAAAATAATATTTTTGCCAGTTTCAGCCGCGGGTTCCGCACGGGCGGACTTACGCAACTGTCTTCCGATCCCTCGCAGCCACCGCTCTACCCTTACAAACCTGAATACAGCAACAATATAGAGATCGGATGGAAGGGCCGCTTCCTGGAAAATCGGTTACAGATGGCCGTTACCGCTTTCTATACAGGCGTTACCGATGCGCAGGTGCCTGCCCTTGTTTTGCCCGATGCCATTACGGTTACCCGCAATACCGGCAAACTCAATAGCAGGGGGTTGGAACTGGAGGCTGCAGCGCGGCTGGCAGAGGGGCTTGAACTGGATTACAGTTTCGGTTATACCTATGCGAAATACAGTGAGCTCAAAGTGTCTTCCAATGGTGATGAAGTTAACCTGGATGGCAAACGCCAGATATTCACACCCGATGTCACATCCATGCTGGCCCTGCAGTACAGCGTGGCCCTGTTGCCCAAACAACAGGTAGCGCTGGTGGCAAGGGCAGAATGGATCTACCTCGGACAACAATATTTTGACCTGGCCAATAATATCCGCCAGTCGCCCTATCAACTGATCAATACCCGCCTGGGAGTCAGCAGCCGGTTCGGGGAGATCCATTTCTGGGCCCGCAATCTCACCAAAAGAAAATATATGGCCTATGCCTATGATTTTGGTGCCGTACACATCGGCGACCCGCAGACCATGGGCATCACCATTACCACAAAATTTTAACCAACAAAACAATAAGCAAGTAAAATGAAAACGAAAGCATTGCTGTCACAATTGACACTGGCCGCAGGATTGTTCCTGGCAGCCTGTAATTCGCAACCGACAAAAGAAGAAAAAACAGATGCCGCGCCGGAGGAGAATGTTACCCAGAGTTGGAACCTGGGAGTAGAACTCTGGACATTCCACACGTTCAATTTCCCAGATGCGCTGGATAAGGTAGACAGTTCCGGACTTACACTGATTGAGGCGAGTACCTTCCATAAATCCGGTCCCGCTTTGAAGGATACCCTGGTAGGACAATTATCCCCGGAAGGTCTTGACCAGTTGAAGAAAATGGTTGCAGATAAGGGTATTACCATGGGATCAATGTATCTCGGCGGTGGTAAAACAGTAGAATCCTGGAAAAAGGAGTTCGATGTGGCCAAGGCAATGGGAGTGAAATTTGTAACGGCCGAACCCCCGGTTGAGTTGTGGGACCAGGTCGATAGTCTGGCGGGTGCGTATGGAATCAAAGTGGCCATCCATGAACATTGGAAAGGCGTGAGTGCTTACTGGCACCCCGATTCGGTGCTGGCTGCCATCCAGGGTCATCCGAACTTTGGCGCCTGTGCCGACCTGGGTCACTGGCCAAAGAGCGGCATTGATCCGGTGGACGGCGTGAAGAAATTATCCGGTCATATTATTGCGATCCACCTGAAAGACATCGCCGCCTTCAATGATCCCAAATTGCGTGATGTTCCTGTTGGAACCGGCGTGGTTAACTTTCCCGGTGTATTTGAAGAGCTGAAAAAGCAGGGCTTCAAAGGCAATATCTATATCGAGATGGATATGGAAGGCCAACCCAGCAACCTGCCGCATGTGCAGAGCACCATCAAGTATTATAACGAACAGGTGGGAAAGCTGAAATAAACTAACGGTTAGCCTTAAATGCTTACCTGTACAATGCCACTTTCCTGAAGGCTACTTCTGCACCTTCTGCCTGGAGCGCGATTTGTCCCTCCGATGCAGTGCAGTGGTAGCCTTCATTCGTAAGCTGGCCATTCACCCAGACCCTGACTGAATTTCCCTTGCATTCCACCTTCATGTGGTTCCATTCTCCCAAAGGTTTTTCTGCGCCATCGTTCAGGTTCAGGATCCTTCTTCCCTTTCCCTCCGTTACTCCCCAGTTCTCTTTCGGTCCGCGGCGCTTTTCCATATCTGTTACCGTTATATCTTCCCCGATGCACCAGAAATCACCTGCATTCTCGTGCATCATCTGCACTTCAACGGATTTCGGAAACATTTTATAAAGGATACGCGGGGTGGATGCATGCACCAGAACCCCGCAATTGCCCGGCTTGCCGACAAACCGGTATTCCACTTCGAGGGTATAATCTTTATAGCGCCTGTCGGTGATGAGGTGTCCGCCCGGTTTGCCCAGGCTGATGAGCTGGCCATCACGCACCAGGAAGGGGCTCTGTGCCAATTTGTTGGTATCCATCTCCGGCACATCAATATGCCAGCCGGAAAGATCCTTCCCGTTGAACAAGGAGATGGATTGATGCCGGGATTTTGAACTGCTCTGGCAGCTCGTAAATACGCTGACAATAAAAAGGAACTGAAAAAGCTGTTTCATGATGTGTTGGTTAAAGCTTAAATTCCGGTATGCGTAAGGCATAACCCGACAGTTCAGGACAGTTGATCTGCCTTCCTAATTTACATTTACTTTTTGATATCATTCTGCCACAGAAAGCAACAACATGCAAGCCATATTAGGAGTTATTTTTCATTTCATCGGCGGCTTTGCCTCCGGAAGTTTTTACATCCCCTTCAAGAAAGTAAAGGGATGGTCCTGGGAAACCTACTGGCTGGTGGGCGGATTGTTTTCCTGGCTCATCGTACCTCCATTGGCTGCATGGATGACCATCCCCGGATTTGGTGATATCATCGGTGGAGCATCTTCTTCGACGCTGGCCCTGACTTATTTTTTTGGTGTGCTCTGGGGCATTGGCGGACTCACTTATGGATTGGGTGTCCGTTACCTTGGCGTGTCTTTGGGAAGCAGCATCATACTCGGCTTGTGCATGGTCTTTGGCGCGCTGATTCCATCCATCTATTATGAATTCTATCCTTCTGAAGGCAAGGATACCATCGGCATGCTGATGGGAACCCGATGGGGGATGACGATCATGGCAGGATTGCTGGTCTGTATATTGGGAATCGTCATCAGCGGGCGGGCCGGTGTAAAAAAGGAGCGGGAGATGGCTGCATCGGGAGTGTTTGACCAGAGCAATACGGAATATCGCTTTGGCATCGGGCTGCTGGTTTCGATCATCTCCGGCGTACTCAGTGCCTGTTTCAATTTCGGACTCGAGGCCGGTAAGCCGATGGCGCTGGTGGCCAACGAAGCATGGAAGGCGCTGCATCCCGGTGAAGGTGAATTTTTGTACCAGAATAACGTAACCTACGTGGTGGTACTCTGGGGCGGACTCACCACCAACCTGATCTGGTGCCTGCTGCTGAATGCACGCAATAAAACTTTCGGCGATTATACGAACCCGAAAGTGCCGGTGCTGGCGAATATTATTTTTTGTGCATTAGCCGGAACCACCTGGTTCCTGCAGTTCTTTTTCTACGGCATGGGGGAAAGCAAACTCGGAAACGGACCCTCCTCCTGGATCCTGCACATGGCCTTCATCATTCTGGTCGCCAACTCCTGGGGGCTGATACTCAAAGAGTGGAAAGGAGTCAGTGCCGCTACCCGCAGGACCGTCGTGCTCGGCATCATCACCATTATCATTTCGGTGCTGGTAGTCGGTTATGGCAATTCAATTCGTTAGTTCCGATAGGTGTCTGACATGTGGTGTCTGACATCTATGATTTCTGAATCCGGTGCCTTAAGATGTCAGACACCACATGTCAGACACTACATGTCAGACACTACATGTCAGACACTACATGTCAGACACTACATGTCAGACACCACATGTCAGACACCTGTTTAACAACCTAAAACTTCTTGATATATGTCATTGCCTGATCGTTTCAAACACGTTTCCTACCTCTGGGACAATACCGTTGCCGAAAAACTTGGCGACGATGAAGTAGGCCTGCTGATTTACCGTTCCAACCTGTTGGGCGCGGATCTTCGCCTCACCAACTATGGCGGCGGTAATACTTCCTGCAAGGCTATGGCAAAAGATCCGCTGACCGGACAGGAAACCGAAGTCATGTGGGTAAAGGGCTCTGGTGGCGATATCGGAACACTGAAGCGGAGCGGCCTGGCGGCCCTGTATGTGGCTCGCCTGCGCAGCCTAAAAAACATTTATCGCGGGATTGAACAGGAAGATGAGATGGTGGAACTGTTCAATCACTGCATCTTTGACCTGGCCAGTAAAGCGCCCTCAATAGACACCCCCCTGCATGGCTTCCTGCCATTCAAACACATCGACCACCTGCACCCGGATGCTGCCATCGCCATTGCAGCCGCAAAGGATGGGAAGCGCATTACACAGGAAATGTTCGGCGGTACTATTGGTTGGGTGGATTGGCAACGTCCCGGCTTTGACCTGGGATTGAAACTGAGGCAATGCCTGGATGAAAATCCAGGTATCCGCGGCATCATGCTGGGATCACATGGGTTGTTCACCTGGGGCGATACCGCTTATGAATCCTATATCAATACCCTGGAAGTAGTGGAAACCTGTGCGGCCTACATCGAAGCAAACCTAAGTAAGAAAGGTCCCGTATTTGGTGGGCAGAAGATGGCTTCCCTGCCGGCGGACGAACGCCGAATACAGGCCGCCGCTCTGGCACCCGTCCTGCGCGGTTATTGCAGCAGCCATACCCGCATGGTGGGGCATTTTACCGACGATCCCCGGGTGCTGGAATTCATCAACTCCCATGATTTGCAGCGCCTTGCACCAATGGGCACCAGTTGCCCCGACCACTTCCTGCGAACCAAGATCAGCCCGCTGGTTTTACAGGTGTCTGACATGTGGTGTCTGACATCTTCTAAGACATCTGAAACTCCTGCGGAAAAAGATGTCAGACACCACATGTCAGACACCACATGTCAGACACCTAACCTGGCATACCTCGACGGGGCCTTCGGCTCCTATCGAGCTATTTACACGGACTATTACAATACCTGCAAGCACCCCGACAGTCCGGCTATACGCGACCCCAACCCGGTGGTGATCCTGCTGCCCGGCGTGGGCATGTTCACTTTTGCCAAGGATAAACAGACTGCCCGGGTGGCGGCGGAATTCTATATCAACGCCATCAACGTAATGCGTGGGGCCGAGGCCATTAGTGAATACACTTCCCTGCCCCGGCAGGAAGCATTCAATATTGAATACTGGTTGCTGGAAGAAGCCAAACTCCAACGCATGCCCAAGCCGAAATCACTCAGCGGCAGGGTGGCACTGGTTACCGGCAGCGCTGGCGGTATCGGAAAGGCCATCGCAAAGAGGTTTGCCGAAGAAGGCGCCTGTGTGGTGCTGAATGATATCAATGAAGAAAGGCTCCAGGGTGCTGTCGAGGAATTTAAAAAATCTTTCGGGCGCGATATCGTTACTTCCGTGCTGCTGAACGTGACAGATGAAACTTCCGCCAATGCCGCATTTCAACAGGCTGCCCTTGATTTCGGCGGAGTAGATATTATCGTAAACAACGCAGGTATCAGTATCTCCAAATCCATCACGGAACATACACTCGAAGAATGGGATCGCCTTTATGATATCCTGGTTAAAGGCCAGTTCATCGTATCCAAAGCAGGTGTGGAAATCATGCGCCGGCAGGGCTTCGGGGGTGATATCATCAACATCGTATCAAAGAATGCCGTGGTAGCCGGACCGAATAATCCGGGTTACGGATCGGCCAAAGCTGCACAGGCACATATGACCCGGCTGATGGCCGCAGAACTCGGACCAGACCGCATTCGCGTCAACATGGTGAACCCCGATGCCGTGATTGCCGACAGCAATATCTGGGCCGGCGGCTGGGCAGAAGGCCGCGCCAAAGCCTATGGCATTATGGTGGCGGAATTGCCTGCTTACTATGCAAAGCGTACCTTACTGAATGAGATCATCCTGCCGGAGGACATCGCCAATGCCTGCTTCGCTTTCGTTGGCGGACTGCTGAACAAATCCACCGGCAATGCGCTGAATGTGGATGGCGGTGTGGCGATGGGATTTTACCGGTAACGTATAAACGAACAGATATGACCAGACTTGCCTTCAGAATGAAACTCTTTCCCGGCTGCGAAGCCGAGTATAAAAAGCGCCACGATGCTATCTGGCCGGAGCTGCAGCTTTTACTCAAGGACAGTGGTGTAAACCATTATTCCATTTTCCTGGATCAAGCAACGCTGTCACTTTTCGGGGTGATGAGCGTAGAAGATTCGCACCAGCTCGATGCACTGCCCCATCACCCGGTGATGAAAAAATGGTGGACATACATGAAGGATATCATGGAAACAAATGAAGATAATAGTCCCGTCAGCATTCCCCTGCAGGAAGTATTTTATCTCGCTTAACCCAAAACGATTGTTATGCTATTGAATAGATCACTGATTGACCAGCACAATGAATCAGCCCTCAAAACGCACCAGCTAAAACTGGCAGGACTGCAAAATGAATTGCCACATACAGAAGGAATCATCTCCCTGCTGTCTGCCTTCCAGGTAGCCATCCCGAGCTGGGCCCTGGGTACAGGCGGCACCCGTTTCGGTCGCTTTTCCGGCGGTGGTGAACCCCGTAACCTGGAAGAGAAAATGGAAGACGTGGCCCTGCTGCACCAGCTCAACCGCAGCAGCGGCGCCATCTCGCTGCATATCCCCTGGGATATCCCTGAGAACCCGAAACATATCAGGGCCCTGGCCAACCAGTATGACCTGCGTTTTGACGCAGTGAATTCCAATACCTTCCAGGATCAGCCCGGCCAGAACTATAGTTATAAATTCGGATCATTACAGCACGTAGACAAGACCGTCAGACAGCAGGCCATTGATCATAATATTGAAGTGATAAAACATGGAATTGAACTCGGATCGGAATCCCTCACCGTTTGGTTATCCGATGGGTCCTGTTTCCCCGGGCAACTGAATTTTCGTAAAGCCTTTCAGCGCACACTGGAAAGCCTGCAGGAAATCTATGGAGCGCTTCCCGACAACTGGAAAATGTTTGTGGAGTACAAGGCCTTTGAACCAAATTTTTACAGCATGACGGTGGGCGACTGGGGACAGTCGCTGCTCTTCGCCAATAAACTCGGTCCCAAGGCATTTACCCTGGTGGATCTCGGACATCACCTGCCCAATGCCAATATAGAACAGATTGTATCACTACTGCTGATGGAAGGTAAATTGGCGGGCTTCCATTTCAACGATTCCAAATACGGTGATGATGATTTAACTGTTGGAAGTATCAATCCCTACCAGCTTTTTCTAATCTTCAATGAACTGGTGGAAGGGATGAATGCACGCGGCATGAACCACGCCAAAGACCTGGGTTGGATGATCGATGCTTCGCACAACGTCAAAGATCCGCTGGAAGACCTGCTGCAATCGGTGGAAGCTATCCAGCTTGCCTATGCGCAGGCGCTGATCGTGGATACACCGGCATTGCAAAAAGCACAGGAAAACAATGATGTGGTGCGCTGCCAGGAAATTCTGCAGGCTGCCTACCGCACAGACCTTCGCCCACTTGTGGCAGAAGCCAGGATGCGCGCTGGTGGAGCCTTACAGCCCCTGCAATTGTTTCGCGAACAGGAATTGCGCCAGCAATTGATTAAGGCCAGGGGAGAAAAAGCGATCGCCACCGGATTGTAAACTTTTACCATGACTGCCATACCTGTTATTGCTGTTTTTGATATCGGTAAGACCAATAAGAAACTGCTGCTCTTTGATGCACATTACCAGGTGGTGAAAGAAATGGCAATCCGTATTGAAGAGATCACCGATGAAGATGGATTTCCCTGCGATGACCTGCAGTCAATCACCCACTGGATCTTTTTATGCCTGGATGAACTGTTGGCGGATCCGGCATTTGAATTGAAAGCCGTCAATTTCTCCGCTTATGGCGCCAGCTTTGTTAATGTAAATGAACAGGGCAAACCCATAACGCCCCTGTACAATTATCTTAAGCCCTATCCGCAGGAACTGTTCGATAAATTTTATCAGCAATACGGCGGCGAAGAAACCTGGTCGCTCGAAACGGCCTCGCCGGTTTTGGGTAACCTGAATTCCGGCTTGCAGTTGTACCGGATAAAAATGGAAAAGCCGGAACTTTTCAGGCGTGTGCAGTTTGCCCTTCACCTGCCGCAATATTTTTCCTTCCTGTTGACCGGAAAACCTTATTCCGATATAACCAGCATCGGCTGCCATACCGGTCTCTGGAACTATGCTAAAATGGATTACCACCATTGGGTGAAGACAGAGGGCATTGATCAAAAACTGGCACCCGTCAAAGATTCTACCCATACGGAACTAGTTTCCTATAAGGGCCACAAATTTCTCTGTGGGATAGGCATGCACGATAGTTCTGCTGCGCTGGTCCCCTACATAAAACGTTTCAGCGAGCCATTTGCATTATTGTCCACCGGCACCTGGTGCATCACTTTAAATCCTTTTAATGCAGAGCCTCTATCTGCAGCAGAACTTCAGGCCGATTGTCTATGTTACCTGGGTTTTAAGGGTCAGCCGGTAAAAGCTTCCCGCTTATTTGCCGGACATGAACATGAAAAGCAGGTAGCGAGGATGGTAGATTTTTTCGGTGTTGATCCCATAGCGCTTCAGTCGACAGCATACGATGCTGATATTATTCACTCCCTTCGCAGCGCGGTTACTACACCCTTACAGATACAGCAAAATGTTCCGCTGATAGAATCACTGCGATTTATATCGCGTAACCTGCACGACTATGCGAATGCCACTGTAGCCTATCACCAGTTGATGCTCGACCTGGTAGAATTACAGTGTTACTCCAGCCAACTGGTGTTACGCAATGCAGCCGTGCAGCAATTATTTGTTGATGGTGGGTTCAGCCGAAACCCGATTTTCATGCGCTTATTGCAGGATAAACTGGAAGCAGTCGGGGTGCTTTCTATGAATATTTCGCAGGCCAGCGCGCTCGGTGCTGCCATTGCCTGCGGGGATTTCCCTGTTTAAAAAGCAACATTTCCGGCAGTTTTACAGGTAACGAACCTGAAAATGGGGGGTTCGCAGCAAACTTTCACCGGTTTGCATCAGGTCAAATTACAGGGGTCGTTTGCCAGTTTATGTTTGTACTGAATTAAACTTTCAGTATGAAAAATTCAGCACCGGGAATATTGGTACACGCTATAATGCCGGCCTCCCCGAAAGCGCCACCATACCAGTTACCCGCAGGTACACCTGCATCTTTTTTGCCAATCTTTTCAGGAACAGCTATGATGCGAAGTGAACTGTTTTCCGCTCCGCGTCTGCCAGTGGACCCTGGAACTCAATGTCAACAACCAGTTCAGCTTTGGCAAGGGATGGCCGGCTTAGGTGTCAGGATTCTATTCCACCCGCAATCGCGATGAAGGACTGGCGCTGTCGCTTCCCATCGGCCAGGTGGCAGCGGGCACAACCAACAGAAGAACAAAAAAGAATCAAACACAATTAAATAACCAATCATGAAACAGGAAACTAAACCAAACAGGAAAAACCTGCGCTGGTACATGCGCTATCTTCACAACAAGATCGGGTTCTTTATCGTGGGACTACTTGTTATTTACAGTCTCAGCGGAGTGGTTCAAACCTACCGCGATACCGATTGGCTGAAGCAGGAAATTCAGCACGAGAAACAACTGGCGCCGGCCCTGTCGGAAGCTGCGCTGGGTGCAGAACTCAAGCTCAGGAACTTTCGGGTTACCAAATCGGAAGGTGGCAAAATGTATTTCCAGGAAGGCAGTTATGACCAGGGCAGCGGACTCGCCAGCTATACCACCAAAGAATTGTACAGTTGGATTACTCCCTTTGTGGATCTTCACAAAACTCCCAGTAAATCATTGCGACACTATTTTACATTGGTATTTGGTATATTGATGTTTTTCATGGCAATATCCTCTTTCTGGATGTTCAAACCGGGAACAAAATTATTCAGCAGTGGCGTGTACCTGGCGGTAACCGGTGCAGTGGCGGCGATCCTGCTGATGTTAATGTAAAATGGTATGAAAAAATTTTTCTTTACCAACGTAAAATACAAATGGCTGCTGCACCTGCTGGCCTGGGCCATCATCTTTGTAGTGCCATATATTTTTGCGGACTCTCATGGAAAGAGACCCGTAGGAGGTATTAAAAGGGATGAATTTCAAACCTTTGATACCCTTACGGACCTGTTCTGGGTTTTAATATTCTATTTAAATGCGTTCGTACTGATTCCTGCATTTTTTTACAGCCGCAGATTCCTCAGGTATGTAGCTTTTCTCCTGCTTATTTTCATTGGCCTCATGGGTATCCATGTTGCTTTATTTTACCTGATGTACCGGCCCAATACCATTCATTTCTGGGTTGCGGCCTATCATAATATCCTGCCCTTCCTGTTCACCATTGCGCTGAGTGCTACCTATAAAACCATTTCCGATCGCATGGAGACTGAAAAGCTGGAAAAGGAAAGGCAAAGTGAAAACCTGAAAACAGAACTTGCTTTTCTCCGGTCGCAGATCAGTCCGCATTTTCTTTTTAATGTGCTGAATAATATAGCCGCCCTTGCGCGCATCAAAAGTGATGAACTGGAACCTACCATCCTGAAACTCTCTTCCCTCATGCGTTACATGCTGTACGAAACCGATGAGGAAAAAGTGCCGATTGTGCAGGAAGTGGAATACATGCACGACTATATCGATCTTCAAAAGCAAAGATTCGGCGAAGAACTTCATTTCGATGCACAATTCGATATCAGGGAAAACTGGCACAGCATTGAGCCCATGTTGCTGATCCCTTTTGTGGAAAATGCGTTTAAGCATGGGGGTGGAATGATGCCGGGTCCGGATATATCCCTGCGTCTGTCCGTTGACAACAACAAGTTGTACTTTACCGTCAGGAACCGGTTCGAATCAGCCCCTGCTGTGAAGGATAAAACCTCCGGCATCGGTCTGTCAAATGTAAAAAGGAGATTGAAACTGCTATATCCTGGCAAACACGAACTGAACATCAACAACCAGGATGGCTGGTTTACTATTCAATTGAAACTGGAGGTCTCCTGATGATAAAATGTATAGCCATAGACGACGAACCCCTGGCATTGAAGCTGCTGGAAGATAATATCAGCAAGGTTCCCTACCTCGAACTGGTGGCATCCTGCAGAAATGCTTTTGATGCAATGAAAATCCTGGGCGAACAACATGTTGACCTGGTTTTCGTAGACATCCAGATGCCGGGGTTAACCGGCCTTCAATTGATCGGCAGCCTGGAGCAGAAACCGCTGGTGATCTTCATTACAGCGTACAAGGAATATGCCCTGGAGAGTTATAACCTGGCGGTGGTGGATTACCTGGTGAAACCCGTATCGCTGGATCGTTTTATAAAAGCCTGTAACCGGGCAAAAGAAATGTATGAATTAAAAGCTTCCAAAGGAACGGGCCTCCCACAGCCGGCGAAAGATTTCATCTTCCTGAGTGCTGATTACAGCCAGGTTAAAATCTTGTTCAATGATATCACCTGGATGGAGGGGTTGCGCGACTATGTGAAAATTCACCTGAAGGCACAAACGAAAACGTTGCTGTTCAGGATCAGCCTGAAAACACTGGAACCTGAGCTGCCGTCTTCGCGTTTTATCCGCATTCACAAGTCCTATATTGTATCCATTGAAAGCATCACTGCGGTGCGGAAATCAAGCCTCTTCCTGAACGATATCGAATTGCCCATTGGTGAAACTTACCGGGAAGCGGTTGACAAACTGGTGCGAAGGATAGGATGATGGGATTTATTTCCGAAATTGCTGCCTCAAGTGTCGCCGTGATGGAACCGAACAGCCTTATACAGCATATTGAAAAACTGGTCACATTAACCGAAGAGGCAAAAGCTGAGCTGCTTTCCCTTGTCCAGGTGAAAAAACTGAGAAAAAAGGATGTGCTGATCTATGAAGGGGATATCAGCTACTACTCGAATTTTGTTGATACAGGTTTGCTGCGACTCTTTGCAGTGGATAAAACCGGGGTGGAGCATGTGATCCAGTTTGCTCCGCCGGGATGGTGGGTCGGCGATATGGGCAGCATACTAAAGCAACAAGCTGGCAGACTTTATATTGATGCACTGGAGAACAGTACGGTGTTCCAACTGCGCTGGTCTTCCATGCAGGAACTCTACACCAAACACCCAATATTCGAAACCTATTTCAGGGTGCTGGCAGAGAATTCACTGGCTGCTTATCAGTCGCGCTTGCTGAATCACCTAAGTATGCCCGCACGTGATCGCTATGCTGCGTTTTGCCAGTTGTATCCCTCACTGATCGACCAGTTGCCACAGAAACAGATTGCTTCCTATATTGGTGTTACACCAGAATTTTTCAGCAAAATGATGAGCCAGCCGGCGTTAAAAAAGTAGCTCCCCAAACAAGCCTTTCTGATAATCCTCCATCGCCTGGTTAACCTCTGCCTCTGTGTTCATTACAAAATTATCCTTCGCAGCAATGGGTTCTTCGATGGGCTTGGCAGACAGGTACAGCAACCGTGCATCTTCCGACGCGCTAATTTGAATTTCCTCATTGCCTTTTTCAAATACCACCAGTTGTTGCGGCCCGATGAGTTCCTGGTCCACCGCTATGCTACCCGAGGCCACATAAAGCAAGGTCCAGTATCCCGCCTTGGCGGTGAACTGGTACCTGCTGCCTTTCGCCACGCTCCCCACTATTGAAACAACCGGAGTGAAACTCTCCAGTGGCCCTTTCAGTCCCTCATACTCACCGCTCGCGAGACGCAGATCAACACCGGGCTCTTCAGAAACCAGCGGCATCTCTTCCCTGCCTGCCTGTTTATAATAGGGGTCATCCCATTTGTGCCGAGCCGGTACATTGACCCATATCTGGATCAACTCATAATCGCCACCTCCCGCCAATAACTCTTTCGTTGGACCTTCGCTGTGCAGGATACCCTTGCCCGCAAACATCCATTGCACATCACCTGCTTTCATGAACCCTTCGTTTCCCATACTGTCGCGATGATATGCTTCACCCTGCAACAAAAAAGTTACCGGTGCAAACCCACGGTGGGGGTGGGGATGGATACGGGATGCAGCGCCGGCATTAATCTTCAAAGGACCAATATGATGGATCACAATTATCGGATTGGCAAACCGGAAATCCTTATGGGGCAGGGGTTGCAGCACCGATTCCTCCGGCGTGATCTGTTTGCTGCGACCGGATAATATATGCAGGATGCCTTTTTTCATAACGCAATCTTTACGGGTTAATCAAGATGGCCGAATTTTCCTGCCTGGAAATCTTCTATTGCTTCATAGATCTCCTGCTGTGTATTCATCACAAAGGGACCATAGCTGGCAATGGGTTCTTCAATCGGCTCGCCGCTCATCAGCAGCAAGATGCTGTCTTTTTCTGCGGTGATGGATATATCGGTGCCTTCATGTCCATGCAATACCAGGCTGTGTTCCGGCGCAGGGGTGCCGTTGATGCTTACTGTACCCTTCACCACCAGGATCGCTGTATTATAACTGGCATCTATAGATGTAGATAGGTTTCCACCCGCATTCATCCTGATGTCAAAGAGATGCACGGGTGAATAGGTTTCGGCCGGACCCGCTACCCCATTGAAATTGCCCGCGATAACATTTACGGTTCCACCATCATTCTCCAGGTTGAACTTACCCATCTTCTCCGCTTTCAATTCCTGGTAATGCGGAGCCACTGATTTATTTTTTGCAGGAAGGTTGACCCAGAGCTGAACCATTTCAAATGGTCCGCCCCTGCGCGCGAATTCCCTTTCATGATATTCCTTGTGCAGGATACCTGCACCAGCTGTCATCCATTGCACATCACCGGGATAGATGATGCCATGATTGCCCGCGCTGTCGTGGTGCTCCACGGCGCCCTGGTAGGCAATGGTAACAGTTTCAAATCCTTTATGCGGATGCACATCCACGCCCCTGATTTTCTCAGACTTTCCAAAGTCATATTCGGCGTTGAAGTCCAGCATCAAAAAGGGACTGATCCTGCGTTGTGTAAGCATGCCACCAGGAAAATAATGATATACCCTGAATCCATCGCCCACCATTCCGGGTTGTGCAGGGCGGGTAAAGACGCGATCGATTTTCTTATTCATAACCTCTCCTTTTTTTATTACCGCAAAACTACACCAGCAGGCAGAGGTTTTCCAATAATACAGGTTAAGGACAGGACTTAATCCAGGTTAAGTTTTATACAGCCGGCACCAAAATCATGGTATTATTTCTTCTTCAGCACATCCTCAAACAACCGATAGATTCTCTTGTACTCATCCGTCCAGCTTGATGGTTCCACAAATCCATGATCTTCCACCGGATACATGGCCACCTGCCAGTTGTCCTTCCCGAGTTCGATCAGGCGCTGGTTCAGTCGCACCACATCCTGGAAATGTACATTCACATCCACCACACCATGACAGATCAGCAAATGATCCTTCAGGCCTTCCGCAAAATAGATAGGTGAGCTTCTGCGATAGGCAATGCTGTCCACAGCCGGACTGTTTAATATATTCGACGTATAACCATGATTGTAATGTGCCCAGTCGGTAACGGGCCTGAGCGCCGCACCTGCCGCAAAGGTTCCGGGTGAAGTAAACAATCCCATCAGTGTGATAAAGCCTCCGTATGATCCACCGTAGATGCCTATACGCTTTGGGTCCACTCCATATTTCTCCGCCAGCCATTTGGCGCCATCCACATGATCCGACAGATCCTTTCCGCCCATGTGGCGGTAAATGCCCGTACGCCAGTCGCGGCCATATCCGGCGCTACCCCGGTAGTCCATATCAAGCACAAAATAACCCTGGTCGGCCAGCAGGTTGTGGAACATGTATTCGCGAAAATAACTGCTCCACCACTTGTGCGCGTTCTGCAGGTATCCGGCACCGTGAACAAAGATCACAGCCGGTTTGGAAGGATCAGGATTCGCCGGCCGATAGAGTCTGGCAGGAACCAGTTTGCCATCTGCCGCGTGGATCTGCACCAGCTCAGGATCACGCCAGGAATAGGATCGGAATAACTCACTCTGCGCCTTATCCGTAATTTGTTGCGGCCTCGCCCCAGCCTTATTGTCCTGCAGGTACAACTCCCATGGTTTGTTGGAATAGGAGTGGAGATAGGCGATCTGTTTTTCATTGGGCGATAATACCGACTGGTTGGCTCCTTCCATGGTGGTGAGCCGATCCGCTTTGCCACCGGTTACGGGCAATCTATAAAAATGCTTTTCCCCGGCATGCACTTCATTGGTGGTGAGATAAAAATATTTTCGGTCAGCCGACAGCGTTACTCCCTGCACTTCCCAGTTGCCATGGGTAAGGGTTGTCTTTTTCCCGCTACCAAAATGATAACTGTACAAATGTGAATAGCCACTTGCTTCCGACTGGTACCAGAATTCGTTTTCATTGATCCAGCCGGAATTGGAGCCGAAACTGCTGATACCGGGGCCTCCGATCCAGGCTTCATCGCGCTGCCGGTCGAGCAGTGACAGCCTGCCGCTGGCTCCATCCAGCTGCATCAGCCAGCGATCTTTATTATCGGCTGAAACAATTTCCACCACACAATGGGCCCCCTTGGGTGACCAGCTTATCCTGCTGACATTCACCCCGCGCGATGGTTTTTTCTTCGCGTCCTTTTCTATTTTGGCAGGATAGTCCCTGGTATAATCCGGTAAATCGGTTATACCTGGCAGTGAATCTGTTTTTATAGTGAACACGGTATCTTTCTGGCTGTCGTACACATAGAGTTCACTGCTGCCGAAGCTGGTGCCCACCTTGGTGCGTCCATTGATATCTTCGGTGAATCCGCTTTCCGTTACATAATTGGGTATGATGGTCCGTTTGGACGACTGGTCCATAGAAAACAGGATATAGGAGATGAAACGCCCATCTGCGCTGACCTGCGCATTCCTGACCAGCCTGTCGCCATAATATACACTGCGAACTCCCCTGGTTTTTGGAAGGCTTTTCGTGTAGGCTTCTGCAGCATCCTGTTTCTGCTTTCTATCTTTCACCACTTCCAGCCATTCCAACTGGTCTTTCTTCAGCCATTCTTCCTGTGTATTTCCTTTCTTTTCCTGACCCCTTGAAGGAGCCGGCGCTTTCTGGAAACTGATCAATTGCTGTAGTTCACCTGTTTTGATGTCCCAGGCAAAAAGGTCCATATTCTGCTGATACACCACTTTGGTATCGTTGTATGCGAAGACCGGGTTGCTCTCCGGACTCGCGGTTTGGGTTATTCTTTTTGTCTGTGCGGTCTTTACCTCCGTCAGATACAGATCGCCCTCCTTGGTATATAGGTACTGCGTCCTGGCATGGTTATAGACCAGGTTCCTGGCGGGCAGCAGGTCTTTCTTTTGCATTGGAGTGGCTTTCCTGGGCACCCTGTTATCCATGGTTATATAATATAGGGAATCCGCGAGGGCATTTTCGGGGTTCCAGTCAAAATAAAGTGTTGTTCCATCTGCTCCCCACTGCAGGTTGGATGGCTGGGTGCCCATCCATCTGGGATCCTTCATGATTTTTTCTACGGTTAGGGGTGCCAGTGAGGCCTGCGACCTGGCGATAAAATTCACTAAGAGCAAACTGAAGACAATACAGATTTTTTTCATGTAGGCTTTATTAAAAGGGATCAGGGAATTTTATGAGGGACTAAGATAAATACCTTCTTTTCTATCATGATAATTATTTCGTCACGGTTCCTTAATAATTGCTTAACAGTCCGGACCTTCTTTTGTGGCGAAAGAAATATTTTTGCTTGATTTTCCCGGTTTTAATGAAATTGAAAGAATGAAACAACTCCTAACCGGCATCTGCCTGTCCACACTGTTTGCCATTCCTTCCTTTGGCCAGCAGGAAAAAATTAAGAAAGCGGTTTTTATCATTGTAGATGGTATTCCGGCTGATCTGATTGAAAGGCTTAATCCTCCGCACTTGAAACGAATCGCGGCAGATGGAGGGTACACCCGTGCCTTGCTCGGCGGGGAAAGGGGAGCTTATTCCGAAACCCCCACCATTTCAGCCGTTGGCTACAACAGCCTGCTGACAGGCACCTGGGTGAACAAACACAATGTCTGGGGTAACGGAATTGAAGCGCCCAATTATAACTACTGGACCATTTTCCGTTTTCTGAAACAGGCAGCACCTGATAAAAAACTGGCGATATTTTCTACCTGGCTGGATAACCGGACCAAATTGCTGGGCGATGGATTGGCTCCTACCGGCAACCTGAAACTGGATTATCATTTTGACGGAATGGAACTGGATACCATCAGATACCCGCACGACAAACGCAGTGATTATATCCATAAAATAGACGAAGCTGTAGCCGAAGAAGCACGGCGCGTTATTAAAAAGGATGCACCCGACCTGAACTGGGTCTATCTGCAGTACACCGATGATATCAGTCATCGGTTCGGGGATTCACCTGAGTTCGACAAAGCAGTTTTGCTGGCAGACAAACAGATTGGAAAAGTGTATGATGCCATTACGTACCGCGAGAAAAAATTCAACGAAGACTGGCTGATTTTTATCACTACCGACCACGGCAGGGATGCTTATTCGGGTAAGCATCACGGTGGCCAATCTGCACGTGAAAAGGGCATCTGGATTATTACCAATGCAAACAACCTGAACAGGTATTTTAAGGTGGCCAATCCGGGTATTGTGGACATACTGCCTTCGCTGATGAATCATTTGGGAATAGATGCTCCCATTCACCAGAAAATGGAATGGGACGGTGTGTCGCTGATGGGGAAAATTTCCATTGCCAATGCAGGTGCATCTATTAAGAACAAACAGCTCAAACTGATGTGGGACAGTTATGACACTACCGGAATGGTGAAAGTGCACATTGCGGAAACCAACCAGTTCAAAACCGGCGGGAAAGATGATTACAAACTGATCGGCGAAGCAAAAGTGACAGCCAATAAGTTAGTCATTCCTTTTGATGCACAGCCCGGAATAACCTATAAGATCGTGCTGGAAGGGAAATACAATATGATCAACCGGTGGTTGGAGTAGATGGATTCACACGGGCAGAGGTTCTTATGGTACTACTTACCGTTAATTATAAGCACAGCTGATTGCCCTTTCCAGGGCGACTGGTACCCTTTGAACAAATGCCAGTCCGGTTCAAAGGAAAGGGCAAAATAGGATTGCCAATCCTGGTATTTAAATTTCTGTTTCGCTTCGGCCGAAACCTGCACTGCGCCATGAATTTCTGGATTGATATTTTTGCCAACATTGACAGTTCCGCTCAAACCTGACAAATATTTCTGCGTTGAAAAAGTTACGAACAGATACTTGCCGGTCTGATTCGGACTGAACCTTATTAGGTACTCATTTTGTCCGTTGTAGAATCCATGTGTCGTAATGGTGGTATTGCGGTCATCGGTAAAGATGGCTCCGAACCGGAGGTCAAACGGATTTCCTGCGGTATGTTTTCCGGCACTGAATACAATGTCGATGGGGTGGTACTGTTGGGCAACATACTCATGCTCACCGGCCTCCAACTTCATTTTCGATTGTCCCGAAACAGTGGCCCCCAGGGTTATAAGAACTATTAAAACAGGGAGAAAGGAAGTTTTGTTGCCCATCTGTACCTGCCAGAATGGTTGGCGTTGCGCCGGAACAAATTATAGTGGCATCAGTGCCTTGCGTTATGTTCATTCCCTGTTGGCTGCCACTAATATGTCCCTGAGGTCTTTTTTCAGGTCTGACCAATACTTAAGTTTCGTATCAATGATGGCCTGCACTTCCTTATTGTCTTTGTAGAACTCTTTCACCTGGCTCCTGAATTTATTGTTTAAGATATCCCTTAGGAAGAGGTAACTGCCGTCAGATTTTTCAAATGTATAAAATGCCTGCTGTGAGGGAAGATTGGTTCCGCCTCCTGAACTACTGATGCCATATAAATACAGGCTGGACCTGGGACCAATATATAAGGGGGACTGGAATTTATTCGAACCGTTTTTTACTGGTTTTGACAGGAACAGATACCTTTTACCATCATAGGAAAACCCATAACTCTTAATATCATCGGGACTAAACTTGCTGGATCCTTTTACACTGTCCATCACTTCAACTTCTTGTAGGAAGTCGTTTGTGGTTTGTCCAAATACCCCTTTGCGAATCCTGATGTTGGTCTTTATGGTGTTATCCTGTTTGTTAATATAATATCCTGGTGTAGTGGTTTGTGCCTCAGCTTCCGGCATTAAAAAAAATAAAAAGTATAATAAAATGAGTTGTCTCAAGAGTTTCAGGTTTTAGTGGACATCAATGCCGTCAAAGTATATTTCTGTAATGGCAGTATCATCATATTTAGCACCGGGATAAACAGCTGTAATTTCAAATTGCAGGGCCCACCCTGGTTTGGCAGATAGTTGCTTTGTATTGCTTCTATCCCCATATCCTAAAGGTTGTTCCAGTTTGAAATGTTGTTCCTGCCAACTGCAGCCAGGCCCCAGAATATCCCAATAGGTTTCCGGACCTTCTTCACATGTATCATAGATCCTTTTGTCTGCCTCAGACAAATTTATCATATGCATCCTGATCTTTCACCAGTTTGAAAAACATTTCACAGTTTTTCCGCTGTTGAATGAATGCCGTTTCACCCTCCATACTTTTGGCAATAAGAGTGCCTAAATTAGGGTGAGGTTCTTTTACTGACTATGTGGATGAAGTCAGTGCATATAATGTGAGTATGGTTGTCAGGAAAAATTTCATGCCAACTTTCAGCAGTATTGCTTCGTGTTTTTATTGTGCGGGATGGGAGTCTTATTCTGTAAATACCAATCAATAATTCTTTCCCTTAATCTGTCGTATAGATCATCTTTAAGATAGGGATCCTTTTCATTGGAAAGTCTGTCAAGGTCCTGCTTTATTTGCTGAAGGGTGTTTTTGTCGAATAGTTTTTCGTCCATCAGGTATTTCCTTAAATAAGACAGGTGTATGCCATGACAATCTGCGTTGAAATTTATGTTGCCATTGCGTTGCGCTTCATCAGCAAGGTTTTCAATGGAACGCAGTAATTCTCCCTGAACTGTCTGAGCCTGTCCGGATTTGGGCACATATGTATTCCAGATATACCTTCCTGTTTCAAGATATTCTTCGGGTGTCATCTTTTGCGATTTCGTATCAGTACTTAGTAGTAATAATAAAAATATATATAATGAGTAGCGCATTGTTTTAGCCGGACTTACTGCTATAAATCTGGAAAATCCGGGTCATAAAGGAAATAAAAATCCGGGGAAAAGCAGGAATTTCCTTCATATTATATTTTCGCATCGCCTGCGTCCGTATAGTGACCGGTCCGGGGATTGGCGCCTGCTGTTTTAATCCTGTTTAATGATCTTCAGGTCGGTGAAATATCCCTCCGTTCCGATGTCTACCCATAATCCTATGGCACCCGAATGCGCAGCTCCGTGCTTCAGGTCATTTACCACCAGGGAGGGTTGCTGGTGCTTGTTGATGAATAATTTAGCCTGTGTATCCTTTACCTCAATCCGCATGGTAATCCACTGGTTCAGCGTCATATCTGTGTAGGATTCATACCGCTCCGGTGCTTCTTTCCGCAGGCGATCAAATTTATAATCTGGATATGCATAATATTGAATGGTATGATTTCGCCGAACCTGGTCCTCTGCCCTTGCATTGGTTGGACGTACATATATGCTCTCATACTTTGTATTGCTGTCGTTGATACGGAAGGCAATTCCTATGAAACCACGTGCAAATTCCGGCGCATTCTTCAGTAATCTGCTTAGCACCTTCACTTCAATGATTCCATTTTTAAAATCGGTGCCTATTACTTTTATAAATGTGGGTTCATCAACAGCTTTCACCACAGAATCCTTAACTGCCTTCACTGTATTTTTGCCCTTCACTCTTTCCTGGGCCAGGGAAACGCTTACTGCTTCCAATTCATATTGGCCTAATCGGACTGTTTGAGAATGCGAATGCGTTGCTCCGAGCAACAAACAACTAATGATTATTGGAGTGATGTTTTTCATTATAATTGTGTTGATGAACCTCCTCTGTGGTGTGTCTGGTGTTCAAAAGCCTTTGCCAGTGCAGTTGCTTTTGTCATGTCGAACTGCCCAAACAATTTGATGCTTTCATTCAATTGCCCGGGGGTCAATTTCCTGGTATTGGCAATGACAAAATCATAGCCGGCCATTACGAGCTTTGTGACATTTGCCTTGGATTTGTCCGCTGTTTTTCGGACTCACCCTGGCCGATCGGGCTATTGACTCCGGTAGCGGCTGATGCAAATCCATAGGTGGCATCCGTAAAGTGCAACATCTGCTCTGCAAATGAACGCAATTCCGGTGCGGGCTTGAAACCGTATCCTGATTCGGGCATGGTGTCAAGGTATTCTTTGACGATTTCATCCACAGAACTTTGTGCGTGGGTCATAAATGTAACACCGAACAGTAAAGAAAGCGTGGTTATGAATTTTCTGATTTTCATGTATGCAAATTTTAGTTTGGTTTTTATTAATTGTGTAAAACTTTCCAGCCTGCCAGCCAATTGTAGTTATATTTCATGGTTAACCGGATCAACAGTAGTGCCATATTCTCTAAGGTTCTGCTCACTGATAAATCACCGGCAACTATCGGGTTAAGTCCGGCTGTCTTTACCAGCTCCGATACGGTTTCCATAGCAGCTTCATCATTGCCGGCAACAAAGGCATCTACTTGTTTTCCATCAATGACCGGACTGGCAAAGTTGGCAGCAAAAATGGTGTTGAAGGTTTTTACCACTTTTGCGTTTGGAAGCAGCTTTTGCAATTCCTCAGCGGCACTGGTGTCGGGTGCAGTTATCAGGCCATTGTATGTTTCGTTCAATGGATTGGAAATGCTGATTACAATCTTCTGGTTCGCAACTTCATTGATTGCTTTGGCCAGATCTTTTTCTGCTGCAAAAGGTACTGCAAAAATGATGATATCTGCTTCCCAGGAGGCGTTAACCGGACAAGCAATGGCTTCTACCTCAGCAGAGGGATTACCTGTTATAATTTCATCGACCACAGACTTTACTTTGTCCTGGTGATTGGCAAAAAGTAGCAGTCTGTTATTACTTTTTGAAAGGGATTTGGCGATAGCTGAACCCATATTTCCGGTTGCTCCTATAATGGCGATAGTTTGTTTTGTGCTCATGTCGTTTATTTTGCTGGCACAAAACTATGCTAACAGGATACTTTGTTCCAATGCGTATAAGCAAGAAATACCGTTGCTTTTGATCAAGGCAGGACATTGACATATATCAATGTTTTGAAGGAAGAGAATTATTTCCGGCTGTTTAAGCGGCTTCTCAGGCGACTCAAAGTTTCCGGGGACAATCCCATGTGGGATGCGATCATATGTTGGGGAACACGTTGTACAATGTTGGGGTACATTCGTATAAATGCCTTGTAGCGTTCTTCCAATGAAAGACTGATCATGTTAGTCATATTTTTCTGCAGTGCCATATAGGCATCAGTCATTAGAATGCGAATGTAGGTTTCGAACTTCGGCATCACTTTCAGCAGTTCAATGTAGGCAGATTTGCTGATAAGCACCAATTCGCAATCTTCCAATGCATCAATATTGAGCATGGCGGGTTCTTCTTTGATAAAGCTGGACAGGTCTCCCATGGTCCAGCCTTCTAAAGCGAAGGCCGTAATGTGTTCTTCACCATGTTCGTCCAAAATATATGCTCTTAATGCCCCTTTCTCTACTATGCAAATATTCCTGCATATATCGCCCTCTTGCAAGAGGTATTGTTTTTTTCGCAGTTTTTTAGGAGTAAGGTATTGTTTCACGAATGTCACTTCCTCTTCAGTAAGCTGAATTTTTTCATTGAACTTGCGGAAGAAAACCTCGTACATAGACTGGCATGTAGTGTATTAGTGCAGGGTAAATATATGGCATTCTGATTTCTTTCTTATTTTTTGAGGATGTGATATTGGCTGTGAATATTGTCAGGGGAATTTATTGGTTTGATTGTATTATTTCACTGAGTTCGTTTGCCTGCATACCCAAATCCTTTAATACTGTGATGATAAATTCTGTTTTGCGTTTAGTATATTCTTCCCTGGTCATGCCTGCTTTTTTGATGATGGCCTTTTTTAGTTCATCATATCTGGTGACAAGATTTTGGTCCTGCAACAGGGCATCTCGAAATATTAAGTGATTTTTCAAAGCCAGGCTGTCGGAATAACATACGTACAGGTGGTGCGACTGCCATTTTCGTTTACACATAGTTGGGGGGGTGAACCCAGTGGCCTGTCTAAATGCGAAACGACCCGGAATACCTTGTTCCCCTTTGTTTAAATAGCCGATTTTCTCCAGTCGGCCAGAAATTTCATCCAAAAGTAATTTGTCGGAAAGAATAATATCAATGTCCAGGATGGAGAAAACTATACAAAAACCTGGTGACTCCATTTAAATCAGTGGAATTGGTAGGTAAACCAGTAATTTGTATACCTGGAACTGCTGGTAATTTAATCATCTTTGTATGGCATTTAACTAAAATAAATTTACAGTTATGAAATCCACGTTTTTTGGACTTTTTCTGATGGTAATCAGCGTTCTGTCTTCCCATGCTCAAACGAATACAGATTCTTCCAGGCTTACCAGGGCGGAGATGGCCTTAATCAATCTCTCCAGGGAAAAGTGGCAGTGGATGGCTGACAAAAACGTGGACAAGCTAGCTACGCTTTTCCATGACAAATCAAAATTCGTACATATGAGCGGTACCTGGAACAAGGACGAAGAGATCGATATCATTAAAACCGGTAGTATCTGGTATAAGAAAGCCGATGTACACGATGTTGTGGTAGAAGTTATTGACAAAACAGCAATCCTTTGGAACCGTATTACCTTGCTGGCAGTTGTTCGGGGCAGTGAAGTGTCAACTCAGTTTACTGTTACTGAAGTGTATAAAAAGCAAGGCAAAAGCTGGAAATTGTTAGGCCTCACTTTTAGTAGTGTGAGGGATACCCATAAGATTCAACATTAGCAGTACCGGATTTTAACAAGCTAAAAATGGTTATATGAAAAAAGTAATTTTCGGATTATTTCTTTTTGTGAGTACACAAATCTTTGCGCAAAATATGACCCCTGAACAGGAAGTAATTAAACTTTCCAGGGATAAGTGGCAATGGATGGCGGATAAAAAGGCCGATACGCTGGCGAATCTGTTCCATGAAAAATCCGTCTTCGTACATATGGGTGGTTCATGGGGAAAGGACCAGGAGGTCAATGTCATCCGGGGTGGCGGTATCCATTATAAGAAAGCTGATATACACGAAGTGTCAGTGAATATCATTGGCAACACTGCTATCCTGTTAAACAGAATTACGCTCCTGGCAGTTGTGGGAGGTAATGAAGTTACCAACCCCTTTATGGTAACGGAGGTTTATCTGAAAGAACATAACGGCTGGAAGCTTGGTTCATTGTCATTCACCAGGCTCCTTAGTCCCGGACAATAACGCTGCCTACGATGACTACATTCAGGCTGATTTTTGTAGGAGTATTGATCCTTGCTTCGGCTTGCGCTTCCTGCCAATCGAAGAGGGCAGCTACTAAAACAAAATCTGTGTTAGATCCTGATAAAGTATTGATCGTTTATTTATCACGAACGAACAACACGAAGGCAATTGCAGAAATCATTCATGAAAATGTGGGTGGAACCCTGGTTGCTCTTGAACTGGTAAATCCTTACCCTGGCGACTACAAAAAAATTGTTCAGCAAGTGGTTGAGGAGAATGAAACTGGTTTCCTGCCTCCGTTAAAAACAAAGATCGAAAATTTTGACCGGTATAAAGTGGTATTTATAGGCTTCCCTACATGGGGCATGCAACTGCCCCCTCCCATGAAAAGCTTTTTGAGACAGTATGATTTGGGCGGAAAAACAGTTGTGCCTTTCAATACGAATGCGGGCTACGGGATAGGAAGTTCTTTCGACACGGTTAAAGAACTATGTCCGGGAAGTAAAATACTCGAAGGCTTTTCCATCAAAGGCGGAGTTGAACGGGATGGTATTCTATTCGTAATGGAAGGGGAAAAGGAAAGGCAGGCGCGGGATGGAGTAAGGAAATGGTTGCAAAAGATCAAAATGAAAACACCCTGACTGGTTAATTCCTTAAGAATGGAACGATGCTATGACAGGAAGCGACAGGTTGTCTTTCCATATAGTTCCAGCCATATCAACCACCCATTAGGAAGATAACGATTATTAGAAGAAATGGGGTTAAAAAACTTAGCCGGATTGTCCAGGAATATTTTTTTGTGTTACATAAGTATTACTCCTTCTGCTGATCGCTAATAAAATTCATTGCTTCAGAGAAAGTAGTCACCCAATAGTCATCCTGATGTTCCTTTAAATAGTATACAAAAGCCCGGTGTGTTTCTTTTGAAATCTGGAATATTTGTCCACCTACCCCATGAAACTGATAAACTCCCATTCCGCCTGTCTTTTTTACTTTTTCTGCAAATGAAATGAGTTGCTGTAGCGTTGTTCCTGTCCATACATGCCAGGAGGGAACCTGCATTCTGTTCAAATATTTAAAATCTGTTATGACGCTATTACTATCACCTCCTGTTCTGCCATAAGTCACTAATCCTTTATTCTTAATGATTTCCGAATAGTCAGTGCCTGCAATGAAAACATTGTTACAGGGAAATGCAAATGACCTTGTTTTCCTTTTCGGATCGAGCAAAGAAAGCATACTGTTTACTGTGCTGATTTCCTTGATGATTTTATCAATGGTATAGTTATCAATTGAAATAGACTTTTGCCAGCCTAATTTTTCAGGGCAGGCATGAAACAAAGTATGGTTTGCCAGTTCATGCCCGTTCCTGGCAGCATTGGTCCAGCCCAACACCGATTCGGGGAATTGACCAATCACGTCTGATTGGGATGAGCCTTGAATGGAGTTTAAAAAGAAAGTGCCTTTTAGATTAATCGAGTCTAATTGAGGGACTACGGTTGAAAGCTGAGTTTCCAAACCGTCGTCATAGGTAAGGCAGATTATAGCCCTCTTTGAACTGTCCTTTTTTGTCTGCCCAAAGGAAGACAGAAAAAATTCAAGTATTAATATTACAGTCAGGCTTATTTTGTAAATCATGATGAGGGAGTTATAAGTTTCTGTATATATAGTGACCCACCATGATTCGGGGCTTACTTATATTCATTTTGTCCACTCCTGTTTTATTATCGCAGAACATAAATGCCACCAATATTTAGGGAGTTCGATTGCCAGATTCACTACAGGTTTAAGTTATCGTTTTCGTCTAACTCCCAAAAGGGGTTATATGCAACTTCAAACAAATGTCCGTCTAAATCTTTAAAGTAACCACTATAACCGCCCCAGTACACCTTTTGCGCGGGTTTTATGATTGTCGCCCCAAGTTGTGCAACCTGCTTTAACACTTCATCAACTTCCAATTGCGATTTCGCATTGTAAGAAATTGTCAGCCCTGAAAATTCAGTTTGCTGATAACTCAATGTTGTATCTTCAGCAAGTTCATGTCGTGGATGCAAAGCCAAACTAATTCCGCCTAATGGAAATATAGCCAGGCCATCCATACTTTTGTCGGATTTTTTCCACCCAAGCCCTTTTTCGTAAAAGTCCAGGGACTTTTCAAAATCATCTACGCCCAGTGTTATTAAATTTAGTTTCTGTCGCATATATTTTGGTTGTATGGTGTTCCTGTATTATTTACAATGCAATGTAATCTGCTGAATTTGTTAATAATTGTCAAATCAATTGCAATTGACGCTGCACACCTGATGATATTGGGTTGTTGACGTAAGAATGTCTATTCATTCCGACCAAAAGCCTGCTTTAGTAATAAAGGGGTTGTCAGGGTGGTCAGCACGCCCATAATTACTAAAATAGAGAAAACCTCGGTACTGATTAATCCGTTTCTGTATGCAATGTTGGCAATTACAAGCTCCATAATTCCTCTTGCATTCAGTCCTACGCCAAGTGTCAATGATACCCTCCTGTTCAGTCCGGCCAGCGTACCGCCAATATATCCGCCAGCAATTTTGGATAAATAGGAAACGGTTATTACTGCTATCAAAAGCCCGATGTTACTTATTGCGGAAATATTAAATTCAAGTCCGATTCCTGCAAAGAAAATTGGGGCTAAAAGTCCCATTGCAATATTGCTCGTTGTTGTTTCTACTGACTTCAAATTGTCTTTGCCAATGAGTGATTCACTTATAAGCATGGAAGCAAAGAACGCACCAACAATGAAATGAAGACCTAAGTTCTCAGTGAATGTAGAAAATAAAAGCACAAAAGCGAAGAACAATGCAAAAAGGGACTCTTTCCCTTTTAAAAAAGAAACGAGATTGTCGAGTGACTCCTGAATATAATTCCCTTTACGTAAAACACTTTTGATAGATAAATAGGCGATACTTAATAGCGAGATAAATACAATTAATTTTATGAGGGATATCGAACCGGCCTTAACAACCGACATAACAGACATATCAGTGTCTTTAATGTTGAGCAATACGCCTAAAATAGATAAGGCCAATACGTCATCAAAGATGGCTATTGAAATGATCTTTTGACCTACTTCCGAATTTATTTTACCCAGATCCATTAAAATCCTGATACTCACCGGAAGTGCCGTAATGGCAACACACAAACCAATAAATACAGTGGTCATAATATCCTGGTTGAAATAATATCCAACTGCTATACCACCAAATATCGGTATGAAAAAAGCCATAACTGATATGATGATATTCCTGCCTTTCAGGGATTTGAGGATGTCGTCAATGTTAATTTCAAGTCCCGCAATAATTACCAAAAGAAAAATCCCTAATTCGGAGATGACTTTAATGTCTTCTGTTCGGTGGATTAGATTAAGAAGACTTGGTCCCAGAATAATACCTGCGATAATTTCCCCGATCATTGCAGGTTGTTTAAATCGCTCAAAGATTTCTCCAAAAATCCTTGCAGTCACCAATAGAATCAATAAGTTGGTGAAAAAAGGAAGTTCAAGATATGGTTCGTTCATATTCTGTCAAAAGTAAATATTTATGCCTGGTTGCCTGTTCCGCTTTTTTGGGTAATAGCAGCCACTATTTTTACTGTTATTACAGTTTTAAGTTGTCATTTTATTTGAGTCAGTTGTTGGCATTATCACTATCAGTAGCGGTTGGCTTCCGAAAATTGTAACGAATATCCGACCCGGTTTCAAAACGTACTGTTTAATTTATGTGCAAGGCTTTCATGATGCCGCCTTGCAGGAAGCTGATGTGGTGTGGCGTAAGGATTCATTTTAGCCGTTGTTTTTCGAATTTGTCAATTATCGTAAAATCAATTGCAATACCTAAGCCAATTCCAATGGCATACATTACTATATCCCATGGGTCATAAGTCCTGCCGAATAATTCGATTCCGTATAGTTGCGATAATTCAACTATTATTCCAATTGCAAAGGTGATGATTGCACCTGTGATCCGGGATGAATTGACTGACAGGTTCCTTCTCAGAGATATTTGCAGCAACAGGTACAGATTCAAGGGTAGCAGGATATCAATTAAATAGCCCCGGATAAAATTCTTGAAAATACCCTGATAATCGGGTCCAACTGCGAAATGTAGTACTCCTACGAATAGGGAAATTAGTACAATTATGTATATGCTCTTTCTGTTTTGCATCCTTCAACCCTCACCTTGTTTTACCGGGTGTGATGATGTTCACTTTCTGATCAGACAGTTTCTATTTAATTTATCACTGCATTGATTTTTTCCCAAAGCGCATTGTCAAAGCCGGATACCGCAAAATCCGGATTGGCGGGATCTGATGCGTCACCCATACGGACTATCACCATTTTTTTACCGGGGATTACATATATACGCTGGTCTTTTGCACCCATCGCGGCATACATATCAGCCGGGGCATTGGGAATCAGGCTGCCCTGGTAAACAGTTTGATCGCTGGGTACCATATACTTCGATTTTCCATTTAACCACCACAGGTAACCATAGGAGGGGTTGATGGATTGGGAAGTAGTAATGCTTTCCGAAAAGAATGATTCATTCACGACCTGTTCATTGTTCCATTTTCCTTTATTCAGGGCCAGTAAACCAAACCTGGCCATACTTCTGGCAGTACTATGGTAGATTGTAAAAATGGTTCCGAAATTCCAACGGCCATCCATTCCGATTTTACTCTTCAGCTTGGTGTTGAAATAAGTTTCAAAGTTCTGGTTGGCTGCCTCCGCCACTACGTCAGTCAGCTTCTGGAACACATTCCCATATGCCCAGCGGGTACCGGCATCGGCCACATGGGTCAGGTTGGATTTAATAACCAATTGGCTGGCATCATTAATGCCGGAAGACATGGTTAACAAGTGCCTGACTGTAATCAGGTTTTCCTTTTCCAGTGGCATACTGGTCCAGCCGGTGCCTAAATAATCGGAAGCTTTATTATTGATATTGAGCAGGCCTTCTTGTTGGGCAATACCGGTAGTGGTGGCTACCAGGGTTTTTCCGGCACTGTTCCACTCCCATTCAGTGGCGGCATTGTGCCCGTTAAAATACGTTTCCATTACGATCCGGCCATTTACCAGGATCATAAAGGATTTGGTGTGGCTGGCATTGAGGAAATCCTTTAACGGTTGAACGGCGTTTTCCTTCCAGCCCAGGCTCGAAAGCGATTGAGTTTCCCAGGTGGTATTGGGCGTGGAAGGAAAATACATGGTGTCTGGGGGAGGCGGCTGGTCAACAGGGTCGTCTTTGGTGCAACCCGAAACGGATACCAGCAGCAGGACCAGGTAGGCTATTTGTTTCATACTAAATGGATTCAGCTTTCTTGTTCGACTACTTATTTTATAAAAGGTTTAACGGGTTCCGTAGGTTATTCTTTACAAAATGTTCGTATACAAGGAGGCAAACGGTAAAGCAGGGTAATTATTGCCTCAATATCATTCAACCCATAGTGGTGTTCCTTCTTCCCATTTATTATGCGTAAGCCGGAATCGTTCTTTCGTAGTTAAATTGTACGCTACAATTTCACCATACATTTGAGGTGAGAATATGATAGGCTGAATAAGAGCCTGTTCATCATTTATGCCATAACCTTCTGTGGTATATATCACCCATTCGCCATCTGGGGAAAAATGAGCATGTGCATTTTGTCCTTTGCCTGCTGAAATTCTTTCGGGTTCCGACCAACTATTATCCGGATTTAATTTCATCAAAAAGATGTCCATAGTTTTGTACTCATTATCCTTTCTTAGCCTGTCGGAAGCAAATACAATTTTATCTCCCTGTATGGAAATGGCAGGAAAATTATCCCGATGGATGTCGTTGGTTAGATTTTCAATTCCTTTAGTGGTTTTTAAATAAATATCAAAGCTTTCGCTTCTGCCACTGCGAAAAACTATTTTACCGTCTTTACTGATGTCAGCAAAACCATCATTATAGGGTGAATCAGAGAGTTTGGTCACAATTTTAGTAGCAAAGTCATATTTCCAAATATCGCCCTGGGTAGTTGCATTTGCCCTGAAACTGCCCGTCGTGAAAATCAACGCTTTCCCATCATGAGTAACCTTACTGTCCAATACCGAAAAGTTGGCTGGGTTTGTATTGGGTTCTTTTTCTAAAATAAATAGAGGCTTTCTTTCTTCCGTTGCATAATCAACCTGGTAAAAATGTATGGTGGAGTTGACAAAATGGTTAATGAAAACCGCACAGAGGAATGAAAATGCAGCCAGACCATAAAAAAGGTTGTTGTATAATTTGGATATCCTGTAGGTTTCTTTTCCGGTTTCTTTTAACCTGGTAGTTCTCTTGTACTGCCACCAACCCAGCACAATCAACACAACTGTCAGCAAGCCCATTGTCCAACGAATGGTGCTTACAGGCATGGGATTGATGACGTCCACAAACAGGAAAAGTCCGCCGGTGGCAATTCCAGCTACCACTGTCAGTATACTAAAAAGCAAATATTTCCAGAAGGGGGTTTTCTTTCTGTTCCTGACCCCCAGAATGAGGCCTGATAGAAACATAACAATAACCAGAATAGGGAGCCAGAAAACACTAAAACCCAATGGCTTGAGGTACTCAAAAAAACTTTGTATATCACCTGCATCGTAGAACAAAAGGTTGTTTCCAATCTGAGGCGGTGCTACAAATGCCCTGCGTACCCCGAATGCTTCTATTTGCTGATCAGCGAAGAATAGTGAGCTGGTGAGTTTCGCCAACACATTGCCATCAAAGCCGAATTTCCCCTGCTGTCTTTGAGTTTCCGGATAATTTCCGCCGTGGAATACCATCAGGCCATTGGGATGAATATCTGCATGGAACATCAAATCCGGACTGTTTGAAAACAAAGGGGTGATTTCTTGGGTGGCTTTGTCTGCCTGCATGATTTTAAAATCCTGTTCGCTGTTCCAGGTAGTAAAGACTATATTTCCATTGGGCAAGTATTTCGGGGAAACAGCCGGACCAGGAAACTCAATGAGTTGTTTTTGACTGGTTCCATCTGTATTCATTTCAAAAATGGAATTTTTACCGGTTCGGCCACTGTAAAAAACGATTTTCGTTCCATCTGCCGACCATAACGGGCTGCCGTCCCAGGAATCGGAATCGGTGAGTCGTTTCAAATTCTTACCTGAAATATCTACCGAATAAATATCGCCTATTCGCTGCCTGGCAAATGGAAATTGCGGATGCGGAACAATTTCATGCCCGCGGTCGCTGCTAAAGGCAACCTGTTTTCCATCAGGTGAAAACGCAGGCCGGAAGTCACCACCCGGATCATTGGTCAGGTTGGAGGCTGTTGAAATATCCTGAGTGGAGTCTGGCAGAAATGGGATGATATATATATCAGAATTACCTTCATGGGAAGCTACAAATGCCAGTTGACTGCCGTCTGGTGAGAAAGCTGCCTGATCCTGGAAGGAATTGCTTATAATCAACAGGGCAGGGGATTGGTTTCCTTCAATGGGCTGTACATATAGCTGCGGTAAGCCGGATCTTTCAGAAGTATACACCACGTATTTCCCATCTGGACTGATAACAGCATCATAATCCAGGGAAGGGTGGTTGGTAAACCTTTCAATTGTTTTTCCGCCGTTTTTTGAAATATAAATATCCCAATCCTGGGGGCTAAATGTCGAATAGAAAATTCTTTCGGCAGACTGACCAATACCAGTTATGTTGAATACCAGTATCAATAGAAGGGAAAAACAGGCTCGCTGTTTCAAGTTGTTTCTATTTATCTTTTTTAGGAATTATGGCTGTCGCTTCGATTTCTATTAATAAATCGTCCCTCACTAGTTTACACACCTGGACTAATGTACTTGTGGGTGGTTTTAGGTGATTGAAAAATTTGTTTCTCACATCTCTCATAACCTGCACTTGTGTTATGTCAGTCATAAAGATGCCAATCTTTATCACATTATCCATGGTGCCACCACTTTCTGTTACGATGTTATTTATATTGGTAAAAACCTGCTCTGTTTGTTCGGCCAGATTGTTTTTGCCGATCAGGTTTCCTTTATTGTCAAGTGCTATCTGTCCCGATATGACAATCATTTTACTATTGCCTAAATCTACTTCAACTGAATGGGAGTATCCTTTTGCCGGTGATACTGAAGTGGGGTTTCTGAAATGTACAAAGGAAGTATCTGTTTGTGAAAAACCTGTCAAAGGGAGGAGAAGTAAGAAAGGTATATAGGCTCTTTTCATTATTATAAATTGTCATGAAAAAAAAGTTAGTCACCTTGCTTTTATGCAATAAATTCCGGAGTTGTTTCGAATCGATTTATTAAAGATAAATCATCGATCGAACCTTTTGGATTAAAAACTAGTATTATACATATAGTAGCGAGGATTCTATACATTTTCGCCTACGGTCAGGGATTTATATGACCATGGAAATTTCCAGGGTTTATCCCGCCCGACAGAAAATGCTGTTTCCTGATAATGTGGAGAGTACTGCCAGACTTTTGTTAATAAATTTCTTTGACGATCGTTTTTTTATTCGTTTATATTTTTCCGTTATAATTTGGATCGAAATCCACCATCCATTCAATACCGAATTTGTCTCTGAACATCCCAAAATAGGATCCCCATGGACTGTCGCCAATCGGTACTTCAATATTTCCGCCAGCTGAAAGTCCGTTAAATAACCTGTCGGCTTCTTCCCGACTTTCCGCGCTGACAGATATTTTAGATCTGTTTTCGTTTTCATTTACCTGGCCCATACTTTCTGGAACGTCATTGCCCATTAAAATATTTTTGCCAATAGGCAGGGCAATGAGCATTATTTTATTTACTTCATTTTCTGCTACTGGAAATTCAGGACTCGATATATCTTTGAGACGCATGATCTTTGCAAACTCTCCACCAAATACTGATTTGTAAAAATTGAATGCCTCTTCGGCGTTTCCGTTGAAATTTATGTATGGATTGATAAGTGCCATGATTGTATTATTTGGTTCAAACCTATCGTTTAATAACAAACCCGGCAAGGTATAAAACCGTCAAAATAGAGGTTGTTTGCGTCAGGGGGTTTGCTTTGACCTCCTTCCGATAACAGGATTGATGCAATCCAGGGTTTCGGAGCAGGCCCCTGTAGGTGACTGGCAGTTTTTTATTTGGTATTTTTATCTATGTGCAATTTGTTTTTGCGAAAGGATATAAACATAAAAAGTCCGAATGATAATTCAATAAATGAGCCTGTTAGCAAAGAACTTAATGACTGGAATTTAAAATAAAATAACAAGCATGCTGAAATTCCTAAAACTGCACCTAAAACCCAATAAAGCCTGGTGCCATAAAGAGTTGCAAATGTTACATATCTTCCGCCAATAATTAGCAGCATAGCTTGAAAAAACCATTCTGTTTTTTGCGATGAAAGCCCATATGCAAGGGGTAGACACATTATCATAAAAATTGTTCCTTCCATAGCCAAGGTTCCCAACTGATTGCCCTTTGCATGTGTTCCACTTAGTCCAATTAGCTTGTTAAGTAATACACTGATAGGAAAGATGAACATACCTCCCAAAAGGAGCATCAAAATGGCTTGTTTTGAGGAAAATTGGTATGCTATAATTGCTGCGGTCAGCCAGATAAGTCCTGAAACTATTACACCAATTGCCCCATTTGCATAACCGTTACACATATCAGTTTGTGCCTGCCTGAATGTTTCTATTTTAAATCCGGAGTCATTAATTGTTTTCTCTTTCATGTTGTGAGGAATTTTACCTGGTTTATTTTTAAGGTTACTGTTGGTTTTTTTTAATTATCCCTAATGTAAAGTTGTTCGCATCAGCAGGACCAATGCCAATGTGTTGCGCACCCGGGGCGAATTGTATCCTAACTGGTATCCTGGCGCCATGCAGTTTCAGGGACAGGTTCAGTTAGAGCATGTAATAGGCAGTTCAGTATGTTGCTATTTCTTATTAAACAGCAGGCCGACTTCTTCGGGAGTTAGTGCCCTGTTATATATCCTTACTTCATCAATTTCCCCGTTGAACATTTCATAATTGGCTGCGTAATTCCCACTGTTATTATTTCCACCAATGGTCCCCCCGTTGATAAATGAAACTTCCGCCGGATTGGAGCTAACACCCGATGAACCAATTGAAAACAATTTGCCATCATAGTATTGATCATATTTGTATCGGGGTAATAACCCATTTTCTTCTTTGATGTAGGTTTGGACCAATACCAGGTGATGCCATTGGCCGGTTGGATCGGAGGGGGATTCAGTAAATGCATTTGCGGTGCAAGTATTGGGAGAAGAGAAGTAAACCACGTTGTCCCGCAGGATGTATTTTGAATTTTCGTAAGACAGGGAGATTGAGTTGGTGCAGCCGGTAGTGAATTTTGGCCGGATCGAAATGGGCGTGTTATAGTTGATTTTTGAAGGTTTTATCCATAATGAGACCGTAAATTGTCGCATGTTATCTGCTTTGGGAAGGCTGGGAATGATCATATAATCACCTGTTGACCCGTTGAACTTGTAGGCTGAATTCGGGCCTCCAAAACGATCCGTGGTGGTGGTAGTTCCCACTATGGTTAGGTGGTAATCATTTCCACTCTTATCATTGCCATCCCCGTTTAAGGGATAATAGGCCACCAATCCATTGTCCAGCGTACTATTCACTGAATTGTCGGTTTCGTTTTCCTTTCCGCAGGATGTCAGAATAACAAGGCTGAACATCATGGTCAGCAAATATCGATTTGTCATAAGTTGAATTAATAATAGTAGCAGAGTTGGGCTTCCAACATAGTAAATAAAATACACAATTTCAAGTGGGTATCTGCTGTATTGTATTTGAGCAGGTTTCCGGTACAATTTTAGCAGCCGTTTGTCACAGTTGCCACATGGCTCTGGTTGAACAGGTCTCCATGCTATGGTGTGAGTAATGTTCGAACTCTTCTGCGGCAGTATAAAAATCCGTCATCTGAACCGTCGGTGTATTCGTGAATGTCTTCTCTGTCGATATGATAAATGCGTTCTTCCAGGTGATGAATGAAATTTGTCAATTCTCCTTGGTGTGCAGAATAGGGTCCATGCATTATGGTCCACCATGAAATCCAATAAAGCAAAAAGCAGTCGGGCTATAAATTATTTGCAAGTGGTCATGTTTATTTTCAAAAGCCAAATTGAAACCATGACAGGAAATTTCCGATGCATATCAATAATGTTCCGTTGAAGTCCAAACGTACCGCCCTGGTAATGCAAGGCCCTTGTTAGCGGTATCGGGGCTTTTGGAACTAATATATTTTGTTGTTGTCAATGTGAAAATATTAAAATTTGGATTTTTTTGTATGCCTCATTGGATTTGTAGGCTTTGTAGCCTTTGTTTGACAGCTTGTGAACAGAGTCCTGCAGCCAGGTAGGTTTTGCCCGTTCCGGATGGCCCCATCAGGATGATATTTTAGACCTGATCCTGCCTGTTAAGCTCTTTGAGCTGGTTCATGCGCGATTTGGTAAGACCATTGTCCACGCTGTGGTCATACAATGACAGGTCGCTGGTGGGTGGCAGTTTGGCTGCCCGCAATCGGTTGGCCAGGTCGTTTTGTTCCCGATAGGCGGTTTCCGCCAGCAGGAGCCGTGCTGTAAATTCCAGATAGCCGGTGTTGGCGTTTTCAGCATCCCTGATCAGATCGTCCAGTTCCGAGTGGATGCCATTCATCCGGAACTGCTGGCAATATTGCCGGATTTGTTGTCTTGTTTCCATGTTTCTGTATTATTGATTCTGCATTAAAACATATCGTGGTAATCGGCAATTGAACTGGTAGCGGGCTGTATAAAGGCTTCGCCAGGCATTTTGCCGTTAAAGGGGTTCATGTGGATGATTCTGGCGGTTTCGGCAGCCTCGGCTTGTTGTTGGTGAAGATGCGCGGCCACACTCCTGAGGTCAACGGCACTGCTAAGTCCATGGGCAGTACAGTACTGAAGTGCCTCGGTAATGATCTGCCGGGGATATTCTTCCATGGTCTCCCTGAACAGCACAACCTGGTCCCGGAGGTAACGGGGCTTGACTTGTCTGATCGCTTCAATAAAAGTATTACCCAGTTCTGGTTGTTCCAGGCTGCTGCAGACTTGCAGAATCAGCTCCCTGACTCCGATTCCTTTATCCCTTTTGTGATAATTGTTGATGATTTTATGGCCTCTACTAGCCGATAGCTGGTGGCGGCACAGCACCACACCCTGTTCGTTCATGATTAGTAATTGACCCTGCTCAGCCACCACGCGTACCCGGGACCCTTTGCCTGCATAGGTTCCCAGGAGAAGGGAATAGAAGTTCCCTTTGTAGGAGATACTGTTATCCTTTCTCACGGTGTACCAGTTGTTACCGGAAGGTGCAACTATAACGGGTACGACAGGCCGCAAATAAGCCTTCTCTATCGCCCACTCCGCGGCCGGGGACTTGCGCGTAACAGCATGCGGCAGATAATTGGCATGTTCTGGACAACCAGGCCAGTGCTTCCTGGTTCAGCATGTCAATATCATCAAAGGGTCGGTTATAGAGGAAGTTTTGCTTGATGTATCTTACCGAGCTTTCAATCTTGCCTTTGCTTTCAGGATCCGATTTTCGGCAAAAATGCAGCGCAAAACCAGCAGCCCGGGTGTAATTACGGAACTTCTCCGTAAGGATCAGGTCCCCGTAGTTTTCATTCACCAAAAACAGCCGGTCCTGGTCATAGACCACCGTTTCAGGCACACCTTCAAGATAAGCAAAGGCCTGCTGGTGGGCTTGTACGGAGAGTTCAGTAGTAAACTTGGAAGTAGTGAAAAACGCATATTTATAGCGCGACCGGGAGAGGGTCAGGATAAAAAAATACAATTTAACCGACCTGCCCTGGCTGTTGCGGAGGATATATTCGCCAAAATCTACCTGTGCCTGGGCGCCATAGGCACATTCCGGAACCATGGCATATTCCCGCTGGGAAGTGGTCTTCTGAAGGTGGCATTTCTGCCGCACCCAGCAGACAAAATTGAATACCGTCTTGCTGTCAACCAACGGAAAATCAGCATAATGTTCTTTAAGCCAGTCGTGCATTTGTGCAGCCGAAGTCCCCGGATATTTGCTTAAACGTGCCTTTACAAAGTTTTCGTAGGTAACCAGTTCCTTTTTACGCTCTCCCTGCTGCTGTAGGAACTGCTCATATTCCAGTTCGGTCAGGGAGAGATACTTTTTGACCGTCCGCCAGTCAAGTCCCTTGTCTTACTAATCCTGACAATGGACAGTCCCTCCCGACGCAGTTGATGTACTTTATGATAAGTCATGAGTTTTTTCGCATATGAGTTCATAAATCCGGATGTGTTTTCCGGCAAATCTCATTTTTTCTTTCCCCGGCCGCGGCCGGGGAAAGAAAAAGTTCTGCATTCCTTGTTGCCAAAAACTCTGTATCCTTATTTGCCAAAAACTCTGTATTCTTATTTGCCGATTACAATAACTTACTCCAATAGCTGGAATAAAAGCCAATGGCTTCTAATGGTATCAATAAGAGTAACCATTTTTCTATGTGTGGGAATAAGATTCTTTTCATTTATTGTCATTGATATTATTTGGATGTGTCGAGATAGGGTGACGTACAACGGCAAAGGTGTTGCTGTCAGCAGGTGAATTTGGAAAACTGCAGCTTCACTTTTTTCCTGCTGTTGATTAAAGATAATTAGTTGAAAGTTTATTCTTCAGCACCTATTGCAGCAAAAACATTTTATCGACTGTTCTTCTTTCGTCACACGTTATAAATATATATCAGCAAGAATGCACCGCTAAGATATGTCCACAATGCAGCAAACAGAATGTGAACAGCTGTTTCAAATTGTTTTCCTCGCCAATGAAGCGATGAATAGCCAAAGAACTGGATAATTAAACGTGTCAACCAGAAAATGGCAAGTCCAAGTGAAATCCGTCTGCCGAGAATTGTTGTCAATAGTTCATTAGTTGATGTCAAGCAAAGTAGTCCCATAAGAAATACACCAAAAGCGATAAAAAATGTATGTACATACATCATCTGCCTGTTAATGTGACTTATGGCGCCAAGTTCAACTTTCCATTTGAAATATCGTGGAAATATCACATGAAGTAAAGCCAATAGCATGAGTAACAGACCAACTATTTTAAGATGCAGTACCATTTTTAGTAAGGATAAAAGTAGAAATGAATGGTGTAATTTTTATTTCGTTGAAAACTTTAAATCCTGCTTTGTTAAAAGTTTGTAACCAAGTCCATTTGGAATGGAAATGCAAAAATCCAATGTTGTAGGCTATAAAGTTTGCGGTGTCAAGAAGATGTTCGGTTACTATCACTTGGCCTTCTGGTGCAAGTACCCGATTTAATTCCTTAAAGAAAGCAACTCTTTCTTCATTATTGCGAATTTCATGAGCCGAAAAAATTGTAAAAACATTGTCGGCTGACTTGTCTTGCAAAGGCAAATGAGTTGTGCTCGTCCTAAGCGTGTTTGGGAAAGGCGAATATGCTTTTCTTGCTCTTTTGATTGAAACTTCGGTGTGTTTTGTAGGGTTGTAAAAATCTAAAACTGTCAACTCGGCATCTGCATACTTGGTTTTAAGCAAGGTGCTTGTTTCGTCAAAACCAGCATTAATGTTTATAATTTTACTTCCAATTCGCACATTGTCAAGCCAGTTGAACTTGTAAAGTGAAGAAAGGTCGTAAATGAAATATGAAACCAAAAGCGAAACCAAGTTTGCAAGGATGATAAGCAAAATGCAAACTATGACTGCGGCACGAAGTGCCGCAGGTAGGTAGTCCCTTGTTAAGAGCAAAGCAATTATTGCAATGGCTGACAAAACATAGTAATGCCAATTGAAACGAATAATGTTTCCTACTCCCTGAAATGGTTTTCTTACTACTTCCATTTTTCAAATCTGCCTTTTTTCCAGTAGTACGGAATATTTTTTATTATGAAAGCATTTGCAAGTTTCGGTTCTTTCAAATTCAGTTGGTCGATAAATGAAATGCGATAGTCCACAACCTTTACAGGAATTGGCTTCCAGTTTTCTCTCACTCCTTCAATAATTAAGACTGTATTGTCCGATTGATTGTAAGTGAAAGTGAAGGGTAAAGGACCTGCAAACCTTCTGGCTTCTTTCCAATCATTGAAAGGCGAACCATCAGGCAAAGAAATATTTACGCTGTTTGTGTTTTCAATCTTGATGTTAAAAGCCGATTTGGCAGAATTGATTTCGGTTGTTCCGTTTGACTTTGCTTGTTGAATGTCAGTTGTCGTGTAGCTGTAATGGGTAAAAATGTTGCCTAAAAATTCCATTTTCTTCTTGTCAGTTTCTGATTTGAGAATATATAGCCCTCTAAAACATTTTCCTGCATTGTTCCTGAAACGAACAAAAACACGATAACCGATTAGAAAAAAATCATTGCCCATGAATTTTGGAAAACCTTTTGGTCGTAAGCTTTTTGTTTGAACCATCGCCACAGCAATAAAAGCCCATTTTTCGTTAAATGTGTCTAATGTCAAGCAGTCGGGAATGAGATGTTGAATTTCTTCTTTTGGAACTGCAAAAGTCAATACAAGTGAACTTTCAAAATAAGCCTCAACAGCAAATGGATGGTTTTTAAGGTAGGAAAGCATTTAGGCTGGTTGTAATTTTTTGTTGAGGTGAAACTCGTTGTAATAAATTAAAAGTATGAACAAGAAAGCCCAAAGTGAATTCAATTTTCCCCATAACAACAAGTCAGGCACAAGATAATACTCCAAAGTGTTCATTGTCGCAATAACAAGAATTTGACTTATAGCGTTAATACGTGTCCAGATGCCGCTTAAAATCCATGCCGCCATCAACATCTCCGAAATTCCAATAAGAATTGTCAACAGTCGTGAATGGTCGTGTCCCAAAATACTTGCAACAATTTCTTGGTGTCGTGGTACAACGTTTAGCACTTTACAAACAAGTCCGTTTATGAGCCAAACTGTCGCAATGAGGAAAGTTGGTTTTTGATGTTTTCTTGTGTCTGTCATAGTAGGGACTGTCGCAATAGAATAGCCGGAAACTAATGTTTTTGTGAATAAAAGAATATTTCGTGGGGCGGATAGAATTGATTTTGCGGGGAAATGAATACGCAATTGGGATAGCACATATGCGTCAATGTTTGGGGGCGAAAATGGCGGGTGGAAGTGGACTAGCTGTACCACACCCTTACTGATCGTCTTTCAGATAACCTTTCTCCTTTAATCGCCCAATAACTTTCTCCCCAAGCTTCTGTCCCCAGGCTTCCCCTACCGCATAAGATTCCTGTGTAATGAACGGTAACTTTTCAATCAATTTCCTTCCTACCGGTGTCTTGTAAAATTTTATCAATTCGTCTATTTCCGCATCTGTAAAATGCTTCGCATATATGGGTACCACCAATTCCACCAACTCCTCACCTGTTACTTCCTTCATAAACTCATCCCAAAAGCTGGCCGGGACTTCAGTCAATTGATTCTTGAACGAACTAACCATCTGGTTCATTACCTGTACCCCCAATTTGCCCGAACCACTTAACTCCATCAACTCACGCACTTTGGGCACACTGGCCCCCTTTTGCGCCGAAACAACTTGCGATATACTGATTACTACCGCTATCAAAATAAATTTTATCATATGCATGGGTATTATTGGGGTGTTTGAATGTTCATTTCGGATTCGGAGAATCAGCTAACGTTCAAGTATTGGCGAAGGCAGGGCCATTACTAACGTCCAGCCCGGCTCAGCCGATATATTATTTACAAAAGTTCATATTTCTAATCAAAAGCTCAATTAAAACCGTGACAAGCTTGGACTAATTTTCATCATTGATCTGCTGTAGAAGTTTCGTCGTCCCGCCCTGCTTTTGCCAATATTTTTGTTGTGGGCAGGCCTATTTCGCTAGAGTATATTTAATAGCATTAATTACCTCAGCGTCTGTTTCCTGAGTTAGCCTTTCATTTAGAATATTAAACATACACAGCCGTAGTCGTCTATTAGATCTGCAAACCATGTCTAAACTTCGTATTCTTACACTTTTACTGTTATCAACTAATCCTATTTCATAATATTCAATTTTTTGTTCTGTCGTGAATCCTCCATCTTCAGTAATTAATAGTCCAGTTTCCCTAACTCTTTTATAGCGGTGAATCAAAAATTTTCGAATTATTTGTTTACCAAGTTTAGAGCGCTTTGAAGTTCGTGACAAATCTTCAATTAAAATTTCCCACGCATGTTTCCCACAATCTTTGATTGACTCAAATATTAGTTCAAGAACCTCTTCCCTAATATATCCATGCTTAATTAAATCAAAACTAACTGCTCTCGCGTTAACAATTGCTAATATATCATTGTCCAAAATTCTTTTATTTGGATTTTTATACCAATTCTCTAATAAGTTTATAGCTAGAATTCTTTCAAATTCAACCTCTCGTACAGTCAAAAAATTAAAAGGAAACTCCCACCTTATATATAATTTACACCAAAACCATTTTTTAATCCACAAACGAGGGAATCTAAATAGAAGCCAGGTGTTTCTGAATAGTAAGTAAGCGTCAATCATTGAAAGTGAAGATTGATTATAGGGGACGGGCTTGCCCACAACGTTGACGTATTTGTATTGCCAGGGCCATTACTAACGTCCCGCCCGGCTCAGCCGATTAATTATTTACTAATGTCCATATTTATAACCAAAGGCCTAATTGAAACCGTGACAAGCCTGGACTAATGCTCATCAATGATCTACTGTTGAAGTTCAATTGTCCCGCCCTGGTAATTCAAATACACATGTTAGCGGTTCGGCTTTCTTTCTCGTCAGTCACCTACTGTAAAGTCAGGCTGTAAAATATCCATGTCACCTTTTATTTTGTTTATATCAATATCAATCGAACTTTTCAAATTTGCATAAACATTTGTCGTTGTGTTATGAAATCCTATTATTCTTATTGCTACAATCTTTTTAAATCTTGTCACTATTTTGACTTTGGTTTCTGGACAATAAATCCCTTCTCTAAATTCATCTCTTATTCCATTCTTTAAAATAAAGTTTCTTAATTCTTCTGAATTGCTTGTTGCTTCCCAAATGTGATCAGGTGTTACAGCAAAAGTTATTTTATAATCACTCTTATTGTCAAAGTAGTACCAACAGTTAAATTCGCCCACATGCGGCTTTCTAACAAATGAAATAAGTCCAATTGAGGCAATAGCGAAAATTAAAAAAGTAACAACTCTCCATCTAAACGGTTTGCCTAAAATATTTTGTTTTGATTTGAAGGTTAGAATAAAGAGTAAGGCGGCTAATATTATTGGAATGGTAACAATAAGCCATCGTCCAACATTCTGTCTGTCATAAAGTAGTAAGTAGCTGGCGTGCTCAAAATATCTTAGAAGCCAACCTAATGAAACAAAGAAATTTATCGTTAACCCTTTATGTTTGTTAGTAAGCAATGTTAAAAACCCAATCAGCGTAGCAATGGTCAAAAGAGGTGTATAAATTCCTATTCCAAATCTTATGGTTCCAAAGAAAATTAAAAGTCCACATGAAAAAAGTATGAAAGTCAGAATAGGAATTAAATATCTCAAAGTGTTTTTGTTTATTGGGTTCGCTCTAAGCTGACCGCTAACGTTGACGTATTTGTATTGCCAGGGCCATTACTAACGTCCCGCCCGGCTCAGCCGATTTATTATTTACTAATGTCCATATTTATAACCAAAAGCCCAATTGAAACCGTGACAAGCCTGGGCCAATGCTCATCAATGATCTACAGCTGAAGTTCAATTGTCCCGCCCTGGTAATACAAATACACGTGTTATGCGAACGGTTACTGGACCCTGCCTATACATTAACAGCATGCTGAACGATTCATCAGAAATTCACCCCAGTTGTATCCTTTGCACCTCCAGAGTAACTGCAGAAGCTATTGTCCAAAGATTTGTTTCCAGCTCTTTTGCACCCCACCTTACACCGCGCTTTGGTATTGTAGTAGCGGAGTGCGGTGTTTTTGTGTCCTATAGGTTGTCTCTGTTTCCTTATCGCCCACCTTGCCTAACCACGGAAATGCCGCAAACGCAACACGCGGTGTAACACAACAATTAAGCACTTTCCATCCGGGGGTATCGTGCGCCCGTTACTGTGTTTGGTACGGTAGAAATGTTAAACCGAATGCTGCCCACCTGGCTATTTGTTTTGCAATTTACATCCAAAGACCCCTGCACTTTCAGTCGGCTGCACCAATATTGTTCGACAGGTTGTTAGCATGATAGCGAAGCCATTTCGCATAACGTTATTATTTGCGTATTTGCCAAATGTAATTAAATACACAAGTTCTTGGAAATGATCTTGATTTTATTGCGGTTTCCGGATTGTACTGTTGCGGCAATGAAATGGTGTGGATATGCGCTATCTGGATAGCGCATGGTTTATCGGGGTGCCCCGGTTCCTCCTTCCGCAATCTTCATCGCCCCACCTGCCATAGCTTCGCCACCTTGGTCACATGCCAGACCTAGTTATTTGATCTGGCCAATATAAGCACTGATTCCGATTCTAACAATGGATGTAAGACCGGGATTTTCCCCGTACCCGCTTGCCTCAACTGGCATTTTCACCCAAATTCTTTTGTATGACAACCAACAGAACTTTACCATTCTCACCCAATTTCATGTCCTTCATACTGCATTTCGGGTCCACCGTTCCTTCCTGTGGAACCTGGGTCAGGCCAAATTAGTTCCGTCACCCCGCCGTAATCGTGCTGAATACCTGTACGAAAGTTGTTGATTTTTGTAACAAACAACCCTTTATCCCGGTAAAACCTACCCAAAAATTTACTTCTTGTCAATTATTGTACGGGGAACAGGCACACATTGCTTACTGTGCTACAAAATGCCAGCATACTCCCGCCAGGTCAATGATATTCACTTCCCTGCCATAAGGTTGGCGGGTGGGCGGAGCTGTCCGGATACCATATCGTTCCTCCAGTTTCCTGTCAGTTATGTATTGCCAGAATTCATCGGCATCACTGATTCCCACACTAATTATCAGATTTTCTGCAAAACCACTGTTATCGTATTTCTGTAGAATAAACCTGCATCCATCCCTTTCAAATCCTATGTAATCCCCACCGTCCCAACTGATGTTAAATCCCAGTTCCAAAAACAGGCTTTTGGAGCCCTCAAAATTGCTGCCGGAGGGAACAAAGGGCTCAAGTGTCAAAAATTTCATTTGATCCGATTTTCAGATGTAAATACCTTATTATTTTTTATGCCCCCCTGGCAGGATGGCCCATGACGGCGGTCAACTTTCATTGGTGTAGCTTCATCCCGCTTTTGGCGCTGTGTATGTTCGGATAATTTCCCTTCAGCTTTGGATAATTTTCAAACAGCCGCCAACAGCCGGTTAACTGAATTTCGTACAAACCTGTATTGCATGCTTACTGTGGGATTATTTGTTCCCTGCTATATTGACCAGTTCTTTCCGCAGGTGGCCATCGCCTCCCTGCAATTGCTGGAGAAACTGGGCTGCCGCGTAGTGGTTCCCACCAACCAGACTTGCTGCGGCCAACCGATGGCCAACAGCGGCTTTGCCGCCCTGGCTGCCGGTTGCGATAAGAACTTCATCCGCAATTTTGCCGGACTGGATTTTATTGTATCACCCTCAGGTAGTTGCGTGCTGCATGTAAAAGAACATTTATCGGATCAGCATGCTCCCACAGAAGCCGCCCGGATCCGAAACCAGGTGTATGAACTGACAGAATTCCTCACCGATATTCTAAAGGTACAGGCTCTTACTGCCAGTTTTCCATATAAAGTTGGCTGGCATAATTCCTGCCACGGTCAACGCGGACTGCACCTGTCTTCCATGTCAGAGCTGGTGGCCCCGGATTTTTCAAAACCCGCCCGCCTGCTGCAGATGGTCGATGGTCTTGAATTGATCCTGCCGCAGCGCGTGGACGAATGTTGCGGTTTCGGCGGCACTTTCAGCGTTTATGAAGAGGCCGTTAGTGTGAAAATGGGGAGGGACCGCATCCGCGAACATGAGGCCAACGAGGTGGATTGCATCTCCGGCGTGGACATGAGCTGCCTGATGCACCTGCAGGGCATCCTGAATCGCCAGGGCAGCAGGGTTCGCATACTGCATATTGCTGAAATCCTAAATGCCCGATCATGAGTGCACCAATCTATCCGGGTAAGGGCGCGGATTCTTCACATGCCCGGCTGGCTGCGATTTTTAATCAGGACGAAAACCGCACTAATTGGCACGATCAAACGCTTTGGTGGGTGAGACAGAAGCGCGATAATGCGGCCCGACAACTGCCCGAATGGGAACAGCTCCGGCAATGGGCTTCCGATATCAAGGACCATACCCTCTCTAACCTCGATGCCTACCTGGTAGAATTCGAGAAAAATGCCCTGGCCAACGGCATAAAGGTTCACTGGGCCACCGACGCGGCAGCACATAATTCCATCCTGCATGAGATCATCAGGACCAATGGCATCACCCGTATCGTAAAGAGCAAGAGCATGCTCACCGAAGAATGCCACCTTAATGAATATCTGCTGCAACAGGGTATCGAAGTAGTGGATACCGACCTGGGTGAAAGGATCGTGCAGTTGCGGAAAGAGCCTCCCAGCCATATCGTGCTGCCCGCCATCCACCTGAAGAAACAGGAGGTGAGCGATACCTTCCACGAGTACCTGGGTACGGAAAAGGGCAACAACGATCCGCAATACCTGACGCAAGCAGCGCGTATCCATCTGCGTGAAAAATTCATGGCTGCTGATCTGGCCATCACGGGCGTTAATTTTGCCGTGGCAGAAACCGGCGGTTTTGTGGTCTGCACCAACGAGGGCAATGCCGATATGGGGGCCCATGCCGCCAGGATTCATGTCGCCTGCATGGGCATTGAAAAGATCATCCCGAAGGCAGAACACCTGGGACTGTTTACAAGGCTGCTGGCCCGTAGCGCCACCGGACAGCCGGTCACCACTTATACCAGCCATTTCCATCGCCCGCGTGCCGGACGGGAATTGCATATCATCATCGTGGACAATGGTCGTTCGCGTCAGTTGGGCCGCGAGGATTTCCGTAACTCCTTGAAATGTATCCGCTGCGCGGCCTGCTTCAATACCTGCCCGGTCTATCGTCGCAGCGGCGGTCATAGTTACCATACGGCCGTAGCAGGGCCCATTGGTTCCATCCTGAATCCCAATCTCGATATGAAGGCCCACGCAGACCTTCCCTTTGCTTCTACACTTTGCGGCTCCTGCACCAATGTGTGCCCGGTGAAGATCAATATCCACGAACAGCTCTGGAAATGGCGACAGGTCATCGCGGCAGAGGGACTGATGGAGCCTTCCAAAAAAATAGGCATGCGTTTTATGTCCCGGGTACTGGCCCGCCCGGCCATATACCGGTTCGCCGGCTCCGCAGCGCGTTTCATCATGCGCTGGTTTCCCTTCCTGCTGAAAAACAAATCCCTTAATCCCTGGTACAAACAGCGGGAGCTGCCGCAGGCTCCGAAAGAAAGTTTCCGGGACTGGTATAAAAAACAACGGTCATGAATAACCGGGATCAGATATTGAAAGCAGTTGCCAATGGCAAACCGGCCCCCAAACCCTTGTCGCTGCCGGATTGGAGCAGTATTGCCCCGCCGCCGGATCTGCTGGTTTCCTTTGAACAATTTGTTCAGGCTGTGGGTGGGGAGGTATTGTTCCTGGATAATACGGAGGCACTGCAGCAACTTATCAGCACTGAGAAAGCGAGTGGCGGCTTTATCATCAACAGGGCAGGAGAGGGCGGTGTGGTGGATGAAGTACCTGACAGTCCGCGTTTGCTCGAGTCCGTGAAAATTGCCTATATCCGCGGCTCCATCGGTGTGGCGGAGAACGGCGCCATCTGGGTGGATGAATCCGCCATGGGTAACCGGATACTTCCCTTTATCTGCGAACAACTGGTATTGGTGCTCCGGGAAAATGAACTGGTGGCTGATATGCATGAGGCATACAGGCGGGTACAGATAAATCGCGAAGGTTTCGGGGTATTCATCGCCGGTCCATCCAAAACTGCCGACATCGAGCAGTCGCTGGTGATCGGCGCCCATGGCCCGAAAGGTTTGACGGTGGTGCTTTTGCCAGCCTTATAAATTGTCCTGCCTGAAGATCAGCTCCATCATCTCATACAGTTTCGGATGCTTGCTTTTCAGCAGGTCCGGCCGCTCAAAAAAGTACTCCGCCGCTACGGCGAAAAATTCTGTTTTGTCGGTGGCGCCATAGGGATTGATATCTGATTTGTTTTTCAGGATCTCCTCCATTTTCCTGCGTACGAGGTCCAGCCAGGGCAGGGTGTACTGCCGTGATAACAGTGCTTCGGGTATGCCGTCAATGGCACCATCGGCTTTGTCGAGCAGGTGCACGAATTCGTGTATGGCAGTATTGTATTTGTCGGTCTTGTTGCTGAACCCCTCACGAAGCGCCGTTTTGCTGAGCAGCATCTTTCCATTCATGTACCCCGATCCCACCATACCCATGTATTGCCGGTTCTTTCCTTCGGCCTGGAATTCCTCGTTGAAGTGATCCCCGTAAATCAACACATCGGTCAGGTTGCGGTAATGCCATTCCGGGAACCCGAATATGGGAATAACAGCACTGGCTGCCACCAGCACCCGGTCGGTGTCTGTGATGTCGGTTCCTACAGCGTCTATACGTGTCTGTTGTAAAAAGGTAATCAGTTCCTCCCGGAACCTCGTTTTTTCTGCCTCGGACAAACCCCGGTAATAATTGACTTCCCCTTCCAGGATAGCTGCCAGGTCCGGCGGAATCTGCACTGCTTTTGCTGCAGTTCTCTTCTCTTTCCGCCACAAATAAATGCCGATCAGTACGGCCGCAAAAAACAGGATGCCAAACATCCGGCTAATTTAATTTATTTCCATTCACTCCGTTTTTTTGACCATTCACTCCGCTTTGTTCATCTTTTGCCCTTGCATCTTGTTACAAAATGAAAATCTATGAACATGAAAAAGTATATGACTTCTCTGAAGCTGGCAGCAATCGCCCTGTGTGGTAGTATGGTAATGATTTCCTGCTCGGAAGACAATGATAGTCCGGCTCCCGTTGATCCTACTATTACCAATATTGTTGTGGCGGATACGAACTTCTCCATTCTGGCTGCTGCCGTTACCCGCGCGGGACTCGCAGATGCCCTGACACAGCCCGGTAACCTCACTGTATTTGCACCGGATAACAATGCTTTCCGCGCTGCAGGCATCACCGCTGCTGTTGTCAATAGCCTGGCGCCCGCTGATCTCGCTGCGATCCTGACCTACCATGTGGTTGGTGCGAAAGTTCCTTCCACATCTGTACCAGCCAGCGACAGTGTTCGCACGCTCGGTGGTAAATTACTGTTTGCTTCCAAAAATGCAAACGGTGTTTTTGTGAATGGCGTGCGGGTGAAGACGGCCGATGTAGCAGCCAGTAATGGCGTGATCCATGTGATCAATGGCGTACTGACACCACCAACCAAAACGATTGCTGAAATTGCCACTGGTAATCCCCAGTTTTCCATACTGGTTGCTGCCGTTGTGAAAGCCGGCCTGGTAGATGCTGTTTCCAATCCGGGTAAATACACCGTATTTGCTCCCACCAATGCCGCTTTCCAGGCAGCAGGTTTCGCCGATGAAGCAGCCATCAATGCCGCCGATGCCGCCGACGTACTGGCAATTGTTTCGCAGCATGTGATCGCTACCAACGTTTATGCCAGCGACCTGGTTAATAATGCCACTGCCCCTACTATTAAAGCTGGTGCTACACTGACGGTGAATACTTCTCCCGCCGGTGTGAAACTGACTGGTTCAGCCAATCCTTTCAGTAATGTGGTTACTACCGGCGCCGGAACAACTTTTGACATTACCACCACTAATGGTGTGATTCATGTAATTGACCGCGTTATTTTGTAAAATACTTACTGCCTGCACCTTTCAGGGGGTGCAGGCAGTTTTTGTTTAATCGCTTCCGCAGCCTGATCGCCCGATTCATCAACATATTTCCTGCTGCAAAAATTTATGTCGCATTTGCAGGCAGTGGCGGCATTATTTTTGAACGATCACACAGTTGTTTTGTTAGAATACTTCACCATAGGATTGGCGGATTATGGGAAATCTTATCACTGACAGAAAATCCAGGGAGGCGCAGCAACTTAAGAAGCTGCTGGGTTTATTATACCCTGATGTCTGTGCTGATAAATGCCTGGACGGGCTTGATAAAATGGTGTTGGGATGGCAGTCTTCCTGGAAAAAGAAATTCCTGGTCCATTCCGGGCGCCGCATGTTCCAGGTAGATGTTAATGATATTGCCTATTTCCAGGCAGATAACAAGATTGTTTACCTTATTACGGTTGATGGTGCCCGTTATATTATACACCAAACGCTGGAGGTATTGGAAAAAGAACTTGATCCCGCCCTGTTTTTTCGCATTAACCGCAGTGTAATTGTGCGGATTTCTTCCATCTCACAAATTCGTCCATCTTCCAGCAACCGCATGAAACTGGTTATTAAAACCGATTCGGATCTCGTGGATGAAATTGTCAGCCGGGGCAGGGTAGGTGCATTCAGGCGCTGGATTGGCCGGCATTCGTAGTGGCCGCTTTCCTGGCTCTTACCATTTCCCTTTTGCCGGGGGGGCCGGGGATTTTCTCTACCATAAACCCGGCAGCTTTCAATGCCCTTCTTACTTCACCTTTGCTGCAATAGGTAACCAGTGTGGCGCCGGGTTTCAGCAGGTTGAATATTTTCTGGAAAATTTCTGTGGACCACAGTTCGGGCTGCACCTTGGGTGCGAAGGCATCAAAATATACAAGGTCGAATTTTTTATCATGCTGCTGGTAGTCCTGCAATTTGGTGTGACGTTTGCACAGGGTAAAATTTGGTGCAATGGCCAGGGGCTTGTTCCATTCGCCGGTATGCATTTCCAGGAAAGTATGCTGCAGATCCGGCCTGTGTAGCAATTGACAGTAGTTCAGCTGTCCGGCAGTTTGGAGGTCAATGGGATAAGCCTCCAGGCTTTCATACCAGACGGTTTGTGTGGTGGCCTCCATGAGGGTGAGTAAGGCATTCAGTCCTGTTCCGAATCCAATTTCCAGGATATTGATGGATTCATCCGGGCGGGTGACCTTCTGTTTCCAGCCAGCTTCGATGAACACATGCATGGATTCCTGGATGGCCCCGTGTTTGGAATGGTAGGTGACCTCCATGGATGGAATGGCGATGGTGTGCGAGCCGTCTGATGTTGCCTGAAGGATTCTTTCCATCGTGCAAAGTTATTACATACTTTCGGGTATGTCCTATATCGAACACTTATCTAAAGACCGGAAACTGGCTAAAATACTGGGGGAGGAGCCCCTGGTGCTGAAGCCCAAAAAGCAGGTATACCTGCATCTCTGCGGCTCCATCATGAGCCAGCAATTATCTACGAAGGTAGCCGCGGTGATCTGGAAAAGATTTCTCGCCTTGTATGAGGATGAGAGTCCGACTCCCGAGCAGATACTGGCCACTCCTTATGAAACCCTCCGCGGGATCGGTCTCTCCAATGCCAAAGTGAGTTATGTGCAAAATGTGGCGCGCTTTGCGTTGGAGCATGGGATGGAATGGAAGCAGCTGAAAAAGATGTCCGACGAGGAGGTGATCAGTCACCTGACACAGATCAAGGGGGTGGGTCGCTGGACCACCGAGATGCTGCTGATGTTTGCGCTGGGCCGGGAGGATGTTTTTGCAGTGGACGACCTGGGTATCCAGATGGCCATGAAAAAACTCTACAAGCTCGACGACAGCAACAAAAAGGAATTCAAGGCCAAAATGCTGCAGCTCTCCGCGCGCTGGTCTCCCTACCGCACCTATGCCTGCCTGCACCTGTGGCGGTGGAAGGATGCCTAGGTGTCTGACATGTGGTGTCTGACATCTGCGATTGACATGTGGTGTCTGACATCTGCGATTACCGAATTCAGCAAATATAGATGTCAGACACCACATGTCAGACACCACATGTCAGACACCCAAACCTACCGTACCAGTTTCAATTCATCCACGATATGCCTGGCGCCGCCGAGCTTGTCGATGCACCAGAGGACATAACGAACATCCACACAGATGGTACGGTTCAGGTCCTTGTCAAAGGCGAGCTTGTGACTGAGGGCCTCATAGTTGCCGTCAAAAGCCAGCCCGATCAGGTTGCCGCTGCCATCAATGACTGGTGATCCGGAATTGCCGCCGGTGATATCATTGGTGGTAATAAATCCAACCACCAGGTCATTCCTTTGCTTGTCGATATACTGCCCGTAATCCTTGCGCGCAGCCAGCTCCATCAGCTTCGCCGGCAGGTCAAATTCATAATCGCCGGCTTTGTATTTTTCCATCACCCCTTTCATGGTGGTAACAAAATGGTAGTTCACTTCATCCCGGGGCCTATAGCTTTTCACATTGCCATAACTGGTGCGCATGGTGAAAGTGGCATCAGGGTACATTACTTTTTTCGGATTCATCTGCATGACTCCTTTCAGGTACATCCTTCCCAGTTCATTGTTCTGCGTGGTGAACTGCTGGAAAAATGGCAGGTATTTGCTGGTAAAGTTTTTGATGAAAGCAGATACATATGCAAATGCAGGATCTTCCTGGATGCTGGCGGGAGCTTTTTTAAATGATTCCCATTTGGCATCATTAAGAATCGCGGTATTCCTGAAAACATCCGCAGCCCATTTGCGCCAGCTGCCCTCTTCTTTCAGGTCCCCGTAATTGGCCTTAAGCCCCTCAAAAAATCCGATCGGATGCTGGTTCCTGTCAATATTTGTATAGAACATACGGGCGGTCGCAGCAAGAATCTTTTCATCACTGGCAAGATCGGCGGCTTTTAAAAATTCCTGCCTCCGCTCACTGGCATCCTCAACCGCTTTTTGCAGGTCACCGGCTTTTGCACCTGTACTGACAGCAAGCCTTTCCACATTCATCAGCGAGGCTGCAAATGCTGCCAGCGGAGAACCCAAAATACCCTCGTTGATATACACCCGGTGTTTGGCAAAAGGGCTCCAGGCAGTATAGGCTTTCTGCCAATCGCTGAAAATATTTTCAAACTCAGGCTTGCCCTTTGCCCACTGCCGGAATGCGGCTTCCTCCTGCAGTTTCTTCTCATAGATTTTATACTTCAGCAATTGCTTGCTTTCCCCGTCGTAAAATTTCCAATAGTTCGCTATTCCGGCAAAATCACTCGCCAGTTTCAACTTAACAGCCGGATCCTTTTTCATTTCTTCCAGCATATATTTGAGGCGGATATCACGGAGTTCCACCAGCGAAGGATTCTCTGTTTCTGTCTTCAACTTCACACCATAGGATGTTTCATAACGATTGGTGCCGCCGGGATAACCGAAGATCATTGCGAAATCACCCTCTTTCACCCCCCTGATCGAAACGGGCAGGAAATGTTTGGGCTTCATTGGCTGGTTCTCCGGAGAATAACCGGCAGGCTGGTTCAATTTATTGGTATATACCCTGAACACAGAAAAATCGCCGGTATGACGGGGCCATTCCCAGTTGTCGGTATCGCCGCCATATTTACCAATACTTTCAGGAGGTGTGCCCACCAGGCGGATATCATTGTATCGCTGGTACACAAATACCAGGAACTGATTGCCCTTGAATACCGGACTGATCCTGGCTTCTATGTTTTTGGAAACATCAGAATATTCCGCGTTGATCTGCGCAATGAGCTCCGACTGCCTATTCGCCCGCTCGGCACCGGATGATCCGGCCAGAAGCGAATCGATCCTCCTGGTCACATCTTCTATCTTCAACAAAAACTGCACACTTAATCCCGGTGCCGGAATTTCCTCCTGTTTTGTTTTCGCGTAAAATCCATCTTTCAGGTAATTGTGCTGCATGGTACTGGCGCCGGCAATCACATCATAACCACAATGGTGATTGGTGAAGATTAATCCCTGGCTGCTCACGATTTCCCCGGTACACCCGCGACCAAATATCACAATCGCGTCCTTGATGGATGCCTTGTTGATACTGTACAATTGATCCGGACTTAATTTCAATCCTTTTTTTACCATGTCGGCATAGACCTGTTTGCCCAGTAGCATGGGCAGCCACATGCCTTCATCTGCCAATCCGCGAAGCGTTGTTACAAGTAACGCAATCGATGCAAATATTTTTTTCATATGCAAGGGTATTTACAGGACAAACCTACTGCAAAATCGGCTCTGGTTTTCCGGTATTTTCATTCTCTATTGCAACCCGCAAGGGCATTTTTTCATCTCCCATAGACTATTATTTATATCAACCTTACAACCAGCTGAATTATGATCCTTTCTACAACTCCCACCCTCGAGGGCAAACCCATCCAGCAATACATGGGAATCGTTACCGCCGAAACCATTATCGGTGCCAATGTGATCAAGGATATTTTCGCGGGATTACGCGACTTCTTCGGGGGCCGTTCCGGCACTTATGAAAGAGTGTTGCAGGAAGCCAAAGATTATGCCATGCAGGAACTGATGGAGAAAGCCCGATTGGCAGGGGCCAACGCGGTGGTGGGAGTGGATCTTGATTTCGAAACCATCGGCGCCAACGGCAGCATGCTGATGGTGATCGCCAGCGGTACTGCCGTCAGGATCTGAGGCGCCGGGTACGAGGTGTCTGACATGTGGTGTCTGACATCTGCGACTGCCTGTGGTGTCTGACATCTGCGACTGCCGGATTCAGCAATCATAGATGTCAGACACCTGATGTCAGACACCACATGTCAGACACCTATCAAAAGTCCGTGATCAGTTGCTGCAGCCTGGGTTGTGTGAGCAACCTCCTGTCCATCTGTCTGCGGACACTGTCTGAGATAAACCAGTTCATGGCATAGGGTCCGCGCGACATGGTATCCCCTGCAACAGCGGGATCATTGTAAAGATGTATGGGAATATACTCCGCATCTTTCAATCCCTTTGCCCTGGCCTTTGCCTTGAGGTCATTGATATAAGTGATGAAGCGCCGGTCGTTAACAGTTGTCTGCATGTCATAAGCACCGATAATGGTGAGCAGGGGAGCCATCAGGTCATTCACAAATGGTCCGATGGGCTGAAGGGGAATGGTTCCCTGCGGACTGTTCGTGATATGCAAAACCTTCAGTGACAATTTTTCAAACCTTCTCTTTATCACCGGGTCTTCCGTGTCCGCACCAATTAGGAGCAATGCCCTGATCATTTCCTGTACCGCCCCGGCACCCGAGTTGTCAAAATAGCCCCCATCGACAAAATAGTTGGCGCGAACAGTGTCTGTTCCACCGGGTGACGAAGGGTGTTTGTACTGATCGATCCTGCCTGCCGGCGACATGTACGGAAACCTCGCGCCAAGGATGGCTGCCGTGCTCAATCGAATGGTTTTATCCGCCTGTAGCAATCCCGCCACATCTACCCGGCGATTGAAGATGTTGGTGGATAACTGGATATTGGAAACCACACCCGGACTTCCATCTTTCACCCTCGTAGTATTGATCAGGAGGATCGGCAAAGGATGCGGAATACCTTTCTGTGTTAGGCATTGATCGAACCAGGTGGAATCAAACCCAACCCGGTAGTAGGCTTTGTCGGTTGATCTTTCAATGGCCTGTTCCAGCGCTTCCGCCCGGTCTTCATCCGGAATCAGCTTGTTGAGAAGTGGTATATAGTTAAAGAAATCCGGCCCCAGCATCCTGGCCAGTGTAAAGGAAAGAAAGTCCTGCCGTAAAAATGAACGCCCTGAATTTTCAAATCCTGCGACCACTGATTTTTCCTGCTGGTGAAGCAACTGCGCATAATAGGTTGAAATGCCCACACCTCCGCCTGACGTGCCCGAAAGGCAGAATAGCTGCCGCGAGAATCTCGGACCTCCGGCATCAATGGAAGCGTCTTCCAATCTTCCCAATACAGTTGATACCCAGTAGGCAGAACGCGATGCCCCGCCATTGGCCAACACAAAATAGACGGGGTATTGCTGCATGGAATCAATCTCCGGTCTTTCATACAACCAGTGCTTCATGTATTCGGAAAGGTGTTGCCGGTCCTGGTAAACGGTGATGGGTACCCGACGTTCCGACAATGAGCCGGTGCGCACCTTGTGATGGTCAGGGGTAGGCAAAAAAGCAGCCAGTATGAAGATGAAGAAGTGTACGTTGATCCTGAATTTGCAGGAGAGCGCCGTGATGACATTTCCGAAGCCCAGCAATACCGCAAATGCCAGTAAGATAACCGGGAAGGGGCCAAACCTTGTGCTGGCCGGAAACATAAAAATTGCCGCGGTATAGGCCGTCAATCCAACTCCGCAAACGATATTAAATACAGTAAAATATCCACGTTCTTCCCTGGGAAGATGAAGCCAGTCCATCAGTCTGTTGATCCATCTGCGCCAGCCCCTGGCCGAAACCCGTGTTACCCTGGTGGCCTTTCTTTCCAGTTCTTCCATCCGGTGCCGCCGCAGGTTTATATATAACATATACACCACCAGCACCAGCAATACCAGCAGAATAATGAAGCCGGCTTTACTGAATAAACCAGTTGCCGTATATAGAACCAGTAAGAATGGTATAACAACTGCTGCTGTAATCAGCATGATCTTCAGCAGACGGCCGCTCTGCCCATAACTGCTGAGCCGAATCATCTGCCGGTCAATGATCCATAATACCAGCATGCCCCCAATCAGAAACAGGAAGGGTTGTTCGCGGATCCAGTCCCCTTTTGTAAGCAGTAATGAGAGGCTGATCAGTATTACCAACAGGCAGGCATAACCGATGATTCTGGGGAACCGGTGCAGGAACCGGAGTTCCATGTCAAATAGTTTTTCATATTCAGCATCACCCAGGGTTGGGTTGACCTGGTTACACAGGAGCCGGTGCTGGAAACCTTTTATGTAAGCGATCATGCGCGAAGAATACCAGCTAACATAGACCCAGAAGGTGATAGCCACCAGGAAAATAAATTTCGATAAGAGTATGCCGCCAAAACTGCCGGAGGTTTCTGTGAAGGAGATCAGGAGATCCTTTCCCTGTCCGAGTTGGGTAAAGCAGATCAGTCCCAGCGCAAGAAAGAGTATGGACGGGAAAAACAGCCAGATGCTGGCCAGCGCATTGGCGAGGAACCGGATCAGTGGATATTTCCTGAGTGAAGCACTGAAGAAAACCATTCCGTTTCTCATTGGCGGTTAATTTATGTCTTAGGTGTCTGACATGTGGTGTCTGACATGTAGTGTCTGACATCTATGATTACTGAATTCGGTAATCGCAGATGTCAGACACCTGATGTAATCGCAGATGTCAGACACCATATGTCAGACACCTATTCCGACTGGTTGAGTACTTTCCAGAGCAGGTCCTTCAGTTCGGTTAATCCCTGCTGCGTGAGTGAGGAAATAAACAGGTGCGGTATATCCGCCGGCAATTCCTTACTGATGGCTGCTTTCAGCTCATCATCCAACATATCGCTCTTGCTGATGGCAATGACGAAATCCTTTTCCAGCATTTCCGGATTGTATTCCCTCAATTCATTGAGCAGGATGTCAAACTCTTTTCTATGGTCCTTGCTGTCGGCCGGGATCAGGAATAATAAAATGGAGTTGCGTTCTATATGACGCAGGAACCGGTGTCCCAGGCCTTTCCCCTCTGCCGCGCCCTCAATGATCCCGGGCAGGTCGGCAATGCAGAAAGACCTGCCGTTCCGGTATTCCACCATTCCCAGTTGCGGGTTGATGGTGGTGAATGCATAGTCGGCAATCTTGGGCTTGGCGGCAGTCATCACACTCAGCAGGGTGGATTTGCCCGCGTTGGGAAATCCAACCAATCCTACATCAGCCAATACTTTCAGCTCAAGGATCTTGAATCCTTCCTCTCCCTCTTCGCCTGGCTGCGCGTGTTCCGGAGCCTGGTTAGTGGGAGTAGCAAAACGGGCATTGCCCAATCCGCCGCGGCCTCCTTTCATCAGGATGATCTCCTGCCCGTCTTCGAGGATCTCGGCTTCTTTCTCCCCCGTTTCTTCGTCGTATGCAATGGTTCCGAGGGGAACATCGACATAAATATCCTTCCCGCTGCGGCCGGAACTGTTGTTCCCGCTGCCGCTCTCGCCGTTTTCCGCCAGGATGTTCTTGTGGTAACGAAGGTGCAATAGTGTCCAGAGGTTTTTATTACCGCGCAGGATGATGTGCGCGCCCCGGCCGCCGTCGCCGCCATCGGGACCGGCCTTGGGGTTGAATTTGGTTCGCATGAAATGCTTGCTTCCTGCCCCGCCATGGCCGCTGCGGCAAAATATCCTGATCTGGTCTACAAAATTTGATTTCTCTGACACGGTTAAACGCTGTTAAGCTGCGAAGGTAAACCTATTTCCATAAAGGGATTATTTGCCCGCTTTTACCCTTTGCCAGGTGTCGAAGAGAACCTCCTGCCCCGGGCGGTCCGCAGGCAGTTCGCTGAGCGGTTCGCAGGCTTCTGCGTACTGCCGCATTTCCTCCGGCAATGCCTGGTATAAGGCGGTACCAGTGGTTTTCCAGGCCAGCATCTCATCCGTTACAGTCCTGATGACCCGCGCAGGATTTCCCACCACCAGGCTTCGGGCGGGGATCTTTTCTCCTTCCCTGATAAAACTCAATGCCCCTACTATGGATTCATCGCCCAGTTCCACATGGTCCATCAGCACGGCATTCATGCCTACCAGGCAATTGCGCCCGATTTGCGCGCCGTGCACGATGGCACCGTGACCGATGTGCGCACCTGCCTTAAGAGTTACAGTTAGCCCCGGGAACATGTGTACCACACAGTTTTCCTGCACGTTGCACCCGTCTTCAAGTACAATGCCACCCCAGTCGCCGCGGAGTGCTGCACCGGGACCGATATAACAGTCGCGGCCAATGATTACATTGCCGGTAACGCAGGCCTGCGGATGCACAAAAGAGGAAGGGTGCACCACCGGAATAAATCCCTTGAATGAATAGAACATATCGCAATCTAAAGATATTCTCAGGATATCGCGGGATCCGGCTTAGGCGCTGCCGGCGGGTTTGTTTTCTTATATCGCCCGGTACCTTTGATCTTCTGTACCCATCTGGTGATGGCAAAAACGATCAGGGTGGTGCCCCCCAGGAATAGCAATAATGCAGCCGCTTCCGCCCCGTTGCAGGCGATGGTGCAGGAAAGTACAGCCAGCCCGGCTACCAGAATCACTCCCACGAAGATGGCAAGAAAGATTTTCCAGCCTTTATCCTTCTCATCGCTTTGCCCGAGCTCATTTCTAAGCTCCTTCAGTTGCGAGCGGAGTTGTTTCCTGAGCTCCTTTTTTGAAATGCCCGTGGCAAAAGGAGCGGTTGATGATATATCAGTAGTGGCAGTCGTTGCTGCAATGTTGGTATTGATTGTGTGCAGTGGAATACTGGCTAAACGAATACTGGCTAAACGCGGATTCCCGGGTGTCATGCCGGTTTCCTGTACATAAGCACTGCCCCATGCCGGAGCGTTTACTCCCGCTGCCGCCAGGTTGTGGTTAAAGAAAATCAACACCAGCATAGCAAAGCCCGCTCCCACAAAAGCCTCATTTGCTTTCCGGATCAGGTATTTCCCGTTGATCATTCGCTTCCATTTCCTTTTCCCGGAATAAAATATCAGAAAATCAACTGCAAGTAAAAAACTGGTCAGCCAGAACAACCAGAAAGGAATCTGGATACCGTACTCTAATATAAGTCCGGCCAGTTCAATCATCACGATAATTAAAATGATTTGCAGGATGACCATCAGGGTGCGGGCAGCAACAGGATGTTGAAATGCCCAGAAGGTGATCTTTTTCATAACAGCGGCAGTACCCTTACTGTACCAGGTTTTGATGTGATCAAATTCACCGTTAGGACTATCCTAAGTTACTGAAATTCCGCTGCATTTCCTAAACGATTTACGGTACCTCCAACCGGGGAAGCGGATGAAAATTATGGCCTGATCAGCGCCTTGCCGTGGTCTGGTCATCGCTTAACCGGGATCAGATAAATACCTAACCGGGATCAGATCAAGGCCTTGCCGGTGCGGAAGCAGGTGCCTTTGAATAGCCCTACCTGTTCACCCGCCTGGTTGGTGATGGTGATGAGATAAACACCTGTACTGCGCCCATTGTGTACTTCTTTCGCCTCCGCGGTCAGCGTATCACCAATTTTCACTGCCTTTGTGAACGTAATGGTGACATCCAGTGCCACGGACAAATTATTCCTGTTATTACAGGCAAAAGCAAACGCACTGTCGGCCAGCGAAAAAGCGATACCCCCATGCGCAATGCCAAACCCGTTCACCATTTCATCCCTTATTGTCATGCGTATGCGGCTGTACCCTTCCTTTACCTCCAGTACGGTCACCCCCAGCCACCTGCTGAAAGCATCCTCCTGCATCATATGATCTACCACCTTTTCAAAGGCAGACCGATTGTTTGTTTCCATCTTATTTTCCATTGAATTGGGGTGCTCTTTTTTCCAGGAAGGCCTGCACGCCTTCCCCGAAATCATGTGTAGCTGCGGCCCTTTGCTGCAGCTTGTCTTCATTCATCAGTTGCTCCGGCAGTGTATGGTTGAACGACCACTGCAATGCCTTCTTCGTATAAGCCAGACCGGTAGTTGGCATGGCTGCCAGGGTGGTGGCTATCTTTTCTGCCCCGGTCATGAACTGCTCATCTTCAAAATACCGGTAGATCATTCCCAGTCGCTCCGCTTCCTCCGCACCAATCCTGTCGCCCAGCATCATCAGGGCGCTGGCTTTGGAATGCCCTATCAGCCGGGGCAGGTAAAAGGTTCCGCCACTGTCGGGTATCAGCCCGATTTTTGAAAATGCCTGGATGAATGAAGCTGATCTCGCCGCCACCACAATATCACAGCCCAGCGCAATATTGGCGCCGGCACCTGCTGCCACCCCGTTCACCGCCGCCACCACCGGTTTTTGCAGGTCGCGGATGGCCATCACGATGGGATTATAATGTTCCGACAGGATTCTGGCCATGCCCGGTCCCTCCGGATCCACCACCTCCGCCAGGTCCTGTCCCGCGCTGAAACCCTTGCCGGCACCGGTGATGAACACACACCGCACTTCATCCGACTGGCATTGTGCAAGCACATCCTGCAGCAACAAAGCCATTTCCCGGTTGAAGGAATTCAATTTTTCCGGCCGGTTGAGCGTTATATACCCAACGGCATTCCTGGTTTCAAATAAAATGGATGACATATTGGTAGGCAATTATTTTAAATTTAATCAAATTGGATCCATTGCTACGGCAAATCTAGGTTGCTGGCTGCACTTAAAATTGGTGGACAAATAATTATTGATATGTTTCAAAAAATGATCCTGATAAAGCGGTTACAGTTTTTGTGGTGTTGCTGCTCCTTCTGTTTACTGTTCTCCACTACACTGCCTGCACAGGAGCCCGAAGGAAGCGGACTGTCATTCCTCTACCAACTGAAACTGCCGGTTCTTCCGGTCAGGCAAGCGTATCCTACCAGGCCACTGAATGAAGTATACCCCAACCTGGCTTTCATCAGCAAACTCAAAGAGGGTAAAGTTGTTTCCATTGATTTTGGCGACGGAATGAAATTTGATGGCATGGTCAGGGTGAAATCTATCAATAAAAAACCAGCTGTTTTCCTGCAGCGGGGTAAACTGACTTTTGCCAATGGGGAGGTAATGGAGGGCTGGTTCAACTATATGATTTACACCAACTGGGAAAGCGGTACCTATACATTTAAGGACGGCACCCGTGCAGTATTGACCAATGCCATGCAAGGTGTTACGACCAAATATTATTTCCCGAACGGCGATTCCTGCCTGGAGGAACGCAGCATGAATTCGTATATCTATTATTCCCGGGGTGCCTCGATTTCCGGCAATCTGGAATCCGGAAATTCTTCCTGGTTTGACGGTCAGGTTGTTGTCAAAACCGCCGACCAGTCTGAGTATAAAGGACGGCTGCAGCATCACCAGCCGGATGGACTATGGACTTTCAAAAAGAATGATCAACATACAGGCAGTATCTATTTTGTGGATGGTAAACTCTGGGGGATCCTTCCAAAAACCGGGGCCAATGGCACCCTTACCCTTGATTATTACGAGAATAACAGGCTGGTACAACCGAATGTTCCCAAAATCCAGGAAGGGATTTATTGCATAAAGGGTGATTGTAAAAACGGTAAGGGCGAAGCCTTCATCCAGTTCCAGGGTGAACGCCCCTGGTTCATGTTGTTGAAAGCGGTTTTTAAAAATGGATTGCCAGATGGTAAGGGGGAAGGCATGTGGTATACCCATCGCTTTGAAGAATATGGCCCGGTTAGTGGTGAAATGAAAGGCTTTTCCTTTCACGGCAATTGCACGGAAATGAGCGACAGCGGAAAGTCGGTGTTCACGGGCATCATGGAGGGCAACCGCAAGGTGAAGGGACTGTGGGTGAGAAAGGGCGGTTATGTTTTTGACGGCCTGCTGAATGATGAGGTTTACCTGAAAGGCTTTCTTCGGTTGCCCAATGGCGATAGTTACGAGGGTGATTTTGACGAGAAGGGATACAGGGGCAAAGGAGTGTACACGATGGCCAATGGAAACCGGTTCGAAAGCAATCACTGGTATGCTACTGAGGCGCTGGCCTGCACCTACAGGCCCGTTTCAGGCGAAATTAAAATCGGGGAGTTCGATGTAAAGTCCCGCAGTTTTGCTGAGGTGGATTACGTTACCCAGTTTAAAAAAATGGTGGAGGGTATCGATGCAGCAAGGAAGCCTTCAGTAGCGGTACAGGGAAATGGCGGCGGAGCCGGACAAACCTGCGGTACCTGCAATGGTTCGGGTAGTCATATCATGACTTGTCCATCCTGTAAAGGAGATGGCTACCGGCGTGGCTGGGTGAATCTGAACGAGCACGGCCGCTCAACTGGTACGGCAAAATGTTTAACCTGCAGCGGTCGCGGTACGATTGGATTGGCCGGTGCATGCCGCACCTGCAGGGGATACGGCAGGATCAATTAATGGCACTTGAAATAATCAAACGGTTCCTGGCAGTCGTCGCACCGGTACAATGATTTGCAGGCGGTGGAACCAAATTCACTGATCATATGGGTATGGAAAGAATTGCAGTGCGGACATTGCACGGCTTCTTCGCGATGGAAATATTCCGGTGTGCAAACCGATTGTTTCGGATTGGGGGGCGCAATACCATACGCTTTCAGTTTTTCTTTCCCCGCTTCCGTCATCCATTCGGTTGTCCATGCAGGTGAGAGGATGGTTTTTATCGTTACCGGCGCATATCCGTGTGATGCCAGCACCATCCTGATATTGGTGCTGATCATATCCATCGCCGGGCAGCCGGTGTAAGTGGGTGTAATGGTCACTTCGGCAGATTTGCCGTCTGTGATCACCCCGCGAATAATCCCCAGGTCCACCACCGTTAATACCGGTACCTCAGGGTCGGTTACTTCCTCCAGGTATTGCCATACCTGTTGGGTGGCCGCGTCAACGGCCCTGATATCTGTAATATGGTTCTTTGCCTCCTGCATTTTCATGATGTCATTTCACCGCACAGACCTGGCTCCGTTTTACCATTCACTTCCCGGATAGGCGCGCTGCAAATACTGCATTTCCGCTAACAGGAATCCAAGGTGTTCGGTATGGATACAGTCCTTGCCACCCTGCTGCATCCAGCTATTGGCGGGCATGTCGAGGGTTGCCAGCCGAAAAGTTCCGGCAACTTTTTCCAGCCAGGTTTCTTTTAAGGATTCCGGAGCGGGAACCAATCCTGCCAGGCTGGTTTCCATTGGTGAACCAGGCGCCCCCGTGGATGCTGCAGGTGCTGTGGGCGCTGAAGCCAGCGCTTTCTCAAAGGAAGCAGCGATAAACAACTCACCGGTAAACTTCCAAAGCGAAGCAATCGCTTCCTGCATCCTGCGTTTACTTTCCTCCGTTCCATCTCCTAACCGAATCACCCACTCACCGCTCCAGCGCACGTGATATAACACTTCCTTGAGTGATTTTTCCGCAATGGCCGCCAGTTGCAGGTCGGCGCTCTGTTTCATACGCTCGTACAATAACTGCTGGTAACAGCTGAACAGGAACTGCCGCAGGATGGTCTTCGCCCAGTCGCCATTGGGTTGTTCCACCAACAAGTTGTTTCTGAATTCATTGACATCGCGCAGGTAGGCCAGGTCATCCTCATCAATGGGTCCCTGCACCTGGTTAAAGGCAGGGGAGGTGATGAGTCCCGAGAGTTCATCCCGATAGTTGTTGTATTGCTCAGCAGCGTACTGATATAGGTTTCGGGCCTGTCCAACCAGGTCCAGCGCAATATTCGAAATGGCAATATCCTGTTCCAGGTTCGGGCCATGGCCGGTCCATTCACTGTTGCGATGCCCAAGGATCAGGGCGTTGTCGGCGAGGAAAAGCGTGTATAGGAATTTATCCGAAATCATTTTTGGTTAAATAGGTCAATGGGCCATTAGGGTCAAGAGGTCAATGGGGTCAATGTGCGAATGGTGGATCTACATGTGTGTTAGTTCATCCGGCAGGTCATAAAAAGTCGGATGCCGGTACACTTTGTCGTTGGCAGGGTCGTACAGGCTTTCGGCTTCATCGGGATTGGAAGCATGGATGTACCTGCTTTCCACTACCCAAATGCTGACTCCTTCCTGCCGGCGCGTATACACATCGCGGGCGTTTTCAATGGCCATGGCTGCGTCAGCCGCATGCAGGCTGCCCACATGTTTGTGATCCAGCCCCTGTTTGCTGCGGATGAAAACCTCCCACAATGGCCAGTCCCGGTGACTTGCATCCTGCCCGCCACTCCCGGCCACTTCACGGTCGCCATAATCACCGTATAATATTATCCGCGAGTATTGTTTCATATCAGTTGATTTTCTGTCTTCCTGTGCACTACCTATGCAACCGCTTTTTCATCCTTCCCACCACTGCGCTGGCGCTGCTTTTCAGCAAAAGCACTCGCTGCTTCCCGAACCCAGGCCCCTTCTTCATGTGCAGCGATCCTCGCGGCGATCCGCTCCCTGTTGCAGGGGCCATTTCCGCTGATCACATTCCAGAATTCTTCCCAGTTGATGGTCCCAAAATCATAATGGCCGCGCGCTTCATTCCAGGCCAGGGCCTCATCGGGCAAAGTCATGCCGAGAATCTTTACCTGTTCCGCTATCACATCCACAAATTTCTGCCGAAGCTCATCATTTGAAATGCGTTTGATCTTCCATTTCATGCTTTGGGCCGTATGCGGGGATGCATCGTCCGAAGGCCCAAACATCATGATACTGGGCCACCACCAGCGGTTGATGGCATCCTGACACATGCGGCGCTGCGCTTCTGTGCCTTTGCTGAGGGTCAGCAAAATTTCAAAGCCCTGGCGCTGGTGAAAACTTTCTTCCTTGCAGATCCTCACCATGGCGCGGGCATAAGGTCCATAGGAAGTCCGGCACAAAGGCACCTGGTTCATGATGGCAGCTCCATCCACCAGCCAGCCAATGGCGCCGATATCCGCCCAGTTTAAAGTTGGATAATTGAAGATGCTTGAATATTTCGCTTTGCCGCTGTGTAGTTGGTCAATCATTTCCGCCCGGCTGATACCCAGGGTTTCCGCTGCGCTGTACAAATACAATCCATGTCCGGCTTCATCCTGTACCTTGGCAATAAGGGTGGCTTTCCGCCTCAATGACGGCGCGCGGGTGATCCAGTTCCCTTCGGGCAACATGCCCACGATCTCGCTGTGCGCATGCTGCGAGATCTGCCTGATCAGGGTCTGGCGGTATTTTTCCGGCATCCAGTCCCTGGGCTCGATCTTCACCTCCCGGTTTACCTTGTCCTGGAAATGCTCCTCCGGCGTTACTGCAACAGATTCGGTATTCATGGCTCGAAAATAACTAAATTCTATTACAACGCTAACGGTCGTTAGTTTGATTTCACCTCAAATCAAAATCAACCACCACCTTTCCCGATCTGGGATGGCTCTGGCAGGTCAGGATATATCCTGCAGCCACTTCTTCGGGCTCCAGGGCATAGTTGACATCCATTTCCACTTCGCCGCTCACCAGTTTTGCGCGGCAGGTACAGCAAACACCGCCTTTGCAGGCATAGGGCAGGTCCGCTCCCTGCTGTAAGGCCCCATCGAGGATGCTGTGGCTGTTATAGGGCAGGTCAAAATCAAAGGAAACACCATCCAGTTTAATGGTAATATGGGAAACAGGTCCGGAATCCGCCACCACAGCAGACTTGCCGGCAGTGGCACCCGCCACCTGGCCGGGACTCGTAAACAGTTCGAAATGGATTTTGCTGCCATCCACCCCCAGTCCCAGCAGGTAGTCCCGCACGGAAAAGATCATGGCTTCCGGACCGCAGAGGAAATAATGATCGGAATCCATCCAGTCGATCAGTTTTGCTCCCAGTTCCTCACATTTGGCCGCATCGATACGACCGTGATTGATCTCCGCATCGGTTCTCTCCCGGCTCAGCACATGAACCAGGCGGAACCGCTCCATGTATTTATTTTTCAGGGCTTCCAGGGCTTCCCGGAATATGATGGATGACCGGTTACGGTTGCCAAAAACCAACGTGAATTCACTGTGTGGTTCTGTGGCCAGCACGGTTTTAATGATGGAGAAGATTGGGGTAATTCCGCTTCCTGCCGCAATGGCAACATATTTTTTACGGTGGGATGGGTCCAGCCGGGTGTAAAATTTCCCGGTAGGGGGCAGGACTTCCAGTGTATCACCTTTTTTCAGCTGGCTGTTGGCATACCTGGAAAACCGGCCCTCCGAAACTGCCTTCACCGCCACCCTCAGTTCTCCTTCCAGCGGTGAACTGCAAACGGAGTAGGATCGCCGCAGTTCCTCGCCATTCAATACAGTGCGGAGGGTAATATTTTGTCCCTCGCGGAACCGGAAAATATCTTTCAGTGCGTCCGGAATATCAAAGGCAATGGATACGCAATCGCTGGTTTCCCGCCGGATATCAAGGATGGTCAGCGGATGGAAATGGATAGACATAAATCTTTTCTAATCTTTATTGGATCAGGCTTTCAGGCCTTCGATCATGATGAGCACCATATTCTCCTCGAGCTGTCTGGCGCTGATCTTTTCCTTGCTGCGATGCCAGCTTTCAATGCCGTTCACCGCGTGCAGCATGATCAAAACCACCGTCGGTGCATCCACAGGCTTGATCTCGCCCTTTTCGATGCCCTTTTCGATGAGTCCGGCCAGCCGCTTGCGATAGGTGCGGCGCTGGTTATGGTAGTTGGAGAGATAAGGATCGGAAAGGTGCTTCCAGTCGCGGTCGGCCACGATCACCAGTTCATAGCGTTCAATCATCTGGCGGATGTGGAAACGCAGGATGGCCTGCACCTTATCAATACTGCTCACATTGCTGCTGTCAATGGTATCGAGGTGGTGGTTGAATTCATTCGCTACCTTAAAGCAGATTTCCTGTAACAGCTCTTCCTTCGACTGGATATGATTATAGAGACTGGCAGCTTCTACGCCCACTGCCTCTGCGAGATCCCGCATGGAGGCAGCTTTGAAGCCCTTTTCCCGGAAAAGCCGGGTGGCAGCTTCCACTATCACTTCTTTTTTGGTGCCGTTTGTTTTGCTCTTGATCTTGGCCATAGCCCAAATATACAAACGAACAAGCGTTAGCACAAAAGTCATGCGCCAATTCCCGCGGTCTTTATGTAAAAATCGGCTAGTTTTGCCCCGGTTTGAACAAACCCAAACCAGAATCTACAAACCACAATCTCAAATATGTCGTTAATTGTCGTTGGAACCATGGCTTTCGATGCCATTGAAACTCCTTTTGGAAAGAGCGGTAAGATCATCGGTGGGTCTGCCACCTATGTGGCCTGGGCAGCATCCAATTTTGTGCGTCCCGTGAACCAGTTGTCTGTGATTGGCTACGACTTCCCGAAGGAAGAGCTGGATGCACTGGAAGCCCGTGGGGTTCAACTCAGCGGAGTACAGGTTAAGCAGGAGGAGAAATCATTTTTCTGGGCGGGAAAATATCACATGGATATGAACTCCCGCGATACCCTCGACACCCAGTTGAATGTGCTGGCCAATTTCTCGCCGGTAGTACCCGACAACTACCAGGGATCAGAATTCCTGATGCTCGGTAACCTGATGCCCAGCCTGCAGATGAGCGTGATCAAACAACTGCAGCAACGCCCTAAACTGATTGTCATGGATACCATGAACTTCTGGATGGACACCGCCATGGAAGACCTGGAAGCCGTGCTGAAGGAAGTGGATGTGCTGATGGTGAACGATAGTGAAGCGCGCCAGCTGAGCGGACAGTTCTCCCTCGTGAAAGCCGCTAAGGAGATCCGTAAAATGGGTCCCAAATACATCGTGATCAAAAAGGGTGAACATGGTGCCCTGCTGTTCCACGGCGACAATGTTTTCTTTGCACCCGCTCTCCCCCTGGAAGACGTATTTGATCCAACCGGTGCCGGCGATACCTTCGCCGGTGGTTTCATCGGTCACCTCGCCGCAACGAAGGACATCTCTTTTGAGAACATGAAAAACGCCGTCATCAAGGGTTCCGCGCTGGCATCTTTCTGTGTGGAAAAATTCGGAACCACCCGCATGAAGGAAATATCTGATGCCGATATAGAACAAAGGGTTCAGCAATTCGTTGACCTGGTGAATTTCGATATCAAACTTTCTAACGGTAACGGTTAAGGTAAACCGCTATCGTTCGGGCCATCGCACCTTATACATTATCACCTGAATGGTCTTGCAAGCGTTACCGGGATCCGGTAACGCTTTGTTTTTCCCGACAGGTGAAAGGTTTCCGTTACCAGTATATAAATGGATGCGGGTAAAAGCTTTCCACCGTCATTTCTGCCATCCCAGGCAAACTGTCCGGCTGTGCCGCAAAGCCCATTGCTGACAAGGTTTCGCACCGGTTGTCCTGTGCGGTCATAAATCCTGATGCTGCAAACATAACCGGGTACCGGAAAGCGGTACTGTATATTGCAGGATTCATTCTGACCATCACCATCGGGCGAAAAATAGGGGGCTTCCAGCCATACCGCTGCCGGTTTACCTGAACCCTCCAGTGACTGTGAATTTTTATAACCGGGGGTTCCATAACCTGCATGCATAGCCGCAGAATGCCAGTTGGTCCGTTCGCTGGTATTTTTAGCGGGATCGGTTCTCTCCAGTGCCACTCCTTCCTGATTGCGCACGAGTTCAAAATGCCAGCTTTCATCATAGGGTAGTTCATCCATGACCTGGTTATCCTGGTTTAGTAATAATACATGTCCCCGCTGGTCAGGCCAGGAGGGGAGGCTGCCGGACTGCAACAGTGCAAACGGATCAATCGTATGGTATTGATGCTGCAGCCAGCCAGGATCTGTGGTCAGGGCAATATAATCTCCCGGAAACAGGTAACGGGGAGTTGTTGCAAGCTGTTTTACGGAAGCGATCTCACCCCTGCTGTTGCGGTTGCCGAAGGACAGTTGTTGCAGGTTGACGGCCGCGGAGCCTGCATTAAAGAGTTCAACATAATCTGCCCCGCCTGCCGGCGGGTTATTCATCAGTTCATTGATGACCAGTCCTTCCGGACGCTCAGCGGGTAGTCCCACCTTCACCCGTCGGGTGGCACCCGACGGGTGAAGGTCACAGGCCGGTACTTTGGCGGCGCTGAGCCAGTGAATGTTTCCTTTTTTCAGGGAATCGGCAAGTTGCAGTTCGACCTGGTGAAACAGCGGGGGAATCGCTTTCGCAGAAACTATGACCGGCGCGAGGTCGGATTCATAGAGGCTTATATTGCCCGCGGCATTTGGATCGATGGCATCATCAAATTCCAGCACCACCCGGTAGGGGTCGGGGCAGTGGGCATGAACCAGTAATGAAACCGTCACCACTGCGGTTGCCGTATCCAGGCTGTTGGGCTTTCCCGGTGTTCCACCTGAAGTATTTTCACTGGCTTTCCAGTTTTGCCGGAAACTGCAGGGCAAATTTTTATTTACCATTTCGAGGCTCCAGCCGCCATCATTTTTCCCTTCGGGTAGCAGGGAGGGATGCCAGGCTACTGCATGAACCGTTTCAAGATTTGCATCCTGTAACACCAGCGTGTCACCGCTGTTGGAGATCACCGGAAATCGATCCAGTATAATGACGCGGCCATAGGGTTGAAAATATGGGTAGGCCCTGTTGGCACATAGGATCAGGATGCTGTCGGGATAAAGAAAGACACTGTCCGGAAATTGCCCGGTGGTCCTGCCATTGGTGAGTCGCCAGCGGGAAAGATCTATCAACCGGCCACTAACATTCGTTAGCTCTATATATTCTTCCGCAGGTAATCCGACTGAGGGAACCGGATCCGCCATCAGTTCGGTAATAACCACGGAAAACCTTTGCGCAGCAAGGCTTTCAGCACAAAGCAACAATACACACAGAAGTCCTGACTTCACCATTCCCGAAAACTACTCCGGTAAAAATTTATATGCAATACCCAAATAATATTTGGGTGAAAAAACCCGGGACCGTAATTTTGTTCACCATGAAAATGACGAAACATACAATTAAGATTAAGAAACAGCTCCTGAACCAGGAAGGTGTGTAATAGTCGTGTATGTACTCATAATAGACTTAAGCCTTCCCCAAGTGGAAGGCTTTTTTTTTTAAACCAAAAGCAAGCAAACGAAAATGAAAGTTGCAGTTGTCGGTGCCACCGGTCTTGTCGGCACCAAAATGTTACAGGTTCTGGCAGAACGTAATTTCCCCGTAACCGAACTGGTTCCCGTAGCCTCTGAAAAATCAGTTGGAAAGGAAGTGGAGTACATGGGAAAAAAATTCAGGGTGGTAAGCATGACAGACGCTATTGCAGCAAAACCCGATGTGGCGCTGTTTTCAGCCGGCGGAAGCACTTCACTGGAGTGGGCTCCGAAATTTGCTGAGGCAGGGATCACCGTAATTGATAACTCCTCTGCCTGGCGCATGGATCCCACCAAACCCCTGGTGGTACCGGAAATCAATGCCGATGTGTTAACCGCCAATGATAAGATCATTGCCAACCCTAACTGTTCTACCATTCAGATGGTGGTGGCCCTGAATCCTCTTCACAAGAAGTACGGCATCAAAAGGGTGGTGGTATCAACCTACCAGAGTGTGACCGGTACCGGAGTTAAGGCAGTAGACCAGCTCATGAATGAACGCAAGGGAGTGGAAGGTGAGATGGCTTACAAATATCCCATTGACCTTAATGTGATTCCGCAGATCGATGTATTCCTCGATAATGGCTATACCAAGGAGGAAATGAAAATGGTGAACGAAACCAAAAAAATCATGCGCGATGACAGCATTCTTGTTACTGCTACAACTGTTCGTATCCCTGTAATGGGTGGTCACAGTGAAAGCGTGAACGTTGAGTTTGAGCGTGATTTTGACCTTGCTGAAGTTCGTTCCCTGCTTTCTGCTGCACCCGGTGTGGTAGTGGTGGATGATCCTGCGAATGCGCAATACCCCATGCCCAGGGATGCGCATGAAAAAGATGAAGTATTTGTAGGCCGCCTTCGTCGCGATGAATCGCAGCCCAACACGCTCAATATGTGGATCGTCAGTGATAACCTCCGCAAAGGTGCTGCCACGAATGCCGTGCAGATAGCAGAGTACCTGGCGGCAAAAGGTCTCCTTTAAATTTTGCTGTTTGTGGTTTGTAGTCGGATATCCCTGTCTGACTTCAAACCACAAACTTATTTATGCGATTCTTTAATATATCCCCAGCCTTGTCCCTGCTTTGTTACCAGTTCGATGATGGCATCCGGTACAGTCTGCACGCCAGGTATCAACAGGTTCTTATCGATCCGCTGACGTTTCATGGTTTCCTCACAAAGTTTGAAATGAACGTTTTGATTGCGGCAGAGGGATAGAACCGATTCTGTTACTGTTGATTTTTCTTTGACCACCATTGGCCATGCCCCGCCATAAATGACCACTTCCAGTTCTGCATCCGGGTAGGCTTTACTCATTCCGCTGATATGCCTGATCACTGTCTGGTGATCGGCAGTGTCCTTGCTTGTAATGTCGAACAGGATTTTGTATGAATTGGTTTGTGCCAACAATGCTGATGTGCATACCAATAGCAGTAAAGCAACTGGCAGAAGCTTTTTCATAGTCTCAAGTTTAGTTTTATAATTTATTGTTTTTTACTTCAGGCCGATCATTCTGTTTAAAGATCAGGTGATTCAAACGGCACATCCGGATGGGCTGAAACCCGCTACCAGTCTGCATTTTATTTCGTAACTTATGTGGTTCTTTCTAATAACCAACTCAATTTCTTCACTTAAATCAATTGTTATGTCAGTGAATCAGAACCTCCAGCAAAATGGCCGGCGAAATTTTTTGGGATCACTGGCCACCGGAGTGGCTGCGATCAGTATGACCGGTATTGCAACTCCAATGAGCCTGCAGGCAGCAGCAGATAATATTGTCCCATTTACTTCTGATGATCCCGACCTATGGTTTAACAACATCAAAGGAAAACATCGGGTAGTATTTGATGTGACCCAGCCGCATGAAATATATCCGTTTGCATGGCCCAGGGTTTTTTTACTGACCAATTCCATGACGGGTACTCCCGAGAATGATTGTGGCGTGGTGGTGGTATTGAGGCATAGTGCTATTGGATATGCCATGGATAACCAGGTTTGGTCAAAGTATAAGTTCGGCGAACTCTTTGACGCAAAGGATCCCGCAACTCATCAGCCAGCAACGCAAAATCCGTTCTGGCAACCCGGTCCGGGTGCTTTCAAGGTTCCTGGTGTGGGAGAGGTTTCGATTGGTATCAATGAACTGCAGGATGCCGGTGTTATGTTTTGTGTCTGCGACATGGCCATGACGGTATTCAGCGCGGCTGCAGCCTCCAAGATGAACATGAACGCGGATGATGTTAAAAAAGAATGGAAGGCGGCACTGTTGCCGGGAATCCAGCCTGTTCCATCCGGCGTATGGGCACTTGGAAGGGCGCATGAGAAAGGGTGTGCGTATATTTTTGCTGGCTGATTCAGTTAATCGAAACTCCTGTTAATAAACTCAATCATCGGTTGCAGGGTTATAAATGAATCAGTAATTGTTTTGACCAGTTTCTTTTCCGTAAGGGTTTCATCGGGAAGGGATGTGCCGGCTACATAGCTTTTGAACATAAGGTAGCCGGCCACTGGTGAATCTTTGTCGAAACCCTGCGGCACCCGGCTTAATTTCATTCCGTCGCCTTCCATTAAGGGGCCGAATACTGTTTTGAATTTCCTGCTTTCAACGATGGACTTGAATTCATCCGGATTGTATTCTATTTCCTGGCGTACTTTTCTGAGCTCAGGCGGCATGGGCATATAGATTCCCCCACCGGCGAAACTGTCGCCCGGCTCAATATGGATATAGTAACCTGCTTTCACGGATTTTTTTCCGCCGGCGTTGATGCTGGCGCCGAAATTGGTCTTGTAGGGGGATTTGTCCTTGCTGAAGCGGACATCGCGGTTGATCCGGAACATGCACTCCTTTGCCTTCAGTCCACCCAGGGAAAGGTCATATTTCGCATATGCATCAATGACAGCCTGTACCAGGGCTTCAAAGTCCTTTTTTGCTGCTTCGTATTTAGACCGGTTTTCATCAAACCAGGGTTTATTGTTGTTCTTTTTCAGCCCCCTTAAAAAGCTGATGGTTGAAGACTGTAACATAACAATATCTTGTATAAATTATAATTTCATTCACCATTCACCATTGACCATAGAGGCTTCCCCCTTTGGCAAACAGTCTGTCCACTTTCTTTTCCACCGCAGGGTCTGTTTCCACCGGCGGTGCGTGATGCGGTTTTATCCGGGCATCGATCAGCACCGGTCCTCTACAACCCCAATGTTTATGCGAAATAAAACTTTCGATACCATGAATATCATGGGAAGGATTGCTGCGGGTAAATGTTACCCACAGAAAATTCCTGAGACTGGCAGCTGTGAATGCCGCGTCATCACACCAAACCAGCATGGGAAGACCCTTCAGGTCATCCAATTTGTTTTTTAGCTGTTCATTCAGGCGATCCAGCTCCGCCAGGGTGGTGTTTTCATCGCGATATTTTCCTGTCTGTATGGCGGCTATACCGGGCATGATTAACCGAATATCTTCCACTCCCTGCAATCCGGTTATTGCATTGGGCAATTCGGTGCAAAGATCACGGATCACCTCGCCATAGGCAGCGAAAACCACTTTGCTTCCGGTATTCAGTCCCGTGCCCGAATAATCGAGTGTGTCAATGGTGGTATTGGTATGGAAATGGATATCGCGGTCAAGGTGTATCCTGCGCAATACAAACTCCAGGTATTCCTGAACATGGTGCGTATTAAGCCTGCCTTCGTCATCGGCAGCAATAAATAAAAATTTCGCGAGGCTGAGCTGCCCCGTTCCCAATACATGGTTGGCAATGGTAATCAGTTCCGCCGGTTGTCTGGATGGCATATAGGGTGTGTAGCGCTCACTTCCTACAGCCAGTAGCAGTGGGTGAACACCCGCAGCATCTACGGCATGTACTTCTTTGAGTCCGGGTACTTCCTGCGGGATGGCTGCCCCGGTCATTTCATGTATCAACTGGCCGAAACTGGTATCTTCCTGGGGTGGTCTTCCCACCACTGTAAAGGGCCAGATGGCATTTTTTCTTGCATATACTTTGTGTACCCGCATCAATGGAAAAGGATGGGTAAGGCTGTAATAACCAAGGTGGTCTCCGAATGGACCCTCGGGTTTGTTTTCACCCGGATAAACTTCTCCCGTGATCACAAAATCGGCCTCGGTGCTGATGCAGAACCCGTCTTCATAACTGTACCTGAAGCGTCTTCCGCCGAGCACGCCGGCAAATGTCATCTCACTGATGCCTTCGGGTAAAGGCATCACCGCAGATACGGTATGGGAGGGAGGTCCACCCACAAACACGCTTACTTTCAGTGGCAGTCCCTTTTTATTGGCCTTGGTTTGGTGTATCCCGATGCCCCGGTGCAGTTGGTAATGCAGACCGATCTCCGCATCCTGCCTGTAATCGTTGCCAGATAACTGGATGCGGTACATGCCGAGGTTGGCCTTCATGATGCCGGGTTGATCAATATCTTCGGTATAGACCTGCGGCAGGGTCACAAATGCGCCGCCATCCATGGGCCAGTGATGGATCTGGGGAATGTCCGAGATCCTGATCTCCTGGTGTAATACAGGCTTATTAAAAGGATTTTTCAGCGGCAACGCCTTGATGGCTGCCAGGCCGGCACCGGCATTTTTAAATGGACTCTTAATGGCTTTTACCGGGTCGTTTTTCAGTTCGATCAATTGCTGTACTGAAGCCAGTGTATCCCTGAAGATGAACCTGCTTCTTTCCAGTGTACCGAATATATTGGATGCTGCCCTGAAGCGGCTGCCTTTCACCTTCTCAAAGAGCAGGGCGGGTCCTCCTGCTTCATAGGCCCGTAAATGGATGGCCGCCATTTCAAGATAGGGGTCTACTTCTTCTTTGATCCTGACCAGTTGCCCGTTTTTTTCGAGATCAATCAAACATTCTTCCAGCGAGGTATATGCCATGTATTCGTTTTGCGTGGTAAAGGTAAAACAGTTTACCAGCAAGAATGTTTGGGTAATGAAAAAGGCGTCTGACGTGCGAGATTTTAGGCGTCTGACGTTTAGAGATTTTAGGCGTCTGACGTTTAGAATTAATGAATTCACGGATCTCAAACGTCAGACGCCATACCCCAACGTCAGACGCCATACCCCAACGTAAGACGCCTAAATTCAATTTCCTATACTTTGACTTTACCCCAGTTCTCGCCGCTCTTGATGCGGTACATGGTCATTTCACTGACTCCGTACTTTTCAGCCAGCTGGCGGATGGTTAATGTACGTTTTTTACTGCCCAGGGTCTTTTTGATTGATTTCACCTGTGTGGCATTCAACTTCAGACCGGTAGCCCTGTTGGCCTGCACTTTTTTGTAGGCAACCTTGGCGGGACTTCCCTGCTGGTGCTCTATCATTTCCTCAAGGGTGGCCCATTTCAGGTTTTTAACTGAATTGTCGGTCTTGTTGTGATTGATATGAATCACATACCTGTGCTTGTTCGAAGGTTTCTTCAGAAACAGACGGGCAATCTCACGGTGTATGTACAAAGTACCGTTATTCCCCGGCCTGTGCAGGTTCAGGGTCTTATAACCCGTTGTTAGAGATCCGTTCAGCAACTTGCCATCTTCATTGACAGACTCTGAATAGCTGGCAACACGGCCACTGGATGACAATGCATATTGTTTGCGAAGATGTTTCCATCCCGGAAATTGTAGTGGCTTCCAAACTTCGCCTGATAATGATTTAATCATCGTTCCCTGTTTTTCTAAAGTTACGAAAAGATATTCGACAAAAACATTATGCGTTTATTCATTACCGATCAATTTTAAAAAATCTTCCTCACTGATAATATGGATCTGGGGTATCTTCTTCGCTTTTTCCAGTTTTGAACCCGCGTCTTCGCCTACAACCAGGTAATTCAGCTTGCTGCTCACACCTCCCAGAATCTTTCCCCCACGCGCCTCCACCATCTCCTCCGCCTCACTCCGTTTTAATCGGTTAAGCGTTCCCGTGAACAGGAAGGTTTGCCCTCCCAGAGAGCCGCCAGACAGCTTTTCCTTCTTTTCGCTTTTCAGGTTCAGTCCCAGTTCTTCCAGCTCCGCCAGCAGTTTCAGGTTGGATTCGTTCCTGAAAAACTGGTGAATACTGGTAGCTACTTTTATGCCCACATCTTCCAGTTGCTGCAGTTCCTCAAGGTCCAGTTTTGCCAGGTCCATCAGGTGGTCCACAGACTGGGCCAGGGTTTTGGCGGTAGTCTCACCCACATACCGGATCCCTAGGGCAAAAATCAGCCTGTGAAGCGGCTGCCCGAGTGATTTTTCAATGGCACCAGACAAGTTGGTGATGGATTTCTCCCCAAAACCTTCCAGCCCCCGGATCTTGTCAAAAGGCAGCCGGTAAATCGACGGAATATCTGTCAGGAAGCCCATTTCATAGAATTTACGCACATTGGCTTCCCCGAAACTCCTGATATCCATCGCATCCTTGGATACAAAGTGGATGATCCGCTCAACTACCTGGGCCGGACAGTCAATATTCACGCAACGCCAGACGGCTTCCCCTTCCTCGCGGAATAGTTTCGAATGGCACTGCGGACATTTATGCGGGAAATGGATCGGGTGTTCATCGCCGTTACGCAATTCGGGAAGCGATTTCACAATGTAGGGAATCACATCTCCTGCACGCTCCACCAGCACCATATCACCAATCATCAGGTCCTTTTCACGGATCACATCCTCATTGAAAAGCGAAATGGAACTTACCATCACACCACCGATATGAACCGGATCAATTTTGGCCACGGGTGTAATGGCGCCGGTGCGGCCCACCTGGAATTCCACCGCGCGCAAACGGCTGGTCGCCTGCCTTGCCTTGAATTTGTAGGCAATGGCCCAGCGCGGGTGGTGTGTGGTCATGCCCAGTTTATCCTGCAATTCAATCCTGTTCACCTTTATCACCATCCCGTCAATTTCATAGGGAAGGTCATCGCGCCCTGCCTCAAACTCATGACACCATCTGATCACTCCTTCAATCCCCTTAAATATTTTTATTTCCTTCTCCGGACTCCTGAAACCCAGATCCCACAACATTTTCAAGCTCCCGGTATGAGTCATAAGAGCCTGGTTCGTATGTCCCCGGCCGATATGATAACTGACATGGTAAAGAAATGCTTCCAGGTTGCGGCGGCGTACTTCCTCCGGGTCCTTGAGGCGAAGCGACCCCGATGCTGCATTGCGGGGATTGGCCAGCGGCGGCAGGTTCTGATCCGCCAGTTTATCATTAAAGGCCTTGAAATGTTTTTTGGTCAGCAGCACTTCCCCGCGGATCTCAATCTGCTGGATGCCATAGTCTGAAAACTTTGCGGACAGCGGTACAGAGCGGATCTGGCGGATATTGGTCGTGATATCATCCCCCTGCACACCATCTCCCCTGGTTGCCCCGCGCACCAGCAGGTCATCTTCATAGATCAGCGAAATACTTGCCCCGTCAAATTTTGGTTCCACGCTGTACTCCACTTCCTGCACACCGGAGCCCTCCCTTACCCGTCGATCCCAGTCCACCAGGTCTTCGGCATTATAGGAATTGTCCAGTGACAACATCGGCACCAGGTGTGATACGGTCGGAAAAGCTGCCGTCAGCCCACTGGCTACCCGCTGTGTGGGACTGTCTGGCGTAATGAGGGCCGGGTCTGCCTTCTCGATCCGCTCCAATGCCTTGTACAATTGGTCGTACTCATAATCCGCAATCAGCGGTTCATCGAGGATATAATACCGGTATTCATGAAAACGCAATACTTCCCGCAGTTTTTCAATTTCGGAAGCCGGGATATCCGGCTGTAATTTCACAAAGTGCTGCGTATCTTTCTGTAATTCCCTGGTCTGTTCAGCTGTATACATAAGGTTGTTTTGGGAACCGGCAGTCTTGCGGTCCGGGTGTAAAAATAAAGCATGTGGCAATGCCGGAACAGGCACCTTATAAATTGCATTCAAATGCCGCTAAAATGCCGGCTTACCCGTATACAGGAGCAGTCCCGACAACAAAATTTGTACAAATGCATTTAATGTGTATTTTTAACACATTATTGCCTGCTGCCATGAAAAAAAATTTCTTCCTGCTGCTTCTTATTTTGGTGTGCCTGAATGTTTCTGCACAACTGATTACAGTTAGTCCTGCTTTTCCAAAGGAAGGGGACCAGGTCACCATCCTGTTCGACGCTGCCAAAGGCAATAAGGGTCTGCAAAACTATACGGGCGATGTGTATATCCATACCGGTGTGATCACGGATAAAAGCACCGGTCCGGGCGATTGGAAATATGTTCCCATGACATGGAACAGCAATACGCCCGCTTATAAGCTGACAGCGCTGGGCAATAATAAATTTGAGTACAGGATTACCAATCTCCGGACCTTCTACAATGTTCCTGCCGGCGAAACCATCAAAAAGATCGCGATGGTCTTCCGCAGCTACAATCCATCCGGAAACGCATTGGAAGGAAAGGCCTCTGACCTGGGGGTTGACCAGGGGAATATTTACTGGGAGATTTATCCCGCCAATGCCAATGCGATCCGTTTCACCTCGCCTGAGTTTGAACCGCGTTATACGCCTTTCCTGCTTCCGTTAACGGCAGGAGTGGGCAGCAATATCAGCCTGGAAGCCGTCTCGGCCAAAAATGCCAGTCTCACGCTAAAGCTGAACGGGACCACTGTACAGACCGCTGCCAATGCCGGAAGTATTGCCGGAACCGCTACCATTACGGCTACTGGTGAAAATGTTTTTGTTGCCAGTTCCAATGATGGCGCCACCACGGTGGGAGACAGTTTCAAAGTATATATCGCACCGCCTGTTACGGTCTCCCCATTGCCGGCAGGGGTGAAAGAAGGCATCAATTATGAGAACGACGGAACGGCCGCCACCCTTGTATTGTATGCGCCGGGGAAAGCCCGGGTCAACCTGATTGGCGATTTTAATAACTGGACAGAAACCACGGCTTACCAGATGAATAAAACGGCCGATGGAAAATATTTCTGGCTTCGGATCACGGGATTGACAGCGGGTACCGAATATGCCTACCAGTACCTGGTGGATGGCAGCCTGCGCATCGGCGACCCCTATTGCGAGAAAGTACTGGATCCCTGGAATGACCAGTATATTGATGCTTCCACCTATCCTAACCTCAAGGCCTACCCGACGGGTAAAACAAGTGGCGTGGTGAGTGTATTGCAGACAAAGCAGGAAGCCTACAACTGGCAGGTGACAAATTTCCAGCGACCCGACCAGAAAAAACTGGTTATTTATGAAGTGTTGTTGCGTGATTTCCTTGAAAAGCATGACTGGAAAACACTGAAGGATTCCATCGGGTATTTCAAATCCCTTGGCGTAAATGCCCTGCACCTCATGCCTTTCAACGAGTTTGAAGGAAACCTGAGCTGGGGTTACAATCCCTCCTACTATTTCGCTGCAGATAAATTTTATGGCCCGAAAAACACACTGAAAGCGTTTATTGATGAGTGTCATAAGAACGGGATTGCAGTCATTATGGATATGGTGCTGAACCATTCTTTCGGACTGTCGCCCATGGTGCAGTTATATTTTGATGGTGCGGGCGGCAAGCCGGCAGCCAATAATCCCTGGTTCAATCCCGTTGCCCGACATGCATTCAATGTGGGCTATGACATGAATCATGAAAGTGCCGACACCAAGAGGTTTTTCAGCAATGTCTGCGCGTTCTGGCTGCAGGAATACAAACTGGACGGCTTCCGCTTTGATTTGTCGAAGGGATTCACCCAGAAAAAAACCTGCGATGACAATGGCGGCAATTGTGATGTGAATGCATGGTCGGCATATGATGCCAGCCGGGTGGCCATCTGGAAAGCCTATTATGACAGCCTGCAGCTGAAATCGCCGGGTTCTTATGTGATCCTGGAACACCTGGGTGTAAACAATGAGGAAATCGAACTGGCCGACTACGGTATGATGCTATGGGGCAACATGAATTACAATTTCACGGAAGCGGCAAAAGGGCAGGTCAGCAATTCCAATTTCAGCGGAGCCCTGCATACTGTACGCAACTGGAACAAACCCCACCTGATCAGTTATATGGAAAGCCATGATGAAGAACGTTCCATGGTGAAATGCAAAAATGAAGGAGCGTCAAACGGCGGTTACAATATCCGCGATGAGGCTACGGCCCTGCAAAGGAATGAAATGGCAGCTGCGTTTTTGCTAGCCATGCCCGGACCCAAGCTGATCTGGCAATTTGGCGAGCTGGGGTATGATTACAGCATCAATTATTGCGGAAATGGTACGATCAACAACAGTTGCCGCACCGACCAGAAACCCATTAAGTGGGATTACTACACGAATGCCAGCCGCGTGAAGCTGCGCAATGTGTACAAGGCAATGCTGGAACTGCGTAAAAATGAATATTACGACGACCTGTTTGCCGGCGCAACGGTGGATCATGACCTGACCGGCGCCATGAAGTGGTTCCGTCTTACCAGCGACAGTTCCAAACTGGTTGTGGTAGGAAATTTCGGGACCAGCCTGTCAACCATGCAGGTAAGCTTCCCCTCGGCCGGCATCTGGTTTGACCTGATAAGCGGCGAACCCATTGGGGCTACCGGTGGCGCGCAAACGATAACTTTGCCTGCCGGCGGATACAGGGTTTACCTGAACCGCAACCTGAACGGCACCCCGCCAACACCTGTCAGGGATATTGAAGTCAGCGATGTGTACCGGCTGCGGGTGAATCCCAACCCTGTCAATTCGGGCTCGGTGATCCGGTATGAATTGCCGGAAGCCGGCGCGGTGCATTTTACCCTGATGGATATCAACGGCAGGATAATCGATGAAATGCCGCAGGGGAACAGGGGCAGGGGAGCGCACCAGGCAAGATTGAGGCCCGGTGTGGCGGAAAGCCTGCAGAAAGGGATTTTCCTCCTGCAGTTACAGGTAAATGGAAAAAGAAAGATAATAAAACTGATGGTTCAGTAAATTGCCGGATATGAAGCACATTTCGAGGTTCAGCCACCTGGGTGAATTAAGTGACAAGGATTATTTCAGGATTGCCCTCTCCGTAGACTGTGTGATTTTTGGTTTTGAAGATGGTGAGTTGAAAGTACTGGTAATCAAGTGTAATATCAAGGAATATAAGGGAAAATGGTCCCTGCTGGGAGATCTTGTGCGCCCTGATGAAGACCTTGATTCAGCGTCTTACCGCATCCTGAAAGAGCGTACCGGCCTCGATGATGTGTACCTGGAACAGGTGCATACTTTTGGTAAAGTGAACCGCCACCCTGCAGGAAGGGTAATTACCACTACCTATTTTTCGCTGGTGAATATCAAGGATTACCAGCTCAAGCTTAATGATAATGAATTACACTGGCACCCGGTTAACGATATCAAAGAGATGGCCTTTGATCACTTTGAGATCCTGACCACCTGCTTGGAAAGGCTGCGTGAGATCGTGGAGGATCACCCGGTAGTGTTCAATCTTCTCCCCAGGAAATTCTCCCTCCGCGAACTGCAGAGCCTGTATGAAGCCATCCTGAACATCAAGCTGGACAGGCGGAATTTCCGGAAAAAATTCTTCATGATGGACTGGCTCATAGATCTCAATGAATATGAGGAAGATGTGCCGCACCGCCCCGGTAAACTGTACAAATTCAACCAGGCCAAATTCGGAAAAAAGGCAAAAAAAGTCAGCTAGAGCAGCATATCTGATCGTCCGGCTGTCTTGATAGGTTGAGATTTTGTACAACCATCCCCGCACCCTTTCACCTGCCGCTTAAACACCCGAACGACCACCAAAAAAAGTTTACAGATTATTAACAACATTATAAAAAACTAGCTAAGTTTGTGTACTTTTTACACATCATTAATATGTAAAAAGTACACATAACAGGACAGGAAACGATTCTTCTATTATAAACGCTCAATTTTTGATTATGTCCTTGAAACGTCTGCTTACGATTGCCTTGCCGTTATTGTTCATGACAATAATGCAGCAGGGCGTTTATGCACAAACCAGAAACATTTCGGGAAAAATTACAGACAGCAGAGATGGGAACCCGCTCATCGGGGCTTCTGTAATTATTAAAGGCACGAATGCTGGTGTGCAAACCGGAACGGATGGAACCTTCTCCATTACCGTTCCTGCTTCCGCTAAAACACTGGTAATTTCCTCTGTGGGATATGCCGGGAAGGAAATTGCCATCACAGAAAGCGATACCTACAACATCACGCTGGTGAACGACAATGCAGCACTGGGAGAAGTGGTAGTGGTGGCTTATGGAACAAGAAGGAAATCAGACCTTACCGGCTCTGTTACAGCGATTGGTCCAAAAGAATTTCAGAAAGGTGTGCAAAACTCACCCGAGCAGTTGCTGCAGGGTAAGGTTGCTGGTCTGCAGGTTACCACAGGTGGTGGTGCAGCCGGCGGCGGCAGTAAGATCCGCGTACGAAGCGGGGCTTCCCTGAATGCCAACAATGACCCGTTGATCGTGATCGACGGGGTACCAACTGATGGCGGTGGTGTTGCTGGTTCCAACAATATCCTGAACACCATCAACCCGAATGACATTGAAAGCATGAGCGTACTGAAAGATGCGTCCGCTACGGCTTTGTATGGTTCAAGGGCATCCAATGGTGTAATTATCATCACCACTAAAAAAGGCAGCAGCGGAAAGCCGAAATTCAATTTCAGCACCATGCTGTCTGTTGGCCAGGTGACTGACCAGGTAGATGTGTTAAGTGCTGATGAACTCCGCACTCTGGTGAAGGCACAGGGTACAGAAAGTTATATTAAACTGCTGGGCACAGCCAATACCAATTGGCAGGACGAGATATACCAGAATGCTACAGGCTTTGACAACAACTTCAGTGTTAGTGGTTCTGTGAAGAAAATACCCTATCGTTTTTCTGTGGGTTACCTGAACCAGGAAGGTGTGCTGAAAACAAATGAGTTCGATCGTTTCTCCACCTCGCTGAACCTGAGTCCCAAGTTCTTCGACAACCACCTTTCCCTGAACATCGCGGCCCGCACCGCCAATACTGCCAACAACTTCGCAGACGAAGGCGCTATTGGTGCCGCAGTTACTTTCGATCCTACCAAGCCTGTTTATTCCAACAATAAGTTTGGTAATTATTTCGAGTGGCTGCAGGTAGACCAGAACCCGATTGACCTGGCTACCAGGAACCCGGTTGGTTTGCTCGGACTGCGCAGCAATACTTCCAATGTGTTCCGCTTCATCGGAAACGTTCAGGCTGATTACAAACTGCATTTCTTCCCCGACCTGCATGTGCTGGTAAACCTGGGTGTTGAATACAGTGACGGACAGGGTAATGATAATATCAACCAGTTGTCTGCCACCAACTACAAGACCAAGGGTCGCTTCACGCATTATGAGCAGTGGAAGCGCAACCAGCTGGCAGATGTGTCGCTGTTCTATTCAAAGGAACTGGATGCCATCAACAGCAAGTTTGATGTGCTGGTCGGTCATAGCTACCAGGACTTCCTGTCTCACAATAATAATTTCGCGTCTTATGGCCAGGATGGTAAAATCATTCCGGGTACCACACCGAATTTCAAATTCGATGAACCAAGGTACCGGCTGGAATCTTACCTGGGACGCATCAACTACACCCTTGCCGGTAAGTACCTGCTGACTGCCTCCATCAGGAGAGACGCCAGCTCCAAGTTCTCACCGGACAATCGCATCGGTTATTTCCCTGCAGTGGCGCTGGCATGGCGCATAAACCAGGATTTCTTTGCCAACAGCAATGTGGTGAATGACCTGAAACTGCGTGCGAGTTGGGGTATCACCGGTCAGCAGGATATCGGTGACTATTATGGATACCTGCCCAGGTATTCAAGAAGTACGCCTACCGCGCAATACATGTTCGGTAATGTGTTCTATAGTTACCTGCGCCCTGCCGGTTATGATCCCAATATCAAATGGGAGACCACCACCACCAATAACATTGGCCTCGATTTCGGGTTCTTCAATAACCGTTTGTCTGGTTCCGTTGACTTCTATATGAAGAAAACAGAAGACCTGCTCAGCCAGGTTCCAGTTGCCCCCGGTTCGAACTTTGTGAACCTGCTTACCACCAATGTGGGTAATATTGAAAACAGGGGTGTTGAATTTGTGCTTAATACCGTGCCGGTTCGTACCAAGGATCTTACCTGGGACCTGGGCTTTAACGTTACTTACCAGAAATCGGAAATCACCAACCTGCTGAAGCAGGAGGATCCGAATTTCACCGGAATAGATGTGGGTGGAATCAGTGGCGGTACCGGTAATACCATCCAGAAACATGTGGTGGGTTATCGCCCTTATACCTTCTTTGTTTACAAGCAGGTATATGATCCGGAAACCGGATTGCCGATTGAAGGTTTGTATGAAGACCAGAACCGCGATGGTAAAATTGATGCGGCCGACCGCTCCCTGTATAAACAGTATGCGCCTGATTTCCTCTTCGGTTTCAGCACTTCGGTTTCTTACAGGAAGTTTTCAGTTGGACTGGCTGCACATGGTATGGCCGGAAACTATGCCTACAGCAACGTTAACTCCGAGCGTGCATCCTTCCGCAATATCCAGAACCCGATCAATTTTATCCAGAATACTACCACCAACTATTTTGATACGAAGTTTTATAACAACCAGTACCTGTCGGACTATTACGTGCAGAACGCATCATTCCTCAGGCTGGATAATATAAACCTGGGTTATACGGTTGGCAAGATCCTCGATAACAGGGCCAACCTCCGCTTGTCGGCCAGCGTTCAGAACGTGTTCGTGATCACCAAGTACAAGGGACTGGATCCTGAATTATCGAACGAGGGTATTGATAATACTATTTATCCCCGCCCCCGGATTTTCTCCATTGGTGCGAACATTGACTTTTAATCCACAAATGATTGCAGTATGAAAAATATAATTAAAAAACTCTCAATAGTTGCAGTGGCTGCGGTGGTGGTAGCATCCTGTTCCAAGAAACTGGATCTCTTCCCAACCAATGACCTCACGCCCGAAACAGTATATTCCACAGCCGAGGGGTATAAGAGCGTATTGGCCAAGATTTATGGCAATATGGCTACTACCGGTAACCAGGGACCTGCCGGACAATCCGATATCCAGGGCCTTGACGAAGGATCCCAGTCTCCTTTTATCCGCGGATTTTTCAATGCGCAGGAACTGCCCACCGATGAGGCCATCGTTTCCTGGAATGACCAGACCATCCATGATTTTCATGCCCTGCGCTGGAACAGTGATGACCCGTTCCTGAGGGGTATGTATGCCAGGCCGGTGTATAATATCACCATTGCGAATGAGTACTTACGTGAATCTACAGCCGAAAAAGTTTCAGGCCGTGGCATTACCGGCGCTGCAGCTGAGGAAATTGCCCGTACCAGGGCGGAAGTGCGCTTCCTTCGTGCGTTCAATTACTGGGTAATGATGGACCTGTTTGGTTACTCTACTTTTATTACGGAAGAGAATAAGATTGGTACAGACCTGCCGGTTGAAATCAAACGCGGTGACCTCTTTATTTATATTGAAAAGGAGTTGCAGGAAATCGATACGGAACTGGCCGCTGCCCGTTCGCAGGAATATGGCCGGGTTGACCAGGGAGCTGCCTGGGCCCTGCTGGCCAGGATGTACCTGAATGCTAAAATCTATACCGGAACAGAGAGATATGCCGACGCGCTGACCTATGCCAAGAAGGTGATCGATGCGGGGTATGATCTGCATCCCGATTATCGCCAGGTGTTTATGGCCGATAATGAAAAAGCTGCCAATGAATTCATGTATGTGATCAATTGTGATGGCCTGAAAACACAGAGTTATGGCAATACTACCTTCTTTGTGCATGCAGCTGCAGGTGATGATCACAATGATTATGGAGTGGGTGGTGGCTGGTATGGTTATCGCACAACAAAGGCATTTGTGAACCTGTTTGCTGATAAAACCGGCGCTACAGACAGGCGTGCGATGTTCACCAACCTGAATAATGCTGATATTACCAATGTGAGTGAGTTCAGCCAGGGTGTGCATGTACGTAAGTACATCAATATCCGTTCAGACGGTCAGCCAACCAATGATGTGAACCGTGATTTTGCCGATGTTGATTTCCCGGTTTTCCGTCTGTCTGAGATGTTCCTGATCTATGCGGAAGCCCATCTGCAGGGTGGTGGTGGCGATATTACCACCGCACTGGGCTATATGAACAGAATCCGTTTCCGTGCCTATGGTCAGAGCTATGGTCCGAATGATGTGGGCAGGCTGAACGCTTCTGACCTTACGCTGCAGACCATCCTTGATGAAAGAGGAAGGGAACTGTATTGGGAAGGTCACCGCAGGACAGACCTGATCCGCTATGGAATGCTCACTACAGGTGCATACCTCTGGCCCTGGAAGGGAGGGGTTTCTTCCGGAACCGCAGTGGACAGTAAATATAACCTGTTCCCCATCCCGGCTGCCAACAGAACAGCCAACCCGAACCTGAGTCAGAATACCGGATTCTAATTGCTAACCATCAAAATCATTTCAGATATGAAATTGTTAACCCGGATTATGTTCTTACTTGCTGCCACGACCGCTATCTGGTCATGCAAGAAGGATGAGAACAAAATATATTACGAGGGCGGTACCGCACCTGTCCTGGCAGCATCCACGGCAGCGCCTGTGCTGGATTTTATCAATGCTGATAAGGAGGCGCTAAAATTCAGCTGGACCAACCCCAATTATCAATTCACCACAGGCATCAGTTCCCAGGATGTGAACTATGTGCTGGAGATAGATACGGTGGGTTCGAATTTTACCAATCCCAATAAAGCTTCTGTTGCCATCAGCAAGGACCTCAGCAAAACCTTCAAAGTGTCGGAATTGAATGATCTCCTGTTGAATACACTGGTGCTTTTGCCTAAAATTGAACACAATATCGAAGCGCGTATAAAATCTACCCTGGGTAGCTCCGCTGCTCTGTTATATTCCAACACGCTCCAGATGAAGGTGACGCCTTATGCGATTCCCCCCAAGGTTACTCCTCCGGCCACCGGCACACTGTTTATTGTGGGCAGCGCCACACCCGGCGGATGGACCAACCCCGTTCCGGTACCAACACAGCAGTTTACCCAGCTGAGTGAAACTTTGTATGAACTCACCCTCAACCTGGTAGGAGGAGGCGCCTATCTGCTGATTCCGAAAAACGGTGAATGGGCCAAATATAATGTACCTGATGATACTGTACCCGGACTGGCAAACGGTGGTGATTTCAACCGCGAGCAGGCCAAGGACATACCTGGCCCGGCAGCTGCAGGCACCTATAAAATCACAGTCGATTTCCAGCGTGGAAAATTCACCGTGGTAAAACAGTAATCCATCCAACTTAAAAGCATTGATGCCATGAAATATTTTTCAAAACTTTTCTTTTTTGCCACGCTGTTGACTACCCTGTTTACAGCCTGCGAGAAAGTAGACGACCTGCCGGTTTACGCTAACGGAACGGCGCCTGTCCTAACCGCTTCGGCCACAACCATTGCACCGGCACCTTCGGACTCACTGACGACTGCCTTGACCCTTAACTGGTCCAGCCCGAAATATGCAACTGATACCGCTAAATATAAGTACCTGATCGAGATCGACCAGGCGGGAAAGAACTTCGCTACCGCAGCCTCACGCGTTGTTAGTGGCGCATTGTCCACTTCTTTCCTTGCAAAAGAGATCAATGAGATCCTGCTCGCAAAGGGATTCAGCTTTAATGTGCCATATGATATGGAAGTAAGGCTGACATCATCCTACGCGAACAATAATGAACAGCTTGGCTCCAATGTGATCGCCATGAAAATGACGCCCTACAAGGTTCCTCCGAAAGTGGCGTTGCCGGTATCCGGCAAACTATTCATCGTGGGTGATGCTACGGAAGGCGGCTGGACCAACCCGGTGCCCGCACCCAGCCAGGAGTTCGCCCGCCTGGATGAAACCACCTGGGCCGGAGTGTTCAACATGAAAGGAGGAAAACAATACCTGATACTCCCGGTAAACGGAAGCTGGGATAATAAATTCTCTGTGGCAGATAATACCAAACCCGGATTGTCTGATGGCGGAGATTTCGGATTCAACCTCAGCAGCAATTTCCCGGGTCCGACAGCAGATGGGATGTACAAAATTGTGCTGGATTTCCAGGCTGGTAAATTCACGGTGACACCTTATACCGAAAACAACCTGCCGGAGAATCTTTTCATGGTAGGAAGCGCCACACCCGGCGACTGGAGCAACCCTGTACCAGTACCAGCCCAGCAATTCACGCGCCTGAATTCAGTGGAGTGGGAGCTGAGTATTGCATTGGCCGGTGGAAAAGAGTACTTGCTCCTGCCGGTTAACGGAAGTTGGGATCATAAATATTCCGTTGCCGATAATTCCCTGCCCGGATTGTCTGCCGGCGGAACCTTTGGCTATGATAAGCCGCAGAACTTCCCCGGTCCGGCCACCAGCGGAACCTACAAAATCAACGTGAATTTCGCCACCAGCAAATTCATCGTTACGCAATAACCGTCTGACGCGCGTCTGACGTACGTCAGACGCGCGTCAGACGCATACCCCAGGGAGCATCGGAAATTTCGCCGGTGCTCCCTGTTTTTTATGTTCTGGTTATTTGGGTAAATTGACTGTCGAACAGCAGCAGGTTACCCAAAACTGAATTCCTGCGATACCCCAAATATGACGCTATGCCAGCCATACCAGAATCTATCGCATCCATCCTCCGGGAGCCCTACCAGCTCAATCCGGAACAAATTGAATGTTACCAGCAGAACCGTTTCATCAAACTGAAACAGGTGCTTGATGAATCAACCCTTGGTTATTTCAACGACATCATCACCAGGCAGGTAGACAGCATGAATAAGGTAACCACCACACTTGCGGAGCGATCCACCTACGGCAAGGCATTTTTGCAACTCTTTAATCTCTGGCGGGAAAATGAATCCATCAAAGAACTGGTTTGCAGTAAAAGGCTGGCTAAGATCGCGGCCGACCTGATGCAGGTGGAGGGAACACGTATCTACCACGACCAGGCCTTGTTTAAAGAACCCGGCGGCGGTTTCACTCCCTGGCATGCCGACCAGTATTACTGGCCATTGGAAACGGATAAAACCATCACCGCCTGGATTCCCCTGCAGGCCACACCCCTTGAAATGGGGCCGCTGGAGTTCAGCGCCGGCAGCCAGGTTATTGTGGAAGGGAGGGAACTGGAAATCAGTGATGAATCCGAACTGCTCATCCAGCAACGGTTAAGGGTAACCGATTTCACCCATGTGGTGGAACCATTCGACGCGGGAGAAATTAGTTTTCATTCCGGCTGGGTATTCCACCGGGCGGGTGCCAATACTACAGACCAGATGCGGAAAGTGATGACCATCATCTATATGGACCGCGACATGAAGCTGAAGGCACCGGAGAATAAAAACCAGGAACTCGACTGGGTCACCTGGTGCCCGGGGGCTACTATCGGGGAACCGATTGATACGCCATTGAACCCGGTGGTGTGGGAAACGACCAGGCGTAGTTAATGCCGCATGGCTGCTTCTTAAGCCACTCCGGCCTGGTGTTCCAGCACAAATCCGATGATCTCCTCCAGCGGCGTTTGGATCCGGCTGAGGGCGTCATTGATCTCATCTCGGTTCACCTGGGCGGCAAAAGAGGGGGTCTTCATTTTCTTCAGAACGCTTTTCACGTCCATACCTTCATAACGGGTGGGGCGAATCAGCGCGGCGGCATGGATAAAGCCCGACAGTTCATCAAACACATAAATCATCTTCTCCATCACGCTTTCAGGCTCCACGCCGAAATGCCGTGGACCATGGCAGGCGATGGTGCGGATTACCGCCGGGTCAATCTGCCGGCTCTCCAGCTCCTCAATAATGATGCGGCAGTGATGATCGGGATGTTTGTCCCAGTCGGCATCGTGCAATACCCCCGCCAGCCACCACTGGTGCGCCTGGGTTTCAGTCAATCCTTCCTTTTCCAGGGCCCAGGCCTTCATCACTGCGCCCACCTGCCGCATATGCAGTTGCAGCCTTTCATTCGGTACCCAATCGCGCAATAATTCCAGTGCTTCCTGTTCAGTCATGGTATTTCCTGCATTCACCGGGTCGCCAAAAATGGTCCTGCCTAAGTTCAAATCTGCCATCTATTTAAATTTTATGTAAAAATTTTTATTGAAAATCAATTAGTTACAAAACAGTTATAAAAATTAGTCATGCAAAATCTTGGAAAATAGCCACCAGTCGGCCTACCTTTGCGCTCCGAATTATTTCATCATTCCCGTTACCGGGATGGCGGTAGCGGACTAAATTAAGTTTAAATGAGCAAATTACATTTCACCACAAAGCATGCGAACGAGGCTACCATACAGCGTAACTGGTACGTTGTGGACGGTACCAATCAAACCGTTGGTCGTATGTGTGCCAAAATCGCGGCCGTACTGCGTGGTAAGAACAAAGCGTATTTCACTCCACACGTAGACTGTGGCGATTTCGTTATCGTGATCAATGCCGACAAGATTCAGTTCACCGGCAACAAGTTTGACCAGAAAGTGTATGAGAACTTCAGTGGTTACCCCGGTGGCCGCAAGGAAGAAGTTGCCAAGGACCTGCTGAAGCGTCGTCCTGAGGTGATCATTGAGCGCGCTGTAAAAGGCATGCTTCCCAAGAACCGTCTGGGCCGCAAGATGTACAAGAAGTTGTTTGTTTATGCCGATGGCAACCATCCGCATGTTGCACAGCAACCTAAAGAACTGAAATTCTAAGTCAACAATTAATTTATCCCAAATTCCAAATAGATGGAAAAGCAAAAAAATGGTTTAGGTCGTCGTAAGGAAGCCGTTACACGCGTGTTCCTCAGCAAAGGCGATGGCAAAATCACTGTAAACGATAAAGATTATAAAGTGTATTTCCCGCTGGTTTACCTGCAGAACCAGGTGGAAGCTCCCCTGAAAGCCATTGAGGCTATCGACAAGTTCGATATCGTGATCAATGCAACAGGTGGTGGTGTGAAAGGCCAGGCCGAAGCTGCAAAGCTGGGTATCGCCCGTGCACTGCTCGAAGTAAATGCTGAATACCGTCCCACACTGAAAGCCGGTGGTTTCCTCACCCGCGATCCCCGTGGTGTTGAACGTAAGAAGCCAGGTCGTAAGAAAGCACGTAGAAGCTTCCAGTTCAGTAAGCGTTAATTTACTTCAAACATTATTAATCAGATTAAGATGGAAAACAATACATCCTTACAACAACAACTTCTCGATGCAGGTGTACACTTTGGTCACCTCAAGAAGAAGTGGAACCCCAAAATGTTGCCTTATATCTTCGCTGAGAAGAAAGGTATTCATATCATCGACCTGAACAAGACCACTGAAAGTCTGCAGGAAGCTTCTGCTGCACTGAAGCAGATCGCCCGCAGCGGTAAGAAGATCATGTTCGTAGGCACCAAGAAGCAGGCGAAAGAAATCGCTACCCAGTGCGCGCAGCGTGTTAACATGCCCTTCGTTACAGAACGTTGGCTGGGTGGTATGCTCACCAACTTCAACACCGTTCGTAAGAGCGTGAAGAAGATGCAGAGTATCGAGAAAATGCTGACCGACGGTACTTTCGACAACGTTACCAAGAAAGAGCGCCTGACCCTGACCCGCGATAAAGAGAAGATGGAAAAGGTTCTGGGTGGTATCGCCCAGCTGGGTCGTGTGCCCGCTGCCCTCTTCATCATCGACATCGGTCATGAGCACATCGCCCTGTCTGAAGCAAAGCGTCTTGGCATCACCACTTTCGGTATGGTTGACACCAACTGTGATCCGAACAAGGTTGATTTCCCGATCCCTGCCAACGACGATGCTACCAAGTCTATCGCCATCATCATTGAATATATCACTGCAGCCATCGCTGAAGGTCTTGCTGAAAGGCAGGAAGCCAAGGATTCGGATGTGGAAGAAAGCAGCGATGAGAACGAAAAGCGCGCAGCTCGTATGGAAGCGGAAGCCCAGGCTGAAGCAGCCCGTGGCGGTCGCGGTGGCGCTCCACGTGGCGGTGCCGGTAACGCACCCAAGCGTCGCGTTCCCAATAGTCCGAAGCGCACTGGTGCACGATAATTTCATAAGTGAATAGGTGAATAAGTCAATAAGTGAATACAATCTTATTTCACCTATTCACCTTTTCACCTTTTTTGATCTGAAATATTAAAAACTCCTATACAATGTCTACTGTAACTATTACAGCCGCTGATATCAATAAACTGCGCCAGGCCACTGGTGCCGGTATGATGGACTGCCGCAAGGCCCTGACAGAAAACAATGGCGATTTCGAAGCTGCTATCGACTGGCTGCGTAAGAAAGGTGCCAAAGTTGCCGCCCTGCGCAGCGATCGTGAAGCGAAAGAAGGTGTGGTGCTGGCTAAAACAACTGCAGACAACAAAACCGGTATCGCTCTCTGTGTTAGTTGCGAAACCGACTTCGTGAGCAAGAACGCTGATTTCGTTGCTTTCGCCCAGAGCATCATGGATGCCGCGATCGCAAACAACGTTAAGAGCGCTGAAGAACTGAATGAAGTAGCCATCAACGGACAGAAAATCGCTGACCTGGTGAACGACAAACTCGCTTCCATCGGCGAAAAGATCGGTATCTCCAAGTTCGAGCGCATCGATGCTGATTATGTGGCTTCCTATATTCACGGTGCAAACCGTATGGGTGTACTGGTTGGACTGAACAAAGAAGCTGCCGAAGCTGGTAAGGACGTAGCGATGCAGATCGCTGCCATGAACCCTGTTGCGGTGGATGCCGACTCAGTTCCTGCTGAAACTGTTGCCCGCGAAAAAGCCATCATCACTGACCAGGTTGCTGCCGATCCTAAAATGGCCGGCAAGCCTGCAGAAATGATCGAAAAGATCGCTGCCGGCAAACTGGGTGCTTTCTTCAAAGAGAATACCCTGCTGGCCCAGGCCTTCGTAAAGGATGGCGCTATCAGTGTGGCCGATTACCTGAAAAGTGCCGGTGATTTGAAGGTTTCTTCTTTCAAGCGCGTTGCCTTAGGTTAATCCTAACGGTTATCATATAAGTGTCTGACATCTTTCATAAGGTGTCAGACACTTTTTTTTTACCTTAACTGTATGAGCCTGAAAAGCATCCAAACCGAAATAGATACCAGTTACCTCTATCGCCAATTGGCATCGCACGAAGAAGATCCCGTTGTAGCCAATGTTTTCCGGCAGATGAGTGAAATTGAAGACACCCACGTGCAGGCATTCGCCCGCAAGGAAAATCTATCTTCCAGCCAGTTGCCCGGACCTTCCTGGCGAGCAAAAACGCTCAATTTCATCGGAAAGGTTTTCGGCTATGATTATGTTTTCGGGGTGGTGATGGATACCGAGAAAAGCATTTCAAGTGCCATTATTTCCAAAAAATCGCAGAGCAATCTGCCGCTGAACAGTACTGATATCAATCATGTCAAAATCCTGCGTTCCATACTTGAAAAGGAGGAAAGGGTAACCGGTGCCCAACTGGCCCGTTTTGAAAAACGCCACCGCTCAGTGGGTGGTAATGCCATCAGGGCAGCCGTCCTCGGGGGCAACGACGGACTGGTGTCCAACTTCAGCCTGGTAATGGGTATTGCCGGTGCCACAGCCGGCCAGGAGGGGGTATTGCTGGCCGGACTCGCGGGTTTGCTGGCCGGAGCTTTGTCCATGGCACTGGGTGAATGGATCTCGGTGAAAAGTTCGCAGGAATTGTATGAGAACCAGATGGATATTGAGATGGAGGAACTGGAGACAAATCCGGAAGGTGAAATGAAAGAACTGGCCCTGATCTATATCGCCAAAGGCGTTCCGGAAGAGCAGGCACATATTATGGCGCAGGAAACCATCAGTGATACCTCGCGTGCCCACGATGTTCTCGTCAAAGAAGAACTGGGAATCCAGCCGGATGAACTGAAAGGTTCCGCCGTGCAGGCTGCGGTGTATTCCTTTATACTATTTGCCATCGGCGCCATCATTCCCGTATTGCCGTTTATGTTTACCAGCGGTATGAAGGCCATCTACCTGAGTGTTGCCGTCAGCGCCATCGGACTGTTCCTGATCGGTGCGGCCATCACCCTGTTCACCGGCCGTAGTGTGTGGTTCTCCGGCTTTCGCCAGGTATTGTTCGGACTTGCCGCTGCAGCCATCACCTTCGGAATTGGAAAACTGATCGGCGTATCTGTTGCCGGCTAAGCCCGGAAAATAAGCCCGGAAAATAAGCTCGGAAAATTTACCCGGCATATACCCGCTATATAAACCCGCTACCCCAAACACTATACCGTTGGTGTTAATTCGCTCCAGGTGATCCTTGCGATCCTCCCAATCATTAGCCAGCATGCCAGCATGCTCAGCATGGCCAGCAGGATAACAACGCCGGTGAATTCATGTATCAAAAAATGTAATATTCCAATCGAGCCTGTTACCAGCAGCATCATGATACCCTTCAGGAAATTGCCTGAACGGTCATCCATCACGGCAGGCTTTGATGCCGGCAGGGATTTTTTGCTCATCAATAAAATAATACAGGCAACTGCCAACTGGTTCGACATGCCCAAAACCAGGTTGGGTAAGGCTTCCGGCCCTTTCCACATGAGTCCGAGTGCCAGGATCAGCAGGGCAACCGGCAGGAAAAATTTGGCGAGCATGGCTTTAAAACTGCCAAGTATAACAAGTCCGGGCCGCCTCACCGGTGTACTGTAAAAAATCCAGGATGCCCTGTATTCCTCTGCATACCCTGCCTGCTGCATGGCGTTAATGATGATGAAAGAGCTGATATAAATCAACCCCAGCAGGCCGCTGAATGACCCGCTAAACCCTCTAAGGCCCGATCCTTCTGCCGTTTCATTATAACGGAAAAGTGTAAGCGCAATCCACACAATGATATAACCGATGGTCGGGTATACCCTCATCCGGAAGCCCCTGTTCCTGGCGGTCCAGCGCCAGCTGAACAGGAAGGCGGATCTTTCTGCCGTTCCAATTGTCAGTATTGCTGCGAGAAAACCGGCAATTCCCTTCCTGCTGCCGGAAAAATTTCCGCCGGCAGTTCCGGCAGCCGGCGCAGGCGTTTCACTGCCGCCACCACCACCGCCACCACTGCCACTGCCGCCGCCACTGCCACTGATCAGAGATAGTTTCCTGTTGAAGGAAGGTGCCAGGTAACGGATTACCAGCCAGGTACTGCCAATACTGACCATCAGGCTCAACAGGAGCCATAGCCAGCCCCGGGCAATGCTTTGTCCTCCCAGCCATACCTGTGCGCCCGCGAACCAGTAGGGTGGAAACAGTTTCGCATACGAGTATTCGGTTATACTAAACTGTTGGAAATTTTCCATATCTGCCACCCTTGGAAACAACTGGTAACCACCATACAGCAGGATGATGAATACAACCTGGAACCAGGCAATAAAGGATTTAAACCTTGCCGGGGTTGTTATTTTCAGCACCAGCAGGTAAACGGCATTGATGATAAAGATGGTGAAAACACTGCCAAGGAGCGCCAGCAGCAAGAAGCTGAAAGCCGGTTGCCAGCCCTGCCTGGCAAACAGGAACACAAACGCGGGTATGCACATGGGAATGGTCACCCTGCTCATGTGTACAATGATGTGCAGCAGTTTGGCCATCAGGATGGTGCGGTCGTTCACCGGCCGGGGTAAAAGGATGCTGTTGTCACGGACATCAATCAGTACCGAAGTGAAATCGCTGATCAGTACCGATGCCAGCATAAAGAGATAGGCAAGGAAGAAAAAGCCCATATGGGTGATGGCATCACGGCCAATGGCAAAGGCGATCAGGTTAAGCATTCCCATTACCAGTGCCATCAGCATGGTGCCAAGTGTCGCATTGCTGATGCCCTCTTTTTTCCCGGAGCCCCTGGTCTGCTGCAGGGTATTGGGATGGCGGTCATCCATCATTAGCTTATACCGCAGGATGAGCGCCAGCTGGCTGGTATCGATACCGGCATTGCGGTAAAGTCCGGCCGGCAGCATGACCAGTTTATACAATAGCAGGCTGATCTTATTCATGGTCCGCTTTAACAGGTGATGCAGGAGAATCCGCAGCAGCATCCGCAGCAGCAACCGCTGAAGCAACATTGCCGGAATGGAAGGCTGCCATCAGGCTGGTGGCCGCTTCACCCAGGGAACCCGTGGATGTCAGTTGTGCGAAAATGTTTTCGAGGCTCGATTTGCCCATGCTTTCCTGCAGTTCTTCAAAACTGCCATCGGCCAGGATCCGGCCATCATTGATCAGCACGATTCTGTCACTTACTTTTTCCACCACATCCATCATATGACTGCAATAGAAAATCGTTTTTCCCTGCGCCGCTAACTGACTGATCAGTTCCTTCACAATGATTACGCTGTTGGCATCAAGTCCGCTCAATGGCTCATCCAGGATGATGATATCAGGGTCATGCAGCAGTCCTGAAATGAGCAATACCTTTTGACGCATGCCCTTGCTGAAAGTATCCATGCGTTGATGCAGATTTGCGCCCAGTCCGAAGGCAACCAGCATTTTTTGAATGCGGTCAGCTGCCATAGCGGGTTCCAGCTGGTGCAGGCCGGCGATCAGTTCAAGGAACTCAACGGGAGTGAGCACTTCATAGAGGTCTGCCAGTTCGGGTACATATCCCACCAGTTTTTTCACTTCCATGGGCTCTTGGCGCAGGTCAATGCCTTTTACGGTTATGGATCCCTCAAAATCTGGCAGCAGTCCGCAGAGAATTTTAACCGTTGTACTCTTTCCGGCTCCATTCGGGCCAATATAACCAATTACCTGGCCAGGGTAGATATCGAGGCTGATATCCTTCAAAACCTGTTTTTCGCCGAATGATTTAGAGAGCTGCACAATGCGGATAATAGGTTCCATCATTCCGGAAAGATAAAAATTCCTTTCTTTGCAGCACACTGAAAACATACACTACATGCAACCCAAGTACAAAAGAATTTTGTTGAAGCTGTCGGGGGAAGCCCTGATGGGAGAAGGCGGGACGAATGGCTATGAACCCCTGAATCATGAAATAATTGCGCAGTATGCAAAGGAGATCAAGGCGGTTGCACAGGCTGGTGTGGAAGTGGCCCTGGTGATCGGCGGAGGCAATATTTACCGTGGCATGAACGAGGCTGAAACCGGTATTGAAAGGGCTCATGGCGATTATATGGGCATGCTGGCCACGGTGATAAACGGAATGGCATTGCAGGCCGGACTGGAAAAGGAAGGCGTGTTTACGCGCTTACAGAGCGCCATAAAAATGGAACAGATAGCAGAACCTTATATCCGCAGGAGGGCCATCAGGCATCTCGAAAAGCACCGCGTGGTGATCTTCGGGGCGGGAACGGGTAATCCATATTTTACCACCGATACTGCAGGTTCCCTGCGTGCCATTGAGATCAAAGCCGATGTGATCCTGAAGGGAACAAGGGTGGATGGCATTTATTCCGCAGACCCTGAAAAGGACCCAACCGCCACCAGGTTTGAGCACATCAGCTTCCGCGATTGCATCAATAAGAACCTGAAGGTGATGGACATGACGGCTTTTACACTGTGTATGGAGAACAACCTGCCGATCATCGTGTTTGATATGAACAAACCGGGTAACCTGATGAAGGTGGTTATGGGTGAACCGGTAGGCACCCTCGTGGGCGGCTGATGAAACGGTTACAACCGGCCCGGATTACGTATTTTTACTCGAAAGCCGCTACCCGCTTGCATAATTCGGTTATACTTTTTACATTGCGAATAGAAAAACCACCTTTTGGGGTGGTTTTTTGATCCCCTGTCTGAAGATCCCATGGAAGCCCGATAAAGGATTTATTCCGAAAACTCCGACCGTTATGATCACGTTATCTAATTTATTGGCAATAAGCTTCTCCGTGGGGATTGCAGAAATCATCATCTTTCAGTTAGGGGCCATAGCGCTTGGCTTTGCCATACATCTCTTTATCACTTCCAGGAAAAATACCAGGATGCAGATCGACCGTCATGGTGAAAGGGCGGCTATCCAGGAGGCTGATGACTGGAAACTCAAATACTTTAATGATACCGAGGAACTGGAAGGCAGGATCGTCAAACAACAGAATGACCTGGCCAAATACCAGCATGAGCTGAAAAAGGTAAAGGAGAATGAGGAATTCCTGGCATTGGAACTGGAGTCGGTCAGGGAAGAAAGAAGGGAGTTGCTCGAAGCCCAGGCAGAATGGGTTGCGTCGCCCAAACCCGGTCCTGCGGTGGACTACCTTGAACAGTTACAGGAAACACAACAGCATTTCCAGCAACATAACCAACGTGTACAGCATTTGCTGACCCAGATCGAGCAATTGAAGCAGATGGAACAAAAACACCAGGAACTGGTGAGTGCCAATGAACAACTTACCCGTCAGTTGGGCGAGATGAGGGTTCACTTCGTTGAGAAGGAACAGGAGATCCGAACCCTCCGCCAGCAAAACAGGCTGGGGGAGGAAATGCAGCAGCGTCTGGAAAAAGTATACGCGGATTACAATGGCCTGCTGGATAAAATGCATAAACTTGAATCGCATATTGCCACCACTCAGAAAGAAGGGGTCAGCTTTTCAGAATTGCAGGATTCCTATTTCAAGGTTACCAAGGAGCTGGATGAATATAAACTGAAATACCTTCACCTGCTGGAGGACAACCAGCGTGTTACACGTTCCCTGGCGGATGTGGAGGATAAATTGCGTGAGTCTAATTTCCAGCGCCAGCAATTACAGAAAAAGGCAAACTACCTGGAAGAATTGAACCAGGACCTGCAGCAGGTTGCCGAACACCATAACAAACTGCACAGCCAGATGCGGCGTATTTCGGAGATCGAACAGCTTCTTGCGAAAGCAACCCAGATGTCGGGGTCACCTGACAAGGAAGAGCCGGGTTTATAAGCGGTTATATACCTGTTTAAAATCAGTTTTTTGGCAGCAGGCGGTTATTAACTTTGCCTGCAAATTGTATTTATGTCCCACACTATAGCTTCTATCCGTAAGGATTACATGCGACACTCCCTGAATGAATCTGATGTAGCGGCGAGCCCTATCCGCCAATTTGATACCTGGTGGGCGGAGGCGGTGAAAAGTGAAATAGACGAGATCAATGCCATGACGCTGGCTACCGCAACCAATGATGGGTTGCCTGATGCCAGGATAGTCCTTCTGAAGGGATATGATGAACACGGCTTTGTTTTTTTTACCAATTACCACAGCAACAAGGGGCAGCAAATGGAAGAAAATCCTAGGGCCTGCCTGGTGTTTTTCTGGAAGGAACTGGAAAGGCAGGTGAGGATCACCGGGGTGATTGAAAAAGTGAGTGAAGCCGAGAGTAATGAATATTTCCACAGCAGGCCGCACAGCAGCCGGATAGGTGCCTGGGCATCTCCGCAAAGCCAGGTAATCGAAAGCCGTTCGATACTGGAACACAAGGAAAAAGAGTTGAGCCAGACATTTGAAGGGAAGGAAATCCCACGGCCCCTGCATTGGGGCGGATACCGTTTAAAGCCTTTTTCAATGGAGTTCTGGCAGGGCAGGCCCAGCCGCTTACACGACCGGATACATTATACGCTGGAAGAAAATGGCTGGAAAATTGAGCGGTTGGCACCGTAGTGGGGCAAAGCCCGGCGCAAAGACTGGTTAGTTACCGGTAATTCAGGAAACAGATTGTTGGATGGCTTAATGGTTGCGAAGCCTCGGCCCTGTCAACCATCAAACCATCAAACTATCATGTTTAAGCTTCAGTCTTTTTGGCTGCGGCTTTTTTTGCCTGTGCGGGCCTTGCAGGCCTGCTTTTGCCAAAAGAACCTTTGAAGATCTTTCCTTTTTTGGTTTTTTTATCACCTCTTCCCATAGTAGAATTATTTAGAACGGCAAAAATAACAAAAAAAAGAGGGTGTCTGACATCTTTCAATAAAAGATGTCAGACACCCTCCTGCAGGTGCATACCATTATAATTTAGAAGACAGTTCTTTACCTGCCTTGAAACGGGCAACTTTTTTAGCCTTTATCTTGATTACAGCACCTGTCTGAGGGTTGCGGCCATTACGGGCAGCTCTCTTGCTAACAGAAAAAGTACCGAAACCAACCAGCGTTACTTTTCCACCGCCTTTCAGGGTCTTGGTAACTGCTTCGATAAATGAATCCAGTGCTTCGTTAGCCTGGGTCTTGGTGATGGCTGCGTCATCAGCAATTTTCGCAATTAATTCAGCTTTGTTCATAGTGTGAAATTTTAGAATTTTAAGCAGAACAAATATAGACGGTTTTTGATTCCAACAATTTTTTTTTTGAATTTTTAATGCACAACCAGCGGGTCGCTGGAACCCGCACCAAATCTGCATTATAGCGGAAATAATTAATGTTTAAATGGCAATCCTGTTGTTTCCTGCCGGCTGAAACCCAATACTGTAAAGGGTTTCAGCCTTTTCCCGCTGAAATGCCCGTCTGTACTGCATTACAGGAGAATGTAATACTTTTTCCGGAAATGCCGCAATCACTGTTTTTTGTTATCCACAATTAGTACACAAGTTCCATTAAAGAGCGAAATGCAATGGTCCGTTCGCCCCATTTTTCGAATACTTTTTTGCGCATTCCTTCTGCATACAAACTGATATAACGGTTATAATCTGCCTTGCTTGCCGCGGAATACTGAACAGCATAGGTAGGTCCATCAGTTTCATCCACTTCCATAAGCCGCAGGATCCGGCCGGTTTCAAAACATCCGGTTGCTGTTACCTCGGGAATATGTTCATCCTTCATCCATTTGAGCCATTCTTCCGCAATGCTCCAGTCCACATGAGTGGTTACATTGTATATAAACATGTATTCTCAGTATTTGATTTTCAGGTAAACAGGACAATGGTCACTGTGTTTTACATCAGGATAAATTTCCGCATCCAGCAGCTGTGATTTCAATTCACTTGTCACATTGATATAGTCGATCCGCCATCCTTTATTATTGAGTCTTACAGAAGGAAAACGCTGGCTCCACCAGCTGTACCGGTGCGGCTCGGGGTGAAACTCCCGGAAACTGTCTATCCATCCGCCGGCAAGGAATTTATCCATCCATGCCCTTTCCTCCGGAAGAAAGCCTGAGGATTTTTTATTTCCTTTCGGGTCGTGGATATCGATCTCCCTGTGTGCGATATTCCAGTCACCGCACACGATCAGCTTGGGCCTTTCCTTTCGTAACTGTTCCGTGTAACCGAAAAATTCATCGAGCCACTGGTATTTGTAGTCCTGCCTTTCATCGCCTGATGTGCCCGATGGGAAATAGGCATTGATCAGGGTAATGTCTCCGTAGTCGGCCCTGATAACCCTTCCTTCGGCATCACTTTGCATAAAACCATTTCCCATTTCCACGCGGTCAGGTTTTATTTTGCTGAAAATTGCCACCCCGCTGTATCCTTTCTTTTCAGCACTGTACCAGTAATCATGGAACCCAAGATCATGAAATGCCTTGTAGTTCACATTGTCTTTGTGCGCCTTGGTTTCCTGAACACAGAAAACGTCCGCCGGATCCGTTTTAAGCCATTCCAGCAGTCCCTTATTCATGGCCGCCCTGATGCCGTTAACATTGTAAGATATTATGCGCATAACCCGTTTCATTTATTTAATTTGTCGTTCTGATTGATCAAAATTATTGAAATGGCGTCGCAACAACCGATAATTCCCAGCAAAAAACACGTATTCCTTGAAGGCCCCAAAGACCGCGGTTATGAGTTGATTTTTGCCCTGCGGGTGTTTCGCCAGTTTATGATGGGTTTCAGGTCGCTTCACTTTATCGGGCCATGTATTACGGTTTTTGGCTCAGCCCGCTTCCCTGAGGATCATCCTTACTATAATATGGCAAGGGAACTTGGAAAAAGAATCGCCAAACTTGGCTTTACCACCATGACTGGCGGTGGGCCCGGAATTATGGAAGCAGCCAACAGGGGCGCCTTTGAAAGCGGCGGTTATTCCATTGGTTGTAATATAGAACTCCCATTTGAACAGAAAGCCAACCCTTACACGAATAAATCGGTCATCTTCGAACATTTCTTTGTCCGAAAGGTGTTGCTCGTAAAATATTCCTATGCATTTGTCATCATGCCGGGCGGCGTTGGCACCATGGATGAGTTCTTTGAAACCCTTACCCTGGTGCAGACAAGGACTGTGACGAAATTCCCGATTGTACTCATGGGCAAAGCCTATTACCAGCCCATGATCGATTATATGTATTTTATGGCTGAGCAGAAAACCATCAGCCGGGAGGATATGGACCTTGTGTGCCTTACTGACAGTGTGGATGAGGCCATGGAACATATCAGCAAGTATATCCAATCAAATTATGAAGTGAAGCCCCGAAAGAAAAAATGGTGGCTGTTTGAAAAAAAATAAAAATGGAAGAACCTGTTTCAATTAATGATACCTGTACGTCCTGCGGAAGTAAAATAGATTCCGAAGCATTGATCTGCTACCAATGCGGGCGGCCTACCGTTCCGGCGGAAGAGTGGGAGGGCGCCTATGAAAAGTTCAGGTTAATGGTCATGGCTTTTTTCAGTATCAACCTGGTGGTCTGCCTCTTGTTCAACTTCTGGCCTCCGGCCGGGGAAACCATTACCGGACTGATCTTAGTGGATTCATTCCTCTTTTTGTGTGCCCTCTTTTTCGCCTACCTCATGCGTGAACAGATCGGTCCTTTGCTGAAATGGAAAAAGTTCTCCTGGTGGAAACTGTCTATCCTGATCATAGTTGCCGTGGCCAGCGCCATTGTGGTCAACTACGGTGTTAAATGGATCAATAAAAGCGTATTTGACCGGGAATTGTTTTACTACGCTTCCTTCAGGCACCTGGCTTATCCCAAATTGACCATGTTCATGCTGATCGCGTTTATCCCCGCTTTCTCTGAGGAACTGGCTTACCGGGGTGTTATCCAGGCCGGACTGCTGAAAGTGATGCACGGCCGCCAGGCTGTGGTGATGACCGCACTGTTATTCGCCATCATACACATGAGCCTGATTTCGTTTTTCTGGTTATTGCCGTTTGCCCTGTTCCTGGGCTGGTTAAGGCAACGCGGACAAACACTTTGGTATGGAATTGTTGTTCACTTTTTCTTTAATGCCACTACCTGTTTTTTGGAACTGCACGAACTTGGATTAATGTGACGAAACGAATTTCAGGCCGATGATGGAACCGATCAGCGTAACCAGAAAAAACAACCTCCAGAAATCAGCCGGCTCCCTGAAAAAGATGATGCCCACCAATACCGTTCCTACTGCTCCAACCCCGGTCCATACGGCATAGGCCGTTCCTATCGGCAGCGTTTGGGTTGCCTTGTATAACAGGTACATACTGATGGACAGGCAAACGAAAAATCCGGCCATCCACCAGGTAGAGGTTGTTCCGCTTGTTTCCTTTGCCCTGGCCAGGCAGGATGCAAAGCCAACTTCGAACAAACCTGCAATGATGAGTATTATCCAGTTCATTAAAATAGTTTGTGCTTTGTTGTTTATTGTTTGTGCCTGGCTACCGTATTTCCCTGCCCTGGTTTTCAGGCTTCGTCCTCCAGGATGGGACGGAGCCACCTGGTTACTTCTTCCAATGGCATCTTCTTCCTCCCTGCATAATCTTCAAGCTGGTCCTGTTTTATTTTTCCCACCCCGAAATACTGGCTTTGCGGATGCGAGAAATACCAGCCACATACTGATGACGCCGGATACATGGCCAATGATTCGGTTAGATGGATGCCCGTGGTTTTTTCCCCTCCCAGCAGTTCGAACAGCTTGTATTTTTCGGTATGGTCCGGGCAGGCAGGATATCCCGGCGCCGGCCGGATGCCAACATAAGTTTCTTTGATCAGTTCCTCATTGCTGAGTTTTTCGTCCTTCGCATAACCCCAGTATTCCTTCCTGACTTTTTCATGCAGCCATTCTGCGAGGGCTTCTGCCAGGCGGTCTGCCAGGGCCTGCAGCATGATCTTGTTGTAATCATCATGGTTGTCCTGGAAGCGTTTGATATAAGGTTCAATTCCCTGGATGGTTACTGAAAACGCGCCCAGGAAATCCTTTTTGCCGCTTGCTTCCGGTGCAATAAAGTCCGCAAGCGAGAAATTGGGCTGTCCCGCAGCTTTTTTGATCTGCTGCCGCAGGGTTTGCAGATGAATGGTTTGTGATTTGCCGTCTGCAGTTGGTGGCTGGGTAACAGTGATTGTATCACGGGCATCTGTATGCGCAGGAAAGAAACCGATGACCCCACGTGCGGTAAGCCATTTTTCCGCAATGATCTGCTGCAGCAGTTTATTGGCATCAGCATAAAGTTTTCGCGCTTCCTTACCGATGACATCATCATCCAGTAATTGCGGGAACCTTCCGCCTAATTCCCATGCAATAAAGAATGGCGCCCAGTCGATATAGGGTGCCAGGTCTTCCAGGTTTACATTTTCAAACAACCTGGTGCCGGTGAACTGGGGTGCAACCGGTTCGTAGCCTTTCCAGTCGATATTGACCCTGTTTTTCTGTGCTTCCTCAAAACTGAGGTATTGCTTGATGGTCTTCTTGCGATTGAAGTCCTCCCGCAGTTTGCCGTATTCCCGGGAGATGTCTTCCAGGAATTTAGGTTTTTGATCATTGCTCAGCAGGGAGCTGACAACCGTCACACTCCTGGAGGCATCCAGCACATGTACCACACCGTTATCATATTGCTGGGCGATCTTAACGGCCGTGTGCATGCGGCTGGTAGTGGCGCCACCTATGAGCAGGGGCTGCTGCATTCCCCGGCGTTTCATCTCGTGTGCCACATGTACCATTTCATCCAGCGACGGGGTGATCAGCCCACTGAGGCCGATGATATCCGCTTTTTCCCTGATGGCAGTATCGAGGATTTTATCTGTTGGGACCATTACGCCCAGGTCAACGATATCATATCCGTTACAGCCCAGCACAACACCCACAATGTTTTTACCAATGTCGTGCACATCGCCTTTTACAGTGGCCAGTAATACTTTTGGGACAGATCCCTGTTCGGCAGCGGGATTGGCAAGTTTTTCCTCTTCAATAAACGGCGTCAGCCAGGCCACGCTTTTCTTCATCACGCGGGCACTCTTCACTACCTGGGGCAGAAACATTTTGCCAGCGCCGAACAAGTCGCCCACTACATTCATGCCATCCATCAACGGCCCTTCGATCACATCCAGCGGACGGGGATATTTTTTCCGGGCCTCTTCCGTATCAATATCAATATACTCGGTTATGCCGTTGATCAGTGAGTGGGTCAGGCGGGCCTCAACCGGTTCATTCCTCCAGGCTTCGTCCTTTATTATTTCCCTGCCTTTTGCCTTCACGGTTTCCGCAAAAGCAATTAGTTTTTCTGTCGATTCATTATTGTCGTTGTTACGGTTCAGGATCACATCCTCACAGAGTTGCCGCAGTGATGGTTCTATTTCATCATAGACCACCAACTGTCCGGCATTTACAATACCCATATCCATGCCTGCCCTGATAGCATGTAAGAGAAAGACACTATGCATGGCTTCCCGCACATGGTCGTTGCCCCTGAAGGAGAAAGACAGGTTGCTGACACCACCGCTGATCTTCGCCAGTGGCATCCTTTGCTTGATGATGCGGGTGGCTTCGATGAAATCCACTGCATAATTATTATGCTCTTCGAGACCGGTTGCTATGGCGAAAATGTTCGGGTCAAAGATGATGTCCTGCGGATCAAAGCCTACTTCTTTTGTAAGGATTTCATAGGCTTTTGTGCAGATGTCAACCCTGCGCTGCAAAGTGTCTGCCTGGCCATTTTCATCAAATGCCATTACTACCACTGCCGCTCCGAACATCTTGCAGATATTGGCCTCGCGAATGAATTTCTCTACTCCTTCCTTCATGGAAATAGAGTTCACGATACATTTTCCCTGTACACATTTCAAGCCCGCCTGGATGATCTCAAATTTGGAAGAATCGATCATGATGGGAATGCGCGCGATATCGGGTTCGCTTTGAAGCAGGTTCAGGAATGTGGTCATGGCCTGCACGCCATCGAGCAGTGCGTCATCCATGTTCACATCCAGAATTTGTGCACCGTTTTCCACCTGCTGGCGTGCCACCGATAAGGCTTCCTCGTATTTATTTTCCCTGATGAGCCGGGCGAATTTTTTTGAACCGGTTACATTGGTTCTTTCACCAATGTTAACAAAGTTGGTTTCCGGGCGAACCACCAATGGCTCCAGTCCGGCTAAGCGAAGGTATGGTCTGATGGTGCTCATGCTTCAAGTGCTGTTTCAACAACGGGAAGTTGTCTTGGTTTGAAATGCTTTACATGTTCTGCTATATGCCTGATATGTTCAGGCGTGGTGCCGCAGCACCCGCCTACGATATTGACGAAACCTTCTTTCGCCCAGTCTTCGAGGAAGTGTGCGGTTTGTTCAGGCTGTTCATCGTATTCGCCCATGGCGTTTGGTAATCCTGCATTGGGATAGGCTGAAGTGAAACAGGATGCTATCTCGCTGAGTTCTTCAATATGGCTGCGCATTTCTGATGCACCAAGCGCGCAGTTGAGTCCCACGCTGAGTGGCCGGGCATGCATAACCGAAATATAAAATGCTTCCAGTGTCTGTCCGCTCAGGGTACGTCCGGATGCGTCGGTGATGGTTCCACTGATCATGACCGGTAGTTCAGGCGTTTTGCTGTCCTGGAAATACTTCTTGATGGCATAGATGGCAGCTTTGGCGTTAAGCGTGTCAAATATGGTTTCTACCAGCAGCAAGTCAACACCACCCTCCACCAGTCCCTTTACCTGCTCGTAATAGGCTTCTACGGCTTCATCCCAGAGCAGCCCGCGGAAGCCGGGATTATTTACATCCGGCGAGAGACTGAGTGTTTTATTCATGGGACCGATGGCACCCGCCACGAACCTTGGCTTGGATGGATCTTTGGTGGTATAGGAGTCTGCGGCCCTGCGTGCAATGCGGGCGGCTTCGAGGTTGATCTCATAGGCAAGTGATTCCATATGATAATCGGCAAGGCTGACAAACTGCGAGTTAAAGGTGTTGGTTTCAATGATATCGGCGCCTGCATCAAGGTATTCACGGTGAATGCCTTCAATGATCCCGGGCTGGGTGAGGCAGAGCAGGTCGTTATTGCCCTTGAGGTCTGAAGGCCAGTCCTTGAATCTTTCGCCCCTGTAATCGGCTTCCGTCAGTTTATGTCTTTGTATCATCGTCCCCATGGCGCCGTCTATGATCAGGATGCGTCGGGTGAGCTCTTTGCGTATATCATTCATTGCGATGCGTTTTTGGAGAGATAGAGTATAGTATACCTCTGTTTCTCAACTCTCTGTTAATGAAATACGGCTTCCAGATCCTGAAATAAACGCGGGGAGAACTGCTATGGGTGTTCCGGTGGGCGTTTATTAGTTCTGTTGACCGTAAGAACGGCGACAGGTCGAACAATAAACAAATCCACCTGTGCGGGGGCAAAGATAGGGAATTGGCGGGAAGTGGGAATGGAGAGGCTATGAACCAATGCACCCGTACCATCCGCATACATTTTTTAAACTTTCAACTGCTCCACCGGCATCCTGTGCTGCAGGCTTCTCGCCAGGGTCATCTCATCAGCATATTCCAGTTCTCCGCCGAAAGCAATGCCGCGGGCAATGGTGGTAATCCTGATATGGGAAGGCTGCAGTTTTTTCTGAATATAGTAGATCGTGGTATCTCCCTGGATGGTAGGGTTCAGGGCAAAAATGATTTCGGTAATGGCACCCCCGGCGGCTCTTTTCAGCAGGGGCTCAATATGTAACTGATCCGGGCCGATGCCATCTAGCGGTGAAATGATACCGCCTAACACATGGTAGGTTCCGTTGAACTGCTGGGTGCTTTCAATGGCAATCACGTCACGTATGGTTTCCACCACACAAACGGTATCCTGCCTGCGCATGGGATTGGCGCAGATGGTGCACAGCAGGGAATCGGAAATATTGAAACAACGCTGGCAGAAGTGGGTCTCATTGCGCATTCGTACAATCGCTTCCCCAAAGGCCTCCACTTTTTCGGGTTCCTGCTTCAGGAGGTGCAGCACCAGCCTCAGTGCGGTTTTTTTTCCAATACCCGGTAATTTGCTGAATTCATTCACCGCTTGTTCCAATAAGGCAGATGGGAGTTGCATGGCACAAATTTAAAAAGAAGTTCGTGGTTTGCAGTTTGTTGTTTGGTCGTACTTAACCCCAATCAACAAATTACAATGAGATGTCTACCTCATTGTCCCAGTTCCCTTTGATATTGATCTTCCTGCCGATGGACTGAACTTTTTCCGGCTGGCGTTTGGGACCGAAGAAATTACCAAAATCCCAACGGCCGTTTTCATTTTCATCGTACAGCATGCGCAATTCGAACTCTGCCGGACGGGCGCGCGGTATGATCAGTTCCTTTCCCCTGATCCGGTAGCTGAACAGGATCTTATCGTTCTGAACCAGTTGCAGCACAGGTTTGCGGCTGGTGTCAATATTGGCGAACCTGAATTTGATGCTGCCGTAATCGCTGTCCTTCATCGTGCGGAATGAAATGGTATCACTTTTTAAAATACCCTTTCCGCTGCTGTCCTCTGCCAGTCCTTTTTCCAGCAGCAGGTTGTAGGGCTGGTCCAGGGGCCAGTTATAACTCAGGGTATAGATCCTGCCAGTGGTATCAGCTTCCAGTTTGTATCCTGTTACGGGCTGGAATTTATCATCGGTTAATACCAGCTTGGTGGAATCAAATGTTTTCAATGCCTCGGGGAAACTGAAGGTGATCTGCTTCAGTATATCGTGTTGTCCGCCTTCCAGGCTTGTAGTATATCTCAACCGGCGGTCCTGGTCTTCTTCACCTTTTTTCCGGCCGGCAGGCGCGGTGGTGGGTTTTGTTGTTTTTGGGGGGTCCGGTTCCGCATAGGCATACAGGGTCAGCGGTTCGGTCGGGCCCGTGATGACCACCGCGCGGTCTGCAAATGCAAACAACTGGCTGGGCGACATATACCTGTTGCTTCCGCCTTCATCCTTGATGGCATATACGGCATAGGTACCCGGGGCAAGGTTTTGGAACCGGAAGTTGCCGGCACTGTCCAGCCTGGTGTAATAACGTGGCTTTTCCTTAACCACAGCGGAATCATCCATACTTCTGTGCAACATTACCGTGATGGTGCTGTCTGTTTTTCCCGTTTCGGCCAGGAGTACTTTTCCTGCCAGTTCCAGGGAATCAATGAAATTGCCGGTGGAAAATACATACCTGAAGTTGCGAAGCGGATTGTTCTCATTCACATCCCTTATGGCATTTCCGAAGTTGATCACATAAGTGGTATTGGGTTCCAGGGTATCCTTGATGCGGACCGTTACGGTGCGCAGGCGCGACTCCACGATGGGATTGATTTTCGGAGTAGGGCTGACCAGCAGGTTTTGCTGTACCTGGTCAAGCTGTACATATTCATCGAAGTTCAATACGATCCTTTGCCCCTTGAAATTAAGGGTGGAATCTTTGGGATTGATGTTAATTGCCCGGGGGGGCAGGGTGTCCTTGGGGCCACCCAGCGGCGGGATGATATTGGCGCAACTTTCCAGCAGGCTGATGGCTGCCACAAAAAGCAGAAAGAAGCCGGCTGTATAGGAAAATATCGGACGGGTATTGCGCATTTTAATCGGGTTTATCAGGTACAAGCTTTTGAAGGTGCAAACTTAGCCGGTTTTGGAAACTTCCTGCTAACCATGCCTGTTAAACTTCCGGATACCAAATGGTAATTCTGTAAAGCCCGGGAACAATTTGTAAAGCCGGTGGTTGTATGTGCAGAATTCATCAATATGGCAATTTATACTTTAAAAACTGTTCAGCACCTGCCTGTGAGCCTGGATAAAGCCTGGGATTTTTTTTCCAGTCCCGCCAACCTGGCCACCATTACCCCTTCCTACATGGGGTTTGAGATAAAATCAAGGCACCATGGTGAAAAAATGTATCCGGGTCAGATCATTGAATATACGGTGAAACCCATACTGGGCATCCCTTTATACTGGATGACGGAGATCACCCATGTTGAAAAAGGTAAATATTTCGTGGATGAGCAGCGTTTCGGGCCTTACAGTCTCTGGCACCACCAGCACCATTTCAGGGAAGTGGAAGGCGGGGTGGAGATGACGGATATCGTGCACTATAAGATTCCCTTCTACATACTGGGCGATATTGCCAATGCCCTGTTTGTGCGGAAGCAGCTAACCGGAATCTTTACTTACCGGAAGAAGAAGGTGGAGGAGTTATTCGGCGCCGGACTCATTGATTAACCTGGCATCCGGGCGATATACTTCTCAATCTGTTTGATCTGGTCAACTATCTGCGGGGTGGTGGGTTTCAGTGCCTTGGCCTTGCGGAATGAATCCTTGGCGGCACGGAACTCGCGCTTGGTCATCATGATGGAGCACATCTGCAGGTGTGCGGCCGCTTCATTTTCTTTATCAGGCAATCCCTTGCTGAGGGCGGAACGGATATAGCTTTCAGCTTTTTTCAGGTCACTTTTCTGCATGGCAATCATTCCCATCTGCAGCAGGCTGGCCCCTTCGGCTTCTTTCATCGGCATGCCCAGGTCCAGGCCTTTTTTCATCATTATTTCTGCTCCGTCAAAGTCCTGTTTCATCATGGCGATATTGCCCCTCAGGGTATAATATACCGAGCGGATGGGTTTGTACAGCAGGTTGGGGTATTTTACCTGGTTCAGGATTTTTTCAGCCCCGTCCATATCTCCATTTTCCATGTATTCCTGGATCAGGCGCATGGGACCGAAGAAGAAATGCCCGAAGATCATGATCACACCAATCAGGTAGGGCAGGAAGGCGGGCCAGAAACCTGCGAAAATATTGGTAACGATGGCAAGGGCAAGAAACAGGAAACCAAGTAACAGCCTATAACGGATAACAAAATTGTACAGCTTCATATTCGTAAAATGGACCGCAAAGATAGGGATTTGAACCATCACCCGTCGGGTGCCACCCGACGGGTGATGGCTTTCACACACATTAAAATCCTCGTTTACCCCGTAAAGAAGCGGGCCTTTTCCTGAAATTGATTACGGAAGCCTCCATTCACCCGTCGGGTGCCACCCGACGGGTGAATTCCTGACTTTATCAGGTTAAATTTTTGAAATTCTGGATAATAGTAATTATCTTGAAACTTCGTCACACTTTCCGTGAAAATACCCGAAAACCACTATTGCCAGCCAGGATTAGTAGCCCCTTAAAATTGTTTCAATAGTTCCAGCCCCAATAAGGATAAATCTTTTATCCGGAAAGCCGATTAATGTTTGCCTCTTTTTTGCTGATTTAATTCCTATGATTTCCGCCATGGATCAATCATTTTCATTAAACCTAAATCAGCCGTAATGGAGCGTTTAATAACTGCCAGGGGCGAGAAAACCCCCATGGGCAAGAACTGTCGCCCCTGTATTAGTGGTAAGTTCATCATTGTAAACGGGCAAAAATTTTATATCAAGGGCGTTACCTACGGAACCTTCCGACCGGATGAAAACGGACAACAATACCCGCCTCCGGATACAGTTGAAAAAGACTTCTCCATGATGGCGGAAATGGGGATAAATGCGGTCCGGACTTACACAGTACCTCCTCTGTATATGCTTGACCTGGCATCCAGGTTCGGGCTGAAACTGATGATCGGTTTGCCATGGGAACAACATATCACCTTTCTGGATGATAAGGAAAGAATTGCAGGCATTATGGACCGGGTAAGAGAGGGTGTCAGGTCCTGCCGGCAGCATGAAGCTATTCTTTGTTTCGCTATCGGGAATGAGATCCCTTCTCCTATTGTAAGATGGTATGGTCCGGAAGCAATCCAGCGGTTTATCCGCAGACTCTACCAGGTGGTAAAGGAGGAAGATCCCCGGGCATTGGTTACCTATGTCAATTATCCCACCACAGAATATCTCCGGCTTGATTTTCTTGATTTTGATTGTTTCAATGTTTACCTGGAAACGGAAGAAAAACTGAAAAGGTATCTGTTCCGCTTGCACAATCTTTCGGGCAACAGGCCATTGGTGCTGGCGGAAATTGGATTGGACAGCCTGCGAAATGGCCCCGAAAAGCAGGCAGATGTGCTCAACTGGCAGGTCAGGAATATTTTTTCAGGTGGTTGTGCCGGCACTTTTGTTTTTGCCTGGACCGATGAATGGTGGCGGGGAGGCCTTGATATTGAAGACTGGGATTTCGGACTGGTAACACGCGACCGTCAACCCAAACCGGCATTATCAGCTGTTGCAAAAGTGTTTGCAGAAGCACCCTTCCAGGGTGAGGCTGAATTGCCGCTTATTTCGGTTGTAGTGTGTACCTATAATGGGTCGCCTACCATCAGGGATACCCTGAATGGCCTGATGACCCTGGATTATCCAAACTTCGAAGTGATCGTTGTAAGTGATGGTTCTACTGATGGGGTGGAATCCATTATCCGGGAATATCCTTTCCGCCTGATTGTTACTGCCAACCGGGGACTAAGCAGTGCCCGAAATACCGGAATGTATGCATCACAGGGGGAAATAGTGGCCTATATTGATGATGATGCCTACCCTGATCCGCAATGGTTAAAATACCTTGCTTATGCGTTTATGCATTCTGACCATGCCGGGATCGGCGGTCCCAATATCGCACCGGAAGGAGATGGCTCTATTGCGGCCTGTGTGGCCAATGCACCAGGCGGGCCTGTTCATGTGCTGACTACAGATGAAATTGCCGAACATATTCCCGGATGTAATATGGCTTTCCGCAGGTCAGCATTGCTGGAAATTGGTGGATGTGATCCGTTGTTTCGTTCTGCCGGGGATGATGTGGACTTATGCTGGCGTATCCAGTATTCCGGTAAAACAATCGGGTTCCATCCGGGGGCCATGGTATGGCACCACCGCAGGAATTCCGTGAAAATGTACTGGAAACAACAAAAAGGCTATGGCAAGGCGGAAGCGCTGCTGGAATTGAAATGGCCGGAGAAATACAATAACCTGGGACACCTGAGCTGGGCCGGTCACATATACGGCAATGGCCTCACGCTGCCGTTGACCTTCCGGAAGGATAAGATCTTTCATGGTACCTGGGGTGCTGCTTTGTTCCAGTCGGTGTACCAGCAGGCATCACCATTTGTGTCAATGGTATTGCTGATGCCGGAATGGTACCTGGTAATCTTTTTCCTTGCAATGATTTCGGCTCTCAGCATTTTCTGGAATAGTCTTTTATATGCCGTTCCACTGCTGGTTGCTTCAGTTTTACCGGTGCTGTTCCAGGCTGGGAGAAGTGCTGCCAAAGCCTATAAGGACAGGCGGTTCGCTTCTGTTTCAGAATACCTGAAAGCATGGGCACTAACCACCATCCTGCATATGATACAACCTGTAGCAAGATTGTATGGCAGGATTCAGCATGGACTAACCCCCTGGCGTAAACGATGTTCAGGAAAACCCTGGTTACATATGATCCTGCGCAAGTCAGACATACAACAGCTGTGGCACGAAAAATGGCGATCATCAGAAGACTGGCTTACGCTTGTTGAGCAGGACCTGCTCGATAAAAAGGTCAGGATCCGCAGAAGCGGGCAGTTTGATGAGTGGGATCTGCAGGCATCCTGCGGACTCTTTGCCGGCGGCAGGGGTATGCTGGTTATTGAGGAACATGGCCAGGGAAAACAGATGCTTAAGTTCAAAACCTGGGCCCACCTCAACACATTCGGTTTGGTTATTGTATCAGTATTACTGATCCTCTCAGTGTTAGCTTATTTTGACCGGCAATTCATAACCATGGCGATATTTTACGCCATCAGCATGCTGATCATTGTACAATACATCATCGATGCGGCAATGGCAATGTCCGAACTTACCGAATCCTTCAGTCAGCTCGCCCACCTGGAGAAAGAGCGGCAACTGGCTGAAACAAGGGAGCTGCCTGTGATTCCAAATGTGATATTGGTGAATGCCAAACAGAAGAGGAACAAGATTTTCAGGGAACTGGAGGAAAAAACTTCGTTAACCCAACTGGTTGAGGCCGGTGAATAATTTCAGCCGCTCCCAATAGAAGAAACCCGTATGAAAAAACTTAGAATCATTGTTTCCGGCTATATCGGTCTGTTCCCTTCAGGCGGCGTAACCTGGGATTATATCCAATACCCGCTGGGATTGCATTTATTGGGTCATGATGTGTATTATATCGAGGACACTATGCAGTATTCCCGTTTTCAGTCGGAAGGAAAATCCTGGGACGATTCGTCTGACAGTATTCAGTACCTGAAAGAAACCATGGAGAAATTCGGACTGGGTGACAGGTGGGCCTATAAAGATGTTGCAAGTGGTAAATGGTTTGGTATTGCCGATGCAAGACGGAACGATATATTTAAAACGGCAGATGTTTTTCTGAATATATCTGAATCGATCTGGATGCGGGATGAGTACCTTGATATCCCTGTCCGCATCCTGCTTGATTCGGACCCCATGTTCACCCAGGTGCAATACTGGAATGATTACGAACCTGAAAAATCCCGGGAGATCATTAATAAAAGGTTTAGTAATTATAGTCATCTCTTCAGCTTTGGGGAGAATATCAATGCCGGAGATTGCAGCATACCAACATACGGATTAAAGTGGCAGGTTACCAGGCAACCGGTCTGCCTTGATTACTGGCAGCAAACAACCGGTTCTCCTGATATCTGTAAGTTGTCTTCTGTCATGAACTGGTCTACCCGGGAAAAAATGATTTACCAGGGGGAAGAATGGGGACAGAAAGATGTGGAGTTTGAAAAATTCATTGATCTGCCGGCGAAATTCCATGGCGTATTATTTGAGTTGCTTGTAACCGACAGTTCAAAAAAACTAGAACGGCAACGGTTAACCGAAGCCGGCTGGGTCATCAGGGATCCGCTTCAGCTGGTCAGGAACACAGATGAATACCAGGCCTATATTGAATCTTCCTGTGCAGAGTTTTCAGTGGCCAAAGAGACCTATGTTAAATCCAACAGCGGATGGTTTTCATGCCGCTCCGCCTGTTACCTGGCCATGGGCAGGCCGGTGATTACCCAGGATACAAAATGGAGCAGGTACCTGCCATCAGGAAACGGGTTGTTTGCTTTTAATGATACGGCAGGGGCATTGCAGGCATTGCAGGAAATAACTGCCGATTATAAAAAGCATGCCCTCGCTGCACGTAAGATCGCTGAGGATTATTTTGACAGTTATACAGTGCTGAATGAAATGATTTCCTGTTTATGAAATACTCGTCATTTACCATAATAAAACGAATTTTTAACCAGGCCCGACCCTTATGGCCCCAGCTGACAGGTATATTCCTGCTGAACCTGATTGCCGCTCCCATTTCATTGCTGCAACCCCTCCCTTTAAAGATCCTCATTGACAGCGGTTTTGGCAAAGAGCAGTTACCCGCTTACATAGGTTTTGCATTTCCTCCTTCTACAGATCCTGTATTTGGTACAATAGTTTTAGTGGTTGCAATATTTGTGATCCTTATTGCATTCATTAATAATATTCATGCCTACATTGTCTGGCTGGTCAGTACAAATGTTGGTGAAAAACTGGTGCTTGATTTCAGGTCAAAACTTTTTAACCAGATCCAGCGGTTGTCGATTGCCTACCACGATCGGGAAGGTACATCCGATGCCTTGTACCGGATCCAGTATGATACAGTAGCCATCCGTTCTTTCCTGATAGGCAATTTTGCATCCTTTGTTTCATCTGTCATCACTTTGCTGGCCATGGTTGGGGTAATGTTACTGATCAACTGGAAACTTGCCCTGATTGCACTCTGCATTATCCCGATACTGATGTTCCTTACCAGGCTTTCAACGGTGCGCCTGAACAGGGAATGGAGCAAGGTAAAGGTTAATGAAAGCAAAGCCATGTCGGTGGTGCATGAGGTACTGGGTTCCCTTCGTGTGGTAAAGGCATTTGGCCAGGAAGAAATGGAGCTGGAACGTTTTGCCGCCAGGGCCGGCGACGCCGTAAAAAGCCAGGTTAAGGTGGCCAGGGTTGCCGCAGGGTTTTATTTTTTAGCCGGAATGGTATTTGCTGCCGGCACGGCCCTCTTTTTATATTTCGGCGCCATTGCAGTACAGTCGGGTAGTATGACACTCGGGGACCTGACCCTGGTTATGGCCTACCTGGCCCAGATTTTCGGCCCGCTTGACAGGATCAGTAAAAACCTGAATGATATCCAGTCCTCACTGGTAAGTGTGGACAGGGTATTCACCATTCTTGATAAGGAAAGGGAAGTGCCGGAAGCAGCGAATCCATTGCCTCTGGCCCGATGTAACGGATCGGTTCAATTTGACCAGGTATCATTTTCCTACGGAGAGGATAGAAAGATATTACAGAACATTTCATTTGAGGTCAATACCGGTGACAGGGTGGGTATAATAGGAACAACAGGTGCCGGAAAATCTACGCTTATCAACCTGTTGATGCGGTTTTATGATGTGGAGTCGGGAACCGTTTACGTTGATGGAAAGGATATCCGGCAATACAAGCTGGCCGATTACCGCAACCAGTTTGGTCTCGTTCTGCAGGAGCCGGTTCTCTTCTCCACTTCCATTGCCGAGAACATTGCCTATGGCAAACCCGGCGCCACCCGGAAAGAAATTATTGCAGCCGCAAAAATGGCCAACGCACATGAGTTTATTGAAAATTGCAGTAACGGGTATGACACGCTTGTCGGTGAACGCGGTATGCAACTGTCGGGTGGCGAACGACAGCGACTTTCCATTGCAAGGGCCTTTATTAAGGATGCTCCGATCCTGATCCTTGATGAACCTACCAGCGCGCTGGATGTGAAAACCGAATCCCAGATCATGGAAGCCATGGAAAGACTGATGCAGGGACGCACATCCTTTATGATCACACACAGAATAGATACGGTAAAATCCTGCAATATTATCCTGCACCTCGAAAAGGGCAGGCTGGTTGACGCTTTCCGGAATGAAGGCGGCGATTTGCTGGAAAAGAAGAAAAAACAATTACTGGAAATTAAAATATAAGTATGCGAGTACTGGTTGCCGGTTGGTTCAGTTTTGAAGAGATGGGTGCCACGGCAGGCGATATCATGGCCTGCAACGTTGCCTGTAATTGGCTGGAAAAAGCCGGGGCGGATTTTGATGTGGCTTATGCGCCTCCTTTTACCGGAGGGGTAAAATGGGAGGATACTTCCGCAGTCGACTATAGTCATGTACTGTTTGTTTGCGGACCCTTTGGCAATGGATGGCCGATCACCGGCTTCCTGGAACATTTTGCCGGCTGCAAACTGATTGGCCTGAACCTTTCCATGCTGCAGAACATTCATGAATGGAATCCCTTCGACATACTTTTTGAAAGAGACAGTGACCAGGTGGTGAGACCGGATATCAGTATGCTGTCTGCCGCGCCGAAAGTGCCTGTGGCCGGACTTATCCTCGCCCATCTGCAAAAAGAATATGGCAAGCGATCCAAACACCCAGTGGCCAATCAGTTGTTCCGCCAGTTGATCGATAAAAATGAATTGGCAGTTGTTCCGATCGATACGGTGATAGCCAAAAATGAACATGGATTGAGGACTCCCGCTGAAATTGAATCCCTGATCGCGAAGATGGATATTGTCCTGACCACCCGCCTGCATGGTACTGTACTGGCATTGAAGAACGGTGTTCCTCCCATAGTGATAGATCCTGTTGAAGGAGGCGCCAAAATTTCCGGCCAGGTAAAGGCCATCGGCTGGCCATTGATCTTACCGGTTGAATCCGTTAACTACGAAAGTCTTTATAACGCATATGTATATGCGCAGACAAATGAAGCAAGAAGGGAAGCCATTGCCTGCAGGGACCGTGCAGTAAAAATACTGCATGAGATTGAACAGCAATTCCTGGAAGCCCTGGTTGGTCAGCCGGTTATCAATGAATAGTCAGAAATATTAATTTATGGCAACAATAATTGTTGGTGCATATATGGTCCGGTATCCCCTGGGGGCAATGATGTCCTGGGTGGTACAATACCTCGCCGGCTTTAAAAAAGCTGGTCACGATGTTTATTTTGTAGAAAAGTTTGGCTATCCGGATTCCTGTTTTCATCCGCTTGAAAATGTGATGAACAATGATTGCAGTTATGGAATAAAACAAGTCAACGATCTGCTAACAACATTTGACCTGGATAAAAACTGGTGCTTTGCCGATTACTACGGAGAATATCATGGAATGGATAAAACGGCGGTGGAGGCCTTGTTTGAGCGGGCCGATGTTTACATAGACATGGGAGCCGGAAATGGCTGGGAGGAAGAACGCAGGCGTTGTGCCTGTTCTGTGCTGATTGACGGGGAACCCGGCTATACCCATATTCATCGTGCCGGTTCATTGGAAATGGGCATTCCATACCCCCAATATGATCATTATTATACGGTTGGATATAATGTGGGCAAGCCGGGGAATAAAATCCCGGCAGGCGGGATCAACTGGAAATATATTCATGATCCCGTAGATACTGAAATGTTTAAGGTGCTGCCTCCGCCTGCTGATGCGCCTTTTACCACGCTGATGAACTGGCAATCGCACCGGACCATTCATTATAAGGGCCAGGACTATGGTCAAAAGGACCTTGAGTTTTTAAAATTCCTTGATCTGCCCGGCTCCTCATCCACCTGTTTTGAACTGGCCGTTGCGGGACAAAATGCACCGCAGGATTTGTTACAGTCGCATGGCTGGAAAGTGATCAGGGCCCATGATACCACCATCACTTTCCAGGTATTTATGGATTATATCGCCCGGTCAAAGGCAGAATTCAGTGTGTGTAAAAACGTATTCGTTGCATTGCAGGCAGGTTTGTTCAGCGACCGGAGCGCAGCCTTTCTTGCTGCCGGCCGCCCCGTCATTATGCAGGATACCGGCTTCAGTGAACATCTGCCATGTGGTACAGGCCTTTTTGCCGTAAATAACCTGGAGGAAGCAAGGGAAGCGGTAGAAGAAATCGAACGCGACTGGAATAAACATTCCCTCGCTGCAAGGGCAATCGCCCTTGAATACCTGGATACTTCAGTAGTTCTCAATCAATTCCTTAAGGAAATCGGAATAAACAGTCATTCAAAAATTGCCATCTAAAATTTATCGTTATGATCATTACAAATATCGGACAAAGGTCAGTCGGCGGATTTGAAAGGGTGGAGGCAGATGTTATCTGGGAACAGAAAGAAAGGGATCCGCTGCGCTTCTTCGTGGAAACGCCTGAACAGTACGGGGATGCCATCTGGGCTGATCCCAATGCTTTCCTTGTTGCTGCCTACCTGGCAGCCTGGCATGTGGGGGAAGAAAGGATACAGATTGACCAGCCGATCTGCCCATTCACTTTCCAGCACCTGAAACTGGTTGTTCCCATCCTGAAGTCATGGTACAATGATGTTCCCTATGATGCCCCGGTGGTGGAACCGTTGGCCGGTTTCAAAGTGCGCGATTTTGGTGCTAAGGAATCAGTGGGACTGTTATCCTGCGGCATCGATTCACTGGCAACCCTGCGATGGAACAAGTTGAATATTCCGGATGAGCATCCTCTTGCCATCAGGGCAGGTATGACCATCGGTTACCATAACAATACGGAGTTTGAACCCGACAGGGTGCAAAAGCTCATTAAGGGGAGATACGATGCGGCTAAAACAGTTGCCGATGATTGTGGCATTGAACTCATCCCCGCATTGACCAATATTAAGTTTCTTGACCGGGATGGCTGGTTTTATACCTACAAATCACTTGGCGCACAAAGAAGCGCTGTGGCCGCCTTCTTCAGCAGACGCTTTCACAGCGCCTACATTGCCACCAACCATACGCCCAGTTCGATGTATCCATGGGGCTCGCATCCGCTGCTGGATCAGTATTACAGCAGCGGCCATTTCAGGATCATTCACCATGGAGTGGAATTAACGCGACTGGAAAAAGTGGGACTGGTGGGGGACTGGCCGGTGGGGCTCAATAATATCAGGGTTTGCCAGAATGATGATGAGGGTTCCTACAATTGCGGCTCCTGCGAAAAATGTATCCTAACCATGTGTGAACTGGAAGTGCATGACCGCCTGAAACACAGTGCAGCCTTTCCCCTGGATGAAATAACCCCTGAGTTGCTGGAGTCTATCAATACCTACGATATGATCTACAACGATTTTCAGTTGGAGTTTTATGGTGAAATGATCCCCCACCTGGAGAAAAAAGACAGGAATGATCTTGCTGAGGTTTTGTCAGGAATCATCAGGACCTACAGGGAAAAAGTCAATAGCAATTCATTATCTCAATAACCCTGCTGACATCATCAGTAGTGTGAAAATAGGAAATGGGCAGGCTCAGGGTGGTGGAATGAATCAGTTCCGCGATGGGGCTGGGTTGATCGTGTAATACTTCCTTCATGGCAGGCTGTTTGTTAGGGGCAATCGGGTAGTGAATTTCGGTTTTAATACCATGCTTCAGGAGATACTCTTTTAATGCATCCCTCTTTGGGTGTCTGATGTTGAAAATGTGGTACACATCAAAATATCCCTCCTGAACAACAGGTTTTATGAAATCTTCTTTCAGTCCGTTCAGGTACAGGTGGGCCAACGACCGTTTATGGCTGTTGATATGGTCAAGCCGCTTTAGTTTGATGGAAAGCAAGGCTGCCTGTAATTCATCAAGTCTTGAATTGAACCCGATGTCTTCATTATGGTATTTTACGGAAGAACCATAATTGCGCAGGTTGGCAATTTTGTTTTTAAGCATTTCATCATTGCAGGTAACTGCCCCGGCATCGCCCAGTGCACCCAGGTTTTTGGTCGGATAGAAACTGAATGCACCCAGGTCGCCCCAGTTGCCGGCCCTGGTTTCATGATAGGATGCTCCATGAGCCTGGGCACAGTCTTCAATAATTTTAAGATCATGTTTAAAGGCTATTGCCCTGATGGCTTCCATATTGCAAAGCTTTCCATAAAGATGGACCACCATAATAGCCCTTGTTCTTGAGGTGATCTTTTCCTCTATCAGGGAAGGATCGATATTGTAGGTATTGATATCCGGTTCCACCAGGATGGGCTGAAGTCCATTGTGTACGATGGAAAGGATGGTGGCAATATAGGTGTTGGATGGCACGATAACCTCACTGCCCGGTTCCAGGTCAAGGGCTTTCAGCGAAAGGATCAGTGCATCCAGTCCGTTGGCCACACCGATACAATACCGTGTATTGCAATAAGCGGAAAACGCTTGTTCAAAGTTTTTAACCTGTTCACCCAGGATATACCAGCCACTTTTCAGTACCCTGTCGAATGCTTCGCGGTATTCATCAAAAGCATCCTGGTTAACTTTCAGCAGGTTTTCGTATTCAATGATTTCCATAAGGTTCAAAGATGTAATCGTTCTGGTCAAAATGTTCGGAAGCCAGTACCATCAGGATGGCATCCGGTGAGAATTCGTCCATACTATGCCAGTCTTTGGGTTCAAGGATAAGGCATTTGTTGGGCGCATCCAGCATATATGTGGATTCTTCCTGGCCGTCATTGTTGTAGATCCGGCATTTGCCCTTCAGGCAGATGGCGGCCTGGATGGTATGGTGGTGCCGGTGGCCACCCCGAACCGAGTCATCCACTCCATAGATATAAAAAAGTCTTTTGATGTCAAAGGGGATGACTTTTTCCACCACGGTAAGGTTTCCTCTTTTATCGGTAAAAGTCTTCAGGTCTATCAGTTTTGCCATATTGATTGTGTTTGGGCTGTTGCCGGGGGGTGATGGTTTAGGTTTGAACGGTGGATTACACAAGAATTGGCAATGATGCAACTATATATTTAAAATACTAAATATTGGTAGAAACAGGAAAAATTCTGCCCTAAAAATGCAGATATGGCCAGCGGAACAGGCGAATTAATATAGCATGCTGAAAATAGCCCGGATTTCCTATATTTGCGGCCGTGAAATCCTGTACATACACAGTTCAGGCTCTTTTATGGTCCCGTAGTTCAATGGATAGAATAGAAGTTTCCTAAACTTTAGATACAGGTTCGATTCCTGTCGGGACTACAGAAGTTTTAATAACCGCATTGAAAATCAAACGATTGTGATGCGGTTTTTTAATGGTGGTACACTGTGTGGTACGATTGATTGGCCATTTTAGTTTACACAATAGGGTAATTGATTTCGTTTGACCATTGCAGTTTTTAATCCTTTTAACTTAATTTGCAAAACAAGGGCACCGATTTTGCGTTATTTCACTGTATTTTACCATAGGTTGATAAAGTGTGAAAAAAAAAGATAATCTTCACCACTGAAAACTTAAGCTACAGTCCTTACGTCTATACCGTGGAAAAGCTATTGTAACTCTAAATCTCCAAAAATGAAAAAGAAAGTATTTCGCAGTGACTTTCTATTCCCTAAAACCGATTTTATTACGGGTATGGGTTCGATAATTAACCTTGTAGGATGCTATTATACCTTTAATAAAACTTCAAATCCAGATCGTAATGCATTGATTAACGATTGGGGAGTAGTAGGCCAAGATTTGCATTCAGCACTGATTGAGTTTATTGATGAGGAAGATTGTGCAAAAGAAATCGACTGTATAAAAAACGATAAAATAGAACATTCATATTAGAGATAATATAATGAGTAGCTCAAAACCGCACAATCCCAAAACACAAAAAACTGAAGAAGAGCCGAATGGTAATGGGGAGTTAATGAATATAGAAAGGGAAATTGAGAAGGTAAAGCCTAATATTTTCAAAGGCATTCCCCAAACACAGAAGAGGCAAATCCTATCATTAATAGTTCAATCAAAATCCCATCGTGGTCCTATTCCTTCGCCGGAAGATATGGAAGAATACGGTCGTGTTATTCCTGATGGGGCTAATCGAATTATGGCGATGGCTGAAAAACAGCAAGAGCACAGGATTGAATTAGAAAAATTTGCTGTTAAAGAAGAATTGTCACAGAGTAGCCGTGGTCAAATATTTGCCCTGATTATGGGCCTTTCATGTTTGTTGGTAGGTGGATTTTTAGTTTATACACAGCATGATACTGCTGGTAGTATTCTATTTGGTACTTCACTTACAACTCTTGTAATTGCATTCATTGTTGGTAAAGTAAGGCAACGCAATGACCTGAAGGATAAGCAGCAATAAGTACCTTTTCATTTAAATTTATAGGGTTAGATATTTGAAAACGTAAAGTGTTAACCATAATTTTCGTTAACACTATCGTTATTGCGGGCCTTTAATCAGCCGCAAGGGGAGGGGGTCACCTGAGAAGTGGTATACTTTGCGCCGTATTGACAGGTCCAAGGCCCGGCTAAAACTGGTATACTTTTGACTGAAATAGGTGGTATACTTTAGTGTGAAATATCCATCTGCACTCCTGTTGCCGAAATCTCTGTAGTTGTAGTTACCTATTACAGGTTGCCGGCTTCGAAAGGGATCAAGGTAGGTGCACCGTCCCTTGGACTGCTAATTCTGGCGTATTCAACCGGAAATGGCGTTACTGTGCTAATTTTTTTTATGATTAAGTCGGAGATCATTTGACCTGGATCTTCAATCAATGAACCGTATGCTAATATTCCAATGGTGTCCATCTGTCCAGTAAATATGTTGAATCTTATTTCGTTGTTAGTTCGGTATCGGCAGGAGCCTCAATTGAAACTGTACAGACATTTTCAATTAGTTGTCTCCAATAGTGCGGAAAGACATAGGTTCTATAGTGCCGGCTGGCTATAAGACCAATGCTCCACAATCTATGCTTTAAAAAAAGAAAGTCGTGTTCTTCGCAGTTAAATACATGATCTGTCAATGTCAGTATTTTAAATTCTTCAAAATCTTCCGGGAAAACGATATTTGAAAGGCAATAACCACTTTTTGGAAGGGCGCAACTGGTATATAGCAATGATTCTGTAGTACGGTCCGGGTACCAAAGTGTTAGGTCGCAATCCGTAAATACCTTTTCTTTTAATATTAAATACGCCTTGTAAACACCAGAATCGTTGATGACGGCTGACCATTCCGTTAGTGTCGTTATAAGCGATGAAGATCCATACTGAAATTGATCTCTCTTTTTATAGTTAACATCCAGATCAAATATTTCGTCTATGTTGTTATAATAATGAGGAGCAATATTGAGAAATATTTTCCCGTGTGCAATTTGGTTATTGTACTCAATCAGTAATGTCCTTATATCGTTTCTTTTTCCAGTAAGAAACAAAAGTAGAAGAGCAAGATTTATCTCGATAACCTGATTGTCAGCTCTCGGGTTGAATATAACCCTGTTATTGTTAAAAAGATTAATTACTCCGTTTGCGCATTGATATGCATAGTCTTTCAGGATATTTACCAACTCGTCGTTTTGGTTCGAATAGAGATCAGCCATTTGTAGAAACTCCAATCCCGACAGGGCAATTAGGCCCAAGTGTTCATACGTTACTAGGGTATAATTGACAGAGTCACCACAATTCTTGCTGAATCCGTCTTTGATTTCACAGACAGGGAGCACCTTTGAAAGGTAAAGTAAGGTCACATTTTTACGAACTATGAGTACCTGAATGAATTGCCCGAAATAGTCCTGGTCAATCAATTCTTCATTTTCATTAATAAATTTCCAGACCCGTAAAATGGTAATCTCACAGGCCTTGAGTGCAAGTCGTGTGTCATTTTCCCTTTCGCAGTAAGAAACAACAATCGTCAATAATAAATTGATCTTACGAAGCGATTTTAGGTTATTCTTTTTCTCAGTTTCTTTTGGAGCGAGGTCGCCAATAATATCATCTAGAAGAACTTTATAGTCGGATAAATCGTAGTCAGGGTTAAAAAGGTAAACGATGATTTTTCTAAACAAAATCTTTCTTTGATCTGAAAGAACATTTTCATTCATCATTTTTTCATACACCATATGGACAATCGTTTCCAGTTGCCATATGCTAAATTGGATTGCCGGAAACTGTTCAGTAAATGAAACCCAGTTTTGCTGAACTGCAGGATCATTAATCCCATTGTGGGCAACGATGATTTTGATGGGTAAATCGCGATGCTCGGGTGCCAGATTGTTTCTGACAAAAACGGTCACGATTTCTCTCAATGAAGGCTCCAGTGCTTGAATTGATCCTTGCCAGTTTTTTCGATCAAAATTTCCTTGCTTCACCGTAACAAGAAATACTTTTCTTTTGCTGTCCTCCGGATCTTTGCCGACGGCATAAATATCCACGCCATACTGACGCTGGCCTTTATGAGGACCGTAAACGATCTCAAAATCATATTCACGAAGCAGGTCCTGAACAAGACTGTCCAATTCTCTATCTTCCTTAAGAGACGCTATATAATCAGTCAATATTAATTTCATCTATTTCAAGTTTCTGGTAAGTTCTTCGGATATATTCCTGATTTATTGGATTTAATTTTTCACCGGAAGGGTATTCTGATGTAACTGATATATACCCCAATGGTGATGGTTGATGCTTTAATTCCTTGGTCCTTCTGATGGCCCAATTATTTGCGTTTACCCGAGTGGATTTAAACAACGAGGAAATACTATTTTCTTCAGAATTATTTGGAAGATCGGCAAAAATCTTTCGGTAATAAAAGTTTCGCAGTTGTACATTTTCCCGGTATGGCAACAATTCTTTGTCTAGTGAAATGCTATTCAGCTTCGCAAAGTAATCTTCAAAATGATCATTTGTTTTTTGAAAGATTTCTTTAGCGAATGGAAGTAGTGTCGCATTGCTAAGATCATTGTTGATTAATTTAAGTGTCCCACGATAATTATATACGAGGTATTCCTGCAAAATAAAAGTCAGCCCTTCCTTCAACGTCCCATTGTCTTCTTTAACTGACTTAATTAGCGATAAAATCATCATCTGGAGAGCTTTCATCGAATAGACGTATCCGATAATCTTGTATGCAACGAAAAGCTTTTCCTTAGGATTCAGACTGTCATAAATATGGTTAGAGATCTCAAACATGCTACTGCCAAAAAAAGAAAGAGATGAAATGTGAAGCAATGCAGCATGAACACGGTTGTTGCCTTTAAGCAGCCACCTTACGAAGCAGAATTGAAATTGTTCCGGATTTTCCCTCGTCATTTCCTGCAATGCCGTTTTCAACAGGTTATGTGCACCGATCGCCTCCAATCGTAAGGTGAATAACTCGTAAGCAAGTAGAAGGTCTGATTCTGTGATTCGGATCAATAAATTGTTAAGAGATTGTATCAGGCTAGGGTCATCCTTAGTGATGGTGGAACGAGCCGCTTTGAAAAACCATTCGCGGTTGCTGTCATCCGACGCCTGTTGGAGAAATTCAATAATGGCTAATAGCTCGTCTTTTTCCTGTGTTGTTTCAATTATCGTATCAATCCTGTTGTAAACCTCCTGTGTATAATAATTGTAATAGCAACAGAGCCTGATAAAATCCTTTAGATATAAGTCACCAGTTGCTACTCTATCTTCAATCAGCTTAAAAAAAGCTTCTCCGCTGCTATCGTTTTCCTGTTCAATTGATCCAAGGCCATATAAAATTGAATAGGCGTTAGAGTTATTTAAAAAGGGCAAAAAAATGTCCGTATAATATTTTAGACTTTTCCCCTGTATTTCTTTTAACCCTTTCAAAATTCCCGAAAGAAAACGGTGTGCTTGGGGATGATTGGCTACCGCCACCAAATTAGCTTCTATATCATTTCCTTTGTCGGCCTTAAACAGTACCCATTGATATACATATTTGCCCACGCTGCCAAGCGCCAAATCATTTTCTTGTCCTTTTGCAATCAATGTGATCCAGGAGAGAAAATCATTGAAAGAAGCATTTGAAAAAGGTAAAACTGAAGAAAGCAAATGGATGTCGCTCCAATCCGTACCATCGAATCCTACGGTAAAACCTGACCAAGGAATCGTGGCTTTTTTCAGAACATAGGCCAGAGCGCAAAACTCAAATTTATCCTGGTAGTTTTTTAATAAAGAATAAAAACTGTCGGCTTCTGCAACAGCCAATACCTCTTTGTAATTTTCGCATTTCTCAATGCTGTTAGCGAGTATAAAATGGCATCTCAATAAAAACAGCAAGTCAAGGGAGATGGCGGAATTCTTTATTGTATCTGGATCGTAAAACTCATTTGCCAGTAAACTGTCGCTCAAAGCCCTGGCAAGGATCGTCTTGGATTTCTGGTCCACTGCTAAGCAGTCATCAGTGAACTGAAGAGTCCTGATTATCTCAGGATTAGCTTTTGGCATCTCGCTTACTTTCAAAAGGAGTCCAAAAAACTTATGGTACTCAATATCTCTGAGCATATTTTTCTATCTCTTGTTTTGCGATAAAAGTATTTATGCTATTCGAAATGCTTTGTTCAAACATTATTTCTTTTGACTTGGATAATTCGCATTGAAAACGAAATGGCAGACTGTTTTTTCTTTGATAGAAAACTGGTGTTTCGATTCATAATACCTTAAGTCCGTGTTTTCAAAGCGGTGCTCTTTCCATGAACCAGGTACGTAGTTCATTGCTGGATCGGTAACTAGTTGTTCATAGTCAGATACAATCTCCTTTTTTTCCAAATGATTGATCATAAAAACATATCCTTCTTTTTCAAAGTCCGTGAGGTAGCTGCAAATTTGTTCGGGCGATGACTTTTTATCCTGGTTCCACCAACCTTTAAACTCAATTATTTTATCACCAAATAAGCGGTGAGAAATCTTCAGGTCAATTCGTCCATTGCCTTTTGCTTCTTCGGCCGTTACTACTGCGTCAGGATACCTGGCTGTAAAGAAGTTTTTAAACCAATAGCGAAATGCTGTTTCCTTATCGGGTTTGTTCTCCCTTATATTGACGATGCATGGTTCGTTGGTGTCGTTTTTCTGCAAGGCCCAAAAAACCGTTGATTAAATCGCGGGTAAAATCAATTTTGTTCTTGTCTTTGAAAGCGGAATTAATCTCTTTTACAAATTGTTTTTCTCCATTCAGCCATTTCTTGAGCACTTTGATATAGTCCTTCCTGTCTTCCCAACCGGACTTGTCCAGTTCTTCCAGTTCTATTTTTCGTTTAGCGAGTACAAGTTCTAACTGAACACCAGCAGTGTCATTTAACTGGTTGTCGTGGTAAATCTTCCTTGTGTTAATTTCTTTGATAATGGTAAGCGTGGCAGACTGAAGAAAACCTATTAGTTGTTTTTTTATTTTTAATTTAAACCCTGTGAGGCCAGTATAGATATTCGTTTCACCTTTTCCTGTATGAATCGGCATCTGTCTTTCAAAGTAGGGTTTCAGATGGCTAAGAAAGCTTAGTTCAAAGGGAAAATGCCGAAGCCATTCCTTATACTTACCAATCAAAAGATTGATGTCAGTCTGCTCGTAATCGGTTCCCGGTTCCTCTTCTTTTCTGAGGAAGTTTAGCAGTTTTTCTTTTTTTTTGACTGGCAGTTCTTTTTCATTTTCTATGTCTTTCTCCAGAGTATTTACATAAAAGTTTAAACCAATTGGGGCTCCGAACCCATCAGGGAACTGGCCATAACTTTTTCTGGTGTATTCGATATAGTCGGTAATATTTTTATACCAATCATCGCTTTCAATATGTTTGGCAATACAATGCCAGGTATAAGCTATAGTCGTAACAAGCTTTAGAGGCATATATGCATAGGCTTCCTTTTTGAACCAAGCAGCTGCGTTAAGCTTTCGGTGGTTATCACAGCAGTTAGGAAAGGCCTCAAATCTTTCTTTACCAAATTGCAGAAGTTGCCTGTGTTTACCACAACAATTCGGAAAGTTTTTAGGTTCTTCATAGCCTTCTATAGGTTTTGTAATATACTGCTTTAGTTCAAAATCAAGACTGCTGATTTGAGCTATTTCGGTTTTCCCGCATTGCATGTCACTCATAGCCTTTATGAAGTTCTCAGCATTTATGACGTTGAGTGTTCCCAGCATAACAATTTGTATTTATCGATCTCGAAATTACTAAAAAAATTAGGGTGGCTGGCAACTTGGTTATCCACTAAAAAGCAGCAAAATTGTGAGTTTTTGATTGCCAATAAATGAAATTCAAGGCCACTTTTGCCGTCTTGTTCCCAAATGACTTAGTGCAGCTTCGGCCCCTTCAAAAATGTACCAAAAATGAAGGACGGATTATCAAATTCTTATCTTTTGGTTACTTGTTAGTACTTGGCTATCTCGTTTTGAAGATTGTTCCACCAAATAACGAAAAGGAGCTGTTGCCCCGCATTATTTCTTTCGTGTGATATATTGAACTTTTAATTAGAATCCCAAGGATTATCCATTTATTTATACCCTTTTGGGTGCATTATTCAATAATTTTGATAAATTATACCTTATAGGGTGTAATTTAAATAAATATACTAAATTTATACCTCAAAGGGTATAAAATGAACCTTACTAAAAGATTGCCGGAATTTTTAAAAGAAAAACGAAAGCAGGCGCAACTAACACAGCCTGAACTTGCAGTGAAAGCCGGGGTAGGCCTTCGTTTTATTAGAGAACTGGAGCAAGGAAAAGCATCATTACGAATGGATAAAGTAAATCAGGTGCTTAAATTATTTGGGCACGAGTTAGGCCCGGTGCCCATAAACCGTCAAAAATTGATTGATGAGGAAAGCTAATGTTTATATGCAGGATAAACTGGCAGGATACCTATCTGAAATCGAAGATGGGTACCACTTTATTTATGACCGGGATTATTTACAAATGCCAAGCGCCGAAGCGGTAAGTCTAACGCTTCCACTGTCAGATAAAGGATATGTTAGTTCAGTAATGTTTCCCTTCTTTGATGGACTGATACCGGAGGGTTGGCTCCTCGAAGTAGCAGCACAAAACTGGAAACTGAATCAGCGCGACAGAATGGGATTGCTACTGGTCTGTTGCCGCGATTGCATTGGAGCGGTGAGTATAGTTGAAACACAAAATATAGAAGGATAATGCGCTGTTTATATTGCTATAAAACACTGGAGCCCGGTCAGATTGACTTCCATCCTGCCTGTAGCCGTAAGATGTTTGGGAAACCACAGCCTCCTGTGTTGCCCTACACAGAAGAACAAATGCTTGAATTGGGCGAGAAAGTGATCAAAAGTCAAATAGCGGTTACCGGAGTACAGCCCAAACTTTCGCTCGATATTGAAAAACCATCTAAAGCTGATACAGAAACCAAAACGCCTGGGAGGTTTACCATCGTTGGTCTGTGGGGTGGCTATATATTAAAACCTGCTACAAAACAATACCCGCACTTGCCGGAAGTTGAAGACCTAACGATGCACTTAGCAGAGCTATCAGGTATTGCAACAGTTCCTCATTCTCTTATAAGATTGCAAAATGGGAGCCTTGCCTACATTACGAAACGAATTGACAGGGCGAAGAAAACAAAGTTGCACATGGAAGATATGTGCCAGTTAACAGAGCGGTTGACAGAAGACAAATACAAAGGGTCGTATGAACAAATAGCAAATGCTATTCTAAAGTATTCTGAAAATCCCGGATTAGATCTGCTCAACTTCTTCGAACAGGTTATCTTTTCTTTTTTGACCGGAAATGCGGATATGCATTTGAAGATTTTTTCTTTGATCAAAGGCCCGCAAACCGGCTATGTCCTGGCACCCGCGTATGATATGGTAGCTTCTACGCTAATTGTAAAAGGCGATACCGAGGAACTGGCATTGAATCTTAATGGCAAAAAAAGAAAATTAGGGCGGAAAGATTTTGATGCAGTCTTATCCTCATTTAAAATCCTCGACGAGAAGGCAATAGAAAATATGTATCAAAAATTTTCTAACAGCATTGAGAAATGGATACAGTTTATAGCGATAAGTTTTCTTCCGGAGGAATTGAAAGATCAATACAGCATTTTGATAAAAGAAAATGCTGCGAAGCTGAATTTATAATTGGTTTCCGATGCAGATAACGATTAGAGCAACCAATTCTGCATCGACCAGGGTGTCCGTTAAATGTACGATACATCCTTACCTGCCAGCGTGGGCAGCAAATGACAGAAAGTGATTGATGAACAAACCATAGCAGATGCCAACCTGGAACGGATCATACATGATGCGCATCGGTTGGAACGCAAAGCAGAATGGCTGCGAAATAAGTCCTTACTTAACCGCTGTATCACCGGGAAAAACCCAATAAATCATTGGCTATTGCAAAAACCGATTTTGAGAGCGCGCCGTATGTTTCCGGTCCACTAATATTTACAATGATACAAATGCCGATGTTCTTTTCGGGAAAGACAGAGAACAAAACCTGGTTGCCAAAAGCTCCACCATGTTTGTAACAATATTTTCCATTTTCTGTCAAATAAATATTGTCCCAGAAATAACCAAACCAATTTGTTTTCCTGTTATTTACATTTCGTTGTGTTTCCTGAACAATTTTATTTTCCCGTTCCAGCTCAAACTTCAATAATTTCATTAAGTCGCCCAATGTTGAATTTGTTCTGCCGCCCGATGCCCCCCACAAGTTGCTGACAAAATGGGGCATCAAAATATGATTGTTGTTATAGCCGTTTGCCAGATGTTCATTCTTATTTAATACAAACCTTGTATGGTTCATATTCAATTTTGCCCAAAGATTTTCCTTCAGTATAGTTTCAAATGGCTTATTGTAAATATTTTCCAATATATGGCCTGTTAACTCAACACTTGGATTACAATAAAGATATTTTTGTCCGGGAAGAGTATCCAGTTTTATGTTTTTTAGATCTTCCAAAAATTGTGATTTTGAATAGCTCTTATTCAATTGTACCAGTTTGATGGGAGTGCTGTCGGTGAATGTTTTCATAATTTCCCGGTCATCAGGCAAAACGCTTGGTATGGCCGATTCATAAGAAATTAAATCCCTGAATGTTACCGGCCTTCCATCATATTCTAAATTTTGATATCCTCCTTTCAGATACTTCCTGATATCATCAGTGAGATTTACTTTCCCTTCCAGAACAGCGTTTGCCAGCAAATAGCCTGTCATAATTTTTGTTACCGATGCTATTTCAAAGTATGTGTTGTCATTCGCTTTATTGCCTTTCCCCTTGTCAATCTCGCCATAATGTTTGGTGTATATTTTCCCGTCTTTGACGATACCAATCGACACGGAGAATGCGTTCGAGTATTTAAATAATGTATCTGCATTCCTGTCCATTTTTAAGTAAATATCTTTTTCGAGGCCTGTTGTTTGTTGCGCTAAAGCTGTGGTCCCTAAAAATGAAAAAATTAGAAGTATTACCTTGTTCATGTTGTTCTTTACTGGTTTGAAGAAGTGTTTGAATTTGTTTCTTAAATCGGACGCTCAGGTTCTATCATAGTCGTTTACTTTATCACGAGTCTCTACCGAAAATGCATAATATTTTTGCATGTAGACTACCGCTATGGAAACATCAGGACATGATGAAAGATACTATTGCCTCCGAATGAATCTTGACGGTATCAAAAACAGGAAACGAAAAATCTTGCTGGCTGATCAAAATCTGAATTTCAGTACATCCAAGTACTATTCCTTCGGCGCTTCTATTGTAAAGGCCATTGGCAATTTCAATTATTTTCTTTTTTGAAGCCGCGTTGATTTCTCCCTTTCCTAACTCATCTTTAACAACGGACTGAATATAGTCAATGTCTTCTTGCGATTCAGGAATAATAACGTTCAGACCCAATGTCTCTAATTCATTTCTGTAAAATGGCAACGGCATGGTAAACTTTGTAAACGGTTTGCATAAAGGTGTGCTGTGTTGGCGGCTAGAACAATTGATTCAACATCACATTTTTTTAAGTAATTGCAGGCGTTGAGCAGAAGATCATAAGCATCTTCCCATGTTTTTTCCTGCACATCCGCAAAATTCAGGGAATAAACAATTATTTCTGCTGAATTCAGTCCTCCCAGCTTTTCATTCACTCCCTGATTTATGAGTTTATAATAGTCAAGCGTTGAAACCCAACTGATTCCTCCTACAATTCCAGCTTTTTTCATTTTGTGCGATGGTGACATTGGGTATTAGTATAACTGATGAAATGAAAATCTGTTGCAGCGATTAAAACAAAATAATATCTGTGGCAACTCCGTGGGTTCCGAAACCAGGACGAACGGAGTGATGTTTTATCAGAGTATTATTTTTATTTTGAGTCAATTAAACGACGGTGATAATTTATCTGACCCAGGTGATATGTTAAATGAGTGGCCAAATGGACGAGCAAATACTCTTTGGTTGTTTTCTCTTCAAATACCAAAACAGGGTATTCATCTTTCAGTGAAGAGTCATCTACCCCGTCAAGAGATTGTATTACTACCGCAATTGTATTATTCACCAGTTTGATCAATTCCAGACGTGGTACGTTTTTTAATGAAAATTCCTGTTCCCTGTTCCGGACATAATCTGTTTTACCTATTTCCCTGCCAATATAGGTATTTAAGTTGCCAACCAGATGGAGGCATAAATTGCCGGCAGAGTTGGCAATGCCATTTTCAACTTTCCAGATGTTTCTTTCTTCACGGTACGATTCTATTTCGTTTTTTAACCTGTTTAAATCTCTTACAAATAGCGATTTCAGTGTTTCAGGTAGCATGCTGTTTAATTTTTAAATTCTCCTTCAAAGACAGTGACCGCTTCTCCATAAATCAATACTTTGTCCTGAAGATATTCGGTCGTCATGATGCCCGTCCTTAATGAGGATTGAAATGCGTTTAATCTATTCCTGCCAAGTCTTGTAGCCCAATATTTTGTCAGGAAAGTTTGTACCGCGCCGGTTACAGGGTCTTCGTTTGTTCCCGCCCAGGGCCAGAAATACCGATAGTGAAAATCGAAATCAGGATCATTTGATTGGGAAGTCACCAATACACCATTGATGCCTTCATATGACTGAACCAACTCAACAAAATTTGGCTGTAACCCTGCTAATTTCTCTGAATCAGCTATCTCAATCAGAATGATTCTGTTTTTGGGACTGAATCTTGTATGTAAGGTCTGTTCAATACCAAGGGCATCCAGAACTTTTTGCGGCACTGCTATTTCTTCTGTTTCATAGACGGGAAACTGCATAACAATTTTTTCGCCGGCTTTTTGAATTTTTAATTCAACATTCTCGATGTTCCGAAAGTTGATCGTTTGGAGTGTTGTTAAATCAAATATTATTTTAGATGAAGCAAGCGTAGCATGCCCGCATAAAGGAATCTCCTTTTTTGGAGTGAAAAATCGGATTTCATAAGAATTATCAACAACCTTTCTAATAAAGGCGGTTTCTGAAAAACCTATTTCTGTTGCGATGCTTTGCATTGTCTCATTGTCAAGACTGGTATCTGTTATGCAAACTGCAGCAGGATTGCCTTTGAATTTTTGGTTGGTGAAAGAGTCAACAAAATATGTTTTCATTTTTTTAATTTAAGAACTCAGTTTATTTCCTTGCGAATCCGGAACAAAGCTACCAATGTAGTTTTTCCGGGGAATTATCTTTAGTTAAATATTGTAGACATGATAATTTGGATTAAGATATTTCTTTATAACCCGTTTCCTCATTCTGCTTAGTGAAACCGGGGTGATTCCCAAATTAAGAACCTAAATAAAGCCTCCTGGCCTTAACTATTGGAAACAGCAATGTGATTAGAATTTCATTTTACGTTGCTGTGTTTATTTGCTTAAAGAATTTTATTCGATCTTCAAAAGTTGGATTATTTTGTAATCGGAAAATAACAATACAACGATTTCGGAAAATAACAATACACTGGTTATTTGCCTCCTAATGTTTGATTTCGGAAAATAAGGATACACAGTTTCGGAAAATAGCAGTACACTGTTTCGGAAAATAAGGATGCATGATCCATTGATTAATGTCCAGTTTTGCCGGGCCATAAAACCGGCAGAACAGTATGGATAAAAAGACAATGGGGAACTGGATCATGTATTATGAGATTCAACGATTATTAAGGGAGGGATTAAGTAAAGCCGCGATCAGCAAGACACTTGGGTTAAATCCCAGAACTGTTAGCAGGTATGCGTTGTTGTCAGAAGCGGCATATGAAGCATTTTTAATTGGTAAAGAAACCCGGAGCAGGTTACTGGGTCCTTATGAGGATTTTGTAAAAATCAAACTGCAAGCCCATCCATCGGTGTCGGCGGCGCAAATGCACGATTGGTTAAAAGAGCATTACCCTGACTTTCCGCACACTCCTCCCAAGACAGTATACAATTTTGTCATGTTCCTACGTCAGAAATACAATATTCCCCTGGAAGCAACCACGCGGGAATACTTTGTGGTGGCAGAACTGCCCTATGGACAGCAGGCCCAGGCAGACTTTGGACACTACACGCTCAGGAGTGCGGAGAACAAGCGTAAGACGGTTCATTTTTTTGTCATGATGCTGTCCCGCTCCCGTATGAAGTTCCTGCGGTTCTCGGACATACCCTTTACCATCCGCACGGCTATTGCAGCACACGAGGAAGCAATGGGAGAACTATTGCTTACCCATGCCTTCCGGGAATATGTAGTACAACAGGGTTTTGAGTTGCACTTTTGTCGGAAGGCGGATCCTGAGAGCAAAGGAAAGGTGGAAAATGTGGTGAAGTATGTCAAAAACAACTTTTTACAATCGCGGCTTTATTATGACCTGGAAACTCTTCAGGGGCAGGCCATTGGGTGGCTTCAACGCACGGGTAACGGCATGCCCCATTCCACGACCAAAAAGATCCCTGCACAGGAATGGTTGACCGAACAACCGCATTTACAACCATGGGCACCTCTCAGCCTTATGCCCGCCTATATTTTACGGACCGTCAGAAAAGACAATACGTTTTCTTTTCAGGGTAATTTTTATTCGGTTCCCCAGGGAACTTTCAAGAGCAAGGAAACCATGGTCATGCTCTGGGTAAAAGAGGAGGAATTGCATGTGCATGACCAGGTCGGCGAATTTATCTGCAAGCACATTCTGGCCCAGACCAATGGCCACACGATCATCAATACCGACCACAAAAGGAATAAGTCACTCCAGGTAAAGCAACTGCTGGAGCAAACTGCTAACCAGTTCACCAATCCGGCCCTTGCCCTGCAGTACTTTGAAATGATCCGAAAGGAAAGGGCCCGCTACCTGCGTGACCAGGTACAGGCGATCCAAAAAGCCATTGAAGGCAAAAACAGGCAACTGGTCGCAGATGTGCTGGAAAAGTGTGTAAACGAACAATACATCGGAGCGGTTGTGTTCCGCGAACTGCTTGCATTACGGGAGGCAGAGAATAACTATCCGGTGGCTTCTGTTGGTAAAGTCATTCTGCTGGATCCCAACAGCTCCAGAAAGGCCGATATCACACCGGACAGAAGTGACCTGAATGAATATGAAAAAGCCTTTGGCAACAGTTAAGCGGCGCCAGGTACAGAGATGATCCAGTCACGTTGCCCAATACGCAGAATGCCTGCCAATCATCTCTGTACCGGGTGCAAGCCCGCGGCAGCGAACGACAAACCCCATCAAATAAGAACAAACAATGAAAACAAAAGACAAGCACAGGATCAGCAACCATTGCAAACAGTTACGGCTAAGCGCTATAGCGGATCAGGTAGAACAACTGGCCGATACTGCTTCGGCAGAAGGAATATCCTACCTTGAATTTGCCTCCAGGCTCCTGGAAACAGAGATCACCCGGCGCAACCTCAATGAAATGGCCAGAAAAGAAAAGGCAGCCAGGTTGCCAGCCATGCATGAACTAAGGGCTTATGACTGTACTCAAACAGAAGGCATGCCGCCGGCAAAGCTCCAGCAACTCAAGGAACTGACCTGGTTGGAACAAAATTTTAACCTGGTGATCATGGGGCCCAACGGCGTAGGCAAATCCTTCCTTGCGGCCGGTCTTTGCCATTATGCCCTGCAAAGCGGTTATCGGGCTTATTTTAGAACCATGGAGCAGATCATGACCACGCTGAAGACAAGGGATATCTCCCGGCAAGCCATGGCCGATTACAAAAAGCTCAGCAAAGCACACCTGATTGTCATTGATGATATCATGATGATTGCTATCGCCCGACAGGAAGCCAACGCTTTTTTTCACTTCGTAAACGCCCTGCATGAAAAAACCTCCTTTATCATCACTACCAATAAATCGCCTAAGGAATGGGCGGAGACCATTGGTGACGAAGTGATCACCACGGCACTACTGGATCGGCTATTGTACCGCTGTGAAATCATCAAATTGAGTGGAGAAAGCTATCGAATGAAAAACCGAAAAACAATCTTTGGTAAAACAGCCTAATCAGCTTTATTTTGACAAATCAGATCATGCATCGTTATTTTCCGAAACGTGGTACTCTTATTTACCGAAACGATGTATTCTTAATTGCCGAAATCACTGCACTGTAAGTTGCCGACTACGATTATTTTCTATTGGATAGTGAATCTCCAAGAATAGTCTCATAAAATCTTCTGAATGCTTCTATGAGTTTTTCAACCTTTACCCATTTATTCCCACTTTCGGGTATTGTTAGAAACCTCATTTCCCATTAGTTTGTGACGAGAATTTGAGTCATTGCAGATCGATACTAGTTAAAACATTTTCGACCCCTGCTGATAACCAACTTTTTACAAAGCGCAATTCGACAAATCATAAATGTATGATAGAAAAATATAAATTCTTTTCTTCGCTGATTCTTAGGACGCCCGCATATAGCCTGGAGGAATACAAGTCAAAAACCTGTAAAGAGCTGTTAAAAAAGGATGATTTTCTAACTGCTCTCTTTCTTTCCAGTAATGTGTTTCATGCTGAATTGCAGAAAAAAATAAATAATCCGGACCGGCTTTCGGAAGACGAATGGAGAACGCTGAAAAAATACTGGAATCGAGGAGCGCACAGATCCACCCCATTTGGTTTATTCTCAGCATTCTCTTCTGTCAAGTGGACTTCAGGGATTCTTCAATGCCCGGTAGTCAGTGAAAAGATAGATTCCTCGATACAACTGAGCTACTGGTTGCAAATGGCAATTGGCAAATCGCTCACGCAAACGAGCAAACCAGCCCACCTAACCTATTACCCAAATTGTACGTTATTAAAATCTGGTAACGAGATACGATACATACGGCCGCTGGCAGACTTTGCAGAAGGATCCTGCATCTATTCACTTGTAAACAATCCTGCACATCCCCACTTGCTCAGCATAATTGAATATTGCAAAACTGGACGGACTTTAATAGAAATCTCAAATTGGATACTAAACAACTTTCCCGTTCAGAATAAAGATGCCGCTGATGCTATTGTAGAAAAGCTTATAAATCAACAGTTGTTGAATTCCGGTATCGAACCAAATATTACTGGCATGAACTTCCTAGAACGGGTCATCGACGAATTGTCGACCCATGAGATAAGTGCAAACCAAGCAATAGGATGCATCAGTCAATTACTCAAGGAAGTAAAGACAATGCCTGTTGACAACTCTGATCTTTTGCAAAAATGGTTTCCCAGATCAAACAGGTTTTCCCGGATGCTTCAAAGGGTAAAGATCTGTTTTACGCTATAGCAGAACGACATATTCATATAGGGGGGCTATGCCTTTCTTATCAGGACGCCATCCAAAAGGGCTTGCGAAGTTTAAGCAGTCTCTTACCAGAAGTCAGGAATACTGCCCTCGAAATGTTTAAATCCTCCTTTAAGCAACGTTTTGGTGACAATGAAATTCCTCTGCTGGAAGCCTTGGATCCGGAGAAAGGCATTGACTATTGTGGCTTGGCAGAAACCAATTCTTCACTTCGGCTCAATCATTATGAGAAGAAGTTGAGGGTAAACAAAGACCCTTCAAGGAACGCTCATTGGCATAAGGTACAGCAATTGTTAGTTAAAAAGCTTCTACAAATGGAAGCTAATAACAAGAAACAAATCATAATCACTGATAACGATCTTAATCAGTTGGAATCAGTGAAAGGGGATTCCATTAATGCGCCATCCATTGCGGTTATGTTCAGAACTTTAAAAGACCGTGTCGTTATCGAAAACATTGGTGGTGCGTCGGCACTTTCCTTGTTGGGAAGATTCACAGGAGTCAATTCCTCCTTTGATGAGCAGGTCCGGAGCATGGCAGCCAAAGAGCAGGCTCTCAATCCGGATATATTGTTTGCCGAAATTGCTCACCTTGGTGAGAGTAAATTTGCTAACATCAATCGCAGGGAGCAAGTAAGGGATTTTGAAATCCCAGTTTTGACCTCCTCTATTGCACAAAGTCATTACCAAGTCCAGCTAAATGATTTGATGATTTCTGTAGTGAATGAGCGAATAGTATTGCGCTCAAAACGCCTGAACAAAGAGATTGTCCCGCGACTTAGCTCAGCGTTCAATTATACAAAAAGTAGCCTTCCCATATATAGATTTCTTTGTGATGCCCAAGGACAGGGTCTTCGTATGGGCGGGGCATTTAACTTGTCACATTATTTAGCGGGTCTATCTTTTTACCCCCGGGTAGTGTATAAGACAGCCATTCTGCAATTGGCAGAATGGCATCTAATGGACAGTGATCTTGAAGTTTTTAAGGATAAGTCAGATAATCATCTATTTGCCTCCTTTAGTCAGTTTGCAAAATCCGAGGGCATGCCAAGGTACATTGCCTTGATTCGCGGAGATAATTACTTGGTTTTTGATCGCTTTAAACGTGATGATGTTTTGTTATTGCTATCAGAGTTGCGAACGGAAGAGAAATGTATTTTACAGGAATTTCCATATTTAAATGACGGTATGAATGTAAGGGACAACTATGGCAAAACATACCTTCCACAATGGATTGCCGCTCTCTATAATACTGAAAGTGTTTATAAAGGTCTCTCGCATACGCCTTCTTTTTTCTCTCAGCCAGCAAACCCCATTGGCTATGATTGGATTTATTTCAAAGTATACGTTCATCCCTTAAATGCTAACCAGATTCTGGTAAACCATATCTTCCCTGCAATGGACAAATTGAAAACAATAAGGGCGATCCGAAAATGGCATTTCTTACGTTACAAAGACCCAGGGGATCATTTGCGTATTAGGGTATTATACTGTAACAGAATGGAGGCAAAGGTATATGAAATGTTCCATACCATCTTTCTCGACTTACTTAAGCAGAATCAAATCTACTCCTTTCAATCAGACATTTATCACAGGGAAACTCTTCGCTACGGAACTGGCAACATAGTACGCGTAGAGGATATCTTCCACGGGAGCAGTCTCATCGTAAAAGATTTTCTCAAGCAATGGATCCGGCAGGGACAACATCCTGGGTATATTTACGGGTTTGCCGTAAGAACAGCTGAAATATGTTTGAGTAATGCAGGTTGGAACGACGGGAAAAAAGTGCAATTCTGCAATGACATGTTCAACGTATTTTTTAAGGAATTTGGTTCATCCAGAGATCTTAAGACTCTTCTAGCAAAAGAATACAAGTTGTATAAAAATTATTTCCACGAGGTAGTCGATGGAGAATGTTCCAGAACTACACTTTTTCAACCAGACATTGACGCATTTATCCGACCAGTCAGAGATCTCGTAACACGAATGATCATGAAAGATATTGCCATCGAAAAAATAATTGCTGACCTTCTGCACATGCACTTCAACCGGATATTCAATGAAGACCAAAGGAAGTACGAGATGATCTGTTATTATTTCCTGTACAGAACATTGTCAATGCGCCAACATATAAATCAAGTAGATAATACTACAATCGAAGCATTATCCAGTATCACCTGATTTAATAGTCTTGTATTGAATCATGTTGAAGAAAGTCTTTTTATAAGTTGCCCCCATCACAATTCTGAATTTTCCATCGGCGAGGCGTATTTCGTTTCCTTCTACTGATTTAACTTTGTTAATGTTGACGATATAGGACTTGTGAATTCTTAGAAAATTGGAGGGTAGCTGATCCTCCATTTTTTTTAATGTAACGTAAGTAATATGGTTACCTTGGTTTGTGAAAACAGTAACATAATTTTTGAGACCAGCTATGTAATAAATATCATCAAACTTCACTTTAATGAGTTTTCCTTTAGAATCGGTTTGAATGAAAAAAAAATCCTGATCACCTTCTGAGGGTTGTTTAGTTTTTATGTGACTAAAAATCCGCTGAACGCTCAAAAGAAATCGTTCATAAGAGATTGGCTTTAACAAATAGTCCCGTGCATTTTTGTCAAAAGCGTTCATGGCGTAATGGTCAAATGCCGTAGTAAATATGATTAAACTGTTGTTTCCTATAAGACCTGCTAGGTCCAGACCGGAGAGCTGGGGCATATCTATATCCAAAAAAACAACATCGGGGAAGCCGTTCTCCTGGAATTCTTGGAATGCTTCCAACGGGTTTTCTCGGTAGGAGGCCAGTTTCAAGCCTGGAGTTTTTTGAATATATTCAACCAGTACTGTGATGGCGTGATACTCGTCGTCAACAATATAACAGGTAATCATATCCTACCGAAATTTGATCATTAAAGTTACCAAATAATTATCCCCCGTTTCCTTCAAATCCAGTTGGAATCGGCCAACATAGTAGGTTTCTAATCGTTTCCGGACGTTTGCCAGTCCAATTCCATGGCTTGGAAAAGAACTCTTTCGGACTTTGTTAAAAGTTTCAAACAATAGTTGATTAGCAGTAACGGAAACGGTAATCCTAGCAGGACACTCTAGATCCAGCAAATCCCCGTATTTAAAAATATTCTCTACAAAAGGCAGCAGAAGTAGCGGAATAATTCTCACCTGTTGATGGTCTCCAGCAACTTCAACGGTTACATGTAGCTTATGATTAAACCTATACTGATTTAACTTGACGATATTCCTAATTTGGTCCACCTCTTCCTGCAACGGAATCTTTTTGTCCTGTTCCTGTTTTCTTAGTGAAAATCGCATAATGTCTGACAGTACCAGCACAGCATCTGAGTTATCAGGAGATTTACTCCTCATGGTGCTGTACAAAAAGTTCAGAGTGTTGAATAGCAGGTGTGGATTAATCTGCGTTTGTAAGTATGCATTCTCCAATTCCGCCATGTTCCGCTCTAGCTTAGTTTTCTCCGCTTCATTAGCTAATGTAAGATTTTCTAATTGAAGAATTTTCTTTTCCGTAATATAAGCCTTTCTGGCAAACCAAAAAGCAGTGCTAAAGCTAATAAAATAGATGCCTCGCCACAATTGTTTAAAAAATTTCATCCGATCAACATCTAATGTTCCGTTCGCTATTCGAATAAATCCAGTGTCCGCTAGAGATCCAATTAAACTCATAATCAAGCAGTAGACCATGAGTTCAAGAACAATTAGGATCGAAGCCAAAGCCAGGCGTTTGACAGTTATGTTGGAAAGCGGCTTTAGACTAATATCGGCGTGGCAATAGAACAGACCAATATTAATCAAATAAGGAAGTATATAGCCGAGAAGAATTGAACTGTCACTTTTACTGCCAAGAATAACAGTGACGAATGTGACTTCATATAGAATGAAAGCCATCCAGCCTAGGATATGGTACGATAATGTCCTCAGCCACAACATAGATACATAATATAAATTTATAATGTATATAGAAATATCAGCCTTGGTAACGAGAATGACGCGGTTGGTGTAACTGATTTGACCAACCTATTTCAGCCCTCTATTTTCAATGAAATTACATTAAGTATGAAAGCTGAAGAAGTAAATTTATTATCCCTGGAGCCTAAGGTGCTTTTTAATTTCACTAATGTCGAAAATCACCCAACCGATAGGCTGGCTAATAATGATACTACAACATCGACCATTACACTGACCGGTATAATGGGTGATTTATTTAATTTTTTTGGAAACGACTAATCAGCTAATGAAATTCAAATCCCCTTGATGAGTTCTACCGAAAATAATATTTAAGTAAAGTTATTCTATTGCGCAATGGAAAGGGAAATTGCTGTATGCCCTGCCTGGAGGCAAAAAGAGGAGCTCCATTATAATTATAATAATAATTTTTATGAAAGCGAAATTGTTCACAGCTTTTGCAGCCATCGCTATCAGCCTGTCTGCTTTTGCAACCGTACCCCAAGATTGCAACCTCGACACCTGTGGTGGTGGCGGAGCCAAATGTTGCACTGATACAGCCGGGAACACTTGGTACATGACGGTCATAATTGAGAACTAAGTAACACTAAAGCAAGCTGTTGGTTATCACCCAATAGCTTGCATTTTATTTCACTAGGATGGCAGGCAATATGCCTTATATCCAAAAGTTTCATAATGAATAACCTAGCTATTCCATGCTCTTAAAAAAGAAAATATTACCGTTGCTTTTCCTTAGTATCGTCGCTATCAGCATGATCATGGCCTTTTACTCTTATAACAAAAGAAGTGAGGCAATCATTTTTAAGTTCAAAAGAAATACAATGATAATTGGAAACAAAATTGCTGAAATTGAACTTACGGGAGGAGCGCCTTCCAGGATATATTTTGCGGATTCATTGCTTTTTGTTTATGATGGTAATAAGGGTGTCGTATCTGCACGGCCGGTCCAGTTTAGTGTGGGTTCTATAATGACGGCACCTAATCAGCAATATGGATCGATTCAAATGATTGATGATTTGACCGCTGAATCAAATCAGGTTAACATTACAGATATAAAACAAAAACAAATAGCCACCTATCAAAAAGGAAAATATTATCCGATAGAAAAGTATTCAGTCAAGGGCGTGGACAGAATTGTGAAAGCAGGAAAAAAGGATTATTTTATTCAAAAGCTCGACGACAAAACATTAGACAACAGTTTTGCCTTGCTAAATTTGGCATCTGGTCAACAAGTGCCCCTCCAAAGTCCATATCACCAATACAACGATGGAGGGTTCGCTACAGATGGTTTTATGAGAAGGGCTTTCAATGGAAATAAGATTTTCCACGTACTATATCATATGGGAAAGTTTGCGGCCTTTGACACCAGTGGGAAATTGTTGGTGGCGGGTAAGACAATAGATGGCTACGACAGACCTCCCCATGTTATTAAAAGTGGTGGAAAGTTCACGATCAACCGAAAATCAAAAGCCTTTAACAGGGCCGGTTCAGCAAATTCAGATCACCTTTTTGTAGTATCCAATGCTGTATCAGAGTCGGATAATTACAAACGCAGCGAAGGTGATTTTATTGACCTATATTCTACGCATAATGGAAATTATATCCGCACAATCTTTGCACCAAAAGAGGATGGGAAATATATTACCGATGTATTTGTAACAGATAACCACCTTTTCTTATTGCAGGGCAAAAAAATCTCAATTTATCACTTATAATATCTACTTTAAATGAAACAAAAACTATCGCAGGTAGGTGTTATCCTGATCATTTTGATGTTCGCCTATGCTTCAATAGCTAAACTTTCCAATTTGGAGCTTTTTCGTGCTCAAATGGGCCAATCGCCCTTATTGCCCTTATCCTTAATTCCTTTTTTCTCATACTTCATTCCGGCAATTGAATTAGTTGCCGTCGCATTATTAATCATTGACGCCACAAAAGTGGCAGGATTATACCTGACATTTTTTATCATGGCCATTTTCTCTGTCTACCTGGTTGCGCTGGTTAGTCTTTATGACAATGTTCCCTGCGCCTGTGGTGGCATACTTGGTAAAACAAATTACCCTGTACATATTGTTTTCAACATTATTTTTACAATCATTCCACTCGCATGCCTGAAAGGTGAACAAAATGATGCGAGGGCAAATCGGTAATCTGAATTATGAGCCTGATGTTAAGAGTCATACTGGTCGCAATTTTATTTGTATTTAGCATGTCTGTGAAGTCACAATCAGGCAAAAGACTAAGGCTTTCGGGTGTGGTTAAAGAAAAACAAAACCTGAAGGCCATTGCCAATGCATCTATAGTAGTATATGCCAAGAGTTCAGGTGAGATTATTGGTGGAAGCATGACCGACGAAAGAGGCGCTTTTAAGTTATCTGCGAAGCAAGATTCAGTTTACAAAGTGGTGGTATCTGCCGTTGGATTTAGTCAATATGTAGATACAGTATTCGGAGAGATCCGTGATATAGTAATATACCTTGATCAAGATATAAAAGCTTTACAGGGAGTAACAATATCTTCGAGTGCCAAAACAAGCTATTCCGTAGACAAGAATACATTCACTATAAATGAAAGAGACGCTAGATTAGCACCTAAAGCAATAGAGCTTCTAAGAATCGTTCCACAGCTTTTCGTCTCCAATGACAACACAATTTCCATCAACGGCAAGAAGAATATTATTGTTTTTCTGGACGGAAAGCCTATTACTTCCAACCATGTTTTATCCACCATTCCTTCTGAAATGATTAAAAAAGTGGAAGTCATTTCAAACCCATCGGCCAAGTACGAAGGTGAGGTAATTGAAGGGGTTGTCAATATTGTTACCAAAGAAAACTGGAAGGGCAGCTATGGCTCCTTCACAGGCTCCCTAGCCCTTCCGAATTACAAGAACTTATCCGGATCTTATAGTATGAAGCGGAAAAAACTTTCTTTAACAATTAATGGTGGTTACAATTACTACAAAAGAACTGGATACAAAAGTGAAATTTGGAACGACGCAACCATGAATGATGAACAATTCAATCAACAAAGGGAAGGAACGAATTCCGCTCACAACCCCTTTGCCAATCTTTCTTTCAAATATGACCTGGACAGCACAAGCCGGTTGACATATAGCTCAGGCGTGACTTTGCCGTCTTACTACAATGGGCTCTCCACCGAATACAGTAGAGTGAAAGCTGGGAACACGGTGCCGGGAAGTGAATATAAGCTTTACAGCGATAACGAATCGTCTTCCAGAATAATCATGAATTATATTGACTACTCCAGGAAAATGAAAAATAGAGGAGAGCTTTCCTTCGCCTTACAGACGAATAATAGAACAAATCGGGTAGACATTTATACCACTAAATTAAGTGGCGCTCCTCAAGTACAATACCTAAACAAAAACAAATCGCATTTTGATGAATATTCCTTTCAGGCTGGTATGGTACACCCTGCCGGACAAAAACTCAGACTAGAATATGGGATCAAATACCTTTTGCGGGACTACAATGCAATGAACGAATACTTTTCCTACGATAGCACTACAAACGGTTATGTCCCTTCAGGTAATCTTTCAACACAACCGAATCTAGATGGCAATACCAGACTTCTTTCCGGTTACTATCTGATGCACGTTCCACTAACGAAAATCTATATAATTCAGCCCGGAGTACGAGCTGAATACACTAGAGATAATATTTACTTTCAGAACATTGCATCCAAAACGGTTTATCGCAGCTATGCAAATCTATTACCTAGCATAACCCTGAGCCGGAGAATTAAATCAGGGATCATTCGTCTGGTCTATTCCAGAAGATTTAAGCGCCCTGGTATTTACTATTTAGATCCTTTTCGAGACAACAGGGATCCTTTGAATATTCGCATAGGCAACCCTAATTTGTTACCTGAAAAGTCTGATCACTTCTCGTTTAGTGTGAGCGGCCCCTTTAAAAAGGTTAACAACTGGGATCTCTCAATATTTTCGACAAAAAGAAGTGATCTAATTCAAGCAGTATTTGAAGGACTAGGCGGAGATACTACGATTACTACTTTTGTTAATTTAGGTAAAGGATTAGATTACGGACTTACATCCAGTCTGTCCATTGCCTCTGTCAAAAAAATAAGACTATCTTCAAATATCCAGGTAACGCATTCAGGCTTGAAAAACCAAGAATTAAGTAATAGCGGTTGGATAGTGAGCGGAGATTTTACAGTTTTCTGTAGTCTTCCCAAGAAAATCGTTGCCAGCGCTTCTTACTCTTTCCGTAGCGGAGGTGTTTTACTTCAGGGAATTACACCGGCAGAATCGTCAACTCAGTTTACACTCTCAAAACGGCTTTTCAATAATCGACTTCATTTTTCCCTTAATATGAACGATTTTCTATATGACAATTCTATCAGAAGGGCTGCCATAATGGTCAAAGGGTATCGACAAACATTTAAAAACTACCTGGACCTTCGGTCGTATGGCATTTCAATAACTTTCAACTTTGGGAAGGCTACTAATAGATACATAGGTCAAAAGAAGATTAATAATGACGACCTGTTAGACAATTAGGTAAAGTTCCTGAAGATTCAGTTTTGAATTAATCTTATTTCACAAAGTTCGGCTCTGGTCTGCATACGCTGACAAGGAGTTCGGCATTAACACAAGTTCTGCACACATGGCTATCATTTATTCCGCATCCTCCTTTCGCTGAATCATCCCATAGCCAGAGATGGCTCCATAATCATTCTTAAGCATTAAAAACATGACGTTGTATATATTCTGAATAATCATTGCTGTTCCTCCAGCACCACCGTTACAAATGACCGCAGCGTCGCAGATATTGATTTTGTTTTCAGAGATTCCGGGGATTTTTTGTTTATCTACACTCACATCAACATAGGCTTTGTTAATTTTATAACAATCGTATCGATAACAGACGGGCCTGCCTGATTCAATGATTTTGAAATTGCAGCTGGTGGCGAAGTCATAAACCATTCAGGAGATTGATAAGTATCAGCTTGTGGTTGACCATAGCCAATGGTTTATGATAATAACATCATTCATTGCATGCTGTCAAAATCTGCCAGAAGGTGCATTTGTGCTTAAGATAATATTACGCTTTTAGTCCTTGAATGAGTTTTTCCAAATAGTTCATGGCAATTTTTAATTCCGCTATTTTTCCTGTAACCTTCGCTTGCATGATTGCTCCTTCTATCAGCGACAGTAAAATGATTGCAAATTCTCTTGGGTCGGTGTCGGGCTTAATTTCGTTTCTTTGAATACCTCTTTTGACCTGGTTTTCAACGGATGCTTTCCACAATGCTAATGCGTTTGCTGCTCGTTCTTTCAATTTCGGATGAGTGTCGTCTGCTTCTGTGGAAGTATTTAAGATTGGACAACCTGCTTTTAAAAATGGAATTTTCATAAAGCCACGGTAAACAGTTGGATACACCAGTAAGCGTTCGATAGAATTATCAGTCGCTGAAACTCTTTCCCTAATATAACTCGTTATGCAACTAAAGTTGTAATCAAATGCGGCAAGGGCAACCTCGTCCTTATTTTCAAAATTTCCGTAAATGCTACCTTTAGTTAACCCCGTTGCATTTGTTAAGTCACTTAACGACGTTCCCGCATATCCCTTTTCATTGAATACGGGGGCCGTACGTTCCATAATGAACTGCTTTGTCCGTTCCGATTTTGAAGTTATTTTATCCATGCTCTGTACAAGGATACAAAAAATACCAAACGGTATATAAAAATTTTGTTTTCAAAAGCAGGCCTTTATGAACAGCAGCATTTTGGGTACTAAAATCCCTTTGAATTTTATAAGTCATATTGCTCCGGAATAAAGTTGTGAGTTTTGCTGAAATATCCACCGAACAAAGGCAACTGCTGCTGGCATCGCCTTAGGCCGTGTGGGGGATATCTTCCATGAACTACCGGAGGTGGGATATATTCACCGGAATAGATCCCGCAATTTTTGTTTCCGGCATTACAAAGTTTGAAGGTTTGCCTTTGTTTTTGCATCTGCCCTATTCTGTTCGGTACACTTCCGCCGGTATTGCTGTCTTACCGGTTCCGAAGAACTTGATTAATGTTAGACTATATAATAACCCCAAAAAACACCAGAAAAAAAGTAAAAAATACCCTATCTTGATAACCTGGTTTCCCTCCGAAAAGGGACAATTTAAAACGTTTGCCATGTCTTTCAGCCCTTCCGTTAATACGGCCACCATCCAGCAATGGATTGCTGACAAATTAAATATTGATACAATACAGGAACATCTGGTGGCGCTTGGCCATGACGAAGAATCCATTGCCATCCACTTAAAGGAATTTAAAAAAGTGAAATATGCCAAAAGGCAGTTTACTGGTTTCATCTTTATGGGCATTGGTTCAATGATCGGATTTATCAGTTGCATTTTGAGCATTTTAAACCCTGTGCCTGAACTGTATGGTGCTATTCTTTACGGGTTAACGTCTATCGCCATCACCATTGCATTCATCGGTTTGTATTACGTATTGGAGTAAATCCTGCGGGCAGCAATCTGCCGGTTTATATGGAAATAGGTAACAGTGAAAATATGCTGAAGCTGCTGAAACAGAATATCGGCACTACCATACATCAACAGGTTTCAGCCGGCGAGGTTCAGAAGTTTTTTGAACTCATGGATAGTTCCACTTTCCGAAAAGGGGAACTGCTTGTGGAAGAGCGCAAAAGAACCGGTCAGATCTATTTTGTGGTGCATGGTGCCTGTTATACTTATTTTACCGATAGGTATGGCGCCAGGCATGCTGTACAATTTTCAATAGAAGGTAACTGGACCGGCGACCTCTATGGGTTTTTATCCGGCGGCCCCACTCAATTTGGAGTAGCAGCCCTTGAACCGCTTACCTTGCTGAAACTGGACAAAGGCAATTATGAAAAAGCCTGTTCCATCGCGGTAATTGAAAAGTTTATCCGGATGCTTACCCAACAATCGTTTATTGAAGTACAGAACCGGCTGGCGAAAACAATCAGTACCGACTCCGAAACCTGTTACAAGGAATTTGCCCGCCAAAATCCCGGACTGGTAAACAGGATACCCCAATACCTGATAGCTTCCTACCTTGGCATCAAAGCTCCGTCACTCAGTCGCATCCGTAGACATCTTTCCGGAAACTGATGAAGATTTATAAACATGGGTTAAGCAGATGAATAGATAAATGTTGGAACTTTAACCAGTTGAAATAGCTCCGCTGGTTGACTGGAATACTGCCCCGATAATGGGCAATGTTATGGGCCTGGCGGGAAAATTTGTCTGATCATATAAAACATCAAATCATGAGCAACTTAAACGGAAAAGTAATACTGATTACAGGAGCCGCCATGGGACTTGGCCTGGCCGCTGCTGAGGAGTTTGCCCAGCAGGGTGCAAAACTGTCCCTCGTGGATTTTAACGCCGAAGCCCTGGAATCTGCCAGGCAACAATTGCTGAAAGCTCATCCCGAACTGGAGCTGATTACCACCCTTGCAGATGTGTCGCAGGAAACAGCTGTAAAAAAATTCGTGGATGCAACCGTTCAGCAATTCAGACGCATCGACGGGTTTTACAACAATGCCGGCATTGAAGGAAGACAGGCTTCCATCACAGAATATAATGTAGACATTTTTAAAAAAGTGATCGATATCAACCTGATGGGTGTTTACTATGGCATGCGTTATGTTATTCCCGTTATGCAAAAACAGAAATACGGAAAAATCGTAAACGTTGCCAGCGTTGGTGGTATCCGCGGCGTCCTTAACCAGACACCTTATGTTGCCAGCAAACACGCAGTTTCGGGAATGACCAAGAATGCCGCCCTGGAATATGGAAGGGATGGTATCAATACAAACGCCATTGCACCCGGTGCTATCCTTACACCAATGGTAGCTGAGGCTTTCCGCCAAATTGATCCGGTTGATCCTAAAAAGGCAGAAGCTGAATATGCAAAGGCTAATCCCACTAAAAGACTTGGATTGCCGGTGGAAGTGGCCAAAGTGGTGGCTTTTCTCCTGAGTGAAGATGCGTCTTACGTAAACGGACAAACGATCGCCATTGACGGCGGGCAGTCCAATGTGTATGGAAATGTGTAAGTATTGTACGAATCAGTCGTCTTGAATAAATAACCCCGGAAAATCCATCCGGGGTTATTATTGCTAAGACCTTTTATTTTTATCCACCATATACCTGATCCAGAGAAAATCGTCAAAGATCTTCTTAACCGATTTCAGCTTCAACCTGGTGGCTTTTCTTTTTCCGTAACCTTCCTCCACTTCAAATACGGTCAGTGAGCCAGTTGTTCCATCTGCAATTGGAGCGAGCACGAAACTGAATTCATCAATCAGCCCGGCTTTCAGGAAGGATCCGTTTACATGGCCACCTCCGTCTATGCGTACCCGTTTGATGCCAAAGAGTGTATTTAGCTTTTCCAGTACCAGCTCCAGGTCCAGCGATTCTTCCCCCCCAAAAATATAGGAGACATTCTTACTTCGCAGGTGATCCAGGTAGGCTGTGGAAACCTTTTTTGTCAGTACTTCTATAACATGCTCCGTGGAGACCATATTGGTATCCCATAAACATTTTCCCGAAGGATCAATGACTACCGCGAAGGTTTTGGTGGAATACTGTCCGACAAAATCTTCTTTTGGAATATTGACCCTTCCTTTTTTGAGGGTGTGTTTTTTCTTGCTGGAGAATTCCTGCATGGTCACCCTTCCTACCAGCCAGGCATCGGCTTTGATCTTTGCTGCAGGCTCTTCAAAATATTTGTGGTGGTCCTTATAACCCCAGATGTTCTGTTTGATCTTTCCGTCAACAGAACCCAGCGAATGGCATATGACGTATGGTTTCATGCCCGGAAAGTTACAAATCAATTCAATACGGGTAGTGTGGCCGGCATACCATCAGGGCTCAAACTCCAGGGTAAGCAGCCAGCCCATTCCGGTCGGATTTGTTTCATACAATACGATCAGGGAAATATGATTCCATGGGGCATTTTTCATGCGGTCCGGCATCATTTTAAAGTACTCATCATTTTCAACATTGCCCGAACTGTCGGTACAGGCATTCCTGCATTTCCAGATTCCTTGTCCTGCCAGCTGAACTCCTCCGGTTGTTTTCCAGTAACTCTTGTCAACTGTCAGGGACTTTACCTCCGGACCTACACCCACAATTTTAAAATAAGCATCATCCGGCCGCATTCCGAGGATTGCGCGATGCCCGATCGCATCAGTCAAATCAACACGCGGTTTCCAACTGGTATCGAAAAAGCTGGCTGGCCCCTCAAATCCCAGGTCCTTTTTCCTGTTAATTTGGGTGGTTGTCTGAAAGAGCCAGTGTGATTTATATTGATTGCCGAATTTTTTATTGGAAAAAACCTGAATGATTAGCGTTCCATTACCTTCCCGGAACTGTCCCAGTTCCGCAATCAACGAGTCATTTCTTACCAGCATACGGACCTGGTTTTTTTCCTCCCCAACTGTCCAGGTCGCAATGGCTGAATCCACCTGCGCTGCACCCAGGTACTGCTCAGCTAAATTTACTGATATAAGGCCCTTTTGGGGAGGTATAACCACCTCATGGTCCTTTCTGCATGAAACAAAACTTAGGAGCAGTATTAAAGCGAGCCAGGCACCGATAACTTTCATTTTTCTTTTTCCAGATTGAGTGGTATGCACCCCGGAATGTTGCAGGCTCTTATGCAGAATTATTTAAAATTTGATGAACGGTAGTTTTTATCGGGTAAATTTAAAGTACTGGCCATAGGGTTGTTGCGCTAAATTTATGTTTCATGACAGGATATATGAAACAACTGAAGATTCTATTTTTGATCCTGGGACTGTCGCCGGAACTTGCGGCGCAGGTGCATCCGGTTGCTTCACTGCCATTGCGGTATGATGTGAGAAAAGCGGCTTCACCGTTGAAGATTGACGGTAAAACAGATCCGGCCTGGGATCATGCAGCATGGTCCTCCTTCTTTGTAGATATTGAAGGCAGTAAAAGACCCCAGCCGCTGTATAAAACAAAGGTGAAAATGTTGTGGGATGAAAATCACCTCTACATACTGGCTGAGATGGAAGAACCACATCTCTGGGGAACACTCACCGCCAGGGATGCCATCATTTACCGGGACCATGATTTTGAAGTTTTCCTGGACCCCAATAACGATCAGCAACAATACTTTGAATACGAAATAAATGCCCTGGGTACCGTGATGGACCTGTTTATGAATAAGCCCTATAAAAAGGGTGGTCATGCGGAGCTGCAATGGAATTCAGTCCGCTTGCAAAGCGCCGTTGCACTGAAGGGAACCCTGAATGATAACCGCGACAGGGATACAGGCTGGATGGTGGAAATGGCCATCCCCTATAAAGATCTTGAAAGACCGGGACGCATCAGCCATCCGAAAACCGGTCTCCACTGGCGGATCAATTTTTCCCGCGTTCAATGGACGCTGGATATGGATGGAAAATCCTATCGCAAAAGAAAAACCAGGGATGGAAAATTCCTGAATGAAAACAATTGGGTTTGGTCACCCCAGGGTTTGATAGATATGCACCAGCCGCAATATTGGGGGATCATACATTTTATAGATTAATCATCGAACATGAATAACAGGAGAAAATTCATCCGGAACAGTGTTTTGACAGCAGCAGCACCTTTATTGCCATCTGTTTTAAAGGCATCCGGAACAGGACATTCCGTTTCAAAAAAGGAAGCAAAGCATTGGGTTTGGGTGAACCCGGATGCCAGGGATACTGTTGAAGAATTGAACAAACGTTATGCAGCCTACAAGGATGCAGGTATCCGCGGCGTTTTATTTGAAGCAGACAGTGAGAAACATTTCCGTGCAGCCAAAAAACAGCAACTGGAAGCCCATCGCTGGAACTGGACCATGAATAAGGGGGTGAAGGAGCTCATGGAAAAACACCCCGATTGGTACGCTGTTTCCAGGGAGGGTAAATCCTGCATTGATCAACCGCCTTATGTGGGATACTACCGGTGGCTTTGTCCCTCCAAACCGGAAGTGCTGGAATACCTGAAAAAGGAAGCTGAACAGATTCTCTCAAAAGATTATATCGATGGCCTTCACCTTGATTATATCAGGTTCTGCGATGTGATACTGCCGCTGAATCTATGGCAAAAGTATAACCTGGTGCAACAAAAGGAATTGCCTGCTTTTGATTTCTGTTATTGCCAGACCTGCCGTGATAAATACAAAAAAATCTCCGGCAAGGATCCGCTTGAGCTGCCCTATCCCGATGCAGTGTTGTCCTGGCGCCTGTTTCGATATAATGCCATCAACAATGTGGTGAACGAATTGGCGGAGACAACTAAAAAACAACGTAAATGGATAAGCGCTGCAGTTTTTCCAACCCCCGAAGTGGCGCGCAGGATTGTTCGCCAGGACTGGACCAACTGGAACCTCGACGCAGTCTTCCCGATGATCTACCATAAGTTCTACCAGGAAGACCTGAAATGGATAGGTGATGCTGTGCAGGAAGGGGTGCATTTCCTTTCAGGGAAATTCCCCTTGTACGCGGGGCTTTTCCTGCCTGATTTTGAGAACATGGATGAGCTGCACCAGGGCATCAGCAATGCGTTGAATAATGGTGCGGCAGGCATATCCCTATTCGGAAACATCACTCCGGAAGTCCTGTTGACACTCAAACAGGCAGGCGGCCGCTGATTGTCAGCGGGTCATAAACCTGGTGGCAATGGCGAGGGGCCTGAAAGTGTATCTTTTTTTGGCATGATGGCCACCGCTTCTCATCAGGATATCCTTCAGGGTTTCCATGGTCCTGATGATATGGGTGCCTTTATTGATCATTACGCAATCGGCCATGGCTGCATGGGCTGCATCGGTTATTTCAGACCGGGTGGCAACCCCTGATTTGTTCAGGTTCTCCAGTACCTGGGTGGCCCAGATCACCGGAACGTGCGCCGCTTCACAGATCCAGAGGATCTCTTCCTGGATCTCACTCATCCTTTCAAAACCGATTTCCACCGCCAGGTCCCCGCGCGCGATCATCACACCGATGTTCTCCTCACGCATACCGCAAAACAAAAGTGAGGGCAGGTTTTTAACGGCTTCCGGTGTTTCAATTTTGATGACAAGGGATAATTTTTTATTCCTGCCCAATGCCTCCTGCAATTGCAACAGGTCGGTGGTATGTCGGACAAAAGAATATCCTACAATGTCAGCGTGTTTGGATATGAATGGCAGGCATTTGATATCATATTCGGTAAGGGCCGGCATGGAAAGGGATGTCTCCGGAAAATTGATGCCCTTCTCATTTTTGATAAAGGGTTTTTTGGAAGATACCCTGAGTACCATAAGCCTTGCTCTTTCTGCTTCTATTTTCTCCACCCTTGCTTCAATCAGTCCATCATCAAACAATACCGTATCACCCACCGTCAACTGGTCAGTAATGCCCGGAACCGTGCAGCCAACGGTTTGTTTTCCGTCCTGCAAATGTTCCTCGTCCGTCAGGAATATCGCTTCCCCTTCTTTTACTTCCAGTTTGCCTTTGTCCCTGATGATGGTCCGGATTTTCGGTCCCGCGAGATCCATGTAAATTTTACAATCGAGTCCGGTTATTTTTGAAGCGCGCTTCACATGCTGGATCATCCTGAACCAGGCACTTTCATCATCATGGGCGCAATTAATCCGCGCCACATTCATTCCCGATTGCAGCAGGTTCTTCACTTTTTCATAATCATCTGCAAGGCTGCTTTCAAAGGTGACCATGATATAGGGAACGGCATCTGATTCTTTCTTTCCGAACAGCTCAGCCGATTTCCTCGCAAAGGATTGTTTGCTGGTTTCATAGCTGAAAACATTTTCCGGGATTTCTTTCTGCAACCCAAGGCGTTGAGCAATGGCCAGCAACTGCCCCCTGATATGGCTTTCAGAGCTGGCCATGGAGGAGAGCCCTGCCGCATGAAGCGCGTCCTGCAGTTCCCTGATATCCTGGCTTCTGAGAGCCAGGTAATGAAGCAGGTTGACGGCGTTTTTATACTGGGCAGGATGCACTTTTTCGAGCTGGTTATGGAAATCATGTTCTGCCCTGACCATAAATTCATCAATCCGGTTAAGTTCTGAGGCAAGTAATTCGAGATCGTTTGACATGGCTGTTCAATTAAACTTCAAATATGCTATTAAAGGCTGTTCCAGTCAATGACATCGGTCAACATTATTTCTGTCGGAAATCATATATACCTTTAATGTTCAAAAGGCAAAATATGTCAGTGCTATTTACGCCTCTCAGCATCAAATCCGTAACCCTGAAGAACAGGATCGTGGTATCGCCCATGTGCCAGTATTCAGCCGAGAATGGTTATGCCAATGACTGGCACCTGGTGCATCTTGGCAGCAGGGCTGTAGGCGGGGCGGGGTTGATCATTATGGAGGCCAATGCGGTTTCACCGGAAGGAAGGATTACTCCCGGTGACCTGGGTATCTGGAGTGATGACCATATCCCGGGTTTGAAGCGCATTGTTGATTTTGTCCATCAGCAGGGCTCCGTTTGTGGCATCCAGTTGGCCCATGCAGGAAGAAAGGCTTCTCATACGGTGCCCTGGCTGGGTGGTACGCAAATTCCTCCGGAAGCTGGTGGCTGGCTAACGGTGGCACCGAGCGCCATTGCATTCAAGGAAGATGAACTGGCTCCTGCAGCTATGGATGAACGTGATATCGCAAAAGTGGCCGCTGATTTTACTGCTGCTGCAAAACGCGCGCTGCTGGCTGGTTTCAGGGTGCTTGAAATTCATGCGGCGCATGGGTATCTGCTGAATGAATTCCTTTCCCCGCTCAGCAATCACCGGAAAGATAAATATGGCGGTTCTTTTGAAAATCGGACAAGACTGCTGATCGAAGTGATCGATGCCATAAAAACTGTCTGGCCGCCGGAATTGCCATTACTGGTGCGCATTTCAGCCACAGAATGGACAACGGATGGATGGTCTGTTGATGATTCGGTTAAACTCGCGGGCAAGTTAAAGGAAAGGGGAATTGACCTGGTTGATTGCTCTTCCGGGGGAAATGTTTTTCATGCGCAAATTCCATTGGCTCCGGGTTACCAGGTGCACCTTGCTTCCGCCGTACGTAAAACCGGTATCATGACTGGCGCTGTTGGTTTGATTACTGATGCGCAACAGGCTGTAGCTGTTTTGGAGGACGGGCATGCAGACCTGGTCTTCCTGGCCAGGGAAATATTACGAAACCCTTATTTCCCCCTGATGGCTGCGCATGAACTGGGCGTGGATGTCAAATGGCCCGATCAGTACCTGAGGGCTAAACCCCGGTAGAAACCAGCTTAAAGCCGGCCGGCAATAGAATTTGCGGCTGTAACGGCACCATCCATATAACCCGGAAATGCTGGCGCGGTTTCTGTTCCCGCTATCCATAGTTTCCCGTTCATAAATGCCTGCCGGTATATGGAGTGCCCGTTATTCTGGTGTGGGATGATATACCCGTCATATGGATAGTGAACAAATTTTTCCCTGCTCCAGATCCTGTCAATATAGTCTCCATTCATGGGTACATTGTTACCAAATAATTTTTTTAACTGGTCCATTACCTGTTGCTTTCTTTCCGCTTCATCCAGGTGTTGCACCGATCCGCTTAAAAATCCCTTCAGCGCATAAGCATCTCCCTTAAAACTGCAGTGGTCGTACATTTCAACCACCGGGCCCGCCTGGCTGTACACTGTTCCGGAATACCCGTTGTTTCGCCAGTAAGGCGTTTCAAATGCCAGGCCGAATTTGACGGACTCACTCATCCATGTATGGGTTGACTGCATGATGCCTGACAGTTGCCCGGGCAATTCCGGAGAGAAGCTTACGGTATTAACAAGCAGGCGCGGAGGAATGGTTAATACAACTGCATCGGCTTTCCACTCACGGTGATGGTTATCCCAGGCTACAAGATTTCCATCCTGTTCCTCAATTCTTTTAACGGCGGTATTCAGGAATAGGCGTTCACTCCCGATTTTTTCAAGAAGTGTATGGATGATGGTTGATGTGCCTCCCTGGATGCGAAAAGTGGGTTCTTCCGCAGGCGGGATATCAAAGTGCTGGGCAGGAACAAAACTCATTGATTCAAACAGGGCGATCCCGGTATCGTATTGCTGGAATTTCCCGATGCCCAGCTCCCCCAGCAGTGACAGCAGGTTCACATGCTTTTCGCCAAACCAGGTGGCACCCATTTCCACCGGTGTGTCGCCATTCAATGTTACGGTTTGTATACGACCTCCGGCTTTGTCAGCAGCTTCCAGGATATTCACTTCATATCCCTTGTTTCGCAGCCTCCAGGCCAGGGTTAATCCGCTGAGGCCGGCCCCTGCAATCAGAATATTCTTCATTTCTTTTTACCCCCTTCCCATTCCAGTTTATAATCACCGATATGTTTTTCGCTGTCTTTAATTTTTTTCTTCTGGACAAAGTAGTTTTTGATACCGACGGATAATATGATCACGGATAAAGACCAACAGGTAGCCTCAATGACCGATCCATACCTGATGGACAAGAGATTGTTCAGTGTAAGCCCGGCTATCGCAAAATATAGCGAGGTTCTGATAAATGCCAGGAGCGTGGTATTGTTGGTCATAATGGTACGCTCCAGGGCCAGCCGTTCACGCAATATCAGGTCCTTGTTTAAATTGTTTTCGGTTTTTACGTCCATTTCCATATTTGGTTTCGGTATGAGGTAAAGTTAATTCAAATCGCTTTATTCGGTTGCGTCGGCTGAATGGGTGGTTGCCGCCAATAGCTCCTGTTAGTAAGGGAAAGATTACTTTTGATGCATGGAATCCAATCCGATATTGCCACACCGCTATTTTGTGCTGAATAAGCCATATGGAATGGTCTCACAGTTTGTGAGTCCGGATAATGTACAATTGTTGTCAGACCTTGAATTCAGCTTTCCGGAGGGTACACATGCCATTGGCAGGCTTGACGGTGATTCGGAAGGTTTATTATTACTTACCACCAATAAAAAAATAACCCGCCTGCTTTTCCAGGGTGAGGTGATGCACAACCGGACCTACCTGGTGCAGGTGCGGGAGGTTATTTCTGAAGCGACCATCGAAAAGATGCGTGCAGGTCTTGAAATCAAGGGCAAGGGTGGGGGCTTTTACAACACCAGACCCTGCCAGGTAAAAAGGGTTGAAAAACCAGCGGATCTTTTTGATCCCGCGGGTGGTTATATCCTGCATCCATCCATCCGGAATTCCTGGATCACCATTACATTAACGGAAGGCAAGTTCAGGCAGGTCAGGAAAATGTGCTACGAATCGGGACATAAAGTGTTGCGACTGATAAGGATTTCTATCGAAGACCTTGAATTAGGGGACCTGCTTCCCGGTCAACTGAAAGAATTGTCCGAAGCAGATTTCTTCTCTTTGTTAAAGCTGCCCACAGAGCAGGTTACAGGCTGATCATGTAAAACCTGGTATCCACTTCCATTCTTGGGAAATAGTCCGGAAGTGAATTTTTAGCCACTTCAATGAATCCGTTTTTTTCATAGAAACGCCTTGCGGCAACCAGTTGCTCTACAGTTCCGAGGTAAATTTTACGGATCCCGTTATTCCGGGACCATTCCAATGCCGTGTCCAGCAATTGTTTACCGATACCTGAAGTTTTTCCCCTGTAGGCGGCATGCACAAACATTTTTCTGAGTGCTAAGGAATGATGGCCGATATCGATCAGGCCTATTGTTCCAACAACCTGTTCTCCTTCAATGGCAACCCAGAAGTTTCCTTTACCGCGCTGGTAAAAATTATTGATCTCTAACAAATCGGGCTGGTCTTCAATGGTAACCGGCACACCAAATTCAATTTGCTGGATGGGAAGAATAAGTTCCCTCACACCTGACGAGTATTTTTCTAAAAAGGGAAGGATGATAGCCATGGGTACAAAATTCAGTTTAGTTTTCCGGATTTCCCTGCCATTCATCAGGTTGTTCCCTGATTCCGTCCGGATGCGGTGTTGGAGCCGGGCCGGTTAAAAGAAAACAGGGTTAATCAGGAGAAAATAATTGTCTTGTTGCCGGACACAAATATCCGGTCTTCCAGGACCATTTTCAGCGCTTCCGCCAGTACAGCCTTCTCCACTTCATGTCCGGCTTCTATCATATCACGCAGGTCATCATCGTGTTTTACGGGAATGATCTGTTGTGTGATGATCGGACCTTCATCAAGGTCATTGTTTACAATATGTGCTGTTGCCCCGATGAGTTTAACACCACGCTCATATGCTTTTTTATATGGATTGGCGCCGATAAATGCCGGAAGAAAGGAGTGGTGGATATTAATGATCCTTTCGTTATACCTGGTAACAAATTCGGGTGACAGAATACGCATGAATTTCGCGAGCACCAGGTAATCGGGTTTGTATTGTTCCAGTATGTCCAGTATGTTCCTTTCGAATTGTTCCCTGGTAATATGTTCATGGCTTACCAGGTGAAAGGGGATGTGAAACTTTTGGGTAAATGGTTGCAGGCTGTTGTAATTCCCAATAACAGCCTGCACATTGGCGTGCAGTTCATTAAAGTAATAACGAATGAGCAGATCGCTGAGGCAATGATGCTCCTTTGTAACCAGGATGACTATGTTTTTTTTCTGGCGGGGAATGATATTTATTTCCGCGCCTTCAGGCAGGAGGGCGGCCAGTTCAAAATATATCAGGTCGGCGTTAAGATCTCCGGAAATCTCAAGGCGGGCAAAAAAGGTTTCTGTTTCTGTTTCCACGAACTCTTTCATCACAAGGATATTGTGGCCATGTTTGAACATTGCACCTGAAATGCCGGCTATCAAACCTTTCCGGTCCCTGCATTTGATCCTGATCACATGATTTTTTTCCATGGTTCTAATTCAGTAACACGAATTTACCCGGCAGAAAGGTATTTAGGATTATTTCTTTGGATTTTTACATAAATAAGTCCCGGGGCTTATTTGCGTTACCTTTGCCGTGAATTAAATACTAAGCATTTTATGATCCAGGTAGGTCAATACAATACCTTAAAAGTACTGCGTGCAGTTGATTTCGGCGTTTTTCTGGACGATGGGAAGGAGGGCATTTTACTTCCAAAGAGATTCGTTCCTGCCGGTCTCAAGCCCGGTGACGAGGTCAGGGTATTTATTTACCACGACTCGGAGGATCGCCTGATAGCAACCACGCAGGAACCTTTCGGGGTGGTGGGTGACATCGTACCATTGAAAGCGGTTTCTGTTACCAAGCAGGGAGCCTTCCTCGACTGGGGACTCATGAAGGACATCTTTGTGCCCAAGTCCAAGCAGTTAATGGCGATGCGCACGGGTGGTACCTATATTGTTAAAATATATATTGATGAACAGACAGGAAGGGTAGCGGCTACTGAAAAAATAGAGCCCTTCCTGAGTAATGACGAACTCACCGTTAAAGAAAAAGATGTGGTTGACCTCATTGTTTACCGTCGCACCGACATCGGGTATACGGTAATCATCAATGGCAGGCACACCGGTGTGCTTCACTTCAACGAAATCTACAGGAATATCCAGGTTGGTGACCGGACAAAAGGATTCATCAAGGCCATCCGGGAAGAGAATAAAATTGATGTGGCACTTGGCGAGCCAGGCTACCAGCGGATTGGCGGTGAAGCAGGTAAGATTCTTGATATGCTGCAGGCAAGCGGCGGTTTCCTGCCCTACCACGACAAGTCCGATCCGGATGATATCTATGCGCAATTCGCAATGAGCAAGAAAACCTTCAAAATGGCACTGGGAACCCTTTATAAACAACGCCTGATCAATATAAAGGAACATGGCATTGAACTGGCTAAGCCGGAATAGTCGATTGACAACAGGCCTGTTTGTCTCAGGTTTTTCCCCATTCGGCGCATTTTTCTGCCCTCATGGCTTCTTTCAGGCCAAATGAATTAATTTTCGTTCATGTCAAAGAACCTGTTCAGCAGGAAATGGTTAATGGTATTGTTGCAGGTGGTAGCCTGGATATTGCTGTTTTCCCTTCCCTTCCTGTTAAGGCCGGGCCAGCACCAGCCTGCCGGAAAACCGGAGTCATCTTCCGGGGTATCCTTATTTTATGTAGTCAATAACCTCTTCTGGGTATTGCTTTTTTACCTGAATGCCATGGTCTTTATTCCACGGGTTCTGTATAAAAGAAAATTTCCTGCCTATGTCCTGACACTGGTACTGTTGTTCATTATCTACCTGGCTATCGGCTGGATAAATTCCATATGGCTGCGGGACTCCGATCATTTCAGCATGCGCATACATATTCTCGTTACATTTTTTATTTTCATCTTTACGCTGGCCACCAGTACGGCCATCAGGATGGGTATAGACAGGATCAGGGCAGATAAACTGGCCGATGAAAAGGAAAACGAAAACCTGAAAACCGAACTCAGCCTGCTGCGCTCGCAGGTGAGCCCTCATTTTATGTTCAATGTGCTCAATAATATGGTGGCGCTGGCAAGAAAAAAATCCGACCTCCTGGAACCCTCCCTGATCAAACTCTCCTCACTGATGCGGTATATGCTCTACGATGTGGAAGGAGAAAAGGTTTCACTGGAAAAGGAAATCGAATACCTCGAAAGTTATATTGACCTGCAAAAACAGCGCATCAGTAAAAACATTTTCATCCATTCCGACTTTTCGGATGTGGATCGCAGTTATGAAATAGAACCCATGCTGCTGATTCCTTTTGTGGAGAATGCCTTCAAGCATGGAACCGGACTGGTGGAAAATGCCGGCATCGATATTGTACTGAGCGCAAAAAACAACCGGCTGCAATTCAATGTCCGCAACAGGTACAGCGAAGAGAGTTTTGAAATCAAGGATAAAACTTCCGGAATAGGGCTGGCCAATGTCAAAAGAAGGCTGAACCTTTTATATGGAAAGAACCATAGCCTGGATGTAGATAAAAAGGACGGCTGGTTTACAGTTACACTGAACATAATACTATCCTGATGCTGAAATGTATTGCCATAGACGATGAACCTCTTGCCCTTGAATTGCTGGAGGATAATATTTCCAAACTGCCATTCCTCCAGTTGGTGGCGGCCTGCGAAAATCCATTGGAAGCCATGCGTATCATGGAGGAACAACCTGTTGACCTTGTATTCCTGGATATCCAGATGCCGGGGCTTACAGGCCTTCAATTTATCAGGAGTCTTGCCAGTAAGCCTTTGTTTATACTGATCACTGCTTATGAAAAATATGCCCTCGAAGGATTTGACCTTGATGTGGTTGATTATCTCGTTAAGCCGGTCTCCCTTGACCGCTTCATAAAAGCCTGTAACAAGGCGAGGGAACTGCATGATCTCAGGAAACAAAAGCAGGGGGCAGTTGGCAATAACAGTGCCGACTATTTTTTTGTGAATGTTGATTACAGCCTGCTTAAAATATTGTACACGGATATATTGTGGATTGAATCCCTGAAGGATTATGTAAGGATCAACCTTAAAAGTTCTTCCAAACCCGTTGTTACACGTATGAGTATGAAACAACTTGAAGAGGACCTCCCGGCTGACCGCTTTATCAGGGTGCATAAGTCATTTATCGTATCAAAGGACCAGGTGACCGCTATCCGCAAGAACAGTATTTTTATCGGCCCGATGGAAATACCTGTTGGTGAAAACTATCGTGATACCATCTCCCTCATCACAGGCAAACAATCCTGAGTTTGCCGTTTCGCTCAATTTTCAGGTAGGTCGCAACTTTTTTGAGGATCGTCTCATTTGCCGGAACAACCGGCCGGCACTGGTTAGTTTTGGTGAATAATATCAAAACAATGAAACGGTTACTCTTTCTTCTCAACATTATACTGGTTACCACAGTTGCCATTGCACAGCAGGGTAACCCACCTGCAGGTATGCCTGCCGGGACCATGTTTCCAGGATCCATGACCGGACAGGTCTATGGAAAAATCGTGGACGCCGACGGAAAACCTGTGGCTGATGTATCTGTGATGGTAATGGGTACCGTGCCTGATACCCTGACAAAAAAAATGAAGGATGTACTGCTGACCGGAGGGGTCACCAAGGCAAACGGTGATTTCAGGTTTTCGGATATTCCGCTGAGAGGAGCTTTAAAGCTTAAGATTTCAGCACTTGGTTTCACTCCCGCAGAACAGGCGATCAGTTTCGGGAAAGGTGCAGGCAATCTTTCCAAAGACCTTGGAAATATTAAACTGACAAAAGAAATTGTTCAGTTGGAAACCGTAACGGTTACCGCGAGCAAGCCCCTGATCAGGATGGATGGTGAAAAGAAAATATTCAGTGTGGAAAAGGATATAGTAAGCGCTGGTGGTACGGCAATAGACGTTATGAAAAATGTACCATCTGTTCAGGTGGACATTGATGGCAATGTAACCATGCGCAATGCCCAGCCACAACTCTTCCTGGATGGAAGACCCACCACATTATCACTTGACCAGATTCCGGCCAATACCATTGAAAGCGTTGAAGTGATTACCAATCCTTCTGCGAAATTTGATGCTTCGGGTGGTAATGCCGGTATCCTCAATATAGTGCTGAAGAAGAATAAAAAAACCGGGTATAACGGTAACCTTCAGGCCGGAATTGATAAATACGGCGCAATAAGCGGCGGTGGCGATATCAGCCTGAGACAGCAGAAGTTCAACTTTACCGCCAATGCCATGGTGAACCAGAACAAGGGACGCAGTACCGGAAGCACCGACCGGATCAATTTTGCCGAGGTTCCGGCAACCAGCATTTTTCAGTCAACCAATAACCGGAATAATGGCCAGTTCATGTTCGGACGCGTAGGCTTTGATTATTTTGTCACCAACAGGACGACCATCTCCATTGGCGGGGTAAAGGTCAGGGGTGAAATGAATCCATCTGATTTTATGGCAACAACTACGGATTCGTTGTATGAAAGCGGAACCACCAGCAGTTACTCGGAACGTAACACCAGCGGCAGCCGTATTTTTAACGGAACGGGATTACAACTTGGTTTGAAACAACTGTTTCCACGTGAGGGGGAAGAACTGACAGCCGACCTGAATATTTTCTCAGGAAAAAACAGCGCCAACTCTCTTTACCATACTGATTTTTTCACCACAAAAGAGGAAGAAATCAACGGTTTTCAGGAACAAAAGCTCGACAATACCGGTAAGAACAGGTTTATTACCATCCAGGCTGATTATGTGAGGCCATTAAAGGGTAAAGCAAAAATTGAAACAGGTGTCAGGGCCCAGCTTCGCAATACCGCTACGGATATTGATAACTACCTGCTCAACCAGGGTACAAATGAGTTTCAACTGTTGGAAAATGCAAGCACCCATTATAAAAACTCCGACAATGTGTATGCTGCCTATGTGTCTGTTTCCAATACCATTAAAAGTTTTGGATACCAGGTGGGACTTCGTGCGGAGAGTTCGGAATACAACGGTGAAATCACCAATACAGGAGAATCGTTCACCAATAAGTACCCGGTAAGCCTGTTCCCTTCCGTTTCCCTCAACCAGCAGCTGAAAAACAATCAGCAACTTCAGTTCAGTTACAGCAGGCGGATCAACCGGCCTAACTTTTTTCAGTTGATTCCATTTACTGATTACACAGATCCCCTGAATATTACCAGGGGAAACTCCAACCTGGTACCGGAATTCACCCAGTCACTTGAGATGACCTATTCAAAAACATTTGCGGGTAATCACAGTTTCCTTGCTTCAACTTATTACAAGTATACCGATAACCTGATTACAAGGTACCAGGAGATGCAATATGACAACGTCCTTGAAAAGGAAGTGCTGGTCAATTCATTCATAAATGCCAATAGCAGCAGGAGTTTTGGTGTTGAACTTACTTCGGTTAATCCACTTGCCAAATGGTGGGACATGACAACCAATATAAACCTGTACAACAGTAAAATCAATACTGAAGAAAAATCAGGCACGGCCACGGATGATATGTGGAGTATGTTCGGTAAATGGAATAACACATTTAAACTGCCGAAAAGCTTTAATATACAACTGAGTGCTACCTACCAGTCGAAGACCAACCTGCCTGTTAACCAGAGTACCGGCTTTGGTCCGCCAATGATGTCTGCCATGAGTGCTTCACAAGGTTATATCAAAGCAAATTACGGCGTGGATATTGCCATTAAGAAAAGCTTCCTGAAGAATAATGCGGTTTCTGCCACACTTAGCTTCAATGATATTTTCAGGACCAGGAAAATGCAGCAATATTCCTATAATGATTATTTCAGGCAGGATGTATCCAGGCTGCGTGATCCCCAGATGGTCAGGTTTACGCTGGCTTACCGGTTCGGTAAGGTTGATATGTCTCTCTTCAAGCGAAAAAATATGAGGAGTATGAATGAGGGAATGCAGTCAATGGAATAAGTGATGGGTTATCTTTGCCTGATGAGCAGATCCTCACAGGCAAAGATTTTACGGCTTACCAGGAAGGTCCATCGCCTGACTGGTATTGCCCTTTTTATATTCTTCATCCTGGTTGGTCTGACCGGAGCCATCCTGGGATGGAAAAAAAATTCAGGCGGATACCTGCTGGCAACAACCAGTACCGGAACATCTTCGGACAGTAAAAGCTGGTTGCCGCTCGACAGCCTGAATTCGATCGCCATGAAGCATTATATTGGAATGACAGGCAATGGCAATAATAAAATTGACCGGATTGATGTCAGGCCTGACAAAGGCATTGCCAAAATGCTTTTCCTCAACGGGTATGATGCCATACAGGTAGACCTGGCCACTGGCGCGATTTTGAAGGAAGAGAAACGCCGTGGTGATTTTATCGAACATATTCACGACGGTACTTACATGGATGAAATACTTGGCTTGAATTCAGGCATTTTCAAATTGATATATACTACCCTGATGGGATTGGCGCTTGTTCTCTTTTCCGTTTCCGGATTCTGGTTATGGTATGGTCCAAAGCAGATGCGCAAACATTCTTCCTGATTATTTTTTTGTCAGCAGCCAGGCTATCCTGTCATAAGAAATGACATAATGCACTAAAAGAATGGCGGTAAAGATCAGGGCCGCCCTTTCTGCACCTGACCGGTATAAAAGGAATGCTGCCAATCCGAAAAACAGGGATTCAAGAACAAGGCGCATCCGGCCGGGAATGGCCACAGGTGCATTACCGGGATCACCGGGTACCCTGAAGATTCCCCAGGCAGCAGCAGCCAATAAAGGTATGAGAATCACCAGCAGGTATTTTAACCACCCTTCATGGGTTACCCAGGCCCATTTTCCAAAAGCGAAGAGGGCATATAACTCCAGCAGAAACCTGATTGCCAGGTTTAATGGGTTATTACTCATGATTCCCGGGACCTATGATTAATGATGCTTTTTCTTATGTCCGGGTGCATGGTTCCTGGCAGACTTGGAGCCATATACTTTTTTTGCATGTCCGGGAGGTAATCCGCCATGCGGATGATGAATGCGCTTATGATGAGGGGGGTGTTTTACAACGATAACCCTGTGGGTACATCCTGTAACAGTGAAGATCGCCAATACGAGAGCCGAAGCCAGTATTCTGGTTAGCATAGGTTGAATTTGTCCCCAAAATACAAATCCTTTCGTAAAATCCAAGGTTCAGGCGTATATCCTGTCGATAGCGTCCTTGTATTTTTCCATTATGACCTTCCTTTTAAGGCTGAGTTTGGGGGTAAGTTCCCCCGTATCAATTGACCAGTCCTGCGGCAGCAGTTCGAATTTTTTAATCTGTTCAACCTGGTTAAAATATTTGTTAAAGCTCTCAACCAGGTCCTTGAACATTGCAATCACCTTTGGATGATGAATGATCTCTTCATTGGTCGTATACTCAACACCGTTGTGCTTGCACCAGTCGCGCAGGTTGCCAAATGAAGGCACGATGAGTGCACCGACGAATTTTTTCTCTGCGCCGATAACAATCATCTGTTCTATGTAAAGAGACTCCTTCAGTTTGTTTTCAATGGGCAGGGGAGCGACATATTTACCACCGCTGGTTTTAAACATTTCTTTTTTCCGGTCGGTGATTTTCAGGAATTTCTTTTCTTCCCAGATGCCGATATCCCCGGTGCAAAACCAGCCGCCTTCTTTCATGACTTCAGCCGTCAGGTCAGGGCGTTTGTAATATCCCATCATAATATGCGGTCCGCGGCTTAATATCTCACCATCTTCAGCAAGCATCACCTCCACACCTTTTAACAAAGGACCTACCGTGCCAAATCTGCGCCCGGCCTTACCAAAACGGTTAACTGCTATTACCGGTGAGGTTTCAGTCAGTCCATATCCTTCCATAATGACGATCTGGCCGGCTGTAAAGATCCGGATCAGTTTCACCTGGCAGGCGGCTCCTCCGCTGACAATTGCCTTGATATTACCGCCAAGTCCTTCCCGCCATTTGCTGAAGACCAGTTTGTTTGCCAGTGCCAGTTGGGTATTGTACCAGAATCCCTGGTTTTTGTGCAATTCAAAACGGTCTGCGAGATCATGCGCCCAGAAGAATAGTTTTCTTTTGATCCCTGTCAGTTCCATGCCTTTCAACATGATCTTCTCGTAGACTTTTTCCAACAGGCGGGGCACCGTTGTGAACAGGGTTGGCTTTACTTCCTTGAGGTTGTCCCCAATGGTTTCAAGGCTTTCAGCATAATAAATGGATGTTCCTGCAAACAGGTAGATATAGGTAACCATCCTTTCAAAAATGTGGTTCAGCGGCAGGAAACTCAGGGCTTTCTGGCCTTCCACCCCGATTTCAAGGAAGGCCGATTCGATGCTGCTTAATACATTGCTCAATACATTCTTATGCGAAAGCATCACCCCCTTGGGTGTGCCGGTGGTACCGGAAGTATAAATAATGGTGAATAGGTCCTCGTAACCGATTTTATCACTGATGGATGTTATCCGGTCAATGGTTTCAGGACTGCTGTTATGGATGAGATCTTTCCAATGGACCGCATTGGCCACATGTTCAAAAGTGAATATATGCTGCAGGCTGGGAACCTTCTGCTGAATGCTCAGTAGTTTAAGATAGAGTTCTTCATCATTGACAAATGCCATTTTAACCTGCGCATCATTCAGTACAAATTCCAGTTCCTTGACATTAATGGTTGGGTAAACAGGGGTAAGAATTGCACCTATCTGCTGCACGGCAAGGTCCACCATCACCCATTCAGGGCGGTTCTTTGACAGGATGGCAATTTTATCCCTGCCTTCCGGTGTCATATCCCCGCAACTGATGCCCATGTTGAGCAATCCTGCACTTAAATGATTGACCGTTTCAGCCACTTCTTTTGCGGTGAATTCGCGCCATTGCCCGTTTTCCTTGGCAGAAAGCATCACGGCATCCGGATTCCTGGATAACTGGAGGGGAAGGCAATCAAAAAGTCTGGTTGGCTGGTCCATATGCAATCAATCGTTCGGGTTTAAGTTGACCTTCCAAATATATGGAACCCTTTCAATAAAAAAACCGGCAGGATTGCCTGCCGGTTATATCCAACTCAAAACATCACCAGAAAAAAGCTCCTTATAATTTGTTGGCAGTGATGTTCAGTGTGATGTTTACTTCGGGGCGGACAAAACTATCGCCAAGGCTCTGGTCATTGCCATAGAACAGTCCCCACTGGGTGCGGTCAATATTAAAGCTGGCAGCTGCCTGTACATTGTTTTCCGCAATGGTCAGTTTTGCTGGGAATGTAACGTTCTTGGTGCTGTCTTTAAGGGTCAGGTTGCCGCTGATCTTATGTGTGGCAGTGCTGTCATTGGTTAATGGCTCCACTGCAGTGATTTCAAATTTTGCAGTGGGGTATTTCGCCACATCAAAGAAATCCGCGCTTTTCAGGTGCCCTTCGAGTTTTTCCTTGCCTTCACCCGGCTTCAGGTCGATATTGGTGAGTGAATTGATGTCAATGGTAAAACTGCCGGCAGAGATATTTCCTTCAGCCACGCTGAAATTGCCATTGGAAACCTTAAAGGTTCCGGTATGCTGCCCGATTGGCTTGGTGCCCAGCCATTGAACTGAACTGTTGGTGGTATCGATGCCGAAAGAAGCACCGGTTGCGGCTGCCGCTTCCTGCTTTTCTGTAGTGGTTGCTGAATCAGCCTCAGGTGCTGTGTTACAAGCTGTGGTAAGTGCTGCCAGCGCAGCTGCTGCAAAAATTGCCTTTTTCATGTGTATTTGTTTCAATTAGAAGGCAAAGATAGGAGAAAAACCCATAACAATGTTTAAACATCAATTAAAGTTTTCTTAATGCCCGGATCCTTCGGCAGAAAGCAGGGGGGGCTAGTTACCGGGGAAAGCGGTAATACTGGTCAGCGGGAAGTTTGAACACCCGTCCGCGCTGGAACTGGATGAAACCATCGTAATTCTGCTGGTGATTGCTGGTCCATTGCTGGAACTCGGGGAGATTCTGGGCCGACCCGAACAACCATTGGTTATAGGCATCAAAATAGCCTTCTTTAAGGAGTTGGCGATGGTATTCAAATAACCTGAAGGGAAATTTTACCGGCTCCTTTTCAAACCATTCAAGTATGAAACGGGTCCTGAGTTTGGTCAGGGATGTAGTGGTTATTCCTTCACTAACGGTGGCTGCGTTTTTTGACAGCAGCTGGGTAAAGGCCATTTCAAATCCATTCTTCTGGTCCGGGGCCTGCAGGCTGTTGATATTGGTATAATACTTTTTGTAGGCATCCAGCAGCAGTTGCTTGATTTCAGGTGTTCTCCGGCTGTAGCTCTCCAGGTTAACAAATATTTCGCCATAGATAAGTGCCCAGGTCTTATCGGTGCTCAGGAAATAGTGTTTGGATGCATTATAATAGTTGCCTGAATAATTGGGGTCAGCCTTGATCCCGCTTTCCCATTGTTCAACGGCTTCGGGGAATTTTTTCTTTGCCCACAGCAACTCGCCGTATTCATTGTACAATACCCCGCTACCGGGGAATGCCTTTATACCGGTCTTGTATAAACGCTCTGCTTCCTTTATCTCTTCAATGGCGCGATAGGTCATGCCTAATAACTGGTAACTCCTGATGTCGGCGTCATTTCGCTCTGTCAGTTGTTTGCCAAGCTCCATGGCGCGGCCATAATCACGCGCCAGGTAGTAATTGAAAAGCAGGTCGTTCTGTAACTCCATATTACCCGGTGAGAGTCCCAATGCCTTGTTCAGAACCAGTGTGGCATTGGAGTAATCGCCCTGTTGCATGTATTGCCGGGCAGATGTCTGGAGCGTTTTAACATCCTCCTGTGCCAGTACCAGTGTACCGGAGAACAGGAGGATGAGTAAACAAAAACCGGATCTCAGTTTATTCATCATTCGTAGATTAAATGTGTCAGCAGTCCGTCCCTCAGTTTGGGTTCGAACCAGGTGCTTTTCGGCGGCATCACATTTCCGCTGTCTGCAATATCAAACAATTGTTGAATGCTTACAGGATGCAGGCTGAAGGCGAGTTTCATTTCTCCGCTGTTGACCCTTTTTTCCAGTTCGCCCAGGCCCCGGATTCCTCCCACAAAATCAATCCGTTTGTCAGTGCGCTGGTCTTTGATTCCGAGTAATTTGTCGAGCACTTTTTCTGACAGGATGGTAACATCCAGTACACCGATCGGATCGGTGGAATAAGTGCCTTCCTTCGAAGTCAGTTTGTACCACTGTCCGTCAAGGTACATCCCGAATTCGTGTAACCTTGTGGGTGAGAAAGCGGCAGGCATGCGCTCCACCTCGAAATCATCATACAGGGCACGGAGCAGGTCGGCATCCGTATGGCCGTTCAGGTCTTTTACCACCCTGTTATAGTCCATGATATGCAACTGGTTGGCCGGGAAGAGCGTAGTCAGGAAATAGTTGGCATTCTCATGGAATCCAGATTCCAGGGAACGGCGCACTTTGGCTGCTGAAGCCGCGCGGTGGTGGCCGTCAGCAATATAGGTGAACGGCACTTTCTGCTCAAACAATTCGCTGATGCGTGCGATGGCTGCATCATCATTCACCACCCAGATGCGATGTGATATGCCGTCTTCTGCAATGAAATCATATGCAGGGGCAGATTTTTTCCAGTCTTCCACCAACGCGTTGATTTCCGCTACATCACGGTATGCCAGGAATACATTTCCTGTTTGTGCACCACTGGTGCGAATATGGTTGATACGGTCCTGCTCTTTTTCAGGCCGGGTGAATTCGTGCTTTTTGATGACATCGTTCTCATAATCATCCACCGAAGACACCGCAACCAGCCCGGTCTGGTGACGACCGTTCATCACCAGTTCATAGATATAATAACAGGGTTTTTCTTCCCGCTGTAAAACTCCGTCTTTTATAAATTGCTGCAGGTTGCTTTTGGCTTTTTCATACACTTCGGGTGTGTGGATGTCTGCAATACCCGGCAGATCGATTTCCGATTTGGTGATATGTAAAAAACTGAAGGGATTGCCTTTTGTCTGCTCAGCAGCTTCAGCGGAATTCAATACATCATAGGGTGGGGCTGCAACTGCAGCGGCCTTATCTTCAGAAGGGCGCAATGCCCTGAATGGTTTTATGATTGCCATATTATTTAAAATGTAGCTGTTATCCTTTTTTGTTTGCGAAGTCTTTCATGAGGTCAGTTAGTACTACCACGCTCTCATAGGGAAGCGCATTGTACATGCTAACCCTGAACCCGCCCACAGAGCGATGTCCTTTCACGCCATATAAATTGGCTGCCTTGCACAGTGAAAGGAATTCCTTCTCCGCGTCTGCGTCGGCAATCGTGAATACTGCATTCATGAGGCTGCGGTCTTCCTTCGCCACCGGTGCATGGAATATTGGCAGGCTGTCAATGGTATCGTATAATAATTTTGCCTTCTTTTCATTAAGCTGCTGTATGGCTTTTACGCCACCGGTTTTCTTCAGCCAGCGCAGGGTGAGCATGCAAACATATACGGCGAAAACAGGCGGCGTATTCAGCATGGAGCCGTTTTTAATGTGTTCCCTGTAATCCATCATGGTTGGCATTCTGCGCGTTACTTTGCCGGGAATATCCTTATCAATGATCACCAGGTTTACGCCTGCTGCACCAATGTTTTTCTGCGCTCCGGCATAGATCAGCGAAAATCGGTTGAAGTCCATTTCTGTACTCAGGATATCACTGCTCATGTCAGCTACCAGCGGAACATTGGTTTCCGGTATGGCGTGCATCTGGGTTCCTTCCACCGTGTTGTTGGTGGTATAATGGAAATAAACGGCCGATTCAGCGATATCATAACCCTTAGGGATATACGTATAGTTACTGTCTTTGGAAGATGCTACTACCTCCACATTCCCGTAAAGCTTTGCTTCTTTGATAGCCTTGCTTCCCCATACGCCGCAATCAAGATAGGCGGCAGTAGCGCTTTCATCCAGCAGGTTCATGGGTACCTGGAAAAACTGGGTGGAAGCTCCTCCGTGAAGGAACAATACTTCTTTGTTATCATCCAGGTGCATGAGTTCTTTGACGAGCGATTGCGCTTCGTCCATAACCGCCTGGAATTCATTGGTGCGATGTCCTATCTCCAGGATGGACAGGCCCATGTTATTGAAGTTTAGAATTGCCTCGCTGGCCTGTTGAAATACCTCTTTCGGAAGGATTGATGGGCCTGCATTGAAATTGTGTACCACTTTTGCTTGCAGTTTGGTTGGTCCGCAAGTTCCTTAAAAATTACCAATTCTCCACAGGCTTAGTCACAGGACTTACCCTTTAAAGGCTGGTTTCGCCAGTACCAGTCCAGGCTGTCGAGCAGTTGCCCCGGGACCGGTGACAGGCTTTCCCTGTATCCCGACAGGTCGGGCTGTCCGGCATTTACCCAGGCTGTGTACCAGAAACTGGCCACGGCCCTCACCGATTGCCGCATCCTTCTTTCCACCATGCCATTGAGAAGCTGGTTGTATTTTTTGCTGAAGCCTGTGGAGTACTGGCGGATTACCTGCTGGTATCTCCATTCAAATGCATATTTCCTGTCGGGATGAGTGTCTGCCGTGGCCGCCGCTTCCAGATACAGCACGGAATCCACCGCGGCGGCACTTTCCAGGATGATGGACCATATGTATTCCGACGGGTGCTGAATATAACCGGCCTTTTCCAGGTAAAAGTCCCATTCCTCATCTGCCAGCAGTTCGGGCAGCCGGCTTTCCCAGAAGGCATGGATGCCATGCTGGTTGGTCTTCTGTCCATTGTGGTTGGAACTGGTATGGAGGGGCACATGGGCATCACCGATATAATGGCCCAGGTCGGCCGAGAGCTTTAATATCGACTGAAACTGCTTTTCACGGAATGCTTTTGTCAGTGAGGCCATGACCTGCTGAATCCGCCAGGGCAACACACCATGGGCCAGAAGGCTGTCTTCAGTAAATTTTGCCGCGGCTTCCTCCCACCTTCGCGGCAATTCCTGAAAAGGAAACCGGCCGTATTTGTCCATGTCTATAAAATGCCTGGGAACTTCCGCCTTCAGGATATACCTGCGTTTGTCCGCGTCCACTGCATGATCCCGCAGGTATTCGATCCTTGGTTTATAAAGTACCAGCATTTCCGGTGGTAACAGGTAAACGGCATACTCATTGATTTTTTTATGCCCGTAAAATCCCCAGCAATAGAGTTTCCCGGTGGACAGCAGGCAGGCTGCCACCAATATCCATTTCATCATAAAAACAACCAGCAATTATTTTTTCTGCTGTCCTTCGGCTTCCTGTTCGGGTTCCGCCACCCCGCCTGAGACCACATATTTCATGGCATCTGCGGCTTTGATATGATCCAGGGGGCGCACCCGGTTACGCGGGACCAGGTAGGTTTGTCCCGCAAAAGAGTAGGAAAATGGAATATAAACGGTGATATAGTCTTTGAAACCAAATTCACTGGCGTCTTCATCTGTTACAAAGCCGATCTGGAAAACCTCCTCCTGGTGGATTGAAACCGCCACCGGCTTGTTGAATTTCCGCTTGTTGCCGGCAAAGGCTTCGAAAAAATCCTTGATGGAAGAATAGATGAATTTTACGCCGGGTGCCCTTTCCAGCCAATAGTCAAAGAGGCTGAAAAGCTTTCTGGTGATAAAGTTTGAGCTGAGGTAACCGATAACAATAAGCGCAGTGATGATCACCACAAAACCAAGCCCGTAATTGCGGGTGATGATATTCCCACTGGCATCCTTTACCTCGAAGATCGGAACCAGGTTGTCAATAGAGCTGACAAACCAGTATATAAGATAGCCGGTTATGACCACCGGTGCGGTTACCAGCAGCCCCTGCAGGAAATACTGGAATATCTTTTGCCAGCGCCAGCCATCGGATTGAACCGGTTGATTGTCCATATAATAAGTTCAACTGCAAACCTACTAAAATGCCTCCTTCCCAATCATGATAATTTCACCCGGTATTTTAGGGTGTTTTAACGCTTGCCACGCATTCACCCGTCGGGTGCCACCCGACGGGTGAATGTGACGAATGGCAAAAAAACATGATGGAAACTTTTGTTACAGAAATAGTTTCCATAGTTTTGTGGCCTGATGAAAGAGGTTGAAAACAGGGACAGGATACTGGCGAAAAGCCGCGAATTATTCATGCAATACGGCATCAGGAGTGTTAGCATGGATGATATTGCCGGGGTACTGGGCATCAGTAAAAAAACCATTTACCAGTATTTTGCCGACAAGGAGGAACTGGTGGGAGCGGTCATCCAGTTTGAAGTAGGCCAGTCTGAATCGCAATGCAACCTCGATAAATCCACTGCTGCCAATGCCATAGATGAAATGTTCAGAGCCATGGAGATGGCGGAACAGATGTTCCGTACCATGAACCCGGCGGTTTTGTTCGACCTTAAAAAATACCATCCCGCAGCTTACGGGAAACTGGAAAAACACAAGAACGATTACATCTTCAATATCATCCGGAACAATCTCGAACGGGGCATACAGGAAGGATTATACCGTTCCGAAATCAATATCGACGTCATTGCCCGCTTCCGTATTGACAGTATGTTGCTGCCAATTGATCCTGCATTTCTGCAAAAGCAGAAAGTCGGCCTGGCCGAGATAGAACACCAGATCATTGAACATTATCTGTTTGGGATTGTGACGCTTAAAGGTTATAAGCTGGTTCTGAAGTATCAACAAAAAAGAAAAAAGACCTAAAAAATCTGAAAATGAAAATGAAACAGAAATGGGTGGGCCTCCTGGTCTCGATGTCCGTCGGACTGATTGGCCTGGTGAACGGCACCCATGCGCAGGAAGAAAGAAAGACTCACCAGTTTACTGTGAAACAGGCAGTTGAATTCGCCAAACAGAACAGCTACCAGGTTAAAAAATCGCTGGAAGATATCCGCATTCAGCAACAGGTTAACCGTGAAATTACTGCCGGCGCCCTGCCGCAGTTAACCGGATCATTCAACCTGAACGACAATATCAAACTTCCGGTCAGCCTGGTTCCGGGTGAGTTTTTCGGCGGCGCCCCGGGAACTTTTATCCCGGTTAAATTCGGTCTTCAGTACAGTGCCACGGCTGGTGTTGAACTGAACCAGGTCTTGTTTGACGGACAGGTCTTTGTAGGTCTGCAGGCCCGCGATGCGGCTATGGAGTTTGCCCGTAAGAACACAGAAATAACGGAAGAGAATATCGCGGTCAATATACACAAAGTGTATTACCAGCTGCTGATCGGCCAGGCGCAGATCAATCTGTACCACGATAATATTGTGAGGATTGAAAAACTGCTGCATGATACGCGTGAGATATATAAAAACGGATTCGCGGAAAAGCTTGATGTTGACAAAGTTAGCGTGTCACTTACCAACCTGAAAACCGACAGCATCAAGATCAGGACCCAGCTGAACAATGGTTACCTCGGTATGAAATTACTGATGGGCATGCCACTTACCGACAGTCTTGTCCTGACAGATGAATTATCGGAGGCAAGTATCAAAACCGGCTTACTTGATTCGGTTTACCAGCATCGCGACAGGCGTGAATTCCAGTTGCTGGATATCGGTAAAAAACTCAACGAGTACAATGTGAAGCGCTATAAAATGAGTGCTATCCCTACGCTCAATGCTTTTGGCAACTATTTCACCAACGCGCAGCGAAATGAATTTGATTTCGTTAAGGCAGGGGGCAGGTGGTTCCAGTTAAGTACTATCGGCCTGCGTATCAATATGCCCATATTCGACGGGTTCCGTCGTCGTGCCCAGATCGAACAGGCAAGGTCAGCGGTACGTAAGACCGAATACGACATCGAATTGCTGAAAATGAGTATTGACAATGATGTGGCAGTTGCCAGGAACCGCTTCCGGGATGCAGCCATTGCCGTAGATGTACAGCGCCAGAACATGTCGCTTGCAGAAACCGTATATGAGCAGACAAAGAAGAAATATGAACAGGGCCTGGGGTCCAACACCGAAATCAATAATGCCCAGACAGAAATGAGGGCCGCGCAAACCAATTATTTTGGTGCCCTTTATGATGCAGCCATCGCCAGGGTGGATTACCTGAAAGCGATTGGAAAAATTTATTAAACAAACCTGATACTATTTAAATAGCATTGTATGCAAACGATCACAAAACAACTGTTAACCGCTTCCACTCTCCTTATGGCAATTGCCTGTGGTACCGGTAACAACAATCTTGATAAAAAGAAAGCTGAACTTAAGCAATTGAAAGAAACGCATGCTAAAACCGCTGAGGATATCTCCAAGCTGGAAAAAGAGATCATGCGCCTCGACCCAAATGCGGTTCCGGTTGAGAAGCCGAAACTGGTGGTGCTCACAACCCTGGCAACCGCACCATTTACTCATTATATTGACCTGCAGGGAAAGATCGATGCAGAAAATATTTCTTATGTAACACCCCGTGGTATGGGTGGACAGGTGAAGGCCATTTTTGTAAAACAAGGCGACCCGGTTGGAAAAGGAAAACTCCTGCTGAAGCTGGATGATGCAGTCATCAGGCAACAGATCGAGACTGCCAAAACTCAACTGGCTTACGCGAAAAACCTCTACCAGCGCCAGCAAAACCTGTGGGACCAGAACATAGGTACAGAAGTACAACTGATCACCGCAAAGAATAATGTGGACCAGGCTGAAAGACAGGTGTCCATCCTGAATGAACAGCTGACCATGACCAATGTGTATGCTGAAGTCAGTGGCATTGCCGATGAGGTGAATATCAAGGTTGGGGAAACCTTCACCGGTTCGCCGTTAAACGGGATCAGGATTGTTAATACCAGCACTCTTAAGACAGTAGCCCAGGTTCCCGAAAACTATCTCGACAGGGTAAAAGTGGGCAACCTGATGCAGGTCACCCTTCCTGACATCGGCAAGACCTACAATACCAAAGTAAGCGTATCGGGAAAACTGATCGATCCGAACAGCCGCTCGTTTTATGTAGAGGGGAAAATGCCCTCAGACAAGAACATCAGTCCCAACCAGATCGCTAAGGTTCGGATAGAAGACTATACTGTTCCGGATGCCATCACCATTCCGGTTAATACCCTGCAGAATGATGAAAAGGGCAAATTCGTGCTGGTGGCAGTAAATGAGAATGGAAAGATGAGGGCACGCAAACGTACGGTGACCACTGGTGAACTGTATGGCGAAATGCTCGAAATCCACAACGGCCTCAAAGGAGGGGATGTACTGATTACCGAAGGGTACCAGAGCCTCTACGACGGCCAGCTCATCACCGTATCCGCCACCGGGCAATAAAACCGCCTGCCACCAGAAATGATGAACACCACCTCAAACTACAACCTGCAAACCACAAACTTTTTTGCGGTTTACCATAATCTCCCGTTATGAGTGCGTTAGATAAAATAAAACATACTTTCAAACAGTTCGGGCCTACCACCTGGAGCATCCGGAACAAAACATCCATTTACCTGCTGATGATATTCGTCAGCGTGATAGGTGTGTTTCAGTTCATAACACTGCCCAAGGAACAGTTTCCCGATATTGTCATTCCTACCATCTATGTACAAACGATTTATGTAGGAAACTCCCCCAAGGATATTGAAAACCTTGTCAGCAGGCCGATTGAAAAACAGATCAAGGGCATCACCGGTGCCAAGATCAAAAAAACCACGAGTACTTCCCAGCAGGACTTTAGTTCCATCATTGTTGAATTTGATACCGATGTATCAACCGATGTGGCGCTCCAGAAAGTCAGGGATGCGGTGGATAAAGCGAAAAAAGACCTTCCTACTGACCTTACTGAAGAACCTACGGTACTCGAAGTAAGTTTCTCTGAACAGCCCATCATGTATGTAAACGTAAGCGGCGACTATGACCTGCAGCGATTGAAAAGCTATGCTGATGAACTGCAGGATAAACTGGAGGAACTTCCCCAGATCAACCGGGTTGACCTTGTGGGAGCACCTGAAAGGGAATTCCAGATCAATGTTGACAATGCCCGGATGCTGGCTTCCAATGTGACTTTTGATGATATCGCCAATGCAGTATCCCGAGAAAACCTCGATATATCAGGTGGCCTGCTGGAGGTTGGTAACATGAAACGTAACCTTCAGCTCAAGGGACAGTTCAAAACAGCTTTCGATATAGAAAAACTGATCATCCGGAATACCAGCGGCGCACCGATTTACCTGAAGGATGTTGCCACCATTAAGGATACCGTAAAGGAAAAGGAAAGTTATGCCCGCCTGAACGGAAAGAATGTGATTACCCTGAACATCATTAAAAGGGCAGGGGAGAACCTGATCGAAACATCCGATGACGTGAAAAAGGTTGTGGAAGAATTGCATACAACGCAGTTTCCCAAGGACCTCCAACTGGTGATCACCGGTGACCAGAGCAAGGCGACCCGGGTTTCATTCAATGACCTTGTCAACTCCATTGTAATTGGCTTCGTGCTGGTACTGATCATCCTGATGTTTTTTATGGGGGTGGTGAATGCCTTCTTCGTTGCCCTCAGCGTTCCACTGAGTATGTTTGTGGCCTTCCTGTTTTTACCTGCGGCCGACCTGATCGTAGGCGGACATGTAACCCTGAACTTTATCGTGCTCTTTGCCCTGTTATTCGGACTGGGTATTATAGTGGATGATGCCATTGTGGTGATAGAAAATACCCACCGGATTTTTGTGGAGGGGAAAGGAAAACTCAACTCCGAGAAATCCGCCATGATGGCTGCCGGTGAAGTGTTCATTCCTGTTCTGGCAGGTACACTGACCACGCTGGCCCCATTTGTTCCCCTGCTTTTCTGGCCCGGAATCATTGGTAAATTCATGATCTATCTGCCTACCATGCTGATCTTTACGCTGACGGCATCCTTAGTGGTGGCATTCATCATGAACCCGGTATTCGCGGTTGATTTCATGACCCACGATGACAAACACGGACCCAGGCCATCACTCTTTAAAAGCAAAGGGTTCTGGGCAGCAGCGGTGGTTGCACTGTTGCTTATCGGCCTTGGCGCCAATGTGGGAAATGATGTTCCCGGTGCTACCAATATGTATTATTTCTGGGGTAACCTGGTCATGTTCTTCCTGCTTCTTGGTATCCTGAACAGGTATGTCCTGGAGGGCATCATCACCAGGTTCCAGGACAGGGCACTGCCCTGGATCATGGCCCGGTATGAAACACTCCTGCGTTACTCACTTCATGGCTGGCGACCAGTCAAGATCCTGGTGGGCACATTCATATTACTGATACTGTCCGTCCTGTTTTTCGGTGCAAGGAAAGTGCCTGTTGTATTCTTCCCTTCCGGCGACCCCAACTTCGTGTACGTGTACCTGAAATTACCGGTCGGAACTTCAGTTGAGTACACCGATTCTATAACCCAGTCCCTGGAGAAGAGGGTATATAAAGTCCTGGGTATGGAAAACGGGAAAGAAAACCCGATCGTTGAATCGGTGATCTCCAACGTGGCTGTTGGCGCCAGCGACCCGATGAGTGGCGATCGGAGTACGAGGCCTGAACTCGGCAGGATCCAGGTATCCTTTGTTGAATTCGAGAAACGCCATGGGGTTTCCACCAAACCGATCCTGGATTCCATCCGCAATGTGGTGAAAGGAATTCCCGGTGCTGAACTGAGTGTAGCCCAGGAACAGGGTGGCCCGCCAACAGATCCCCCGGTTAATATCGAAATCGCCTCAGAGGATTTTGACGCTTTGATCAAAACCTCCGTTTCACTCAAGAACTTCCTTGATTCCATCCAGGTGGCCGGTGTCGAAGAACTGAAAATGGACGTGGACCTGAATAACCCAGAAATTTCGCTTACACTTAACCGTGAGCGTGCACTGATCGAAGGGGTTTCATCTGCCCAGGTGGGTATGCAGATCCGAACTGCCCTGTTTGGCCGGGAGATTTCCAAGATCAAGGATGGCGAGGATGAATACAAGATACAACTTCGCAACAGCGAACTGCAAAGAACCAACCTGGTGGACCTGTTGAATATGAGTATAGTTTTCCGTGATTTTGCCAGTGGTGGCCAGATCAAGCGTGTTCCGATCAGCTCGCTGGTTACGGTGGATTATACCAGCACCCTGGGAAGCGTGAAGAGAAAGAATCATAAGCGCGTGATCACCCTGCGATCCAACGTGCTGTCCAATTTCACACCTACAGAAGTGAACCAGCGTATCAAGGAACATATTGACAATTTCAGGATGACTTCGGAAGGGGTAACTATTAAACAAACAGGTGAAGGGGAACAACAGGCTGAAACCGGCGCCTTCCTGACCAGGGCACTGGCCATCGCCCTGATGCTGATCCTGTTTATCCTGGTGTTGCAATTCAACTCCATCAGTAAATCCGTGATCATCCTTACTGAGATCGTTTTCAGCGTAATTGGCGTGTTGCTGGGTTTTGCACTTACCCGCATGGAAGTGAGCGTAGTAATGACCGGCATCGGTATTGTCGGCCTTGCAGGTATTGTAGTGAAAAATGGTATCCTGGTGATCGAGTTTGCCGATGAACTGAGGGCCAGGGGTATGAAAACCAGGGAAGCGGTTATTGCTGCCGGTAAGACCCGTATTATTCCTGTACTGCTTACGGCCCTTGCCGCCATTCTTGCCCTGATACCGCTTGCAGTAGGGTTTAATATTAATTTCATTACCCTGTTTGCCGAACTGAATCCGCATATTTTCTTCGGCGGTGATAATGCCGTATTCTGGAAACCGTTGTCATGGACTATCATCTTTGGTCTGACATTCGCGTTCTTTATGACCCTGGTTGTTGTGCCGGCCATGTACCTGATGGCTGAAAGACTCCGCAGGCCAATGCGAAACCAGTTTGGCGGCAAATGGATCAGTATGCTGGGCATTCCGCCCCTGACGCTCATATTCCTGATACTTGTTTTTTATACCATGTTCAAACAGAGAATTAAAGTGGTCAGGAGAAAGAGAAAAGTACGCGGTAATGATAGTGATCCGGCATACAGGGCATGGGCAGGCAGCTGGTTCTGATGGGAAAATGTATTGATATAGAAATGGAAAAATATTTTTAGTAATTCATAATTTTGGCAGATGAGAAGTAACCACGAAATAGATTATCACATTCACGGCGAAGAGATGCAGTTCGTAGAAGTTGAACTGGATCCGAACGAAACTGCCATTGCAGAAAGCGGCAGCTTTATGATGATGGACGATGGGGTCCAGATGGCAACCATTTTCGGTGATGGCTCACAACAGCAATCAGGCGGATTTTTTGGTAAACTGATGAGTGCCGGAAAGCGCATACTCACAGGCGAGAGTTTGTTTATGACCGCATTTACCAATACTTCACATGGTAAAAAACGGGTGAGTTTTGCTTCACCCTACCCGGGAAAGATCATTCCACTTGACCTGCTGCAATTGGGCGGACGTATAATTTGCCAGAAGGATGCATTCCTCTGCGCTGCCAAGGGAGTAAGCGTGGGAATTGCCCTGCAACGCAAACTCGGTACCGGTATTTTTGGCGGGGAAGGGTTCATCATGCAAAAGCTGGAGGGTGACGGCATGGCCTTTGTTCATGCAGGTGGTCACGTTTTTGAAAGGGAACTGCAACCCGGTGAAGTGCTGAAACTTGACACCGGTTGTGTAGTGGCTTATACGCAAACCATAGATTTCGATATCCAGTTTGTGGGCGGTATCCGGAATACCATTTTCGGTGGTGAAGGTCTCTTCTTCGCAACCCTTCGCGGACCAGGTAAGGTATGGATCCAAACCCTGCCTATCAGCCGACTGGCCAGCAGGATCATGCAATATGGAACCACCAACAGGAAGGAAGAAGGTGGCATACTGGGTGGACTGGGCAATGTGCTTGACGGCGATGGATGGTAGACTAAAAATGTTGAATCCTGGATGGTGAATGGCCGGCGCTATTCACCATTTTTTATGGAAAGAAGTATCTCCCGGATTTCTTCAAAGTGGGTCCAGGGGATGAAATGTCCGCCGCCTAACCAGGTGGTATCCCTGATTGGTGCGCCGACCAGCATTTTCAAACCGAAATCAACGTTGACAGGAGGAACCCAACTGTCTTTCCTGCCATGGATAAAATAAACCGGGCAATTGATTTCACCCAGCCTCGGCGATAATTTTTTTAAGTCCGATTTCAGGTAAATCAACTCCTGGTTGGAGGGCCTGAAAGCACCCGGCAGTAAATAGTTGAGCGGGGTTTTTGCTGCCAGGTAGCGCCATCTCTCGGGCTTCTCTGCCGCGGGGTCAATACTTCCTGCTAACAGGAATATTTCATCTGCCAGCCCGGGATAATCCAGCTGCAATTGCAGTGCCATTGGTGCCCCGAGTGAATGACCAAGCATGCGGAATTTCTTCCCGTTTTTCAACTTTTGTATCACCGGTCCCATCTGCCTGGATTGTTCCGCGAGGTTTTCCGGCTTCCCGAAATTACTGTACCCAAATCCGGGCCTGTCGATGCTGATCAGCCTGAAACGACTCCTTAGTGAGCTGTCAAGCAGGTAGGGTTCGAAAGCTGTCCAGCTGCCGGGAGTGCCATGGATAAATAAGAGGGTAGGCATGGTATCTGAGCCGGTCTGGACATAATGTATCGTATTGCCATCATTGCGATCCGTAAACGACCTGAGTTCCACTCCTTTTTTAGCGAAACCGCTGATTGCTTTTTTATCCGGGGTACGGAAAGTCAGGCAGCTTTGCGCAAATACCAGCCAGCAGCATAAAAACAGTAAAATGGCAATAACTGATTTTTTCATAAATACTTTAAATTGTACAATCAATCCCTCAATATGTTTTACAGGTTAAGATTTTTTGTACCCGCTTTGATGATCCTGGGCTCCTCCCATCTCCAGGCCCAGAAAAAAAAACCGGCACCCGCTGCCGATAAGTGGAAACAACAGGCTAAGCAGGACCTCGATTTGCAATATGGCTACTATAAAGATATTGCTTTGCGGATATGGGACTATTCCGAGCTGGGATATAAGGAGCAGAAGAGTTCTGCGCTTCTGCAACAGGCACTGAAAGATAAAGGATTCCAGGTGGAAAGCGGAGTGGCGGGCATACCCACGGCGTTTGTGGCAACTTACGGAACCGGTCAGCCTGTTATCGGCATCCTTGCGGAATATGATGCATTGCCTGGTCTCTCACAACAAGCTATACCCGAAAAAAAGCCTGCTGAAGGAAGGGCCTCGGGACATGGTTGCGGGCATAATTTATTTGGTACGGCTTCGGTTGCTGCCGGAATCGAACTGAAACAGCTGATCGACCAGAATAAATGGAAGGGTACCATCAAAGTCTATGGCACCCCGGCGGAGGAAGGCGGCTCGGGTAAAGTGTACCTGGTGAGGGCCGGTCTGTTCAACGGTGTGGATGCGGTGATCCACTGGCACCCTTCTGATCAGAATACTACCTGGGTAGATGGTGCACTGGCCAATAAATCTGCCAAGTTCCGGTTTTACGGGACCTCCGCGCATGCAGCGGCAGCCCCGGATAAAGGCCGGTCCTCTCTGGATGCGGTGGAAGCCATGAACCATATGGTGAATATGATGCGGGAACATGTTCCTTCCAATGCAAGGATTCATTATGTGATTACCAGCGGTGGCAAAGCTCCCAATGTGGTCCCGGATTTTGCAGAAGTTTATTATTATGTAAGACACCCCAAAAGGGACGTTGTGATGGAGATTTTTGACCGCATTTCCAAAGCAGCAGATGGTGCGGCCCTGGGTACCGGTACCCGCACTGACCATGAAATCATTGGGGGAACCCACGACCTGCTGATCAATAACACCCTGGCTGATCTGATGCAGCAGAACCTGGTAAAAGTGGGCGGGGTGAACTATACTGCAGACGAGTTGGATTTTGCAAGGAAAATTCAGGCCGGACTAGGATTTGCAGCACCACCAGTTGCATCTGCCGGGGAGGTACAACCGCTCAATAAGGAGTCTGGTGAAACGATGGGTTCCACCGATGTGGGAGATGTAAGCTATACCGTGCCAACGGTTGGACTGCAGGCAGCTACATGGGTTCCCGGAACACCAGCCCACAGCTGGCAGGCTGTTGCCAGCGGGGGTACGGAAATCGGTACCAAGGGTATGATGGTTGCTGCCAAGACGATGGCATTGACCGCTATTGATTTATTAATGAATCCTTCAGAACTGCAAAAGGCAAAGCTGGAGTTTGACCAATCCCGGGGTGCCGGCTTTAAATATATTCCCCTGCTGGGCGACCGCGCACCGGCATTGAATTACCGGGATTAAAAAAAGGCTTCTGACGTTTCCGATTACCAATTCAGTCATCATAAACGTCAGAAGCCTTTTCCAATGTATTGTTTATTCTTTTGGTCCCTCGTTCCTGGGAGTGTTTGCACCCGAATCTGGTCTTTCACCACCCTGCCTGTCCGGGCCGCCTGGTCTTTGCTGCCCTCCCTGCCTGGGTGGGCGTTGTTGCCTTTCTCCACCCTGCGGACGACCACCCTGCGGGCGTTCCCCCTGCGGACGATTTCCCTGCGGACGATCTCCGCCTGGTTGCTGGCGGCCCTGCCCCTGCTGTCCCTGTGGCCTTGGCTGTCCCTGCTGTTGTTTAGGCTGTTGCCCCTGTGGCTTCGGTTGTTGTCCCTGCCTTCCACCCTGGCCTCCCTGTGGTGGAACCTGTCCGCGCGGCTCACGTTGTTCACGGGCTTCCCTTGGTTCCCTGCCCGGCTGCTGACCTCCACCGGCCCTGGGTCCAGCCGGTTTCTGCCTCTGCTGCTGTTGCTGCTGCTTGCGGCGACGGTCATTTTTCTCCAGGCTGCGCAGGCTGATCTGGCCAACCACATCCACAAATTCAGGTTCCACTTCCTTAGGTTTGGAGCTGGTTACATCAACCGCTTCCAGTTCATCGGGTGTGATGCCCTGTGCATTGAGGGATTGTATCTTTCGAACCCTTTCAATGGTCAGGGGGTATTGTTTATTGCTTTCCGGCAACACATACCACATCAGGTTCTTGAAAATATCTTTTTTGATCAGGTTTGCTGTGCCCCTGGCTACCCTGATGGTATCTGCCCTGTCTGGGAAACCCTGCAAAGCATCCAGGTAGGTATCCAATTCATAATTGAGGCAGCATTTCAGCCGGCCGCATTGGCCGCTGAGCTTGGTCTGGTTGATGCTCAGGTTCTGGTAACGTGCCGCCGTGGTGTTAACACTTTTGAAATCCGTTAACCATGTACTGCAGCAGAGCTCGCGACCGCAACTGCCGATGCCACCCACTTTTGCGGCTTCCTGCCGGGCGCCGATCTGGCGCATTTCCACCTTAACCTTGAATTCGCTGGCATATATCTTGATCAGTTCACGGAAGTCAACCCGGTCATCAGCAATGTAAAAGAAGGTCGCTTTCCGCCCATCCGCCTGGATCTCCACTTCGCTGATCTTCATCTCCAGTTTCAACTGGCGGGCGATGGCACGGGCACGAATCACCGCTTCTGCTTCACGGGCCTTGTTGACTTTCAGCAATTCAAGATCCCGTTCGTTGGCCCTGCGCAAAACTTTTTTCATTTCAGGGTCAAATTCATTGATACCCCTTTTCCTCAGCTGGAGGCGTACGATTTCTCCTGTAAGGTTGATCTCGCCTACATCCACACCGCTTACACCCTCTACCGTAACCTGCTCACCCTTGTCAAAATGCTGCAGGGCATTATTCCTGAAAAAATCCTTCCGGCTTCCGTTATTGAAAGATACTTCCACCACCTTACAGGCAGATTCCGTATCGGCAAATGGCAGGTTCTGCAACCAATCGAAGGCATTCATCCGGTTGCAACCGCCGGAGGAACATCCTCCGTTGCTTTTACAACCATTCGGTTTCCCGGTTCCACAACTACTACAACCCATATATAGATAATAAAATGAATGTGAATTAATTAGATTTTACAAATATAGGCGAAAACTACCATGGCTTTACCGTGGCTTTATCGCGCAGAATATGGAACAGCTTGAGACTGAGGGCATGGAAAAGCATTTTCGCATTAGCATTTCTTTCAATATAATAGGCTGCTTTGTCCAATTCCTCCACAATGGCTTCCTGCTGTTCCAGGTTGGCCATCTTATTGATACGAAGAATAAAATCCTTTTCCGAAACCGGCAGGCGCGATGCCCATTCGCTGTTCTCTCCCAATATCCTGATCCTTACACTCTGCTCCAGCAGGTGGTTGAAATACCTCAGGAACTGCTTCTGTTTTTCCCTGCCCTGTTTGCTGACTTCCTCGATCCATTTTACCAGTGAAATAGGACCATTTTTAAGAATGGCATTGAGCCATTCCCGCACCAGGTGCTGCCAGTCGTCACCGGCATGGTGCAGATGCTGCAATGCCTCGCGGTAATTGCCTTCACAGATGGCAGCAATCTGCCTGGACTGTTCCACTGCAACACCTGCCCTTTGATGTAGCGCATCGGCAATTTCAGCATCGCTGAGGGCAGGTATCTTCACCAGCTGGCAACGCGATAAAATGGTTTGCAGAATCATCGATTCATTTTCCGCAACCAGCAGGAACAGCGTATTGGGTGGCGGTTCTTCAATGAGCTTGAGCAATTTGTTCCCTTCCTTGCCCAGCATTTCGGGCATCCACATCACCAGCACCTTATGCCTGCTCTCAAAGGTCTTCAGGCTTAACTTGCGGATGATCTCATTACATTCGTCTGCCGTGATATTCCCCTGCCTGTTCTCCGCATTGATGCTTTGCAGCCAGTCGTATAGGTTGCCATAGGGCATTTGCTTTACAAATTCCCGCCATTCAGTTGCATAATCCGTACTGACCGGTTTGTCGCCCGATTTTTTCGGGATTACCGGGTAGGAAAAATGTATGTCGGGGTGTACCAGCGCGGCAGCTTTTAAGCAGGCGGAACAAATACCGCAGGCATCAGAGCGCATTGGGGGAGGGGTATCGGGAGAGGAGGAGGCGTCGCCGAAGAGCGAGGGGCTGGCAGCGGTGGCGGTATTGCCGTAATACATGTCAGACACCTTTTCGCATACGATATACTGGGCGAAGGCCAGGGCCAGCGGCAATGCTCCGCTGCCTTCCTTTCCCAGGAATAAAAGCGCATGGCTCAGCCTGTTCTGCTGAACCATCTCGGTTAATTTTTCTTTTATTTCAGATTGTCCTGCAATTTCGGCAAATACCATGCGGCGAATATACTAATTCAGGTATTTGGTAATGGCTTCATCTGTTGGTTTCACCTTACTCGGAAATACGGCCAGCAGTTTGCCATTTTCATCTACCAGGAACTTGGTGAAATTCCATTTGATGGGATCTTTAATGCCCATTTTCTCCGCTTCCTCCGTCAGGTACTTGAATAAAGGATGGATATCGCTGCCTTTTACGGAGATTTTCTCAGAGAGCGGGAAGCTTACGCCAAAATTCTTTTTACAGAACTCTGCAATCTCCGCGTTGGAGCCCGGTTCCTGTCCCATGAAATTATTGGCAGGGAAACCGATCACCGCAATCTTGCTGCCATATTTTTCGTGCAGTTCCTGCAGGTCCGAATATTGTTTGGTAAACCCGCATTTGGAGGCTGTGTTCACAATCAGCATTTTCTTACCCCTGTATGTGGCTAGGTCCAGGGGCTTGCCATCGATTCCGTTGAGTTTGAAATCGTAAATGCCCATGGTGGCAACCAGTATCATGGAAATCATTAATGTTTTGAGCATGTTTGTTAAGTTTTCAGGATGAATTACAAATATCCGGGATTATTGTTTTTCAAAAGCCCCAATATCAGGTAAGCCGTTGTTTCGCGGACGGCCATCCAGGTCGGTGGGAAGAGAAACCGGCTGTCCCTTGTCTATTGCCGGGGAACCACTTTTCAGGCGGAAATTATAACTGGTGACGGCACCGGCAGTGGATTCAAAAAGCGGGTCAGCATTTAACTGCATGTTAACGGCACTGATGTGTTCACCCGGATTTTTCATCTTCCATATCCCGTCATGAAAGGATACCTGCCAGGACGCAGTTCCTTCCTTCACCGCCACTACTTCGTTTTCCACGGTCCCGCCATCACTCCAGAATATGGAATTGATGAACCTGGCCTGCATAGGTGCGGTTTGTACTGTATTGTTGATCCGGATGCCATCGCTCAGGAATAGAACAGGGTCTTTGTGTAACATCCATGAATTGCTGTATGCTGCAATGGTGCAATGACGGAAGAGGTAATTGCCACCATATATAAGTTGTACACTTTTACCGCAATTGCTGATCAGGCAGTTGTTGGCTTCAATGGAGCTGTTCACTGCCAGCAGGCCCGCGTCCCAGGCATTGTCAATAATACATTGATTCAACACAAGCTTGCTGGTCGCCGATCCTGACGGACCTTCCACCACCATGCCCTGGTAAGCGTTTTGAATGATCGCATAATCAAGACGGTTAGCTTTACTGCTGTTGCGAAAATAAATACCCGGCCAGCCGGCAGGGAAATCCCTGTAAGGGTCATCCAGCCGGTCGCCTTTGAATACCACTCGGTCGGCCATCGCTGTATCGCCATCCACCACCAGGCTGCCATCGACCAGTATGGGAGCATCTGAATGCATATATATATGAGTGCCTTTGGTTATGTGCAGCCTCACATTTTTGGCAATGGTCATTGGGCCGATGATCACATAGGGCAGTTCATTATTCCATTCCGTATTCATATTGATATTCCCGTTACGGATATAGCGGGCATTTTGTCCCCAGGCATCCAGTTGTACCCATCTTTTGTTACCATTCCATTCGATCAGGATGCTGTCCCTAATAATAAATGGCAGGTTGGCGGTATTAGGCGGAACAGTGGTGTTTACAAATACCTGCGCACTGTCATTGGCTGCAATTTCAATATCGGTAACAAGCGGACCGGCTTCTCCGTTGACGTTGATACGGAAAACGGAATTATTTCCCCCGGACAGGCTAACCGAACTGAGCCTGATCTTCTGGTCATTGGTGTTGATAATCCTGAACCGTTGGGTGATGGAACCGGTATTGGTAAAGACAGTATCGAAGTGAAGCGTATCTGCAGTTGTTCCCAGGCTTGCGTCTTCACTGGTCAGCAGGTTGTCCTTGCTGCAGGAAGCCATAATAATGGTGATCAGGACAATTGAAAAGAGGTAACGCCACATATGATCAAAAATAATCCAGCCGCTACCAACAGGAAAAATTATTTAATGCGGCAGGGTATATGCGAAACAACAGATGCTGAGTTTCAATCCGGGTACCTGCAACAATTGCCGTCCCATTGCCTCGAGTGTGGCTCCGGTGGTAACCACGTCATCCACCAGTAATACATGCCGGTTGACCAGGCTGTTTTCATCTTTGATGCCGAAAGCCTGCCGCATGTTATCCCATCTTTCCTCCCTGTGTTGTTTTGTCTGTGAACTGGTGGCAGATTGCCGGTAAACTGTTTCCGGCAAACATGGCTTCCCTGTAATTTCGGAAATGCCATTACAGAGCAACTCAGCCTGGTTATAACCCCGTTGCAGTTTTCGTTTGTGGTGGAGCGGCATGGGCAGCAGCAGATCTGCTTCATGGTACCAGGGGCATTTCAGCAACTGGTAACCCATCCATCTTCCCAGTTGCCTGCCTGCATCTTTTCTGAACTGGTATTTGACCTGGTGCATTAATTGTTGTACCCGGCTTTTTTTGGTGAAGAAACAACAGGCTGCCGCATGTTCCAGGTGGATGCGGCCCCGGAATATCTCTTCTACCGCATTGGTATCCTGTTGCAGGTAACCTGTTACCGGCAGCAGCGAAATACATTGGGAACAGATTCCTTCGCCCGGCTCCAGGATATCGGTTCCGCAACCTGCACAGTTGTATGGAAAAACAAGATGACCGAATGAAGAGAGAATATTCCTGAAGGATGATTTAACCATTGAACAAAATAGCCAATCATCCAAAGGCTGGGAAGCGTGATTACACCCTTTTATCAGAACAGTAACCTGTACACATCTTCCACCCGGCTGACGGGAACAACTTCAATATGCGATCCTGTTTTAGCCATACCTTTCTGGTTGTAACGGGAGATCAGGATTTTTTCAAAGCCAAGTTTTTCAGCTTCAGCGATTCTTTGTTCAATCCGGTTGACAGACCTGATTTCACCACTGAGTCCGACCTCCCCGGCAAAACAGATCGTATGGGGAACCGGTATGTCGGTATAGGAGCTCAGCAAAGCGCAAAGAACGGAAAGGTCAATCGCCGGGTCTTCCACTTTCAGTCCACCTGCAATATTGAGGAATACGTCTTTGGTGCCGAATTGAAATCCGCCTCTCTTTTCCAGTACTGCCAGCAGCAACTGTAATCTCCTGAGGTCAAAACCACTCACCGTGCGCTGCGGTGTGCCATAAACGGATGGAGTAACCAGGGCCTGCACTTCTATCAGGAAAGGGCGCATGCCTTCTATGGTTGCGGCTATTGCGATACCACTCAGTTGTTCTTCCTTATGGGAGAGAAGGATGTCGCTGGGGTTGAGTACACCTTTCATACCGGAAGAACTCATTTCATAGATCCCCAATTCGGCTGTACTGCCAAAGCGGTTTTTGAGTGTGCGCAGAATGCGGTAGGCATAATGGCGGTCGCCTTCAAACTGTAATACGGTATCCACCATGTGTTCCAGGATTTTTGGTCCGGCAATTGCGCCATCTTTTGTAATGTGGCCGATGAGGAATACCGGTGTATTGGATTCCTTGGCAAAACGTTGCAACTCGGCGGCGCATTCGCGGATTTGTGACACACTGCCGGGAGACGATTCTATGTGTGAGGTATGGAGAGTCTGGATGGAATCAATGATTACCAGGTCGGGTTTCAGTTTTTTGATCTCCTGGAAAATCTGCTGGGTGTTGGTTTCCGTAAGGAGATAAAATTCTTCACTGCTGAACGCCAGCCGTTCGGCTCGCATCCTGATCTGTTGTTCACTTTCCTCGCCGCTTACATACAGTACCCTGATTTGTTGAAGTTGTAAACCGATCTGGAGAAACAACGTGGATTTACCGATACCTGGTTCGCCGGCAACCAGTACTATACTGCCTGCAACTATCCCGCCACCGAGCACGCGGTTCAATTCTGTATCGGGAGTAATGATCCTGTTCTCTTTGGTAACTGAAATGTCCTGCAGGCGGGTTACGCCAGGTTTGGAAGATTTATGATCAGACTGCCAGGGTGTGGCATTTTGTTTTGTTGCTGTTTGTTTTATCTCTTCCACAAAAGTATTCCACTGTTGACATGCCGGACATTTACCCAGCCATTTTGCACTTTCATAACCACATTGCTGGCAAAAGAAAGAGGATTTTATTTTACTCATGGGACAAATGTAAGAGTGATAGAGAGACAGAGGGAATTAGATATGAAGAGAGGAGAGATTGAGAAGAGGAAATACATCGATATGAAAAATGCTGGAGGACGCAGAAGAAAACCGAAGCAGAAAAACAGGATGGTGAATGTTTTGAAAAATAATTTTTTCGGTCCGGGAAAACGCTGATTCCGGAAAAGTAAAAAGGCCAGCATTGCTGCTGACCCTTTACTTACTAACCCATTAAATTCTTGCACTAAATTACGAATATGGGGCACATTTCAAAATAATTTTTTAGTCCTGTGAATAACTTTTAGGGGTAGCCCGGACTGACTGGAGAGGTGTTCTGGCTCTATATAAGAAACTATAAATCAGCATATTATGGAGTTTATATATTTTTAGTGACCCAGAGATGAACCGCTAAATTGTCAGGGAAATTTTCGGTTTTTTTGTAAAGGTGTCAAAACGGCCGGGGTAGGGTAAAAAAACGGTCAATTGGGGTCATTAATCCATTTTGGTCATAGCTTTGTTATAAGTATATACTTTAATAATCAGAATTTTATGACACCGTCTATTATGTTTGTTTCGTTGCTTTTTGTGGGAATCAGCATGCTGGTTTCCTTTGCCCTGAAAAGCAGGATCAAAAAGTACAGCCAGACCCCTATGCGGTCGGGGTTATCGGGTAAGGAGATTGCTGAGCGCATGCTCCGTGAGAATGGAATCTATGATGTCCAGGTGGTGCCATCCAATGGTTTCCTGAGTGACCACTATAACCCGGTTACCAAAACGGTAGCCCTCAGCCCGGATATTTATGAAGGCCGAAATGTGGCTGCCGCTGCGGTTGCGGCCCATGAATGCGGTCATGCCGTTCAGCATGCCACTGCCTATCCCTGGCTGACCATGCGTTCCAAGCTGGTTCCAGCTGTTCAGGTCAGTTCAGGCCTGGTGCAGTGGGTTTTGCTGGCTGGTATCCTCATGATCAACACATTTCCCGATCTTTTGCTGGGGGGTATTATCCTGTTTGGGGTAACCACCCTTTTTTCCCTTATTACGCTTCCAGTGGAATTTGATGCCAGCAGGCGGGCCCTTGCCTGGCTGGAAACCACCAATATTACCACGGCTGAGGAACAGCCTAAGGCTAAGGATGCGCTGAAATGGGCAGCCATGACCTATGTGGTGGCCGCAGTAGCCTCCATTGTAACCCTGGTTCAATACATATTGATTTACCAGGGGCGCGACAGGGACTAAGGGTTCACTGAATTATTAAAGCCGGTCAGATTCTGACCGGCTTTTTTATGCCTTTTAGTACACCATCTGAATGCAGTGAAATATGATGAACGGTAAATCAGGATAAGTTGAAAAACTGCTTAAATAGACGGATTTCCGGTTTGTTAACAAATAATTGTGAAATAAATTTGAATTTAATGGGTAATCATGTGATAAATACCATCAAAAATTTATTTACGATAGAATTTGGTTAAAATGTTAAAATACTTTTAAATTTATACGAACGGATCTTGTTACCCGAACAAGAATTCATTAAATAACCAAAAACACACAAAGCTCATGAGAAGAAAAATCTTCCTGGCGGGCATTCTGTTGCTGTGCATACAGCTCATTATGGCCCAAACAGTGGAAGTCTCTGGTAGGGTAGTAGATGCCCAGGGTAATCCGATACCAGGGGTTTCAGTTACAGAAAGGGGCTCCAGGCGGGGAACCTCCACCGATGTCAATGGAAACTACAAACTGTCTGTAAAAACAGGTGCCGTCCTCACCTTTACAAGTGTTGGCTTCGACCGGATGCAGGTAACTGCCAATACCAATACGGTTAATATTACATTGACGGCTTCCGACCAGGCATTGAACGAAGTAGTTGTGACTGCCCTTGGTATTAAAAAGGAAAAGAAAGCCCTTGGATATGCGGTGGCAACCGTTGACAAAAAGGCGCTTGAACTTCGTCCGGATGGTGATGTTGGCCGTCTGTTAAATGGTAAGGCTCCCGGAGTAAACATTTTAGGTACCAGCGGTTTGTCCGGTTCTGGTACCAATATCAATATCAGGGGTATCAGTTCCCTGACCGGCGGAACACAACCGCTATTTGTGGTGGATGGTGTTCCCTTTGATGCGGCAACCAATAACCAGTTCGGGTTTACCCAGAACAGTTCTACTTCCAGCCGCTTCCTGGATCTGGATCCGAACAACATTGAAAACATCAGTGTGCTCAAAGGCCTGAGTGCTTCCGTATTATATGGGGAACTGGGTCGTAACGGGGTGATCCTGGTGACCACTAAAAACGGTTCCGGCCGCAAGCCGAAGAAAGGAATGGAAGTAACAGCTTCCCAATCTTACTTCCTTAACAAAGTGGCCAACCTTCCTGAATACCAGGATTCCTATGGCGCCGGCTTTGAAAACTCAGTTGGTGCTGCCTTTTATAGTAACTGGGGTGGCCGACTGGAAGGTCAGGAATATGCACACCCCTATTCCAGGGCAGCCCTCAATGCTGCTTTCCCGGAATATGTAGGGGCAACAGCAATTTATAAACCATATAACAGTGTGGAGAATTTCTTCCGTGATGGAGTGGTTAGCACCACCGCGGTGAACGTCAGCGGTGCTACGCAGAACACCACCCTGAATGCCAACTTCGGCTACCTGGATGATGTGGGCTTCACCCCAGGCAACCGCCTGATCAGGAATACTGTTGGTATGGGTGGTACCGCCAAGCTCAGCAATAATTTTACCCTGAGTGGTACCATCAACTATGTAAAAACAGATATGAAAACACCACCAAACGGTACTTCCTTCGGTAGTGGTTCTGATTTCGGTTCCGTATTTGGTGATATCATTTATACTCCCAGGAACATTGACCTCATGGGCTGGCCTTACCAGAACCCAATTGACGGATCATCTGTTTATTATCGTGGTGGTAATGATATCCAGAACCCCAGGTGGACCGTTAACAACGCATTTGTGGGAAGCAAGGTGCAGCGTACCTATGGTAACCTGATGTTGAAATATGACATCATGAAGGGACTGAGTGCTTCTTATCGTTTCGGATATGACAACTACAGCGAATACCAGTTCTATTCAGTAAACAAAGGTGCGGCTGATGGCTTCCCTCTGGGTATCCACCAAACCACCAATGCCAGCAACCAGATACTGAACCACGATTTCTTCCTGAACTATCTGACCGATCTGGGTGATAACTGGGACCTTACGGTGGACCTGGGTATCAACTCTGTGGAGCGTACTTACCAGCAGAGCGGCCTGCGCTCTACCAACCAGCTGGTTTTTGGTTTGTTTGACCACGACAACTTTGTGAACTATTCCCCCAATGGTCTCGACTACCTCGTAAAGAGCCAGTCCATGGGTATCTATGCCAACGCTTCAATTGGCTATAAGCAGTTTTTATATGTAAACCTGGGTGGCCGTAACGGCTGGAGTTCAACCCTGGAAAAAGCCAACCGCTCCCTGTTTTATCCCAGTGTGAGTGCGTCCTTTATTCCAACTTCAGCATTTGCCGGATTGCAGAACAGCAATTTCCTGAATTATCTGAAGATCCGTGCAGGTCTGGCTACCAGCGCCCGTTTCCCTGATCCGTACAATACCAGGCCTTCATTGGTAATCGGTTCACAGTCCTTTGTTGACCGTTCCGGAAATGTGGTGAACACCAACCAGTTCAGCACCCGTTTGCCGAACCCTGATCTCAAACCCGAATTGTTGAAAGAATATGAATTGGGTCTGGAAGGCAGGATCATTGACAACAGGATCAATTTCGACATCACAGTTTACAGCAGGATCGCAAAAGACCAGATCCTCAGCCGTGACCTCGATCCTTCTACCGGCTTCAACGTTACCAGCATCAACGCCGGTAAAGTAAGAAACCAGGGTGTGGAAGTCGGACTGGGTTACAATGTTGTACGCAACCGTAACTGGAACTGGCAACTGGATGGAGTACTTACCTTGAACAGGAACAAAGTACTGGACCTTCCGGATGAGATCGAAAACCTCGTTCTGAGCGGATTCACCGACCTGGGTAACTTCGCCATCGAAGGATATCCGGTAAACATCATCCAGGGTTCTTCCAACCAGCGCGATGCAAAATCAGGAAAGCCGGTTATCGGACCAAACGGTGATTATGTGATCAACAACGATCTTACCATTATCGGTGATCCCAACCCTGATTACAAGCTAACAGGTATCAGTACCCTAAGTTATAAGGGATTCTCTTTCCGCATGCAGTGGGATTATACCCATGGTGGTGATATCTACAGCCGTTCAGCAGCTACCCTGCTGGCACGTGGCGTTACCAAGGACACTGATTTTGACCGTTACCAGATGTTTATCCTGGAAGGTGTTGATGCCAGCGGAAACCCGAATACGGTTCAATCTTCCGCCACCAGCCTGTTCTTTAACAACTACCTGGGTGCTGATGAAAACAATATGTGGGATGCTAGTGTGATTCGTTTGAGAGAAGCTTCTCTTTCTTACAACCTGGATGAAAAACTATTGAAGAAAACACCTTTTGGCAGCCTGTCCATCACCATTTCTGGTCAGAACCTCTGGTACAATGGCATCAACATGCCCAAGTATACCAATGTGGATCCTGAAACCAGCAGTCTGGGTGTAGGAAACGGTATGGGCTTCGAACTCCTTACCGGACCTACTTCCAAGCGTTATGGCGCCAGTCTTCGTGCTTCCTTTTAATTAAAACAAACTGAATTACAATGAACGTACAAAAAATAGTTTTTTCCGCTTTACTGCTCGGGTCACTGGCCTCCTGCACAAAAGTGGAAGACAAATTCGATGAATTGCTCATCAACCCCAACAACCCGCAGCCGGAGGCTGCGAACGTTGACCTGTTCCTGAACAGGGTTCAGCTGGGGGTTTCCTCCGTATTCAATACTGCTTCATCTGTGGGTGGCAAACTGACCCGCCAGGAAGTATTCTACGGCCCGCTGTATAACAACGGATACAACCCGCAAAGTTTCAACGGTGTATGGAGTACTGCCTACACCAGTGTTTTGCAGAATGCCAATAATATGATTACCCTGGCACAATCGCAGAACCGGCTGATTCATGTGGGCATAGGAAAGATCCTGAAAGCATATACACTGGCCACACTGGTGGATATGTTCGGGGATGTACCCTATTCCGAAGCCAACCTGGGTGCGGCCAACACCAATCCCAAAGCGGATCAGGGTTCAGCAGTGTATGCTGCCTGTATGGGCCTGCTGGATGAAGCCATTGCTGATATCGGCAGTTCGGTATCCTCTACACCGGCACCAAGTAATGACCTGTTCTATGGCGGCAACAAAACCCGCTGGGTAACAGCAGCCAAAACACTTAAACTGAAACTGCTGATCACTACCAGGCTGGTGGATGCAGGCGCGAAGGATAAGATCAATGCCCTGCTGGCAGCAAATGATCTGATCGATACGAATGCTGAAGATTTCACTTTCAAGTATGGTACCAAACAGGATGCGCCGAACAGCCGCCATCCCAGGTTTAATACCTATTACACTGCAACCGGCGCCGGCGATTATATCGGTACTTATTTCATGTGGTCGATGACCCAGGAAAAAGCGCTGGGTACATTTGGTGATCCCCGCACCCGCTATTATTTCTACCGCCAGAAAACCAACCTGGGTGGTGTGAGTGAAGACAACCTGCCATGCGCCGGTATTGCACCTCCTGCCCACTATGTAACTTCCGATGCACCATATTGCTGGCTCAGCGGCGGTTTCTGGGGCCGTGACCATGGTGATGACAGTGGTATTCCACCAGATGGAACCATGCGGACAGCATATGGTATCTATCCTGCCGGTGGTAAGTTTGATGCCAACCAGAATGTTCGGGTGAACATCAACGATGGCGCACAGGGTATGGGCATCGCACCCATCTGGATGTCTTCCTTCACTGATTTTGTAAAAGCAGAGGCTGCCCTTGTACTTGGTACAACAGGTGACCCCCGCGCTTTACTTGAATCAGGTGTGAAAAAATCCATCGCTACCGTACTGGCTTATCCTGCTTCCATTGGCCAAAGCATCAGTTCTGATTTCATACCCACGCAGGCTACCATCGATGCTTATGTGAACAGGGTATTGGAGATCTACGACAATGCCAGTACAACAAAGGAAAGACTGGAAGTAATTATCAAGGAATACTACCTGGCATCCTGGGGTAATGGCCTGGAACCATACAACAGCTATCGCCGTACCAGCCTTCCATCCAACCTCCAGCCAACCCTGCAGACTTCTCCTGGTGTTTATATGCGTTCCTTCTGGTTGCCGGCTGATTATGTGAACCTGAACCTGAATGCAGATCAGAAAGCGGATGTTGGTGTGAAAGTATTTTGGGATACCAACCCGGATAATCTTAAATAAGAAAAAATACCAAGATGAAAATATTCAATAAAATAATATTCCTGCTTGCGGCCGTTCTTGTCCTGGGGTTATCATCCTGCGAAAAGAAAACAGGAACAGGACCGCTCATTACCACACTGGGTACGGGGGCATATGTAACCCTTAATAAATCCATCAATACCTACCTCAACTACAGCGACCTGAATAATACAACAGTTAGCATTGAAGTGAAGGAATATGGTAATCCGGGTGAAAAGGTGATCACGTATGTAAGTACAAACGGATCCATCGACAAAAGCACCTGGAAGCCGGTTGGTGAATTTCCACTGGCCAATGGAGTTGCCACCCTGGTGGTTTCTGCCAAGAGCATAGCTTCCGCGCTGGGTGTGCAGCCGACTGACCTGGCTCCCGGTAACTCCTACACTCTTTTCAACGAAGTGGTAACCAAGGATGGCAGAAGTTTTTCCATTGCCAACACCAATACTGATGTGGAGGGTAACTCCAACTACAATATGGCTTTGCGCTGGTCTGCCAGTGTGATCTGCCCCTTTGTTGCAGCAGATGCAGCGGGTACATATAAAATTACCCGCGATGACTGGGATGGCTCCGTTGGAGCAACCGTTGAAGCGACTGCAACCGACAAAACCCTGACCCTGACCTATGCCTTCCCTGCAGCAGCCAATCCGGGTAAAGCCCCCATCACCATTACCATCGATCAGGCCACCGGGGCTGCCACTGTTGCGAAGCAGGTATATGGCAGCTATGGAACCGGATATGAAAACTTTGCCTGCCAGGGTACCGGACTCGTGTTCTCCTGTGCCGGAAAAGTTACCCTAAGACTACAACACTTGCTGGGATCTTCCGATTATGGCACTTACCCATTGCAATTGCAAAAGCAATAGAAGGATTTTTCTTTTCTCATGTACATTGAAACCCTGGTATTCTTACCGGGGTTTTCTTTTGGATTGAACAGCAAAAACCATATTATTACTGTCTATCGTATTGGGAAAGGTTAATTTTCAGGAAATACTTGACAGGATTTAGTATAAATGTTTAAAATATACCGTAAAATCTTATGAAGTAACCGCACGGCAGAAATTAACGATCCTTTAACCGCCAATATCTTTGGCACAAATTAACAGTGTAACATGGCTGCAAAGAAAAAACTAGCTGGCTTAATGTGGAGTTTACTGCTCCTCACTGCATTGACAGTGCAGGCCCAAACCCGGCAGATCTCCGGAAAAATTACAGATCAGAAAGACGGTCAGCCCGTAATCGGGGCTACAGTGACCGTGAAAGGAACCACCATTTCGACTTCTACCGAGGTCGATGGAACGTTTAAATTATCTGTTCCTGCCAATGCCACAACTCTCGTGATTACATCAGTGGGGTACAAGGATGTGGAAGTGGCTGTTTCAGAAACGGTGAATGTTTCAATGGCCCAGGGACAGAGTGCCCTTTCGGAAGTGGTGGTTGTGGGATATGGTTCCCAGATCCAGCGTGACCTCACCGGTAACATCGCCCGCGTGAAGGCAAAAGATCTTGAAAACCTTCCTTTACCCAGTGTGGATGCCGCTTTGCAGGGTAAGGCAGCGGGTGTATATGTAAACAGCCAGTCCGGTAAACTTGGACAGGCAGTAACCGTAAGGGTTCGTGGTAACTCTTCTATCAGTGCCAGCAGCCAGCCATTATATGTATTGGATGGTGTACCGGTAACAACGGATGACCAGAGTTCTTACGGCGGTGCGATGAACCCCCTGATTGACCTGAACCCCAATGATATCGAATCCATGGAGGTATTGAAAGATGCTGCCGCTGGTGCCATCTACGGTTCAAGGGCTGCCAATGGAGTGGTACTCATCACAACCAAAAGAGGTAAGTCAGGTAAGACCAATATTTCAGCCAACTTCCAGACTGGTTTTGCAGAAGCTACCAGGAGGGTTGATTTCCTGAATGCCCAGCAATATGCTGAATTGTTCTACAGGTCTGCAGGTGCTCGTGACCAGATTGATGGTATTGATCCGGCGGATCCCGATAGCTGGACTTCCTATGCAGACTGGTTCATGGATTATTATAGTTTTGGTGAATATTCTGCTTCTTCTACCAAAACTTATAACTGGCAGGATAAGGCCTTCCAGAAAGGCAGCTACAACCAGGCTGATATCCAGCTGAGCGGTGGTAATGATAAGACAAAGTTTTATGCTTCCATGCAGTACCTGGATCAGATCGGTACCGTTGTTGGTAACAACCTGAAGAGATTGTCCGGCCGTCTGACAATTGACCACAAGGCTTACGACTGGTTGAATGTTGGCTTTACCAGCAGTTTGTCCCGTACAACAACCCGCCGTCTTCCCGGCGATAACGCCTTCTCTAACCCGGTACAGGCTTCAGCTATTCCAACCATTACTCCGTTCAATGATCCGGAAACCGGATTGCTGACAGGAACGCCTCCCGGTGATGAATATCGTGCTCTGTATTTCAACCCCTTTATTGCGATTGAGTATGCCCGTTATATTCAGTCTGGTTACAGGAATTTCAGTAATGCCTATGCAAGTGCTAAAATCCTGCCGGGCCTGAATTTCAGGTCTGAATTTGGTCTTGACCTCCTGGCTCAGCAGGAAGATGGATACTGGGGTTCCGAGAACAACAGGAACACCGAAGCGCCGAATGGTATCGGTGAGTACAATACTGCCTTTGTATTCAACTATAACACCAACAACTATTTCACCTATACGAAGGAATTTGGAAAGAGCAACCTGGAAGCAACCCTGGGTATGCAATACCAGAAAGCCACGTCAAATTACAGCAGGGTGGAAGGAAAGGATTTCCCTTCCAACTCCTACCAGAAAATTGCGAGTGCAGCGACCATTTCAGGTGGCAGCACTTCCCAGTCCCAATTCTCCTTCCTGTCTTATTTTGCCAGGGCCAACTACAAGTATGATGACAAGTACCTGCTTTCTCTTAGTCTGAGAAGGGATGCTTCTTCCCGTTTTGGTAAGAATTCCAGGGAAGGTTATTTCCCTGCTGCATCAGTAGGCTGGATATTGTCCAATGAAAACTTTTTGTCTAAAGTTGATGTCCTTTCCTTCCTGAAATTAAGGGCGAGCTATGGTGTGGTAGGTAATGCTGAGATCGGCAACTTCCCTCAACTGGGTCTTTTCACTGGTGATGCCGGTTATGCCGGTGCTGCCGGACAGCGTCCTTCCCAAATTGCTAACCCCGACCTGAAATGGGAAACAACCAAGCAATTTGACATTGGTCTTGATTTCGGTTTCTTCAACAACAGGATTAGCGGTGAACTGGATTATTATGTAAAGAATACTTCCGGCCTGCTGTTGAATGTGAATATTCCTGCTACCACCGGTTTCACTTCCCAGGTAAGGAACGTTGGTAAACTGGAAAACAAGGGTGTTGAATTTGTGTTGAATACACAGAACCTCACCGGTAAGTTCAAGTGGTCTACCAACATCAACATTGCCCGTAACAAAGGAAAAGTGAATGATCTGGACGGACAGGTGATTGAAGGTGGCGTGGGCAGTATGAACAGGGTTATGGAAGGCCAGCCTGTGGGTGTATTCTATGCTGTGGAATATGCAGGTGTTGATCCCAACAACGGTGACGCCCTCTTCTACAAGAATACAGACAACAACGGACAGATTGATAAAACAACTGTGAATGCCAGCGGTTATGGTCAAGCTTCAAGGGTGGTAGTGGGTGATCCGAACCCCGACTATGTTTTTGGTATCACCAATAACTTCTCCTACAAAGGCTTCGATCTTTCCGTATTCTTTAACGGTGTAACCGGCAACCAGATCAACATCTATGGTATGGGTCGTTATTCTTCAGCTAACTTCAGGTTTGAAGATAACCAGACTGCCGACCAGATGAATGCCTGGACCACACCCGGACAGAAAACAAGTATTCCTCAGGCAAGGTTGTATCGTAACAATGGTGCCCAGATCAGCAGCAGGTATATTGTTGACGGTGATTTTATCAGGCTCAGGAATATCAGCCTGGGATATAATCTTCCTGCCTCTGTAACCAGGAGGTTGAAACTGGAAAAACTGCGCTTTTATGTAAGTGGTCAGAACCTGTTGACAATTACAAATTATCCTTATTGGGATCCTGAAGTGAATGCGGATGATTTTGATTCCAATATTGCCAAGGGAAATGATTTTTATACTTCTCCCCAGCCAAGGACTATACTGTTTGGTATAAACATTGGATTGTAATCGGGTGAAAGCAGTTCATTAATAAAAAACAATTGGTTTATTATGCGAAGAATATTATATATACTACTTGCAGTAACAGGTTTAACTGCATGTGAAAAGAAACTGGATCTGAGTCCGACCCAGAGTATCTCTCAGGAAAATGCGCTGTTAACGGAAGGCGATGTAAAGGTGACGCTTATCGGTGCATACGGCGGATTACAGGCTGAGGCACTTTATGGGGGCGATATCCAGGTGATGAATGAGTTAATCGGTAATTCGGAGAACATCCGTTTCACCGGAACCTTTGCCGGTCTGGCAGATATCCATGCCCTTGAGATTACCACGCAGAATAGTTTTGCAAGGGATACCTGGCAGGGTGCCTATAACACCATCAACCGGGTTAATAATGTTTTGTCAGCACTGGACAAAGTGACCACTTCGGCTGATGAGCGCAACAGGATAGAAGGTGAAGCTTTGTTCATCCGGGGGTCCCTGTATTTTGAGCTGGTGAAGCTGTTTGCGAAAACCTGGGGTGATGGCGATAACGCTACCAATCCCGGAGTTCCCCTGATTTTAACCCGTACTGAAGGTGTTACACCAGAGAGCTATGCTCCCAGAAGCAGTGTTGCCCAGGTGTATGAGCAGATCAAGGCAGACCTTACCAGGGCCGAATCATTACTGCCTGCTTCCAATGGTATTTATGCCGCCAGTGGAGCTGCAGCAGCCATGCTGTCAAGGGTTGCCCTCATGCAGGGAGATTATACCGCCGCCAGAGATGCTGCCAACAGGGTGATTGAAAGCGGAGAGTATGAATTAACCGGAAGTTTTGGAGACCTGTGGTTCACCATGATCGACAACGCAGGCGCCAATCCCTCTGAATACGTTTTCTCCATGACCGTAACCCAGCAGGATGGTTCCAACTCCATGAACACTTATTTTGGAGCCAGTACCGGCCAGGCAGGAACTGGCGGCAGGGGTGATTGTAAGATTTTGCCCGCGCATATTGACAAGTACGAAGCGAATGATGCCAGGGGCGATTATTTTCAGGCACTCGGTGCAAACTTCTTTACCAAGAAGCACCTTGATCTGAAAGGTAATGTTCTCGTGGTAAGGCTTGCGGAAATGTACCTGACCAGGGCGGAAGCCAACCTGCGTTTGGGGACCTCAGTTGGCGCTACCCCGCTGGCTGATGTAAATATCATCAGGGATCGTTCCAACCTTCCGGGCCTCGGTACCGTGGCACTGGCTGATATCCTGAAGGAAAGGAACCTGGAACTTGCTTTCGAGGGCCAGGGATTGTCTGATGCGAAAAGAACCAGGTCTGCCTGGTCCGGAACCGCCTGGAATTCCAAGTTTTTGATTCTTCCGATTCCCCAGCGGGAAATGGATGTGAATGATAAGCTGGTTCAAAATGAAGCCTACCTCTAAGTAAAATAGTTGAACATACATAGAAAACGCCCCTCTGATCAGTATCAGAGGGGCGTTTTTAATTCTTTTGGGTGCGACAGATTTCCCTACAGCTTAATCTCTTCCTCGTGGGCGTCAAAGAAATGGAATTCTGTCAGGTGATAATTGGTATTCGCCTGTAATTTGATGTTCTGTTTGAAATTGCGCTTCCATTTCCAGAGTTTGCTGAAGATCCAGCCCTTGGTCAGGTAGGCATGCATGATCGGATGCACCGCCAGCGTGAGATTGCTGTGCTTATGGGTAATGAGGTAATTGAGGTTCTTTTCGATTTCGTCTTCCAGTACGAGCGAGGACGAGATTTTTCCGGTGCCACTGCAACTTGGGCAAACTTCCATGGTGTTGATGTTCAGCTCCGGCTTCATGCGCTGCCGGGTGATCTGCATAAGTCCGAATTTGGAAATGGGTAAAACGGCGTGCTTTGCCCGGTCAGGTTTCATCAGTCCTTCCATGGCGTCCATCAGGCGCTTTTTATTTTCGGGCAGTTTCATATCAATGAAATCTACCACGATGATACCACCCAGGTCGCGCAGCCTTAACTGGCGGGCAATTTCCTCCGCTGCTTCCAGGTTGGTTTCCAGGGCATTTTGTTCCTGGTTATTGCTGACACTCTTGTATCCGCTGTTTACATCCACTACATGCAGGGCCTCGGTATGCTCTATGATCAGGTAGGCACCACTGGGCAGGTTCACCGTTTTGCCAAAGGCAGCTTTTACCTGCTTGGTAACACCGAACTGGTCAAAAATCGGCGAGCCGTTGTGGTAGAAGGAAACTATATCTGCTTTATCCGGTGCAATCCGCTGGATATAACTCTTGGTATCGTTGTAAATATTACGGTCGTTTACTACAATACGGTTAAAATCCTCATTCAGCAGGTCCCGCAGCATACTGGTGGTCTTGGTCTGCTCACTCAGTATTTTGGCCGGGGCAACCGAACCTTTCAGGTTCTGCTGGATGGTTTTCCAGGTCTCCACCAGTGCAACCAGGTCTTCATGCAGTTCCGCGGTATTTTTACCCTCAGCTGCAGTCCGCACAATGACGCCGAAATTCTTCGGTTTAATGGCCTCTATGATCTTCTGCAGGCGCTTGCGTTCATCGGAGGAATGAATCTTCCGCGATACTGCCACCACATCATTGAAGGGAGTGATTACCACAAAGCGGCCGGGCAGCGAAATTTCGCAGCTCAAGCGCGGTCCTTTTGCAGCAATGGGTTCCTTGAGGATCTGTACCAGCACATTGGGTTTTCCACCTAAAACTTCATTGATCTTTCCGGTCTTGACAATTTCGGCTTCTACTTCGAACCTGCCGAAATCGAATCCGCCGGGTGTACCGTCATTGATGGATTGCGTAGTAAATTTCAGGAGAGATTTGGCGTAGGGACTCAGGTCGGTATAGTGCAAAAAAGCATCCTTTTCAAACCCCACATCCACAAATGCAGCGTTCAATCCAGGTATGAGTTTTCTTACCTTACCTAAGTATAAATCCCCCACAGCAAAGCTTGCATCTGCCTTTTCATTATGCAGTTCTACCAGCTTTTTGTCTTCCAGGAGAGCGATCTCAACACCCTGGGGCGCCGAGTTGATAATTAATTCCTTGTTCAAGCGAGTAATCTTTTTACATCAGTCCAATCTCACCAAAAGGAAAACAGCTGAGTGGTTCTGTACTTCACCGGCATCCTGTTAATTAAGCAATAATCGGATGGATGGCCGGAAAATAAACGATTCAGCTAAAGAGAATAAAGCCGGAATAAATATACATATTCCGGCTTTAAGAAGGTATGAAAAGAAAAAGTAATTACTTTCTCTTCTTATGACGATTCTTTCTCAGTCTTTTTTTACGCTTGTGCGTCGCAATCTTATGACGCTTTCTTTTTTTACCACAAGGCATCTTTACAAAAATTTATTATGTTAACAATTCAAACTATTTCAACTGCTGTATCCGCTTGGTCAGCTCCGCTTTAAGGGCCGGGTTGCTGATATGCTCTGCAGCATGTTCATACCATTCGATGGCTTTTGCTTTCTGTCCGCTCCGCTCATATCCTTCCGCCAGCATCAGCATCACTTCCAGGTCTTCGGGTTCTGACTTTGCCACTTTTTCCAGGCGCTCTACGGCTTTATCATATTGCCCTGAAAGGATTCCGCCGATACCCAGCATTTTTTGTGCATAGACATTGGTTGAATCACGGCGGCTCACTTCCAGCACCTGCTGAATTCCCTGCATGACCGCCTGTGGGTTGTCTGCCGGTGCACCAAAAATAAAGGTGCTGCCCAGTCCAACTTTCAGCGAATCACTGTTCGGGTTTAATACAATAGCCTTTTCAAATAACTCCTTCGATTGTCCGGCCAGCCAGCTTTTTACCTCCGGCTGTTCGATTCCTCTCAGGTTATCCAATAATAATTGGGCTGCAAAGGTGAGACTTTTTTCAGAATTTTCCAACTTGGCTGCTTCGGCAGTGTAATAGGCGAAAGGAAGGAAGGCTCTGGCTGAATCACTCCAGAATGCAGCCAGCTGGCGGAATGCCTTGATTTGCTGCTCTTTGACATCACCCCTTACCACAGATTGGGTCAGCCCACTTACATAGGTTTGCTGGTGCTCCGGTAATTTAGCCGTAGCTCCCTGGATAGCAAGCTGTATATCAAATGATTGTGAGGTGCCTGCGGCAGGCGTTGCCGCAGCGGGCTTTTTGGATGGTACCGTTTGTCCGAAGAAATAAATCCCCAGCAAGAGGATAATGCCCCCGCTGATAACAATAATTTGCTGTTTTTTCACCTTAATCAGTTAAGGCAGCGAAATTACATTTCTTCATCGGGGTTTGGTTGCCCTTCCTTTACTGTTTTGAGTTTTTTAACCTCCTGCACAAATTCTTTGGCAGGTTTGAAAGCAGGAATAAAATGCTCCGGAATTTCCACCGCCACGTTTTTCTTGATGTTGCGGCCGATTTTGGCTGCACGTTTCTTTGTAATGAAGCTTCCGAACCCGCGGATGTAAATGTTCTCACCCTGTGACAGCACATCTTTCACCTCCTTGAACATTGCTTCCAGGGTTACCAGGACATCCACCTTTGGGATGCCGGTTTTTTCTGCAATCTGGTTGATGAGGTCGGCCTTTCTCATATTTCACCTGTTTTGAGTCATTTGTCAAGTGGCGGAATGCTGGCCCGTTAACCCGGATTCCCCAACAAATAGGTATTTGTTTGTTAATTTAATTCAATTGATCAATCCGTGCAACTCTTATGCAATTTATTGATTTTGAATTAAATTGAAATTTTTTTCCGCATTACCCAAATATGCCAAACGACTTTACCAAACTCCTGTTGGAATGGAACCGTTCCGGTAATACCCGGCAGATGCCCTGGAAGGGGGAGAAAGACCCCTATAAAATCTGGCTGAGCGAGGTGGTATTGCAGCAAACCCGCGTGGAGCAGGGGCTGGCGTATTATGAAAAATTTATTGAAAGGTTTCCGACGATCACTGACCTGGCCATGGCCCCGGACGAACTGGTGTTTAAAACCTGGGAGGGACTGGGTTATTACAGCCGTTGCAGGAACCTGTTGGCCACAGCCCGGACAATTGCTTTTGAGAAATCCGGAGTTTTCCCGGACAGCTACGAGGATATACTGAAATTAAAAGGGGTGGGGCCATATACCGCTGCGGCCATTGCTTCATTTGCATTCGGTCAGCCGCAAGCCGTGCTGGATGGCAATGTTTTCAGGGTGTTGTCCAGGTATTTTGGAATCTGCACCCCGATCGATACCCCGGAAGGGAAGAAACTGTTCAGCCAGCTGGCTAAAGCACTGCTATACCAGGATGATCCTGCTGTTTACAACCAGGCTATTATGGATTTTGGCGCAGTGGTCTGCAAACCCCAGCAGCCCGCTTGTGAAACCTGTATCCTGCGTGGGGATTGCCAGGCTTTTCAATTGGGCTGTATCGACAGGATTCCTGTAAAATCCAGGTCCATCCTGCGCCGTAACCGCTTTTTCTATTATTTCATCCTTTCCTGGAAGGGGGGATATTATATCCGCCAGCGGAAGGAGTCTGATATCTGGCAAAACCTTCACGAATGGGTGTTGCTGGAGCGCAGCGAAATCCTTGAAGCCGATGCTGCAGGCTTTAAAAAGGAACTGAAAATTTTGCTGGATACTGCCGTTGGAGAGGTTCGGGAAATATCGGTCGTCCAGAAGCAGCAACTGACCCACCAGACCATCAGCGGCCGTTTCATCAGAGTTGAGCTGCAGACGCCGCTTCCCGAAAACTCGGGTTACCGGTTGGTCCGCCGCGAAGAACTTTCCGCCATAGCTTTCCCGCGGTACATCACCCGCTACCTCGAAACCCACCCGCTCTGATCTTTCCACCCGTCGGGTGATCATTTCACCCGTCGGGTCACATTCACCCGTCGGGTGCCACCCGACGGGTGATGAAAGCCCGCTACCCCGAAACCCACACAGTCTGATGTTTCCACCTGTTGTGTAATCTTTTTGCCAGTCGGGTGATCATTTCACCCGTCGGGTGCCACCCGACGGGTGAATAGAAAATTGGCTCAAATCCACTGAAAAAAAATTAATTTTAAAGAGTACTACCAAACAACAGGCGAATCATAACCTCAAATGAAACTATATGAGAGGAGTTAACAGGGTGATGCTGATCGGAAACCTGGGTAAAGACCCGGATGTACAGTACCTCGAGGGAAATATCGCAGTGGCAAAATTTTCCCTGGCCACCACAGAAACCTATAAAGACCGTGCCGGTAAACTCATTTCCCAAACAGAATGGCATACGGTGGTTTTATGGCGCGGACTGGCGGAACTGGCCCAGAAATACCTCCACAAAGGAAGCTTGGTGTATATTGAAGGACGCCTCCGGACCCGCAGCTGGGAAGACAAGGAAGGTAATAAAAAATTCGCCACCGAAGTAGTGGGCGACAATCTCATCATGCTTGATAAAAGGACAGATATACAAGGCCATGGCTACAACAACCTGCCCGGCGAAGGTCTTGAAGGAATGACCGGTGAGGACGCGCCCCCGGAGGCAAATCCCGACCTGCCATTCTGAATGAAGAAAATAGTGCAAATTTGTTCCTTTGTTAACAAAACCAATTGTTTTGGAGTACGTTTCGGTTGACGCTAATATTAAATTTCTCTGGAGTCCCTTTTTCCTGGCAGCAAACCTGCAGGGTACTACCTTCCTGGTAATTGTAATCCTTGTATTACTGGTTATATCCTATTTTATTTCCGGCTCCATGGTTGCGTTTTTCAGCCTGACCCACCGGGATATCAATATGCTGAAAACCAAGCAGGGCACCTCCTGGAAAAGGATCGTGAACCTGCTGGACGAACCCAAGATCCTGCTGGGATCCCTGCGTATCGGGAATGCCCTGGTTAATATCACCATCATCATCCTTTCCAATTTCCTGATCGATCAGTTGCTGCCCATCAAGAATAATTTCTGGCTGATCGACTTATTGCTGAAAGTTGTAATTGTTACTTTTTTCCTGGTCCTTTTCGGTGAGGTTCTTCCCAAAGTGTATGCATCCCAGAACAACCTCCGTTTCGCCCGTGATGCATCCTACCTGGTTGAAATAGTACACCTGCTTTTCAATCGTGCCAGCAAATGGCTGGTCGGAATGACTGATAGCATAGAACGCAATATGGGAGCCGATTATGCCAGCAACCAGTTTGAGGAACTTGAAGAAGATGTGAATGCATCGGAGGATGAAAAGAATATCATGCGCGGAATCGCAAAATTTGGAAATATCACCGTAAAACAGATCATGCGTACACGCCTCGACGTTAGTGGCATTGATTATCACAGTAGTTTCCGGGACCTGGTAAAACAAATAGAAGCACTGCATTATTCAAGGGTGCCCGTTTACCGCAACAGCCTTGATGAAGTGATGGGGATCATTCATTCCAAGGATGTACTGCCGTTCCTGAATGAAGCCGATGACTTCAACTGGCATACCCTGCTCCGGCAGCCCTATTTTGTGCACGAACAAAAACTCATCGAAGACCTGCTGCAGGATTTTCGCAACCGCCGCACCCATTTCGCCGTTGTGGTGGATGAATTCGGCGGCACCAGCGGTATTGTAACCCTGGAAGACATCATGGAAGAGATCATCGGTGATATCAGGGATGAGTTTGATGATGAAGAGAGCGCAAACCGTAAGATAGACGACAATAACTATATTTTTGAAGGACGTACCACCACTAATGATGTTTGCAAGGCAATGGGGCTGTCGCTTAATACATTTGACGAAGTAAAAGGAGAAAGCGACTCACTTGCCGGACTGATCCTGGAAGTGGCCGGGAAAATTCCAGCCGAAAATGAAATGATTGAAGTGGGTGATTTCCAGCTTACCGTTCTCGAACTGAACCGTAACAGAATACAGAAAGTAAAAGTGACCATTCGCCCCCTCTAAAACTTAAATTTCCTCATGAAGATTTCAATTCCTGCCATCCTGGTTATGTTGCTGCTGGCTTCATTCACCATCGGCTCCTGCAATAGCCCGTTTACACCCAAACCAAGAGGCTATTTTAAGATCAGCCTGCCCGAACACAGGTACCAGGTATTTGAGCGGGAAGGCTTTCCCTATACCTTTGAATATCCTGTTTATGGTAAAATTTCCCAGGACAGCACCTATTTCGAAGAACAGCCCGAAAATCCTTACTGGATCAATATTGACATTCCTGAATACGGCGGCAGAATATATATCAGTTATAACAGGATCGGAGGTAAGGCGCGGTATAAAATTAAAAATGCAAAAGGCGAATATGTTGACTCCATCGGCCTGAACACGTTCGAAAAATTGCTCAACGGATCCTATACCCTGTCATTCAAACATTCCTACAAAGCAAGTTCCATTGAAGACAGCGTTTTCAGGACAGACAACGGACTGGACGGGATATTTTTCCGGATCGGGGGAAATACCGCCACCGCCAACCAGTTTCTGGTAAGCGACTCGGTTAAACATTTCCTGCGCGGCGCGCTCTATTTTGATGCCACACCCAACGAAGACTCACTGCGACCTGTAAACGCTTTTCTCAAGGAAGACCTTACACACCTGGTGAATACGCTAAGGTGGAAGGATCAGTAAGGGCTGGTGTCATAAATGGGCATCCCACCTGTGGTTGAACGGGACTGGTCCATTAAGGCGGAATACACCTGCACCTTGAACTTGTCATGGATATCCCCATGCCTGTTCGGCCACTGGTTGATGAAAAGCTGCGCCACGATCTTTTTTTCCGGATCGATCCAATAAGAGGAGCTGAAGGCACCGCCCCATTCAAAGCTTCCCGCTGAAAGGCCCAGCCTCGCCGCTTCTTTTTCCGTAACCAGGCCAAAGCCCAGTCCGAATTTATTATTGCCATTGTTCAGGGAGCCGATCTGGTTGGTGGTCATCAGCTTAACTGAATTGGGGCTGAGGATCCTTTTACCGTTAAGTATTCCGCCATTCAGGATCATCTGCATAAAAAGCGCATAATCATAAGCGGTAGAAGAAAGACCGGCGCCGCCGGCGAAGAACCTGCCATCGGAATTCGGGAAATCGGGATCAATGTTTTTACCTTCCACACCAAGTGGTTTTTTAAGGGCGGAAAGCCGTCCGAGGGAATCTTCCCCATGCAGTCTGACCAGCCTTTTCCGGCGGTCGGCGGGCAGATAGAACCAGGTATCCTGCATGCCGAGCGGTTCAAAAATCCGGCGGCGGAAAAATTGCTCCAGGGACTGCTTGCTGACCAGTTCAACAATATATCCCAGTACGTCAATATTTAGTCCATAGGTAAATTTTTCCCCCGGCTGGTGTTCGAGCGGAATGGTCGCGATCCTGTTCACCTGGTCGGCGAGTGATTCATGGGGTGTTCCAATTCCGCCATAAACGCCGGCTTTTGCTGCGATGGCTTTATATGTTTTGGAGCCTATCTGCGCATAACCAATACCGGAAGTATGGGTCAGGAGATCCCGGATGGTGATATTCCTTTTTAACGGTTTCGTCGTATAGGTCGTGTCGTTCTCATTGAATTTGTCGAGCACTTTTACGCCTGCAAATGCGGGAATATATTTTGACACGGCGTCATCCAGTAAAAGTTTCCCTTCCTCCAGCAAGATCATGATGGCAGTGCTGGTGATCGCTTTGGTTTGGGAAGCTATCCTGAAAATATGGTCCTTCTTCAGCTGTTCCTTTCCTGAAATATCACTGAAGCCCAGCGCCTTGTGGTATGCGATCTGCCCGTCCCTTACAATTATCATGGAAGCCCCGGCAATCCACTGGCTGTCTATATACTGCTGAACGATGCGGTCCAGCCGGCTGAAACCTTCAGCCGAAAATCCGGCTTTTTCCGGAACGCCATTTCCAGGGGAGGAGGATTGGGATACTGAAACGTTGGGAAGGGCCAGCAGTAAGGTTTTCAGCAGTACTGCCAACAGGAAATTCTTCATACTGATCGATTATTGAAAAAAGATACCGATATTTTTTGATAAGTTACCTTTGGCAAAAATCCGGGAATGATCGTTATTGAAAATACATTGGTTAGTGATGAGGTAATTGAAGAGCAGTTTGTCTGTGATCTCTCGAAATGCAAGGGAGGCTGTTGTGAAGACGGCGATACTGGTGCACCCCTGGAAACCGGGGAACTGGATATTATCAATGAGGTATATGAAATCGTAAAACCTTACCTGACAAAGGAGGGAATCCGGGAAATTGAGCAGACGGGCAGGTATCTGTATGACAGGGAATATGGCTGGGTTACACCGGCAGTCAATGGTGGCATGTGTGCTTACGGCTACCACGATGAAAAAGGAATTCTGAAATGCGCTTTCGAACAGGCATATTATGATGGGAAGATCAGCTGGAAAAAGCCGATCAGCTGCCACCTGTTTCCTATTCGCATTAAAGTGGGGAAGGAATATGACCTTGTTAATTACGAGCCGCGTGAAACACTTTGTGCGCCGGCCTGTAAACTGGGAAAAAAACTGAAAGTGCCGGTTTACCAATTCTTAAAGGAAGCCATCACCAGGAAATATGGTGCAGAATATTATGAGGCCCTGGACGCCTATTATCAAATGTATCATGGTAAAAAATAACTGCTATGAGCGCTGACCTTAAAAGTACGTTTCTTGCCAGGAGTACGGTTCGTGCTGCGGACCTTGAACATCGCCGAAAGATCAATTTTAATATTGGCAAATACAATGCGGTGGTACCCCAGGGAAAGCAACAGTTTGCGGAACTGAACCTGGCGCGTGAAAGGGCGAAGAATATCAAGTGGCGGGCCATTGAAACACTCGACCAGCAGCTGGAGAATTTTGAAGCGGCCTTCACCGCGAGGGGCGGGAAAGTGATATGGGCAGTTGATGCCGACCAGGCAAGGGAAGAGATCCTGAAGATTTGCAAGGAAAAGAATTGTAAGACCCTGGTGAAGAGTAAAAGCATGGTGACCGAGGAAATCAAGATCAACGAATTCCTTGAAGCGCATCATATTGAAAGCGTGGAAACTGACCTGGGTGAATATATCCAGCAACTCGATAATGAGCCGCCCTATCATATTGTAACTCCGGCTATGCATAAGAGTAAGGAAGATGTTGCCAGGCTCTTTGCCGAAAAACTGGGCACAGATCCGAAACTTACACCGGAACAGCTTACGCTGGAAGCCCGTGCACGCCTGCGGCAGAAATATGTTCAGGCTGAAGTTGGCATTACCGGGGCTAATTTCCTGGTCAGCGATATCGGTGGAATCGCCCTCACGGAAAATGAAGGGAATGCGCGGCTGAGCTGCTCCTGGCCAAAAACACACATTGTTGTGGTTGGCATAGAAAAAGTCATCCCATCCATGCAGGACCTGGGCCTGTTCTGGCCTTTGCTGTCCACTTTTGGCACCGGCCAGCAGGTAACCGTCTACAATACCATCGTTTCCGGACCACGCCAGCCAAAGGAAACCGATGGTCCCGAAGAAATGATTGTCATTCTGCTGGATAACGGGCGCACGAATATTCTGGCCAATCCGGCTTCCCGCGAAAGCCTTTACTGCATCCGTTGCGGAGCCTGTCTCAATGCCTGCCCGGTGTATAAAAATATTGGCGGTCATGCTTACGGTACCACCTACAGTGGCCCCATCGGAAGTGTAATCACTCCCCACCTGCGCGGTATGGATGACTGGAAACACCTGAGCCATGCATCTTCCCTTTGCGGCAACTGTACGGAAGTATGCGCTGTGAAAATCAACCTGCACGAACTCCTGCTGGAGAACCGGAGTGAAGCAGTGGAGGAAGGATATGCCCCTTTTGCGGAAAAACTTGCCTGGAAGGGATGGAAGTTTACCATGATGAACCGTAAATGGATGAACAAAGGCAAACCTGCCATGAAGGACTGGATGGTAAATAAGGTTTTCAAAGGATGGACAGCCCACAGGGCCGATCTTCATTTTCCCGGCAAAACATTCAACCAGCTCTGGCGTGAAAAAAATAATCCTTCCTGACACACATGTTAATTTACTCGGAAAAGCAAAGCCCGCGTCTCAGTTACGTGATTGACTTTATCAGCGCTGAACTGCTGACTTCTCCTGCTGCCATCACCACTGATCGGGAGGTGTTCCGGCATTTTGAAGGAGTAAAAATCAATTATGCCAATGAGTCATTTGAAGAGGGATGCTTTCGTATTTCGCCAACTCCCATTTTGTTTGAAACCGGTATCCGGGATTTTCCAATAACATGCTTCGAACTGGGTGGCCATAAGGCGTTTTTTGCCACCGGCTCAGACGATCTTGGGTTTGATATTTTTGCTGCCATCTTTTACCTGGTCAGCCGTTATGAAGAATACCTTCCACACCAGAAAGATGAATACGGCCGATATTCGCACACCGCCTCCCTGGCATTCCGGGAAGGATTCCTGGACCAGCCACTGGTCAACAACTGGCTGGAATATTTCCGGGAAAAGTTGCAGGAAAGATTCCCCGCAGCCATATTCAGGCGCAAGAATTTTTCTTTTGTGCCAACCTATGATATCGATATGATGTACGCCTATAAGGCGAAGGGCTGGAAGCGGAATGCCGGTGGCCTGGTGCGGTCAATACTGAATGGTGAGTGGGCTTCCGCTGCGGAACGGATCAGTGTGCTGCGTGGCAAGGCCCGCGATCCCTATGACGCCTATGAATGGCTGGATGCACTGCATCTATACTGTCGGGTGAAACCGGTATACTTCTTTTTGGTAGCACAACAGCAGGATGGCGTCGATAAAAATATTCCCACTTCAGTGAAGGCATTCCAGCAGCTGATCAATTATTATGCATCTGCCTTTGAAGTAGGGCTACACCCATCCTGGCGCAGCAGTGTATCTGCCGATGATAAGATCATGCTGGAAGAAAAGGAATGGATGGAAGTGATTGCTGATGTGCCGGTGGTACAAAGCCGGCAGCACTATATCAAATTCAGTTTACCGGAAGGGTATGAAAGACTGATCCGCTGCGGAATACGTAAGGATTATTCCATGGGATATGGTACCATCAACGGTTTCAGGGCATCGGTTGCATCGCCTTTTTTCTGGTTCAGCCTGGCCGAAAATAAGGTAACTAACCTGCAGGTATACCCGTTTTGCTTCATGGATGCCAATGCTTATTATGAACAAAAGCTGAATCCCCAGCAGGCCTACACAGAACTGATGAAATATTATGCCGCGGTGAAAAAGGTAAGAGGGTGTTTTATCACCATCTGGCACAATAATTTTTTGGGAACGGACCCCGGACTTAAGGGCTGGCGCGACCTCTACGAGATCTTTATGAAAGAGGATGCCTACTGGGATGCCGGTGCCTGATCGGATTCGGGTGGCGGAATTGTTTTCTTTTTCCGGAATTCTTCATTGACCAGGTACACGCCTGCAAGTGCCACCAGTCCGCCAACTATAATAAAGCTGTTCAGTTTTTCTTCAAAAAGCCAGCTGCCAATCAGGATGGCTACTATTGGATTGATGTAAGCGTAAATGGTAACCTGTTCTGTCGGCAGGTGCTGCAATGCATAGAGATATGCCATGAAAGCCAGTACAGATCCGGCAATGGCGAGATAGGCGATGGAAATCCAGGATTCCACGGGTATCTCTGAAAAGGGAATATGTTGCCCGCTCAGCCAGGATACGCCACCCATCGCGATTCCGGAAATTATCATCTGTAGCCCGATACTGAAGTAAGGATTGAAGGCAGTAGCCTGCTTTTTTGTGTACAGGGTTGCAAATGCCCAGGAGAGTGATCCCGCCACTGATATGATGATGCCAAACCTGAAATCGGCATTGAAAAAATCATGCAGGTGGTCATAAAAGATGACGCAGATACCCGCGAAGCCGAGGATAAATCCGATAATCGCTTTAGGAGCAAGCCTGGTGCTGCCGGTAATGAGGGCGATGACCACCAGCCAGAGCGGAAAGACGGCGCCGATGATGGCTCCCAGTCCGCTCGAAATGTACTTTACTCCCCATGTGGAGAGGCCGTTGCTGAGAAAGAAATTAAGCAGGCTCAGTACGATCACCGGCCACCATTGGTTCCCTTTCGGAAACCTGGTACCTTTTGCAGCGAAGAAGGACACATAGATCAACCCGCCTGCCAATTGCCTGATACTGGCCAATTGCAGGGCGGGCATCCCTTTGACACCTGCCTTAGACGCCACCCAGGTTGTGCCCCACAAAAAGCTTACTGCCGCCAGGGCCAGCATGGCTTTGGCATAAGTGCCCTTTTTATGAAGGGTGAGTGGGTTGGCTTGTTTTAGTGTCCTGAGCAATTCATGTAGGTTGGGAGGGATGACACGGGAAGAGTATGCTAGTGCTTAAAATGTCTCATTCCTGTCATCACCAGTGCCAGGTTGTTGGACTGGCAGTATTCAACAGAATCTTTATCGCGGATGGAGCCACCGGGCTGGATATAAGCTTCAATGCCGGCTTCATGTCCCAGCTGCACGCAATCGTTGAACGGGAAGAATGCGTCACTGGCCAGTACCGCGCCTTTGAGGTCGAAATTGAACTGTTTGGCTTTATCGATCGACTGGCGGAGGGAATCGATCCGGCTTGTCTGGCCGCAACCTTTTCCTACCAGCTGCTTGTTTTTCACCAGTGCGATGGCATTGCTCTTGAGGTGTTTACAAACCAGGTTGGCAAAAACCAGGTCTTCCCTTTCAGTGGCGCTGGTTTCCCTTCCGCCAACTTCTTCCCATTTCTCAAAATTACCGGTGTCGTTTTGTTGCATCAATACGCCATTGAGCAGTGATTTGAACTGGTGTGTTGTGTCCAGCTGCTTTTTCTGCTGCAGCAGGATGCGGTTTTTCCTGGTTCGTAAAATATCCAGGGCTGCCTGCTCATAGGAAGGCGCAATCAGGACTTCAAAGAAGATTTCGTTGATGGCATTTGCCGTTGCACTGTCAACAGTTCCGTTACAAACAAGCACTCCGCCGAAGGCACTTTCGGGATCACCGGCAAGTGCTGCATCCCAGGCAGATTTCACAGAATTCCGTGCTGCGATTCCGCAAACATTGGTGTGCTTGATGATGGCAAATGTAAACTCAGTTTGTTCGTTCCCGTTAGTGTCGAATTCTTTGATCAGCTGAACTGCGGCATCTACGTCCACCAGGTTGTTGTAGGAGAGTTCCTTTCCGTTCAGCTGGTTGAACATTTCATTCAGGTCGCCATAGAAAACGCCTTGCTGATGTGGGTTTTCGCCATAACGCATCACTTTCCGCCCAGGTACGGAAGCCAGGAAATAATTATCGAATGAAGGCGTAAAATATTGTGAGATGGCAACGTCATAGTGTGCACAAACTTCGAACGCCTTTGCGGCGAAATGACGGCGCTGCTCCATGGTGGTGGTACCATTCTGGTCGCGCAGGATCTGTTCCAGGAAACTGTAATCCTGTTTGGAGGCGATCACCACTACGTCGCGGTGATTCTTGGCAGCGCCACGGATCATGGATGGCCCGCCGATATCAATCTTTTCAATAATCGACTGCTCATCCGTCGTATTGGCCACTGTCTCCTCGAAGGGATAGAGATCCACAATTACAAGGTCGAGTTCAGGTATTTCGTAGTCCTTCATTTCCTGCAGGTCCTGGTCATTGTTACGGCGACCCAGGATGCCACCAAACACTTTTGGATGAAGTGTTTTAACCCTGCCACCCAGAATGGATGGGTAGGAAGTAACACTTTCAACAGGAACACAGGGCAGGCCCAGTTTTTCAATAAACTGCTGGGTGCCGCCGGTGGAATAAATGGTCACACCTTGTTCGTGCAGTAATTTAACGAGGGGTTCCAGTCCGTCTTTGTAAAATACGGAGATCAATGCTGATTGGATCTTCTTGGTCATACGTTGGGGTTGACTTGTTTTGTGTTGCTGGCAAGTATGCAGAAATACCGGAATTCCGGCCAATGAAGGCGCAAAGCTACGGTTTCGGATGGAATTTCAGTGCATCCGGCCAGTCGCGATTGGATTTCAGGCTGCCCAGAAAGGCCCCGGAAGTCCAGGTATTATGGCATTGGATCCCTGCAATTTTCAGTTCTTCTTCCCATTGCTGTGCTTTGTTTTCATACACGCTGCCGTCTATAATGACCACACATTTTGCAGGAATGTGGTTTGCGAATCCCTTGATGTTCCTGGTTTGGCGGGTTAACAGGAGGAAGGAAGGGTTGGTTTTCAACAGGCCGGCTGCTTCCTGTTGGTTTTGGGGCAGGGCAAGGGTATGTTGATGGATCCGAAGCAGTGGTGTGGCAAGGTAGCGGATATTTGTTACCCTGAAATACCTTGCTGAAGCTTGCAGAACCGGGTGTTTCGTAGTTGAAAAGGCTGTCAGCATTCGGGTGCAATCCTTCCCCCAGATGATTTCAACTGCCGATTTTCCTGGGAGATGGTAAACGGCCAGGATCTGCTGCCTGCTTTTGGTGGCATGGTCCGCAAAACGGCTTCCCGCAAAAAATATCAGGGACACCAGGGTTAACAGGAATGGCCGTCTGTTTTTAGTAGCCAGCCAGACCGTTACGCAGGTTATGATTCCATATGCCAGCCATGTCTGTGTTGTACTCCATTCCAGCTGGTCAAGCACTGCGCCGGGAAGGCGGTCGATGCGTCTGATGAAGGCATTCATCCAGTTGATCAGGGCGACGGTCAGCTGTCCGGCCAGGTTGGTCGGAATAAGGCAGGCACTCATGATCCATTGTAAAATGGCGGTAATCAGGGCGAGGCTGGATAGGGGCACGGCCAGCAGGTTGGCAAACAGGAAATAAACCGGGGCCTGGTGAAATTGGCCGATACTGATCGGCAGGGTCAGGACCTGGGCAGCCAGGGTGACAGCCATCAATTGCCATATCGCATATGCGATTTTGTTCTTTGGCTGTAGCCAGGGCGTGATCAGCGGCTGGAAGACTACAATACTCAGCAAGGCAGCAAAGGAAAGCTGGAAGCCTGCATCCCAGAGCCAGAAGGGATTATAGCAGAGCAGGGCAAATGCGCCAAGGGATAGGGCCTGGATCGGGTCCATTGGTTTGCGGAGGATTTTCGCTACCAGCAGCAGGCTGAACATAAAGGCGGCACGGATGATGGAAGCCGCTGCGCCGGCAATCCCGCTGAACCACCAGGTGATGAGCAGAACGATGGCGGCTTTGAACCACCTGGTGATGGGAAATCTGTTTTCCGGAAACACCAGCAGGTGCTGGAGCAGAAGGAAGATCAGTCCCAGGTGCATTCCTGAAACCGCAATTACATGAACCACACCGGTATTGGTATAGGCCTGGAGAAGGTCTTTGTCCACTTCATCGCGGTAACCAATCAGGAGGGCCATGGCCAGTGCCCGGGCGGGTTCGGGTGCGGAATTCCGCATGGCCGCAAGGGCTGAGGATTGTCCTGTTGCCAGGAATCTGTTGAGTGAAAATCCGGTTGGGGTTTTCAGCAGCATGATGTCTTCCGGTTTGAGATAAGTCTGGTGGTATATATTCTTTCTTTGACAAAACCGGGCATAATCGAAGCTTCCCGGATTGCCGGGGGAGGTGATGGTTTTCAGGTTGCTGGCGGGGATCAGGTAGATGCTGCCGGGTTGAAGCAGGTCCTGATTTCCGGAAGGAATGTAGGCAATGATTTTCCCTTTGGCGGGATTAGTCTTGCCATTTTGGTCAATGGTTGAATGGATTGTAAGCTGGTAGCGAAGGGATTTTTTTCCGGGGGATGGAAGTGCATCGGGACTAACGGCAATGGCTATGGTATGGTTTAGATGGTATCCGATCCAGTTGTGGTGGTGGGTTATTTTGTGGTGATTAAACAGCAGGATACCGGTGGAAAACAGGAGGCAGTTTATTAACAGTCCGCTGAGTGGTGCCGGTCTATAACGTAGAGGGACAATCGAAGACTGGATGATCAGGAGAATGGCAGAAGACAGGATTAACAGGGATGTTGAAATGATCCCGGCCAACCCTGGTTGGATTGGGAATAACTGGTTTTGCCCCTGGCTGATTCCTGCCATCAGGGGTAATACCAATCGTAGGAAAGGGGCTCTTTTCCAGAGGGGTGCACGCTGCATTTACCAGTTTTGCGAACAAGTTAATGCAGGGTTTAGCCCCAGTCAAGAGTGTTAAAACGGTTCCCGCGTCTGACGCGCGTCTGACGTATGTCAGACGCGCGTCAGACGCGGGAAGAATTAACCGGTTACTGTTTCGCTTTCAAAAACCGTGAAAAAACTATCTGCCGGGCGACGTACTTTGGGTGCATTTGCCAGCATGTCTTTTTCTTCATCGCGATAGCCAATAGCGAGAATGGCAACAGCTGTTTGACCTTTGTGTTCAAGTTCCAGTATCTCATTAACAGCCGCCGGATTAAAACCTTCCATTGGGGTGGTGTCAACCTTTTCAATGGCTGCAGCCGCGGTGGCAAAGCCAAGGCCAATATATGCCTGCCGAGCATTCCACTGGTAAATTTCTTCCGGGGATTTTCCACTGATGCTGCCCAGGATCATTTTCCTGAAATCATTAAGGGTGGCAACCGGAATATTCCGGGTAGCTGCGATGTTGTTCATATATCTGTCAACCTGTTCTGCAGTCAGGTTTTTCCAGGCAGCAAATACCAGGATGGCTGCACTTTCTGTTACCTGAGGTTGGTTATAGATCGCCGGAGCCAGCTTATTTCTGAGTTCAGGGTCTTCAATAACCAGCACATCAAATGGTTGCAATCCCAGGGAAGTGGGTGCCAGTCTGATCGCTTCCAGGATATTCTTCATTTTTTCCGCTGGAACAGACTGACCATTGTAGCGTTTTGTGGCATAACGCCAATTAAAATCTTGTAAGTAGTTCATATTATTCTTGTGTATTTGTAAAACAATAATTGTACATACAAAGTTCAAACATTATTCCAAAAAATGCAAAATGAAGTCTTTCTGCCAAATGGTCATTCTCCCCCCACCCGTCGGGTGCCACCCGACGGGTGGGGGGAGAAAAGAAATTCCCTGGTTATCTACCAGGGAATTATGAATATGATAAAATCTAAAGTGATTGTTTTACCCGTCGGGTGCCACCCGACGGGTAAAAAGGAAAATGACCCGGGAGGGGTAAGGTGTTAGCTTACTTGCTCAGGTACATGGAACGATCCTTGTACAACTGGCGGAAATAAGGGTCACGGAGGTCTTTTATGAAGCGGATTGCTTCACCGGTGCTTTTCATTTCGGGACCTAATTCCTTGTTCACACCTGGAAATTTGTTGAAACTGAATACGGGTTCCTTGATTGCAAAGCCTTTTAATTTCTTTTCAAATTTGAAATCTGTCAGTTTGTTGACTCCGAGCATCACTTTGGTGGCGATATTCAGGTAGGGAATCTGGTATGCTTTGGCGATGAATGGAGTGGTACGGGAGGCACGGGGGTTGGCTTCGATCACAAACACTTTACCATCCTTGATGGCGAACTGGATATTGATCAGTCCACGGATATCCAGGGCCCGGGCTATTTTTTCAGAATAGTATTCCATGGTGGTAATCACCAGCGGCGTCAGGTTGAAGGCCGGCAAAACAGCATTGGAATCTCCGGAATGGATACCGGCCGGTTCGATATGTTCCATCACACCCATCACGTGGAAGTTTTCGCCATCGAAAATGGCATCCACTTCTGCCTCCTGGCAACGGTCTAGGAAATGGTCAATCAGGATCTTATTTCCGGGGATATGTTTCAGCAGGCTTACGACTGCCTTTTCCACTTCTTCGTCGTTGATCACGATCCGCATCCTTTGTCCTCCCAGCACATAGGATGGGCGCACCAGCACGGGGTAACCCACGCGGTTAGCCACTTGCACTGCTTCATCCACGTCGAAGGCCGTGCCGTAATCGGGGTAAGGGATGCCCAGTTCCTTCAGCATATCACTAAAACGGCCACGGTCTTCGGCAATGTCCATGTTATCAAAGGATGTACCGATGATCTTAATGCCCTTTTCGTGCAGGCGTTCTGCCAGTTTCAGCGCGGTTTGTCCACCCAATTGAACAATCACACCTTCGGGTTGCTCATGTTCGATGATCTCCCAGAGATGCTCCCAGAACACGGGTTCGAAATATAATTTGTCGGCGATATCAAAATCGGTGGAAACGGTCTCGGGATTACAGTTCACCATAATGGCCTCATATCCTGATTCCTTGATAGCCAGCAGTCCATGCACACAACAGTAATCAAATTCAATTCCCTGGCCGATCCTGTTGGGACCAGAACCCAGTACGATCACTTTTTTCCTGTCGCTGCGCTTGCTCTCATTTTCCCCACCTTCCTCGAAACTGCTGTAGAAATATGGCGTTTTGGCCTCGAACTCGGCGCTGCAGGTATCTACCATTTTATACACCCGACGGATTCCTGCTGCAGTGCGTTTTGCATATAATTCATCCTCATGTCCGTCCTGCATGATGCGGCAGATCTGTTCATCGCTGAATCCGTGCATTTTTGCTTCGCGGATCAATTCCATGGGAATACTGGCCAGTTTGTATTTGGCGATCTCTTTCTCCATGTTCACCAGTTTCTGGATTTCATAGAGGAACCAGCGGTCGATCCCGTTGGTCGCTTTAACGATGGTATTGATACTCACTCCCAGCATCAGGGCGTCCTTGATGCGGAAGATGCGATCCCATTTCGGTTTCTTGATGTATTCGATCAGTTCTTCGGCATGCATCTGGCTTTTTCCGTAATAACCCAGTCCAACTGCATTGTTCTCGAGGCTCTGGCAGGCTTTCTGCACGGCTTCGGTAAAACTGCGGCCGATGCCCATCACTTCGCCCACGCTTTTCATCTGCAAGCCGAGGGTATCATCGGCGCCCTTGAATTTGTCGAAATTCCAGCGGGGAATTTTTACAATCACATAATCGAGGGCCGGTTCAAAATAGGCAGAAGTGCTTTTGGTGATCTGGTTTTCCAACTCATCCAGGGAATATCCGATGGCCAGTTTAGCGGCGATTTTTGCGATGGGATAGCCGGTTGCTTTTGAAGCCAGCGCGGAAGAGCGGCTTACCCGCGGGTTGATCTCAATGGCGATGATCTCCTCTGTAGCAGGGTTGAGGGCGAACTGCACGTTACAACCGCCGGCAAAGTTCCCCAGATCACGCATCATCATGATGGCCGTATTACGCATCAGCTGAAAGGCCGTGTCGGAGAGTGTCATGGCCGGGGCAACAGTGATAGAGTCGCCGGTATGCACGCCCATAGGGTCGAAATTCTCCACAGTACAAATGATCACCACATTATCATTGGCATCACGCAGGAGTTCCAGCTCAAATTCCTTCCAGCCCAAAACAGCCTGCTCAACCAGTACTTCATGAATGGGAGAGGCCTGCAGGCCGCGGTTCAGCGCCTCATCCAGATCTTCTTTATCGTGCACAAATCCGCCACCGGTTCCACCCAGGGTGAAAGAAGGGCGAATTACCAGGGGGAAACCAATCTGCTGTGCGAATTCCTTTCCTTCCAGGAAGCTGTTGGCGGTTTTGGCAGTAGCCACCGGAACGCCCAGGGCGATCATCCACTGGCGGAATTTTTCGCGGTCTTCGGCCTTGTCGATGGCTTTGATGTCTACGCCGATCAGGCGAACTCCATACTTCTCCCATACGCCCAGGTCCTCGGCTTCCTTGGCCAGGTTCAGCGCTGTTTGTCCACCCATTGTCGGCAACACGGCATCTATCTGGTTTTCTTCCAGGATCTGTTCTATACTTTCCACCGTCAGTGGCAACAGGTACACCCGGTCGGCCATCATGGGGTCGGTCATAATAGTGGCCGGATTGCTGTTGATCAGGATGACCTTGATCCCTTCCTCCCGCAGACTGCGGGCGGCCTGGGTGCCTGAATAGTCAAATTCACAGGCTTGTCCGATAATAATGGGGCCTGAACCGATGATCAGGACTGACTTGATGGAGGTATCTTTTGGCATGTTTGCGGAAAAATAAATTGCGCAAAAGTACGGCCCGGGAAGGAATTTCCGAGATAATTTTTACCGGTAGCCGGTGACCGGCAGGATTTTCACCCGTCGGGTGCCACCCGACGGGTGAACAGTGCCTGATGGGTGAACAGTGTTCAGCGGAGGGGACAAAAAAAGGCCTTCACGAAAGTGAAGGCCTGTATGTTGATGACTTTTTACCCTTAGCTATTATGGTATGCAGCCATTTCGATGTCATCGAGCAGTACCTTCCCCTTGCGCAATTCAGCCTTACGGACCGAACGCGACTGTTTTTCATCCTGTTTGCTCAGGATTTTAAACATCCACTTCTGTTTGGCTTCCTGTCCCTTGAATGTGCCAATCAGGGAACCAACCACCATTACCACCATGATCACGGCTTTTTGTTGAAATCTTTTCATACCTCGCTGTTTTCTCAGTTAAATAATCTTGCTGCTACTTCAATCGCCCATCTAAAACATAGACAACGTTATAACAACAAACGCTGTTCCATGTTTACAAAAGACATACCCAAATGAGAGATTTATTTTTATTTAACAAGTTGTTTGAACAACTAAAGATTTAAGGCTTTGCAGAAAAACATTTTGACCCACTATAAAAAGCGTTTTCCGGTACAGGTAACAATGCCGGAGATTCGGTGATCCTGGCCATCTTTAGGTGCATGGCTGTCTTGCCTGCCTGCTGTATATTTGTCCTTTTCCTAACGAAATGTACCGGTAATGACGAGGCTCCTGGTTGTTATACTATTGCTGTCTGTTTCTGCTCAAGCCCAATACCATTCCCTGCCCGATTATCCGAAAGATTATTTCCGAAACCCTCTTGGCATTCCGATAGACCTGAGTGGCAATTTCGGTGAGCTTAGGCCAAATCATTTTCACATGGGGCTTGACCTCAAAACCCAGCGCAGGGAAAATCTTCCGGTGTATGCAGCAGCAGATGGATATATCTCCAGGATCAAAGTGGAGCCGGGTGGATTTGGCCGGGCCATCTATGTTAACCATCCCAATGGCTTCACAACTGTTTATTGTCACCTGAACGATTTTTTCCCGGAGCTTGAAAGCTGGGTAAAAAACAGACAATACGAGAAAGAGTCCTGGAGTCTGAATGATACTATTCCAGCCAACCTGTTTCCGGTTAAAAAAGGCAGCTATCTGGCTAAAAGTGGCAATACCGGCGGTTCCCAGGCGCCGCACCTGCATTTTGAAATCCGCCGCACCTCAGATGAAGCAAACCTGAACCCGATGCTGTTTGGTTTTCCCCTGCCGGACAATACCAGGCCTTCCATTCTTCGCTTAGCCATTTACGATAGAACAAAAAGTGTGTATGAACAATCCCCCCGGCTGGTATCAGTAGCCGCCCGTGGACCGGGCTCTTACGTTGCTCCTTTACAGAAGTTGTCATCCCCTGACATAAGTCTGGCCATGACTGCCTGGGATACGCACACCGGTTCATCCAACCTGAATGGTGTTTTTGAAGCGGTGCTGTATGACAATGATAAAGCCGTAATAGGTTTCAGAATGGATGCCATCAGTTATGATGCCACCCGTTACCTGAATGCCCACATTGATTATAAGACCAGGGCCTCAGGGGGCCCCTACCTGCAGCATATGAGCGAATTGCCCGGTTATCTCAATTCCATTTACCAGCAATTCAGTGGAGACGGGGTTATTGACCTTAGCGATGGAGCAGTTCATGAAATCAGCATTGTGGTGAAAGACGCTTACGGTAATGAGTCCAGGGCAACTGTACCCGTTCAATACAACGGCACACCGGCAATCCCGCAAATGCCGGCCGGACAAAGATTTTACCCGATGATGGTGGATGTTTTTGAATCGGATGATTGCGAGTTCATCATTGGGGAAAGAACACTGTATGATTCAGTCAGCATCGCTTACAGGAAACAGGCTGTATCAATAACAGGTGTGGTATCCGCTCAGCATGTGATTGGTTCTGTGTCCATTCCCTTGCAGGATGCGATGATGGTAAGAATCCGGCCTACAGCAACGCTGAGTCCTGAAGAGCGCGACCGGATTGTGATGCAACGTATTACCGGAACAAAAAAAGAAGTGCAGAAAGTCAACTGGCAGCACGATTGGGCCATGGCCGGATTTCGCGATTTCGGAACTTTCCGGTTGCTGGTCGACCAGGAACCGCCACAGGTGGTACCCATTGGTTTCGCCAGCGGCGCCAGGCTGACCGCCGCTTCCCGCATAGCCTTTACTGTTACAGATAACCTGGGGAAATGGAAGGTGCTTCGTACCGAACTAAATGGGAAATGGATCTGTTTTACCAATGACAAAGGGCGCAATTTTATTTACCGGTTTGATGAACATTGTCCACCCGGAGATCATGAGCTGAAGGTGGTCGCCCAGGATGAAGCGGGGAACAGCGTGGAGCAGATTTTTCGGTTCACGAGGTGACGGGGGAAGGAAGGGTGAAAAGGTGAATGGGTGAATGGGTGAATGGGGTATGTTTTCGGGTGGAACAACAAATAAAAAAAATATGACTTCTCTTATTGAAGGCGATAAAGCGCCATCTTTCAGTGCCAAAGACCAGAATGGAAAAAAAATCAGTCTGGCGGATTACAAAGGGAAAAAACTGGTGATCTTTTTCTATCCCCAGGACATGACACCCACCTGTACGGTGCAGGCCTGCAACCTGCGCGATAACTTTGCCCTGCTAATGAAGCATGGATTGGAGGTAATTGGTATCAGTCCCGATTCGACCGAAAGCCATAAAAAATTTGAAACCCGTCACCAGCTCCCATTTCCGCTACTCGCCGATACCGACCGCAAAATCATTGACAAGTACGGAGTCTGGGGCGAGAAACAACTGTACGGAAGAAAATACATGGGATTGCATCGCACGACATTTATTGTTGATGAGAAAGGAAAAATCATGAAGATAATCCTAAAGCCAAAAAGCAAGCAGCATGCGGAAGAGATCATCGCTGCCCTGGCGGCAGGATGATCGTTCCATTGCATTTTAGGAAGTATATTAGAAATGTGAAATACCGAATAAGGGAGAAGTCGTTCTGGGCCATGCTGGCTGCAAAAAAAATGGGGGCGGAAAAGCTGGCCATGGTGCTGGGTACTACCATCCACCTGCATAATACCAGTTTTGATGAATTTCTGCAAAACCGCAGGTGGTTGCGGCATGAGCTGGCCCATATAAAACAATTCAGGGAACTTGGTTTTTTTACCTTTCTATGGTTGTATATCCTGGAGTCGGTAAAAAACGGCTACCGGATGAACCGTTTTGAAATCGAGGCCAGGGCTGCGGAAACTAAAGACGGGCTGGACCACTATGTTTTTATCCCGGATAAAAACCAATCCGGCCGCATGGCCTGAAACCGGTTCAGACCCACTCCACTTCGCCCACCCTGAAACTACGGTCAAGGGTATCCGAGGTCAGCAGTTCGCCATTTTCATTTACACCCCTGATGGTTGTTTCAAAAACCACATTATCCTTTCTCAGCCTGACCGGCATCCCCCTTGAAAAAAGTACCTGGTTGTAGGATTCCAGTAGTTCCTTCTTTTTTCCTGCTACCAGCTGGTTCCAGCGATATTCCAGTTTTCCGCATAATTTTCTGACTTCCACCAGAAGGTCGAAGCTTTTTCCGGTGATCTGGCGCAGCGAAACCGGCTTTTTGGTCCCTTCTTCGAAATCTACCTGGTTGACATTGATTCCGATTCCAACAATGGCAAATTGCCAGTGCGGACCCGCCCAGTTGTTTTCGATCAGGATGCCCCCTGCCTTTCTGTCACGCCAGTAAATATCGTTCGGCCACTTCAGGGAGCTTTCCTCCCCGGCCATTTCAGCAAACCAGTCGTAGGTGCCCAGGGCCATTGCCATACTGAGGTAAAAAACCATATCAGGGGCCAATGCAGTGGTTTCCAGCACTATACTGATGATGATATTTTCATTGGGGCGGGAAATCCAGCGGCGGCCCATCTGCCCTTTCCCTGCTTTCTGTTCGAGCGCAAAAAAGGTATCGCCATGGCCTGCAAGCCGCTGTTGGGTCAGTGCCATGGCATAGTTGTTGGAGCTGTCTACTGAATCTAGTACAATAAGCTGGTGACCTATATGTTGAACGGGCATCGGTTTGAGTAAAAGATTAGTATTTTTGAACGGCACGAATGTAGTATTTTCAGATTTTTGATCACTAAAAGTTTAGATTATTGGAACCATTGTCAGCTTTAGCTTCGCGTCAACGTAGTAGTGTGACACGCCTTACGAAAAACTCCAGGATTCTCAAATCCATCATCAAGGCAATCCAGGACAAGAAGGGCGAAGACATCGTTTCGCTGGATCTCCGTAAAATTCATGAAGCAGTTGCAGATTTTTTTGTGATCTGCCAGGCGACTTCCACCACCCAGGTAAGGGCTATTGCCGATGCCGTGGAAATGGAAGTGAAAGAGGAACTGGGTGAAAATCCGTATCGTCACGAAGGCCAGCAGGCAGCACAGTGGATCCTGATCGATTATGTAAACGTAGTGGTTCATGTTATGCAGCCCGAAACCCGGAAGTTCTACCGCCTGGAAGAAATGTGGAGCGATGCGCCCAGGACCGAATACAAATCATAGTAATATCAGCTTGTTTCGAACAAAAGGGCGCAATAAGCATTAGTAATTCTTTATAGTCAAATACAATATGTCACAAGAAGATTTCAAGTCAAATGACAGGGGTGGATTGAACCGGATGAGACCGAGGCCTGAGGGAGGTGGAAATGATCCGCGCCGCGGACCTAAATTCAATATTTACTGGATTTGGGGTGCGCTGGCCGTGATCCTGCTGGGATTCAACCTGTTCAGCTCTTTTGCACCGGATGCCCGCAGGATTAATTTCGATGTGTTCAAGACAGAAATGTTATCAAAGGGAGATGTGGAGAAAATCATCCTGATCAGCAATAAAAACCTGGTTCGTGTATACATCAAGCCCGATAGTTTAAAGAAACCATTTTACCAGGATAAGCTTCCGAAAGGATTCAACGCTGCCGCTGACAAGGGGCCGCAGTTTGAGTTCACTATCGCCAAACCTGAGATTTTCACCGACGACCTGAGGGATTTTTATACCAAGAATCCTGAAATAAAGGAGGTTCCGCGTATCGATGATACGGAGGGAGACTGGCTTGCGCCGATCTTCCAGTTTGTACTGCCCATTTTTATCATTGTACTGATCTGGGTGTTACTGATGCGTAAGATGGGCGGTGGCGCCGGCGGTGGTGCCGGTCCGGGTGGAATTTTCAACATCGGCAAATCCAAGGCTCAGCTTTTTGATAAGGGAACCAAGGTGAATATCACTTTCAATGATGTGGCGGGGCTTGATGAAGCCAAGGTGGAAGTGATGGAGATCGTTGACTTCCTGAAAAATCCAAAAAAATACACCAACCTGGGCGGTAAGATTCCGAAAGGAGCTTTGCTGGTCGGACCTCCGGGAACGGGTAAGACATTGCTGGCCAAAGCCGTTGCAGGTGAGGCGCAGGTGCCCTTCTTCAGCCTGAGCGGTTCAGATTTCGTGGAAATGTTCGTGGGCGTGGGTGCAAGCCGGGTGCGTGACCTGTTCAAACAGGCCCGTGAAAAAGCACCCTGTATCATCTTCATTGATGAGATTGATGCCATTGGCCGTGCCCGTGGAAAGAATGCCATCATGAGCAATGACGAAAGGGAAAGCACCCTCAACCAGTTACTGGTGGAAATGGATGGATTCAGCGGCGAGAGTGGCATCATTGTGCTGGCTGCTACCAACCGGCCGGATGTGCTGGACAGCGCCCTGCTGCGCCCAGGCCGTTTCGACCGCCAGATTTCCATCGACAAACCCGATGTGAAGGGACGTGAAGCTATTTTCAAAGTGCATCTCAAGCCGATCAAGGTTTCCGAGCACGTTGACATCCATAAACTGGCAGAACAAACACCAGGTTTTGCAGGTGCCGATATAGCCAACGTTTGTAACGAAGCTGCGCTTATTGCTGCCCGTAAGGGAAAGGAAGCCGTTGATATGTCTGATTTCCAGGATGCAGTAGACAGGGTGATTGGTGGTCTGGAGAAAAAGAACAAAATCATCTCCCCGGATGAGAAGAAAATCATCGCATACCATGAAGCAGGTCACGCGATCTGTGGCTGGTATCTCGAGCATGCCTACCCGCTGCTGAAAGTGACCATTGTTCCGAGGGGAACTGCCGCTCTCGGTTATGCGCAGTATACACCCAAGGAGCAATACCTCTACAATACTGACCAGCTGATGGACCAGATATGTATGACACTGGGCGGAAGGGCGGCTGAAGATATTTTCTTCGGCAAGATTTCTACCGGGGCGCAAAACGACCTGCAGCAGATCACGCGTATGGCCTATTCGATGGTTACCGTATATGGTATGAACGATAAAGTAGGTAATGTAAGCTTCTATGATCCCCAGCAGGAGAACTCCTTCACGAAGCCTTATTCTGAAGAGACCTCCCGGATTATAGACGAAGAAGTAAGGAAACTGATTGATGGCGCCTACGATCGCACCAGGCAATTGCTGTCAGAGAAGAAAATGCAGGTGGAAATACTGGCAGAAAAACTGCTTGACAAGGAAGTGCTTTTCCAGAGTGATGTAGAACATCTGATCGGGAAGCGTCCCTATGAAGAGAAGAAGACCCTGGACGTAGAGGAAACTCCATCTATCGTATAAGTAGAATATGAACATATCCACTTCAAAAGAGAATATTCTGAAGAAGATCAGGAAGGCGTTGAGTGACTCAACGCCTATTCCTTTTCCTGCAAGTGAAGGGAACCAGTCGGTTTTTCACCCGCCAGCAGATGATCTCGAAATGTTGTTTGCACAGGCATTTACCAAACTGCAGGGCAAGTTTGTATTTTGCCTGGATGAGCAGGAGCTTGCCGGGCAACTTGAGCTTCTGTTCCGCCAAACTGGCTGGAAGCAGGTGTATTGCAGGGAAAAGACCCTGAGGGAGCAACTGGCTGCTATTGGGATGAAAGAGTTGACCGGTGAGAACGGAGATCCTTCCGAGCTCGCTGCCTGTGAAGCCAGTATTACTACCTGTGAGTACCTGGTTGCGCGAACGGGTACCATTGTGATGAGTTCCGCGCAGGAAAGCGGACGCACTACCAGTGTGTACGCGCCGGTACATATCTGTATAGCCACTACAGATCAGCTGGTGTATGATATCCGTGACGGACTTAAGCAGGTGAAGGAAAAATATGGCGGGGCACTGCCCTCAATGATCACATTTGCCTCCGGACCCAGCCGTACTGCCGATATTGAAAAGACCCTGGTAGTAGGAGTTCACGGACCGAAAGAAGTATATTTGTTCCTCCTGGACAAATAACACCCCCATTCACCATTCACCATTCACCATCAATGCTTTCCCCATCCTACCAGCTATTCGTTTACGGTTCCCTGCGCAGGGGATTCCTGAGCCCGGCCTACGAATACATCAGCCGATATTTTGATTTTGTATCAGATGCCCGGGTTAAAGGATTGATCTATGATATGGGTGAATACCCGGCTGCGATTCCAGCTGATACGGAGGCTACGATTGTGGGTGAACTTTACCGCATTAAGGAAGTGGATGAATTTGACTGGGCCATGGGCCAGCTGGATGATTATGAAGGCATTCACCCCGAAGTGGGGGAAGAACAGTTGTACCGCCGGGAAAGGGCTGAAATACTGCTTCCCGATGGCCAAAAAACAGAAGCCTGGATCTATTGGTATAACGGCGATACCAGTGGCAAACCCCTGGTAGCATCCGGCGATATCCTGCAATACCTCGGCAAACGCTAACCCCCGGAAGGAGGTGTCTGACATCTTTCGTCTGACAAAAGATGTCAGACACCTTTCCATCTCCCTGCCTATATTTGCTGCCATGCAACTGGAGGCCGGTAAAAAAATATATTTCCTGTCTGATTTCCACCTGGGGGCGCCCGATTATGAGCGCAGCCTGGAAAGAGAAAAGCGCATAGTCGCCTTCCTGGATGAAATTGAAAAAGACGCAGCCTCGATTTTTATTGTGGGCGACCTTTTTGATTTCTGGTATGAATACAAAACGGTGGTGCCGAAAGGTTATGTGAGAATACTGGGCAAGATGGCAGCCCTCTCCGATAAAGGAATCCAGCTACACTTTTTTGTAGGTAACCATGATATGTGGATGAAGGGCTATTTCGAAAAAGAACTGAATATTCCGGTGTATTTTGATGAGCAAAGCTTTACGTATAATGGCAGGGAATTCCTGGTGGGGCATGGCGATGGACTGGGTCCCGGAGATCATGGATATAAGTTCATAAAGAAAGTTTTCAGGAATTCCATTTCCCGCTGGCTCTTTGGTGCCATTCACCCCACCATTGGTATGGGGCTGGCCAATTGGCTCAGCCGAAAGAGCAGGGCGGCAACCGGGCAGGCTGATGAGAAATTCATGGGTGAGGAAAATGAATGGCTGATCATCTATTGCAAAGAGAAATTACAGCAAAAGAAATACGATTATTTTGTGTTCGGACACAGGCATCTTCCCATTGATTTTGCCTTGCCAGGCGGCAGCAGGTATATCAACCTGGGTGACTGGCTGCGCTATGATTCCTATGCCGTTTTTGATGGGGTGAACCTGCAGCTTCAATATCATAAGCCATGAGAATCGCGTTCACTATCCTGATCCTGCTTTTTAACTTTGCTGTAATGGCGCGGCCTTCATCCCTCCGTATTGATACCATCCTGCCACAAAAAAGTATCGGGTCAGACCTTGCAGGTTTTGCAGTGGATAACCTGGGATATGTGTACCTCCATCACCAGAATGGTCAACTGAAAAAATTATCACCCCGGGGTGATTCCGTGGCGGTATTTAATGATATCAGGCGTTTCGGCAAACTGTATTCAATAGATGTGTCGAATCCGTTAAAAGTTCTGCTTTTTTACAAAGATTTCGGCACGATTGTCGTGCTGGACAGGTTTTTGAACCAGCGGAATACCATTGACCTGCGGCAGCATAATATCCTTCAGGCAAAGACGATTGCGCAATCATTCGACAATGGGGTTTGGGTTTATGATGAGCTGGATGGAAAGCTCAAACGGCTCGACGATCATGGCACGGTAATCAGTGAAACGGTTGATTTCAGGATACTTTTTGAGGCAGCACCTTCGCCTGTTGCCATCACGGATGCAGACCGTTCGGTTTACCTGTATGATCCGGAAAAAGGCCTGTATGTACTCGATTATTTCGGGACATTAAGGAATAAGGTTGCATTGCTGGGATGGACGGATGTGCAGGTGATCGGAAACCGATTTATAGGACGGAAAGGAGAACAGCTTGAAAGTTATACAACCGGAACACTTGACCTTAAAGAACAGGAGCTGGGCGAATTACTGAAAGGAGCAAAGAAGATTCAGTTGTCAATGGATCACCTGTATGTTCTGAGAGATGGCGTTTTGCATATTTATACCTTATCAAATCAGTAGGAACCATGAACGGCATATTGCAGTACGAATTTTTTGATAATACCATTCAGGCTTATATTATTTGTTTTGGCACCATTCTGCTGGTCATCTTGCTGAAAAGAATACTATCGCGTTTCATTTCGCGGGTCTTGTTTAAACTCATCAAACACAGTTCCTGGAAAATTGACCAGAAATCCTTTGTGGAACTGGTGTTTCAGCCAATGCAGGTCTTCCTGATCGTAACCATCACCATGATCGCGCTGGACAAACTGAAATTCCCGCACCAGATCGATTTTGAAATTTACCATATCAGTTTCAGGCGTATCGTTGACAGTGTAGCAAAGGGGTTATTTGTGATCACTTTTATCTGGCTGCTTCGCCGTATTATAGATTTTATAGCCATGCTGATGGAACAGAAGGCCAACCTTACAGCCGACCAGGCCGATAATCAGATGGTGGTTTTTTTCAAGGATTTTTTCAAGGCACTCCTGATAATCCTCGGCATATTACTGGTGATCCGTTTTTCTTTTAACAAAGACATTACCACCTACCTGGCAGGACTCAGTATCGTTGCAGGTGCCCTCGCCCTGGCGGCGCGCGAAAGCCTGGAAAACCTTATCGCATCATTTATCATTTTCTTTGACAAACCTTTTCATGTAGGTGACCTGGTGAAGGTGCAGAGTATAACCGGGACGATCGAAAAAATCGGATTGAGGAGTACTCGCTTAAGAACTGACCAGAAGACCTTTGTTACAGTGCCCAACAAACAGATGGTCGACAGTATCATGGACAACCTGACCCTGCGTACCCAAAGAAGAGGGGATCTCAAACTGGAACTCTCGCTTCAGACATCCCCGGTAAAGCTGGATCATACCATCGCAGGGATAAAGAACATACTGAGTCATCCTGCTATTGAATCCTATGTCGCCTTCCTGAGTGACATAACTGCGAATGCGTTTATCATTCATGTGGAGTATTATACCGCCATGATTCCAATTTCGGAATTCAACCAGTTGAAACAAACGATAAACCTGGAGGTTTTGCGCCTGCTGGAGTCCTTACAGGTTGAACTTGCCGGTGAAGTGAAGGAGGTGGTGGTGAAGGAGGTCAGAGGTTAGCCTTTAGCTCGAGCAGAAAGGTTTTGAACTGCTGGAGGGACTGGATGACGGCAAACTGGTTTTCCGTTTTTTTCTTCTGGCCTTTCAGGTGCTCCCTGGCGCCTTCGAGGGTGAACTTGCGCACGCGGATCAGGTGGTAGATCAGGTGCAGGAATTTAACGTCATCGGGGCGGTAGAACCGGTCGCCCTTCCTGTTTTTCCTGGGTTGCAGCATGCCTTCAAATTCGTTGGTCCAGGTACGGATCAGGGATGGGTTCATCCGGAACATATTGGCCACTTCACCGATAGAATAATACTGTTTGCCAAACAGGATGGCATCTTCGGGTATCTCAATGAGGTCGGCCTCCGCGGCAATATCCTTCAATGATTTGCGCCCTCTTTTTCCGGGTGTGGCAGATTTCCAGACCTTTTCCTTTTGTTTGCGTCCCGGCTTTTTGCGGATAGTCAAAACCGTTTCCTCATCCGTTACAGGTACCCTTACCGGAGCAGGGATGACAGCAGCCTTATGTGGATTTTCAGTGGACTGAAGGGGCTTTTCCGTAACCTGAAGGGGCCTGTCCGCGACCTTTCCTTCGCTGGTGGGCGGCGCTTCAGGCTCTTCGAAGCCAAAATTCATGCTAATCTGCTGGTTTGGTTTCATATCCGGGTCTAAAGATACGGGGCAGGCAGGGATTAGTCAAAGCTTTGGTTGCTCGAAGCCGCCATTTTCAGCAGCCTGTCATATTGTTCCGGTGAAAGGTCGTTATAGAAGAAGTACACCGGATCAAGTCTTTTCCCGTTTTTATGTACTTCATAATGGAGGTGCGGCCCGGTTGATTTTCCGGTACTGCCCACATAACCGATAATCTCTCCCCTTTTCAGGCGCTGGCCGGACCGGGCTTTGATTTTGAACATATGACCATAAAGGCTTTCATAACCGTAACCATGGTTAATGATTACATGATTACCATATCCGTTACCAGTATTGCCGGCCAGTTTTACGGTTCCATTGGCCGTAGCATAGATCGGCGTTCCCTGGGGCGCGGCAAAATCGAGTCCCGCATGCATTTTCACCGTTTTGTACACCGGGTCGATGCGGTAACCGAATCCGGAAGCGATCCGGTTCAGGTCTTTGTTGCTGACCGGCTGGATGGCAGGGGTGGCCGCCAGGAGAATCTCTTTGTTTTTTATAAAGCCTTCAATATCATCGTATGACTTGTTCTGATAGGCTACCCGCTGGATCAGGTTATTAATGGTACCCACCACATCGGTGTAAAGCGCGTCGGCATCCATGGTCTGCACCAGCTGGATCTCTTTCTGCTTTTCCATTTCCTTCACCCGGGCACTGTCGGGAATGGGGCTGGCTTCAAAAATGGACCTGTACACTTCATTGTCGCGCTTCTCCAGTTCGATCATCTGGCTTTGCAGCTTGTTCACATGGCTGCTCAGTACTTCATAATTCTCGCGCGCTTTTTCATAGTTCTGCCGAAGGATCTTTTCTTTGGGGGAATCGAGGTATTGGAAAGCGATGGATACAATGATCAGGGCAGTCACCAGGGAGCCGGCTATAAAACCCAGGGCACGAAGCAGTTTCACCCTGAGCGGCGTTTCCAGTTTTTCGTACCGGAGGGTATTGGGGTTATAGTAATATTTGATTTTTTTCATATATCCATGCACAGCCCATTTCCTTAGCTTTGCACCACTTTCACCGGCTGGTTACAAATATAGCAGGCGAAGGCCCAATTTTACTCAAGAATCATTCCGAAATATGCTTACAAGTGCTGAGATAAGACAACAGTTCCTCGATTTTTTCGCATCAAAAGGCCATGCAATTGTGCCATCGGCCCCGATTGTGGTTAAAAATGATCCCACTTTATTATTCACCAATGCGGGCATGAACCAGTTCAAGGATTTTTTCCTGGGCAATAAATTATCAGCCAGTTCCCGTGTGGCAGATACCCAGAAATGTTTAAGGGTAAGTGGCAAGCACAATGACCTGGAAGAAGTTGGGGTGGATACCTATCACCACACCATGTTTGAAATGCTGGGTAACTGGAGCTTTGGTGATTATTTCAAGAAGGAAGCCATTGAATGGAGCTGGGAGCTGCTGACAAAAGTGTACCAGATTCCGGTGGATCGCATATACGTAACCGTTTTTGAGGGCGATGAAAAAGAGAACCTGCCTAAGGATGAGGAAGCTTTCGGGGAATGGAAAAAATGGATCGCTGAAGACCGTATCCTGATGGGTAATAAAAAAGACAATTTCTGGGAGATGGGCGATACCGGTCCATGCGGCCCCTGTACTGAGATACATGTTGACTGCCGCACGGATGAAGAACGTGGCTCCACCGATGGTAAAACGCTGGTGAACAATGACCATCCGCAGGTGATTGAGATCTGGAACAATGTATTCATCCAGTTTAACCGGATGAAGGACGGAAGCCTGCAGCCTTTGCCGGCCAAACACGTGGATACCGGAATGGGACTGGAGCGACTGGTTCGTGTGCTCCAGGGCAAGTCATCCAACTATGATACCGATGTGTTCAGCGGAACCATCGCCGCCACTGAAAAAATTACCCACCAGAAATATGGCTACAGCGATTCCCGGTCGGATATCGCTTTCCGCGTAATTGCCGACCATATCAGGGCCATAGGGTTTACCATTGCAGACGGACAGCTTCCTTCGAATACGGGTGCTGGTTATGTAATCCGCCGCATCCTGCGCAGGGCCGTACGTTATTACTATTCCTACCTTGATTACAAACAGCCACTGCTGTTTCAACTGATGCCGGTACTCGCAAAACAGTTTGAACATGTATTCTCCGAATTGCAGCAGCAGATTGATTTTGTGAGCAAAGTGGTGCGGGAAGAAGAAGACGCGTTCCTTCGTACATTGGATAAAGGATTGAAAAAAATTGATGATATTATACAGGGGGCAAATGCCGCCAATAACACCACAATACAAGGTAGCGCGGCATTTGAACTCTATGACACTTATGGATTCCCGATCGACCTCACACGGCTCATAGCCAGGGAGAACAACCTGCAGGTGGATGAGTCTGGTTTTGAAAAGGAAATGCAGCAACAGAAAGACCGGAGCCGCGCGGCAACAGCTGTTGATACAGAAGACTGGGTAGTGTTGAATGAGACAGGACTGATGTCTTTTGTAGGATACGACAGCCTTGAGATTGAGAGCAGGGTGATGAAATACCGTAAGGTGAAGGCTAAGGGGAAAGAAGCCTACCAGCTGGTGCTGGCTGTCACCCCTTTTTATGCTGAAAGTGGTGGCCAGGTGGGAGATACCGGGGTGCTGATGTTTGAAGGGGAGGAAGTCACAGTGGTAGATACCAAAAAGGAAAACGACCTGATCATTCATTTCGTGGAAAAACTGCCTGTTAATATCAGCGGTATTGTAACAGCCAAAGTTAACCGCGTAAAAAGAACGAATACAGAAGTGCACCATTCTGCCACCCACTTGTTACACGCCGCACTGCGTGAAGTGCTTGGCGTCCATGTGGCACAGAAAGGTTCGCTCGTGAACGACGAATACCTGCGATTTGATTTCTCGCATTTTGCCAAGGTGACCGATGAAGAGATCAGCAGGATCGAAAGGATAGTGAACGAAAAGATCCGTCAGAATATTAAGGTACAGATCCGGGAAATGGACAGGGAAGCAGCCATTGCGATGGGTGCCATGGCCCTTTTCGGCGAAAAATATGGCGATAAAGTGCGGGTTGTGATAATGGATCAGTCTTATTCCATTGAACTATGCGGCGGCACCCATGTGGTGGCTACCGGTGAGCTTGGATTTTTCAGGATCACCAGTGAATCTGCGGTGGCAGCCGGTGTGCGCAGGGTGGAAGCCGTAAGTGGTGCATCTGCGGAAACCTGGCTGAATGATCAGTTGTCCTTGCTGCAGTCGGTAAAGGAATCCCTGAAAAATCCGCGGGAACTCCTGAAGGCGATTGACAATACCCTGGCTGAAAATGCGTCCCTGAAGAAACATATCGAGAGCCTGGAGAACCGGGCACTTGTGGGTATACGCAATGAATTGCTGCAGAAAGATGAGATCATCAACGGCATCACTTTCGTTGGGGATATTGTGGAAGTAAGCAATGCGGATGCACTGAAAAAGCTATGTTTCGACCTCAGGAATAACCTCAACGATTATGTGGCTGTGCTCTGTGCAAATATTGGCGGAAAGCCTTTTGTGGCGATAGGCATCTCTGATTCTGTGGTGTCCGCCAAAGGACTGGATGCCAGTAAAATTATCAGGGAGACCGTTGCCCCGCTGATCAAAGGTGGCGGTGGCGGCCAGAAGAACCTTGCAACTGCAGGCGGCCAGGATGCAGGCAGACTGTCAGCGGTTATTGATGCGGTGAAGGCAGTAGTTTAACATTTCCGAAATATTTCGTACTTCAAAAACTTCCCCTATATTTGATCTACGAAAACTGACGTAAATGATAATCAATATGAAAAAAATTTTAGTTCCGGCCCTTGGCATGGCCTTGCTTTCCCTCGGAACAACTGTTGTCCGGGCCCAGGAAAAAGAAAAGAAAACCGAAGCCCTCGGCGAATATGACCAGATCATTATCAAGCGTAAGGGTGATCACATTTTTGAAATTGAAACCAAGGGACCGAAAGGGGATAAAGGTTCCAAAGGGCCAAAGGGCGATAAGGACATCAAACTCTCCATTGTTATCAAGGATGATAAGATTGAAGTGAACGGCAAGCCCCTGGCAGAATTTGAGGATGACAGGGTTGCCATCCTCAAGAGAAATATCATTATCCGTGATGGTAATACCATGAGGATGGCCATTCCGCGCACGCCGCGTTCTCCTTTCCAGGATGGCACATTCGAGTGGAAGAACAACGGAGATCAGGACTTTGAATTTACGATGGAAGACAAGGCCTTCCTGGGGGTGGCTTCAGAGAAGGCTGACAAAGGCGTAGTCATTACCGAAGTTACCGGGGGTAGTGCGGCTGAGAAGGCGGGACTGAAAGCAGGGGATATCATCACAAAGGTGGATGATGAATCTATCGGCAGCCCTGATGAACTGAGTAAAGCCGTCAAAAAGCACAAACCCGGAGACAAGGTAACGATCACCTATAAGCGCGATGGGAAGGATAACAGGCTTACTGCCACCCTTGCAAAGATGCAAATGGCGATATCACTGGACAGAATGCCATTCCTGCAGGAACTGGAGCGTGGTCAATTTCCACCGGAAGGTTTCAGGAATGAGAATTTCGATTTCAGGTTCAATCCTTCCGGCCAGCCTAAGCTGGGTATCAAAGCGCAGGACACCGAAGAGGGCAAAGGGGTAAAAGTGATTGAAGTGGACGAGGGATCTGCAGCTGAAAAGGCAGGAATCAGGGATGGGGATATCATTACTTCTTTTGATGGAAAGGAAATAAACAGTGTGAATGAGTTGGTGGAAATTTCCAGGGCAGCCCGAGAGGCGAAAAAAAGCGCCATGCCCCTGACATACAAACGCGACAATAAAGAACAGCAGACCGAGATCAAGGTGCCGCGCAGGCTGAGGACAGCGGAACTGTGATGGTGAATGAGTCATTCGCTGTTTCTCCTTTCCTCTCAATGGGGTACATTTGTGCTGTATGGAAACAACCGGAACAAGGATGGAGGTACTCCAGGAGAAATATGAGCTGGTGATTGGCCTCGAGGTGCATGCCCAGCTAATGACCCAGACCAAGCTATTTTGTGGTGATTCTGCTACATTTGGTGGCGATCCCAATACACATATCAGTCCCATTACCCTGGCTTACCCGGGAACCCTTCCCATGCTGAACCGGGAGGCCGTTGAGTTTGCCGTGCGTATGGGTCTGGCCTGTAACTGCGAGATCAGCCGGGTAAACTGGTTTGCCCGCAAGCATTATTTCTATCCCGATCTCCCCAAGGGCTATCAGACTTCCCAGCATATCAATAATATCTGCCAGGGTGGCGGGGTCAAAATACAGACCGGTGGAAAGGAAAGGGTGGTAAAACTGCATCATATCCACCTGGAAGAGGATGCAGGAAAAAGCATTCACGATGCGCACGGGGAAAAAACTGCCATTGACCACAACAGGGCCGGTGTTCCGCTGGTGGAAATTGTATCGGACCCTGATCTCTATAGTGCTGATGAGGCCTATGCCTATGTTACTGAAATCCGCAAGCTTGTCAGGTTCCTGGGAATCTGTGATGGCAATATGGAGGAGGGCAGCATGCGTTGTGACGCCAATATTTCCATCCGGCCCAGGGGCGATAAAAAGTTGGGCACCAAGGTGGAGGTAAAGAACCTGAACTCTATCCGCAACGTAAAGCGGGCCATTGAGTTTGAGGCGAAGCGTATGATGGAAATGGCTGAAAGCGGCGAAAAAATCATTCAGCAGACCCGGAGTTTTGATGCCGAAAATGGAACCACTTTTGCCCTCCGGAGCAAAGAGGAAGCAAATGATTACAGGTATTTTCCTGATCCTGACCTGCCTCCTTTCCTGGTGACGGAAGAAAGGCTTGCTGCTATTCGGGCTGCCATGCCTGAATTGCCTGAAGCCGTACAGGCGCGGTATATGAAGGATTACCAGTTGCCTCCATACGACGCCAGGTTATTAAGCGAAGAAAAAGAAATGGTCCGGTATTTTGAATCGGTACTGGAGCATACGCAACAATATAAATCTGTGTCCAACTGGTTATTGGGACCGGTAAAAGCCTGGTTGAATGAAAACAATGCCAGCCTCGATTCATTTGTACTCTCACCCTCTCAACTGGCGAAACTGGTGGAACTGGTAGCATCCGGACAAATCAGTTTTTCATCGGCATCATCGAGATTATTGCCAAAAATACTGGAACAGCCCGGTGCGGATCCCCTGCAACTCGCTGCCGGCCTGAACCTGTTACAGAATGCCGGCGAAACTGAAATCGAAGCCTGGGTAAGTGAAGTCCTGTCTAAGATGCCGGAAAAGGTAGCGGAATATAAAAAAGGCAAGAAGGGACTGATTGGCTTATTTATGGGCGAAGTGAAAAAAATATCGAAGGGCAAGGCAGATCCCAAACTAACCACCAGTTTACTGGAACAAAAACTTAATCAATAATAATTCAATACATCAAAGCAATAGAATGACAACTAAGAAAATGCTGGTAACAGGCCTGGTGGTTACCCTGTTGGGCGTAGGCTGCAAGGATAAAGGTTCCGGCGGAGATTTTTCCGTTTCTGTAAACTACATCAATGCCGATAAACTTGCGCCCATGGAAAAGCGGCGTATGGTTCTGGAAGAAATTCCATTTGGGGGAGAAGGTGCGCCGGTGATACTTGATTCTGCCACTGTAGCAGAGGCAAAGGGAAAGATAGAACTGGAAGGCAAGGCAAAAGAGGAAGGTATTTACCAGGTGGCGGTAGAGAATGGTCCGGTATTATTGCTGGTGAATGATGCTGATAACATTAAGGTGGAGCTGGACATGTCGAAAAAGGAAAGGTATTACACTGTGCAGGGATCGGAAGGCAGCAAGCAGTTACAGGATTTTATACAGCAATACAGCGACCGCAGCCAGGAAATCAATGGGGTATTTGCATCGCTCGACAGCCTGAAACAGGTTGGCGCTTCAGACAGCCTGGTACTGGCAATGACTGATAGGAAAAATTCATCCATTGCCTCGTTGACTACTTATATGAAGGACTTTATCAACAATGCCAAAAGTCCCTCTGTAAGCCTGTTTTCACTGGGTCTTTCTTCCCAGGTATTGCCGAAGGCTGAATTTGAAACTGTGATGAACAATGTGATGAAAAAATTTCCGGAGCATGGCATGTTGAAAAACCTGAAGCAAACCTATGATCAGCAACAGGCACAGGTAGCCGAAATGGAAAAGCAGCGGGCTGCCAAAAGCCTGGTTGGAAAGCCTGCACCAAACCTGACCATGGCGGATCCGGGTGGAAAGAATGTCTCCATTGCGGATTTCAGGGGCAGGTATGTGCTGGTGGATTTCTGGGCCAGCTGGTGCGGGCCCTGTCGTCAGGAAAACCCGAACGTGGTGCGTGCCTATGACAAATTCAGGAGTAAGAATTTTACGATCCTGGGTGTATCGCTCGATAAGGAAAAGGAACCCTGGTTAAAAGCCATCGCTGCTGACAAACTCAGTTGGTCACATATGAGTGACCTTAAGTACTGGGACAGTGAGTCTGTGAAAGTATATGGTTTTGAAGGCATCCCTTACAATGTGCTGATTGACCCGCAGGGAACCATCATTGCCGAAAACCTGCGTGGATTTGACCTTGAAAACAAGTTGACGGAGGTGTTGAAATAATCACTGCGCAAGGCTGTTATAGAACTGAACCAGTTTAATAAAATCAGATTCCTTTCTTAAAGAGATTTTATGTTCTTTAATGAAGGAATCTGTTTCTTTTGATCTATCGCTGAACTGATCTGGCAGTTCTTTTTTACCAAGTGCAAACTGGCTGATCTGCCCTTTTTTGGAGAGAAAATAACGGGATGAATTGGTAAAGGTTTTTACCACTCCTTCATTGATCCTGTTTATATCAGAAACTATCTTCACAGGCTCTTTGTAAAAGCTGAGGCGGCCTTCCTGCAGCACCTGCACAAATATTTCCTGACTGGTATTGCTACCGGCAGGTAACTTTTTAAAATACTGGTATGTGGCAGGTTTTGCGAGGTCAGGTTTCAGAACAAAAGCCAGTACCGGTTCTGCAAACTGGTATGCATTTTCATCCTTCTCAAAATAAAGTTGTCCTGCGTAGGCATCGTATTTTAACAGGATATTTTTGTAGGTGCCTGATTTAACGGTCACATCTCCGTTCATCCAGTCTTCACTCAAAAACGGAGAGCCGCTGATGGAAGAATAATTTTGCGAGTTAAAAACACGGGATGAAACCGGGTCATGTAAGACCTGGTCCTGGGCTCGAAGGCCGATGCTGCTGATCTTAAGAATAAATAGGATGACAAAAATCTTTTTCATATATGGAATATATAAAAAAAGAGGGTTGAAAATATTTTCAACCCTCTTTTTAACTGTTTAATAAAACAATGAATTAATACTCCGGATTCTGCTGCGGACGGATGTTCTCGTTGGCATCAATTTCAGATTGAGGAATCGGAAGGATCCTCCTGAAGTTGGAGTAGGGTACATTCCTTGCATCTGCAGGGTAGTTGGTACTACGAACGACAGGTCTCTTTAAACGCATCAGGTCCATGTAGCGGTCACCTTCCATTGCCAATTCTTTCCTTCTTTCGGTGATGATGTCTTCAAAGAGTTGAGCGCCTGTAGAGGTTATTTCAGCTGCACCTCTTCTGCTGGTAACATAATTGAGGTACTGGCGGGCTTCGTCTTCGTTTGTCGCTGCCGAAGCTTCTGCCACGATCAGGTGCATTTCACTCAGCCTGAGTACTTTGGTATTGTTGACATCCCCGGTGAAAACAGGGTATTTGTCAACAGTCGGGATTTTGATGGAAGAAGATGCAGGTCTTGCAACAACCGGGTAGAGGTTGCGTCTTACATCGGTTTCACCAAACAGGGCATAGAGGTCATCGGAAACTACCAGGTCGCCATAGTTACCATTCTGACTGTAGATATAGGAAAGACCGTCAAATCCTACGTTCCCAACCGCATCAAATGAAACCTCAAAAATGGTTTCCTGCTTGTTAGTGGTGATACCGGCATTTGCCCAATAGCTGGCGTGTGCGGCAGCGGTAAGGTCTGTGAATCCTCCATTGTTAATTACGTCCATTGCGGAAGTTTTCGCATTGGCGTAATCTCCCATAGTCAGATATACTTTTGCTTCCAGTGCTTTTGCAGCATACTTGCTGAATTGAGATGAATTGGTATACTTGGTCATCAAAGTATAGGCATTGTTCAGATCTGAAAGGATCAAAGCATACACTTCACTAACCGTATTTCTGGCTGGTTTCAGGTTAGCATCATAAGTGGTAACCAGCGGAACGCCCAGTCCGGCCGGGTTATCAGTATAAGGCCTGGCAAAATAGCGCACCAGTGTGAAATAACTAAGTGCTCTGATTGCATAAGCTTCTCCTTTGTATTGGTTAATGTTTGCATTGGCAGCCAGACTGGAGTTGATGACGTTGTTTGCCCTCAGGATTGCCTGGTACGCGGAACGCCAGAGACCTGTTGCATTTCCATCAGCAGCATTCGCTGAATAATTATTAAACAGTGTGTACCTGTTAGTATTAACGCTATGCTGGTAAGTGTTATCGGCCATGATATCTCCAAGGACCGGAACCGTTCTGCCAAAATAATCGGCAGCAAATCCACCAGCACCTGTCCTGAGGCCTGCATAGGCACCACGCAGAGCAACCTGAAGATCCTGTTCAGTTCCAAGGGCCTGGTCCGGGGTAAGTGAAGTCGGGGGATCTAATTCAAGGAAATCCTTTTTGCAAGATGTGAAAGTGGTTGCAGAAATGGTTAATAACAGCAACCCACGATATATAGACTTTGTCATTATTACTTGTTTAATGATTAGAAACTAATGTTTACGCCTGCTGTTATGGTTTTTGGAATGAACACGTTCAGGTTGGTTGTGCTGGACGTTCCCTGCTCAGGATCGAAGGCCAGGTTCTTATCCTTCACCCATGTGAACAGATTGGTGCCACGAACATAGAACATAGCACTTGTGATTTTCAGTTTTGACGAAACCAGTTTCGACAGGTCATATCCAAGTTGCAGGTTCCTGAGCCTGATGAAATCACCCTGGTTCATGAAGAAAGTAGAAGCACTTTGGAAATTTTTGTTACCGCCTTCAACATACTTTGGAATATCGGTGACGTCACCGGGTTGTTGCCAGCGATCAAGTACCCTGGCCACTTTCTGGAAGGCTGCGCCAAATCCGGCACCAACATAATAGCTGCCCCATGTATCATATACATAGTTGCCGAAGTTGTAGTAAAGCTGTACATCCAGGGAGAAATCCTTGTATCTGAAGCTGTTGTTCAGGGAACCAAAATACTTTGGCAGGGCATTTCCAACAATTGTCCTGGCACCTGCACCGGGATAAACGTTTGTTGTTGCTGCGTGCGTATTGTCTGTGTACCACAGAGGGTCGCCATTGGCGGGGTCAACACCTGCCCACTCCCTGAGATAATAGGATTTGATGCTTTCGCCCTGGCGGATCAGTTGAAGACCAGTATTAGGGTCGGCAATATCGCTGCCACCTGGCAGGCTGGTCACCTTATTTCTGTTAGAAGCCAGGTTGAAGTCAACTATCCAGCTGAAATTTGCAGATTTAACGGGAATGGCATTAACAGCCAGTTCAATCCCCTTATTCTCCATAGCGCCAATGTTCCTTGTTGCACTGGTGAATCCTGTAGTGGCAGAAAGGGGAACATTCAGCAGCAGGTCTTCTGATTTCCTGATATAATAATCAACGCTTACATTCAGGCGGCTTTTTAAAACACTTACATCCAGACCGACGTTAAAGGGTTTGTTTAGTTCCCAGGTCAGGCTGGAATCGCCTACGTTGGAAGGAGCACTACCAGGCGCCTGGTTGTAGTTGTTGCCATAACCATAAAGCGGCAACCAGTCATAGTTTCCGATACCGGCATTACCGTTTACACCGTAGGATGCCCGGAGTTTCAACTGGGTGATGAAATCAACGTTCTTCATGAAGTTTTCCTGGTCAACATTCCAGGAACCACCCACTGACCAGAAATTACCATACCTGTTATTAGCACCAAACCTGGAAGCACCATCACGACGGAAACTTCCTGATAACACATACTTGTTTTGATAGTTGAAGTTAACAGAACCAAACTGTGAAACGAAAGTATAGTCTGAAATGCTGGCACTTGCAGTTGTTGGCCTTGCACCTACTGCAGGATAAGTCAGGCGCAGGGTTGGAGGAAAATCCTGGGCCTGGGTGCTGTTAAAATAACCCTGGCTTTTCTGACTCTCATAACCAACCTGGGCATTCATTGACAGGTCGCCGTTACGGGTCAGATCCTGTTGCAAATCCAGTGTATTGGTCCATACCCAGTTGAAATAACGGGTATAATAAGCGAAAGCGCGACCACCTGACGCAACACCATCACCGTGGAAGGGGTTGTTGTACTGGTCTTCTTCCAGGAGATTATAATCTGTACCATAGGAAGACTTGAACCTCAGGTTGTCGAGGATCTTGTATTCCATAGTACCGCTTCCCCTCAGACTTGTCTGGCGGAGGTATCGCTTGTCGATTTCAGACAGGGCAACTGTGTTGTGCAGGCCACCCACACTGTAGTTCCATGATCCGTCAGCATTGGTAGCTGCACGGGAAGGCAACAGGAAGTAGGCAGACAGTACCGGGTTGCCGAAAGCACCTCCGGCTAAAGGAGCGCGCTGGCTAACGTGACCGGCATTGATGTTGATGTTGAAAGTAAGACGATCTGTGGCTTTGTGTGTGAGGCGGATATTTCCGTTATTTCTTTTCAGCTGAGAGTTAATGGTGGTACCCTCCTGGAAGAAATGTCCGGCTGAGAAATAGAAGGTAGTTTTATCTGTACCGCCTGACATGCTGAAGTTGTACTGGCGTTGGTCGGCTTTCCTGGTAATGGCATCATACCAATTGAAATCAACACCATTTCCAAAACCGCGTCCTGCCAATACACCATCAACGTTGGTACTTCCAACATTGACCAGTCCTTCACGCGCAACTGTAAAATATTCTTCTGCTGTCAGTGGCCTGTAACGATCATTTTTGTAGGCAATCTCACTCTGACCGATTTCTGTATCAAACCTGAACTTTGTTTTTCCTGACTTACCTTTTTTGGTAGTAACAATGATTACCCCATTGGCAGCGCGGCTTCCGTAGATAGACTGAGAAGCCGCATCTTTCAATACAGAAATGCTTTCAATATCATTGGGGTTCAGGGTGCTCAGCAGGTTAGCTGAAGTCTGCAAACGGGAGGCATCTCCTGAGTTAATGGGTACGCCATCAATTACCCAAAGAGGAGAGTTGCTGGCTGTGATTGAACTTACTCCACGAATAAGGATAGCCTGGTTGGCACCTGGTGCACCGGAAGCTGAAACTGACTGAAGACCGGGAACCATACCCTGGAGGGCCTTATCCACTGAAGTAAATGGACGGTTTTCCAATTCCGGTCCTTTTACTGTGGCAATAGCACCTGTCAGGTCGGCTTTTTTCTGCGTACCATAACCTACTACTACAACTTCCTGTAAAGCTTTATCGGAAGATGTCATCGCTACGTTGATGATGTTACCTGCGCCAATCCGCTGTTCCAGATCGGCATAACCGATTCCGGAAATGACGAGGATACGGGCATCTGCTGGGATTGTGATGGAATATGTTCCATCGTCTTTGGTAGTAGTTCCGGTTGAGGTTCCTTTAACCACCACAGATGCATTGGCCACTGGTTGGCCTTCGGCATCCGTAACCCGACCAGTAATGGTGCGGGTCTGTGCAAATAACTGCCCTGTCAGGACAATTATGCACAGTAACATGCATAGAGCTTTTCTCATTTACTTGTGTGTTTTTATTTAAGAATAGGGGGTAAACTAAAGACAGGATTTTCAGGAAATTGCTGCATTAAAGTTTCTCTGAAATAATTTGGAATGCTACAATTGGAGGCGCAAGTGCGTGTTGCCCATGCAGGGATTTGCTTAACCAGATACTCATAATTTGCCATTTTGGGGGTCGAATTCTACATATTAACAACCTGACTGGAATTCCTTAACAAAATAAAAACACCAAGGTTGTAAAATAGCTGATAAAAAACGGTATAAATGAAATAAAAAGCAGTAAAAATAATATATTGTATGTTATATGTGTATATATTAATATGCGATTGTGTTGTTAAAGCAATGTAAATAATAAAAGAGGCCACCGGAAAGGTGGCCTCTTTTATTATGAATGTTAGTTCAGAAACTGGTTAGTTATCCTCACAAAGCTTGTTCAGCAACAACTCTGTTGAAGAGATCGGCCAGATATATTCCTGCTGGGTGGGCTGGATGGCTGTTACACCCGGCTTGGCAGGCAGGGGCAGTCCCAGCCTGGTCAGATCGGCACCAGCAAGACCTTCACCCAGGAATTCGATCCTGCGCTCAGTAAGGATGGCATCTGCCAGGGCTGCCGCATCGGCAAAATCGCCCGCAGTGAAAGTGGTGGTAGCATCGGAACGCTGGCGAACGGCGTTCAGCAGCGCCAGTGCACGTGCATCCACGGTATTGGTTGAACGGGTAATAGCTTCAGCCAGGTTCAGCAATACTTCTGAATACCTCATAACCGGGGCCCAGTCTGTAAAAGGAGTTGGCCTGGGATATTTGTTAAGGTATTTTTTTGAACCTGATGTTACAATAAATGCTCTTCTTGCATCTGTCTCCTTCCAGCCTGTATTGGCAATAATACCTGTAGACAGGAGGGAATACTCGCCATTACCACCGTTCATGGCAGAAGAACCATAATAGTAGCCCAATTGGTTCTGGGTACCCGGTGCTTCTACGTCTGAAAAGGGCATGGATAAAATAGACTCCGTGGTGGTATAATTGCTGAATAAGGTGGCATAGTTTGCCTGAAGCTGGTGTGCAATACCCGTACTAGCTTTGAAAGGCGCATCGGCACTCACGATCTTATTGGCCTCTGTAATCACCTCGCCATATTTCTGCATACTGAGATAAACCCTTGTTTTGAAAGCAATGGCTGTATTCTTGTGGGCCCTTGTAGTGTTCAGTTCGGGTTTGCTGTATGCTTCGGGAAGATTTTGCTCAGCATAATTCAGGTCTTCCAGGATCTGTGCATACACTTCAGCAACCGTGCTGCGTGCCAGGTCATAATTACCGGAACCGGTATTGGCTGTCAAACGCAGAGGTAAACCGGGTTTACTGCCGTTACCATCCCAATAGGGGCGGGCATAAAGCTGCAGCATGGCATAATAGCTGAGTGCCCTTACGAAACGGGCTTCGCCCTGCAGGTTTTTGGAAATTGCATCACCCACAACAGCAGTACCCTTGTTCTCCATGCCTTCCAGGAAAACATTGACCAGGTTGATGGCATAGTATGCCCGGTTCCAAAGTGCCTGAACCGAGTTGCCTGAACTGTTACTGGGTGTATAATTCCATACATCGAAACCGGTTACCACGTTGGTACGGTCATTCTGAAAATCGCCGCCACGGATATCATTGAATATCTGGTACCGTCCGCCGTACATACCGGCATTCTTAATGGTTGCATATAAACCATTTACCTGTCCGCGGATTCTTAGTTCGGTGTCAAATGCGGAAAGCTCCGAAATTACATTGGTTGGCACCGGTTCCAGGTCTTCCTTTTTGCAGGCGGTTAATTGCAGGACTCCAGCCGCTACCGCCATATATAAAATTCTTCTTTTCATGTTTGTTTTCGTTTTGAGTTAGAAACCTACATTGATACCAACAGTGATGCCACGGGCATTACCAACGGTATTCCGGTCGATGCCCTGGTTCAGGTTACCGGTAAGGTTGGAGGAAACTTCAGGATCGGGACCCGGATAGTCGGTGATGATCCAGAGGTTATTACCTGCAACATAAAACCGCATACTGTTGATTTTCGCCCTTTCTGTCAGGGAGGTTGGCAGATTATATGCCAATGTCATGGTGCGAAGTTTGATGAAATCGCCTTTGAAAACGTTGATGTCCAGGGGGAAGGAAGATCCGTTTGAAACGTTGTCCCCAAAGTATGACTTAGGCATATCCGTTACATCACCGGCTTTTGTCCAGGCACGCAGTACATCGGTAGAGTTGTTCCAGAAACGCTGGTCTCTCAGGCCTGCATATGTACCCCAATATAAATAGTTGCCACCCTGGAAGGTAAAGAGCGTATTCAGTTCGAAGTTCTTGTACCGGAAGGTATTATCGAAACCGCCATAATATTTGGGGTTGGTGTTCTTATACACAATGGCGTCAGCAGAGCTTACGGTTGGAGCAACTGTTCCGTCGGCATAAGAGAAGCGGAAACCGCCTGAGCCTGCGGGAACCACATGCTGGAAGAATACCTGCTGGCCATTCTTGTTGATGAAAATGCGGCGGCCGGTTGCGGGGTCAACACCTGCAGTTTGGGTCACAAACAGCATACCCACCGGTTGTCCGGGTACGGTAATGCTCGGAGATTCCAATCCACCGGTAGCAGCAAGGATGCTGTTAACACCGGGAGCCAGGGAAGTCACCTCGTTCTTGTTGAATGCAATATTGAAATTGGCATTCCAGGTGAAGTCTTTCTTCTGTATAGGTGTGGTGTTCAGTGAAAATTCAACACCCTTATTGTACATGCTGCCAATGTTGGTGGGAATATTGGAGGGAATACCTGCAGAAGGCGGGGTAGGTACACCCAGTATCAGGTCGTCCACATCGTTCTTGTAAAAAGCCACCTCACCATTGATGCGGTCGTTCAGGATGCCAAAATTGAAACCAAGGTCCAGTTTGGTACTGGATTCCCAGCCAAGGTTCGGGTTACCTGCCTGGTTGAAAACCAGGGTTCCGGCACCACCGTAAAGACCTGAACCAAAAGTTGACAGGGAAGCATATTGACCCAGTCCGTCGATATTACCTACACGGCCATAGCTACCGCGAATCTTGAAGCTGCTGAACACGTTATCCAGTCCGGCCTTTTCCCAGAAATTTTCCCGGGTGATTTCCCAGCCGGCAGATACACCCCAGAAAGTACCCCACTTGTTGTTTATTCCAAGCTGTGAAGCTCCGTCGCGGCGAACATTGGCAGTCAGGTAGTATTTGCTGTCAAAGTTGTAGGTGAAACGACCGAAATAGGAAAGGAGGTAGTTTTCGCCGATACCAAGTCCGGAAGCATTGGGATTGGCCCAGCCACCCTGGATATTGATGAAGTCGGGGTCAGAGGCATTGATACGGTTCAGGCCATAACTTTTGTTGTTTGATTTTTGCTGTTCCGTACCTGCCAGCAAACCGAATGTGTGACTGCCGAATGTTTCATCATACTGCAGGGTATTGGTCCAAGTCCATCTCTTGTTCTGGTTGTAGATGGAAGTGGCAGAGCCTCCGGGGAAACCTTCACCTGAAATAGGGCTATAGTAAATCTCATTGTCGACAAACAGGTAGTCAATTGAATATTGTGAACGGAAAGTAACCTGCCGGATGGGCTTGATCTGGATATAGGCATTGGCCAGGATCCGGTTATTTTCAGCGTTGGTTCTGTTTTTATCGAGCTGGATAACCGGGTTGTTAAAACCAGCCTGGCCAACCTTATTATTCATCACTCCAATCAGGGCGCCTGAATAGTTATAGGTTCCGTCGTTATTGTAAGGAGCGATATTGGGAGCAGTGATCATGGGCACACGACCCAGGCCTGCTGTTGCAAATGCATCACCCAGTGAACCGGAACTTACGGCTGCCAGGTTTTTCTCATTTGAATACTGCATTTTGGCACCAAGAGAAATCGCCTTGTTTACCTTGTGATCCAGGTTGGCAAGGGCAGAGATCCTTTTGAAATCGTTTCTTTTGATGATACCTTCCTGCTCGGAATATCCCATAGATACATAATATTTCGTCGACTCATTTCCGCCTGAAACATTCAGTGAATTGTTGTGGGAAAAACCGGTGCGGTACACATAATCATACCAGTTTGTATTGATGGGTTTGCCATCGGGACCATCGGTTAAATAGAACTGATTGGTAACTGGGTTAAGTGTACCGGCATTTGCCAATGATTGGTTCTTGTATTCTGTATACTGGAAAGCATCCAGCAGTTCCGGCAAGCGCTGTACTTTGTTCCAGCCTGCCCAACTGTCAAGGGATACGCGGGCTTTACCGGATTTGCCCTTTTTAGTAGTGATGAATACCACACCATTCGCAGCACGTGATCCATAAATGGCGGTTGCAGCCGCATCCTTTGCAATATCGATTGTTTCGATATCGTTCGGGTTGATGGATGCAAGGGCGTTACCGGCTGCAGCAGTTGAACTTGTTTCTCCGCTGTAAACAGCAATCCCATCAATAACGATTAATGGCTGGGATGACAGTGACAGGGAGTTGGTTCCGCGAACCCTGAATACGGGAGGTGAGTTCAATACACCACTTGGAATCGTGATTTGTACACCCGGAGCACGTCCACCCAGGGCCTGTTCAAAACTCTGAACCGGGCGGTTGGCGATTTCTGCACCTTTTACGGTGGATACATTACCGGTCAGTTCCCTTTTGCGCTGGGTACCATAACCAACTACCACCACTTCCTGGAGGTCTTTGTCGTCCTTGGTCATGCTGATGTTGAATAAACCCCTGTTGCCAATGGAAATTTCCTGGGTAGCCATTCCAACAGATGAAATCACAAGGGTTTTTGCGGAGGCCGGAATGACCAGGGAGAAAGTTCCGTCTTCCAGGGTGGAGGTTCCGGCGGTAGTACCTTTCACCAGAACCGTTGCATTTGGAATGGGATTGCCATTCTCATCTGTTATCTTACCCGTAACAGTGCGGGTTTGGGCCAATAACTGCCCGCCGAGCATAAGTATGCCCAGTAGTAGCATGACTAGTTTTCTCATGTGCATTTAGTTTTAACTAGTGGTAAATTTAATGAAATCTTAATCTGGAAAGACAGCGCGAAAAATATTAATGCTGCACCATTAATATCGAAATCCCTGATGTAGGGTCTGAAGAGGTTAGTTATTTATATTGTAAAATAATATAATAGGTAGAAATATGAATTCTAATGGTAATTAAATAAGTATTACCACTAATAAAAGCGATAGCTGAAATCACCCCTTTTAAATATTTATTTATCGCATGTGTTGCTCAGGATGATTTACTGGGCCGGGTCAGGTCAATCAACAGGGCCGGTAATAATACCAGGTTGGTAACAGTGGCCACCACCAGGGTGAGTGAGGTGAGCCAGCCCAGGGATTGCGTACCGCCAAAACCGCTGAAAACAAAAATTACGAAACCGGCTATCAGCACAAGGGATGTGTAAATGATGCTGATACCGGTGGAATGAATGGTTTCAATGACAACTTTTTTGGAATCCCGGCTGTCCGATGTCTGTTCCTGCTTGAAGTTCACCAGGAACCGGATGGTAATATCAATGGCAATACCCAGGGCAACACTGAAAATAAGAACAGTGGAAGGCTTTAAGGATACACCGACCCAGCCCATTACCCCGGCTGTGATCACCAGGGGGATCAGATTGGGGATCAGCGAGCAAATCAGTATGCGCCAGGATTTGAACAGGTACAACATACAAAGTGCAATCAGCAGGAAGGCCCAGAAAACACTTTCCTTCAGTCCGTTGATGATGAATGTACTTCCTTCCAGGAAAGTAATGCTACTACCGGTGAGGGTTACCTGATATTTGCTGCTGTCAAAATACTGCCTGCTTTTCGCTTCAATCTCCTGCAGGATCTCCGGCAGCCTCTTGCTGCCTACATCTTTCATGTTCACGCTGATGCGCGTTTGCTGCTTGTTGTCGTCCATAAAGGAACTCACCAGTTTCCCCATCTGGTTGTTTTCATTGTCGGTCCCTTTCATGTTCAGGTACCCCGCAAGGAAACTGATATCGAAACTGTTCGGCATGCCATAGCTGCTGCTGTCACCGTCATAATAGGCCTGGCGCGCAAACTTGATTCCCTCCACCACTGATAAAGGCCTCGCCATTTCAGGGTTTGAGCGGATGAACTGTGACAAAGAATCGATCCTTTCAAATAACTGGAGCGGATTTTTCCGCAGGCCGTTCTTTTGTTTGGTATCCACCACAATCTCAAGCGGCATCACTCCCTTAAAATGTTCTTCAAAGAATTTCAGGTCTGTGTAGATGCGGTCTGTTTTGGGAAGGTCATCCACAATAAATCCTTCGGACTTCAACCGGAACATTCCCATGATGGCGGCAATGGTGAGGATGGCGGTAAGGCCATAAATTAATCTGCGGTGGTTCAAAGACCATATTTCCAGTTTGTCGAGTACCGCCAGCAGCCATTTATTATCGAGATAGCGGGTATGCCGTGATTTGGGTACACGCAGGAAACTCAATACAACCGGTATGAAGATGAAGGAGATCAGGAAAATGACCATGATATTTATGCCTGCCACCACACCAAATTCCTTGAGGATGGCGCTCTTGGTAAGGGCAAATACCGCGAACCCGATTGCGGCGGCAATATTGCAGAACAGGGTTATGACTCCCATTTTGGAAACCATGGTTCGGATTGCTTCATTTTTATCCCCCGTTTCATTCCAGCTTACATGGTATTTATTCAGGAAATAAATGCAGTTGGGAATTCCGATCACTACGATAAGCGGCGGAATCAATGCCGTGAGCAGGGTGATTTTATAACCCAGTAATTCGATGGTGCCCACACTCCATACCACGCCCATGATCACCACAGCCAGGGAAATTAAAGTGGCGCTGATGCTCCTGAAAAACAGGAGTAAAATAACAGCCGACAACACAAGTGAACCAATCAGCAGCCAGCGCATTTCTTTTGCGATTCTGTCGGCCATCTGGGTACGGATCAGCGGCAGGCCGCTGTAGTGCAGGGTGATATTATGTTTCTGGCTGAATGCTTCCGCAAGGGCCAGCACTTCAGCAACCACCTTTGTTCTTTTAGGCGATGCCAGGATATTCTTGTTGATGGTCAGGGCCATCAGGTAGGCATTGGTCTCAGGATTGTAAAGCAGTCCCCTGTAAAATGGCAGGTTCCTGAACTCCGCTACTGCGGTGTCAATGGCTGCCTGTGGGAGGTCGCCTTCCGGAAAAATCAGGTGGGATTGCAGTTTCTCTGTACTGTCATTTTTTTTGAGGTTCACCGCACCCGGGATGGCAAGGATATTTTCAACACCTGTCAGTTTTTTCAAATCTTTCTGGAGTTTCCGGTAGTCGTTGAACACTTTTTCATTGAACAGGCTGTCGGTTTTTGCACCAATTACCAGCATATTGCCATCTTCCCCGAATTGTTCCTTAAAGGCCAGGTAGGCTTTGAGCTTGGGGTTATTTGTCGGGATGGCCTTTGCGAACTCGTAACTCATCTGCACTTTGCTGGCGTGATAGCCCATGAAGGCGGTAGCTGCCAGTAGTATTGTCAACAGGAGAATACGGTATTTCAGAACAATGGATCCCAGTTGATGCCACATAGTGATGCTGGTTTTACTGATAATTGCCCGCAAAGAAAACCATTTTACCGCTATTAGCCCGACAAAACCAGACCCGAAGCGGTTAACTTTGGGTTTCTATGCGTTACCTGCTCCTTTTTCTTATCGGATGCTTGTCCGTTTACCAGCCATTGCGGGCACAACCCATTGGCAGCTGGCAGGAACATCTTCCCTATAACCAGGCCATCTCGCTGGCGGCGACAGAAAACCACCTATTCACCGCTACTCCTTATTCTGTTTTCAGTATTTCATCAGGTGATCAATCCATCATACGGTATAACCGGATCACCGGGCTGGCAGAAACCGGGGTGCAAACTGTTTTCCATCATGCCTCCAATCAACTGGTCATCGCCTACCGGAACAGCAATATTGACATCCTGAATGATGGGGTAGTCAGGAATGTCAACGCCCTCCGCCTGAAACCCATCAATGGCGACAAAACCATCTACCACATATACGGTGAAAACGACCGCTGCCTGTTGTCAACCGGCTTTGCCATCGTGGTACTCAATATGGTCAAACCGGAAATCGGTGACAGCTGGGTGGTTGGTAACGGAGGTGCCTATACGAAAGTGAATGCAGTGAGTTCAGACGGGCAGTATTATTATGCTGCTACTGCGCAGGGATTAAAGCGTGCACCCCGGTCGGGTCTGAACCTGGCTGATTACCGGAACTGGGAGATTTTATCCGGGACAGCAGGTTTGCCTGCGGGTGAGGTTCATAAAGTTTTGTATGCAGGCGGCCGCTTGATGGTACAACAGGGGCCGGCACTCTACCACCTCGGTTCCGGTGTGTTTGAAAAAATCTATGAGGATGACCGTAACTGGAATAGCCTTGACTATTCCGGCGGTAAAATATATATCGGCCAGCAGTCCGGCCAGGAAGCAAGGCTTATTGAGTTGAATACAGATGGAGTGGGTCTGCAAACAATTACCGGTGGAGGGCTGTCTGATCCCAGGCAGGCGCTGGAATTTGATGGCTCCCTCTGGGTGGCAGATGCCCGCAACGGATTGCTGGAATTAAATGGCCGGGAAATTGTGCCGGTCATCCCAAATTCGCCCGCCGCAACCGGCAGTGGTGATATTGTTGCCGGGAACGGGGAATGGTGGGTCGCAACCGGAAATGCCCTCAGCAGGTTTGTTTCGGGAACCTGGACCATATATAACAGTAATGATCAAACGCTTCCCGCCGGATTCGGGAATATTGGTCCCCTGCTGGCAGACAGGTCCGGCATTTTTTGGGCCGGGTCTTCGGGCAGCGGCCTGTTAAAAAAGGAACAGGAAAATTTTGAACTGCTGAAAGCCCCGTTATTGTCGCCGGCATTAAATGATCCGAACTCCTTCCGGGTTGGGGGGATGGCAGCAGACGGTGAAAACAGGCTGTGGATCAGTAACGATGGCGCAGAAAATGGCCTGGTGGTACGTTTGGAAGGAGGGGATTTCCGCCGCTTCCGGGTACCATTTTTTTACCCTGAACTGTCTCTTTCCCAGGTACTGGTGGATGATGCCAACCAGAAATGGATTATCTCCCCCGGAGGGAATGGCCTCTTTTGTTTCAATCATGGTGCAGGAATAGAGAATACCGGTGATGACCAATGGAAATATTACCGCGCCGGACAAGGCAATGGCAACCTTCCGTCCAATCATGTGCTGAGCATTATGCAGGATGCATTCGGATTTATCTGGGTGGGAACCAATAACGGAATTGGTATTGTACAATGCCCCTCGAAAGTATTCAGTTCCCGGGGCTGTGAAGCCATTTTACCTGTGGTGCAAACCGATAATTTTGCCGGCTACCTTTTCAGCGGCGAATCCGTTCAGGCCATGGCCCTGGATGGTGCCAACAGGAAATGGATCGGTACCAGAAACGGGGCCTGGCTGATCAGCGCGGGAGGAGAGAAAACCCTGCAGCGCTTCACTACAGCCAACAGTCCGCTCCCGGACAATGATATCAGGAAAATCGCCATTGATCCGGTTACGGGAACGGTGATTTTTTCAACAGCCAAAGGAATCTGTTCCTATAAATCGGATGCTACGGAAGGCAGCGCGACGAATACTAACGTAATAGTATATCCGAATCCGGTACCTCCTTCCTATACGGGGCAGATTGCCATCAGGGGGCTTGTCAATAATGCAATGGTGAAGATCACCGAAATGAATGGCAGGCTGGTTTACCAGGGTAGGGCGTTGGGCGGACAGGCAACCTGGAACGGGCTTGATATAAATGGAAGAAAGATTTCAACCGGTGTTTATCTTGTGTTTGTAACCGATGATACCAGGAAAGAACAGGCAGTAACAAAAATTGTTTTCATTCAACGCGAGCCATGAATTTTAACACCCGGGGGATTGTGCTTAGAACCGTGAAGTACGGAGAAACAAGTATTATTGTTTCAGTGTTTACCGAGTTGTTCGGGCAGCAGAGTTATATCGTAAATGGTGTGCGGTCGGCTTCCAAAAAAACCGGGACCAGGGCAAATCTTTTTCAGCCTGGTGCACTGCTTGACCTGGTGGTGTATCACCAGGAACAGAAAAACCTGCAAAGGATCAGGGAATACCGCTGGTCTGTATTGTACCAGCATATCTTCTTTGATGTTTTCAAGGGATCGGTGGCCACCTTTATGGTGGAACTATTGCAGAAATGCCTGAAAGAACCGGAGGCCAATCCGGAGCTATTTTATTTTGTGGAAGATGTGATGCTGCACCTCGATAAGGCTTCACCGGCGGTGGTGGCGAATTTCCCCATATTCTTTTCATTGCACCTGGCGAATTTTTTTGGTTTTCGAATACCTGATGAATACAGCGCCGGGAACAGTTGTCTCGATTTGCAGGAAGGGTTGTTTGTGCCCCAGGCGCCTGCCCATCAGTTTTACCTGGACGGATACAACAGCGAAGTGATTGCGCAGTTTCTGCGGGTGATGCAGCCTGCCGAAATGGAAGAAATCAGGCTGCCGGTTACTGCGCGGCGTTATTTACTGCAGATGCTGGAAGCTTATTATGTACTGCACGTGGCAGAATTCGGGCACCTGCGGTCACTGCCTGTTTTACAGGAGGTACTCGGCTAGCGTAAAGAGTGATAATAATCAAATAGTTTTGTGGTATGAAACGATGGCTGATATTGGTCATGATGATCTTATCTTATCCCTTCTCCATTATAGCACAGGAGGAAAAGAATGCTGTCGTCAGTTTCAGCGCTTACCTGGAAGCCTATTATGGGTATGATTTCAATCGGCCGGAAGGTGACGAAAGACCTGGATTTATTTACAGCCACAACCGGCACAATGAAGTCAATCTTAATATCGGCTATGTAAAAGCCGGATTGATTGCGCCTGGGGCAAGGGCCAATCTTGCACTGGCTGCCGGCACATACATGAATGCCAATTATGCTGCCGAACCCGGGGTGCTGAAGAATATCTTTGAGGCAAATGTGGGCATAAAGCTGGCGAAATCTGCAAACCTCTGGCTGGATGCCGGCATCATGCCTTCGCACATCGGGTTTGAATCTGCCATCGGCAAGGATTGCCGGACAGTTACCCGCAGCATGATGGCAGATAATTCACCCTATTATGAAGCGGGAATAAAGCTCAGCTATACCAGTGCAAACGAAAAGATGCAGGCTGCTTTTTTATGGCTGAATGGCTGGCAGCGCATCAGGCGGGTTTCCGGAAACTCAACTCCGTCCTTTGGAACCCAGCTTCAATATAAACCTAGCGGTAATGTTACCCTAAACTGGAGCAGTTTCCTTGGAACGGATTATCCGGACAGCCTTCGGAAAATGCGTTACTTCAATAATTTTTACGGCATATTTCAGCTGGAAAAACGTGTTGAGTTAACGGCCGGATTTGACCTGGGCCTGGAGCAACGGTATAAAGGGATGGCTGAAATGAATCATTGGCTGACGCCCGTAATTATTGCGAGGTACAGTCACTCGGATAAATGGGCCATGGCAGCCAGGGCGGAATACTACCACGATCCTGAAGAAGTGATCATCAGGACGGCTAAAGGAGAAGGGTTCAGTGTCTTTGGCGCATCCTTCAATATGGATTTCTTTCCTGCGAAACAGGTTGCTGTAAGGCTGGAGGGCAAATGGCTGCGGGGGCGAGAACCGGTGTTTGTTCGTTCAGGCATCCCCGTTAGTAGTTCACCATTGGTGACTGTTTCGTTTGCGGCAGCATTTTAAGTAACCTGGCTATATTATCCGCGTACTATTCCTGAATATGGTGCGGCCTTTGTTCTCAGTTGTTTCAATATGTACGATGCCGGGTGTTTTTCCCTTTTCAATTGTGCCGAACCGGTCGCTGATTCCCAGCGCCTCCGCGCCATTTGCAGTAGCCCATTGCAGGATCTGCCCGGGATCAATTGCCGGCATTGACTCCTGCAGTGTTTTCATTTCTTCGGTTATATTTAACTGGTAGTTCGATGCCAGGCTGTCGGTGCCCAGCACAATGCGGCAGTTATTTTTCATGAATAATTCCACCGGTGGCAGCGAATTGCTGATGTATTGGTTGGCATTGGGGCAAAGGCAGAAGCAGATTTGTGATGCAGGTCCGGGGCTTAGTTGCAGAAGGTTTGTCTGTTGCTGGTGAAGCCAGTCAAGATCCTGCTGGGAGGTAACTACGTTGTGAACAAGGATAAGGTGTTTCGGATGGTGGAGAGACGGCAGCACTGACTGCAGGCTGGTTTTGCCGGGGGCGGTGAAAAAATCCAGGTTCACGCCAATGGCTTCAAACAGTTTCCTGAAAGGCGACTGACCGGTAAGGAAAAAATCGTTTTCTTCCGGGCTTTCCTGGTTGTGCATGGTGAGGATCTTTCCGGCTGCCTGCGCATTGATCAACCGGAACAATTCAGCAGAAACGGAGTAGGGGGCATGGGGCACAATGCTGGACGGGCCTGTGACAGCCATCTGTTCATAAAGCTGCCGGGCAGCCTGGAACCGGGATGTTGCGGTGGCGCCTACAAATCCGCTTACTTCAATGAAATTGTGATAGGCCATCCCTCCCAGTGTTTTTTGGTAAAGGCTGTCGGCAGTATTGCAGATATCGCCCACTGCAACGATACCGGACAGGTGCATCTGTGTTGCAGCGGCTGCAATGGCTTCCAGGATATTTTCGGTGGGGGATGATCTTTGTGCCAATACTGCCAGCAGGAAGGGGACCATACCTGTACCCGGGGGAATTGATCCCTTCATATGGCTGAGTTCGAGATGGCAATGGCAGTTGATGAAACCCGGGCCCAGTATGCCCCGGAAGGTTTCAATATCTTCTCCGGCCTCTGATTCGGGCAGGATGGTTTCAATGCGGCCATGGCTATCTGAGATGAGTACGGACCCGGCAGGAGCGAAGGCGGTTCCGGTGAAAAGGTGGTCGGCTTTGAATTTTCGGTAGCGCATGCGTTTAATTGAGTTAATTTTGCAGGCCTTTTGAGGGTGGGAGATTTCACGCAAAGATGCGGGGAATGTTTAGAAAGCAATAAAAAATAGGTACTATGTTAGACAAACTGGAGGCGATCAAGGCCAGATTTATTGACCTGGGGGTAGCGCTCACCAACCCGGCCATTGTGAGTGATAACAGACAATTCAGCGCACTCAGCAAGGAGTACCGGAGCCTGGAAAAAATTGTACAGCAGTACGAGGCCTATAAAACAGTATTGTCTGACCTGGATACTTACCGCGAGGCCCTGAATGGTGATGATGCCGAATTGCGTGAACTGGCAAAGGAAGAGTTGCCTGTCCTTGAGGAGAAGGAAACCGAACTGGCGGCTGCCATCAGGCAAATGCTGATACCTAAGGATCCCCAGGACGAAAAGAATGCGATCCTGGAAATCAGGGCGGGAACCGGTGGGGATGAAGCTTCGCTTTTTGCCGGCAACCTGCTGAATATGTACCTGCGTTATTGCAATAGCAAGGGTTGGAAAACCGCCATTCTGAGTGAAAGTGAGGGTACTGTTGGTGGTTATAAGGAAGTAAACGTGGAAGTGCTTGGCGATGATGTGTACGGGACCCTCAAATTTGAAAGCGGTGTACACCGGGTTCAACGGGTACCAGCAACCGAAGCCAGCGGCCGGGTGCATACCAGTGCTGCTACGGTGGCTGTAATGCCGGAGGCAGAAGAAGTGGATGTTGAGATCAGGGATGCCGATGTAAAGATGGAAACATCCCGGAGTGGAGGTGCAGGTGGACAGAACGTTAACAAGGTGGAGACCAAGGTAATGCTGACCCATATTCCAACAGGAACTGTTGTCATCTGCCAGACCGAGAGGACGCAGCTGGCCAACCGGGAAAAAGCCATGCAGATGCTGCGTACCAAGCTCTATGAAGAGCAGGTCCGCAAGCAGGAAGAAGAAATTTCAAGACATAGAAAGAGCCTGGTAAGCAGTGGGGACCGCAGTGCCAAGATCCGGACCTATAATTTTCCACAGGGAAGGGTGACCGACCACCGGATCAATTACACCTCTTATAACCTGGACGCAGTGCTGAATGGCGAGATCCAGGATTTTATCGACCAGCTCCAGTTCGCAGAAAATGCCGAAAAAATGACCAGCCAGCAATAATTTTTGCGGTAAATTTTACAGAATCCGGAGGCAGGAAATGGCCCGGACGCTGAATTATGTGAAAAAAACGCAAAGGGTAGCCTCTGGCGGCCAATCCGGAACCCCGGAACCTGGTGCCCGGTTTGAAACGAATTCAGTCGTGGTGCGGGCTGCCATGTTAATTATTTTAAAAATCAGGTCCGGATTCTTGTGTAGCCACAAATAGTATCGTTACTTTGTATGGTAATTAGTGAGGATAGGAATAAAAGAGGCGATGGGTAGATTTTAAAGTTCTTTAACGTTTAGCTGCACACCATTTTAAGCAATTAAGCGTTATATATAAAACACGATCCAAATTTTTTGACTCTCACATAAGCAGTCAATTTTCTCATAAGCAGTTAGTTTTGGTTACGGCCCCTGTTTCCACAGGGGCTTTTCTTATGGTGAAGGGTGAAGGGTGAATGGTTTATCGGGGGGAGATTTGTCTGGAGCTTTGGCGGAGGATTTTTTTGGTGAAAATCTGTCCGGCCATCATTCCTGCAATGGCGCCGAAACCGTCTGCCAGCGCATCATACCAGTCGAAGTCGCGACTGATGAATTCACTTCCCTGCAAAAATTCGATAATAATTCCGTGGGCAATTGCCGCCAGTATTAGTATGTAATTCCAGTTCCTTTTCTGGTGAGTAGTAAGGTCTGTTTTGAGGTTGAAGAAAACAACCCAGCCGGCAACCAGGATAAAGTACAAACCGAAATGCACCAGTTTGTCAAAATGCGGAATCAGGATCAGTTTCCTTTCATTTAGGTTTCTGTCGGGAAACAACAGCGCAAGATGTAAAAAGAATGTCCAGATGAGTGGAAAAATTCTTCGCTCAAAAAATGAGTGCAACATTTCAGGTAATTAAACTTTTCCCATAATATACATAGCGGTAAGGGTAGGGCATAGGCTTCCGCCGGTTTTTTCCAGGGTAATGGCAAAGGCATCTGCTAGCCAGGTCTGCAATTACCCATAGCTGGTATTGCTGTCCGGCGCCTGGTTGCGAAAGCAGGTTGACCATCAGGTACACATCCCTGGATATAACATCCCGGTAAACGGTGGTTTGGCTGTTTGTATTATTGACAGCCGACATTTTTATCTGCTGCATACCAGGGTGCCTGGTCTTTTGCCGGTCCTGCATAACTGTCCATCCCGCGCCAGATATTGACAAATACCTCCTGCCACTCTTCATCCGGCAAAGCCTGGTCGGGAATGATCTGCAGAATGTTACCGTTCAGGGCACCGGCATGGTGATCGTACAGGTAACAAAAAGCAGCCTCGTCCTTTTGCTGCGGGAGAGCAAACAGTTCCGGTTCCGGGTATGTTTGAGTTGTGGTCAATCAGGAAGATTATCCGACAATTGACCTGTATCCGGCAGCATCCAACAGTCCTTCAAAATCGGCGGGATTATCCACGGTCATTTTGATCATCCATCCTGCGCCATAGGGATCGCTGTTTACCAGTTCGGGGTTGGCAGCCAGGGCAGGATTAACCTCGTTGATCGTTCCTGATAAGGGCAGGAAAAGGTCAGATACGGTTTTTACAGCCTCAACAGTTCCGAAAACAGCTTCGGCAGCCAGTGCTTTTCCGGCAGTTTCGATTTCAACGTAAACAATATCTCCCAATTCACCCTGGGCGAAATCGGTAATTCCAACAGTAGCGATATTTCCTTCCAGGCTGATCCACTCGTGATCTTTGGTGTAACGTAAATTTTCAGGAATATTCATGAGGTGAAATTTTGTCCTGCAAATAACGTTGGAATTTTTGGAATTTCCCCGTGCGGCTACCGGATTATTAGGTTATAGTTCTGTTAGCGGTTCACCAGCTTTGCTTTTTTAATGCGAACAGGTTCCAGCGGGCGGTCTCCACCTGTTCTTCCGCTTGTTTTCACCGCCGCGATGGAATCCACCACCGGGAGACCACTGATCACTTCCCCAAAAATGGTGTAGGCCTGGTCGAGGTGCGGTGCACCTCCGATGGTTTTATACACTTCGCGGTGGGCAGGGGGGATTTTCCGGCCTTTCAGCCGGTGGATTTCCACTGAGTCAAGCTCGGTGTCATTGAATATTCTGCCTTGAACTATATAGAACTGACTGCCGCTGCTGGCTCTGGCCGGATTCACATCGTCGCCCATTCTGGCTGCTGCCAGTACCCCTTTGCGATGAAAAAGTTCGGGGCGGATCTCTGCAGGAACGGTATAGGAAGGTCCCCCGCTGCCCAGCCTGGCGGTATCTGCAGCTGTTTTGCTTTTGGGGTCACCGGCCTGGATCATGAACCGGCTGATTACCCGGTGGAATAGTATCCTGTCGTAATAACCCCGCTTCACCAGTTTTAGGAAATTATTCCGGTGGAGGGGTGTTTCTTCGTAAAGCCTGAGCCGGATATCACCCCTGGTAGTTTGCAGCAGTACGTCCTTTTGCAGGTCGTTTTCACGCAGCCCTTCTGCTACCCTGGGATTACATCCCGCCAGAAATATCAACGCAAATGCATATACGATTTTCATACTCAGGGATTAAACCATTCAGAACCCGGTTTTTTCGAAATACAATAATACATGGTCTTTCAGGAAGTTTTCCTGTTCAGCCGGATTCAGTTCCGGCAGGGCTTTTAGTTGCCTGAAATGAGGCCAGCCGTCTTTGTCCTTCCCCTCCAGTTCATAATACCCGCTTTGCGCCAGCAGAGAGCAAACTGCGATATGCATCAGGTCCTGTTTCTGTTCTTTGGTAAATTTTTCTCGGATATCACCGAATTCCTGGATACCTACCAGGAAGAGTATGGTTTCCATATCGGGTTTTTTCCCGAAACGCTCTACCAGTTTCGATTCCAGGTTCCACCAGCGGACCTGCAGGTCGTCATGTACATTCATAAGCGCAAAGATAACCGCGCAAGCCGCTTATATTTGCGACAAATTGTGAAAAGATGTTACAGGTGAACTTTATCCGGCAAAACGCTGAGCTGGTGAAAGAAAGACTGGCGGTGAAGCATTTTGCCCAGACAGGACTGGTAGATGAACTGATTGCGCTGGATGAAAAAAGGCGCAGGCTGCAGTTCGACCGGGATGAGTTACAAAGTAAGGTAAACGCGGCTTCCAAAGAGATCGGCCAGATGATGCGTGAGGGGAAAAAGGAAGCGGCCGAACTGTTGAAACAGGAAGTGTCGGCACTGAAATCCAGGATGGAGGATGTGTCTGAACTCGATCAGATAGAATCAGCCATTCATGGAATACTGGTGCAGATCCCGAACCTGCCATCCAGCCAGGTACCGGTTGGTCGTACGCCGGAGGATAATATTGTGGTGCGTTCAGGAGGTGAAAAGCCTCTACTGCATGCAGGTGCCAGACCACACTGGGATCTTGTGCAGCAGTATAACCTGATCGATTTTGAACTGGGCAATAAAATCACCGGCAGCGGTTTCCCGGTATATAAAAACAAGGGTGCCAAACTACAGCGCGCGCTGATCCAGTATTTCCTGGATTACAATACCGCTGCGGGTTATACGGAGTTCATCCCGCCGTATATGGTGAATGAAGCATCGGCTTACGGTACCGGTCAGCTGCCGGATAAGGAAGGGCAGATGTACCATGCTACTGCGGATAATTTTTTCCTGATCCCGACGGCCGAGGTTCCGGTAACAAATATTTATCGGGATGAGATCGTGAAGGAGTCAGAACTGCCGATCATGATGACCGCCTATACGCCCTGTTTCCGTCGCGAGGCAGGCAGTTATGGCAAGGACGTAAGGGGGCTGAACCGGCTTCACCAGTTTGATAAGGTGGAGGTCGTTCAACTCGTGCATCCTGACATTAGTTATGAAGTGCTCGACCAGATGGTGCTGCACGTGGAAAAACTGATCCAGAGCCTGGAGCTGCCTTACCGCATTCTTCGGTTATGCGGCGGCGATATGGGCTTTACTTCTGCACTGACTTATGATTTTGAAGTGTACAGCGCGGCGCAGGAAAAGTGGCTGGAGGTAAGTTCCGTATCTAATTTTGAATCTTACCAGACCAACCGCATGAAGATCCGGTTCAAGGATGGTAACGGTAAGCCACAGTTGCTCCATTCGCTGAACGGCAGCTCCATGGCGCTTCCGCGCATAGTGGCAGCTTTGCTGGAAAATAAACAAACGGAAGAAGGCATTCTGTTGCCGAAAGCGGTGCAGCCTTATTTCGGGGCGGACAGGATTACTTTGTAATCAATTCCTGGATGTTCCAGAGTTTCCAGTTTGGAGTTGATTACATCATTGGTAAAAGAAAGCAGCTGATCTGAACAAATAGGTTCAGGCACAATAAACAAGGGTATCCTTTTTACGGGATACCCTCTTTTTTTACAGGTAAGGTTTTCTGACCGGTATTTTTATTAATTGGCAAACGAAGCCCTTGGGCCACCTGTTGCAAACACTGCCAGCATACGGTCTTTCTGACCATTGGAGAACATGTACATGCAGGCATCATAAGTGTAGTCCATGTAGTTCATAGTCATTTCAACCGGAGTGCCGGTGCAGGTGCTGTAATGCGGGTAAGCCGGGCATCCGCCGTTGGATGTGTTGTGCTGGGGCGTATCTGCAACCTGGTCGTTGCCGCAGGTGGCATCACCCCAGATATGACGGAGGTTCATCCAGTGGCCCACTTCATGGGTCGCAGTGCGTCCGAGATTATAGGGAGATGTGGCTGTGCCGATACGTCCCATATATTTATGTGCAATGACCACACCGTCTGTGGAAGCATTTCCACCCGGAAACTGGGCATATCCGAGTATGCCGCCCATATCGTTTACTACCCAGATGTTGAGGTTGTTCGCCGGATCGGTAGCGGCAATACCACCTTTTGCCGCACTCTTCATATCGTTATTCGTGCGCCAGCTTCTTTTGCTTGAATATTTACGAACCACTCCTGCAAGTGTAAACTGCACGCCAACATTGGCAGCGACCCCGCTGAAGATGGCCGGGGTTTTGGTGAAATCGCTGTTGGTGCCATTGAAGTCCTCATTCAGCACATCTATCTGTGACTGGATCTGCGCGTCTGAAATGTTTTCTGAAGCCGTGCGGTATAAGACATTCACAACAACCGGAATGGTAATGATTCCGGTACCTGCCAGCTGCATGCTCCTGCTTCGGATAGCCTTTGCCGTGAATTCTTCAATTTCCTGCATGCGTTGCGCAAGGGTCGGATCATTTTGCATATCAGCAGCCAGTACTTCCATCGCACCGCAATTACGCTGGTCCGACATGGACAGTGATTCGGGTGTGGTCAGCTCATCCTTCTGGCTGGAATCGGACTTCGAACAGCTTGCCAGCAGCAATGTGGCCGCGGCAAAGCTTAAGAGCAATTTTCTCATTAATGGTGTGTTTTTGGTTAAAAATCTGGCAGGAAATTATCGGAAAACTAGATAAGTTGAAAGGGGAAATATTTACACAAAGTTGCATTCCGGGGTTAGTGGGTAAATTGGTGAATCGGCTACCGGCGGAACTTTGGGAGGGAGACCTGGATTTCGGAATTTTCCTATAGAAAGCTTACGCCGAAGTTTTCAGTTTTGTGAACCGGTTGATCTGGCGGTGCATAACAAAAAACCAGAGTGGGGGAACCAGTGCAAGCAGAATCATGCCCGGGTATCCGGTAGGCATTTGTGGTGCATCATCGTGGTGGTTAAGTACCTGGTATTTTTTACTCGCGAGATAATGGTGGTCACTATGGCGGCTCAATTCAAACAGCAGTAGCCTTCCGATGAGGTGGTCGCTGTTCCAGCTGTGTTCCGGCATTGCTCTTTCAAATTTGCCATCAGCAATCTGTTTTCTCTGAAGGCCGTAATGTTCAATATAATTTACCGATTCCAGTAACAGGATCCCGATCAGTGCGGCGAGGAAAAAATACAGAATTGTGGGCCATCCAAACAGCATCCACAACAAGGCAATAAATGCCAGCTGGAAAAGCTGGACCTGAAGCATTTCATTGTGTAAACTAAAAACGGGTTTTCCTTTTTTGCGGGTTTCTTTATTGGCAATCTGCCAGGCGCCCAGGTAACAGTTTGAGATACTCCTGATCCAGAAACTGTAAACCGGTTCACCATAACGTGCAGTGGAGGGATCATCATGGGTGGCTACCCTTTTATGATGGCCCTTGTTATGTTCTATATAAAAGTGAATATAGAGGGATGACATCAGTGAGATTCTGGCCAGCCATTTTTCGTGGGGCTTCACACGATGGCCGAGTTCATGGCCGACATTTATTCCGAATGTACCGCATAACAATCCCATCGTAAGCACCCTGCCGATGATGTCGGACAGGGAAAGGCTATCAGTTTTCATTTGCTGCAGGAAATAAAACAAAGTAAGTATCTGCAGTATTACGATGGTGTACAGAATCCAGTCGTAGACCGGGTTTTTGCGCGCCATCTCTTCTTCGGCTGCGCTGAGATTTGCAGGGTCGGGTTGCAGCAATAACTCGAAGGCCGGGATCATGATCCATGCAAAGATGACCGTGCCATAACAGGCAATCCCCCTGCTGTTGAATGCAAGAAGAGCCAGCAGGAAAACCACCAGCGGGGTCAGGTATTTGGCAGCACGAATCATATGAGGTCGGGTGTTTTAAATATATCACCACCTGTATTAAACTTACTCCTTTTTTTGCGGTCAAAACTGCTAAATTATCCAGGTGAAAATTAACCAGAACCAAAACCAGCATCTGGCCTGGCGGGCCAGCTTCGGTCCGGCATTACAGGAAACCCTCCGGATCCGGCAACTAAAGCCGCGGCAATTATTTGACGAATTGAAAAAGGCCTCGGCCAACCCACCTGCAGATATTGAAGTGGTTGTTAATCCGCCGGACTCACAAACTATGGGAACAATTTCCCGCGACATCCCGGAAGAAGAAAAACGAAAGTTGCGGCAGCAAAGCCGGGAGGATATTAAAAACCTGAACCTGCGGTGGCTGGATGAGATGGTCAGCAGCCCGGCGCAGCTTCGCGAAAAGATGGCCTTCTTCTGGCATGGGCATTTTGCCTGCAGGAGCCAGAACGGATATTTTCAGCAATTGCTGTTGAATGATATCAGGAAAAACGCACTCGGAAATTTTGGTGACCTGCTGCGGGCTGTCAGTAAGAGTCCGGCCATGATCAATTTCCTGAACAATAACCAGAACAGGAAAGGACATCCCAACGAAAACTTTGCAAGGGAAGTGATGGAACTGTTTACGATCGGTAAAGGAAATTATTCGGAAGAGGATGTGAAAGAAGCTGCGAGATCCTTCACAGGCTGGGGTGCCAACCCGCAGGGCGAATTTGTATTCAGGAAATTTCAACATGATGCGGGTGAGAAAAACTTCCTGGGAAGGAAGGGGGATTTTACCGGCGATGATATACTGGATATCCTGCTGGAACAGCGTGCCACAGCGCGTTTCATTACTGCAAAGATGTACAGGTTTTTTGTGAATGATGAAATCGATCCGCAAAGGATTGAGCAACTCTCTGCAAGGTTTTACCAGTCGGGTTACAATATCCTTTCATTGCTGACAGAAATATACACCAGTGAATGGTTTTATGATCCATCCAATATAGGCAACCGGATCAAATCGCCGGTTGAGTTATGGGTGGGCATGAAAAGACAATTGCCGATGACACTGGAAAATGAGTCGATGCAACTGGTATTGCAACGGTTACTGGGGCAAATATTACTGTACCCGCCAAATGTGGCGGGCTGGCCCGGCGGTCGTAACTGGATCGATGGAAGTTCGCTTTTATTAAGGCTTCGGCTTCCCCAGGTTTTGCAGGCAAACACGGGTTTTAATATCAGGCCTAAATCAGATGATGACCAACAGATGGGCAGGGCTGCTGCCCCTGCAGGTGCCCGGGGCTTCGGCGCTAAGATTGACTGGGGTAAGTTTGCCGCGGCATTTCAGCAGGTAAAGAGGGAGGACCTTTTGTCCACGCTGAGAGGGTTTGTATTGCAATCCGGCACTGTTCCCGACGAGGCATTACTGCATCGATATACGGACCAATCGGGCAGGGAGGCTTATATCAGCACACTTACCATCAGCATGATGAGTTGTCCTGAATACCAGTTATGCTGATTGACGTTTAGTTGTTGGATGTTTTTTCAATAACCATCTTTTAAAAAAAATGATATGCTGATACAAAGGAGGACATTTCTTCAAACCGGTACACTGGCTGCTGCATCACTGATGGTGCCGCGCTTTCTGCAGGCGATGGAAGGCAGTACCCGGGTTCCCCCGGGAAATAAAGTAATGGTGGTGTTGCAATTGACCGGCGGAAACGATGGCCTGAATACTGTCATCCCATACAGGAATGATATTTATTACAGATCGAGGCCCGGGATTGGTATCAGGAAAGAAAACAGTTTACGGCTGACAGATGAAGCTGGCCTGCATGCCTCACTTCCTGCATTCAAATCGCTCTACGATGAGGGCAGCCTGGGAATACTGAACAGTGTGGGCTACCCGGAGCCGGACCGTTCCCATTTCAGGAGCATGGACATCTGGCAAACTGCCAGCAGGAGCGATGAATATTTGCAGACCGGGTGGCTGGGACGTTATCTGGATCTGCAGTGTAAGGATTGTGCGCACCCTACACAGGCACTTGAAATGGATGATGTGCTGAGCCTGGCTTTAAAAGGTTCCGACTGGAACGGAATAGCGGTGAAGGATCCGGGAAGGTTGTACCAGACCAGCCGAAGTCCTTTACTGGATGACCTGCTGAAGCATCACGAACAGGAACATGCGGAGCATACCGCGGCATACCTCTATAAAACACTTGCTGATACCAAGAACAGTGCGGAATACATCTTCCGGCACAGCCGCCAATTTGCAAGCGGATCTTATCCGGCAACGGAACTTGGGAAAAGCCTGAAGACAATTGCCTCGCTTATTTTCTCTGATATCAATACCAAAGTGTATTATGTGTCATTGGGAAGTTTTGATACCCATATTGCGCAGGATGCACAGCAGCGGCGACTCTTCACCGAAATGAATGATGCGGTACATGCATTTGTGAATGATCTGAAAAAGAATAACCGCTTCGATGATGTGATGCTGGTGAGCTTCTCTGAGTTTGGCCGGCGCGTGGCGCAGAATGCCAGCGGAGGAACGGATCATGGCACTGCGAATAACATGTTTTTTATTGGCGGCGCCTTAAAGGAAAAGGGGATTCTCAATGTTATGCCCGATCTGTCAAAACTGGATGACGGCGATCTGCGATACCAGGTAGACTTCAGGCAGGTGTACGCCACTCTGCTGGATAAATGGCTGGGAGTGGCACATTCGGCTATTCTTGGGGAAAGTTTTACGCCATTATCATTCCTGTAAATAACGATGCCTTTACTGGTTGAACAGTGTTCACCCGTCGGGTGCCACCCGACGGGTGAACACTGTTCAATTATAATTTTCGGAGCCAGATATTGCGGAAGCTGGTAGGATTGCCATGGTCCTGCAATTTGATGCTCAGGGGACCATGCTTTTTGTAAGTGGCAAGGCCAATGTATTCGGTAGCGCCCCTGATTTCCGTGTTATGCTGGACCAATACATTGTTGTGCAGTACGGTAATCCGTGCAGGTGACTTCAGCATACCATTTTCGTAAAAACGGGGAGCGGTGAAAATGATATCGTAGGTCTGCCATTCGCCCGGTTGCCTGCAGGCATTTACGAGGGGCATGGATTGTTTGTAAATACTGCCTGCCTGACCGTTTGAATAGGTGACATTGTTGTAGTTATCCAGCACCTGTAATTCATAGTTCTCCATCAGGAAAATACCGCTGTTGCCACGGCCCTGTCCTTCTCCTTCCACTTTTGAGGGAGTTCTCCATTCGATGTGTAACTGGCAGTCTTCAAAGACCTGTTTGGTTTTGATATCACCGGTGCCGCCCTTCACGGTCATCACGCCGTTTTCGATGCTCCAGGCCGGGGCCCCGCCGGTCCTGGCGCTGACCCATTCATTCAGGTTTTTCCCGTCAAACAATATGATGGCATCCGAAGGCGCTTTCTGGTCATTACCCGGATCTATCACGGCGGGAACCGGATTCCATTGTTCGGTAGCTTTCGGATCGCCCTGCTGTGCCTTGCTGATGGCGGAAAAGGAAAGTATGCAGGCTGTGGTGAGTAAGATGTTTTTCATGATGAAGCTTGCTTATCGTTAATATTTGGTTGGTTATGTTTAAAGGTAAGAAATCCCGACCTTAATTACCTGATCAGCAGAAGGCTGCCTTTTTTACGATAGGCATTACCGTTATAATCTTCACCGCTGATCATCCAGGTAAAGTTGCCTGAGGCCTGTTTTGTGCCCCTGAAACTGCCATCCCACCCTGATTTGTCAAGGCTGTCATACACCAACTGCCCCAGCCTGTTATAAATCCTGAAATAATGAAGTTTTCGCATACCCACGGCAATGAACCGAAGCTGGTCATTGCGGCTGTCCCCGTTGGGAGTGAAGGCATTGGGGACATAAATTTCCGGACCTTTGTAAACTTTGATGGTGATGGTATCAGTGGTGGTGCAACCTGCGTCTGTGAATGCTTTAAGGATATAGGAAGTTTCGCGGCTGACAACTGCAACCGGGTCGGCAATATTGGGGTCTGATAAGCCGGCAGCAGGCGTCCAGGAATAATATTGGCCCCCGGTTCCTGTGAGTTGAACCGGTTGGTTGTCGGCAACAACAGTATCTTTTCCGGCGTAAGCATTGGTTTGATAAAAGGTTGTGGTATGGTTGACCGGATCACTTACGCAACCATTCTCTCCGATACCTGTGAGGGATATGCGGAATTCACCGGCGATCGCACTGGTGAAGCGGTATTTGTCCTGTTCGGGAAAGCCGTTTGAGGCCTGCCAGTTCCAGGTGGCAACGGGGTTTCCGGGCAGGGTCGAGACTGCCTGCAGCAGCAGGGTATCGCCCGCGCAAACACTGCTTTCTGCGGGAAGGAGGATGGTGGGCTGTTTGAGAAGGTTAATTGTCTTTTGAACAGGTTCAGAGATACATCCCTCTTTTGATTTGACCTGCAGGCTGACCAGCACGGTTTCCTGGCCGGCAATGTTTTGGAGGGGCGGGGCTTGTCCGCTAAAGGCAATACCGTTGATGGTCCAGTTCCATTCATTGAGGCTGCCGAATTCAACGTATGATAAATCGAATGGCTGAAAGGCAGTTGAACCGCAGATAGTGTCGGGTATCCGGAAATCGGCAATGGGAACAGAGCCGATGGTGATGACCTGTTTGAACGTATCGGACCAGCAGCCATTATTTCCCAGCACAACCGATGAAACGGTATAGTTACCTGGATTGGGGTAAAAGTGCGGCGGCGGATTTTTTTCTTTTGAAGTGGTGCCGTCGCCGAAATCCCAGAACCAATCGACGATGGTGCCAAAGGACCTGGACTGGTCGACCAGTTCTATTACCTGGGGTGCGCAGGTTTCTGTCATTGGTTTCTGTGTAAAGTCGGCATTCAGGGAAGTGCAGAATCGCTGGTGATTGGTGGAACCGCCGGTTGCGCCGGTGAATCCCCAAAAAACAAAAGGATCATTTTTAAAAACATCCTTTACCAGGTCAATGGTGTCTGAAACCCTTTCCTGGTCATCGATATAGGTGGACAGGACATTGACATTTGCATTCCACCTGATTTTGAGAACGTGCCAGCGGCAGTCTTCAATATTGTCGCTGAAAGCAGATACGGGCACGGGGCCGGCGAGATTATTGGGTGAAATATGGTTGTTATCACCATCGCGCTGGATGCTGATGTGGTCGAAGTCGGGATCATTCAGGTTGTTATTCTGCCAGGTGTCGATGGCTATTCCTATGGATGGACTCACCCCTGCAAAACCCAGTCCCTCGCCGCTTGTGCCGATATTGGTACTGACAGGCTGCAAAACGAATACGATGCCATCTGCACCAGTTGCGTCATTACAGCCCAAATTAATTTCAAAACTGTATTCAAAGGACTGCCTGAGATCAATTTTATTGATATTCCAAACAGAACCGGATTTGAATTGGCTGTTGGGGGTGATGGTATAACAGTTGCAGTTTTCTTTGAAAGCGGAACCGTTGATATGGTAGGGGCTGTCCACCACGCTTTGGGCGATTGTTCTGTTTGCCAGCAGGCAGGTGGCGAGAACCAGGAGCAGGTATACGGTAAGTTTGTTATTCAAAGCTGATTAAGGGAATAAAAAAACATCATTCTGCTGATACAGAATGATGTTTTTTATAATAAACGGTTCAAAATTTTACCAACCTTGTTTTGCGATTCCTGCTTTGATAGCAGCCAGCGCTTTTTCTTCACCGAGCATAGTGGTAAGTTTATTACCCTTGCCGTCATTACCCTGGGCCATGTAACCGCCGCGGGCAGTTTTTGTAATCACCGCATCTTTAATTTCAACGCCTTTTTCTTTTGTTTTCACGTTATATGCGGTCAATTTGATATCAGCCATAATGAATTGTTTTTATGGTTAGTGAATAAATATTAATGTTTGCTGGCATACAAGCTAGCTAAAATTACCGATAACCGGCAAAATCAGTGCCCGAAAATTAATTTATGTATCAATTTTTGCATATTTGGCATGGGATTCAATGAATTCGCGGCGTGGGGCCACTTCATCACCCATTAGCATACTGAATACGCGGTCTGCTTCTGCTGCGCTTTCGAGGGTTACTCTTTTCAGCGTACGGGTATCGGGGTTCATGGTTGTTTCCCACAATTGTGTGGCGTTCATCTCTCCCAAACCCTTGTAGCGCTGGATGGATACGCTATCGTCCTTGCCCCCGCCCAGTTTTTCTACCCAGGCTTTTCGATCGTCTTCGCCCCAGGCATATTCCTGTTCCTTTCCTTTTTTCACCAGGTAGAGCGGTGGCTGGGCCAGGTAAACGTGGTCACCTTTTACCAATTCTGACATATAGCGGTAAATAAAGGTGAGGATGAGGGTGGCAATATGCGATCCGTCCACATCGGCATCGGTCATGATGATGAGCTTGTGGTAGCGGAGTTTGGAAAGGTTCAGTGCCTTCGGGTCTTCCGGCGTACCGACGGTTACACCGAGGGCGGTATAAATATTGCGGATTTCTTCGTTTTCGTAAATCTTGTGTTCCATGGCTTTTTCCACGTTCAGGATCTTACCCCTGAGTGGCAGGATGGCCTGGAAATTACGGTCACGCCCCTGTTTGGCGGTACCACCTGCCGAATCTCCTTCGACCAGGTAGAGTTCGCAGCGTTCGGGATCCCTTTCAGAACAATCGGCAAGTTTTCCTGGGAGGCCGCCACCACTGAGAACGGTTTTCCTCTGGACCATTTCCCGTGCTTTTTTAGCGGCTACCCGGGCCTGGGCTGCCAGGATTACCTTGGAGATGACGTTTTTGGCTTCTTTCGGGTTCTCTTCCAGGTAAGCTTCCAGTGCACGGCTTACGGTCGTTTCAACCACGCCGCTCACATCGCTGTTTCCGAGTTTGGTCTTTGTTTGTCCCTCAAACTGAGGCTCGGGCACTTTCACCGATATGATAGAGCTTAGGCCTTCGCGGAAGTCATCGCCTTCCACTTCGATTTTGGCTTTTTCGAACATGCCCTCCCGGTCACCGTAGCTTTTAAACACGCGGGTAAGTGCGCGCCTGAAACCGGTTACGTGGGTACCACCTTCGATGGTATTGATATTGTTTACATAACTGAAGATATGTTCCTTGAAGTCGTTGTTGTAGGTCAGTGCCACTTCCACCGCCACGTGTGAATTTTCATCGTACCCATCGACATATAATGTCTTGGATATCAATGGTGTGCGATTGGCATTTGAGTCCAGCATTTCAACAAATTCCACAATACCGCCTTCGCTGTAGAAGGTGTTGCTGTAGTGGTTGCCCGCTTCGTCCACCTCGCGCAGGTCGTTGAGGATGATGTTGATGCGGCGGTTCAGGAATGCGAGTTCCCTGAGACGGCCTTCCAGTATCTCGCGATTGTAAACGGCATGGGTGAAAATGCTCTGGTCTGGCCAGAAATGGACCTTGGTGCCGGTCAGTTCGGAGGTTCCGATTTCACGAACCGCATATTTTGGAATCCCGATGCTGTATTCCTGTTCGAAGATCTTGCCTTCGCGTTGAACGGTTACCAGCAGTTTTGAAGAGAGTGCGTTCACGCAGCTTACGCCCACACCGTGCAGACCGCCGGAAACTTTATAAGTGTTTTTGTCAAATTTTCCCCCGGCATGGAGGACGGTCATTACGACTTCCAGTGCACTTCGCTTTTCCTTGGTGTGCATGGCGGTGGGGATACCCCGGCCGTCATCGGAAACGGAAATGGAATTGTCTTCGTGGATGTTAACGATGATATTCTTACAATAACCCGCCAGGGCTTCATCGATGGAGTTGTCTACCACCTCATATACCAGGTGGTGAAGGCCTTTTACACCGATATCACCGATATACATTGCGGGGCGCTTTCTTACTGCTTCCAATCCTTCCAGCACCTGGATGCTGTCGGCGCCGTAACTACCGGTATTTGTCAGGCTCGGTTCCTGAATTTCTGTGCTCATATATGCTTCTGTAACGCTTTTCTGGATTAAAAAAAGACTATTGGCAAATGTACGGAAAAAGGGCCAAGAGGCAGGGGTGTTGAGTGCGAGAAACCTGGTCTGTGAAGAAATGTGGATAAGTGGGCTGGGGAGGGCTTCACCCGTCGGGTGCCACCCGACGGGTGAGAAGCAAAATCCGCGTTTGGCGGGTTTCCTGCACAAAGACTGAGGGGGAGAATCACAGTTCACCCGTCGGGTGGCACCCGACGGGTGAACAAATGACGATGGCGTGACATTGAATTGCAGTAGTTTTGCCCTTTATGCACCAGGTGCCCGACATATTATCCATGGCCCGGAAATCGCCGGTTATGTACGATGAACTGGAATTGATGCAGCAAAAAGAGCAGCAGATTCCCGGCTCGGTGCAGTTCTCGATTTACCGGTACAGGAAAATGCCCCAATTTGAGGTGGATGACCTGGGCATGCTGATCTACCATAAGGTGGACAATAAATCTGCTGAGAATTACCTTGAATTAAGGTTCTGTATTTCCGGAAATATGTATTGCCGGCACAAGCAGGCGGAATGCGACAGTTGTAAATTCGGATCCAGTCCGGTTTGCGAGCAAAGGTCACCCAGTATTGATGTCATGAGCTTTTTGTTTTCCCCTACCCATTTGTCGCAGTTTATAAGCGCGGGGAAAATGAAAACCCTGCCGGATGAAATCATTCATTTCAAACACAGTTCGTCCTTTTCCAAAACCCTTTCCCTTTGTGGCCGCACCCGAACGGTGCTCGAAGGTCTGCTGAACCATAATTATTCCGGGGCCATGGAGAATATTTTCCTCAATGCCCAGATGCAGATGCTGTTGCTGTTCAGTCTTGAATGCATGATCGGTGATAAAGAGGAAACATCCTTTTCGTGCAAGTTCCTGGCCAATGAGGCTGACCGTGAGAAGATTGAAAAAGCTCGTGAGATTTTATTGCAGCACATCGGCGAGCCCATTACCATCAAGGAACTGAGTCGCAAAGTTGCCATCAATGAATGTTACCTGAAAAAAGGATTCAAGGAATTATACGGAACCACCGTGTTTGATTTTTACCAGGGCCAGCGGATGGAACATGCCCGTTACCTTCTTTACGAAAAAGGTCTCAGTGTTACGGAAGTATCGATGATGCTTGGATACTCTTCCATATCGCATTTTTCCACCGCCTTTAAAAAGCACACCGGTATCAAACCCTGTGAACTCTTGCTTCACTGATTCACCTTCACGAAGGCTGCCCACGGTAGGCCATGATGTCCCGATCAAACAGGTAAAGGCCGCTCTTGTCTTCCCCGATCATTTCCAGTTTTTCGTTTAAGGTGCGTGCCACCCTTTCTTCCTCCATCTGTTCCGTTACATACCATTGCAGGAAGTTATGTGTTGCATAGTCTTTCTCTGCCAATGCCTGGTGTACCAGTTCATTGATGCTGTTGCTGACTTTCAGTTCATGTTTCAGGAATTCTGAAAAAGCAGATTGAAGACTAACGAAAGTGAGGATGGGTTGTTCCAGCGCGGGCACCATTCCAAATCCACCCCTTTCATTTATGAAGCTGATCAGTTTCAGCATATGCATTCTTTCCTCCTCGGACTGTTTGTAGAAGAATGCTGACACGCCCTGCAGTCCTGGTTGTATATCTGACCAGGAGGCCATGGCCAGGTAAGCCTGTGATGATTCTGCTTCCATCTGAACCTGTTTGTTCAGTGCATCCTGCATGGTTTTGGATAACATAGCAATCGGTTTTTATTGAAGTTACAAAAAATATGCGGGGATATTTTTCCGATTGCGTAAACCCTTTTCCCGATTGCGGTAACAGAGCCGGGCCTTCATAACGGAAGTTTGCGCCGGCTTAAAAAAATGCCTTTGAGAAAATGAAGAATTTATTATTCAGATATGTTATGGTATTGTTTTGTTCCATGGTCGCCCTTGATGCAATCGCCCAGGAAGGAATGATTAAGGGCCGGATACTGACCAGTGATGGTAAGCCTGTTTCGGCTGTAAGTATAAGGTTAAAGGAAATCAGGCGCGGCACTATCAGTACAGAGGATGGAAACTACCAGTTGCCCAAATTACCGGCTGGCAGGTATACCATTATTGTATCCTTTGTAGGTGTCAAAACACAGGAGCAGGTAGTAGAGTTGTCTGCTGATCAAAGTATAGTAACTGATTTCAGTCTGGAAGAAAACAATGATCAACTGGCTGAAGTGATCGTTACCTATGGAAGGGGAATGAACGAGAAACCAGTCAGTGCCGGAAAAGTATCCATCAAACCAATGGATCTTCCGCAAAGTGTTGCAGTGATCGGCAGGGATATGCTTGAACGCCAGCAGGTGCTGCAGTTGAGTGATGTGCTTCAGCATGTCACCGGGGTTTACCTGATGGGAACAACCGGTGGTTACCAGGAAGAAATTGCGGGCCGCGGTTTTTCATTCGGCAGCAATAATACCTTCAAGAACGGATCCCGTTATAATAATGGCGCCATGCCTGAAATGAGCGGTGTAGAGAAAGTGGAATTCCTTAAGGGCGGCAATGCCATCCTGTTTGGTAATGTAGCCGCTGGCGGTATCCTGAATATAGTAACCAAGAAACCAAAATTTGAAAATGGTGGTGAGATATCGTTCCGCACAGGCAGCTATGATTTTTATAAACCTTCCATCGATCTGTATGGCGCATTTGATAAAAACAAAACTGCTGCATACCGTATCAATACTACCTTCCAGAAGAATGGGAGTTACAGGGATGATGTGAAAGCTGAAAGGTTTTATATTAACCCATCCTTTTTGGTGAACATCGGAAGAAAGACACAGTTTTTACTGGAAGGAGATTTCCTGAAAGACAACCGCACACCAGATTTTGGAACAGGGGCCATCAACTATACTATCGCCAATGTTCCCCGAAGTCGTTACCTGGGTGTCTCCTGGGGTTATAATAAGGCAGAGCAAAAAACTGCTACTGCAACGCTTACCCATGAACTGAAGAAAAACTGGCAGTTACGCGGGCAGGCATCTTACCAGGCTTACAAGGTGGAATTGTTTGGTGCTGCCCGACCTATTGGGATCAGAGAGGACGGGACCTGGGCGAGAGGTTTGCAGAAAAGCAGAACGGAGGAAGATTACTACCTGGCCCAGCTTGACCTGACGGGTAAGTTCAAGACCGGTAAAATCAGTCACACTGTTCTTTTTGGGGCAGATATGGATCAATATAAAACAAGATCTTTTGCTTTTGTCAATAACCGGTATAATGCAAACGGCTCTGATGCATCCATCCGAAATCTGAATGTGTATGACACGATTAACATTTTTGATCCAGCAAGTTTCGACCGCCGGAACGATATTCCCTTCCTTGCAACTGACCGGATTACCACCAGCCCCATTGTCCGTTCAGGCATTTACCTGCAGGACCTGATCTGTGTATCCGAAAAGATCAAATTACTGGCGGGTATCCGTTACAGTTACCAGCACAACCAGCGTGCTACCGTTGACAGCATTGCAAAAGCCTCCACAGGTTATGTGTCCGGGTATAGCAATGATGCTTTCAGTCCTCGACTGGGCATTGTATACCAGCCAATAAAACAAGTATCGGTTTTTGCCAGCTATACCAATTCTTTCAACGTGAACACTGGCGTGGATGTAAACAATGAAAACCTGGCACCATCCATTGTTGACCAGTTTGAAGTAGGAGCCAAGACTGATCTTTTTAAAGGATTGGTTTCCGTGAACATCACTCTCTACCAGATTGTCAACGGTAATTTTGCGCAAACAGCGCTGTTTCTTGCCGATGGCACCACGCCCAATACCAATAATAATATAAGGGAACTGGCTGGAGAGGTAACCAGCAAAGGTGTGGAACTTGATATTGCCACCAAGCCTGTTCATGGATTTAGTTTCATGGCTGGATATAGTTACAATGAAACAAAATATACAGGTGGGAATGGCAGGAACTTTATTACGGGTGACCGACTCCGTTATAATCCTGCGCATACGGCCAATGCAGGTTTATTCTATAGTTTCAGCGAAGGATCTGCACTGCGTGGATTCAATGCCGGCATGAATGTTTACTATGTGGGCAGCAGGCTGGCCGGAAGAAACCCCTCCGGGTTAAACCCCAATTACAAGCTGATGGCCCTGCCCGATTATACTTTATTTGATCTTTCTGCCGGGTACATTGTGCACAATTTTTCACTGCGGTTGAAAATGACCAACCTGCTCAATAAACTTAGTTATAATGTACATGATGATAACAGTGTGAACCCAATTGCGCCAAGGCAATTTACTGCGACCATTGCTTATAAATTGTAATTGAAATATTTAGGCAGTCAATAAAAAGTCCCGCAGAGTATGTTAAACTGCGGGACTTTTTTATCTGGTCAGTAAAAGGAGTTTTCTGGTGTTACAGTCCGGCAAGACTTTGCCTGGCGGCTTCAATGGTTTTATCCAGGTCTTCGTAGCTCAATGCGTTGTTGAGGAACCAGCTTTCGAAGGCGGAGGGTGGCAGGTAAACACCGTGTTGCAGCATGGCATGGAAGAAGGATGAGAAACGAGCATTATTGGCGGCGGCTGCACTGGCGAAATCGGTTACCGGTTTTTCACTGAAATGGATACTGATCATGGAGCCAAAATGGTTGATAACAAATGGTTGTCCCCAGTTATCCAGTACATTTTGCAAGCCGTCTTTCAGGTAGGCAGTTTTGGTATCCAGCTCATGGTAGAGAGATGGATTGTTCCGGAGTTCAGACAGCAAAGTATAACCTGCGATCATGGCAATCGGGTTACCGCTGAGGGTGCCTGCCTGGTACACATTACCAAGCGGTGCCACCACCTGCATGATTTCTTTTTTTCCGCCGAAAGCGCCAACCGGCATTCCGGCGCCAATCACTTTGCCATAGGTAACCAGGTCAGCATTGATTCCAAGGGTTTGCTGGGCTCCACCCTGTGACAGGCGGAATCCGGTCATCACTTCATCGAAAATGAAAACGATGCCATCCTCGTCGCAGATCTGGCGTATGCCTTCAAGAAAGCCTGGCTGGGGCAGAATACAGCCCATATTACCTGCAACAGGCTCAACAATAATGGCGGCTATCTCTCCTTTGTGTGCAGCCGCCAGTTGCTTCACAGCATCCAGGTCGTTGTAGGCACAGGTCAGGGTATCTGCGCTTACTCCCGCTGTTACACCCGGTACAGCCTGGATATTAAATGTAGCCACTCCGCTTCCAGCTTTTACGAGGAAGGAGTCGGCGTGACCATGATAGCAACCTTCAAATTTCAGGATCTTATTCCTTCCCGTATAACCACGGGCCACGCGGATAGCACTCATGCAAGCTTCGGTACCACTGCTAACCATGCGGATCAGGTCAACATTGGGGACCATGCTCCTGATCAGTTCTGCCATTTTTATTTCCAGCTCTGTGGGCGCGCCGTAGGAAGTTGAATAAGCAGCATATTCCTGGATGGCTTTCACCACAGGTTCATAGGCATGGCCGAGGATCATTGGTCCCCAGGATGCGATGTAATCGATATATTGATTGTCATCCACATCAAAGAGATGTGCGCCTTTTGCCCTGCGGATAAATAGAGGTGTGCCTCCCACGCTTTTAAATGCCCGTACCGGTGAGTTGACGCCACCGGGAATTGATTCCTGTGCACGTGCAAAAAGCTGTTTGCTGATGGATATATTGTTCATTATGTGTAATTTTTACTCATCACCGCAAAAGTCATTGTAAGCCTTGATTTTTTTGGTGGCTTTGAATTCAATGATCCGGTAATTTGCCAGGCCATTGATATTGAAGGGATCTTCCTTAATAATGTTTTCAACTTCCTGCCTGTTGGTTGCCTTCACAAAAATGAGTCCGCCATCACGGGGCTCTTTCCGCCCGGATGCCAGGAAATTCCCCTTGTGGTAGTATTTTTCCAGGTATTCTATGTGACCGGCCATTGCCGCATCAATTTCTGTTACCGGAACATTGTAGGTCAATTCGATGATAAACATATACAGGTTAATTTAAGGTTAATGGTTCATTTATCAGCCGATCAGTCTTACTGCATCCTTCGCGAAATAAGTGGCAATCAGGTCAGCGCCTGCGCGCCTGATGGAGGTAAGTGTTTCGAGGATGGCTTTGTCTTCATTGATCCAGCCCATTTTGGCAGCTGCCTTTATCATGGCATATTCACCGCTGATATTGTAGGCGCTAACGGGAACGGATACACTATTTTTAACATCCCTTATGATGTCCAGATAGGAGAGGGCGGGTTTTACCATCACGATATCTGCACCTTCCTCAATGTCCATCAGGGTTTCCTTTACTGCTTCGGTTCGGTTGGCATAATCCATCTGGTAGGTCTTCTTATCGCCGAAACCGGGGGCGCTGTCGAGGGCATCACGGAAGGGGCCATAAAAACAGGAAGCGTATTTTGCGCTGTAGCTCATGATTCCTGTATTGGTGAAGCCTTCGGACTCGAGTCCTTTCCTGATGGCGCCGATGCGGCCGTCCATCATATCAGAGGGTGCAACAAAATCGGCGCCGGCGGCAGCGTGGGAGATACTCATTTTCACCAGGGCTTCCACGGTGGGATCGTTTACGATCTGGCCGTTTTCAACGATGCCGTCATGTCCGTAAGAGGAATAAGGGTCCAGTGCCACATCGGTCATGACCAGCATTTCAGGAACCGCGTCTTTGATGGCTTTGATGCTTCTTTGCATGAGGCCACCAGCATTCCAGGCTTCCTTTCCGGTGTTATCCTTTAATTCGTCTTTACACTTGATGAAAAGTAATACTGATTTGAGTCCCATTGACCAGAGTTCTTTCACTTCTGCAACAGTATAATCGAGACTGTTACGGTAATAGCCGGGCATGGATGCGATTTCTGTTTTCACACCTGTTCCTTCATCAATGAATAAGGGAACGATAAAATCATCCGGGCTCAGCCTGGTTTCAGCGACCATTGAACGTATGGCGACTGATTGTCTCAAAATCCTGTTTCTTCTCTGGAGTATCATAATTGTGTTGTTCAGAAATTTACAAATAATCGGTCATTTGCCCGCGATTCAGACCCAGTCTACCGGGTGCAGGCAGGCCTGCAATAATTTATCCTCCTCGCTGCCAGGAACCGGCTGGTAATTGTACTCAAAACGAACAGTAGGGGGAAGGCTCATCAGGATACTTTCGATGCGGCCATTTGTCTTCAGTCCGAAGATTGTACCCCGGTCGTGTACCAGGTTAAATTCTGTGTAACGGCCACGGCGGATCTCCTGCCAGTGTTTGTGTTCCGCCGTATATGGAGTGTTTTTCCTTTTTTCAACGATCGGGATATAGGCTTCCATGAATGCATCGCCACAGCGTTTTGCGAAATCGATCCACCAATTTACATCCCGTTCCGCTGAAGGTCTTTGGTGATCGTAGAAAATGCCGCCAATGCCCCTTCTTTCCTCGTTGCGATGCCAGTTCACAAAGTAATTGTCGCAGGTTTTCTTGAACTCGGGATAAAATGCCGGATCAAAATCATCGCAGGCATTTTTATAAGTCTGGTGAAAATGCCGGGCATCATCTTCGAACAAATAGTAGGGTGTAAGGTCGGTACCGCCGCCAAACCACCGATCAATCACTTCACCATTTTCATTGTAGAGTTCAAACATGCGGTAATTGCAGTGAACGGTTGGTACAAATGGATTAGCGGGATGCAATACCAGGCTTAGTCCGCAGGCGTACCACCTGGCGCCGCTGATCTTCAGTTGTGATCGCATAGCCTCTGTAACCTCACCATACACCAAGGAGGTATTCACGCCTCCTTTTTCAAAAACATACCCATTGGAAATGACCCTTGTTTTTCCGCCGCCGCCCTCAGGGCGCCGCCATTCGTCTTCTATAAACTTTGCTTTTCCATCGGATGCTTCAACGGCCGCGCAGATGCGGTTTTGAAGGTCGTGGATATAGGAGGAGAAGGCGTCTTTGGGATTCATGGCTGGTGAATGGGTGAATGGGTCAATGGGTCAATGGGTGAGTACCGAATTCCTTTACTGCTTCGACGAATGCCTTGGCATGATCTACGGGAATGTTGGGCAGGATGCCATGACCCAGGTTTGCGATATGGCGCTTAGGACCAAAGGCATTCAGCATGGTTTGAACTTCCTGGCGAATCACCGGGATTGGAGCCATCAGTTTTGCGGGGTCGAAATTTCCCTGCAGGGTAACATCTGGTCCGGCAAACTTTCTTGCCAGTCCGGGTTTGATGCACCAGTCAATGCCAAGTCCATGTGCGCCGGTGGCTGCCATCTCTTCCAGTGCGAACCATGCGCCTTTGGCAAAGATGATGGTGGGTACTTCGTCTTTCAAGGCCGCAACGATCTGGCGGATGTATTGAAGGGAAAAAGTTTCAAAGTCAGCAGGGCTCAGTAATCCACCCCAGCTGTCGAAGATCTGCACCAGGTCGGCACCGGCCCTTACCTGTCCTTTCAGGTAAGCGATGGTGGTGTCGGTAATCATCTGCAGCAACTTATGAGCTGTTTCCGGCTGGGTATAACAAAAGGCCTTGGCCTCATCAAAAGTTTTGGAGCCTTTTCCCTGTACCATATAACAGAGCAGTGTCCAGGGTGCACCGGCAAATCCGATCAGCGGAACCCGGTCGTTCAGTTCTTTTTTGATCAGGCTGATGGCATCGAATACATAGTGCAGGCGGTCATTTACATCGGGTATGGTTATACGCTGCAGGTCGTTCAGCTGTTTGATTGGGTCCGGTAAAAACGGACCCTTACTTTCGATCAGCTGCACTTCCAGTCCCATGGCCTGCGGAACCACCAGGATATCAGAAAACAGGATTGCTGCATCTACGCCAACAATGTCCACCGGCTGCAGGGTGATCTCGCAGGCCAGCTCTGGTGTCTGGCATCTTTCGAAGAAGCCGTATTTTTCCCGCAGCACCATGTATTCGGGAAGGTATCTTCCTGCCTGGCGCATCATCCATACGGGAGTTCTTTCGGTTTCTTCGCCTCTGAGTGTTCGCAGGATAAGATCGTTTTTGAGAGACATGTTATGTAAGGGTTTTTTCGGTTATTTAAGTGAAAAGGTGATAAAGTGAAAAGGTGAATGGGTCAGTGACCGTTCCCTAATATTCCGATGGCTTTTTTCACCAGGGCTTCTTTTCCCGGTTCATCAGCTTTTATAATTTTATTGCGACAATGTTTTTTTATAGCGTCAGCTGTGGTGGATCCTATTGCAAAAGCCAGTGTTTGTTGCGGCAGTTTGTTGTTGCGGAAAAAACTCTCTACGGCAGACGGGCTATAAAACAACACTCCGGCATAAGATTCGTTCAGTTTGTGCGGCGTGGCGATGGTTTCATACACCACTATTTCTGTAACGATAATTCCGGCAGCAAAGAGCATGTCCGGTAATTCCGGGCGACGCTGATCACCACAGAAAAAAATCACTTCATCAGTCATGGCATCTTCGATGATCCTGTCGGCCAGTGCAATGGCACTTTCCGCAGTACCGGCAATGGCTTCTTCTCCAAAAAAGATCTCAACCAATTCACGGGTTGCATGACCAATACAATATATCTGCCAGTCAGGTTGATGTCCCTCCAGAACATTGGCCACGGCTTCTACAGCATTCATGCTGGTAAAAACTATTGTGGCGCCCATCAGCAGGGTTTCCTTTATTTCTTCCAGCACTTCGGTTGTTTCGATGGGGGCTACGTCTATGAAAGAAAGTTCTGTGATGTCAACACCCCTGGACGCGGCATTATTGATCAGCTCATCGGATAATGGCCGGGTGCTTAATAGCCTGGGTCTTATGGTGGTGGGATCAGTTGCCATTTTTAATCTGTTCAACAATTCGTGCAGCCCCCTGTGCCAGTAATTTTTCAGCAGCCCGGGTGCCGAGGGAGGCATTTCCGGCAACAAGGGCTTCTTCCAGTTCTATTGATAAATGGTCTTTGCCATCGGTGGAAAAGATATTGCCTTTGAAACTTATTGTGTGGGTGTTTTCATCTATTGATGCCAGTGCGCTGATGGGGGTGGAACATCCGCCCATGAGGCCGCGCAGGAAATCGCGTTCAATTCTGGTGCAGAGTTCTGTGGGGGCGTGGTTGAGCAAACGGCAGGCATCATACGAAAAACGGTCTTCCTCGCGGCATACCACCAGGATGGCTCCCTGTGCAGGCGCGGGCAGCATCCAGTCCAGTTCAATGGATCCGGCAGGTTTTAATTCTGTTCGTTCCAGTCCGGCTGCAGCGAAAATGGCGCCATCCCAATTCTCTTCAGATAATTTCCGGAGCCGGGTGTTCACGTTACCGCGAAGGTTGGTGATATTATGTTGTGGAAAGCGGTGCAGCCATTGGGCGCGGCGGCGGATACTGCTGGTGGCGATGAGTGCCTTGTACTGATCATCCTCCAGGAAGCCGGTTCCATTTTTGGGAACCAGCAGGTCTTTATGGCTACCCCGCTTCAAAACGGCAACGGGAACAATTCCTTTTGCCGTTTGGGTGGGAACATCTTTCATGGAATGGACTGCAATATCAAAGCGATCGCTGAGCAATGCGGCATCAAGGGTTTTGGTGAAAACGCCCTGGACCCCCATTTCGTATAAGGGGGTAACAAGGTCCAGGTCACCTTCGCTCTTCAATGGCACCAGTTCTGCAGCAAAGCCATTTGCCGCTAATTGTTCCTGTACCTGTGTAGCCTGCCAGATGGCCAGTTGGCTGTCTCTTGTTCCGATTCTGATAATCTTGTTTGTCATCTTAGTTGGCACCAAATGCGATAAAATCGTTAATGGCTTCCAGGTAATGGCAGCCACGCTGATTTTTTACGCGCATCTTGGCGGCCATGGTGTTCAGGACTTTCTGGATCCTGGAAGCGGCATCATCCGAAGATGCTAAGGTAGTATTATAGACCCATTGCTGTAGTTCAGGGTTAGTGGTAAGTGTGCTGGTATGGATTTCTTCCAGTTTCAGTTTCACGACGCGGAGTACCGCCAGTTGCCTGCGCATGCGACACCACTCGAGAAATTCGGCGGTTTGGTCAGCGATGATCTGCAGTGCTTTAGGCACTTCGGCCTGGCGTTTCAGCAGGTTTTCGTCCTTCATTCTTGACAATTCGTCCACATTGAGTAATTGCTTTCCTGGCAGGGAAGCAACATCTGTATGAACGTTATTGGGAATGGAAAGATCAATGATCCACTGGTTGTGGGAACCTGTCAGGTGCGCGGCAGAGACAATAGGCTCCGGGGCATTGGCAGCCACTACAATGATATCTGCCTGGGCTAGAGCCTGGTTCAGGTGGCTGGAATGCAGGGCTTCGATGTTGAGCTCGCGGGCAAGTTCCTCTGCTTTTTCGTGGGTGCGGTTGATCAGGGTAATATTCTGGCAGCCCAGGTAATCGATCAGGTTTTTGCAGGTATTTCGGCCGATTTTTCCGGTGCCAATCAGTAACACAGTTTTATCAGCCACGTCAGGCACCTGTTCTTTGAGGTACTGGATGGCTGCAAAGGATACTGACACCGTTCCGCTGCTGAGCGCGGTATTGTTCTTGATGAGTTTGGAAGTCTGTAATACCTGGTTGAACAACCTTTCGATAAATGGACCGATGCCGGATCTTTCCTTGGAAAATTTTACTGCCAGCTTGATCTGTCCAACGATCTCGTAGTCGCCCAGGATCTGAGAATCGAGTCCCGCAGCCACTTCAAACAGGTGCTGGGTGGCATCTTCTCCCCTGAGGAGGTAGGCGAAATTGCGAAATTCATCTGCACTCTGCCCGGTGGCTTCGCAGATCAGGGAAACCAGTTGCTCAATATCGCGGGCTACCCCATAAATTTCGGTCCGGTTACAGGTGGAGAGAACGAATAATTCAGTAATTCCCCTGCTTTTTGCTGCATGAAGGATTTGTTCGTACTGGTCATTGCTGATGGCAAAACGGCTTCTCACCGCGGAATCAGATTTTTTGTAACTGATGCCGGCGACGAAAAAATGCTGTAAATCTGTCGGAAACTCTCCCATACGTTTTGATCTCAGATGCAGGTGCAAAAATAACTCCTGGTTCGCGAAAGTCATAACCTGTTCTGTCAGTGAAATGTCATATTACGGGTGCGGCAGGGCAAATAGTCAGTCAATTGTCATTTTGCCGGGATGAGTTGGCAATTTCAGGTCGCTTGCCAAATGCAGGATTAGTTTTGCAACTTTGTGGCTTAATTGGTGTTATTCACCCCATATAATTTGAAATATAATATGAAGCGTGGCATTATTCTGATGAACCTGGGCTCACCCGATTCCACTTCTGTGAAGGATGTAAGGAGGTACCTGAATGAATTCCTGATGGATGAGCGGGTAATTGATATGTCATATTTAGGTAGATTGTTATTGGTTAGGGGGATTATCGTTCCCTTCCGGGCTCCTAAATCGGCAAAGGCGTATGCTTCGATCTGGACAGACGAAGGGTCTCCGCTGATTGTACTGACAAAGCAACTGCAGGCGGCACTTCAGGAGCAGGTGGCCGAACCCGTGGCCATTGCCATGCGGTATGGAAATCCCTCCCCGAAACAGGCATATGATGAATTATTGCGGCGTGAACCCGGATTGGAAGAAGTGATCCTGGTGCCCATGTACCCGCATTATGCCATGAGCAGTTATGAGACTGCAGTGGAATATGCGAAGGAACAGCACCTGAAAGGCGGTTATACATTTAAGTTAGATATTGTACCACCTTATTACAACGAACCGCATTACCTGGAAACCCTGGCGGAAAGCATCCGACCCTTCCTGGAGCAGGAGTATGACCATATATTATTCAGTTACCATGGCGTACCGGAAAGGCATATCCACAAAGGGGATATCACCGGTTCGCATTGCCTTAAAGTAGCCAATTGCTGTGAAGTGAATTCCCCGGCACACAAACAGTGTTACCGTCACCAGTGTGTGTTTACTACCAAAAAAATGGCTGAATACCTGCAATTGCCGGAGGGTAAATGGAGTTTCAGTTTCCAGTCGAGACTGGGTCGTGATCCCTGGCTGCAACCCTATACGGCTGTTCGTTTTGAAGAGATGCCAAAAGAAGGAATTAAAAAACTGCTCGTTGTTTGTCCGGCTTTCGTGAGCGATTGCCTGGAGACGCTGGAAGAGATTGCTGAAGAGGGAAAGGAAGAATTCCTGCATGCCGGCGGCGAGACTTTTACCATGATACCCTGTTTGAATGTGCATCCGATGTGGGTGAAGACGCTGGTGGGGTATGTGAATGGGTGAATGGGTCAATGGGTCAATGGGTGAATGGGTGAAAAAACGGTGGTGATTATTGTGGGGAAAGCTGAAATTCGGGTAAACAGGATTGTATGTTTCTCAGATTAAATCATCAGGGATTGGCTGCTTACCAATATGCCAAAGCATTATGTTTGGAATGTTATAGAATTACCACTGTTTTGCCATCTGAAGAAAGGTTTAATCTTGTTCAACAAATAAGAAGGGCATCCATTTCTGTAATGTTGAATTTGTCAGAAGGTTCTTCCAGAAAATCTGCTGCGGAAAGAAAACGTTTTTATGAGATTGCCAGGGGATCAGTTATTGAATTGGATGCAGCACTTGAGATTTGTAATGATCTCGGGTATCTAAAAAATTATGACTGTGAAATCATCGCTTCAAATATGAGAAAAACTTTCGGCACCCTATCGAACCTTTTAAAAACCCAAAATCCCCCCATTGACCCATTCACCCATTCACCCATTCACTCATTGACTCATTGACCCATTGACCCATTGACCCATTGACCATTCACCATTCACCATCATGTACGCCTACATCAAAGCCCTCCATATCATCTTCGTCGTAACCTGGTTCGCCGGGTTGTTCTATATGCCGCGCCTCTTTATTTACAGCACAGAGGCGGGCGATAAACCCGATCAGGAAAGGGATATCCTGAGAGCGCAATTCGCCATAATGATGCGACGTCTGTGGTATGGTATTACCTGGCCATCGGCTGTACTGACCCTGATACTGGGTGTAACAGTGATGATTATGGGAAACTGGCATGTAACGCTGTTTCAACCGGAAGGGCGCTGGTTCCTGGTCAAATGGATTTTTATCCTGGGATTGTATGCTTACCATTTTTCCCTCCAGGTACTGGTGAAGCAGGAACTGGACGGAATCTATAAATACAGCTCCAACCAACTCAGGATGTGGAATGAAGTAGCTACGGTCTTCCTTTTCGCCATCGTGATGCTGGTGGCTGTAAAGCAGAGCATCAGCCTGGTTTGGGGACTGGGCGGACTGGTAGCATTGATCATTGTCCTGATGGCAGCAATCAGGATTTATAAAACGCTTCGTAAATAGGCAATTACTTCAGCGGAAGTTTTATCGTACGTATTGTTTTGACTGTTGGATCTGTCCACGCAAATACCAACCCGTTTTCAGTTTTGGTCATCTGGGGAAAACCGGCTGACCTGGATTCTGAAGAGGCTGCAATTAAAATGGATGGCTCTTTCTTCCCGTTGCTAAAAACTTTTGCAGCCCTTATTTCTGAACCCTCCATCCAGCTTACAACTGCACTCTGGTCATCAAGCATCACCAGGTCCACGCGGCCAATGGCTTTGCCTTCATCCATACGTACAGGCTTTCCAAAACTGGCGCCGCCATCTTCTGAGAAAATAACGTTTACCTGTGGATTCTTTTCCGGCGATGAGAACCAGGCAATGGCGAGATTGTTTCCTGCTGCATCAATGCGCGGGCCATTCACCGGACAGCCGGTAATTTTCCAGTTGTCGGCGTGTATGGCTTCAGGACTTGTCCATTTCCCCCCCACCATTCGTACTATGGAAATATCACGGATTTCATCAGCTGATCTGTCGCGGTAGATTAAAACCGGGCCGTTGGATGTTATAGCGGCACTTGTCTGGCAGCAATCACAAACCCTTTCATCCAGTTCCCATTCGTTGGTTTTATTCCCCCGCTTATCGACTATTGCTCCCCGTAAGGTCATCTGTCCATGATGTCCTTCATGGTTTCCCGAACCTTCCGGCATTACCGTATTCCTTCCGTCCAGCCAGGAAATAAAATAACCATCCTGGTAGGGCATCATGGAAACAAATCCATGTTCTGCTTTCAGTCCGTCATCATGGAGCGACAGGGGGGTGGACCATGCGTTTCCTTCATTTTGGGAGGAAGTGATCTTTATATCGTAAGTGAATTTGCCGGAGTCGGATTTTTCCAGGAAATGTGCCACCAGGTTACCTTCGCCATCAGCTGCCAGAACCGGATAATCTGCCCAGTTGATAAACCAGTTTTTTCCGGATGCAATTGTTTTAGGAACAGACCATTGTTCCTTTCCCAGCACAGAAAATTTCAATATGCCTGAATCGGAAGATTTATGGATCCAGGATAAATATACTTCTCCGTTTTTATCTGTAAATAACCAGGGTTCTGCAGCAATGGAGTCGGCAGGTGAGGGGAGGTTAATTATCGTTGCAGCAGGACGATCCGGGTGTACGGTATTCCTGTCAGAATAGTTGGTGGAAGGGTTGTTACATGAAATGATCGCAAAACCGAGGGTTAGAATTGGAATGGTTTTTCTCATGGTTGTTTTATTGTGTTCCGGATAATGTCTACATTTTCATCGCTGTCCCATTGGCGGTAACCGCTTTCAGAAAATACAAGTTTCCCTTCCGGATTGATGATATAGGTGGTGGGCAGTGCTTCCAGGCCGATTTCCTCTGCATTTTCAATTCTCAGGTACCTGAAATCATAAATATTCTCCTGCTGGAAAATTTTTATCTCTTCAACTTCTTCATTAGAGGCAAACAGAAATACCACAGCCTCTTGTTCCAGTAGTTGCATAGCTTTCTGAATAGATGGCATTTCCCTGAGGCAGGGCTTGCACCAGGTTGCCCAGAAATTAATGAACAGGCTTTTTCCCCTGAATTGCTGCAAATCAATGGGGATGCCATCCAGGTCGGTTAACCTGATTGGCGGAGCTTCCTTTCCTGTCTGGGTGGAAGCTTCGGATGCCGGGCTCCCGGCATTGTTACAGGCTAACAGGAACACCCATACGCAGGCAATAAGGAGCATAAATGGGGGCCTTGAAAATTTCAGGCGCGAATAATTTCTAAAACCGGGTGCGATGACTGTATTCATTTTTTAAGCTCTGGCATTTGTAATTTAATGATTATGTCCTTCCATTGGATTGACTCCTTTTTTAAACACATATTCGCTGTGCAGCAGGTAGGCCCCTGATACCACCACGATATCCCCTTTTTGGAGACCGGATTTTATCTCGATCCGGTCATTCACTTCAAGGCCTGTTTCCACCATTTTGCTGGTGAAACTGTGTTGCCCTGTTTTTACCCATACAGTGGCGCCTTTTCCATCCCGGATCACTGCATCAATGGGCAGGGTAAGTGCATTCCGTTCCTGTGTTTTTAATTTGACATATGCGGGCATGCCGGGTTTTAACTGGTTTCCGCTGTTGGGGATGGTAACCCTGATGAGGTTGATTCGGGTATCCGGGTTGATTTCGGGATTAATGAATTCGATTTTTCCCCTGATCTCTTTGCCTTCCATATCCGGAATCTGTACCCTTGCCGCAGAGTGCCTGTCAATATCTGACAGTTGTGATGTATAGACCTGTGCCTCTGCCCACAGGGTTGATAATTCTGCCAGTGTAACAATAGATCCTCCTTCCATCACATAATCGCCTTCACTGACTTCCAAACTGGTAATATATCCTGAAACATTGCTGTGAAAGGTGGTGAGGGGTTCGGCATTCTTAGATTTTTCCAGGTCACGTAGCTGTCCTTCCGTTAAACCCCAAAGAAGGAGTTTGTGCCTTGCGCTTTGCAGGAGCTGGTCAAAATCAATGGCAGTTTCATTGGCAAATACCTGCTTTCTTTCCAAAGCCAGCAGATATTCCTGTTTGGCATTGTTCAGGTCTTCACTGTAAAGTGTATAGAGTGCGGCCCCTTTGGGCACATAGTCGCCTTCATTTTTGAAATAGAGTTTTTCAATGCGGCCCATCAGTCTTGAGCTGATGCCATTTGTTTTTGACTGGTCAAAGTTTAAGGTGGCGGTCAGTACAAGCTGGTTACCAATTGAACCGGCTCCCAGGGTATCTGTTCTGATATTTCCCAGCTGGATCTGTTGTTCACTTAGCTGGATCTCATCTTTTTTCTCACCATTTTTTTTCCTGACCGGTGTGAGGTCCATTTTGCAGATCGGACATTTCCCCGGTTTGTATTCTATTACCTGCGGATCCATGGAGCAGGTATAATAGGTGTCCGGATCAATCTTTTGTTCGTTTTTATTCCTGCAGGCCGAAAAGAAAAATATGGTGCAGAAAATTATAATCAGGTATCTCATGACTAATTTTTTATTTTAATGAAACTTTCACTGTCCATCAGGTATTGGGCATTGATGGCGACAGAGTCTTTTTCTGACAATCCATCCAGCACCTGTATATTATTATCATGCAGCATACCGGTGCTGATCTTTTGAGCTTTGAATCCATTGTCATATTTCCTGAAAACAACGGCATCCAGGCCCAGCGATAATACTGCCTGCCTGGGTAGCCAGAATGCTTTTTTTGTGTTGCCAAAAATCGTGGCCTTTACCTGGCTCCCTACAGGTATTTTAAGTAAACTATTATCAAAATTTACCCTGGCTGTAAGGGTTTTATTTTCCACCCGGAAAAAGGGTTCTATAAAATCAATGGTTGCCCTGAAGTCCTTGCCAGGTGCTGTTTCAGGAACAACACGGACGGTGTTTCCTTTTTTTACCAGCGCCTGATGGTCGGCATAAATATTCAGCAATGCCCAGGCTTTGTCGGGGTTGTAAACCTTGAAAACCGATTGGCCTTTCTGCACATACATACCTTCCTTAATGTTCAGCTCTTCGGTAAGCAGGGAAATGTCTTTCATGTTCCCCTCCTTATTATCCATGGCACCGGAATTGGAAGATTCATGGATATGACCACTGTAGTTGCTGTAGACGGCAATGGTGAATGCCGGAGTCCGATTTTTAATAAGGTCCTGTAATTGCCGATCGCTCATTCCCAGCAGTCGAAGTTTATCGCTGGCCGCCTGTACCAGAGAAACGTTGTCCGGGTCGTTCTTCAGGAGAAACAGGAGGTTTTGTTGTGCCGTCAGGATTTCCGGACTGTAAACATCCATGATTCGCTGGCCCTTGTTTACTTTCTGGAAACGATATCGGACATACAGTTTTTCAATCCTCCCGGAAACCCTGGCTGCAATACTGCCGGCATTCCGGTTGTCATAGCTGATATAACCTAAAGTTTCGATCTCTATTTGTTCGGCCCTGGGTTGCATGGTGGTAACGGGAATGGAGGACACCACAAACTCGTTGGCAGGTTGCAGAATGCTTTCCGGTTCCAACCCTGCTGTGCTTGATTTATTCGTTACCAATTCCAGTTCCATGCCGCATTTTGGACATTTGCCAGGTTTGTCGCTGAACACGGAATCCTGGGGCATTGGACAGGTGTATAGCGGTTTGCTTTCCTTGTCGCTGACATGGCTGTGCTGATCTGCATCCTGATCCTTCGTGTTGTTGCAGGAACTGATCACCACCGTTAACAGCAGTCCCCATATTGTTAATTGTTTTTTCATGATTTGCCGGTTAGTTATTTTATTTCCAGGATCTTTTCCAGGTCAACCTGGAGCATCAGTAATTCCTGCAATTTGTCCAGGTAGTCCAATTGGGTCATATTCAAAGATTCCCAGGCATCGAATAACATGAACAATTCTTCCGTATTCTGTTCATAGCCCAATTGCATGGTCCGGTAATTATTCCTGAGGGCAGGGATGATATTCGTTTCATACAGTCGCAGCTGGTTTTTTTTCAGGCTTATTTCAGAATACATATTATAGGCCATGCCGGTCATTTCGTTCAGCATCATTTGTTTTTGGGAAGCCAGTGCCTGTGCTTTATAGTGCAGGCTTTCCACATTTGCTTTTGCCATTTTTGCCGACCACCTGGCCATTGGAATTTTAATCATTCCCATCAGGCTGTACTGCAGGGGTTGTCCGCCGAAGCCAAACATGTGGTCATATTTTATACCGAACTGAGGCTTCAGGCTTTGCTTTTCCGTTTCCTGTTTGAGGTACACCAGGCTGATCTCCTGGTCGATTGCCTTTAAGTCGCTGCGGGATTGCGATAATTTTGTTGTGTCCCAATCACCCGGATGGTAATCCCTCACCGTGTAGGTGGTGTCAATATCAAATGGAATGGAAGTTGGCCTGTTCATCAGGCTGTTGATCCTGATGCGTTTGTTGGCTATTTCATTTTCCAGCATCAACTGCATATTCTCCAGGTTGCCCAGGGCCGCCCTGGCTTTGTAGTAGGCGCTCATCTTTTCCATTCCGTTTTTGTACCGGATTTCTGCATTCTTTATCATGAAGTCCAGCAGTTTTCTGTTTTCATCCAGCACGCCGATTTTCTTTTTCAGCAGGATCCATTCGTAGTAGGATTGTTTCGCCTGGGAATACAATTCATTGAGTGTTGCTTTTTTGTTCTCTTTTTCTACGGATGACATTTGGGTCATATAGGCTTCATCGGCATCCAGTTTCTTTTTATTCGGAAACATCTGCTGTCCGCTTAACATAAAGGAACCCATGCCCTTCATATCGCCGTCCTTGCGCATGAGTTTTGGATTGTAAGGGGCCATGAAAAGCCCTGCGCCTGCTTCCGGTGGCATCCAGGAACGGGCCCCTTTCGCGGCGGCATCCATCGAACTGATCTCGGCATCATACATCTTAACAGATGGGTGTGCAGTGGCAATACTGTCCAGGATGGAATCAATGCTCAGCGTTTGTGCTTTACCGGTAATTGCGAGAAAACTCAGCAACAAAGCCGGAATGGTTTTATTCTTTGACATCGATCAAATCAATTTTTCCTTTTCTTTTTAATTCCCGTTCTTTTATCATTTCAAAAACAACGGGTGTTATCAACAGTACGTAGATGGTAGAACTGATAGTTCCGCCGATCAATGGGATGGTAATGGGGCGCATGATATCGCTTCCGACTCCGGTGGCCCACAGGATGGGGATCAGCCCGAAGAGTCCGACTGATACCGTCATCAGTTTTGGCCGAAGGCGTTTCACGGAACCTTCCAGAACGTATGCGCGAATAATCGCTGGGGTCAATGCTGACTTGTTGTTGCCGTATTTCGCCACCATTTTCTCCATCGCTTCATTCAGGTAGATGGTCATCAGCATGGCGGTTTCTATGGCCATTCCGAAGAGGGCGATAAAGCCAACTGCCACTGCAACAGACAGATTGACTCCGTAGAAATACACCATGAATATGCCGCCTATCAGGGCGAATGGTACGGTTATCATGGTTACCATTGCTTCTTTGAAGGAATGGTAGGTGAAATAGAGTACCAGGAAGATGATGACGATTACAATTGGCAGGATCATGGTAAGGGTTCGGTTGGCCCTGATCTGGTTTTCCCATTGTCCGCTCCATTCCAGGAAATAACCTTTGGGCAGGCGGGTGATCATCTGGTTCAGTTTTTCCTGGGCCTCCTGTACGGTGCTGCCAAGATCCCGCTCGCGAACATTGAATAATACGGTTCCCCTCAGCATGGCATTTTCAGAATTGATCATAGGAGGGCCATCGTTGAGTTTTATATCAGCCACAGCCTCCAGGGGAACAGGGCCAAAGTCCATGGTCTGCACCTGCAACCGTTTTAATGATTCCAGGTTATTTCTGAAATCCTGTCCATAACGGGCATTAACCGAAAATCTTTGCCGGCCTTCGATGGTGGTGGTAAGCTTCATTCCGCCAAGTGCGCTTTCAATCACGGCATTTACATCATCCACGCTTAACCCGTATCGGCCAATCTCATGGCGGCGAATGGTAATATCGATATACCTGCCTCCGGTGATGGGTTCCACATAAAGGTCCTTGATGCCATCAATACCCTGTAGCTGGTTTTTGATGGTTTGTGCAAAGGCATAAATGGAATCAAGGTTTTGTCCATAAACTTTTAAACCTACATCCGTTCTGATACCGGTAGATAACATGTTGATGCGGTTGATGATGGGTTGCGTCCAGCCATTGGTTACGCCTGGTATCTGCATTTTTGCATTAAGCTCGTTAATGATGTCGTTTTTGGTAAGTCCGGCTCTCCATTCCTGTTTGGGTTTCAGCAGGATGATGGTTTCGATCATGCTGATGGGGGAGTTGTCGGTGGCTGTATTGGCGCGGCCTGCTTTTCCCAGTACATGCGAAACTTCGGGCAGGTTGCGGATCAGTTTGTCCTGCACCTGGAGTAATCTTTTGGCTTCCGCATTGGAAACATCGGGCAGGGTCACAGGCATGAACAGGAGTGAGCCTTCATCGAGTGGTGGCATGAATTCAGAACCAAGGCGGGTCATCATGATGATGCCTGTAGCCAGGGCCAGGATATTAATACCAATGACCGTTTTCCTCCATTTCAGGCACCATGTCAGGATGGGGGTATATACTTTTTCAAGTGTCCTGGTAATGGGGTTGGCATTTTCCGGTTTCATGCGGCCTTTCAAGAGAAATGAAATCAGCACCGGGGTCAGGGTAATGGCCAGCACAGCATCAACCAGCAGGATAAAGGTTTTTGTCCAGGCCAGCGGATGAAACAGTTTTCCTTCCATTCCGGTCAGCAGGAAAACGGGCAGGAAAGAAGTAACTACAATAATGGTCGAATAAAAAACCCCGGGCCCGACCTGTCTGGATGATTTTTCTATGATCCCCAGTCGTTCTTCACCCGACAGGGGATCCTTATTATTTTTAAACCACTTAGTCATAGTGTGGATTTAAGGAGTTGAAGTTGTTTTTTCTGATTGGGCCTCACTGAGATGCCTGTACGCATTTTCAACCATTACGATGCCGTCATCTACCACTACTCCGATGGCAAGCGCAATTCCGGTCAGGGACATGATGTTGGAGGAAATGCCAAAGGCCTCCAGCAGGATAAAACCGATGGCCACGGAGATGGGTAACTGGATGAGGATGACAAGCGCGCTGCGCCAGTGAAAAAGGAACAGCAGCACCACGATGGAAACCGATATCATGATCTCGATCAATGAACCTTTTATGGATTCAATAGCCTCACCGATAAGGGTGCTGCGGTCGTAGGAGGTTTTAAAACTTACGCCTTCCGGCAGTCCTTTTTCCACTTCCGCCATTTTGATTTTGATGTTACGGATTACCTTGTCGGCATTTTCACCATAGCGCATCACCACAATGCCCCCGACAACCTCTCCCTTTCCATCCATATCGAAGATGCCTAGCCGAAGATCTCCACCCATCTGAACACTGCCGATATCTTTTACCCTTACCGGGATACCATTGTAATTTCCAAGGGCAATGCTTTCAACGTCTTCAATATTCTTAATATATCCGAGGCCGCGGATGATATAGGCCATATCGCTCATCTCAAATTTCCTTCCACCCACATCATTGTTATTGGCTTTTATTTTGTTCATGACATCCATCAGGGAGATGTTATAGAACTGCAGCTTCACCGGATCAACTACCAACTGGTATTGCTTTTCAAATCCACCGTAGGATGCTACTTCTGCCACACCGGGCACCGTTTGCAACGCGAATTTGATGTACCAGTCCTGTAATGCCCTTTGTTCGCCGAGATCCATTTTCGGGGCATCCAGGTGATACCAGTAAATATGTCCTACACCTGTACCGTCGGGACCCAGGCTGGGGGTTACTCCCTGGGGAAGGAGCCGCTGCGCGAAATTCAATCTTTCCAGTACGCGGGTACGGGCCCAGTAGATATCGGTATTGTCTTCGAAAATGACATACACGAAACTCATGCCGAACATGGAAGATCCCCGGATGTTTTTGATCTTTGGGATGCCCTGAAGGTTGCTTACCAGTGGGAAGGTAACCTGGTCCTCAATGACCTGGGGGCTGCGTCCCATCCATTCGGTAAATACGATTACCTGGTTTTCGCTCAGGTCAGGGATGGCGTCGATCGGGTTTTGCCTGATAGAATAAATGCCCCAGGCAAACAGGCCTGCTGCCAGCAGCAGCACGATGAACCTGTTACGCAGCGACAACTCTATTAATTTCTGAACCATGATTTTTGGTTGTAATTATTGAATCTGTTCTTCAATTGAACCGCAGGTAAGCATTTCAGAACCGAAATAGGGATTTTTTATTTCCATGGATTCGCTGAGCCATAGGGCTCCCTGGTTATTATTGGCCATGGGACAGTGCGCATGATAGAGGGTGCGGCCACCGCCAAAATTTTTGACCAGCTCGTAGAAAGAGTTACTTAACAGGATAAATGATTGCGTTGCCCTTTGATATCGCCGGCACTGGTAGTGATCTGAACAACATGTTCGCTCAAGCCTTGTTCCGATTTGTCGAAGGCTGATTTCTGTTCTGCTGAAAATCTTGATTTGTCAATACCAGCAAGATTTTCCGAAAGTGATTTTGCCGCAGCGGCCGCTTCAACCGGGTTATCTGATGCCAGTGCGTTCTTGATGGTTAGGTAATTCCCGGTAATTGTTTCCAGGGCAGAAGAAATTACCGGGTCTGTATTTTTAAATAAAACCGGAATTATTTTTATTTCATGCGTTTCGGTTGCTGCTGCATGAGGTGTGGAACTGTCACCTGAATGACTGGAATGGTGGTCTTCATGAGATGTATTTTTATGGTCGTTGCAGGAAGTGAATACAATAGCAGTAAGGATGATCAGGCCATATATGAGCTTGTTCATAAAAAATTTGTTTGATAGGTTAATTTGATAACGATGTTCCGTGAGCCCGGATGATGGAAATGCAGATAGCCCGGCAGAATTTTGCCCGGGCGCTACAACTTAACAGGAATCAGATCAGGAAAACACAATTACGGATATGCAGTTCAATGCCGGTGTGTCGGGGCGGGGCATTGCTTACAGGCTTTTCTTCCGCAAGGGAAGGAATGGTGGCTGCGGGTAATTCATAAAAAGCAACCGGCAATTCTGATAAGGTAACCTGCATCAACTGGTAGAAAGTCTGGACCGTCTTCTGGTCCTTTTCTATACTTATCTGGGTTACTTCGTCTTTGCAGCAGCCATTGTCCTGGCCAACTGTTTTATCCATGCCACAATTAGCACAATGTTTCGATTCATTATCAGCCAGGCCCCAATCCACCAGTTTTCCCATACAGTAATGCAACTGAACTGTTGCGCCTGTGGTGGCGGTGAAATAAACAAAGGTTAATATGGCTACCAGAATCTTTTTCATGAAAGGAAGCAGCTACAAAAGTAGAGTTAATTCAACCATATAATTTACAAAATTTCCGGGGAAACTTATATGATTTCTGGCCGGGATTTACTCGCAAAGGATTTTTGCTTCCCTGATAATTCTGCTGATTCTTTCTTCCGAAATATTCAATTCGGTCAGTATCTGCTCCTGGCCGATGATGGATTTGCTCAGGATGATCCCTTTTTCGAGTAACGATTTTTTCTCGTGGTTGGTGATAGACATTAAACTGGTTACCGGGTAAAGCTTGTATTTGTCGATATTGTGTCTCAGGCTGTTATTAGCGGGGTAGTCCCAGCTGATCATTAACAGTCCCATACATTCTCCATAGGCGAGTGCGTCCGCAGAAAACCGGGTATTGGTAACCAGTCCGCCCCTGTGCTTCTTCTCCCCGTCTCCTGTTTGTTTGAGCCAGTTTGCAATGATGTCTGTAAATCTTGCCTGGATGTACAGGGGGATTTTCACGCTGCAGAACTGTCCCTGTTCATGGTGAAACTTACATTCCACCATGAAATAACTGTCTTCCAGTTCTGCCAGGATGTCAACTTCATGGTTTACGCAATTGCCGGCGATTATGTTACCTACCGAAATTTTATATCCCTGGAATTTCATCAGTTCGCCGATATATTTTTCAAAAGGGAATCCCGTGGGACCCAGTTCAAAAATGGCTTTTTTCAGTTTATATCGGGAGGCTGCCGGTCGTGATTTTTTTCGCAACAGGGAGAATGCAATTTTATAGATGGCCCTGGTTGACATGCCCTCAAAAAGAGAAGCATTCACCTGATCGATGATGGTTTCAACTTCTTTCTCTGCTGCGCCGGAACGCATCAGGGAATTTCTGAGTTTTTGCTCATCAAATTCTGCCATCTCGCCCGACATCTTAGTTACAAAAATCTTTTTTTCCGGCATGGGGAATCAGGAATTCAACTGGTGATAAGAATGTTCTTTGGTGGCCTTTTAACCAGGGCGCCATTTGGTGCAAGATACAAATTGAACCGGCATGCTCATAAGAGATTAAATGGCTTTGCTGAACAGTTGATTGACACCGGATTTATTTTTTCTTTGTAAATGCAGGTCAAATGCACTGCAGATATTCCTGATAAAATGGTGTCCTTTTTTGGTTACCGACAATCCACTGTAATCCCAGGCAACCAGGCCATCGGCCGCGAGGGAATGCAGCAGAGGAAAGCTGAAGGCTTCCAGCAGGGGAAGGTGAGCGGGATCGAATGCTGCGGTGCCCCTGCAACTGATGTCCAGTATGTATTGTTTAAACACCTCATCTTCAGTAGTCAGAAAATATCCTTTGGTTACGGCCAGTTTACCTGCTTCGATGGCGGCATAATATTCCCTGATGGTTTTTTTATTTTGCGCATATGCATTACCGATATCACTGATGCTTGATACGCCCAGACCTATCAGCATGGAAGTTGCCTGTGTGGTATAACCCATAAAATTCCGGTGCAACCTTGGCTGGTTGGTTGTTTCAGTTACTGAACCATATCTGGCCCTGTACAATTCATCTGAGGGAAGTGCAAAATGGTCCATTCCGATATCGCTGTATCCGTTCATGGCGAAGTGGAATTTTCCGAGACGGTATAATTGCATTTTGAGATCAGCAGAAGGCAGGTCTTTTTCGTCGAACAGCCTTTGTCCGCGGCTGGTCCAGGGTACATGTGCGTAGCTGTAAAAAGCTACCCTGTCTGGTTTCAGAGAAATAACCTGATCCAGTGTTCGTTCCATGCTTTCCAGGGTTTGCCTGGGGAGGCCATAGATCAGGTCGAAGTTCACTGAAGTATAACCGATTTCTCTGGCCATCGCGGTAGCCCTGGCAACATTTTCAAAAGGCTGAATGCGATTGATGATAAACTGGACAGTTGGATCATTGTCCTGCACCCCGTAGCTAACCCGGCGGAAGCCGAGATCGTAGAGTACCTGCAGGTGTTCCCGGGTAGTATTGTTGGGATGGCCTTCCACGCTGAAAGAATGATCGGGATGGATGACGCCAAATTGAAGGATAGTGGAAAGCAATTTATGCAGGTTGGCGGGGGAGAAAAAAGTAGGTGTTCCGCCCCCCAGGTGCAATTCGCGGATGACGGGTTTCTCCGGCATCATCTGCAGGTAGAGACGCCATTCACGAACCACTGCCTTGATATATTCCCCTTCCACATGGTGGTTAGTGGTGATTTTTTTATTGCAGCCGCAATAAGTGCAGAGTGATTCGCAGAAGGGCAGGTGGATGTAGAGGCTGATTCCTTCCTTTTGGTTGTGTACCTGGAATTGCTGCGCAAAATTTTTTGCCCATTCTGCCGGGTCGATCTCATCCTTCCAATTAGGCACCGTCGGGTAGCTCGTGTAACGTGGCACGGGCAGGTTATATTTCTCCAGTAGTCCCTGGCTTATCATATTTCAGTTTTATTAAGGGGCAAAATAATAGCAGTTGGCAGGGGCGTGGATTGACTTCTGCAATTGGGCTTTATGATTTTAATCAATTTATCATCGCAATGTCATGGAACTGTCAGGTTGGTTTGTTTTTCCTGATTGCGTAAGTCCTTTTTCCTGATTGCGTAAACTGACACAGGTGATACAGAGCGAGTTTTGCGTCCGAATAGTGTTTTATGAGAAAAATTACTTTATTGTCGTTTTTGGTATTTGGATGGTCGATTGCGGCCGTTGCACAGAAAGGGGAGGATACCGGGGCTTTCAGGCAGGACATGCCCCAGGTTCTGGTGGTAGGATATAAGGATAAATTGTTAAGTAAAGTTCCCGGCTCGGTTTCGGTGTTACGCTTTAAGGATATCCGGCAGATGGCGCCGGTTAGCGGCAATGATGTGATGAAAAGGGTACCCGGATTGAATGTGGTGGATGAGGAAGGAGCCGGGCTCAGGATAAATATTGGGGTAAGGGGGCTTGACCCGGACAGGAGCCGTAATCTGCTGATGCTGGAAGACGGCGTACCTGTGGCATTGAATCCTTATGGCGAGCCGGAAATGTATTTCACTCCTGTTATTGATAAGGTAAGAAATATTGAAGTGCTGAAAGGAAGCGGCCAGGTGATGTTTGGTCCGCAGACAATCGGGGGAGTGGTGAATTTGATTACTGCCGACCCGCCGGAGAAAGAAAAAACGGAGTTGCGGATCAAAGGCGGGCAGGGCGGATTTTTTTCAGGCTATGCCAGTTATGGTAATACCGTCGGCAATGTCGGATTCATTGTGAGCGTCCTGCGCAAACAGGCAGATAATATTGGTCCCACCTGGTTTCGCATTAATGATGTGAGTGCTAAAGTCAGGGTTAAACTAAGCGAAAAAGGAAGTGTCGGGATGAAACTGGGTTTTTATGATGAGATATCCAATTCAACCTATGTTGGGCTGACACAAACAATGTGGGACCAGGGGGGGACAGATTATGCCCGGATAGCACCCCATGACCGTTTGCCGGTCCGCAGGTATAATTTCAGTGTAACCCACCAGTATAAGTTTACGGAAAGGGCAAGCCTTCAGACCACGGCATTTGCCTACACTACCACCCGCAACTGGCAGAGGCAGAATTTCAGCTCCAATCCGGCTGCGACAAACCAAACCGGTGAAGTGTGGGGCGATCCTTCTGTGCCGGGCGGGGCCTTATTTATGCAGAACAGCAATGGGCACCGGAACAGGCAATTTGAGGTAGCGGGGGTGGAACCCAGGCTGGTAGTAAAAGGAATGATTGCCGGAAAGGAAAATAAACTCCAGACAGGTGTTCGGTTTTTATATGAGAAAGCAAACGAGCAGTTTATCGTTGGGAAAAAGGCCGATGCAACAGCAGGTGACCTGCGCGATAACGAGGTTCGCAGTGGCAATGCCCTCAGTGCTTATTTACAGGATGAACTGAACCTGACAGAAAGATTAACCATCAATGCGGGTGTAAGGATGGAGCATTTTGATTATGCGCGCAGAATTCTTCGCGGTCGTTTTTCTGTAAACGGAACTACGGTTGTAGCAGATACAAATGTGGTTGCAAAGGATAAGGTATTTGGGATAATTCCCGGTGCCGGTTTTTCTTACCTGCTTCATGATGACATCACTATTTTTGGCGGGGTGCATAAAGGGTTTGCACCTCCGCGTACCAAGGATGCGATCACATCAACCGGTATGGCGATTCAGCTGGATGAAGAAAGCAGCTGGAATTACGAACTGGGTATGCGATATAATAATAATGAGTGGGTCAGTGGTGAGTTGACATTTTTCGCCATGAGTTTTGGTAACCAGATCATACCTGTTTCACAGTCAAGTGGCAATTCCAATGCAACCGGGTTGGCCAATGGCGGACGTACCCTGCATAAAGGGCTGGAAGGCGCCTTGCAGCTTGACCTGGGAAAAGCTTTTGGTTGGGAGCATTCGCTGACAGTTGGGAATAATTTTACGTTTGTAGATAGTCGTTATGTGGAAGACCGATTCATTGAAAGTGGCAGTGACAAGGTTAATGTAAGGGATAACAAGCTGCCCTATGCGCCTTCCTTTATCTGGAATGGTTCGATTGGGTTTGAGGCAAAAAAAGGCTGGGGGCTGAGAATGCTGGGAAATTATGTGACGGAGCAATATTCGGATGAACTGAATACTGAGCTGCCAACTGCCAATGGACGTATCGGTAAGATTGATGCCAGGTTTTTATTTGATGCCAGTGTTTGGTATCAGTTTCCGAGCAGGAATATTACCCTGAGTGTCTGTGCCAAAAATCTGGGTGATAACCGGTATATCGCCAGCAGGCGTCCTGAAGGAATTAAAGTGGGGCTGCCGGCTTTTGTAACTGCGGGGATTGATATAGTGTTTTAAGACATTTGAAGAACCGTTATATCTGGCGCCTGGCGAAAGCCGGGCGTTTTTATGCGTCTGACGCGCGTCTGACGTACGTCAGACGCGCGTCAGACGCATAAAAAGAGGAAGGGGGCTAGACAACCCCCTATTTTAACCCCTAAACCCTAAACCGTAGATAGTTTTCCGGTATAATTCCGGAGTATTTTTAAGGTGACCTGATCACCATTAATTTCGTTGCGTTCTTTGGATAAATAGTTTCAGAAATTATGCCAAACGCCGAAAATGTGGAAAAGTCAATCCCTCTTAAAGGCTGTAAATGAGTTTTTTAACAGATTTTCTTTGAAATTTATCCGTTTAACCATCACCGTTGGTTTATCTACGAATCGGTACTCGTAAAACTGCAACGAAATATTTCACCAGGGGCAGCGTGTGATTACGAACGCGGCCAGCACCCTAATCCATCCGGTTGCCGCGGAATTTCAGTAACTTCGCGTCTATTTCGAAATATCGATTTTATAAGTCCTTAAGAATCAGCGTTTTTATATATGGCAGCGAAGTATCGTGAGTTTCAACAGTTGAATTTGCCCTCCATCGAAACAGAGATCCTGGCCAAATGGACCGAACACCAGGCTTTTGAACATAGTGTTTCGATCAGGGAAGGCGCCACTCCATTTGTGTTTTATGAGGGACCTCCAAGTGCCAATGGAATGCCCGGAATCCATCACGTTATTTCGCGGACCCTTAAAGACCTGGTATGCCGCTATAAGACCATGCAGGGGTACCAGGTAAAAAGAAAGGGTGGTTGGGATACCCATGGTCTGCCTATAGAATTGGGTGTGGAGAAGGAACTTGGCATCACCAAGGAAGACATTGGAAAAACTATCAGTGTAGAGGAGTACAACCAGAAATGCCGTGAAGCCGTATTACGCTTCAAAGACAAATGGGATGACCTCACCAATAAAATGGGTTACTGGGTTGACCTGAACGATCCTTATATCACATTTCAGAATGAATACATTGAAACCCTCTGGTGGCTGTTGAAGCGACTGCATGAAAAGGGATTATTATATAAAAGTGTAAGCATCCAACCCTATTCTCCGGCTGCAGGAACCGGACTCAGTTCACATGAACTGAATCAGCCCGGTACCTATAAGGATGTAAAGGATACCTCTGCCGTTGCGATGTTCAAGGTTATTGAAAATTCGGAAAGTCAGTTCCTTTTTGATGCCGCTAATCAGACTTCAACCGGCAGCGATCAGTCTTCACCAGAAGTGTTTTTCCTCGCATGGACAACCACACCCTGGACCCTGCCATCCAACCTGGGCCTGACCGTTGGACCGAATATAGATTATGTACTGGTAAAGACATTCAATCCGTATACGCACCTTCCGGTAAATGTTGTGCTGGCAAAATCCTTGCTGGGTAAGTATTTCAAGCCGGAAGGGGAGAATGGCGACTTTGAGGGTTATACTGCTGAAACCAAACTGCTTCCCTGGGAAATCATTGCGGAGTGCAAGGGAAAAACACTTGAGCATTGCCGTTATGAACAGTTACTCCCTTATGAAGCAAACAGTGCAGAGAAGGCAGGAGGGGATCCATTCAGGGTATTGTGTGACACATTTGTAACCACAGAAGACGGTACCGGTATCGTACATACGGCGCCGGCATTCGGAGCGGATGACTATAAAGTGGGTAAGAAGTATGGCATTGGAATCCTGACAATGGTGGATCGTGAAGGTAAGTTTGTTGACGGCCTTGGCGAATTCAGCAATCGTTATGTAAAGAATTACAAGGACGATGCAAATTATGTGGACGTCAATATCGACATCAGCGTAAAACTGAAGAAGGAGAACCGGGCCTTTAAGGTAGAAAAATACGAACACAGTTACCCGCATTGCTGGAGGACTGACAAGCCGGTATTGTATTATCCCCTGGATGCCTGGTTCATCAGAACCACTGCAATAAAGGACAGGATGGTGGAACTGAACAGGACCATCAACTGGAAGCCAAAGGCCACCGGCGAGGGCCGCTTTGGAAACTGGCTGGAAAACATGGTTGACTGGAACCTGAGCCGGAGCCGTTACTGGGGAACGCCCCTGCCCATCTGGCGCACTGCTGACGGCGCTGAAGAAAAATGTATCGGCTCAATAGAGGAACTTAATTCGGAGATCCGCAAGGCCGGCGAAGTGCTTGGTGGTGAAGTGAATAAAAATTACCTGCATAATGGTATCCTTGACCTGCACAAACCTTATGTAGATGAGGTGGTGCTGGTAAGCTCTAAGGGGGAGCCAATGCATCGCGAACCGGACCTGATCGATGTTTGGTTCGACAGCGGGGCCATGCCCTATGCACAATGGGGGCTGGACCAGGAAAAGTTGAAAGCCGGATCCGACAAACCATTCAATGCACCTTTTGACCAGAATTTCCCGGCTGATTTTATTTGTGAAGGGGTGGATCAGACAAGGGGATGGTTCTATACACTGCATGCGTTGGGGGCTTTGTTGTTTGATAGTGTAGCCTATAAGACCGTTGTGTCCAACGGGCTGGTACTTGACAAGAACGGCAACAAGATGAGTAAGCGTCTGGGTAATGTGGTGGACCCGTTCAGGACCATTGAAACCTATGGGGCTGATGCCACCAGGTGGTACCTGATTACCAATGCATCCCCTTGGGACAGCCTGAAATTTGACCTGGAAGGGATCAAGGAAGTTCAGCGTAAATTCTTTGGTACCTTATATAATACCTATCAGTTTTTTGCCCTTTATGCCAATGTAGACGGGTTTGCCTTCAGGGAGGCCTATATACCCTTGTCGGAGAGGCCTGAAATTGACCGCTGGATACTCTCCTCACTGAATACGCTGGTGAAGGATGTGACGGTGGCATTTGACGATTATGAACCGACCATTGCGGGTCGTTTGGTGGAAGATTTTGTGGATGAACACCTCAGTAACTGGTATGTAAGGCTTTGCCGTCGCCGGTTCTGGAAGGGAGACTATTCCGCAGACAAGATAGCGGCCTACCAGACCCTGTATGAGTGCCTGGAAACCATAACGCGCCTGATAGCCCCGGTATCGCCATTCTTTGCGGACTGGTTATTTGGTAACCTGAATGCGGTAACGGGCCGTTATGCCGAGACATCCGTTCACCATGTATTATACCCTGTTGCAGATGGAACAAAGATGGATCCCGCCCTTGAAGAGCGGATGCAACTGGCCCAGGATGCGTCTTCATTGGTGCTAGGGCTGCGCAAGAAGGTAAATATCAAGGTAAGGCAGCCCTTGCAGCGGATATTGATCCCTGTTTTGAATCCTGCTATGAGGGAGCAGCTGGAAAAAGTGGCGGACCTGGTGAAATCTGAGGTCAATGTGAAGGAGGTTCAGTACCTGACAGACGCGGATGGTTTCATCAAGAAAAAGATCAAACCCAATTTCCAGGCCCTGGGTAAGCGATTGGGTGGAAAAATGAAAGCGGTGAGTGCAGCGATTGCGGAATTTGACCAGGAAGCCATTTCAAAGCTGGAAAAAGAAGGTTCATATTCTTTGGAATTTGATAGCGAACCCTTAATATTACAAATCCATGAGGTTGAAATAACCAGTGAGGATATTCCCGGCTGGATGGTGAGTTCGAAAGGGGCCTTAACGGTTGCACTGGATGTAACGGTTACTCCTGAGCTGGAGCAGGAAGGTAATGCAAGGGAATTGGTGAACAGGATCCAGAAGATCCGGAAGGACAACGGCTATGAGCTGACCGACCGAATCCTGGTGAAGCTGGCAGAAGCAGGCAATCTTGCTGAATCGATCCGCCAGTTTTCGTCTTATATTAAGGCGGAGGTCCTGGCAGACGGTTTGGAACTGGTTGATACTATGGGAGAAGAGGCGATGGCGATTGAAGTGAATGAGCAATCTGTGAAAGTTTGGGTGGAAAAAGCGACCCGATCCTGATAAAAGAAAAATTCATCACCGGATAAAAGGAAGAAATATGGCAACAAACAAAAAGGCCTCCGCTTCCGCCAAGACTAAAGCGGGTGGAACCGCGAAAGCCTCGGCTACTGCGGCGAAAAAGGTTGCTCCGGCAAAGCATACAGCCTCTGCCAAACCGGCCCCGGCGCCAGCCAAAAAGGCGGCTGCCAAGCCAGTGGCAAAAAAGGCTGCAACGCCGGATAAAAAGACTGCATCCAAGGCAGCCCCTGCGCCTGCCAGGTCGGCGAAGCCCATCAAACCTGCTGCCAAAGCTTCTAAAGCTGCTGTACCGCCGTCAAAGGCAGGCAAGGCTGTAGCACCGGTTAAAAAGGCTGATGTGCCTGCACCGAAAAAAGCTGCCCCTGCGCCGTCAAAACCTGTAATTAAAAAAGAAGAACCCGCAAAAAGGGTTGCTGAAGTAAAAGCTGCCCCTGCCAAAACCTCCGCCAACGGTGGGAAAGCAGCGGCTGGTAAATCTGCCCCTGTAAAAACTATTAAAGCGGTATCCAAATCTGTTACGGCCAGGCCCGCTGTTGTTAAGGACGACAGTAAACAGACCACACCGATACCAATCAAAAAACCGGCACCTCCTCCGGAGAAAAGACCATCCAAGGTGGTGATGCCAGAAATTAAAACGAAAACTGTGAAACCTTATAATCCTGACTTTACGAAAAGTGTGCTGGACCAGGACAATCCGATTCCTTCCGGGCCGACAATGCGATATAGTGATGGTGAATTGGTAGAATTCAAAGAGCTCATCAATAAGAAGCTGGATGCTGCCAAAAAAGAGCTGGCTTACCTTCAGGGGTTGATCACGCGTAAGGATGAAATGGGAGGGGACGAGAGCGAAAGCCGTTATATGACCATGGAAGACGGCAGTGTGAGTATGGAGCGTGAGCAACTGGCCCAGATGGCAAGTCGCCAGATCACTTTTATTGATCACCTGGAGAAAGCCCTGATGCGCATTGAGAACAAGACCTATGGCATCTGCCGCGTAACCGGTAAGCTGATTGACAAGGCCCGTTTGCGCGCTGTGCCGCATGCTACGCTGAGTATTGAAGCGAAGAATACTATGAATAAATAGTTATACCTGGATTCAGGCCGATTTTCAGCCTGAACAGTGGTGGAAATAGTTGTATGAATTAAAAAGAGCCTCCAAACGGAGGCTTTTTTTATTTATATAATAAAAATTATTCATGGGCGTTATTGATGAGTAATCCGAGAACTACCCCATTAAGACTGAAACCAGAACTGGCATTTCTGTCTGATGCTCCACCGATATTTCATAGATCCATCATATGGATTTAGTCCGGGTTTTCTGCAGCCTGGGTTTTTAAGGGAGTATTTCAACAAGAATCTATTGCCGATTACTGGTAAGCAACCCAGGTATCAAATTTTGAAGTAGAGCTGGTTTGTGCCTGAAAGATGGCTGGTATATTTTTTGAAAAAGCCGGTATCTTTTATTATATTATAATTTGTTCAGATTAATTATCAGGAGGAAAATGCTGCTTTTTTGAACAATAGAAGTAGTGATGTGAAGCAAGAACAGGGGTGATTATTATATATCCAGATCCACATTATCAATGAACCGGAGTTCATTGATATGAAAAAACCAGGAATGACCTTAAACCTAGAAAGACCTATTTCTAACCGCAATGTTAGGAGCCGGAAGTTGAATTTTCCGTTCCTCTTACTATTGTTTTTGCAGGTGTTTTACGCATCTGCATTTGCGTTTGCGGGTGGGGGTGAGGTTGGGTTTGGGAATAATAAAAAACCAATTGTAGTTGGTTGTCCGATTCTCGGTGGAACAATAGGGGGTAATACAGCCACAATATGCGCCGGTGAAGATCCCGGGCAGTTCAATGTAAATACTCCGGCGACAGAATCGGGCATTCCGTTAAACACCATCACGTATCAATGGCAATCGTCGCCGGACGGGACCAGTTGGACAGATATTACGGGTGCCGTTTCACCGGATTATGATGTGCCGGTATTGAGTTCAACCACAATTTATCGCCGTGTTGCAACCCTGGTTGATGGGGCTACTACCTGCTCTGCGTTTTCCAATAATGTAACTATTGCTGTAAATCCCAGGCCAACTGCGGTGTTGAGTGTGGGTGATGCTGTCATTTGCGCAGGCCAATCAACAAATATCAATATTACGTTTACGGGTGGCTCAACATTTAATTTTGAGTTGGATGGCAGTCCGCGGGCAAATATAAGTTCACCATTTTCTTACCCGGTATTTCCGACGGCAACCCAATCTTATCCTGTAACCAGCCTGACGAATAATTTTGGTTGTTCGGCCCTGACTGGTGATATAACGGGGAGTTCGCTGGTTACTGTTAATCCTGTCCCCACTGTAAATGACCCTGCGGATCTTGCAGTATGTAACGGGTCATCTACTGCTACGGTTAGTTTTACGGGTGCTGTAACTGGCACTGTATATAATTGGACAAACAATACTCCAGGTATTGGCCTGGCAGCAAGTGGCACTGGTAATATCGGTTCCTTTACTGCTGTAAACACCGGAACAACTCCGATCACTGCCACCATTACGGTAACACCGACAGCGAATAGTTGTATCGGCACTCCGCAGACATTTACTATCACAGTAAACCCTACTGCAACGGTTACCGATCCAGCAAACCAGACAGTATGTAACGGGTCATCTACTGCTGCGGTTAGTTTTACGGGTGCTGTAACTGGCACTACTTATAGCTGGACCAATGACAATACTGCGATTGGTCTTGGTGCCAGCGGCACTGGTAACATACCTGCGTTCACTGCTGTAAACACCGGATCAACTCCGATCACTGCCACCATTACGGTAACACCGACAGCGAATAGTTGTATCGGCACTCCGCAGACATTTACTATCACAGTAAACCCGACTGCAACGGTTACCGATCCAGCAAACCAGACAGTATGTAACGGGTCATCTACTGCTGCGGTTAGTTTTACGGGTGCTGTAACTGGCACTACCTATAGCTGGACCAATGACAATACTGCGATTGGTCTTGGTGCCAGCGGGACTGGTAACATACCTGCGTTCACTGCCACCAATACCGGAACAACTCCGATCACTGCCACCATTACGGTAACACCGACAGCGAATAGTTGTATCGGCACTCCGCAGACATTTACTATCACAGTAAACCCGACTGCAACGGTTACCGATCCAGCAAACCAGACAGTATGTAACGGGTCATCTACTGCTGCGGTTAGTTTTACGGGTGCTGTAACTGGCACTACCTATAGCTGGACCAATGACAATACTGCGATTGGTCTTGGTGCCAGCGGCATTGGTAACATACCTGCGTTCACTGCTGTAAACACCGGATCAACTCCGATCACTGCCACCATAACTGTAACACCGACAGCGAATAGTTGTATCGGCACTCCGCAGACATTTACTATCACAGTAAACCCGACACCTACTGTAGTTGATCCTGCAAATCAAATACTTTGCAGTGCTGCTGCAACAACTGCTATCAATTTTTCTGGTGCTGTGAATGGCACTACCTATAACTGGACTAATAATAATACCAGCATTGGCCTGGCTGCAAATGGTACTGGTGATATACCTTCATTTATTGCTTCAAATACTGGTGTTGTTCCAGTAACAGCAACTATTACAGTAACACCTACAGCCAATAGTTGTGCTGGACCATCGCAGTCATTTACAATTTCTGTTACCCCGATTCCTACCGCTACAATTAACTATCCTGCAACGGCATTCTGTCGTACAGTGAATACTGCTCAACCTGTATTTCTAACAGGAACCGCCGCCTATACCGGAGGATCCTATTCTTCATCACCTGCCGGCCTGGCACTAAACCCGGCTACAGGCGCAATTACACCCAGTACCAGCGCAGCGGGCACCTATACTATCACTTATACCATACCTGCATCTGGTGGTTGTCCGGCCATACCCGTTACAACAACAGTAACGATAACAGAACTTCCAACTGCTGGCATAACCTACCTTGGAGGTCCATTCTGTGAAAATGATAATACAGCCAGGAATGTTACTTTGTCAGGAACAAGTGGCGGAATATTTTCTGTTTCCCCTGCAACCGGACTTGCTATTAATTCAACAACTGGTTCTTTTGTACCCAATGGAAGTACCCCAGGTGTTTATACAATAACCTATACCATTCCTGCTTCCGGAGGTTGTGCTCAGGTTAGTACCACTACTTCAGTTACAATAACAGAATTACCCACTGCTATAATTTCTTATGCTGGCACACCTTTTTGTACAAGTGTAACCAGTCCACAGCCTGTTACACTTACTGGTAGCGGCAATTACTCTGGTGGCACATACTCTGCATCTTCACCAGGACTTACAATTAGTTCATCAACAGGATCAATCACTCCTTCAACCAGTGCCGCAGGAACTTATATTGTAACCTATACAAAACCCGGATCGGGAGGATGCGCTAACCTGGTTTCAACAACTACTGTTACAATTACCCAGGCACCATCAGCTACCATTAGCTATGCAGGCGGACCTTTCTGTCCGAATACCGGGAATAAACCTGTTACCATAACAGGCACAACAGGTGGAACGTTTTCGTCTACTCCCGGTCTGATAATTAATGCTTCTAACGGTAATATAAATACGAATGCTACAACACCAGGTACTTATACTGTAACCTACCAAATTACTGCTGCCAACGGTTGTGCTTCATTCTCTACCACTACTACGGTAGTAGTGAATGATGCAATAGCACCTGTTCTTATAATACCTGCAACAGCAAACATTCAATGCGGACAGAGTATTTTGCCTGCCAATACCGGACAGGCAACGGCTACCGATAACTGCTCCGGTTCAGTCACAATTAACTACAGCGATGTAACAATTGCCGGTAACTGCGCCGGAAGGTATACCATTACCCGCACCTGGACTGCCATTGATGTAAATAATAATACTTCTACCGGAACTCAAACCATCAATGTTGATGATATAATCCCGCCAACAATTACCTGTACTAATTTTAGTGTAAATACACCGAATGATATACCCCCTCCTGATAACAACACTATTACAGTTATTGATAACTGCGGCGGGCCGGTTACCATTGAATTAATTAGCGAAACATATACAGGTCTTCAAGGTAAACCTGGATTTTGTCCAAGCAGCGTATTGCGCACCTGGAAGGCAACCGATGCCTGTGGCAACACTTCAACCTGTGTGCAGACGATTACGGTGAATGATGTATCCAACTGTACAGTTTGCCAGTCAAATGTTCCTTTCTTTCCAGTGAATCTTGAAGGAAATCCCGATAGCTTGTACATTTCACCTCAAGTGATAAGGGAAGGTCTTTGTTGCGGCGTAACAGGACCTCCGCCTCCAAGGTGTATTTCATTTAACGTATTTCTTGATAAGGATGCTGTCGGAATCATCTTCGACATTTATTCTGGCGCACCCCCTTCTGGCGCATTGTTTTACCAGATTAACTGTGGACCGGAAATTCCGGTTGGAGAGCCGATCTGTTTGGCGGGCAACCAATTCTATACCATCACATTCTGTAAGCCGGGAAATAATCAAAACGAATATTCGATCAGGTCCATCAGTGGTTTGACCGGACAGGAAGGCCTGACAACAAGGGCAGATGCAAAATGTAATGGGCAGTTGTCTTTCACAGGCGTTGATCCCAATACTGTTAGCTGGTCTGTTGTTAGCCCTAATGATCAAAGCCTGCTATCTTATTTATCCTGTACAGACTGCCTTACTCCAACTTTTACACCCGATGCAAATGCCCCTGCATCTATTGTTTATAAGGTTTGTGGTACTCTGCCAAGTAGCCTGCTTTGCGATGGTCAGCCAATAGTTGATTGTAAGGAGGTGACTGTACAGGTTCTGGCTCCGATTAATGTTACAGTTGAAGTGCCGCCATTTGTTTGTCCTAACAATATCCCAACCCTGCAGGCTGTAACAACTCCCGCTTCTTCCATTTTTAATTACCGATGGTTCAATGCGTATGATGGTGCAGGTAGTTTGGTTTCAAGTGGTAGCGCAAATTACAAACCTACTGCGGCCGGTCAGTATTCGGTAGTTGTTACTGAAATTCAAAGCGGCATTTTGTGCAATACTGATACTGCCAACTTTGATGTGGTATTTGATCTTACTAATCCTTTTGTTATACCGCCATCACCACTTACTATCGAATGTAATGATCCGAATGCTCAGGCTGTGATACAGGCATGGCTTGCAACAGCAACAGCAACAGATGCAACCGATCCTGGTGTACAGTTAACTGTAACAAATAATTATCAGAATTTTTCGCAATCATGTAACCTTGTTCGAACCATTACTTTCAGTGCAACGGATGTGTGCGGGAATATCGGCACCGCTACAGCAGATATCATAGTAATTGACCAAACGCCGCCTAATATTTCATGTCCTCCGGCCTTGAATGTTAGCTGTCCATCTGATGTTCCTGCACCTGCTGTCAATTATGCCCAGTTCATAGCTGCCGGGGGAACAGCCTCTGATCTTTGTGATGCGCAACCAGTGATTACCTGGATAGAAGATATAATCAGTAATCAGGATCCCAATTGCGTAAATAGTTATACAATAACCAGGAGATATCGCGCGTCCGATGCTTGTGGTAATTCAATAACCTGCGACCAGACTATAACGGTAAACAATACAGCTCCGCCTCAGGTTCCGGCTAATGCGGGATCAACTGTTCAATGTCCGGCTGACGCTGTTCAGCCTACCCCTGCATTCACGGTATATGATGCATGTGGAACGCCTATAACTCCCACTGTTATATCAAGTGAAGATCCGGAATGCGAAGGAACAAAGACCTATACGTTTACTTATACGGATTGTGCAGGATTGTTCAGCAACTGGGTTTATACTTATATAATTGACCGGATAACACCGCCAGTTGTTCCTGCTAATGCGGGTTCAATTGTTTCCTGCCCTGATGCTACCGATATAGCTCCGGTATTACCAGTGGTTACAGATGTTTGTGGTAATGTATTAACACCATCTGCACCTGAAGTAAGTGTGAAACCAGGTTGTGAGGGAACCAGGACTTACAGGTACACATTCACGGATTGCTCCGGTCTGTCTTCAGTTTGGATTTATACCTATACTGTGGAGCGTTTGCCCTTTGCTGATCCTGTGGATGCCGGATCAACAGTGACTTGTCCGGATGCGACGGATATCGCACCAGTATTACCAACGGTAACGGATAACTGCGGTAATGTATTGACACCATCTGCCCCTGTGATCAGTGCGAAGCCGACCTGTGAGGGAACAAGGAGGTACACTTATACTTATACCGATTGTGAAGGAAATACCCAGAATTGGGTGTATACCTATACTGTGGAGTTTGAGCCCTTTGCTGATCCTGTGGATGCCGGATCAACAGTGGCTTGTCCGGATGCTACTGATATCGCACCAGTGTTACCAACGGTAACGGATAACTGCGGCAGGGTGTTGACGCCATCTGCCCCTGTCATCAGTGCGAAGCCAACCTGCGAAGGAACAAGGAGGTACACCTATACTTATACTGATTGTGAAGGCAATACCCAGGATTGGGTGTATACTTATACTGTGGAGTTTGAACCCTTTGCTGATCCTGTGGATGCGGGATCAACAGTGGCTTGTCCGGATGCGACGGATATCGCACCAGTGTTACCGAGGGTAACGGATAACTGCGGTAATGTATTGACACCATCTGCCCCTGTCATCAGTGCGAAGCCAACCTGCGAAGGAACCAGGACTTACACCTATACTTATACTGATTGTGAAGGAAATACCCAGGATTGGGTGTATACCTATACTGTGGAGTTTGAACCCTTTGTAGATCCTGTGGATGCGGGATCAACAGTGGCTTGTCCGGATGCGACGGATATCGCACCAGTGTTACCAACGGTAACGGATAACTGCGGTAATGTATTGACACCATCAGCTCCTGTGATCAGTGCAAAGCCAGCCTGTGAGGGAACAAGGACCTACACTTATACTTATACCGATTGTGAAGGCAATACCCAGGATTGGGTGTATACCTATACTTTAAGTTCACCAGTATTTACTTTACCTGCGAATGGAGGATCTGTGGTTGCCTGTGTGGCTGAGGCTGTAGTTCCAACCGCTCCTGCTGTAACGGACAACTGTGGTCGTATAATCGATCCAACGGTTTCCGAAGGTGTTGATCCCGAGTGTATCGGTACTAAAGTGTATACTTTCACTTATGAAGATTGTTCGGGTGGTAGCCAAATATGGACCTATACGTACACGATCAGTGCTCCGGTCTTCACGCTTCCAGCCAATGGTGCTTCTATAGTAGCATGTATTGCTGATGCGGTGGTTCCTGTTCCCCCTGTTGTGACAGATAATTGCGGACGTACGCTTGTACCATCTGCTCCTGTGGTAAGTGCAGATCCTTCCTGTGGAGGAACGAAGACCTATGAGTTTACTTACACGGATTGTTCCGGGGCCAGCCAGACCTGGGTGTATACCTATACCTTCCCTGTACCAGAATTTACCTTACCGGCAAATGGTTCATCTGTGGTTAGCTGTCTGTCAGATGCTGTTGTGCCAACAGCGCCTACTGTGGTAGATGCGTGTGGTGCAGCGGTTAGTCCTGTGATGACTGAGAGTTCAGATCCTGCCTGTGTTGGAACCAAGGTTTATACGTTCACCTATTCAAATTGTGCGGGACA
>NZ_MBUA01000022.1 GCF_014332695.1 Flavihumibacter stibioxidans | reverse complement strand
TTCAGGTATTTACGTCAGGGCGGGCCATAGCTGATGTCCCGCTGGGCCAGCCGCCTGATTATTTATTATTAGTTCAATTGTCTATTCCAAAGCTTTATTGAAACCGTGACAAGTCTGGCCCAGTGTTGATTCATATTCCACCGCCGAATTACACCGGTCCCGCCCGCCTTGCGGAAATACCCTGTTAACTGACGCCCGGTTTCTTTCAGCAGGTTGCCGGTTTCTCAGGCCGGCTTTGCACCTTACTCTTTGTTTAGATCTTCTGTGCTATTCATTTTAACCATCACCAAACAACCCGACGATATTACGGACACCAACAGAGAGCTATTTTCAACTGAACTCGAAGCATTTGTGTATCCGGGCCAGGTTGATCAATTTCTATTACTGAATCAGTATGTGTCCCGCCTGGCCCACTCCTTTTCACGAACTGCAGAATACAATTGGTGAACAAATACCTATCGACCAACAAAAGCGACCTCTGTTGACCAACCCTTACTACACAATTTTTTGTAACGGGTTAAATGACCGCCAATTATTTTGACTCCAATTTGCCGGCCTGACAGACTGTGTCACCTACGGAGCTGTTGCCGCGCAGCTGCCCGATGATTCTTAACCTGCCTGCACCACCGGAGTGGCAAGTGGAGGGTGTCAGTTAACGTACAGGTATTTACGTCAGGGCGGGCCATAGCTGATGTCCCGCTGGGCCAGCCGCCTGATTATTGATTATTTGTTCAATGTCTTATTCCAAAGCTATATTGAAACCGTGACAAGCCTGGCCCAGTGCTGATTCATATTCTATCGCCGAATTCCACCGGTCCCGCCCGCCTTGCGGAAATACCATGTTAACTGACGCCCGGATACTTTCAACATGATGCCGGTTTCTCAGGCCGGCTTACAATCATACTTTTGAATAGACCCTCTGGACTATTCATTTTAGCGACGACAAATCAACTCCACGATATTACGGGAACCAACAGAGAGATATTTTTTACTGAACTCGAAGCAATTGTTTCTCCGGGCCAGGGTGACTTATTTTCATCACTGAATGAGTTGGCGTCCCACCCGGCCCACTCCTTTTCACGAACTGCAGAAAATAATTTAGTACAAATACCTATCGACAAACTAAGCAACGACAGACGACCAACCCTTACTACCCAATTTCATGTATTGAATAATATGACCACACAATTTTTGACTCCAATACGCCGGCCTGACGGAGTGTGTCACCTACGGAGCTGTTGCCGCGCAACTGC
>NZ_MBUA01000021.1 GCF_014332695.1 Flavihumibacter stibioxidans | reverse complement strand
CTCTACAGCACCGGTTGAGCCCGTACAGGTAGTGTTGGTTACGGTTGGGGTGATCGTCAGGGTTTGGATATCCTGGGTTACTGCTATTGTCTTCTCTGCCGTACAACCGTTGGCATCAGTGATCGTCACCGTGTAGCTGCCCGGTGCAAGATTGGTCAGGTCTTCATCTGTTGAACCGGTGTTCCAGTTGTAGGTGTATGGTGCAGTGCCACCGGTTACACTTACATCAATCGCACCGTTCTCGGCAGTACAGATCGCAGCAGTGATCAGTTCCGTGATCGTCAGGGTAACATCATCTGTGGCTACCGGTACATCCAGGGTAGCGGTACAACCATTGGCATCGGTCACCGTTACGGTGTAGGTTCCCGTAGCAAGGTTGCTGAGGTCTTTGGTGGTGGCGCCGGTATTCCATTCGTAGGTATATGGTGCAGTACCACCGGTAACATTGATCTCTACAGCACCGGTTGAGCCCGTACAGGTGGTGTTGGTTATGGTTGGGGTGATCGTCAGGGTTTGGATATCCTGGGTTACTTCTATTGTCTTCTCTGCCGTACAACCGTTGGCGTCAGTGATCGTCACCGTATAGCTGCCCGGAGCAAGATTGGTCAGGTCTTCATCGGTTGAACCGGTGTTCCAGCTGTAGCTGTATGGTGCCGTGCCACCGGTTACACTTACATCAATCGCACCGTTCTCGGCAGTACAGATCGCAGCAGTGATCAGTTCCGTGATCGTCAGGGTAACATCATCTGTGGCTACCGGTACATCCAGGGTGACGGTACAACCATTGACATCGGTTACAGTTACAGTATAGGTTCCCGTAGCGAGGTTGCTGAGGTCCTTGGTGGTGGCGCCGGTATTCCATTCGTAGGTATATGGTGCAGTACCGCCGGTAACATTGATCTCTACAGCACCGGTTGAGCCCGTACAGGTGGTGTTGGTTACGGTTGGGGTGATGGTCAGGGTTTGGATGTCCTGGGTTACTTCGATTGTCTTCTCTGCCGTACAACCGTTGGCATCAGTGATCGTCACCGTGTAGCTGCCCGGAGCAAGATTGGTCAGATCTTCATCAGTTGAACCGGTGTTCCAGCTGTAGGTGTATGGTGCAGTGCCGCCTTCAACGCTTACATCAATCGCACCGTTCTCAGCAGTACAGATCGCAACAGTGATCAGTTCCGTGATCGTCAGGGTAACATCATCTGTGGCAACCGGTACATCCAGGGTAGCGGTACAACCATTGGCATCGGTCACCGTTACGGTGTAAGTTCCG
>NZ_MBUA01000020.1 GCF_014332695.1 Flavihumibacter stibioxidans | reverse complement strand
CAAACCAAATCCCTAATCGTTATGCGAAATGGCCTCGCTACTCTGCACCCAACCTGTAATGCAATATTGGTGGAGCGGTCTGAAAGTGCGGGGGTCTTAAAGTGTAAGTTGCAAAACCACCATCCAGGTGGGCAGTATTCGAAGTAGCAGTCCCTTTGAAACGAAAGCAGGTTCTGCTGTACGATACCCCCGGATGGAAAGTGCCTGACTGTTGTGTTACACCGCGTGCTGAGTGTGCAGCATTTACGTGGTTAGGCAAGGTGGGCGATTAGGAGACAGAGACAAATAATAGGACACTAAAACACCGCACTCCGCTACTGCAATACTAAGGCTCGGTGTAAGGTGGGGTGCAAAAGAGCCGGAAACAAACCTTTTGGACAATAGCTCCTGCAGTTACCCTGGAGGTGCAAAGGTTACAATTAGGGTGAAGCTCTGAAGAATTGTTCAGCAGGCTGTTAATGTATAGGCAGGGTCCAGTAACCATTCGCATAACATGCGTATTGGCAAAAGGCAGGGCGGGACATCAAAGGCCATCGACATTGGAACTATGATCGGCAGCGGATCAGGCTTGTCACGTTTTCAATTGGGCTTTTGAAAATAAGTATGAACATTTGTAAATAAATAATCGGCTGGGCCGGGCGGGACGTTAGTAATGGCCCTGCTTTCGCCAATCCGTAACCGTTGGCGGCTATTAAGTCCAAAAAACCTAGCAATCCAAGAAAATGAAACATCCCGAAAATTTTGATGAAATAAACCTTTACAGAAGGGTTATTAAGGCAGGACTTGAATACCAACTTAAACAAGTTGAGGAAGAATTGAAGTTCAGGAAAGATGATCAGAAGTTTGTAGAATTTCTTGAAATGACAAAGCGCCACTTTTTAAAGATTATTGACGATTCAAATTCCATAAATAGCTTAAGCAAGCTTAAAAGGTGGTTTAATGATATTTCAGAGGGTTGCATTGAAGCAAATGACATTGGCTACCAACTTTACATTGAGAGAGAAACTGGCTTTAATCCAGATCTATTTGGTAAACTGCATAATAAGGTTGAGAAAATAATTGAGGCCGGGATGATAAAAAGCGAGACAGAATATAGAAATACTGAACTTCTTTTGAACCTAATTTTTGGCCAGGATCCAAAAGACGAAAGAATTCCCAGGCTTGACCAGTTACTAGGTACTTATCAAAAAATAAAGAAGAAAAAATAAATTCAGCCGCCAACACGTGTATTTGTATTACCAGGGCGGGACGTTGGAACTTCAGCTGTAGATCAATGATGAGCATTAGTCCAGGCTGGTCACGGTTTCAATTAGGCTTTTGATTATAAATATGGTCATTTGTAAATAATATATCGGCTGAGCCGGGCGGGACGTTAGTAATGGCCCTGGCAATACAAATACGTCAACGTTATACGAAACGGTATTGCTGTCAATCGGAATGAATAGCAAGAGCAACACCTAGCCCTCATAGGTTGTAGCAATGAATGGCTAACAGGTTGTGGGTGCGGGGGTTTCAGGTTGTATATATCAAAGCCAATAGCAAGGTGGGCGACCTTATGTGAAAACATCCCTTGAATTGTATAGGTTACAATGTGCACGATACCCCCGGCTGCAAACTGCCAGATAAAAGTGTTACACCGCCTGTTGTATGTTTGGCTTGTCTACGGATCGGTAAGGTGGGCAACATAAAAGTAGATACATTACCAGGACACAAAACCACCGCGTTACTGGGGTGCAACTACCAGCGATGGTGTATGGTGGG
>NZ_MBUA01000019.1 GCF_014332695.1 Flavihumibacter stibioxidans | reverse complement strand
TAACTGCAGGAGCTATTGTCCAAAAGGTTTGTTTCCGGCTCTTTTGCACCCCACCTTACACCGAGCCTTAGTATTGCAGTAGCGGAGTGCGGTGTTTTAGTGTCCTATTATTTGTCTCTGTCTCCTAATCGCCCACCTTGCCTAACCACGTAAATGCTGCACACTCAGCACGCGGTGTAACACAACAGTCAGGCACTTTCCATCCGGGGGTATCGTACAGCAGAACCTGCTTTCGTTTCAAAGGGACTGCTACTTCGAATACTGCCCACCTGGATGGTGGTTTTGCAACTTACACTTTAAGACCCCCGCACTTTCAGACCGCTCCACCAATATTGCATTACAGGTTGGGTGCAGAGTAGCGAGGCCATTTCGCATAACGATTAGGGATTTGGTTTGCCAGGGCCATTACTAACGTCCCGCCCGGCTCAGTCGATATATTTATTTACAAAAGACTATGATTATTTTCTAATGCTCAATTGAAACCGTGACAAGCGTGGGCCGATGCTCATTTATGATCTACACTTGAAGTTCCAATGTCCCGCCCTGGTAAGCCAAATGCCCTTGTTGGTAGCAGTGGGTTTTTCGTCATTCAGTATCGGTTGGAATATGTTTATCCCTACAATATTTTTCTACTTCTGTGTCATTTGCAAAATATTCATCACAAAATTCGTCAAGTTCTTTCTCTGCTCCAGAAACATATTTTTCGCTTGCTGTCATTAGTTTTTCTGTCTGCTCAATAAATTTATTAAACTTATCATTCATTTTGCAGAGTTTATCAATGGTCTTAAAATCGAGATCACGATACGTTGCGGGGAAAAGTATTTTGCTTTGGTAGGGATTTGCATTGAGTTCAATTATTCCAATCCCAAACGATTGATTTAGCCGTCCCATCTCCTCGTTCAAACTGTCACTAAATTCAAAAGCAACTAAGAAACCATAATTTGCCCAGCTTGAATTAGAAACCGCTTGAAAAAAGGCTTTTTTAAGTTCACTGTCGCTATTGATTTCCTTCTTCAATTCATATGAACTCAATTTAAAAGTATCAACGCGATTTATTGATTTTAAAAAATTTTGACTGGCTTTGGTTTGCAAATTCAAGAACTTAATTCCAACCATATCAGGGTGTGTCCAGATTTGGTTACTGTCCTTGCCGTTTGATTGTTCATGGAAAATAGTTTTGGAATATGTATCAGTATTTTTTAAATAGCTGCTTAAAAGTTTGTGTAAGTCTCTTTCGTCAAACGTCTTAGCTTTATCAACTTTACTGACTTTTGGTATTTGAGTTTCAGTCTCACCAGATAACACATCAATACCTATATTTTGTTCGTTTTTTGTAAGGTAATAGAAATATGCTCCTGATTTTTTTATTCGCTTTACTCGAGTGTCGCCAACTCTGATATAGTCACCCAGCAGTGCAGAAATTGTCGCATTAGGTGTTTTCGCATCTTTGAAGTCATAATATCCCTTTGAGATAATATGAGTACAGACGTCAGAATAATTAGTTAACCCACCAATATCTTCAAGGCTTTTTAAAATAGCTTCTTTTATTGTCATTGTAAACTTTGTTATTTGTTAGAGCAGGGCATTACCATTGCTACCAACGTTNGTCATTGTAAACTTTGTTATTTGTTAGAGCAGGGCATTACCATTGCTACCAACGTTCAGGTATTTACGCAAAGGTGGGCCATAGTTGATGTCCCGCTGGGCCAGTCGCCTGATTATTAATTATAAGTTCAATTGTTTATTCCAAAGCTTTATTGAAACCGTGACAAGCCTGGCCCAATGCCGATTCATATTCCACCGCCGAATTCCACCGGTCCCGCCCGCCTTGCGGAAATACCCTGTTAACTGACGCCCGGTTTCTTTCA
>NZ_MBUA01000018.1 GCF_014332695.1 Flavihumibacter stibioxidans | reverse complement strand
AATCAACACTGGGCCAGGCTTGTCACGGTTTCAATATAGCTTTGGAATAAACAATTGAACTTATAATTAATAATCAGGCGGCTGGCCCAGCGGGACATCAGCTATGGCCCGCCTTTGCGTAAATACCTGAACGTTATGCGAAATGGCTTCGCACTTTGCACACACTCTGTAATGCCATATTGGTGAAACAGTCTGGGCGTGTCGGGGTCTTAGGTTGTAAATTGCAAAACAAATAGCCAGGTGGGCAGCATTCGGTTTAACATTGCTATCGAACTTATAACAGTATCGGGCGCACGATACCCCCGGATGGAAAGTGCCTGACTGTTGTGTTACACCGCGTGTTGAGTTTGCAGCATTTCCGTGGTTAGGTAAGGTGGGCGATTAGGAAACAGAGACAACCAATAGGACACAAAAACACCGCACTCCGCTACTGCCATACCAAGGCGCGGTGTAAGGTGGGGTGCAAAAGTGCTGGAAACAAATCTTTGGACAATGGCTCCTGTAGTTACTCTGGAGGACGGAATGTTACAACCGGAGTGAAGCTCTGACCAATCGTTCAACCGGCTGTTAATGTATGGGCAGGGGCTCGTAAACCATTCGCATAACACGTGTATTTGTATTACCAGGGCGGGACATGGGAACTTCGGCTGTAGATCAATGATGAGCATTAGTCCAGGCTTGTCACGGTTTCAATTAGGCTTTAGGTTATAAATATGGACATTAGTAAATAATATTCGGCTGAGCCGGGCTGGACGTTAGTAATGGCCCTGGCAATACAAATACCTGAACGTTGGGCGTCACCTAAAAAACCTTCACTAAAACTTAACTGCCAATGGCAATTCCAGACTTCCAAACTATCATGCTTCCGTTTATGCTTCATATAGCAGACGGACAAGAGCATACAACAACAGAAACACATGACACTTTAGCTAAGGTTTTCAATTTGACAGACGAAGAAGCTAATCAATATTTGCCAAGTGGTAATCAGAAAACATTTTATAATAGGGTGTTTTGGGCAAAGGCACACTTAAAAATGGCAGGCCTAATTGAAAATATAAAACGTGGTCATTTTAGAATTTCGCAGACTGGCAAAGATGCACTAGGTAAAAAGCCAAAAGAGATAAATCTTCGCTATTTAAAACAATTTCCAGTCTATTTGGAAAATATAGGAAGGACAAAAGATAGTGAAAAAATTATTGACAATGCTGTTGATATAGAATTGAAAGAAACACCAGAAGAGGTTATTGCAAACAGCTATTTGAAAATACGTAAAAATTTGGCTTTAGAATTGCTTTCTAAAGTAAAAGTATGTACTCCTGCCTTTTTTGAAAATTTAGTAGTTGAACTTTTAGTAAAAATGGGTTATGGTGGTACTATTAAAGAAGCAGGAAAAGCAACAAGATTAACTAGTGATGGAGGAATTGATGGTATTATAAAGGAAGATCGACTCGGGTTGGATTTTATTTACATACAAGCAAAACGTTGGGATAGCCAATCAGTAGGAAGACCAGATATTCAATCGTTCGTTGGTGCGTTAGATGGTCAAAGAGCGACTAAGGGTGTTTTCATAACAACTTCAAAATTTTCTGAAACTGCGATTGAATATGTAAAGACGATTACAAAAAAGGTTATATTAATTGATGGCGAACAATTAACAAACTACATGATTGATTATGGTCTTGGCGTTTCAACATTTACTACGTTTGATTTAAAGAGAGTTGATCATGATTATTTCGGTGAGGAATAATGAAAATACGGCGAACGCCCAACATGTGTATTTGAATTACCAGGGCGGGACAATTGAACTTCAGCAGTAGATCAATGATGAGCATTAGCCCAAGCTGGTCACGGTTTCAATTTAGCTTTTGAAAATAAATATGGGCTTTTGATAATAATTAATCGGCTGAGCCGGGCTGGACGTTAGTAATGGCCCTGGCAATACAAATACCCGGCCGTTATGCGAAATGGCCTCGCTACTCTGCCCCCAACCTGTAATGCACTATTGGTGGAGCATTCTGAAAGTGCGGGGGTCTTAAAGTGTAAGTTGCAAAACCACCATCCAGGTGGGCAGTTTTCGAAGTAACAGTCCCTTTGAAATGAAAGCGGGTTCTGGTGCACGATACCCCTGGAGGCAAAGTGCCTGCCTGTTGTGTTACACCGCGTGTTGAGTGTGCAGCATTTCCGTGGTTAGGCAAGGTGGGCGATTA
>NZ_MBUA01000017.1 GCF_014332695.1 Flavihumibacter stibioxidans | reverse complement strand
CGCTTCGATGTCTTCAAGTCGTTTAACGGTGTCTTTATCCTAGGTGGCGCGGTTTCCTTCTCCGAGTAAATAATCGACGGGCACATCAAAGACCTGGGCAATTTTAAAGGTCATCTCAACTGACCTCCTCCCATATTTAGGACGGATATAAACTTGTGTTTTTAGGAGACAATTCCTTTTCTATGTTCCAAACAAAGCAATACTCTCTACTTCTGCAAAATGCTTGTCCGTTGTAAAAAGCTGAAGATTGTATTGCTGTGCAATGGCTGCTATCCAGATATCATTTTCAGGTATGGGTTTCCCCTTTTTCATCAACGCCGCTTTTATACTACCATAAATATCCGCTGTCTTTGAGTCCGGCTGCAAAACAATACAGTTATTTATAAAAAGCTGCATCCGGTTGATATGCTTCACAGGTTCAGCAGACCTATACGCACCATAAAATAATTCCCCGATTACAGTCAATGGTACATACACTTCTGAGACAGCATCCAATTGTGCCGATACAACATTGTTTTCTCTAAACGTATGGATAATTACGCTGGTATCCGGCAGGCATTTACTTCCAGTCATCAGGATGAATTTGTTCGCAGCCTTCTTCTATTGTTTTTCCAATTCATCTGCTTCTTCCTTAGTCCACATGCCGGCAAATGAAGTGAAGCTCTTACGGCCAATAACATGCAATTTGCTTTTGGCTATCACCGTTTCCACCGCTGCCAGTACAGCATCATTTTCGATCTTTAATATCTCCTCTATGAGATGTAGTTTTTTCGCTTCACCAAACATAGCCAATTGTTTAATACTCAAATTTACTCGATTTTACCATTCTTCCGCCCCTTTCTGTAATACCCATCCCATGATCTCTCAATTCCCGCTGTAACTGTTCCCCACTTCTGCGCAAATTTACCCCTGCTAATGGCCATTTAAATATTGGGCGGTAACCGAAACATTTACCGACTCCAGCGCCGTAAAAGAATATCATTTCACCTTGTACTACTATGACCAGGCGGGCAACCTGGTGAAGACCGTATCTCCGGCTGGGGTTCAGCCCATTTATCGAAACTCCTGGCTTGATAGCACCCGGAATTTCAGGAAGCTCGGCAACCCCCTGCCAATGGTTCATAAGCTGGTAACTAGGTACAGCTATAACAGCCTCAACCAGGTGGTGCTTCAAAAAACACCCGATGCCGGCATGAGTAAATTCTGGTATGATCGCCTGGGCAGGCTGGCCATCAGCCAAAATGCCCAGCAGCTTACCCAGGGCAATGTCTATAGTTATACCCTGTATGATTCCCTCGGAAGGATTACGCAGGTAGGCCAGCTCACCGGTGGTTCGGTCATGACGGACCCTACCGCCAAAAGCACTACATCTCTCCAGAACTGGCTGAATGCCGCCGCCAACAACCGGAACCAGATAACGCAAACCGTGTATGACCAGGCCTATCCGGCCATTACGGATTCCCTGAACCAATCGAACCTGAGGAACAGGGTAAGTTATACCCAGGTCATCAACCAGGCATCGGATACCTATCCGGCCACGGCCACCTACTACAGCTACGATGTGCAGGGCAATGTGGATACCTTATTGCAGGATTTTGGCAGCCAATATGGCATCGGCAATGCCATGAACCGCGAGGGCAGCCGGTTTAAGAAGATTGTGTACGATTTTGACCTGGTCAGCGGCAAAGTCAACCAGGTGAGCTACCAGCCCGGCAAACCAGATGCCTACTACCATCGGTATAAATACGATGCAGAAAACCGCCTGACGGAGGTGTACAGCGGGCGGGACAGTATCATGTTATCCCTCTTTCCGGAGCGGGAGGCCTTGTACCAGTATTATGCCCATGGCCCCCTGGCCCGAACCACGCTTGGTAAGTTAAATGTACAGGGACTGGATTATATCTACACCCTGCAGGGCTGGCTCAAGGGCGTCAACCCGGCAATGGGCGGCAGCCTTACTAACGGCACGGATACCACAGAGCCCAGGCCCATCGCCCAGGATGTATTCGGCTTCAGCCTGCACTATTACAAAAACGATTACAAAGCGATCTGGTTTACTCCGCAGTCCAGCTCCGTACTGGGTGCACTGACCACGAATGCCAAACCATTATACAATGGAAACATTGCGGCCATGGCGGTTAATATTCCCCAACTGGGTAATACCAAGGTGTACAACTATAAGTACGACCAGTTGAACCGCCTGGTTTCACTGGATATGTACAATGGCCTGAACCCCTCCGCCGGCAGCTTCACCCCGGCCGGCACCACCGAATACCGGGAGCGGATCAGCTATGACCCCAATGG
>NZ_MBUA01000016.1 GCF_014332695.1 Flavihumibacter stibioxidans | reverse complement strand
CAGGTATTTACGTCAGGGCGGGCCATAGCTGATGTCCCGCTGGGCCAGCCGCCTGATTATTGATTATTTGTTCAATGTCTTATTCCAAAGCTATATTGAAACCGTGACAAGCCTGGCCCAGTGCTGATTCATATTCTATCGCCGAATTCCACCGGTCCCGCCCGCCTTGCGGAAATACCATGTTAACTGACGCCCGGATACTTTCAACATGATGCCGGTTTCTCAGGCCGGCTTACAATCATACTTTTGAATAGACCCTCTGGACTATTCATTTTAGCGACGACAAATCAACTCCACGATATTACGGGAACCAACAGAGAGATATTTTTTACTGAACTCGAAGCAATTGTTTCTCCGGGCCAGGGTGACTTATTTTCATCACTGAATGAGTTGGCGTCCCACCCGGCCCACTCCTTTTCACGAACTGCAGAAAATAATTTAGTACAAATACCTATCGACAAACTAAGCAACGACAGACGACCAACCCTTACTACCCAATTTCATGTATTGAATAATATGACCACACAATTTTTGACTCCAATACGCCGGCCTGACGGAGTGTGTCACCTACGGAGCTGTTGCCGCGCAACTGCTCGATGGTACTAAGACTGCTCCCACCACCAGGGTGGTTGGACGAGGGTGTCAGTTAACGTACAGGTATTTGTATTGCCAGGGCCATTACTAACGTCCCGCCTGGCTCAGTCGATTAATTATTATCAAAAGCCCATATTTATGATCAAAAGCCTAATTGAAACCGTGACAAGACTGGGCCGATGCTCATCAATGATCTAATGCAGAAGCTCCATTGTCCCGCCCTGGTAATACAAATACCACTGTTATACGAACGGCCAACGACGATTATTGCCCATATTCANCATTGTCCCGCCCTGGTAATACAAATACCACTGTTATACGAACGGCCAACGACGATTATTGCCCATATTCATTCAGCATATATAACAATACATCAGAGTTTCATTTAATCGTAACGCTGCAAACATTAGAGTAACTGCGGCTTTTCAATATTCATATTCTCACTTATACTTTTGCACCCCACCATACACCATCGCTGGTAGTTGCACCCCAGTAACGCGGTGGTTTTGTGTCCTGGTAATGTATCTACTTTTATGTTGCCCACCTTACCGATCCGTAGACAAGCCAAACATACAACAGGCGGTGTAACACTTTTATCTGGCAGTTTGCAGCCGGGGGTATCGTGCACATTGTAACCTATACAATTCAACGGATCTTTTTACATAAGGTCGCCCACCTTGCTATTGGCTTTGATATATACAACCTGAAACCCCCGCACCCACAGCCTGTTAACCATTCATTGCTACAACCTTTGAGGGCTAGGTGTTGCTCTTGTTGTTCTTTCCGATTGACAGCAATACCGTTTCGTATAACGATTAGGGATTTGGCTTGCCAGGGCCATTACTAACGTCCCGCCCGGCTCAGCCGATATATTTAATTACAAATGTTAATATTTATAACCAAAAGCCAAATTGAAACCGTGACAAGCGTGGGCCGATGCTCATCATTGATCTGCAGCTGAAATTCAATTGTCCCGCCCTGGTAAGCCAAATGCCCTTGTTGTACGCTGCGATACAATTATTTTATGTCCATTTCAATTTGCAGAGTCGATTTGAAAAACAGCCGTCGGCATACTTCCTGTCAAGCTTGTAAGGATTCCTGTACACATCCGGTTAAGTTAGCCAACAGTTGCTGAAGTTTAATTGTCCGGCCATGATTAAATTCAACAGTACATAGTAGCAATGAAAAGCACTGTGGGATCATTCGCATTATCGGTGACCGATCTTGGAAACCAGTAGCGGACAACGGTTACGGATTGGCGAAAGCAGGGCCATTACTAACGTCCCGCCCGGCCCAGCCGATTATTTATTTACAAATGTTCATGTTTATTTTCAAAAGCCCAATTGAAAACGTGACAAGCCTGATCCGATGCCGATCATAGTTCCAATGTCGATGGCCTTTGATGTCCCGCCCTGCCTTTTGCCAATACGCCTGTTATGCGAATGGTTACTGGACCCTGCCTATACATTAACAACCTGCTCAATGATTCTTCAGAGCTTCACCCCAGTTGTAACCTTTGCACTTCCAGAGTAACTGCAGGAGCTATTGTCCAAAAGTTTGTTTTCAGCTCTTTTGCACCACACCTTACACCGCGCCATAGTATTGCAGTAGCGGAGTGCGGCGTTTTTGTGTCCTATTGGTTGTCTCTGTTTCCTAATCGCCCACCTTGCCTAACCACAGAAATGCTGCACACTCAACACGCGGTGTAACACAATAGTCAGGCACTTTGCCTCCAGGGGTATCGTGCACCAGAACCTGCTTTCGTTTCAAAGGGACTGTTACACCGAAAACTGACCACCTTGATATTGGTTTTGCCACTTACACTTTAAGACCCCCGCACTTTCAGACTGCTCCACCAATAGTGCATTACAGGTTGGGT
>NZ_MBUA01000015.1 GCF_014332695.1 Flavihumibacter stibioxidans | reverse complement strand
TAACGATTAGGGATTTGGTTTGCCAGGGCCATTACTAACGTCCAGCCCGGCTCAGCCGATATATTATTTACTAATGTCCATATTTATAACCAAAAGCCTAATTGAAACCGTGACAAGCCCGGGCCAATGCTCATCATTGTTCTACTGCTGAAGTTCCATTGTCCCGCCCTGGTAAGCCAAATGCCCTTGTTGGCTGCAGTTTTTATTGAGTTATATTAGGATCGATAGAAAACCCCTTCCAGGTTGATCGCACTTTAATGAACTTATCAATATCATTTAAGTTCATTAGGTCAGAAAAAAAGACCGTCTCTAGTCCATTTAAATGCTCTTGATATTTTGAGTGTTTTTTTCGGAAAGTGTCCCAAAACCTTTTAATGTCTGTTGGGGTCATTTCTTGGCCCTCTTCAAACGAACTCATGTTGTTAAAAACAAGGAGTTCTGCAAAAAACATTTGCAAGTCTTTGAGCTTAATTAATAGTTCTGGAGTTGCCCAGATTGATGATTGGGTCGATTCAATAACTCGTCTCAGAATTTTGTTTGACTGGGAAATGTCCGCTACGTTATAATTTTTTTCGATATTCCTGAGTTCGTTAAAAGCCTTTTCTATTGAAGAGTACGCATCCTTCCTTTTTTCCAGTATATACTTTTTATAGTCATAATGAAAATCAAGCTTTTTTTGCCATCTTCCTACTAAGTAGTTTATCCAACTGGTGAAGCCGGCGATAACAATTCCCTGAATTATAACTAGTGTCCAATCCATTGAATTATTTGTTTCATTTTTATGTTTGTTAAAATTGCAGCCAACGATTAGGGATTTGGTTTGCCAGGGCCATTACTAACGTCCCGCCCGGCTCAGCCGATATATTAATTTACAAAAGTTCATCTTTATAACCAAAAGCCAAATTGAAACCGTGACAAGTTCGGGCCGATGCTCATCAATGATCTATAGCTGAAGTTCCAACGTCCCGCCCTGGTAAATCAAATGCCCTTGTTAGCGGTTCGTTGTTTTGATTCTCATGAAACCTGGTCTTTGTTTAGTCTTAGTTGCCAATTAAATGATGTTTCTGTTTCGCCAATCTTCAGAAAGTCGTTTTTTTCAAGAACCTTAAATGAAGCATTGTTTGTCTTTTCCGTCGAAGCTATTATTGATTTTACTTCAGGTTGATTTTTTGCCCATTCAATTATACCACTTACAATTTCTGTCATAAAGCCATTATTCTGAAATTCATCATAAGTACCATAGCCAATTTCGATTTCGCCCAGTGCATTCGGTGCGCCTATTATACATAAGTCACCGACCATTTTGTTTTCTGTTTTTGAAATTGCAGTCCAAAGTGTTGAATACAAGTAATTCTTGGATTTGTCAGCTACATTCGGCAAAATAGTTTGTTCTAATGCTTCTTTAAGTTCAGGTGAAATAGTTCTTGATGTTTTATTAAGGTTCAATTCCTCTTCCAATGAATCGTCGCATTTAGTATACTTTACTAATTGTTCATAAGTCAAAGGTTTCAAAATAAGCCTGTTCGTTTCTATCACTTTAGTGCCAGTTGAATATTATAGAGAGTTGTTTACAATGACCGCTAACGTTGACGTATTTGTATTGCCAGGGCCATTACTAACGTCCCGCCCGGCTCAGCCGATATATTATTTACTAATGTCCATATTTATAATCAAAAGCTCAATTGAAACCGTGACAAGTTCGGGCCAATGCTCATCAATGATCTACAGCTGAAGTTCCAACGTCCCGCCCTGGTAAGCCAAATGCCCTTGTTAGCAGCCGTATTTAGAGCTTTCCCAAAATCCAAACGAAGAGGACGAAGGATGCAGTTAAGGAAAGCCAAGCAACCGTTCTTCCCACTAAGATTTGTGTACTACTTTGCCCTTTGTATTTGTTTGTCACCTGTATATATACTTTTTTCCTTTCGAAATAGCTTTTATTCAGGTAATAAATCAGGTAGCCATAGCCTAATATCACTGCGTAAAATACCACTTTTAATTCTTTGCCAATCAGTTCAGCTGTTCCTAGGGCAATAAAAGGCATTGTTAGAAAGAACAAAATTGCACTAACATAGAGAATTGCTGATTCTCGTGAATTAAGAGGTCGTACCTTATTGACATTGAACTGAGTATAATAGAATAAATAGTGGTAAGGGTTTCTCATTCGATTCTAAAATTAAAGGAAAGTCCGAACAATGGCTGCTAACGTTTCGGGATTTGGCTTGCCAGGGCCATTACTAACGTCCCGCTCGGCTCAACCGATATATTTAATTACAAATGTTCATATTTATAACCAAAAGCCAAATTGAAACCGTGACAAGTTCGGGCCGATGCTCATCAATGATCTACTGTTGAAGTTCCAACGTCCCGCCCTGGTAAGCCAAATGCCCTTGTTGGCTGCAGCTATGTGTGATGTTCAACTTGCTATCTGTTTATCAGCGAAAATCTGTAATAGTATTTGAGAAGCTCGCTTTACTTCACTATCAAAAAGATAAAACTTTATTTCATTTTCGTTAAAGGATAATTTTAATGACGTAAAATCACTAATTAAGAATATTTTCTCTTTCACTTTTATATCAGCTAAGGCGTCTAATGGAATAGTTATATGACGTTTTCGAGCTAATGGGGTCATGTAGGTCAGTATTAATTTTTCGCCGTCAACTATTAAGCTGGTTAAGTATTTACTGGAGAGAGAAAAACGCCCTACCAAAGAACCACCTAAAAGCCCAATGAGAAAAGCAGTGGAAAATATATGAGATATTCCAACGTTTGGAACAATAAGTTGCAAAAGCAATATTGTCAACCAAAGTAATGGCAATGAAAATGTATATGCTAAAACTTTAAACTTCATTTTTGGTAGAGGGTGTCAATAGTTGCAGCCAACGTTCAGGTATTTACGCAAAGGCGGGCCATAGCTGATGTCCCGCTGGGCCAGCCGCCTGAT
>NZ_MBUA01000014.1 GCF_014332695.1 Flavihumibacter stibioxidans | reverse complement strand
TGTTGGTGGCAGTTAATATCGCCAGTTAAGTATCACACAATGTTCTTTCCAGGTCTTGTCGCTTTGCTGTTGATAAAGCATAATGCCACCGCCACCGCCAAGATAACTGTGTCCGTTGTCCCACTGAACTATTGCGAATGTTTTTGTATTGTCAAAAATCGGTCTTGAATAGTAGCAAATAACTCGGTCTGAAATATCTGTTGTGTTAAATTTGTTTACGTATTTGGTGAAATATTTGATTTGCTTTTTGTCAGTCAATTTGAATTTCTCAACTACGTACCTTTTGGAAACGGTCGCTGCTCTATCATTAATTAATATAAATTTCGGTAGTTCATTGTCTGACCATAAAGTTGTGTCCGCAACTAAAGAATTTTGAATAATTTGAGAGAACATTACTGTGTCCAGCTTTTGATTAGAATACTCTCTTGCATTTTCAAAATAAAACCACAATTCTTTTATGTCAAGTCGTGTTACTTTTAAGGGTTTCGAATAAAGAAACAGACTTCCGTGTCCTCCTATAGCGGTGTCAAGTAAGTTTTGGTAATTATTTGTTTGTGCAAACGAGTTTAAACAATTGAAAAGAAGTAAAAATGTCGAAAGTCTCATAAGCATTTTCTGAATAGATGCTGTCTTTTTTCGCTTTGCATATTAGGGTGTGTCAATTTTAATTGCCACCAACGTGAAGGCATTGCAGCAGTGGCGGTATAGAATTCCGTCTGCCGATACCAAAGCTGAATAAAGATATAAAGTTCAAAAGATGTTCTATCGCTCAATTCATTTCGTCAAGCCCGGAACAACAGTTCAATACAGTTCCCAAAGTTCAACATATATTCCGTCACCCGCCATTGATGCAATGCAATGTTGCACTAAACCTTCGGTAGCCTTTCCTACTCAAATTCGGGGAACGGTTTGTAGCTTTTTGATATAACAAAAATCAAAATTTATGACTACTACAAACCGTTCTCCGCGTCCCTCTACACTGGTTGCCCAGGCATGTGCTAATGTAACTGGTTTTCATGATTTATTCAAGCGGCTCAAGCGTCGCATGAAGACATCCGGCAGAAGCGAAAGCACCCTCAACAATTACGCCCGGCACCTGGCACAGATGGCCTTACATTTCAACACGCTGCCTACTGAACTCGATGAAGATCAGATTGAAGATTACCTGTATCTCCTGCAGCAACAACACAACACGCCTTCGGAATCCTATTTCAAACACACTGTGTATGGCCTTCGGTTTGTATTCCGGCTGGAAGGACTGGATGACAAACGCATTGCCCTGCCTGCCATTCAACGGGAAGAAAAACTTCCGGTAATTCTGAGCCGGGAAGAAGTAAAACGGCTGCTGCACACACCTACTTTGCTTAAGCACCGGATCCTGATCGCTCTACTGTATGACTGTGGCCTTCGCTGTATGGAAGTGCGTAGCCTGCAACTCAAAGACATTGATCTGAACCGCCGCATGTTGCACATCCGGCAAAGCAAGGGCAAGAAAGATCGCTATGTTCCTATTGGCTCGGTACTGGCAGCCGGACTTCAAAAATACATCGATGCCGAAGGTCCTGTTAAGTGGCTCTTCAATGGCAAAGGCGATCCTTCAATTGAAGGCCGCAAAGGAGGCGATTTTGACAGCCGCTATTCCCAACGTGGTGTGCAGTGGGCCGTTACCCAGGCAGTCAAACAGGCAGGCATTAAAAAAGAAGTATCGGTTCATACCCTTCGTCATACCTATGCCACGCATTTATTGGAAGCTGGCATCGATATCATGACCATCCAAAAACTCTTGGGCCATGAGAGCATCGATACCACGATGATTTATTTACATGTTGCGCAACCCGTTGATCGACCACCCCTCAGCGTGCTGGATCAGCTTTACGGCAGGTAAACCGTGCAACCGGCTTTTGAACTGGCCACTATTCTGAACCTGCACTGGGAGCGAGCAAATGAGCAACTATCCTTAAACAGTTGGCAGTGGCGCACCCTGCATGCGATCCGGCGCTGCAGAACGGCAGCACTGGGCGGGCATATTGATCAGTGCGATAGTTGCGGGCACCTGCGTATCAGCTATAACAGTTGCCGCAATCGCCACTGTCCCAAGTGCCAGGGACAGCAGCGGGAAGCCTGGATGGCGGCCCGGCAGGAAGAACTATTGCCTGTTCCGTACTATCATGTGGTGTTTACATTACCGGAGGCGATCAATCAACTGGCGTTGCATAAACCGGCTGTTGTTTATGGTTTGCTATTCTCAACCGTTTGGAGTACGATTCAATCTTTTGCATCGGATCCAAAACACCTTGGTGCTCAAACCGGTATGATCAGCATCCTGCATACCTGGGGACAAACACTCACCCTGCATCCGCACCTGCATTGTATCGTTCCGGGTGGGGGTATCACTTCTACGGGCCATTGGAAAAGCACCCGCTGCAAAGGCAAGTTCCTCTATCCGGTAAAAGCCCTGAGTGCGGTATTCCGGGCCCGGTATGCAGCAGCCTTGCGAAAAGCGTTTCCGGAGCAGCCACCGGAATTTTTCAACCAGCTTTTTGCTACCCCCTGGGTAGTGTATGCCAAACGTCCTTTCGGTGGACCTGACCAGGTGATTGAATACCTGGGACGCTATACGCATAAGATTGCGATCAGCAATCATCGCATCACGGCAGTCAATGATCAAACTGTTCAGTTTACCTACAAGGATTACCGACAGGCAGGTACTAAAAAAGAAATGTGTTTATCTGCAGTAGAATTTATCCGGCGCTTTGCGCTGCACATCCTGCCTAAAGGATTTGTGCGGATTCGGCATTATGGGATGTTGAGTAATGCGGTAAAGCAGACATCACTTCCAACGATCCGGGAACAATTAACTCCGAAGCAGAACCGCAACAAAAAAGAGCAACCTACTGCAGAACTATCCGTACCAATTGAAGCCAGCTGTCCCTGTTGCAAAAAAGGCCGCATGCAACACGTGATGGATTTTGATCATCGGGGACCACCTATTGCAATATTGAACCAGGTAACATCAAATGTAAAGACGACCCTTTGAAAGCTGATTGCCGAACAGGCCTGGGAATTTTATATCCATTACCTATGAAAACATTGCATGATTGCCAGGAGAATCAATAGAAAATCCTGATCCGGAATAAAATTAGCTATCCTTTTGAAGGGAGTAAATCCATCATGCAACTCCAGATCAGTTTAATCCTCCGGTTTTCATTTCTTAAACCAGTAACTTCTACTATTCAAACCCCATAAGTAATAGCCCGGCTACCAAGGTTCCGTGCAACATCCGCTTCATCGTTGGCGCTTCGCACCCGACGAAGCTTAGTTGTT
>NZ_MBUA01000013.1 GCF_014332695.1 Flavihumibacter stibioxidans | reverse complement strand
GTTTGTAGCTTTTTGATATAACAAAAATCAAAATTTATGACTACTACAAACCGTTCTCCGCGTCCCTCTACACTGGTTGCCCAGGCATGTGCTAATGTAACTGGTTTTCATGATTTATTCAAGCGGCTCAAGCGTCGCATGAAGACATCCGGCAGAAGCGAAAGCACCCTCAACAATTACGCCCGGCACCTGGCACAGATGGCCTTACATTTCAACACGCTGCCTACTGAACTCGATGAAGATCAGATTGAAGATTACCTGTATCTCCTGCAGCAACAACACAACACGCCTTCGGAATCCTATTTCAAACACACTGTGTATGGCCTTCGGTTTGTATTCCGGCTGGAAGGACTGGATGACAAACGCATTGCCCTGCCTGCCATTCAACGGGAAGAAAAACTTCCGGTAATTCTGAGCCGGGAAGAAGTAAAACGGCTGCTGCACACACCTACTTTGCTTAAGCACCGGATCCTGATCGCTCTACTGTATGACTGTGGCCTTCGCTGTATGGAAGTGCGTAGCCTGCAACTCAAAGACATTGATCTGAACCGCCGCATGTTGCACATCCGGCAAAGCAAGGGCAAGAAAGATCGCTATGTTCCTATTGGCTCGGTACTGGCAGCCGGACTTCAAAAATACATCGATGCCGAAGGTCCTGTTAAGTGGCTCTTCAATGGCAAAGGCGATCCTTCAATTGAAGGCCGCAAAGGAGGCGATTTTGACAGCCGCTATTCCCAACGTGGTGTGCAGTGGGCCGTTACCCAGGCAGTCAAACAGGCAGGCATTAAAAAAGAAGTATCGGTTCATACCCTTCGTCATACCTATGCCACGCATTTATTGGAAGCTGGCATCGATATCATGACCATCCAAAAACTCTTGGGCCATGAGAGCATCGATACCACGATGATTTATTTACATGTTGCGCAACCCGTTGATCGACCACCCCTCAGCGTGCTGGATCAGCTTTACGGCAGGTAAACCGTGCAACCGGCTTTTGAACTGGCCACTATTCTGAACCTGCACTGGGAGCGAGCAAATGAGCAACTATCCTTAAACAGTTGGCAGTGGCGCACCCTGCATGCGATCCGGCGCTGCAGAACGGCAGCACTGGGCGGGCATATTGATCAGTGCGATAGTTGCGGGCACCTGCGTATCAGCTATAACAGTTGCCGCAATCGCCACTGTCCCAAGTGCCAGGGACAGCAGCGGGAAGCCTGGATGGCGGCCCGGCAGGAAGAACTATTGCCTGTTCCGTACTATCATGTGGTGTTTACATTACCGGAGGCGATCAATCAACTGGCGTTGCATAAACCGGCTGTTGTTTATGGTTTGCTATTCTCAACCGTTTGGAGTACGATTCAATCTTTTGCATCGGATCCAAAACACCTTGGTGCTCAAACCGGTATGATCAGCATCCTGCATACCTGGGGACAAACACTCACCCTGCATCCGCACCTGCATTGTATCGTTCCGGGTGGGGGTATCACTTCTACGGGCCATTGGAAAAGCACCCGCTGCAAAGGCAAGTTCCTCTATCCGGTAAAAGCCCTGAGTGCGGTATTCCGGGCCCGGTATGCAGCAGCCTTGCGAAAAGCGTTTCCGGAGCAGCCACCGGAATTTTTCAACCAGCTTTTTGCTACCCCCTGGGTAGTGTATGCCAAACGTCCTTTCGGTGGACCTGACCAGGTGATTGAATACCTGGGACGCTATACGCATAAGATTGCGATCAGCAATCATCGCATCACGGCAGTCAATGATCAAACTGTTCAGTTTACCTACAAGGATTACCGACAGGCAGGTACTAAAAAAGAAATGTGTTTATCTGCAGTAGAATTTATCCGGCGCTTTGCGCTGCACATCCTGCCTAAAGGATTTGTGCGGATTCGGCATTATGGGATGTTGAGTAATGCGGTAAAGCAGACATCACTTCCAACGATCCGGGAACAATTAACTCCGAAGCAGAACCGCAACAAAAAAGAGCAACCTACTGCAGAACTATCCGTACCAATTGAAGCCAGCTGTCCCTGTTGCAAAAAAGGCCGCATGCAACACGTGATGGATTTTGATCATCGGGGACCACCTATTGCAATATTGAACCAGGTAACATCAAATGTAAAGACGACCCTTTGAAAGCTGATTGCCGAACAGGCCTGGGAATTTTATATCCATTACCTATGAAAACATTGCATGATTGCCAGGAGAATCAATAGAAAATCCTGATCCGGAATAAAATTAGCTATCCTTTTGAAGGGAGTAAATCCATCATGCAACTCCAGATCAGTTTAATCCTCCGGTTTTCATTTCTTAAACCAGTAACTTCTACTATTCAAACCCCATAAGTAATAGCCCGGCTACCAAGGTTCCGTGCAACATCCGCTTCATCGTTGGCGCTTCGCACCCGACGAAGCTTAGTTGTTATGGGCAGTGCTTGCCGCGATTAAAGCTTTCGTTTCTTAATTGATCGTCGTTGGGTGATATCCAACCAGAGTTGAGTTAACTCGTATTCTTGTAGTTCCTTTAACGGATACATTTCGCCATTCTTGTTGAGAATCTCAACACAATCGATAATCCCATTCGTTAAATGAACCGTTGCATCGGCCAAGACCTTCAACTCTTCGTTCTTGATTTCAACACCATTTAGCATTTCGGTTCTATTTCCTTGAGTGTCCAAATTCTGTGCTTTATCAGCGCTGGATCTATATAACTCGATGCCTGGCTCGACCAGAAAGTCGATAATGAGTCCAATACCTGTATGTTCTTCGTGTTTCTCCGACAGAAAAGGGATTTGCTTCCGCAACGAATCTTCAAAGTCTAAACCGTCAAATGTTAGATCTAGGATATCAAGTATGTATTTTGATTGAATCATTAACTATTGACTTTAGCGATTGGGACCATGCATTGCCCATAACGTTCGAGGCTTTGTGCAGGTTGGGGATTTCGAGTTCCGTCTGCTTGTAAACGTCAGCCAAATGTGTAGGTAAAAGTTGATGATTTATTCTTTTGCTCAATAGCGTTCTGTCGAGCTGGAACTTAAGTTAAATAGTAGTACAAAAGTTGATGGCGAATTCCGTCTAGCCCAACTTGCACAAAACCATATGTTGGCTGCTGTTTTATTCTACGTTGTGTACCACAAATACCAATGATCGTCAATTTTTTTCCATTCTATAATTCGTCCACAGTTAGTATATCCTGGGTTAGTATTGTCTTTTGAATATGCAATTCCTACACAGTTATCAAGCATTCCGTCTAATGTAAAAATTACTTCTCCACTTTCAAGTGTGTCAACAGCAGCAAAGCTTAATTGCGGAATTTCAATTTGTTTATTTTCTTGTCGTGCCTTTTCAATTGCTACAACAGTTTCAGTCATTCGAGATTTGTGAATTGAAAAGAATATTTTGTCAGCTGTATTAATAAGCCCATCTCTACAAGTTAAAAATATTGTCACACTAATGGCAGTTGCAATAAAGTAATATAACTTTCTAAATTTTGTCTGTTTTGTCAATAGAAGAATTATCAAACAGCCGATAATAAATAATGCACAAAATCCTATAAGCCCTAAAAAAGTAAAAATGTCTGTGTGTCTGAAAAATAATAATGCAAAAAAATAAGGTGCAACTAAGGAAAGCATTGTAAACATTTCAGTCTTTGTAAGTCGCATTGGTGATTTAAAAGTTTTGATGGTCTTAAAATGATTTCAAATTATTGTGGTCTGTCTAAATAGCAGCCAACG